>CBDFHC010000005.1:0-1329889 GCA_965247585.1 Dehalococcoidia bacterium
ATCCACCAACGCCATGGCCACTGCCGTGCGCACCGAGCGCTCGAACAGCTTCCTCATGGCGTGCCGATGCCCTTTGTAGAACCGCCACAGAGTGTTGTGATCGGGATGCTGCCACCCGGTCAACCACAGGTACGGAATCTGGTCCCGGCAGGCCGTCTCCAGCTTCCGGCAGGAGCGCACACCGGTCATGAAGCCGTACAGCCATACACTCAACAGTGCACGGGGATGGTAGGCTGGCGCTCCCAGGACCTCCCCGTCTATGTCCACGCCAAGCTCCGCCCAGGCATCTCGACCCACAGCATCGACGAACTCGGCGACGAACCGCGCCGGATGATCCAACGGCAACAACTCGTCAAGCGTCGGCGGCAACATCCACATCTGCTCTCGGCCCATCGGTCGAAGCGGCATATCAGTATCCCCCCAATTGATCTCGCTTCGAAGGTACACCTGACGACATACCCATTGCCAGATCAGACTTCTGAGACAGGCTCAATTCAGTACACGTAGGCCCACCAGACTTGACGAAATCAAGACCCTTCGTGATAAGGTTTAGCCTCGACATTTAGGCTACTATGCGCCAGAGGTGATATTCACCGCTGAAACGTTCCGTCATCGAAATGGCAGAGAGACTATCGACTATATCGATCAGGACGGCGACCGATGGCGATGCCGAAGTACTGTTTAGCCTCGCCGAAGAGTTCGCTACATCATTCGTACCTGAGAGGGCAGCGTTTGAGATCGCGCTGGCTGACATCATTGGGACTGATAGTGCGAATCTGAGCGTTGCCGAGGTCAGCGGGGAGGTCGTTGGGTATTGTCTCGGCTTCGATCACTACACGTTCTATGCAAATGGCAGAGTTGCTTGGGTCGAGGAGATCACGGTCAAAGAACCTTTGCGTAGAAGGGGCATTGGCAAAGCGCTAATGGAGAGCTTTGAGGAATGGAGCAACAATAGGGGCAGTAAGCTGGTAGCGTTAGCTACTAGAAGAGCCGCCTCCTTTTATAGGAGTATTGGATATGAGGAGTCCGCGACGTTTTTTCGAAGGCTATTCTGAGTCTATTGCTATGCTCAACGTTTGCTCTCAGTGAACTGGAGGCCGCAGGGTCCTAGCCATCTCGCCCTGATACGGTCAATCCCACATGAGGAGACTCGAACAGTTCATCGGGAACGACGTGACACACCCATTGTGAGTCTGCTTTACCGACCTGGCTTGAATGGACCCAAATCGACCGCCCACGAGTACCTGAGTTTTCCGTTGCTATTGCGTCCGCCGAATGAAGGTTCTTGATTTCGTCAAGTCTGGTGACCCCCCCCTCGACCATCTATGATACCATTCTGCTAAGTTTCAACTCGCCGACTGTGGTGGTCCAACCGGGCTCCTACCACGCCGCCACCACGGACGTCGATGTGGACTCGCAGTGCGGCGGGGCCAAGCAGCGAGGACGCATCCCTGGGTTGGCTGCACCCCAAGGTCAGGGGCGAGTGACAACTGGTGGAGGGGGCGGCGCCGGTGGTCTCGGAGGACGTGGTGTTTGGGGGACACCGGCTGACCTGCAAGGGGGAGTTGTGCCTGGACCTGATCTCGTGGTAAGAGGAGAACTGACAGATGACCATTTCCCGTGTGTTGTGCACCGCCCTGACCCTTCTCGTACTGCTCTCCACCGCGGCCTGCATGAGCAACAGCAAAGAGAGTGTGATCCGGGAGTATCTCGACTGTCAGGAAGAAAGGGACCCGAACTTTGAGCAGAGCATGATGATAATGTTCGCCGCCGCCGAGGACTTGGAAGATGCGAAGGAGCAGTATATCTACGTGAGCCAAGCCGCTGACTTGGAAGACCTGAAGGCGGCCCGAGACATGATGTGCGGCGATGGGTAATACTCCCGGACCCCTCTCTAGTCTTCCTCTTCATCCCTATCTCAACCCCGGGCGGGGCTAGCTGGACAAAGGACAAGCAGGACGTGGGCAGCGGCCTCAAACCCCGCCCACGTCCCTTCTCGGGCAAGAGGCAGGCTGCTCAAGAGCCTGCAACTACAGCGTCACCTCCCACCGGAAAGTTCGTAAATCGGTACGCCTTGGCCCGCTTTTTTCTGGCCTCGTTGTAATGTATTACAAACCGCCTCGGCTCCATCCAACTAATCAACTCTCCGAGATGAGGCCATGCCGTTGGGGAACCTGCTGAAATGAGCCACCGGTACCTGCCAATGTAGGCTATCAGCTTACGGTCTATATAAAACGATAGCGAGGGGCCTCTTGGGTCTGCGGGCCAGTTGGCTCCCCTATAGGGTATTTCCAGAGTTCTCGGTACGATACCCTCAGGCCCACCACCTCTACCTGAACACAACACCTGGCCGTCCTGAGACGAGGGAATATGGTGAGAGATTTTGTTCCGGCCTACATACGAGAGCAGATTCTAAACGCAAAGCCGCCCGATGGCTGCTGTGTCCCTGAGGGTTCGATTCCCGCCTTAGCAGAAGGTCACTTCACCTCCGCTCGCGCCGCAACCGTCGGCATTAACCCGCATGGATCGTGGAACCGTAATGACTTCTTGCCCAAAGAACGCTTGACCTTAGACGGCGACGACTTAGACGAACAATTCCTGAACCGGGTGTGGGAAGAGAAAACACGATACTTCGAGCGCAAGACTTACCGGTACTTCACCGTGTTGGAGCCGATTCTCAGGGCGTGTGGAGCCACTTACGGCGGCAAATATGGCATTGATCGACCGGACTTGGCTTGTTCTCTGGACCTGGTCCAATGGCCCACGGATCCCCTATGGAGCAAATTGCCAAAGGAATGCTCGGTTGATGCTCAAAGCAAGCTGCTCAGTGACGGCGCTGCGTTCTTTGAGAAAATTCTGCAAGAAAACGAGAACCTAGAATTGCTGCTGGGCAACGGCAAGACCGTCGTAGAGCTGATCGAGCGGACGTTTAAGGTGCGATTCGACAAATGGAAGGTCGATGAACTCGGCGTTCATGTCTACTGTGGGGACTTGATGGGCAAGCGGTTCATCGGTTGGAGCACTTTCTTGTCAAATTCACGGATGAACAGAGCCCAAAGAGCAGAGTTAGCACGCCTCGTAGGCGAGTTGAGTCGGGAGGGCTGCCCTTAGGTGCTTCCATATGGCTGCGGTACGTCGTCCTCTGTGTAAGCATCCCCGGAATGGCCGACTTTACTTTCTATCTACCCGTTACAGTGAAACCACCCACTCAAAGGTTTGTAATACAGTACCGCACAGCCCACGTATTGAGACTCGGACCCGTCATCAGGCCGTTCGGCGTCAGATCAACGAGCTGGCGACGCCAAACCAGCTAGGATATGCGACCGTCTCCGTTCGCTGCATCCAAATCAACCGCCCAGGAGTACCGCAGGTTTTTGTGTCGGTTGCATCTGGTCCATGCTGAAGATGGTGAAGGGGACCAGGAACAGGGCCACCACCACACAGACCACCCCCAGGGCGGGTTCGTTAATATCCTGGAAGAAATAGTCCGCCAGCCAGACCACCGCCAGGAGAGCGGCGAGACATACGATTGTAGACCGTCAGCGATAATGGGACACGTGAGAGGGGTAGAAAACCCGAGAGTCTGAGAGTGGTGAGAGCTCCTGAAGTGAGGGTAGAGTACCTCATGAAAGGAGCAGCGATGTCCCAGTCAGACGCCAGCAAGGCCGAGGCCGCCGATCAACGGTCGGAGCAGACTAGGTCCTTCGTTCGACGAGTTAGAGCGGCTACCCGGCGCAAATACACCCCGGAAGAGAAGATCCGTATCGTGCTGGAGGGCTTCCGCCGCGAGGTCACCGTGAACGACCTGTGCCGGCGGGAGGGTATCAAGCCCCACTCCTACTACTCGTGGACCAAGGAGTTCATGGAGGCGGGCAGGGAGCGGCTGTCCCGTGACACGGTGCGCGATGCCACCCGGCAGGAGATCCAGGATCTCAAGCGGGAGAACGGCGAGCTCAAGCAGCTGGTAGCCGAGCTATCCCTCGAGGTCTACCGTCTGAAAAAAACGGCCATACCAATGCCCCAGAACGGCGTCGGTACCAGCGGATGAGCGCCGTTGAGAAGGCGACGGTCCTGGCCAGTGTAGCCGCATCACCGCTGGCCAAGCGTCGGGTGCTCAGAGACCTGGGTGTTCCCAAGAGCACCTACTATCGGTGGTTGATGCGACAACAACATCAACAAGGTCTCGAGGACCGACCTGGAGCCAGCGCTCCACCGTGGAACCGCCTTAGACCTCAGGAGGAACGGTCGATCCTGGAAGCGGCCAGGGAGATGCCGGAGCTAAGTAGCCGCCAGTTGGCAGCGTGGTCTACAGACAACCTGGCCTTCGCTGTATCCGAGTCCACTGTGTATCGCATCCTGTGCAGAGAAGGTCTTGTGAAGTCACCCGAGATGCAGCTCAAGGCCGGCAAAGAGTACCATCGCAAGACCAGCGGCCCTCACCAGATGTGGGCTACCGACGCCTCCTACTTCAAGGTGATCGGTTGGGGCTACTACTACCTGGTCACCGTGATGGACGACTACTCCCGCTTCATACTGGCCCACAAGCTCCAGCGGGACATGACCACCGACTCTCTCATCGAGGTGGTCCAAGAGGCCGTGGACAAGACCGGCATGACTGAGGTCCCAGTGGCCGACCGGACCAGCCTGCTGAGCGATAACGGCTCAGGTTATGTGTCCCGTGGCTTCAGAGACTACCTGCACCTGGTGGGAATCAAGCACATTCTGGCCGCGCCGTTCCACCCTCAGACCAATGGCAAGCTCGAGCGCTATCACCAGAGTATCAAGCGGGACGTCAAACAGGTCCCCTACGAGATGCCTTCTGCCCTGGAAGCAGCAATCGCCGCCTTCGTGGCCTACTACAACTACCGGCGCTATCACAAGGCGCTGGGCAACGTGACGCCCGCAGACATGCTCAACGGAAGGCGGGAGCAGATCCTCCAACGGAGAAAGGAGGTGCAGGTCCAGACGTTAGAACGGCGAAGACGCTACAACAAGACCCTCAGGGAGCTCCCACGCAGCTCTTCATAATAATAACCTTCTCGGGTCCTAATCTGTCCCACTTGTGCTGATTGCCAACAACATACGATGGGGTTCATTCCGGCATCCGCGCGAAGAACTTCCCCCCGTCTTTCCACGTCTCGTGCCCGTTCGCCTCGAGCCATACGGCGAAGGTGGGCAGGTTCGTAATGGAGGGCTCGAACTTCTTGGCGGTGGTCAGGTGGGCGAGCAGGTCAAAGGATCCTCCCGCGTGCCGGAAAAGGTACTCTTCCAGCGTTTCTGCCGGCGCCATGTCCGGTACGCTGACCAGCTGCGGCGCCACCGGCTTGGGCAGGTCCCACTGGCTTTCAATCATCTGGTCCCGGGTGGAAGAGTTGATGGCCGCCACCAGCTCACCGGTATCGTAGGTACCCCACACGGCATCCGTGCCCGTCAGGTCGTTGTACCAGTCCCACTCCCGTTTATCCGGCGGCCACTTTTTGCGATGGTCCTTGCCGGTCCACTGCCCCCAGAAATCGTGGTACCAGAGACGGACTCCGCGACCGCCCCAGAACTTCTCGCAGCGTATGAAGAGGTCCACCTGCATCAGCAGTTGGTAGTCGATCACCTGGGGAAATTGAGTTGTGAAACACACCTCAATGTTGCGCTTCCGGATCTGGGTGAGGAAGTTGGAGAAGTCCACATTAACGGCTGCCAGGCTGCGCCGGTTGGGGAAGGCGGAACCCACCTCGTCGACGCATATAAAGAGGTTGCGCGCCTGTTCTGGGAATTTGATCAGGTCATCCAACAAGTAGGGATCGGAGCGGTCCGCAAAGCTGACGCGGTAGTTGGACACCACTCGCTTCCGCGCCCCATTGGGCATCCGGAATTTGGCGAAGCGGCTCTTTTGCATCCGGGCCAGGGCCGTCATTGCCAGCGTTTTACCCTCGCCGCGGCGTCCCATCAAAAAGAGGACTAGAGGCCGGTCATTAAACCCCGGCGCCTTGTCTACTCCAATCACGCTATCCAGATCTGCGGGAGGTCGAGTGGTCTGAGGCTGACACCAGCCAGACGTTGCCTCACGGCGCAGCTGGCGGGACACGGCCCTGGCATGGCTCTCTATGGTGTCGATCATCCGTTGGCTCCCGCTACCTTCTCTCCAGATGAGGTCCCGTTGCTGTTGTCTGGCAGCATCCGCTGCAGAAATGCGGGGTTGCGCGCCATCTCTTTCATATGGTCCCTCTCCGCCCTCATCATCCGCTCGGCCTCCCTGCGCCCTTCCCGCCCCACGGCGATGCGGCCATGCAGTCGGATCCAGTTCATTTTCCGGTGGTCAACAACCCCGTACTCGGCTACGTCAAGCTGCATCATTTCGTTCAGATAGAGACTCAGATCCCCCTCGCTGTAGAACATAGTGCGAGGTAAATACTCAGTCTCGAAAACCGAACCCGTCAGCATATCCCGCACGAAGGAGGGATTGCCGGCGGGCTGGCCCGGGCGAATCATCAGGTCGCCAACGCTGGCGTTTCCACGGCTGTGGCCATTGGTGGGCTGCTGACCGTTTTCGGCGTTAACCTCGGTTGGGCCTACGGTCAGCTCCGGCCCCGCGCTGCCATCATCAAAGGCATCGTCCGACTGCGACTGCCCGTTTGTTGCCATTTATCAAGGTCCTCCGGGTGGCTTTTGGGATGCGCTCACCAGGAAAATAAGGGCTATGGGCATGGCGATGGCCATTATCACCAACCCCCCAGTTTTCACCTTTTCCCAGGTGGCGCCGTCACGGGATTGAAGGCGCTGCTTCTGGACGTGCATCTGCATCGTCTCGTAGAAATAGTTGGCGGTCTGCATGTGCCCCGAGAGGATAGGCCCGCTGGAGCCACCAGGGCCGCCATGCCCATTCTGCTGTTGCTTCACCGCCTCCACCAGGTGGCCTCGGGCCGGCTCTACCAGCTCACTATGGATAACGGGGGTTACCTTCCACTGGCCGGCCCCATTCTCCGCCGCGTTATGGTTGCGCCGAAGAGTCCAATAGGGTTGCTGGAGACATTTAAGCCCCAGCAGGAAGCCGGGGGCGAAGCCGGCGGGGCCGAAGAATACCCCGATGACAATGCCGCCAAAGGCGTTGGCCCCGATGCTGCTGGCGATGATGAACCAGAGCAGCCCCACCATCCCCATCCCCACTAAACCCCAGAGGAAGGCCGGCCCCAGGGAGGTGGCGATATGGCGGGCTCGAATGTCCAGGTTATCGCGCAGCACTTGCTGCGGCAGCTGAGCGCGCCAGGTGGTGTGGTCGCCATAGACTGTGACGATCTCAAAGCCACCCTTGTCAGGCCAGTCAAAGGTCTCACGGCTGCTCTTATCCAGCTTCGCCACAGCACGGCGCCAATCATCCCGGAGGCCCGCCACAGAGACCATTAGTCGAAGGCCCTAACGATGGCTATGATCCCCATGATGGCGGCGGCACCACCGGCGATCACCATACAAAAGTGGTTGATGGAATGGTTCGCGTTGGCGGCGGCATCCGCCGTCTGGCCGATGATCTTCAAATAGGCGGTCTCATAGAAGTATCGCCGCTCCCCCGCCAGCTCCTCTCGCGTCAGGGCTTTGTGCCGCGTCAGGGGAAGGTAGTTGTTGTGCTCCGCCACCATCAGAGGCGGCCTCAACGGGTTGTTCACCTGAAGGGATGCCAGCGGCTCAGCCGCCCCCACGAACTCCTCCCAGGTATCGAAGCGGACAGGCCGCTCCCTATAGAGGATCGGGTCCTGGCCGAGGTAGTACACCTGCCGGTCTTTGGAGTTGATGGCCAGGTGGGGCCACTCCGGTCTCATCTCTGCCGTCCTGCTGTGGAGCTGACCGTCCAGGGTGTGGAGGTGCACCTGGATCCGTTTGACCATTCTGGTGTGCTCCTTTCCTCCAGTAAACTAACCCGTTATCCCAGTCAATGCGCCGTATCTGGGCGACGTCCCAACCTTGCAGCTTCAGTAGTAGGAGCTTCATCAACCGAGTCATAAAGATGGGGCCTGGCCTGTATGTTCCGTTGAACCAGCGGTACACATTGGGTCCAGATGACATCCCCACCAACGTCCCCATATGACCTTTGGTGATGCCAAGGTGGTCAAGTAGGTCCTGTAGAACGGCAGCTACTCCGTCGAAAGTCGCATATCCACCCCCATATCCCCTACCTGATGCGCCAACCGCATCTCTTACCACTGAGACAGCGAGTTTCGTGACAATCGGCCGTTCTGTTGCAGTAACCATCTACCTATACCCCTCTATAACATAATTAGGCGTCGGTTAGATACTGTCGCTTAGCGCTGTATTTACACCTCCGCCTTCAGCCTCCTACCCTCCTCACATGGGCGGAAAGGTCGCATCAGCCCTGGGAGTCCTGGTGTCAATCGTAGCTGGCTACTTGGTGCTGGCGCAGATCGACGTGCTCCAGGATTCAGGCGAAGGCCTTACCGGTAACCTCGGGACCTTCTACGAATCCCTCTCCGGCATAACCATCATCCTCATTGCCGGGGTAGGGATTTTTGGCGTTCTGGGGATAGTGGCCTGGGTGATACGTGGGTAGAGCCCGCGCCCAAATCTTGAAGAAAGGAGGTAACGCGATGTTTGCAACTTTCAAAGCCGTATTGGCCATGCCAGTGCTTGTAGTCGCCTTTGTGTGGAGCCAGGTGTTCCTCACCATTACGGCGGCGCAGTTTCTGGCGACGGACTACGGGCGGCGCCTTGCCACGCAACAGGATGGGCAGGCCAATCCCCCTTTGATGGCCCTAATCGGAGGGGTGCTCTTCCTGGTCCTGGGGCTGGTGCTCTCCAGCACCATTCTCAGCCAGGCTGCCACCTCGGGGTCCAGCGCCAACATTGGCTCCTTCTCCGGCGCACAGAACGTCAACGACCTTATCCCACTGCTTTACTACTTCGGCCTGGCAGTAGGGTCCATGACGCTCATCGGCCTGGGCGGAGCTGGTCTCGCCGGCAAGGGTCCGATGAGGACCAGGTAGGTACAGATGGACGCCGGCCGCGTTGTCTCGCACCGGGACAGCGGGAGGCGCGGCGGCGTCCGTCTGATTACGGAGTGGACTTTGCAAAACAGAGCGACTGAACAGCAGGCAACGTGAACTTCCTACGGGCACACCCGGGATGGATCCTGCTGGCCCTCATCGCCGCAGCCGCCGCGCTGCGGCTCATTTTGGTTTTCGCCCATGAGGGCTTTCTGGGAGTTGACGGTGGCGCCTATCTGCTTATCCGTAACGAGGTGCTGGGGGATGAGCCCACAGGGGCCTCTTTCCCCAAGCCGCCACTGGCCCCTGGCTGGCTGCTGGTGCCTTTTACCGCAGCGCTGGGAGACGACCAAGGTTACAAGCTCTTCTCTGCGGTGGGTTCCATGCTCCTCCTCATCCCCGGGGCCTATCTCTTATCCCGCGCCTTCCTCACACTGTGGCAAACAAATTTCGCCCTCTCCTTCCTCATGGTGGACATGATGCATGGAGAGATGATCGTCACCGGGGTGCTGCCCCTCATGGGATTCGGCCTATTGGCCCTGGCCCTCTGGGGAATCCACGGACTGGCGGAAGGACACAGCTGGCGCCGCGGCCTGGCCATCCTGGTGGCCCTGCCGCTCATCGCCTTCATCAACCAGACGACCGCCGGCATGGCCTTGGTGGTGCTCCCGGTGTATATGGCCGCGCTGGCCTATTTCGGCGGTGCCTGGCGGGAACGGCTCCTCCGCATGGTCCCGTGGGTAGCGGGCGGGGGCCTCCTGGCCCTCACCGCCCTCCCCTGGTATCTGGACGTGCTCCCCGTCTCCGGGGAGCTGCGATACCCCGGCCCATACGTCTATTTCGACGGCATAGGCTCCTTCGCCTGGTGGCAGTTCGCCCTGGGAGGGCTGCTGGCCTTCTGGATGGTGCGCTTCGGCCAGGACTACCGGATCCGCGCCCTGGGTGCGGTGACCGGGCTATTGGCCATCGGCTGCACTCTGCTATCCACGGATGAGACGGTGATCAACGTCTTTTACCGCTCCCGCTACCTGCTGTCAGTTCCCTTCTTCATTGGGGTGACCTGGGTGGTGTTCCGCTACTGGTGGCCCAGCGTCCGGCCTGCGTATGGCGCCTATGGGCTGACCCTGGTAGCCCTCGGCCTCATGGCCTTCGGCTATGTCTGGCAGTTCAACGGGCAGGCGCGTTACTCCGATATGGCCACGCCGGAAGTGGTGGCGGCGCTGGAGCTCCTGGAGGAGCGGGAGGACGGCATTGTCACCAACGCCTACACCCTGGCCCTGTGGATAGCGGCCCTCAATAAAGCGCCGGTCTCCTGGACCTTCACACATGAGCCGCCGGCGCTGTACGTGGAGGCGGACCGGGATGTGCGGTGTGTACTGGGCTGGGTGGAAGGGTGTGACGTGGTCGGCGCCGCCGGGCGGCTCCAAGCCACCCATGTGCTGATAGACGAACGCTTCCCCAACTACAACAAGCGGGCGCCGGCCACGTATTTGGCCCCGGCGGACCAGTGGAAGGTAACGGGAGAGGCGCCCTGGCTGGAGCCGATCTTCAGCTCCGGCACAGTCAAACTTTGGAGGATTCGACATGCCACGTAGCCCATTCACTCGCAGGATTCACCGCTCCCGCTCTCCCAAGACGCGCACCACCCTCCACAAGTCGGAGCAAATGATCATCGGCACCAAGAGGGGCGGCTACTCCATATACAAGGGGCGCGGATGGAACAGTGCGCTGTGGCGCGACGGAGAGGCGATCCGCAGCGACAACTTCCCCACGAAACAAGAGGCGGTCCGGTACGCCATCCAGCGCGCCCGCAATGCCGGCGGCTTCACTAAACGCGACGTAAAGCCGGCTCAGCGAATGGTGGACGCTCAGGATCTCACCAACCGCGCCCTCCAAACGGGCATCGCCCTCCGGGCCATCTCGGTGATAGATCGCGTCGCGTGAGGATCCTAAAGATTTACGGAGGAGTACCCAATGCCACGACTACGAACCAGAAACCGACCGGACAAAGGGCGCAGAGTTGCGCGCGCACTCCCAGCTGGATTACCAGAGAACACCCTGATTAAGAATCCCGCTGGCACATACAGTTTCGTGGGCCGGGTGGACACCCGGCTCGCCTTTGTCACCAAGAACGGCGGCGTACCCACCGCCAAACAGCTTGATGGCGCCCGGCACGCTGGACCGGGGATTGTCGGGCTCAGGACCCGCACTTTCCCTACCAGTGACGCCGCATTAAAAGCAGCCCGGGCTCTCGGCCTCTCAGTCAGTGACGGTAAGGGTGGCGTAATCACCCCATGAAAGTCCTGAAGATATACGACCGCATCTGGCCCTACTCCATCGGCGGTGCCGAGCGGCGCTTCCGCTCCCTTGCCGAAGGTCTCGCCAACCACGGCCATGATGTGGTCCTGGTTGGGCAGCGTGAATGGGAGTATGGCCCCGCCTTGAAGGAGGAAGGCAATATCCGGGTCCTGGGTATCTCAGAGCGGGTGGTGGAGGACAAACGAACTGTTATGGACGGCCTCCGCTACGCACGCATCTTACGCCAGCGGCTCCCAGCCTGGTTGGATTACCTGAAGCCAGACATCATAGACGTCGCCAACTTCCCCTTCTTTCCTCTCCTGGCTATCCGGGGCGAGCTCCGGCGGCGGCGCATTCCGATGGTGGTGACCTGGAGCGAGTTTTACGACTGGAAGTGGTGGGGGGATCACGTGGGTTGGCTCAAAATGCCGGTGGCCCGTTTTATTGAGCAGCTAACTGTCAATTCGGGCAGGGCCGCCATCACCCCTTCCGCCATGACCACCAAACGGCTCCGCAAGGCCGGTTGCCGACTCCCCATCCACCAGATCGCTCACGGCCTATCCATTGAGGAGCTCGCCGCCGTCCAACCTAATGGGCACCGCGCCGACGTGATATTCCCTTCCCGCCTCACCAAAGCCAAGAAGGTGGACCTGCTCATTGAGGCTATCGGCCACCAGCGTCAGCGCGGCCGGAAGTACACCTGCACCATCATCGGGGACGGGTACATGAGACCGGAGCTCCAAGCCCTGGCGGACAGAGTCGCCCCGGGGCAGGTGGAATTCACCGGATGGATCAGTGATGAAGAGCTGTACTCGCGCATCAAGTCCGCCAAGCTGATGGTCCACCCCAGCGCCCAGGAGGGCTTCGGCATCGTCACCATCGAAGCATACGCCTGTGGCCTGCCGGTGATTGCTGCCGACTGGCCCTACAACGCCACCACCACCCTGGTCCGCCACAACTCCACCGGGCTGATTGTGCCTCCGACGCCCGCCGGCGTTGGCGATGCCATAGATTACGTGCTGCGAACCGACGGGCTTCATGCGTTCATGTCGCAACAGGCAAGCGCCGAGGCCCAAAACTATCGCTGGGAACCCCTGGTAGCACATCTTGAAGAGGTCTATGAATCTATCCTGGACAAAGCTGCTCTCGGTCCTGCAATCCATTAGGACCCCGCTGCTCGTTTCTCTGGCCCTTCTCTTCACTCTGGTCTTGCGTCTCACCCTGGTGGACGACTACCTGGGGTTTGGCTCGGATATGGGCTCCTACCTCATCACTAAAAACTGGGTGTTGGGCCAGGACCTGAGCGGCGATGGTGCCACCCGGCCCCCTCTCATCGGCGTCCTGCTCGCGGGCGCCACATGGCTCAGCGGTGACCCTCTCACTGGCGCCAAGGGCCTAGCGTTGGTGGCGTCGGTCTTACCGGCCATCGGCTTCTACGTCCTGGCGCGCCGATGGACACCGGGCTGGGCAGCCCTGGTGGGCGCCATCTTCTTGATTCACCACCCCAACAACAGCGCCATCACCTCCTGGGGTTTCGGCTCCCTCCTGTCCTTCATGCTTCTCATGTTGGCGTTAGCTTGGCTCTATGACATCACCCAAGGTAAACGGCGCTACATCCCGTTTGTCGCCGCGGTGGTCGTGTTGGCTGGGCTCAACCAGACGGCCGCGGGGCTATTCGGCATCTCCGCCGTAACGCTGATCCTTTCGAGTTATAGCAAGCGGGCGGGACTGGCGCTCACCTTCGCCGTGGCGCTCAGTATGATATGGCTTCCCTTCTACCTGGAGAGGGTGCCGCTGACCGGCGACCTGACCGTCCCCGGCCGTGCCTTCCTCGAAGTGATGCCAGACCCGATCCCGGTCGGATACATGGGGGCGGTTCTTGTGTTGCCGGTACTGTTGGGCCTGGAGCGGTATGGAGTCCTCTGGGCCATCGGCCTCCCGATAGGGTTGCTGACACAATTCCATTCCGGGGATGCGGCTCTCCATGTTGCCCTCACCCGCGCCGACTATGTAATCACCATCATGGGTATCCTGGTCCTGACGGTCGCTCTCGGCCGCGTCGCCTCTGTCAGGCTCCGTCCTCACCACTATCAGCCAGCACTGCTGGCCACCGCCTTCGCCGCCGCTCTCCTGGCCCCACTTTTCCATCAACCATGGTCCAACGGCTTTCATCAGGCCAACCGCGATGTAGCGATCCTGACCCCAGACGGCCTGGCCGCCATCCGCTGGGTGGACGCCAACACGTCCGACAATGCCGCCCTGGTCACCCACCCTATGGGGCTGGCCTGGTACGAGATGGGGTTGGCCCGCCGCCGTTCTCTCGGGACCTGGTACGCCGAACCTACTCGGGTGCATGAGGGTGAGAACCAAGCCTTTCTATGCACAATGGGATGGAGGCAAGGTTGCGACCCGCTGGAGCTCCAAGGAGCCTACGGCATCGACTACCTGCTGCTAGATAGGTCCTCGCGGCAGCAGATCCTGGGACAGCCCTCCGATGGGTGGTCTATTACCGCCAGCCTCCCTTGGCTAGAGGAGCGGTTCAGTCAAGGAGAGGTAAGGGTATATGAGGTGGTGAGTCAATGAGCAGCATTACCGCGGCACTCCCTAGTGCGGCAGTGGCCTGGATCCTGAACGCGGTGCTGGCCTTCACCTGGGCCGGCGCCTTTGTGGCTTACGGCTTCGCCTTCCGCCAAGTGGGGGCACTGCAATGGAGTCCGGGTTGGTTTGTCCAGCTGGGTACCAACCCCCTCTTCCTGCTGGCGGTGGGCCTCTCGGGTTGTGTGTCCATCATGCGCTTCGGCATGTTCAGCCTCCTGGGCATAGAGCGCAGCGTCATGGCCGGCGCCTTGTCATTCGTGGCGGTGGTCCTGGTCGCGGCGCTGGTGTTCCGGGAGCCCATCAGCCGGGAGCACTGGATCGGCATGGGCTTCATCACCCTGGGGGTGCTCTTTGTTATACGCTAGCGCCGTGGAGCTCCGCTCCCGGCCTCGCTCTCTGACCGGCCTCTGGCACACCGGACGGATGCTGGTCGCCTCCGTGACGCCCAAACAGTTGCTGGACAACCTCCTTCCCTCGTACACGTACCTCTGGCCCAGCACTTTGGCCCGCGGCCGCGAGTATTGGCGGTTGATAGAGCCCTGGAGAAAAAAGGGGAATGGCGCGTGCTCTCCCTCTGATTTTGCGCTCCTGTACGCTGTGGCCACCGCCCTGACCCCAACACGAATCCTGGAGACCGGCACGGGCGCCGGCATCTCCACCACCGCGTTGGCTCTCGCGCTGCGAGATGGCCCTTTCCCCTATGCCAGGGTGCTCACCACGGATCTCCGTGATGAAAGCTATACCTACGGCCGGGTGGGGGAAGCTATACCGGTGGAGCTGGAGCGATGGGTGGAGCGTTACGAGCTGGAGGCAAAGCAGTTTCTACTGGAGAGGATGACGCCGGCCTTTGACCTGGTGCTGCTTGACGACGATCACCGGCCCGAGCAGCAGCTGGCGGAGGTGGAGCTGGTCCGGAAGTACGGCGGAGAGGACACCTTGTTGTTTTGTGACGACGCCGGCCCGGGCTGGGTGAAGGCGGTAGGATCCCGCCTTAACTGTGCCTTTCTTGGGGCGACATGGATGTGACTTGCCTGGTATGCGCCGGCGAGAGCCGTCCGCTGGATGGGCTGCCAATGCGGAAGTGTGGATCCTGCGGTCTGACTTTCGCCCACCCTATGCCGGCAGAGCCTCCCCTGGAGCTCTTCGACGCCGCCTATAATGGCCGGGTACAAGACAACGACGCTGGGGAGTTTCACCAGAGGTTAAAGCACCGCGCCACCCACGTGGCTGATGAGCGGCTGGGGCTCTGGTCCCCGCTGCAGCACACTGCGCTGGAGTGGATCCAGGAGATGTACGAGCCTAAGACTCCCATCCTGGAGGTGGGGCCGGGCATCGGAGCCATGATGTACGCGCTCCGGCGCCGCGGCTACTACCCCATCGGGCTGGACGTGGCATCGGCGGTGGTGCGCCCTCTGGTGGCCGAGGGGTTTCCCGCCTACGTTGGGACGGTGCTCAGCGCCCCCGCGATCACCGCCGTCCTGGTATGTACTTTCTACGTGCTGCACCACGTTCCGGACCCGGTGGAATGGTTGCGTAACATCCGGGAAAGATGGCCAAAGCCATTGATCCTCACCACCCACCCAGCACCTCTCCCCGGCAGCAACCCGCCGGCCTCCAGCTTCCCACCTCGCACCCTAACCTGGTGGACCAGCACGGCGCTGCGCTGCGCCCTGGAGCGGGCCGGCTATTGTGTGACGCGCAGCGAGATGGCGCACCACCCACCGGCACCTCCCCGATGGATGCGCAGCTTTCTCTACCGATACCCTGTGATCAAACGGACGGCCAGGAAGTTGGCGCGGCCCCAACGTGGCCCCCAGGCTCAGCTGATGCTAGCGGTACCAGTGGAAAGACAGCCAGGGGTCTGATCCCCCGCTACAGCTCTCCCCAGCCCTTGAAAGGATCCACCTTCCGGTGCTGCTGAATAGCGTCCTCGGCGTTGATCATGCGCAGATAACCCTCCAGCGCTTTCAAGCTGGTGTGCCCCATTATCTCCTGCAGGTGCCGAACATCGCCGCCGGCCCGGAGGTAGCTGACGGCGAAGGTGTGGCGGAACGTATGGGGGGAGCAGCGGACCCCTTTGATGCCGGCGCATCGCCCTACTCGGTTTATGATTTGCTCCACCCCGTTGTCCGTCAGAGGCTTGCCGCCCCTAGTAGCTTGCCACCACGCCGACTCTCCCGATTTCCTAAAGCGCGAGTATCGTAGGAGCCAACGCACCACCATGCCATCCAGCCAAATGGAGCGCTGCTTATCCCCCTTCTCCGTGACAACCAGCAGCCGATGCTCCAAGTCAATGTCTCCGTCCGACATTCCGACCAATCCCTCCAACCGGATGCCAGTTCGGAGTAGGAGCTGGATAATGGCGCCGTCTCGGGCACCCCACCTGACGTTGGGGGGGCAGAGGGCCATCATCGCCTCCACCTGCTCCGGTGTGAAGGTGGGGATAAGGGTCTTTGGCATCCTCGGTGGACGCACCCCCACCAATGGTGACGTTTCAATGAAGCCCTCTGCCACCAGCCAGTTGCAATAGGCGCGGATAGCCCGGAACCGGTTGTTGACGCTTACAGGTCCCACCCGGCCCTGGAGGTCTTTCACCCAGGAGAGGATCAGGGACCGGCTCAGCTGATGGGGTTCAACCTCCCCGGCGAAGCGGTGAAAATCATCAAGGCTCTGCTTGTACCAGCGGTGGGTCTTTCGTGCGTAAAGCACCTCCCGTTCCAGCAAAAACTGGAAGGCAGCCGCTCGCTGCGTATCTACGGGACTGGAAGGCAGCCGCTCTAGAGGGTTCAAATCTGGTGTGCAACAAGGTTATTATTAGCAGTTTTGTCCTGATTTCGTGCCTAAAAGCGGTCTATGGCGTCCCAGACAGGATTCGAACCTGCGACCCGCTGCTTAGAAGGCAGCCGCTCTATCCAACTGAGCTACTGGGACGCGAACGCGCAGGGTGCTCTGTTGCCATTCTAGGAACGGGGCGACGAGGTGTCAATGAAGGAAGGCGCAGGTTAGCCGAAGGTCACCCGAACGTTTACCGAACGTTTACCGAATGTTTACGCGATGTTTAGCGGAGCTAAATCAGCCATGTTTCTTTGTTGTACGCCATCTCCCAGAAGAGGAATTCGTAACGGGAGCTGGTGACGAAGGCGTCCCGCATGGAGGCCAATTCTTCGGAGGAGGCTGCGAGGGCGAACCGGTCCAGCAGAGCCCGCCAAGCTTCCACGCTTTCGGCCAAGAAGCCTTCGACGTAGACGGCGGACCAGGGACCGTAAACAGGGTGGTCCACGTAGCCGACGACTTCGGCGAGCTCATGGTAGGTCCAAGGGCAGGGCAGGAGGGCGGCGGCGGTGGCGCCGAGGCTGCCAAGGGAGGCCACTTTTAACAGATGGTTGGTGTAGGCGGTGTTGGTGGGTGAGGGAGCGATGTGATGTAGTTGTTGGGGCTCGATGCCAGCCAAGGGCATCAACCGCCGGTGGAGGGGGCGCTCCACGGGGGTGAGGAGCCTCTTCGCCAAGCCTTCAAGGGTATTGGAGTCAGGGGACTTGGCGAGGGCAAGGGCCACGGCGCGGGCGAAGGCTTCCAGGTAGAGGTAGTCCTGGAGCAGGTAGTAGCGGAACTTGTGCAAGGGGAGGGCGCCGTCTTTGATTTCCTGAAGGAACGGGTGCGAGTAGATCCTGTCCCAAATGGGGCGACATTCGTCTTTGAGCTGTTGGGAGAAGCTGGAGGCCACGGATGGGTGTCTCAGTTGTCGCCGGGAGGGACCTGGGCGAGACAGAGCTCGCAGGGGCAGAGCTCGCGCAGACGCTGGTGGGTGTAGATGCCGGTGTAGTGGGTATCGCTCCAGAGGAACTGAACGCCGTAGTTGCCCACGGGCAAGGAGTCCACGGCGTGAAGGTCCTGGGGAACGGTGTCCGGGTCCAGCCTGCCGACGCCGGAGATCTCATCGACGCAGGTGGCGCAAGGGCACTGGAGTCTAAGGGTCCTAGATGAGTAGATGCTGCGATGGCCGTCCTTCCAGTTGACGACGACGCTGCCAGTGTTTAGCTGTATAGATTGTGGCTGAGTAGGGGCAGGCATGGATTGAGATCCTTGTCTGATGCAGGTGGGTGGGGTTGAGGTAACAACTATACCAGAGTGAGGGTTGAGCGCCCAACCAATGGAGGGCCATCTATGGGTTGGGGCGAGAGGTTGGGAGCAAATTGAAGGGGCCATAGCCCTATGCTATACCCGGAATTAACAGGGCGTAGCGCAGCCCGGTAGCGCACCCGCATGGGGTGCAGGGGGTCGTTGGTTCGAATCCAATCGCCCCGACCATTTGTTACCCCAAAAAAGAGACAAACGGGGTGCCCGGAGACCACCTGAAAGGGTGGTCTTTTTGTTTGGGTCCGGCGGCGGAGAGACGGCCAGGCGGTGTGCACTGGATGGTGAATACCGGGCTGATACCGGCTGTGACGCCAATGGGCTGGGAGGCCCGTTCCAGATTCAATTGGCTCGCGGTGGGGCCTGGTGATACATTTAACGCCGTTATTCCTTTTTCGAGGACGGCGAGGTGGTCCCAGCATTTGTAGATGGAGTTCGCCACCACCTCAAATACGGCTACGTGATACGCCTCGCCAGCCGAATAGAGGCAATAATAACGAACGATGGACTGTCCATCGATGACATAGCCAGGGCCGCAAGAGGCGATCTGGCCAGGATGAGCGAAGAAGCTTGGGAATGTCATTCATTTTGTGGGACAACCTGAGAATATGAATAAGATCAGCCATCACACAATTCAGAACGGTTCCTTCCCGCAAACAGAACATCGCATCAGTATGATTCAGGTAGGGGTTTCCTCGACGGCCATCCAGCCGGTTGGCGCACTAACCAGTTTGCGCGTGCCGGAAGAATACACAGGCAAGCTTCGAAAGGCGCTGACGACGGCGCTGCGAGGCAACTGGGCAAACATAGTGGTGTTACCCGAGATATCCGTGCCAGCGTGAGGGCTTACAGGGTTGATGGACCTGACTTTAAAGATAGTGGAAGCAAGGCCCAAAGAAGCGGTAGGGTGTGTTGTACGTCTGCCACTGCAGCATCTTTCGCTATCAAGTTTTGGTGACCTCATGGGCGAGCTGGCCAACATTGATGGGTTCACCTCTGGTGACGGTTGCCTGGACAATCAGGACCCAGGCGCCCATCTCTTCAATCTACCTTCGCCGGCGGAACTAAAGGGGATATACGGGTCTGAGAACACCACGCTTGGGGTCAACCGGCGAATCAGCCTGAGGTGCAACGCCTTCACCATCGACTGCGGGGGCGGCACCTTCGTGGAGATAGCGGCCCAGGGGGCCATACCGGGGGGCCAGTGGGTCCATTACGTGGGGACGTGGGACGGCACAACGATGCGGGTGTACTGGGACGGGGTGGAAAAGGGGTCGGCGGGGCAGACATGCACATTGCCCGCGGCCACGGGCAACTTCTTGGGGAAGCAGGGGGTGGCGAGTTGGTACTTCGACGGGCTGATAGACCAAGTGCGCCTCTACGGCCGGGGCCTCACCGGCCAGGAGGTCAGCGACCTCTACAACGAGTACAAGGAGTCCTACAACTACGACGCCATCGGCAACATCACCAGCAAGGAGGGGCTGGCCTACAGCTACGGCTCGTCGAAGCCCCACGCGGTGACTCTGGCGGGGAGCGGCAGCGACGCCTACGACGCCAGCGGCGACATGACAACGAGAGGCGCGGACACGCTGACGTGGAACGTGGAGCGGCCGATGACAGCGAACACCGCGGCGGCGGCCAGCTACGTGTACGACGGCGACGGGGAGCGGGTGAAAAAGACCGAGGGCGGGGAGACCAGCGTATTCATCAACAGGTACTATCAGAAGAACGTCACCACCGACGAGGTGACGAAGTACTACTATCTGGGGGGGCGGATGGTGGCGGTGAAGGAGGGGACGACGCTACGCTACACGCACCAGGACCACCTGGGGAGCAGCACGGTGAGCACGAACGCATCGGGGGACCAGGTGGCGGGGCTGCGGTACTTCCCGTACGGCGGCACCCGGGTCAGCAGCGGCAACCTGGGGACGGACCGGAAGTTCACGGGGCAGCGGCTGGACGGGACGGGGTTGTACTTCTACAACGCACGTTACTACGACGCGGCGCTGGGGAGGTTTGTGAGCGCGGATACCGTCGTAGCATCGCGGACCAACCCTCAGGACCTTAACCGCTACGCCTACGTGCGGAACAACCCTGTCAACCATACAGATCCTACTGGCCGTTTTTGCTTTGATTGCGTCATAGATTTTATTGAACTGGTGATCGGCGCATACGAGGTTTCCTAGAATCCTGGTAGTGCGGAAGCATGGGGATGGCTTGCTGCTGATGCGTTTTTCGCGATTGTACCGATTGTACCGAACCCAAGGGCAATAAAAAGGGCCTTACGTTATGGGAGCGCTGCTGCCGAAGTAGCATTGAAATACGGTGTTCATCCCACCGAGATTAAGCACATCAAAGGGATCGACGGGTTCCTATCTAACCTGGATAAGGCGAATTTCAGTGGCAAAACTGGACTGGAAAACCAACTCAAGGTAATGAACCAGCACATAGGCTTTGACAATGTCATAGAAGTTGAAAGAGGTATTTACCGGTCCGACGGCCAACTGGCTGGTTCAATTGACGCCATTGTGAAACGCGACGGCTTGGTGGACCTCGTTGAAATTAAGACTGCTAGCTCCAGTGGTCTTCGTAGAGGCCTCAAGGAGCAATTGCCTGTATTTTCTCAACATGCAGCAGCTCATCCCAAAGAATTTACTGGAAAGAAGATGCTTGTGATAAAAGGAGAAGTGAAGCCGGCCCTGAGACCCAACATCGAGAGAGATGCGGCTGAAACCGGCTTTGAGGTCGTTTACTTGCCATGAAGCCAATCTGGTATACCCGGACTTTTATGGAAAGCGATCGCATTTCCCAAAGTTGGATGGAACGCTATATCGGACTCCTGCTAAACCGCGGCTGGGAGCCAGTAGTTGACTATGACACGCCGTTCGGTATTACAAGATTTCAAAGGAAGGTGGCCGATTATGATAGTACGGAAATCGGCAGTCTTCAGAGAGCCATTGAAGTCTCAGTTCAGCAGCAGGAAGCCTACATACGATTTGGCAAGAACTTTCCCTTCGAAAAGGACAACCAACACAGGATATACCGGGGACTATTGAGTTTGAACGTGGAGCAATTTCATGCACCTAAGGGATTGGACAGGGATGAAGACTGTGAGACCACCAAGCCGTTCCTAGAGGTTGGATTCAATGTGGACCTCATTCAAGTATCAGACATACCGGGCGCCTATGAAGAGATTTACGAGTTGAGTTGCTCAATGTTTGAGTCGTTAAACCCGCTCTACGGTTTCGGCGATGGGTCCGATTGGGAGTACATGAGACATTGGGAGTGTCGTGGGCCATCCTATCCCGAAATCCTAGGAGATGGACAGCCTTCTCTATTCTAGCTCAACTACTTTTCTAAAAAACACCTGGAGATAATTGGTGACAACCGGATCGTTGAGTGTGCTGAGGCGGACGTGAGGGAATACGGGAACGGGGGGACCTCTCTATTCTTGGGATATCCGTTGAGCTTCTATCCAATCAGTGGCCGGGTTCCCACTGACGGTGAATGGGTTGGTCAGGAGGACCATACAATTAGAGTGACCGAGTACCTGGGTCTGAAAAGTTGGTACGTACCGCCGAATCATCCGTTGTTGTTGAAACACCCAGCACGGTGAATTCGTCGCGACGCTGATGGGGAGTACCGCGGGAAAGATATACCAGGACGCAAAATTGCGCCAAGAGGATATGGGTTGGTTGGACCGTATAAAGCAGGCTGTGTTGGGCAGACCGTGAGGTTGCCGAGAAAGAAACTGTGTTGTTTAGGGCAAAAGACCATCGACTAATTTCTCGGTCACTTGTCCCGATTCTGTTAGCCATCGTTTTGGTACCGGTGGTAGGAGTAGGCTGCTTACAAAGGACTTCTGGCGATGCCGACGTAAACGAGACCATCCCACCCCCAGGGTACGAACAATTCTTAAGTGATCATCGCGAGATAAATTTCACTTTCTTCCATCCTACCTGGTGGGAGCTGATCCGAATTGAAGATTTGGAGGATCTCACGGCGATCACCTTTATGGGTGATCTCGGGAACTACGACGACCTTGCTGTGTATATATATATTATCAATAACGAGAAGCGTAAGAAAAACGGGATAGCGGTCATTACTCCTGAGAAGGACCTTGAAGCACCGTTAGCTTATTGGAAACGCCAAAGGAATTTCAGACTGTTGCGGGATACCACTATCGACTTTGGCGGTGTTGAAGCACTAGACGTTGAGTTAACTGCGGATGTCACAATGCTGCCACCTCCCGAGGAATGTGCCCGCGGTGGCTGTTATCGAACTACCCGTGATCGTTTCATTGCCGCGGGATATTTGGGTAGGACCTATTCAATTCACATAGGAGCGTGGGCAGACCAGTATGAGGAACATACGGAGGAAATAGAACGGTTCCTGGATAGCTTCCGTTTCATAGCTGATTAGGGCAATTTGAGCCACCAGGACCACCGGGGAGCTCTAGCGTGGCTTATCGGCCAACCCCATCGCATCGGCTTCTTGGACAGCGCCCTGGAGCACATCACCAGAACCCCCGGCGTCTGGGCCGCGTCCGGCGGGGAGATAATAGACTGGTACCGCAGCCCCGGGGCGAGGGGGAGCTAATCGGCCTCTGGGCTGGATGTGGCGAGCGATACGGGACGCGAACCAGTGACCTCTGCGATGTCAACGCAGTGCTCTAACCAGCTAAGCTAACCGCCCCCACTCTTTCCTACTACACGAACGCCACCATTCCTCGTCAACCTTGTCCTCGCACTCTATGGTGCCGCCTATGAGCACGCTCACGCCTTGTCCCGTCTGCCTGGGACCAATAGACTAGGATAATGTGGCGCAGGTTGGCATGGTTGCTGCTGAAGGTCTCGCCGCTCCTTCTGGTCGCGGCCTGTGGCCAGTCGGACCTTTCGTCGGCCCCTACCGTAGCCTTTACACCTACGCCCGGCGCATTGTCTATTGCTACGTCAACGCCGGCGGACACTCCGGTGTCCGCCCAAACGCATACGCCCGGGACACCGACCCTAGTCCCAGATGCCACCAATCAGCCCATCGCCACGCCGGAAGCCGGCTCAACACCCCCCGCGGCGGCCACGGGTGTCGCGGCCCCCTCGACCGCACCGGTCCTTTCCCTAACCCCACAGCCGAAGGTTACACCGCGGCAGCCGCAAGCGGAGACTCCCAGCACCGCTCCTACCACCACCCCCTCTCCAGTTCCAGTCCCCGTGAATGAAACAGGGTTCCCGCTCAGCCTCCCTGCTGGATTTCGTATATCTCTCTTCACACAGGGACCCATCGGACCTCTGAGGTTTATGGCCTTTTCCCCGGATGGAATCCTCTTTGTAAGCATGCCCAGCCGCTCCGGTCTATACAGTGGCAATCGTTCCGGAGGCGCGGTATTCGCGCTGCCTGATCGAGACGGGGACGGGGTGGTTGATGAGGTGTTGACCGCACTCAGCGGGCTCGGCAACCTCCCTCTGTAGAACGTCAGCGATAATGGGACACATATGGGAGGTGGAAAACCCGAGAGTCTGAGAGTGGTGTGAGCTCCTGTAGTGAGGGTAGAGTACCTCAGGAAAGGAGCAGAAGTGTCCCAGCCAGATACAGACAAAGCCAGGGTCGCAGACCGGCGGAGCGAGGAGACTCGTTCATTCGTCCGCCAGGTGAGAGCGGCAACGCGGCGCAAGTACACCCCTGAAGAGAAGATCCGCATTGTCTTGGAGGGTTTCCGTCGCGAGGTGACCGTGAACGACCTGTGCCGGCGGGAGGGTATCAAGCCCCACTCCTACTATGCATGGACCAAGGAGTTCATGGAGGCAGGTAAGGAGAGGTTGTCCCGCGACACCGTGCGAGATGCCACGCGGCAGGAGATCGTGGAGTTCAGGCGGGAGAACGGCGAGCTGAAACAGCTCGTTGGCGAGCTCTCACTCCAGGTGTCCCGTCTGAAAAAAACGGCCATCCCGACGCTGGTAGACGGCGCAGGTACCGCAGGATGAGTGCCCTTAAGAAGGCGACGATCCTGGCCAGTGTAGCCACATCACCACTGGCCAAGCGTCGGATGCTCAGAGACCTGGGTGTTCCCAAGAGCACCTACTACCGGTGGTTGAGACTACAACAACATCACCAAGACCTCGAGGATCGACCTGGAGTCAGCACCCCACCGTGGAACCGCCTTAGGTCTCAGGAGGAACGGTCGATCCTGGAAGCGGCCAGGGAGATGCCGGAGCTAAGTAGCCGCCAGTTGGCAGCGTGGACCACGGACAACCTGGGCTTCGCTGTATCCGAGTCCACTGTGTATCGCATCCTGCGCAGGGAGGGTCTGGTGAAGTCACCCGAGATGCAGTTGAAGGCCTCTCAAGAGTACCACCGCAAGACCACTGGCCCTCACCAGATGTGGGCTACCGATGCCTCCTACTTCAAGGTCATCGGATGGGGCTACTACTACCTGGTCACTGTGATGGACGACTATTCCCGCTTCATACTCTCCTGGAAGCTGCAGCGGGACATGACTACCGACTCTCTCATCGAGGTGGTCCAGGAGGCTGTAGACAAGACTGGCATGACCGAGGTCCCGGTGGCCGACCGGACCAGCTTGCTCTCGGACAACGGCTCAGGATATGTGTCCCGTGGCTTCAGAGACTACCTGCGCCTGGTGGGAATCAAGCACATCCGGGCTGCACCCTTCCACCCTCAGACCAACGGCAAGCTGGAGCGCTATCACCAGACTATCAAGAGAGACGTCAAGCAGGTCCCCTACGAGATGGCTTCCGATCTGGAGGCTGCCCTTGCCGCCTTCGTGGCCTACTACAACTACAGGCGCTATCACAAGGCGCTGGGCAATGTGACACCTGCAGATGTGCTCCACGGGAGGCGGGAACGGATACTGCAGCGCAGGAAGGAGGTGCAGGCTCACACAATCGAACGGCGAAGGCGCTACAACAAGACCCTCAGGGAGCTCACCAAGCCCTCTCCCGATCTCTAATCTCTCGGGTCTCAAAGTGTCCCACTTTCGCTGGTTGCCAACACTCCGCCGCAGCACCTATCCGGTCCTCCGGCATCCCGCACAACCGAATGACGCAACCGTACCGTCGCCGCGGCACGGGCGCTGGCCGTGGTCGTAAAGGCCTTGAGAGACCAGTAATCCGTTGGGTTACCCGTCGCAGGAGGTACAACAGCGTCGGCAATCAGTTACTTGTTAGAATCCAGTCCACCGCACCGAAGATGGAGTCCGTGTAGTAATCGGCCGGTGGATCGATGGTTCTAACATCTGGCAAGCCGTTGGCAATCATGACGGTCCGGCATCCGGCGGCGGCTCCCGCCTCTATGTCCGATTGACTGTCGCCAACCATAAACGACCGCTCCAGGCAGATGTTCAACTCGTGGCTGGACGTACGAATAAGCCCAGGTTTCGGCTTCCGGCATGAGCATCCATGATGCGGCAGGTGGGGGCAGTAGTATATCCCGTCGATCCGCGCCCCTCCCTCTCCCATTGCCGTCCGAAGATATTCGTGGATGGCGTCCAGCGTCTCTTTCGAGAAGTAGTCCCTAGAGATTCCCGACTGATTTGTTATCACCACCACCAAAAAGCCGGCCTGATTCAGGGCGCTGACGGCCTCAACAACCCTTGGCATTAGATGGAAGTCTTCCAGTCTGCGACAGTAGTCGACGTTGTAGTTAATGGTCCCGTCCCGGTCTAGAAACACCGCCCGGTGTAGTGTCGTTGGCGCATCCTGGCCGATCAAAGTAGCAGGGACCATTGTAGCTGAACGATCCTCCTGTTTAAGCGAAGTTCATAGAATGCGGTGGTTAAAGCAGCAGGCGGAGGGCCGGGGTGGTGCGCTGCCATTCTAGCCGAAGGTTGGGTAGAATAGCCCATGGCGGCAGTGACTGGCACCACAAGGAATGAGAATTCAGGGTTGGGGAAAGAAGTGGGGGGGAAGGTGGGACATGCTCTTTCCCCTCACACCCAGATTCTTCGATCCTCACGGGCCGACTCAGAATCGATAATGTTGGCGACCAGCACCCGGGAGGATGAAAAGAGAGTGGCGGTATTGGACAGGTGGCGTAATGGGCTCGTCCTTCGAGAGCGCCAGGGCTTGTGAACCAACCAATCTGGGACGGTGATAGCGGGCGCGAGGGTTGGACACGTAGAGAGGGTTGCGAATTACTGGTTGGTGACGCCCACCCAGGACCACCCAGTGGGGTTTAATTTCTGAGGGTCACCCTCAGACTCCCGGCAGAAGGGCTGTGCCTCTCTGCACTCCTCCTAGTTGGGCGCAGATAGAGTAGGGACGGTGCTATTTTCATAGGAATGACAAGACATCTATGGACGCTCCAATGGCGATGAAGTAACGTGACCGGAGCCATGAAAGCAGCCTGAAACGCGATTTTCCGGAGAATCCGGGCGAATGAGGTCAAGGAGGATGATATGCCCACCGCAGCGGTGAACGGGATAGAGATGTATTACGAGGTGTCCGGCGAGGGTCCGCCGCTGGTGTTTGCCCATGGGGCCGGAGGGAACCATGCGAGTTGGTGGCAACAGACGCCCTATTTTTCAAGGTCGTACCAGGTGGTGACGTTCGACCACCGCGGCTTCGGACACTCCCGGGACGTGGCGAACGGACCTGGGGTGAGCGCCTTCGCGGACGACCTGGAGGGGTTGTTGGACCACCTGGGGATTGAGCAGACGGCGCTGGTGGCCCAGTCGATGGGCGGGTGGACGTGCCTGGCGTTCACGGCGCGCCACCCGGAGCGGGTGCGGGCGCTGGTGATGGCGGACACGCCGGGGGGCGTTGACGACCCCAGCGTTCGTGAGGTTGCCGCCGAGGTGGCGAAGACGAATGAGGGGGAGCCGCTGATGAACCGGGCGCTGGGAGCATCGTTTCAGAAGTTCCACCCGGCGGAGACGGAGCTATACAAGCTGATTTACAGCTTCAACCTTCCAACGCCGGACACCAGCGGGCTGCGGAGCGCCAAGGGGCCAACGGCGGCTGATCTGGCGGGGCTCTTAGTGCCGGTGTTGTTCCTGGTAGGTCAAGAGGACGTTTCCACGCCGCCCAAGGTTATAAAGGCGGCACACAAGCTTGTCCCGTCTTCCACGTACGTGGAGGTGCCCGGCGCAGGCCATTCGGTGTACTTCGAGAAGCCGGAGGTTTTCAACTATCTGGTGGAGGACTTCCTGGCGAAGGCGCCGCGGTAACGGGTCCCGGCAGGGGAGGCATGGGTTAGGTCCGCCGGGGGTATGCTAAGATGGCGGCGTTCTCAAGGGCGTGTCTAATGAGACACCGGGGCGCCCTGGGCTGAGATTACACAACGGAGGGACGCGAGAGTGGACGTCTATTTTTTCACCGAGATGCCGTATGCCGAGTTCGACGAGAGCGAAGCGGACAAGTACCCATCGATGCGCCTGACGTTTCCGAACAGCTACTTCGACCCGAAAAAGGCGCATTTGCTGTTCCAACGATACCTGGACGAGTACCAGTACGCCGAGGAGATGGGTTGGGATGGGGTGATGACCAACGAGCACCATAACACGCCTTCGTGCATGGACGTGGAGGTGAATGTGATCAGCGGCATACTGGCGCGGATTACGAAGCGGGTGCCGATTCTGATCCTGGGGAACGTGATGCCCACCACGGATAATCCGACGAGGCTGGCGGAGGAGGTGGCGATGGTGGACGTGATTTCCGGCGGGCGGGTGATTTCCGGGATAGTCCGTGGGATAGGGATTGAGACGTGGGCCTATAACACGAACCCCACCCAGAACCGGGAGAGGTTTGAGGAAGCACACGATCTGATGGTGAAAACGTGGACGACGCCGGGGCCGTTTCGGTGGGAGGGGAAGCATTTCCACTACCGAGTGGTCAACCCCTGGGTGCTGCCGATACAGAAGCCCCATCCGCCGATATGGACGCCGGGGACCGGCAGCCCGGAGACGGTGGAGTGGGCCGCGCGGCACCGGTACACGTATGCGGCGTTTTTGACGCCACTGGACGTGGCGGTGAAGCTGTTCGACATGTACCGCAGCGTGGCGGCGGAGGACGGCTGGGAGCCGGGGCCGGACAAGTTTGCGTTTCTGGTTACGTGCCACGTGAACGATACGGACGAGAAGGCGTACGAGGAAGGGAAGCATTTCATGTGGCGGATGCGGCGACCGCTGGAGGGGCCGAAGGAGTATTTCGCGCCGCCGGGTTATGTAAGCCGCCGGGGAGGGGTGAATTTCAGCGCGGGGGCGCAGCGCGGGCAGACGCAGAGGGCTAAGGCGGTAAGCGAGCTGAGCTACGACGAGCTGATTGAGAGCAATAGGATAATTGTTGGGAACCCGGACACGGTGATAAAGAAGCTGCGGCACATCAAGGATACCCTTGGGATTGGGGCGCTGATGCTGGAGTCGCAGGCGGGGAAGATGTCGCACGAGGCGACGATGCGCCACATAGAGCTGATGGGCCAAGAGGTAATCCCGGCGCTGAGGGAGAACTGAGCCGAAGGGGCCTTGGCACGGAGCGCTCCAGCCTTGGTGGAGGTGGGTGACGCCGGCCCGGTACGTGGGGGAGAGCTGCCCGATGCCAGGGGGAAACGAGGCTGCTAATGGGATGGTGGGCGATACAGGACTCGAACCTGTGACCCCCTGCGTGTAAAGCAGGTGCTCTAACCAGCTGAGCTAACCGCCCACTCTTCTATTACACCAACGCTGCCATCCCTCGTCAACTTGCCGGCCGTCTATTTTGGGTCCAAGTCACGGGGCGTTGGATTAATAAATGGCCCGAGGTTCATCAGGCTCCAACTGGTTGCTCGATACTGATGCGCGTACTCGGAAATGAATTCGCTGTGATGAACCTAGCATTGTAGTAAATGTCACATGCCAGTTGAGACCGGCACCACCGGGTATGAAAAAGGATTGGTCTGGTCCATCAGGTCCTTTGGACGGACGGAATGCGATATGGACTCGTCCCTCGAGAGCCTCAGGATGAGCGGGTTGGAGGAGCAGAAAGGGACTGTGAATCCTAGGCTGGTGGTTCCCACCATCCCGCCCAGGAAGGTTTTTAAAAACTATTTTCTGAGGGACACCCTCAGACTCCCGGCAGCCACCACCCAGGTTCCCTGCACTCTCCTGCACGGTTGGTGATTATTGTGCGCTGGGAGCGCTTTTCAAAGGGCAGGCCGGGCTATTCTCGAGGCAATTGGGGCTGCAGGATGGATGGACGCGGTATGAAATGATGCCGGCGGGGGTATGAACTAGTCTTGGGAGCGCCCATCTGTCTGAAGTCGGTCAACGATGTGGCGGACTCGTTGGGCTTCCGAGCGGGGTATGACGAGGACGGCGTCCTGGGTTTCAACCACGATTACGTCTTCCATGCCCACGACGGCGACGAGGCGGTGTTGGGCGCTGACGAGGGAGTTGCGGGTGGAGTCCAATAGTACGTCGCCATGGCTGAGGTTGCCCTGGGGGTCTTTTTCGGCGATCTGCCAGACGGCAGACCAGGAGCCTACGTCGGACCAGCCGACGTCAAGGGGGACGACAGCACAGCCTGCCGAGGTCACGCCATACTTGGAGACGGTACGGCGGCTTGCCGCGGCAGCAAGGGGCTCAATAACGGCGTGATCGATGGACTTAGGGGGACAGGCGAGGAAAGAGTCGGTGTCTGGCCGGAGAATGGGGCCGTCGATTTGGGAACGGTCGAAGGCGTTGCGGCAGGCCTGTAAGATATCCGGGCGCCAGCGGTGCAGTTCCGCGAGCCAGACTGAGGGGCGCATAACAAAGATGCCACTGTTCCAGAGGTATAGGCCGGAGCTTACGAACGTTTCGGCGGTGGAAGAGTCGGGTTTTTCGGTAAAGGAGTCCATAAGCAGGGGTGCAGGACCAGGGGCGTCAGGGTGCGGCAGCGGACCGGCGGTGCGGATGTAGCCGTAGCCGGATTCGGGGGAGGTTGGGACGATTCCAAAGGTGACGATATAACCCTCTTGGGCAGGGAAGGCAGCGGCGTTGACGGCCGACTGGAATGCAGTTAGGTCCTGGATGAAGTGGTCCGAGGGCATGACGAGGATGAGTCCTTCTTCAGGCTGGGAATGTAGCAGCCAGAGGGCGGCAAGGGCCAGGGCGGGGGCGGTGCTTCGGCCTTCGGGCTCAAGGATGCAGCTGGCGAGCCCGGCGCCGAGGCCTTCGGACTGCTGGAGGACGAGGTCCAGGTGAGCCGCGTTGGAGACCACCACGGGTGGAACGATGTTAGGCATGCCGTGGAGCCGCTGGAGGGCCTGTTGGAAGAGGCTGCCCTGCCCGACGAGGGAGAGGAACTGCTTGGGGCGGCTTCGCCGGGAGAGGGGCCAGAGACGGGCGCCGACGCCGCCGGCGAGGATGACGGGGTGGATTAGGGTTTCTGACATGGGGGTTTGGGGAGCTGGGGGGCGCGGACAGTTAATGGGCAGCCCGATTATATGAGACCTGGATGAGGGGGTCAATTTGGCCGTTGGGGCCCAACCGGGATTTTCAAAGCGCTCAGTGCTTGTGAAGCAATCAAGCTGGCACAGCGAAAGTGGGCGCCAGGGTTGTTTGTGCTCTCCCACCACACCCAGATTCTTCGATCTTCACGGGCGGACTCAGAATGACATGACTCATTCGGATGCTCAACGTGCGACGAGTTGGCGTTGAACACGCCGAAGAGGTCAAAAACTCACAAGCGCTCAGTGAAAGTGGCGCCGATTGGGGAGTCGCGGCATAGGACCTTAGTATGAGAAGATCGACTACCTGGCTACCCGTAGAGAGACGGTGGCGTGAGGCGACGGTGAGATTGAAGAGCTTCAGGCTGGCCGTTGGGCGGGCTGGGTCTGCCACGACTGTTTATCCTTTCGTCGATTGGGCGGTTCCAGCTTGATGGCGGCATCTGGAGCTGGGTCTCACAATCTTGGCTACTGCGGCGCAGATGTAGGCCAAGGCGCCCATCTCAACGTTTCCAATTGATGTTGCCCTTACCCGATTGTGAGGCGCTCAGGCGGCAGATCCGGCACAACCGGTAGTATTCCATAGACCATCTATGAGCCTCTTCTTACCCCAAAAGAGACCAAAAGGATGCCAGGAGACCACCTGAAAGGGTGGTTTTTTGTTTGGGTCCGGCGCCAGAGCGCCCGCAAGAGGGTGTCCACTGGATGGTGAAGACAGGGCTGGTACCGGCTGTGACCCCAATGGGTTAGCCAGCCCGACAACAGTTCGCTTAGCCGGCCGGAGTTGTCCTTGCCGCGATGGCATTGGAGCAGCACCAAGGATGCAAAGTAAAGTTGGGTTTCCTGGTCTCCTTAGAGCGCCTCATTCCGGGTTGACCTTTTGGGTCCTGTGGGATAGGGGTTTGCTACAGATGAGCGGGAATAGGAGGGGATCAGCCATGGAGGATGGCACCGCCACTCCGAAGGACTGCGAATCACGGGTTGGTGGTGCCCACCATCCCGCCCAGTTAGGTTTTTAAGGGTATTTTCTGCGGGACACCCTCAGAATCCCGCCAGAGAGGGTATGCCCTCTCTGGACTCTCCCTTTGGTTGGTGTTGATTGTGCGCTGGGAGCACCTTTACAAAGGGAGGCGAGTAGCTATTTTCGAGGCAATCAGGCATGTAGGATGGCGTCGCGAGAGAAGACGGCGTAGACGGTCTGGTAGCCGAGACCAACGACGCCTCAAGCATCCTACGGGCTCCTTGCTGGGCGAGGCCATCCATGGTTATCGCTGACCTCTTTCCTCTCGTACTCTTAGTCCTTTCTCTGGTATCCTTTCCTTAAGGCGTATGCAGCATCCCACCTTTTCCGGTGGTCACTTTAGCCCGCAGGAAAGGTACGCCTTCCTATTTCGCCTGAAAATCGTTTTTCCACAGGATTTAACATTAGCTTGGCCCCCAAGGGGGTCACCGCCTGACTTTAATTACACACCTATTAAGCTAACCTCAGTTGAAAAGGATGGAGAGTCTGGGAAGTGTCAATAATTCTTAGAAAAATCATTACAGCGGTGATGGTAGCCGGGCCCCTGGTAGGGACCGGGTATGCGGTATTTGCGTCTTGGGACCGCTTCATGGGTTTTACCGACTTGGCCCTGCTAATTGGTTTGTACGCACTAATAGCCCTGGGAGTGACTGTTGGGTTTCACCGATATTTGACCCACGGAAGCTTTAAAACGAATTGGTTCTTGAAGGCGATACTGACCATCCTAGGGACGATGTCGCTGGAGGGGTCACCTATTTCCTGGGTTGCCAATCATAGATTGCATCACGCCTACGCTGACCGCCAGGGAGATTTACACAGCCCGCATCTTAGCAATAATCCCGTGACAGGATTTATTCATGCTCACTTTTCGTGGTTGTTCGCCGACAGTCAGGCGGACCCAAAGTACTGGGCTGAGGACCTGGGCCGGGACCGTATGATTGTTTTGATAAGCCGGTATACGCTTTTATGGTGGGTAATTGGATTAATTATCCCGTACTTTATAGGAGGATGGTCCGGCCTCATGTGGGGAGGCTTAGTCCGCATTTTTCTAACGCATCACGTCACCTGGTCGGTCAATTCAGTGTGCCACATATTCGGCTCAAGGCCATTTAACACTAAGGACCGCAGCACAAACTTCTGGCCAGTTGGGTTGTTAGCCTTTGGTGAAGGAGGCCACAATACTCATCATGCTTCTCCGAAGTCCGCTCGACATGGTCTCTTTTGGTGGCACTTTGATATGAGTTGGGTGGTGATTCGGATGCTCGAAAAAACACGGTTAGCGCAAGACGTGTATGTGCAGGAGCCTGTAGTCCTCAAACAAGCTCTCAGAGAACGCGCCGCCGGAGTACCAGTAGTCCTCAGGCGAAACCTTGCAGGAGGCCCGCTGAAAAAGCAAGTGAAGAGTCTGGCGGGCGGTGTGAAAGCAGGTAGGTAAGACAGGGGAACCGCTGATGGAAGCGACACAGGTGCGGGGACGACGCGAGACTTAAGTCTTCATGCTGGGCCTTCATCCGGCAGAGGGCCTTGGGATGAGAGGAGATAGAGGGACGAAGGTCTATTTGCGAGGGTGCGCGGCAGGTCGATGGGTATTGCCACTACGAAGGACTGCAAATTAGAGGTTGGTGGTTCCCGCCATCCCGCCCAGTAAGGTTTGGTTTCTGAGGGACACCCTCAGACTCCCGCCAGAGAGGGTTTTCCCTCTCTGGACTCACTCTTAAAAGGCGTCAACAGAGGAGAGGTGATTCTGTTTTCGAGGGGACCAGCCTTGGCGGCGGGTTTTGGCACCACGAAGGACTGCGAATCACGGGTTGGCGGTGCCCACCCGCCTACCCTAGAAGGTTTTTAAAAGTATTTTCTGAAATGAGGCAACAGCAACGGGAGGTACCCCATGCCGTACGTTGAGACCCCGGACGGGGTGCCGATTTACTACGTAGACGAAGGGCCACGGAGGGATGATGCGGTCTTTCTGATACACGGGGAACCGTTCAACTCCCGGTGTTGGGAGAGGAATATCCCCTATCTGTCCGGCAGCTTTCGAGTGGTGGCGATGGATGTGAGGGGGCGGGGTGAGTCAGGGAAAACGGATGAGGGGCACAACTTCTCGCAATATGCCCGGGACTTCAGGCACATGCTGGATGCGCTGGAGCTGAGGAGGGTAGTGGCGGTGGGATGGTCGATGGGAGGGGCGGTGGTGTGGGACTACATGCAGCAGTTTGGAGAGGAACGAATAGCGGGGTCCGTGAATGTGGACCAGAGGCCGTACCGGTACGTCTCTGAGGAGGACTTCAAGCGCAGGATGAACGAGATTCGGAAGCGGCGACTTTGGTATCACAAGGAGATTATCAGGGAGTACCTGGGACCAGAGTTCGCGGTGGCGGAACGGGAGGAGGCGGTGGCGATGATGGCCTATGAGTGTATGAAGACGCCGACTTCGGCGTACATCTCGCTGATGACGGATTCCTACTACTCGGACTACCGGCCGTTTTTGTGCAAGGTGAAGACGCCGAGCCGGCTTTTCTGGGGACGGTACGGATTCGTTGACGCGGAGTTGGCGGAGGAGATGTGCAGGGCGATGGCAAACTGTCGACCAGTGTTCTTTGAGCACAGCGGCCATCTGATGCCGTGGACGGAGAATGACCGGTTCAACCAGGAGGTGGAGGGCTTCGCGGAGGAGGTGCTGGGAGGGGGGTGAGGGTGGGGAAGGGGTGGGGATTGGCAGGTGAGGCGATCAGTGATGGTGATGGGGCTGGCAACCACGAAGGAATCCAAATTAGAGGTTGGTGGTTCCCACCATCCCGCCCAGTAGGGTGTGATTTCTGAGGGACACCCTCAGTCTCCCGCCAGAGAGGGTTTTTCCTCTCTGGACTCACCCTTTGGGATCAGCGCGTTGGAGGCGGGGGTAGGGTATGCAAGATGATGGGTATTGGCACCAGGAAGGATTCCACATTTGACGTTGGTGGTTCCCACCGTCCCGCCCAGTAGGGTTTGACTTCTGAGGGACACCCTCAGACTCCCGCCAGAGAGGGTTTTCCCTCTCTGGGCTCACTCTTTGGGACAAGCGGGTTGGAGGCGAGGATAGGGTGATATAGGCCCAATGCCAGGGGGCTACATCATGGAATCGATGAGCTTGCGGCCCTGGTCTTCGGTGAGGCCCAAGGGACGATGGGCCAAGGGGCCGCCCTCTGCCAGGACGGGCTCCATCTGGGTGAGGTCAGGCCGGTCTTTGACCTGGAAGAATAGGCCGACGTAGATTTCGTCACCCCAGAGCATGGCTTTTTCGCAGGCGGACTTCCAATCAGATGTGTCATGGCCTTCGTCTTCGAGCTTCTTGGTGCGCTGCTTGAAGAACTGGTGGTCGTTCACGCGGTTGAAGGTGACGCAGGGGCTGAAGATGTCAATGAGGGCGAAACCCTTGTGCCGGATGGCTTGTTCCATCAGCCCTGTAAGGTGGCGGACGTCACTGCTGTAGGCGCGGGCGACGAAGGTGGCGCCGTTCATGATGGCGGACGTGATGGGATTGACGGGCATTTCTACGCTACCGAAGGGGGTGCTCTTGGTCTTCATGCCGAGGGTGCTGGTGGGGGAGACCTGGCCGGTGGTGAGGCCGTAGATCTGGTTGTTCATGACGATGTAGGTGAGGTCAATGTTGCGACGGGCGGTGTGGGTGAAGTGGTTGCCGCCAATGCCGTAGCCGTCACCGTCACCGCCTGTGACGATGACGGTAAGGTCATGGTTGGCGAGCTTGGCGCCGGTGGCCACGGCCAAGGCACGGCCATGGAGGGTGTGCATGCCGTAGGAGCTAAGGTAGCCAGGGAGGTTAGAGGAGCAGCCGATGCCGCTGACGGCGAGTACCTCATGGGGCTTGAGGCCCACTTGGGCGCAGGCGCGCTGGAGGGCGTTGAGGACGCCAAAATCTCCACAGCCCGGGCACCAATCAGGGTCAATAGGGCCTTTAAAATCCTTGGCGGTAACCTGGGCTTCTGGCTGACCCTCAGCGACTTCGGTTTTGGTTGCCATGTTTGTACCTCTTTAGACGATAATTTCGTGAACGGGGACGTAGTGGTTTGTCTTGCCGGCCAACTGAGCCAGGACGCCGTCCACGATATGGTGGGGCATGAAGGGCTCCCCATCATATTTGCGGATGTGGCCGTCAATGGAAAGGCCGGTCTCGCTACGCAGGTAGCGGTAGAACTGCCCTGAATAGTTGTTTTCTACGATGATGGTGCGCTGTGCGCTGTTGACGATGTTGGTGATCTCATCAGCGTGGAAGGGTACGATCCAGTCTATGGCAAGCTGGTTGGCGACGACGCCCTGTTTCGCAAGCTGCTGGATGGCCTCTTTGATGACACCGGCGGTGGAGCCCCAGCCAATGAGGGTGACCTGGGCATCTTCCGGTCCCTCCAACTGGGGTGGAGCGATGTCCTTTAGGGCGGCGGTGAATTTGCGGGCGCGCTTTTCCACCATTCTCTGCCGCTTGTGCGGGTGGGTGAACTCGTCACTAAGAAGGGTAGAGTCCTCGTCGTGCTCATCCGTGGCGACGACGTGGGCATAACCTGCGAGGCCGGGAAGGGCGCGGGGGGAGATGCCGGACTCGGTGTCAAGGTAGCGCTTGTAGCCGTCAGTGGGGGAGGGCTGTGAGATAAGGGCGCCGCGGTCTATGTTGGGGTGGAGGTTGACGAGATCAGGGTCGAAGCTGAAGCGGCCCTCGGAGATGAGGAGGTCCGAGATGACGATGCCGGGGCATTGGTATTTGTCAGTGAGGTTGAAGAGCTCCGGGATGGAGTTGTAGGCGTCCAAGGCGTCTTTGGGGGCGACGATGAAGCGCTGGAAGTCTCCCTGGCTGGCGCCGAGGACCTGCCAAAGGTCACCCTGCTCGGTTTTGGTGGGTACGCCGGTGGAAGGGCCTGCGCGCTGAACGTCTACGAAAACGGCGGGGACCTCCATCATACCGGCGCTGCCGATGGCCTCGGTCATGAGGGCGAATCCGCCGCCGGAGGTGGCGCACATGGAGCGGGTACCGGAATGGGCGGCGCCGATGACCATGTTGGCGACGCCGATTTCGTCCTCGACCTGGCGGACCATGATGCCCAGGGCCTGGGAGTTCTGGGCCATCCAGTGGAGGACACCGGAGGCGGGGCTCATGGGGTAGGCGGCGTAGAATTTGACGCCGGCGGCGGCGGCGGCCATGGCGATGGCATCGTTGCCGGACCAGACGCCGAGGGGCTTGGGGCCGGTGGGGAGGGGGTCAGGAAAGGGCTCGAACTGGGAATTGGCGAGATCGAAGCCGGCGCGGGCCACGCCAATGTTCTCGTCGACGACTTCCTGGCCCTGGCGCTGGAAGCGTAGGGCGAGGCTGTCCGACAGGTCTTCGAAGCTAAGACCCAAGAGGGAGACGATGGCGCCGAGGGCGACGGTGTTTTGCATGAGGCGGTTGCGGCTTTTGGTGAGCTCCGAGACTGGGATGGGGCAGAGTTGGACGCCGGGAGCGGGGTCACCGGGTTTGATGGTGTCACTGTTGAAGACGACGCAGCTGCCCGGGCCCATGAGGTGGAGGTGGCGGTCCATGGTGTCCTGGTTGAGGCAGTGGAGGAGGTCCAGTTTGTCTCCGTGGCTGAGGATCTCTTGTTGGGCGATGCGGATGGTGAGGAAGATGTGCCCGCCGCGGATGATGGACTGGTAGGCGTTGTAGGTGTTGAGGTGGAGGCCACGGCGGACGAGGATGCGGGCAAGGATATCGCCCGGGGTGGCGATGCCCTGACCGGCTTCACCGCCGATGGCGAGCGCGAAATCATAGGTGCCGGACCTCATTGAGCAACTCCTTTGAACTCGTGTACGGGTGTAGCGTCAATATAAGGCAGGAAGGGTGTTCCACCTTCGCCGCGGGACTGAGGCGAGAGGCGTTGGGCCAGGAGCGGCCGGGGTAGGAAAAGGGGTAGCTCCCGTGGTTGGTGTCTGATATTCAAAGCTAGAAACGTAATATTGCTATTCTACAGCGGAATCCGACAAAACAATAGCGTTCATGATGTGGGGATTTAGCTTTGGTAGGAGGTTGCTAGTAGCCATGAGTGGCTATTGTGAAGGCGGGCCGGTAATGGCGGCAGGTATGGCTTCTGCAGAGGGTTGGGAATCACAGGCTGGTGGTTCCCACCATCCCGCCCAGGAAGGCCTTGTTTCTGAGGGACACCCTCAGGCTCCCGGCAGAAGCGCTGTGCCCCTCTGCACTCCCCCTTTACAAGCGTCTTTCTAGCTAGGAGGAGTCTGGCCATGGCGGAGGGTATCCGCACTACGAAGGGCTCCAATTCAGAGGTTGGTGGTTCCCACCATCCCGCCCAGGAAGGTCTTGTTTCTGAGGGACACCCTCAGGCTCCCGGCAGAAGCGCTGTGCCCCTCTGCACTCCCCCTTTACAAGCGTGATTCTGGATAGGAGGAGTCTGGCCATGGCGGAGGGTATCCGCACTACGAAGGGCCCCAATTCAGAGGTTGGTGGTTCCCACCATCCCGCCCAGGAAGGTCTTGTTTCTGAGGGACACCCTCAGGCTCCCGGCAGAAGCGCTGTGCCCCTCTGCACTCCCCCTCTACAAGCGTGCTTCTGGATAGGAGGAGTCTGGCCATGGCGGAGGGTATCCGCACTACGAAAGGCTCCAATCCAGAGGTTGGTGGTTCCCACCATCCCGCCCAGGAAGGTCTTGTTTCTGAGGGACACCCTCAGGCTCCCGGCAGAAGCGCTGTGCCCCTCTGCACTCCCCCTTTACAAGCGTGATTCTGGATAGGAGGAGTCTGGCCATGGCGGAGGGTATCCGCACTACGAAGGGCCCCAATTCAGAGGTTGGTGGTTCCCACCATCCCGCCCAGGAAGGTCTTGTTTCTGAGGGACACCCTCAGGCTCCCGGCAGAAGCGCTGTGCCCGTCTGCACTCCCCCTCTACAAGCGTGCTTCTGGATAGGAGGAGTCTGGCCATGGCGGAGGGTATCCGCACTACGAAAGGCTCCAATCCAGAGGTTGGTGGTTCCCACCATCCCGCCCAGTAAGGTCTTGTTTCTGAGGGACACCCTCAGGCTCCCGGCAGAAGCGCTGTGCCCCTCTGCACTCCCCCTTTACAAGCGTCTTTCTAGCTAGGAGGAGTCTGGCCATGGCGGAGGGTATCCGCACTACGAAGGGCTCCAATTCAGAGGTTGGTGGTTCCCACCATCCCGCCCAGGAAGGTCTTGTTTCTGAGGGACACCCTCAGGCTCCCGGCAGAAGCGCTGTGCCCCTCTGCACTCCCCCTTTACAAGCGTGATTCTGGATAGGAGGAGTCTGGCCATGGCGGAGGGTATCCGCACTACGAAGGGCTCCAATTCAGAGGTTGGTGGTTCCCACCATCCCGCCCAGTAAGGTCTTGTTTCTGAGGGACACCCTCAGACTTCCGGCAGAAGCGCTGTGCCCCTCTGCACTCCCCCTCGCAGGACGTATCCGGTGAGGCGAGACGGAGGAAGATTTACGAGGCGGCGATGAGTTCTTCGATGAGTTCTGCCAGTTTGTCTTCAGTGAGGAGGCCGGTCCAGTTGTCCATGATTTCGCCGTTGGGCTTGATGAAGACGGTGGTGGGCATGCCCAGGACCCGGTAGTCCTGGACGACCTGGGCATCCTCGGTGCTGCCTGCGGGGTAGGTTATGTCAAGCTGTTGTAGGAGTTCCTGGCCCTCCTCTCGGCTGCCAAGGAAGACGAAGGGGCCGATATCCAGTCCGAAGAGCACTATGCGGTCGTTGAACCGGTCGTGGATGCGCTGGAGGTCGGGCATTTCGGCGCGGCAGGGTGGGCAGAGCCCGGCCCAGAAGTTGAGGACGACGGGTTTGCCCTGGTCCAGGAGCTGGTTGAGGGTCAGGTCCGAAGCGCCGAGGACGTCCTCACCCTGGTAGACGAAGATGGGAAAGTCCTTGGCGCGGTTTTCTACGGTGTCGGAGGAGTCAGGGGAGGAGGGGGTGGAAGTGGACGCCGAGGCGTCGACGTCAGGAGTAGAGAAGACGGGCATGGTGTCGGCCTCGGACGTTGGGGTAGAGGTGGCCGCTATGGTGCTTTCGCCGCTGCTGCCGCCACAGGCGGCGAGAAGGAGGGTGGCGGAGAGCACCAGGCCGAGGAGCAGGTAGGGCTTTCGCGGGCGGGGGATGATAGTCATGGCTTCCTTTCGGCAGCGGCGGCAGGGTGGCGCGGGGAAGGTTTGGGGGGGGACGGATTTATATATAAGGGACACCCTCAGACCCCGGGTCCTGATTGGAATCTGGATCTCGGAACCTAGTCCCTCGTTCTGGGGGGCTTCGCCCCTCTGCACGCCCACTTTTCATCACCCGGTTAGATGCAGAAGGTGAGGTAGGGTTGCAAAGGGCGAATGAATCCGGCGTTTCCGTATATGTTAGTTGATACGGTGGAATTGGGCTGGAGGTTTCTACCGGGAATAGCAAATCAAAGGTTGGTGGTGCCCACCCTCGACCGCCCAGTAAGGTTTTAAATTCTGAGGGACACCCGCAGACTCCCGGCAGGGAACCCAGGTTCCCTGCATCTTCCTGTGGGGCCGGTATTGAATTCACCCAGGAAGCAACTTGTTAAGAGCCAGGCCAGGGTATTTCGAGGGGGTCAGGAGCGGCGGAGGGCGCCGCGGGCGCGCCAGACGATCTCTTCGCAAGCCTCCACTAGAACGCCGCGGATGACGTTAACGTGGCCATAGCCCAGGGAGGCCAGGGCGCCTTCGACGCTGTAGTCGCCGTAGCCGCCGTAGTTACGGTTGTAGTTGCCGCCGAGGACAACGGTATCGACCTTGGCGACGGCGATGGCGCCGGCGCACATCATGCAGGGCTCGAAGGTGGTGTAGAGGATGCAGCCGGTGAGGTCAGTGTGACCCAGGGCGGGACCGGCGTATCGCAGGGTCACGGTTTCGGCGTGGGCGGTGAGGTCCAGGTCGGTGGTGGCCTTGTTGCGGCCGCGGGCGATGACCTGGCCGTCCTTGACGATGACGGTGCCGATAGGGTCATTGCCCTCGGCTTCGCCGAGAGCGGCCTCTTCAAGGGCGATCTCCATGAACTTCTCGTGATCTGAAGCCATTGTCTCCTCCTTATGTTTCGGGTAATCAGCTACGACGGTGGGTGTCGTCCCCGGCAGAGGGCGGCGAATCAAGGGTTGTTGGCGCCCGCCCGCCTGCCCAGTAAGGTTTTTAATGTAAATTTTGAGGGACACCGTCAGACTCCCGGCAGCACCACCCGGGTTCCCTGCACCTTCCTGGCTGGGGGTTAGGGGGAGGTGAGGGAGCGGTGGTGGCTGTTGCGGGCGACTTTGCCGGGGAGTGCGCCGGTGTGTTTTCCATCTTCGATGAGGACCTGACCGTTGACCACGGTGCATTGGATGCCTTCTGCCAATTGTTGGAGGCGCTTGCCACCGGCGGGGAAGTCCTGGACTTCTTCGGGCTCCAAGGGGGCAACGGTTTGGGGGTCGAAGACGACGAGGTCGGCGACCAGGCCGGGGCGCACCAGGCCGCGGTCCTCCAGACCAAAGAGGGAGGCAGGGACGAAGGTGAGCTTTCGGACGGCTTCCTCCAGGGACATGATGGCTTTCTCGCGGACCCAGTGGCCCAGGAAGTAGGTGCTGTAGCCATAGCCAGCGTCGTAGATTACATGGGCGCCGCCGTCTGATAGGCCGACGACGGCGTAGGGGCTGTTAAGGAGGGTGGCCATGGCCTCTTCATCGCCGCCGCTCTGGTTCAGCTCGAAGCCGGTGCGCAGGTCTTCTTCCAAGGCTAAGTCCAGGAAGGCGTCCAGGACGTCTTTGTGCTGCTCCTGGGCGATCTGGGCGATGCTTTTGCCCTGCAGGTGGCGGTTCTTCGCCAGGGCCGGTTGGGTGACTTGGAGGTGGTCCCACCTTCTGGAGAAGGCGTTGTAGGGGGCGTTCTCGCCTTCGACAGCCTCCAGGTGGAGCTTGTGCCGAGTGTCAGGGTCACTGAAAGCGGCCTTCTTCTCCTGGGGCGTGCCGGCCATGACGGGCTTCCAGGAGGGGAGGCGGTCAAAGACCTGGGCGTTGAGCATGGTGAAGCGGGTGTTGTTGGGACGAGGGCTGAGGAGGGGGAAGGCGCGGTAGCCCTGGCCGACGGTGTTTTCGACGAAGGAGAGGTGCTCACGCCACTGGTCCGGGGCGCCCCAACGGTGGGAGATGTTGTTGTAGACGACGGGCCGGCCGCTGACCTGGGAGAGGCGTGAGCAGAGCATATCGGTCATTTCTGGGAGGGTGCCGCCACCGCACTGGACGATGCCGGTGGCGAATTCACCGAGGACGCCGGCCAAGGCGAGCATCTCTTCGGTGGGGGCGGTGATGGAGGGGAGGGGGCGGCCAGTGAGGTCAAAGTGGCCCTGGTTTCTGGAGACGGAGAGGCCCAGGGCGCCAGCGCCGATGGCGTCGTGGACGAGGGCCTTCATCTGATCGACTTCGCCGGGGGTGGCGTCGCGCTCCTGAGAGTCGTCGGCCATGACGTATCGCCGGACGGCGGAGTGGCCGACGAGGACGCCGACGTTGACGCCGAGGCGGGCGTCCAGGGCGTCCATGTACTGGGCGACGGTGTTCCAGCCCCAGGTTACACCGGCTTCCATTACTTCGAGAGGAATAGCCTCGACGCGGGAGAGCATCTGGGAGAGGGCATAGTGGTCACCGTCGCGGACGGGGGCGAGGGAGAGGGAGCAGTTGCCGATGACGACGGTGGTGGCGCCGTGGTAGCAGGAGAAGGTGCAGAGGGGGTCCCAGGTGACCTGGGCGTCATAGTGGCAATGGTTGTCTATGAAGCCGGGGGCGACGGCGCGGCCCTGGGCGTCTATGACGCGGTCCGCGGGGCCGGAGAGGTTGCCAACGTGGGTGATGAGGCCGTTATTGACGCCGACGTCGCCGCGGAAGGCGGGGAGGCCGGAGCCGTCGACGATGAGGCCGTTCTTGATGAGCAGGTCGTAGGGCATGGGCGCACCTCCGCAGTGTTGGGGGAGTTGCAAGGGTTGGTGACACTGTAAGAAGGGGGTGGGTAGGTGTCAAGGGATGGGGTGTTGGGGGGTTCCCCCAGGCCCCCTAGCCGAGAACCCAGGTTCCCGGCACCTTCCTGTGAAGTGGGTGGTGGATGTGAGGTGTGTGCTGGATTTGGGAAGGATCAGGGGTGGCGATGGGCGTTGGCTGCTCGGAGGGATTGCGAATCGGGGGTTGGTGGTGCCCACCATCCCGCCCCGGATGGTTTTAAGACGTATGTCTTGAGGGACACCCTCAAACTCACGCCAGAGAGGGTGTCCCTCTCTGGACTCTCCCTTTGCTAGTCGCAGGTAGAGGATGAGCGGGTTGGAAGAGGCAGAGAGGCCCTTTTTGAGGGAATCAGCCATGGCGATGGGTGTTGGCTGCTCGGAGGGGTTGCGAATCACAGGTTGGTGGTGCCCACCATCCCGCCCCGGATGGTTTTAAGACGTATATCTTGAGGGACACCCTCAAACTCCCGCCAGAGAGGGTTGTCCCTCTCTGGACTCTCCCTTACTAGTCGCAGGTAGAGGATGAGCGGGTTGGAAGAGGCAGTGAGGTTCTTTTTAAGGGGATCAACTATGGCGATGGGTATGGCTACTACGAGGGGCGGCGAATCACAGGTTGGTGGTTCCCACCGTGCCGCCCCGGATGATTTTAAGACGTATATCTTGAGGGACACCCTCAAACTCACGCCAGAGAGGGTTGTCCCTCTCTGGACTCTCCCTTGCTAGTCGCAGGTAGAGTAGGGACGGTGCTATTTTCATAGGAATCCATCATGCCGGTTGCGACCGGTACACCAGGAATTGAACGATTAGGGCTAGTTCTAGAAGTCAGCACGAGGGTGGGACTTGCTCTCCCCCAACACCCAGATTCTTCGATCCTCACGGGCGGACTCGGAATGACATGACGTGGGGCGGAATGCGGTATGGGCTCGTCCTTCCCTTCGACAGGCTCAGGATAAACTTGGCCTCAGGATGAGCGGGTTGGAGGGGAGGCGGTGTTGGTTTCGGGGAAGAGGGGTGGGGTTGGGTTGCCGGTGGGAGCGGGGCTAACTATACTCTTCGGAAGAGCAGACTTCGGACGAAGGGCCATATTGGATGGAGCAGCAAGAAGAGCTACGACTATTTCCGCTGGGGCTGGTCTTGTTCCCCGGGGCCTCGCTGCCGCTGCGGATTTTCGAAGAGCGGTATAAGGTGATGATTGGGGAGTGCCTTGACGGGGATAAGCAGTTTGGCGTGTTGCTAGTTAAGGAGGGTGTGGAGGTGGGCGGCCGGGCGGAGCCGTACCGGGTGGGAACGACGGCGCGGATTACGAAGGCGCAGAGGATGGACGCAGGGCGCTTTAACCTTCAGACGGTGGGGGAGAGGCGGTTCCAGCTAGTGGAGATCACTCAAGATGTGCCCTTCTTGATGGGGAAGGTGGAGTACCTGGCGGAGGATGATTCGGAGGAGCTGGGAGAGCTGCCAGAACGGGCGCGGAAGCTGCTGGGGGAGTATTGGAGGACGGTGACGTCTCTGCAGGGGGGGTGGGTGAAGGACCTAGACGTGCCGAAGGCGCCGGTGGCGCTGTCTTTTGCGGTGGCGCAGGTGGTGTCGTATCCGCCGAGGGTGGGGCAGTTCCTGTTGCAGATACCCTCGGCCCGGGAGCGGATAGAGAGGGCGCTACCGTTGCTGGAGGAGCGGCTGGGGCTGGCGAAGGAGGAGCTGGAGAAGAAGGGCCCGTTCCAGGGGCAGCTTAACTAACGCGGAAGAGGCTGCCGTAGATACGGGAGGCGGCACGCTGGGGGACGTTGCCGGAGAAGAGCTCCGGGTGGAGGACTTCGGCGATGATTTCCAAGCCTTCGATGAGGCGCGGGCCGGAGCGGCTGTAGTAGGAACCTCCGTCCAGGACGAATAGTTTGTCTTGCCGGGCGGCGGGCAGGTCCAGCCAGTCCGTTTGATCTGTTAGATGGTGTACCTCTGAGATGGCGCGTCTAACGTCGAACCCGCAGGGCATGGCCAGTACGACGTCAGGGCTTGCCTGGGCGACCTGGGGCCACTCGACTTTGAAGGAGGGCTCGCCGGGCTTACCGAAGCAGTCTTCGCCGCCGGCGATGGCTACCATTTCCGGGACCCAGTGGCCGGCGACGAGGATGGGGTCCAGCCATTCCAGGCAGGCGACGGTGGGCCTGGCCTGGGCCAAGGAGACGCGGGAGGCCACGGCGTCACGGCGGGCGATGAGGGATTCCACGAAGCTACGCGCCTTTTCCGACGCGCCAGCAGCGTCGCCGACGCGCTGGATGTCGCCGAGCATGTCATCCAGGGAGTGAGGGTCCAGGGAGATGACCTGGGGGGCGGGGCTGAGGGCGCTGACGGCGTCGTTGACCTGTTCGGAGGGTATGGCGCAAACGTCACAGAGGCCCTGGGTGATGACCAAGTCAGGCCGGGCGTCGGCGAGAACCTGGGCATCGATATCGTAAAGGGACTGACCGGAGAGGTAGCGCTCGCGGACTGCGGCGTCGATCTCGCCGCTGGCGAGGTTGGAGGTCTCGACGAAGCTGTTGACCAATCGCGGCTTGTGGGTGGCTTCGGGGGGGTAGTCGCACTCGTGGGTGACGCCTAATAGGTTGTCGCCGAGGCCGAGGGCGAAGACGATCTCGGTGGCGCTGGGGAGGAAGGAGACGATACGCATTTGAGGCTCCCGGCGGGCGGATGAGGGATGGATTGGCGGCAGGGTAGCACAGGGGAAAGGGGGGGTTCAAGGTTCTTTTTGAGGGACACCCTCAGACTCCCGGCAGAGGGGGGCTTCCCCCTCTGCACTCCCCCTTACGGGATTATTCGGTGGGGTAGAAGCGCTGCATGAGGTTCATTTTGCGGTCGGTGACGGCGTCTACGAAGCGCTGGGACTCAGCGTCTAGTTTCATCTGGCTCAAGCCTTTGACGGCGTCTGGGCCGTCCAGTTCGAAGATCTCCATAAACATGGGCTCATCAGTGGAGAACTCGTCGATGCGGCGGGTGAAGCGGCCGGAGTTGAAGCCGGGGATGCCGAGGACATCAGCGAGCTTGTTGTTCTGCATCCAGGGGACGAACTCTTCGGCGACGTCTGGGGGCATGTTAAAGCGGATGGTGAAGATGGTGCTGCCCTTGATGGAGCCGATGGAGTCAGTGGTGCGGCCGGGTGGGGTGGAGGGAGGGTCGGCGACATCGACGGTGACGAGCTGACGGTATACGGAGCGGGTGCTACCGGAGCCGTGGGGACCCATCTGGGGGCCGGTGGGGTGGGCGGGGTCCGCCTTGTTGAGGCAGGCGGAGGAGTTGCACTCCGGGTCACAGCGGCAGATGTACTTGTAACCATCAGTCTGGAAGATGTCCAAGCCGGGAATCTCGTAGACCTGGAGGTACTTTTGGGGGCCGTCCAAGGACTGGTAGCGGACGGCGCTGAAGAAGCCGGCCTCCATGAGGTCCGGCATGTGGCGGGTGTTGCACCAGCGCATATGGTATTCGTTGGATTCGGGCTTGACGTCCATTCGAGTGGTATAGAGGTCCGGCAGGGTGGCCATTGTTCTCTCCTTAGCGGCGGGTTGAATTCGTGGTGCAGCGGGGCGCGGACGGGGAATGGGGGACCGCGGAGCTGGCGGGGTGATTATGGCCCAGGTTGGCGGCGGTGGCAACGGCGGGTGTTGATGGTGTAGACGCTCCGTTTGAAGGGGGCTAGGGGGTAACCTATAATCAGGGCAGGATGCTGCTGACCATCGACATAGGGAACACGAACGCCAACATGGGAGTCTTCGACGGGCAGAGGTTGGTGTGTACGTGCCGTCTTTCGGCGGATACGAGGCGGATGGCCGACGAGTACGGTCTTTCGATAACGAGCATTCTGAGGATGAAGGGGGTTGAGCCGGGGCAGGTGACCGGGGCGGCGCTGTGCAGCGTGGTGCCGCCGCTGACGGCGACGTTCGAGGAGGTGTGCCGGGAGTATTTCAAGGTTTCGCCGCTGGTGGTAAACGCCGGGGTGAAGACGGGGGTGCGGGTGCTTTCTGAGAACCCGAGGGAGGTGGGCAGCGACAGGGTGGTGGACGCGGTGGCGGCGTACCGGCTGTATGGGGGACCTTCGATAGTGGTGGATTTCGGGACGGCGACGGTGTTCGACGCGATCTCGAAGGAGGGTGACTACCTGGGCGGGGCGATAGCGCCGGGGATAGAGGTGGCGGCGGAGGCGTTGCACCAGGCGACGGCGCAGCTTCGGCGGGTGGATATTTCGGTGCCGAAGACGGCGATTGGCCGGAATACGGCTTCCAGCATGCAGTCAGGGCTGTATTTGGGCTACCTGAGCATGGTGGAAGGGATGGTGCGCCGGTTCAAGCTGGAGCTGGGAGAAGATGCGCGAGTGGTGGCGACGGGAGGGCTGGCGGGGGTGATGGCGAAGGAGACGAAGGTCTTCGACGCGGCGAATCCGGACCTGACGCTGATTGGACTTCGAATGGTGTATGAGATGAACGTGGACGCCCAGGACGGCCAGGGATGATTGCGGTTCTGAAGGGCCGGCAGATTGTGCTGGGGGTGAGCGGGAGTATTGCCTGTTACAAGGCGGTGGAGCTGGCGAGCAGGCTGGTGCAAGGGGGCGCGGTGGTGGATGTGGCGATGACGCACGGGGCGACGCGTTTTGTATCGGCGCTGACGTTCCAAGGGATAACGCACCGGCCGGTGGTGAGGGACTTGTTCGACCCGGAGTCCGAGCTGGCGATGGAGCACGTGGCGCTGGCGCAGAGGGCGGAGCTGATTGTGGTGGCGCCGGCGACGGCGCATTTGATAGCGAAGCTGGCGCAGGGGATGGCGGACGACGCGCTGACGGCGACGGTGCTGGCTTCAGAGGCGCCGGTGTTGGTGGCGCCGGCGATGGACGGGAATATGTGGCAGAACGCGGCGACTCAGGAAAATGTCCAGAAGCTTCGCGCCCGGGGGGTGACGATTGTGGGGCCAGGCCAGGGGAGGTTGGCGTCGGGCATGGTGGGGGCGGGCCGGCTGGTGGCGCCATTGGAGCTGGTAGGGCACGTTCGGGCGGCGCTGGGGAGGAAGGGCGACCTTTCGGGAAAGAGGGTGGTGGTGAGCGCGGGGGGGACGCAGGAGCCGCTGGACCCGGCGCGGATTATAACGAACCACTCGTCTGGGAAGATGGGGTACGCGCTGGCGGAGGCGGCGAGGGACCGGGGGGCTATGACGGTGCTGGTTTCGGCGCCGACGGGGCTGCCTGCACCACCGGGGGTGGAGATGGTGGGGGTGAAGACGGCGCTGGAGATGCAGACTGCGGTGGAGAGGGCCTGTGAAGGGGCGGACGCGCTGATTATGGCGGCGGCGGTGTCCGACTACCGGCCGAAGGCGGCGGCGTGGCAGAAGCTGAAGAAGGACCGGGAGTCGTTTTCGCTGGAGTTGGTGAAGAACCCGGATATTATCTCTGAGGTTAAGGGGCCCATTATAAAGGTAGGGTTCGCGGCGGAGAGCGAGGATGTGGTTTCGAACGCACGGGAGAAGGCGCTGCGGAAGGGGCTGGATTTGATTGTGGCGAACGACATCACGGACCCGGAGAGCGGGTTTGGGTCTGACACGAACCGGGTGGTGATACTGGACCGGGAGGGGGGAGCGGAGGAGGTACCGCTGATGAGTAAGGACGAGGTGGCGAATCGAGTGCTGGACCGGGTGGTGGGGTTGATGGGGTAGAGGGGTTAGGGGGGCGTAGGAGGGGGCTATTTTCATAGCAATCCATCATGTTGGCGTCCAGCACCAGGGAGGATGAAAAACCAGGAATTGGAATCCGAAGTGGGCGCCGCGGTAGGACTTGCTCTCCCCCCGCACCCAGATTCTTCGATCCTCACGGGCGGACTCAGAATGACATGGTGGGGGGAGAAATGCGGTATGGGCTCGTCCTTCGAGAGCCTCAGGATGAGCGGGCTGGAGGCGTAGGAGGCTTATTTTCATAGGAATGACATGCCATATAAGCATGCCCTGTTGGCGATGGAGTAACGTGACCGGAGTCATGGGCGTTTTACGAGCTGCTATGGATATGAATTGTGAGAGAGCGTTTGCGCTGATGCAGAAGAGGGTAAGGCATTAAACGGCGCGGGCGGCGCAGAAGCCCAGGGAGACGGCGGCGAGGGTGACGGCGAGCTGGATGGTGTGACCTGGTGTTGTACCGAGAACACGACCACGATAAGGCGGAAATACAGACGTGCGGCGGCGGCCCCTACTCTTTTGGCATTCTCAGGTGGAGCCCATTTACCACGGCTTCCATGCCCTCAAGGCTGTCGTAAGGGTCTGGCACGTAGCGTCGGCCTACGCAGGCGGAGCAAAAGGGCAGGTTCACCGCCACTACGGTCTCATCCAGGTATGCGCGAGCCAGGAAGTAATCGAACGGCCCCGTAGGGCACGCGCCCGCCGGCGCAGGCAAGGGCATCGGTGGTGGCCGGGCCGTGGCCAACAACGGCGTATCCCCAGGGGGAACAGGCACCAGTACAGGCGGCGGTAGCGGTTGGACGGTGGCCAGCGGCGTGGTATCGCCGGGGGGAACAGTTACCGGTTCAGGCGGCGGGACGTAATCCGGGAACACCGGCTCATGGCCCATGAAAATGATGGCCTTGCCACCCTCCAGACTGACTTCTTTCGTCTCCACGCAGGGCGAGTCCCACCAGAGTTGCCCCAGGGGGGTCTCAAGGAATTCGTCCCATATTTCGAGCTGCCATAGGGAGAGATTGACACCAGTACCCGGCTGACCTTCGTCAAGCCGATAAGGGATGTCAACCCTGTTGCCTGGGCCTTGGCCCTCCCCTGGGGGCAGCACCCTTACAGAGCGCTCATCGAGCAGCAGAGAGGGTAAGCCGCCTGGTGGGTCGAAGTCTTGGCCGAGCCAGTACACGGCGACAGCCAGGCCGGGGTCATCCAGGGAAGCGAGAGGGTCTAGCTTGACGTAGCCGATGGAGGCTGGGTCAAGGAAATCCGGAGGCAGCGAGTCGAGGGGCACGAAGTCGTTCTTGTAGGTGGTAACTTGTGCCGACCGTCTACCTGGTTCCCCATATCCGATGTCCCAGGCCAGAGGGAGCAAGCTTTCGCGATGGACGTAGAAAGCAACTGGATTCTCGCCTTCTTCCAAGTATGTCACCGCCGCGGCCGGTTGACCGTTGTACTCCAGATCCAATTCGACTTTGCCGCCGGGTGGCGCCGAAAGGTTTTCGCAAGCAAATATCAGCATTGAAAGCACCGGGCTGTCCATGAAGGGGCAGGTTGAAGCCTTTCCTTCCGTTGGCCTGTTCTCTTCGGTCAGGGGGTTGAAGAAAACCGCGGTCTCGTCAGAGACAATGGTGGCGCCGCTATCCGCGAGGTCACCCTCGAGAGAGGGGTCTTTTTGGAAGTGGCTGCGTCCCCGTTGCTGGGCAACGTCCAGCCAGGCCTCGATAGTCCAGAGCGGACGGACCGAGTCACCGTCCTCGGAGGTAGTGGCGACGGTCTGGCTGAAAGTGTGAAAAACGAAGCCCTGGCGGATCATGGCCAGTTCTACTCTCGCGAAGAACTCCCGGGGGGTCAGGTTGGGGGACAGAGCCACGACTGGTGGAAGCGCAGTAGCAGAAGTCGGAACCTGCTGAAGGCTGGCTACATCCTCGGGTGGCGCAGGGGTGACGTTCTCGCCGCAAGCCACAGCTAACAGGGCTATCGGCAGCCCGATGGCAAGGCATAGTAGCTTTAACCCGCCCATTGCTGTCCTCTCATTTCCACCTTTCAAGGAGCGTGTCAGTCCCAGTGTAAAGGCGCTTGCTTTTTAGGATACGGCGGAGGGACGTTGCCGCGGAGTGCCTGGCACCGTTTGGATTTGGGCTGTGAGCAAGCGTTTGCGCTAATACCGGAGAGGGTAAGGCATTAAACGGCGCGGGCGGCGTAGAAGCCCAGCGTGACGGCGGCCAGGGTGACGGCGAGCTGGAGGGCGATGTTGGCGATTGCCTGGAGGACGACGCCGTCGCGGAAGAGGGCCAGGGTCTCGATGCTGAAGGCGGAGAAGGTGGTGAAGCCGCCGAGGAGGCCAACGGCGAGGAGGGAGCGGACTTCCTGGTTGAAGAAGTGACGGTCCTCGCCGAGGCCGTAGAGGATGCCGATGAGGAGGCAGCCGAGGGCGTTGACGACGAGGGTGGGGTATGGGAAGTCTGGGTGGCCGGAGAGGTCCAGGACCCAGCGTCCGGCGAGGTAGCGCAGGGTGGCGCCGCCAAAGCCGCCGAGGCCCACCAGTAGGACGATGCTCATAGGAACCGGCCTCCGAGTCGGAGGGTAATGGAGCCGCCCGCCGCGGGACGACGGAGGGGATGATAGCACGGGGGATGGGGGAGGGGGGGGTGGGTATCTCGGCCCGAGACCGAGGTCACTTGGAAACGATCAGTGGACACTATAGGCATCGTCACTACGAGGGGCTGCATATCACAGGTTGGTGGTTCCCACCATCCCGCGCCGGAATGTATTAATACGTATGCCTTGAGGGACACCCTCAAACTCCCGGCAGAAGGGCCATCCCCCTTTGCTAGTCGCAGGTAGAGTAGGGACGGTGCTATATCTATAGGAATGACGTGGCTTTTGCGGACACTTCACGTGGAAGATGCAAGGCCGCAAATGCGGGAGATGTCAAAAATTCACAACCTCTCAGGGTGAGTCGGGTGGGGGGCAGCAAGGCTGAATTAGTACGCCTGAGGGTTAGGTCCGGGCGGCACCAGGGAAGAGGATGGACTAAGGGCAGGGGCGCCCGCGCTATCTGGAACTGTTGGAGTTGGTGTATCTGTGGGTGACGCCACTCAAATACGATGGCCTTCCCTTAGTAGCTAGGAAAGTCAGTCTCGGTAGCACGCCTTGCATGAATCCATAGGCTGGAGCGCTACGTATGAACGCTGGAATCGCTTATTCGAGTTTACTACAGGGGATGGTCTTTAATGCGAACGCACTCGTCAGTCATCAAACGCTCAGTGCTAGTACTCAGTCAACTCGGTTTTGGTAATTGTTTAAGAAAACGTCTAAGGTTGCTACCCTTTTTTAGGAGTGTTGACGTAGGAGGGTGGCAGCCATGGGACGAGAACGGTATGTGGTCCGGTTGGAAAGGGAAGAACGAGACCAGTTGGAACGACTGATTCGCGGGGGAAAGAGCCCAGCGCGAAAGGTTGCCCGGGCCCGTATTCTGCTAAAGGCAGATACGGGCTGGGGGGTGATGCGCATCGTGGAGGCGCTGGACACGTCTGCGGGTACGGTGTGCCGTACCAAGCGGCGGTACCTGGAGGGAGGACTGAAGCGGGCCTTGGAGGAAGATCCTCGGCCAGGACATCCGACCAAACTGGATGAGCGGGGGGAAGCGCACCTGATTGCCCTGGCGTGCAGCGAGGCCCCTCCAGGCCATGACCACTGGACCCTGCGGCTCCTGGCAAACAAGGTGGTGGAGTTGGGGCTGGCGCCCTCCATGTCCCACGAGGGAATTCGCAAGCGGTTGAAAAAAACAGTCTCAAGCCGTGGCAGAAGAAGGAGTGGTGTATTCCCCAGGTGAGCGCCGAGTTTGTGGCGTGTATGGAGGATGTGCTGGACCTTTACGCGGAACCCTATGACCCAGAGCGCCCGGTGGTCTGTTTCGACGAGACCTCCAAGCAGTTGCTGGCGGAAAAGAGGTCTCCGATCCCGCCCAAGCCGGCACGACGGGAGCGATACGATTACGAGTACCAGCGCAATGGCACCCGAAACCTGTTCATGCTGTGCGAGCCCCTGGCGGGCTGGAGGCATGTGGCAGTGACCGAACGTCGTACCATGGTGGACTTCGCTCAGCAGATGCGGTGGCTGGCCGATGAAGCTTACCCAGCGTCCGAGAAGATCCGGGTGGTGCTGGACAACCTCAACACCCACAAACCAGCTTCCCTCTACGAAACCTTCGAGCCCAAGGAGGCTAGGCGAATACGCAAACGCTTGGAGTTTCACTACACTCCCAAGCACGGTAGGTGGCTCAACATGGCAGAGATCGAGTTCAGTGTCTTGGCCAGGCGAGTCCTGCGCCGGCGTATTGCCGATGAAGAGACTTTGAGTGGCGAGATCGCGGCCCTGGAGGCAGAACGAAACCAAGCCGGAGCAACCATTGACTGGAGATTCTCCACTGTGGACGCCCGAGTCAAGCTTCACCATCTCTATCCTGCCAACAATTAGGTTGACTGAGTACTAGGCATCTTTATGCTAATTGGCCTTTTGGCAGTTGCCTGCACAAGCGGCGATGATCCCACCGCCACACCCACTTCAACCGCCGACACAACGGCTCCGGCAACCGCGACGGCGACCACACCTGCAGCGACGGCGACTCCTACAGCGACAAGAGATCGCTCCGCGGCGACGGCCACCCCGACGGTGGAAGCTATGATTGTTGGGGCAGCGGCGGTGAACGCCATAGTGCACCCCGACCTGGGAACCGCAATGCTGGTAGATTCTGACGGGCTAGCCCTGTACCTGTTCACGCCAGACAGCAAAGGTGTGAGCACTTGCACCGGCGGATGCGCAGATTTCTGGCCGCCGCTTCTGACTGTGGGCGATGCCACCGCCAGAGGCGGAGTGTCCGCCGACCACCTGGGGAGCATTGAGCGCGAGGACGGCGGCACTCAGGTGACGTACAACGGCTGGCCGCTTTATTACTTTAGTGGCGATAGCGGACCTGGGGTGGCAAATGGGCAGGACTCACAGGACGTGTGGTACGTGGTGTCGACGTTCGGGGGACCGATTCAGACCGCGGCTCTGGTAGAGACCTCGGTGCATGCGACGTTGGGCACAATCCTGACGGACCGCTCGGGACGAGTTCAATACCTGTACACCCCGGACGATAAGAATGTGAGCGCCTGCTCCGGCGCATGCGCCATGGCCTGGCCCCCGCTGCTCACGGTAGGCGATCCCACCCCCGGAGACGGAGTGTCCGCCGACCATCTGGGCACCATTGAGCGCGAGGACGGCGGTACTCAGGTGACGTACAACGGTAGGCCCCTGTACTACTTCGCCTTCGACAACACGGCGGGGGATACCAACGGCCAGGCCAGCAGCGACGTTTGGTTCACGGTGTCGACGTCTGGGGAGGCAGTAGCCGGGTAACTCTGATCAGGCCAAACATCCTTCCCTCGGTTTGATTGTCGGTCGTTGGCCAATGGGAGGCTTAAGGGGTAGGAGACCGATCAGGAGACGGCAGACTTTCGAGCGGGAGTCCTTACCGGGATGTCCCGGGGGTTCTCTCTTGAAATAAGGCGTTGTAGTCGAACAGGACCGCGGAGGCCACGGTGGCGAAGGCGGGCCTGGGGCTGGGCCGTGTAGCGAGCGGCGAGCTAAAGGGGGTGGTGGATGTGAGCTTACGGCAAGGAGATGGGACGTCGCCGCGCCTCCCGAGGCAGGTAGCGGCAGGCTGGGAGGGGATAAGGGAGGGCGTAGGCGCCGGAGCCGTCGAGGCCCAGTAAGGCGATGATGCTTGTTTGTAAGGGTGCGCGGTTGGGTAAGGTGTGGAGGGAGCGAGGTTGGGGGAGAGGCATATCACACCAAGGCAAATCAGCATATACAAATGACTCCGCAGGCTAAATTAGACTTGGTTCCAAGCGTGAAGTGAGTCATTGCGGGTGGTCCGGTGGTATTGCACTGGAATTGTCCCCGAGTGTTTAGCGATAGGCTTGGGTGGTGGAACGGTTTTGGCCGGTGGCCAAGGTTAAGGTAGATTAAGTGGGCTACAATTGATTGCCATGATCCCACTGCCCATTAATGTGACGCGGCTTGCTTGGCTGTCCACCTGCTTGGTAATCGTACTCGGTCTGGCAGGTTGCACGTCTACTACCAGGCAACTTACGCCCACACGTGCGCCGACGAGCCCGGATCTTTCCACCGCTGAAAAGACAGCACTGACCGTTGGGCCGTCTCCCACCGCGGAACCAACCGGAGCATCAACGGAGCGGCTTCCAGCCGCGACGCCGGCCGATACGTTACCAGTACAGGCGACGCCGACGCCTGTTAGCACACCACCGGTGGACGACTCTGCGGAGTCTGGAGCGACGGAGGTGAAGACAACTGCCTCTGTCGTCGCCGACGTGACCTTAGAGTCACCCACCATGGAACAGAGAACGCCGGTGCCAACGGAGCCCAGGCCAACGGGGACAAAAAAGCCAAGCCTGGATGAATTGGCTACGGCAACTCCCACTGTAAGTCCACCCGAGACGCAGCATTCAACAACCCCGGAAGCACAGATGGAAGGCACGCCCACGCCGACCGCGGAACCAGCAGCGACGCAGTTAACGACAGAGACGCCAACGCCGGTTCCCGAGGAAGCTGACGCCGGAGCGGCAGAGGAATATTCAACTGACGTAAAGCCAGTGAGGACGTTTTCTACCGTTGAAGAGGCTCTTCTAGACAGTACACCTGAATGGTTGCGAATCATCCATGAAACGCCGTCCGGGGAATTCGAAGTTTACGAGGCCACGGCTCCGGATGGACCCCTTGAAATGAGTATCCACTTTCTGAGTGAAGGTTATGGCTCAGAAGTTACCTGGGGAATCGGTTATCCGTCGGATTGGGAGGCAGCACTTTACACCCTGGTGCCCAACGATCCGGCCTACCAAACATGTGAAATGGTATTTATTACCCCTCCGTCAGGGCAACCACCCAACTATTTTTTCCACATCACGGCGATGCGCTGTCCCGGTTGGGGTGAGGGCCACAACGCCAAGACATGGGCCGAGGAATCGCATGTTAGGGCCCCTGCCGGAGTGCCATCCACAGTCTGGCTCTCCTCCGGAATGGCGGAATTCAACGGCCTGACGGCGTTTGAGGCAGTCACACACACTAATGACCCATTTGATGTCAAATCTTTAGAAATATATTCCGTAGTGGGCTCAGACGCTTATCAGGTTGAGGCCGCTGCCGCGCTGAACCGGTGGGAAGAAGCGAGGCCGATGTTGGAACAGATTGCATACTCGTTTTTCGCGCTGGACTTTGGCGTGGACTTTCCGGCTGAGTAGTCAAGATACGATTCCACGGGGAACCTAGGAGCCATGGTGCCGATAAGCTCAGACCAGGTGAAAGCCAAAGTCGTTACGGCGATGGGTGTTCGCTGCTCGGAGGGGCTGCAAATCGGAGGTTGGATGTTCCCACCATCCCGCCCAGTAAGGTATTAATTCGTATGTCTTGAGGGACACCCTCAAACTCCCGGCAGCACCACCCAGGTTACCTGCACTCTCCTGTGTGGGAAGAGGTAGATCAGTGTGCCCCGATCTTTCAAGATTTGGCTCTGTCAATAACCGGAGATGGTGTGCGCATCTGAGGGTGAGCGGGTTGGAAGGGGTAGGGGGGGTTGCTACAATAGGCGGCGGTACGGAATTCGGAGGCGGGTGAGGACTTTCGGTTTATGACGGCGTGGACGGATAAGGAGATGCCCCGGGCGTACGACCCCTCGGAGGTGGAGGGGCCGATTTACCAGTTCTGGATTGAGAAGGGGTTTTTCACGCCGAAGATCGACCCTTCAAAGAAGCCGTTCGTGATGATTATGCCGCCGCCGAATGTGACGGGGGAGCTGCACCTGGGGCACGCGCTGACGGCCTCGATGGAGGATATGCTGGTGCGGTGGCACCGGATGTTGGGAGAGGCCGCCCTATGGCTGCCGGGGAAGGACCACGCGGGGATTGCGACGCAGGTGGTGGTGGAACGGCAACTGGCGCAGGAGGGAACGTCTCGCCAGGAGCTGGGCAGGGAAAAGTTTGTGGAGCGGGTGTGGGAGTGGGTTGGGCAGTACGGGAGCAGGATAGACGAGCAGCACAAGCGACTGGGAACGTCTTGCGACTGGTCTCGACTAAAGTTCACGCTGGACCCGGAGCCAAGCAGGGCGGTGCGGACGACATTCGTGAACTTGTACCAGAAGGGTCTGATATATCGTGGCGAACGGATTATCAACTGGTGCGTCCGGTGCGCCACGGCGCTGTCTGACCTGGAGGTGGAGTACCAGGAGACGGAGGGACATCTCTATTATGTGAAGTACCCGCTTTCTGAGGGGGAGGGGCATATCACGGTGGCGACGACGCGGCCGGAGACAATGATGGGGGACACGGGTGTGGCGGTGCACCCGGAGGACGAGCGCTATGCCAGGCTGGTGGGCCAGGAGGCGGTGCTGCCGTTCATTGGGCGCAGGCTGCGGATTGTGGGCGACGAGGCGATTGAGCCGGAGTTTGGGACGGGGGCGTTGAAGGTGACGCCAGGGCACGACCCGACGGACTTCGAGATTGGACAGCGGCACGGGCTGCCAATTGTGACCGCGATTGGGGACGACGGAAGGATGACGGGGGAGGCGGGACGGTTCGAGGGGATGGAGCGGTTCGAGGCGCGGGAGGCGGTGGTGGCGGCGCTGGAGGAGGAAGGGCTGCTAGAGAAGGCGGAGCCGTACAGCCATTCGGTGGGGCACTGCCAGAGGTGCGCGACTACGGTGGAGCCACTGGTGAGCAAGCAGTGGTTCGTTCAGATTCAACCGCTGGCGGGGCCGGCGATTGAGGCGGTGAAGGAGGGCCGCGTCCGGATGGTGCCGGAGAGGTTCGGGCGGGTGTATTTGAACTGGATGGAGAATATTCGGGACTGGTGCATAAGCCGGCAGTTGTGGTGGGGGCACCGGATCCCGGTGTGGTACTGCGGCGCATGCGAGGGGGTGACGGTCTCAATGGAGGACCCCAGCGCGTGCGGGGAATGCGGGGCGTTGGATATTCGACAAGACCCGGACGTATTGGACACGTGGTTCAGCTCCGGACTGTGGACGCACTCGACGCTGGGATGGCCGGAAGACTCGGAGGACATGGGTTACTTTTATCCGGGCAGCGTGATGGAGACGGGGTACGACATCCTGTTCTTCTGGGTGGCGCGGATGATTATGTTGGGGATTGAGAATGCGGGGGCGCCGCCGTTCCACACGGTGTTTTTGCACGGGCTGATACGGGACGCGAAGGGCGTGAAGATGAGCAAGACGCGGGGGAATGTGCTGGACCCGCTGCAACTGATTGATATGTACGGGACGGACGCGCTGAGGTTCGCGCTGACGACGGGGACGGCGCCGGGGAACGACCTGCGGCTGGGAGAGGAGAAGCTGGAATCCAGCCGGAACTTCGCGAACAAGCTGTGGAACGCGTCAAGGTATGTGCTGCAAGCGCTGGGGGATGGGAATGGGCTGGAGGGGTGGCACCAGCTTGGCGATGTTTCGCACCGGGAGGACCGTTGGATTGTGGGGCGGTTGAATCAGGTGGCGGGCCGAGTGAACGAATGCCTGGAGCGGTTCGAGACGGGGGAGGCGCAGCGGGAGATTTATGAGTTCTTGTGGGGGGATTTCTGCGACTGGTATATAGAGCTGGCGAAGGTGCGTCTGCGAGAGGGGGGAGAGCCTTCGCCCTTGCCGGTGCTGGCGCATGTGCTGGAGCGGACGCTGAGGCTGCTGCACCCGTTTATGCCGTTCATTACGGAGGAGGTTTGGCAGAGGTTGACGGCGGTGCTGCCGAAGGAGGGGGGACTGCCAGAATCGATCATGATCTCGGAGTACCCGCAGGGCGATTCGGGGCGGGAGGACGCGGTGTCGCAGGGGGAGATGGAGCAGCTTATCACGCTGGTGAGGGCGGTGCGAAATGTGAGGGCGCAGCTTCGGATTGACGCGGGAAGGCGGATTGACGCGGTGGTGGACCCGCGAGGGCAGCAGCGGATGGTGTCGGAGGAGGCGCAGGCGATACAGTCGCTGGCGAGGATAGGGTCGTTAACCGTTGTGGAGCAGATGGACGAGGTGTCCCGGGATGGGATGGTGACGCTGCTGGCAGGGCAGATGGTGGTGGGGCTGCCGCTGGAAGATGTGGTGGACCTGTCGGAGGAGCGGCGTCGATTAGGCGAGGAGCTTTCGGAGGCGGAGACGAACCTGGAGAGGGTGGAGGGGCTGCTTTCGAAGGGGGACTTCGCGTCGAGGGCGCCGGAGGCGGTGGTGGAGAGGGAGAGGGGGAGGGCCGCCGGGCTGCGGGAGCGTTGCGAACGGTTGAGGGAGGTGATGGGGCAGCTTGGGGGGTGAAGGGGGTAGGGTGCTGAGGGGCACCCTCAGACTCCTTGGGGCAGCACAACCCAGGTTCCCTGCACTGTCCTGTGTGGTTGGTGGTTCCCACCATCCCGCCCAGGAAGGTTTAAGAAATGAATTTCTGAGGGACACTCTCAGACTCCCGGCAGAAGGGCTGTGCCCCTCTGCACTCCTCCTTTAAAAGCGTCCTTTTAGCTAAGAGGAGTTTGGCCATTGCGGAGGGTAGCCGCACTACGAAGGGCTCCAATTCAGAGGTTGGTGGTTCCCACCATCCCGCCCAGTAAGGTTCTTAAAGGTTTTTCTGAGGGACACCCTCAGACTCCCGGCAGAGGGGCTGTGCCCCTCTGCACTCCCCCTTTACAAGCGTCCTTCTACCTAAGAGGAGTCTGGCCATTGCGGAGGGTAGCCGCACCACGAAGGGCTCCAATTCAGAGGTTGGTGGTTCCCACCTTCCCGCCCAGTAAGGTTAGGAGTCTGGCCATTGCGGAGGGTAGCCGCACTACGAAGGGCTCCAATTCAGAGGTTGGTGGTTCCCACCTTCCCGCCCAGTAAGGTTCTTAAAGGTTTTTCTGAGGGACACCTTCAGACTCCCGGCAGAGGGGCTGTGCCCCTCTGCACTCCCCCTCGCAGGGCGTAACCGGTGAGGCGAGAAGGTAATTTTTCAGATGAGTTAGCCATGGCGAGGGGTTTGGCTTCTCCAGAGGGCTGCGATAGCGGGCGCCAGGGTTGGATGTGCTCTCGCACCACACCCAGAATCTTCGATCCTCACGGGCGGATTCAGAATGACATGGTGGGGGGCGGAATGCGGTATGGGCTCGTCCTTCGAGGGCCTCAGGATCAGCGGGTTGGATGGGTAGGGAGGCCGTAGGTTGGGCGTTCTCAGGGGCTGCACATCACAGGTTGGTGGTTCCCACCATCCCGCCCAGGAAGGTTTAATTTCTGAGGGACTCCCTCAGACTCCCGGCAGAGGGGCTGTGCCCCTCTGCACTCCCCCTCGCAGGGCGTATCCGGTGAGGCGAGAAGGTAATTTTTCAGATGAGTTAGCCATGGCGAGGGGTTTGGCTTCTCCAGAGGGCTGCGATAGCGGGCGCCAGGGTTGGATTTGCTCTCCCCCCGCACCCAGATTCTTCGATCCTCACGGGCGGACTCAGAATGACATGGTGGGAGGCGGAATGCGGTACGGGCTCGTCCTTCGAGGGCCTCAGGATGAGCGGGTTGGATGGGTAGAGGGGGTTGCGAAACACGGGTTGGTGCTAGACGTGGGCGGGGATAGGCGTGGGGGCCGGGGTGGAGTATTGTTTTGTTAATCGGAAGCAGCAGAGGTGGCGAAGTGGTAGACACGTTGTTTTTCAAGGGGCTTGAATGGCGGAACATAGGTCCGCATAGAGGGGGGCGGACGGTGGCGGTGGCGGGGGACCCGGTGTCGCCGCTGGTGTTTTACTTCGGGGCGTGCGCAGGAGGGGTGTGGAAGACGGTGGACGGTGGCGTGCAGTGGGAGAACGTGTCTGACGGTTATTTCAGGAGGGGGTCGGTGGGCGCGGTGGCGGTGGCGGATTCTGACCCGAATGTCGTGTACGCGGGGATGGGGGAGGCGTGCATAAGGGGGAACGTCTCGCAAGGTGACGGGGTGTACGGCTCGACGGATGGGGGTAGGACCTGGAGGCACCTGGGGTTGGAGGATACGCGGCACATTGCCCGGGTGCGGGTGCATCCCCGGGACCCGGAGTTGGTGTACGTGGCGGCGTTGGGGAATGCCTTCGGGGCTAACGCCGAGCGAGGGGTGTACCGGTCTCGCGACGGGGGTAAGAGCTGGGAGCAGGTGCTAAGCCGAGGAGAGGACGCGGGATGCTGCGACCTTTCTATGGACCCGAACAATCCGCGGATACTGTTCGCGGCGTTCTGGCAGGCCAGACGGCGGCCGTGGCATTTTTCCAGCGGGGGCGAAGGAAGCGGGCTGTTCAAGTCGGCGGACGGGGGAGACACGTGGACGGGGGTGAGCGGCAATCCGGGGTTTCCGGCGGGGGTGAAGGGGCGGATTGGGGTGGCGGTCTCGCCGGCGCGGGACGGGCGGGTATGGGCGGTGGTGGAGGCGGAGGAGGAGGGGTTGTTTCGATCCGATGATGGGGGAGGGACTTGGGAGAGGGTGTGTGACGACGCGAACCTAACGATGCGGCCATGGTATTACAGCCACGTGTTCGCGGACCCGCAGGACGCGGAGACGGTTTATGTGCTGAACATTGACGCGTGGAAATCCGTGGACGGCGGGCGCACGTTCGAGAAGTGGCCCGTGCCGCACGGGGACAGCCACGACTTGTGGATTGACCCGAAGGACCCGAGGCGGATGATTGAAGGGAACGACGGGGGAGCGTGCGTTTCGTACAACGGTGGCGCGTCGTGGTCGACGCTGTATAACCAGCCGACAGCGCAGTTTTACCACGTGACGACGGACAGCCGGTTTCCGTACCGCGTGTACGGGCCGCAGCAGGACTGGGGGACGATTAGCGTGCCCAGCCGTTCCGGAGCGGACGCGATTAACTCGGGGGAGTGGTACGTGGTAGGGGGAGGGGAGAGCGGGCACCTGGCCGTTCGGCAGGACGACCCCGAGGTTGTGTACGCCAGCGACATTCTGGGGCACATAACGCGGTACGACCACCGAGCGGGCGAGGCGCGCAACATATCGGTGTGGCCGGAGGACCCCACGGGGTGGAGCGCCGAGGAGCAGAGGTACCGGTTTCAGTGGGACTTCCCGGTGATGGTCTCGCCGCACGACGCGAAGGTGCTGTATACGGCGGGCAACGTGGTGTTCCGATCGAGGGACGAGGGGAGTAGCTGGGAGGCGATCAGCCCAGACCTGACACGGAACGACCCGGAGAAGCTGGGGCGGTCTGGCGGGCCGATCAAGGGGGACAACGTCAGCACAGAGTATTACTGCACGGTGTTCGCGCTGGCAGAATCGCCGGTGGAAAGGGGGGTGCTGTGGGCGGGTTCGGACGACGGGCTGGTACACGTTTCGAAGGACGTGGGAGAGGGGTGGGAGAAGGTGACGCCGCCGGAGCTTCCGGAGTGGGCCACGGTATGCACGATTGAACCTTCGCCGCACGTGGCGGGGGCGGCGTACTTCGCAGCGACAAATTACAGGCTGGGAGACGACAGGCCTTATCTGTTCAAGACGGGCGACTACGGTAAGAGCTGGCAGCGGATTTGCGCGGGTATTCCCGAAGACGATTTCACCAGGGTGGTGCGGGAGGACCCGGAACGGCGTGGGCTGCTGTTCGCGGGGAGCGAAACAGGGGTGTACGTGTCGCTGGACGACGGCGGCTCCTGGCAGTCTTTGAGGCTGAACTTACCTGTGACGCCGGTGTATGACCTGGCGGTGAAGGATGGTGACCTGGTAGCGGGGACCCACGGCCGGGGCTTCTGGATACTAGACGATGTGTCGCCGCTGCGGCAGATAACGGAGGAGGCATCGAAAAAGGGAGTCTTGCTGTTCAAGCCGAGGAGAGGGGTGCGTTTCCGGGTGAAGCGAGGGGACCCGTCCAAAGCAGGAAGAGGACGGAATTACCAGTTCACGGGGGCGATGGTGTCGGCGTACGTGCCGGAGCGACGGGCGGAGGGTCCGCCGGGGAGGAGGTACTTGGACGCGGGGACGAACGCGCCGAACGGGGTGGCGGTGTATTACCACCTGCCAGACGGATCGACGGACGAGGTGACGCTGACGTTTCTGGACGGGCAGGGGAGCGAGATAACGAGCTTCTCCAGCGCGGCGCAGGAGGGTGAGGCCGGGGAAGAGAACAGGGCGCGAGCGCCTTCGGAGGCGGGGGGCAACCGGTTCGTGTGGGACATGCGTTACCCGGAGGCGGTGAAGGTGCCCGGGGACGAAACAGCGCAGCATGGGGTGGCGGGACCGCTGTCGCCTCCCGGAAACTATCAGGTGAGGCTACAGGCCGGAGGGCAGACTTTCATGGAGGAGTCGTTCGAAATTGTTAAGGACCCGCGTAGCTCGGCGACGCAGGGGGAGCTGGAGGCGCAGTTCCGGCTGTTGGTGGAGATCCGGGACAAGCTTTCGGAGGCGCATGGGGCGGTGAATCGGCTACGGGACCTGCGGAGGCAGTTGCAGGAGTGGGAGCGCCGGCTGGAGGGAAGCGCTTCGGCGGCGGGGTTTAAGGCGGCGGCGGCGGGCGTTAACGAGAAGCTGGCTGAGGTTGAGGAGGAGCTGATTCAGACGAGGGTGCGGGTGTGGAGGGAGAATATTGCGTATCCAGTGAAGCTGAACGCCAGGCTGGCGGCGCTGGCCGGGGTGGTGGGGAGCGCGGAGGCAGGACCGACGCGGCAGTCCTACCAGGTGTTCGAGGTGCTGGCGGGGAGGGTGGACGAGGCGCGGCGGAGGTTGGAGGAGGTGGAACGGTCCGACGTTGCGGGGCTGAACCGGATGATTGAGGGAGTGGGGGTGGAGGGGAGGGGGTAAGGGAGGTCTGAGGGACGGGTCGGGCTTCAGGCAAGTGGGTTGTCCCCCTTGTCAGGTGTCCGTCAAGGAGTCACCGCTCTACTTTTGAGGCAGTCAGGCGCAGTGATGGGTATAGCCACCAAGAAGGACAGCGAATCACAGGTTGGTGGTTCCCGCCATCCCGCCCAGTAAGGTTTTATTTCTGAGGGACACCCTCAGGCTCCCGGCAGAGAACCTTGGTTCGCTGCACTCTCCTGTTTGGGTGGTGTTAGCCGTCCCCTAGGGTGAAGAGAGGGAAAGGCGGTATTGGCTCGTCCTTCGAGGGCGTCAGGATGACCGGGTTGGTGGCGAAGGTCTATTAGCGAGGCAGTAAGGCGCAGTGATGGGTATAGCCACCAAGAAGGACAGCGAATCACAGGTTGGCGGTTCCCACCATCCCGCCCAGTAAGGTCTAATTTCTGAGGGACTCCCTCAGCCTCCCGGCAGCACCACCCAAGTTCTCTGCACTCTCCTGTTTGGGCGGTGTTAGCCGTGCCCTAGGTTGATGAGAGGGAAAGGCGGTATGGGCTCGTCCTTCGAGGGCGTCAGGATGACCGGGTTGGTGGCGAAGGTCTATTAGCGAGGCAGTAAGGCGCAGTGATGGGTATAGCCACCAAGAAGGACGGCGAATCACAGGTTGGCGGTTCCCACCATCCCGCCCAGTAAGGTCTAATTTCTGAGGGACTCCCTCAGCCTCCCGGCAGCACCACCCAGGTTCTCTGCACTCTCCTGTTTGGGCGGTGTTAGCCGTGCCCTAGGTTGAAGAGAGGGAAAGGCGGTATGGGCTCGTCCTTCGAGGGCGTGAGGATGACCGGGTTGGTGGCGAAGGTCTATTAGCGAGGCAGTCAGGCGCAGTGATGGGTATAGCCACCAAGAAGGACAGCGAATCATGGGTTGGTGGTTCCCGCCATCCCGCCCAGTAAGGTTTAATTTCTGAGGGACTCCCTCAGGCTCCCGGCAGCGAACCAAGGTTCTCTGCACTCTCCTGTTTGGGTGGTGTTAGCCGTCCCCTAGGGTGAAGAGAGGGAAAGGCGGTATGGGCTCGTCCTCCGAGGGCGTCAGGATGAGCGGGTTGGTGGCGAAGGTCTATTAGCGAGGCAGTCAGGCGCAGTGATGGGTATAGCCACCAAGAAGGACAGCGAATCATGGGTTGGTGGTTCCCGCCATCCCGCCCAGTAAGGTTTAATTTCTGAGGGACTCCCTCAGGCTCCCGGCAGCGAACCAAGGTTCTCTGCACTCTCCTGTTTAGGTGGTGTTAGCCGTCCCCTAGGGTGAAGAGACAGGAGGTGTAGGGTTAGATGGGGGTGGTGGCGCCGCGGAGGGTGGTGAGCTTTTTGAGGGCTTTACGGGCATCGCTGGCGACACGGGCGGGGTCCCAGTATTTGAGGCGGTGCTTGAAGAGCCAGTAGTAGAACTCTTTTTGCTGGGTGAGTGTGACTTCGTCTGAGTCGGGGTAGGACATGTCGGCGCGGAAGCGCTGCTCCATGGTCGAGCGGTCGTCGGCGTAGAGGCGGCGGAAGGTCTCGTTGCCGAGGTCTTCGATGAAGTTGCGGCCGCCTCCGCGAAGCTCCTTGCGGACCTCGTCTTCGACGGCGAGGTGGAGGGTCTCTTCGACGACGACGCCGTACCAGAAGTTGAGGAGGCCACGGTACTTGTTGTAGCCAAAGTAGTCTCGTAGCTCTGGGGTGGTGATGGGGGTGGGGAAGCGGCCGCCGAAGAGGAGGGCTTCTACTTCGTCCCGGGGCAGGCGGCCTTTCACCTCGGCGCAGAGTCTTTCGGCGAGGAGGAGCCAGTCGAAGGCTTCGCCCTGGATGACATAGCGGTATTCGCGGCCCTTCCACCGCTCAGTGGGGATGGTCCACATGCCGATGCACTCGAGGAGGACCTGGTGCCAGGGACGACCGGCGCCGAGGCCTTCCTTGAGGTGGGCGATAGGCGCCAGCTCAACGGTGGCAGGAACCTCGGCGGCGCCGTCCAGCACATCGACGGGGGTGTATATTTCGCTGGTCAAGCTGACCTGCGATTGAAGAGGGATATTCGGGCAGATTTGGGCGCGCGGATGTACTCCATGAATTGTTCCAGGGGGAGGGTGTTGAGGATGTGCCGGGGCTCACACCAACCGCGGCGGGCGACGCCGACGCCAAAGCGGAGTTTGTCCAGGTAGTCCGGGGAGTGGGAGTCAGTGCTGATGACGAGGGGGACGCCGAGCTCCCGGGCGCGGAGGACGTGGGTATCTTTGAGGTCTAGCCGCTCCGGTGAGGAGTTGATCTCCATGGAGGTGCCGGTTTCCAGGGCGGCCTGGAGGAGGGCCTCCATATCGACTTGTACCGGGTCCCGCGAGCCGAGGAGCCGCGCGGTGGGGTGGCCGATGACGGTGACGTGGGGGTTGCGCATGGCCTTGATGATGCGGGCGGTCATGGTGTCCAAGGGCTGACCCATGGCGGAGTGGATGGAGGCGACGACCATGTCCAGGCTAGCGAGGATATCGTCAGAGTAGTCGAGGGCGCCGTCGGCGCGGATATCAACCTCGGCGCCGGGGAGGACGGTGAGGCCGTTGGTTTTCATGGAGCGAAGGAGGGCGGTCTGGGCGCGGCGCCGCTCATCTGAGAGGCCGTTGGCGATGCCGAGGCCGGAGGAGTGGTCAGTAAGGGCGACGTACTGGTGGCCAAAGCGGGCGGCGGCGTCCAGCATGACCTCGATGGGCTGGCGGCCGTCGCTCCAATCGCTATGCATATGGAGGTCGCCACGAATGTCATCCACCTGAACGAGGCGGGGGAGGGAGTGCTTCTCTGCCAGGTCCAGCTCCCACATGCCCTCGCGAAGCTCAGGAGGGACGATCTGGAGACCGAGACGGGCGTAGAAATCCGCCTCGTTGGCGAAATTCTCCTGCACTCCGGTGTTGAGATCGGTGATACCGTACTCGTTGAGAGAAAGGCCCATGCGGTTGGCGAAGTCTCGCAGGCGAATGTTGTGCTGCTGACTGCCTGTGAAGTACTGGACGAGGGCGCCGAAGTAGTCATCTTCCACGATGCGGAGGTCCACCTGGATGCCGGTATCAACGATGACGCTGGCCTTTTTGGGGCCGTGGACGAGGACTTCTTGGACGTAGGGGAGCTGCACCAAGGCGTCTATGACCTGGACGGGGTCCGAGGCGGTGCCCATGATGTCTATGTCACCGACGGTCTCGCGCCAGCGGCGGACGCTGCCGGCGGGGGTGGCCTGGTCCAAGGAAGGGCAGCGCTCCCGAAGGTTTGCGATGATGCGCTCGACGAGGGGTAGGGCGACGCCCAAGGGGGTGCGGCGGTCCTTGGTGCGGAGGGACTGGATTTGGCGTAGAAGGTTTTCGGCGGCTTTGTGTCCCATGCGAGGGAGGGCGGCGACGCGGCCTTGCTCGACGGCGGCTTCGACGTCCTCCAGGGTCTTTGTACCGAGCTCTTTGGCGATGAGCATGGCGGTCTTGGGACCGACGCCGGGGACGTTCATGAGAGCCATTGCGCCTTCGGGGAGCTCGGCCACCACTTTGTCGTAGGCGGCGACGCGGCCGGTGGCGACGTACTCGGCGATCTTTTTGCTGATGGCGTCACCGATGCCGGGGATTTTCTTGAGGTCATCGCCCTGGTGGACGGCCTGCTCCAGGTTGGTGGGAAGCTGGTCAATGACCTGGGCGGCGCGCTGGTAGGCGCGGATTTTGAAGACGACGTCGCCGTTCATCTCCAGCATGGAGGCCATGCGGTTGAAAAGGTCCGCGATTTGTTGGTTGGTTACAGGCATGGGGTTAGTTTCCGAGGGACATGCTCAGGCTGCCGGGAACCACCACCCAGGTTCCCTGCACTTTCATGTGTGGAAAGGACGCGGTATGGGCTCGTCCTTCGAGGGCCTCAGGATGAGCGGGTTGGAGGGGCGGATAGGGTGTGTTTGCGAGGGAATTGGGCGTGGTGATTGGTATCGGCACTACAGAGGGATGCAAATCACAGGTTGGTGGTTCCCACCATCCCGCCCAGGAAGGTTTTTTAAGGTTATTTCTGAGGGACACCCTCAGACTCCCGGCAGGGAACCCAGGTTCCCTGCGCATTCCTGTCTGGTTGCAAAGGTGGGACATGCTCTCCCCCCACAGCCAGATTCTTCGATCCTCACGGGCCGGCTCAGAATGACATGACATATAAGGATGCTCCGCTGGCGATGGTGTAACGTCACCGAAGCCATGGAAGCAGTCTGAGGTGCTATTTTTGAGGGGATAGGGCATGGCGATGGGTGTCATCACTACAGAGGCTTGCGAATTGAGGGTTGGTGGTTCCCACCGTCCCGCCCCGGATGGTTTTTTGACGATACTGAGGGACACCCACAGACTCCCGGCAGAGTGGGTTGTCCCCCTCTGCACTCCCCCTATCCGGCATTTCAGAGGTCATATCAGCGCAGTAAGGGGAGAGGGCCCTAGGATGCGCCGTGGCAGCGTTTGTATTTTTTACCGCTACCACAGTGGCAAGGGTCGTTGCGGCCGATCTTGATGACGGCGACGGGAACGGCTTCGCGGCGGGACATAGCGGCCATGGGGCTGTCCTGGGGGCGGTCGTTGCCGCGGGAACGGGAAGCGCCGTTGCCACCCGTACCATTGCCGCCGGAGGCCGGGGCGGCAGAGGCGGGGGTCTGCGACAGGGAGACGCGGTACATGGTGTGTACGACGTCATGGCGCATCTGCTGGAGTAGCTGGTCATACATGCGGCGGCCCTCGTTCTGGTAGGCGACCAAGGGGCTGCGTTGCCCGAAGGCCTGGAGTCCTACGCCCTGACGAAGGCGCTCCATGCTGGTGAGGTGCTGGACCCAGTGGAGATCCATGGAGCGGAGCATGACGAGGCGCTCCAGGGTGCGCATGCTCTCCGAGCCCATGTCAGCTTCGCGCTGCTCATATAGCTGGTTACTGTGATCAATGAGGCCTTCCCTGATCTCTCCGGGACTGAGGTTGACAACCTCCTCCTCAACGTCAAGGCCCGGCGGGAGCGTAAAGATGGCGCGGAGCTCAGCCAAGAAGCCCTTGAGGTCCCATTCTTCCAACTCTCGGGGGCCGAGGTAGGCGGCCGCCAGGGCGTCTATTTCCTGGTGGATGAGCTGGAGGACGGAGGTCTTGAGATCGTTGCCGTCCAGGATGTTCTGGCGCTGACGGTAGGTTTCCTCGCGCTGACGGTTGAGGACATCGTCAAACTCCAGCAGGTTCTTGCGGGTCTCGAAGTGGTAGCCTTCGACGCGGTTCTGGGCGCTGGAGATGATCTTGGTAATCATGCCGCTCTCCAGCGGGGCGTTCTCGTCCATGCCGGTCCAAGAGGAGACCTTGCCCATGACGGACTGGGCGCGTTCGCCGCCGAAGCGTTTGACGACCTCGTCTTCCAGGGAGGCGTAGAAGCGGGTGGTACCGGGGTCTCCCTGGCGGCCGGAGCGTCCACGGAGCTGGTTATCGATACGACGGGCCTCATGGTGCTCGGTGCCGACGACGGTAAGGCCGCCATGATCGAGGACGAACTGGTGGTCGGCGTCCCAGTCTTCGCGGCCGTCCGGGTTGCCGCCGAGGATGATGTCAGTGCCACGGCCAGCCATGTTGGTGGCGACGGTGACGGCGCCGGGGCTGCCGGCCTGGGCGACGATCTGGGCCTCGCGCTCGTGCTGCTTGGCGTTGAGGACTTCGTGTGGGACGGCCCGCTTTGTGAGCAATTTGCTGAGGCGTTCCGAGTTTGCGATGGAGGTGGTGCCTACCAGAACGGGTTTATTTTCGTTATGGAGATTTTCTATCTCCAGGCTGACGGCGTTCCACTTGGCGTCCTCAGACATGAATATGAGGTCCGTGTGGTCTTGCCTGACCATGGGTACGTTGGTTGGGACGGCGATAACGTCAAGACGGTAGATTTTCATGAATTCTTCCGACTCAGTAGCGGCGGTACCGGTCATGCCGGAAAGCTTGTTGTACATCCGGAAATAGTTCTGGAGGGTGATGGTGGCATAGGTGACGCTCTCGCGCTGGACCTTGAGGCCCTCCTTGGCCTCAATGGCCTGGTGGAGGCCGTCAGACCAGCGCCGGCCGGGCTGGAGCCTGCCGGTGAACTCATCTACGATGATGACCTCACCGTCCTTGACGACGTACTCCTTGTCACGCTTGAAGAGGTGGTGGGCTTTGAGGGAGTTCTCAATGTACTGGACGACGTGGAAGTTCTCCGGGGCGTAGAGGTTGTCCAGGTTGAGGAGTCCCTCCAGCTTAACGACGCCCTCCTCGCTGAGGGTGAGGGCGCGGCTGCGCTCGTCCACCAGGAGGTAGTCTTCATCGAAGATGAGCTTAGGGGCCAACTGGGCCATGGTGTAGTAGAGCTGGACGGGGTCCTGGGCGGGCCCGCTAATGATTAGCGGGGTGCGAGCCTCGTCAACGAGGATGTTGTCCACCTCGTCAACGATGGCGTAGTTGAGTTTCCGCTGGACCTGCTGAGCGGCTTCCACTGCCATGTTGTCACGAAGGTAGTCGAAGCCGTACTCGTTGTTGGTGCCGTAGGTGATATCAGCGCGGTAGGCTTCCTGGCGAGGGATGGCGCGAAGGCGGTGGTAGCTAGGGTCTCCCTCTTCGACGGAAGGGTCATATAGGTAAGAGGACTCGTGCTGGAGGCAAGCGACGGAGAGGCCGAGCATGTTGTAGACGGGGGCCATCCAGACGGGGTCACGGCGGGCCAGGTAGTCGTTGACGGTGACGATGTGGACGCCGCGGCCGGAGAGGGCGTTGAGGTAGGTGGGGAGGGTGGCGACGAGGGTCTTGCCCTCACCGGTGCGCATCTCAGCGATGTTGCCCTGGTTGAGGACGATGCCGCCGATGAGTTGGACGTCAAAGTGGCGCTGGCCGAGGGTGCGCTGGGCGGCCTCACGAACGACGGCGAAGGCCTCCGGGAGGAGGTCATTCTCGGTTTTTCCGCTCTGTAGCTGGGAGCGGAACTGGTCAGTTTTGGCGCGGAGCTCGGCGTCAGTGAGGCGTTGGATGCCGGGTTCGAGGGCGTTGACACGCTCCACGATGGGACGGAATTTTTTCTCCACCTTAACTTCGGCGGAACCGAAGAGTTTACCGATAATCTTAACCATGATACCTACTGAAAGAGGGCTCCAACGGAGAGGCCCTTGTGAATTCGATTGATGGCCTCACCGAGCAGGGGGGCGACGGGAAGGACGGTGATCTTGCCGTCCAGGGCCTTACCATCGAGCGGGACGCTGTCTGTGACGACGAGCTCTTTGAGGGGGCTCTGGACGACGCGCTCGGAGGCGGGGCCGGAGAGGATGGCGTGGGTAACGCAGGCGTAGGCGGCTTTGGCGCCACGGGCGCGGAGGGCGTCCACGGCGGCGAGCATGGAGCCGCCGGTGTCGATCTCATCATCGAAGGTGAGGACTGTCTTGCCCTCGACATCGCCGATGATGTTGATGCTCTGGGCGGAGGAGGAGTTGCCGTCACGGCGCTTTTCGACGATGGCCAAGGGGACGTTGAGTCGCTCAGCGACGTCCCGGGCGCGCTTGCTGATGCCGATGTCCACGGCGACGACGACGAGGTCTTCCAGGGCTTTATCTTTAAGGTAGCGGACGAGGATGGGAAGGGCGGTAAGCTCGTCCACGGGGATGTTGAAGAAGCCCTGGATCTGGCCGGCGTGGAGGTCCATGGTGAGGAGGCGGTCAGCGCCGGCGGCGGTGAGGAGGTCAGCCACGAGGCGGGCGGTGATGGGAACGCGGGGCTGGTCTTTCTTGTCTGTGCGGGCGTAGCCGTAGTAGGGGACTACGGCGGTGACGCGGCCAGCGGAGGCGCGCTTGGCGGCGTCAATCATGATGAGGAGCTCCATTAGGTTGTCGTTGACCGGGAAGCACATGGGCTGGACGACGAAAACGTCACGCTCACGGATATTTTCGAGGATGCGGACGAAGGTGTTATCGTTGGGGAACTTGAAAACTTCGGCCTGGCTCAAGGGCATGTCGAGGTAGCTACAGACGTTCTGTGCCAGCTCAGGATGAGCGTTTCCGGTGAAAACACAGAGCTCTTCGGAGAGAAAGCGCATTGTAGGGGCCGCACTCCTTCGAAAGCTGATGATACGATAGGGCTTTGGGGAAGCGGTGGCCAAGGCCCTAAATTGGGATATCTCAAGGCAATTATATCATAGGGGTTAGGGTCCAAATAGGTGGTGGGACGCGGGGAATGGTGGGTTGGAGAGGCGATTTCGTGCCTAGAAAGGGTAAAGTTGATTTGATATACTGCGCTGGGCTTTGGATCAGACCAGGAGGGGGACAGGAGAGGGATGCCGGCATACGCGTTGATAGGTGCCCAGTGGGGCGACGAGGGAAAGGGGAAGGTTGTGGATTACCTGGCCGCCAATGCGGACTGGGTAGTGCGGTACGCGGGAGGAAATAACGCGGGGCATACGGTGATCAATGACGAGGGGAAATTCTCGCTGCACCTGGTGCCGTCCGGGATATTTCGGTCCACTGTAAAGTGCGTAATAGGGAACGGGGTGGTGGTGGACCCGGATGTGCTGCTAGAGGAGATTGGGGGGCTGACGAAGGACGGGGTGGATACGAGCCGGATATATCTGAGCGACCGGGCGCACGTGATTATGCCGTATCACGTGCTGCTGGACGGGCTTGAGGAGCGGTCACGGGGCGGGGAGGCGATAGGGACGACGGGGAGAGGCGTGGGGCCGGCGTACGCGGATAAGACGGCGCGTATAGGGATTAGGGCGGGGGAGCTGCTGGATAAGGAGACGCTGCGGCCGCGGCTGGAGCGGGTGGTGGAAGCGAAGAACGCGATTTTGACGAAGGTGTATGAAGCGGCGCCGGTCTCGCTGGAGGAGACGCTGGCGAAGTGCGTGGAGTGGGGAGAGCGGCTGAAGGATATGATAGTGCCGACGGAGGTGCTGTTGCAGGAGGCGCTGGACCGGGGGGAGCGAGTGCTGATGGAGGGGGCGCAGGGGTGCCTGCTGGACCTGGACCACGGTACGTACCCGTTCGTTACATCGTCGTCGCCGTCGGTGGGGGGAGGGCTGACGGGGCTGGGATTCGGGCCGATGGCGATTAAGGGTGTGATAGGGGTGTTCAAGGCGTACAGCACCCGGGTGGGCGGAGGCCCGATGCCGGCGGAGATGAAGGACGATACGGCGAGTGTGCTGAGGGAGCGGGCGTGGGAGTACGGGACAACGACGGGGAGGGCGAGGCGAATAGGGTGGTTTGACGCGGTGGCGGCGAGGTACAGTCAGCGGATTAATGGGTTCACTTCGCTGGTGGTGACACGGCTGGATGTGCTGGACGGGGTGGGAGCGGTGAAGGTGTGCGTTGGGTATGAGGTTGACGGGGAGCCGCTGAAGAATTTTCCGGGGAGCACGTCGCTGCTTGGGCGGTGCGAGCCGGTGTATGAGGAGTTGCCAGGGTGGGAGGAGCCCAGCGCCGGGGCGACGGATATTTCGCAGCTTTCCGCGGGGGCGCGGGGGTATGTGAAGCGGTTGGAGGGGCTGATAGGGTGCCCGGTGGACTTGATTTCCACGGGGCCGCACCGGGATGAGACGATCCGGTTGAGGGAGATTATGTAGGGGAGGATTGAGGGGGATGCCCTCATCCGCCAAAGGCGGACCGGCAGGGAACCGAGTTTCCCTGCACCTTCCAGTGGGGTTAGTGGTGCCCGCCCGCCTGCGAGGGCTTACTAGATAAACGGATTGTAGGGCGGTATGGGCTCGTCCTTCGAGGGCCTCAGGGTGAGCGGGTTGGTGGGGTTAGAGTGGTCAGGGTTGGATATGCTCTCCCACCACACCCAGATTCTTCGAACTTCACGGGCGGACTCAGAATGACATGGTGGGGGGCGGAATGCGGTATGGGCTCGTCCTTCGAGGGCCTCAGGGTGAGAGAAACACGGAGCGCCCAAGGTGATTGGCAAGGCGGTCAGGCATGGCGATGAGTATGGCCAGCGCAGAGGATTGCGAATCACAGGTTGGTGGGGTAGAGCGGTCAGGGTTGGATATGCTCTCCCACCACACCCAGATTCTTCGATTTTCACGGGCGGACTCAGAATGACATTTCTTAAGCGGACGCTGGAAAAGCTGGCGAAGCCAAAACCGCACAGCCTCTCAGGATGAGCGGATTGGTGGGGTAGAGGGGCTGCACTTCACAGGTTGGTGGTAGAAGCAGAGGCGAGGGCTTAGTAGATAAACGATTGTAGTGCGGCATTGGCTCGTCCTTCGAGGGCCTCAGGGTGAGCGAAACACGGGACGCCGAAGGTGAATTGGCGAGGCAGTGAGTCATGACGATGGGTGTTAGTTCCGCAAAGGGTTGCGAATCACAGGTTGGTGGTTCCCGCCGTCCCGCCCCGGATGGTTTTTAGGTTTTATTTCTGAGGGATACCCTCAGGCTCCCGGCAAAGGGGCTTCGCCCCTCTGCACTCCCCCCCTTTGGACATAATGGTCGAACGGTGGAGGGGGTTAGATGGGGAGGTCTACGGGGTACATTGCCAGGAGGTTATCGATTTCGGCGGCCATTTGGTCGTCGGCGGGGATGAGGGGAAGGCGGGGTTCGCCGACGTTGAAGCCGAGTTTGTTCATGGAGTATTTGATGGGGATGGGGTTGGAGGCGATGCCGGTCATGCCTTTGCAGATGGGGAGCAGACGGCGGTGCTCTTCGGCGGCCTGGTGGAGCTTTCCGGCGACGGTGAGGTCTATCAGGTGTTTCATCTGGGCGGCGTATAGGTTGGCAACGACGCAGATGACGCCGTAGCCGCCGAGGCACAATAGGGAAAAGGTGTCGCCATCGTTGCCGCTCCAGATGTTGAAGCCGTCGTTGGCGCCGTCTATGACGCGGGCCATGAGCTCAAAGTCTTCGGTGGCGTCCTTGACGCCGACGATGTTGTCTATCTGGCTGACACGTATGGTGGTGTCCAGGGACATTTTGGTGCCGGTGCGGCCAGGGATGTTGTAGAGGATGCAGGGGAGGTGGGTAGATTCGGCGATGGCCTTGAAGTGGCGGTAGATGCCCTCCTGGGGGGGCTTGTTGTAGTAGGGGACGACGAGGAGCAGGCCGTCCACGCCGACTTCCTCGGCCTCACGGCTGAGATGGATGCTATCGGCGGTGGAGTAGGTGCCGGTGTTGGCGACGACGGCGCCGGTGTCGCCGACGGCGGACTTAGCTTCGCTCCAGAGACGGAGCTTCTCTTCGTGGCCCAAGGTGGGGCCCTCGCCGGTGGTGGCGCCGACGACCAAACCGTCGCTGCCGGACTGGATGAGCCCCTTAGCGAGGCGGCGAGTCTGCTCCCAGTCGACGGAGCCGTCTTCGAGCATAGGTGTAACCATGGCGGTGAGGAGTCTGCCGAGCTCTACCATGACGCTTCTCCTAGTCTTTGAGTACGCTGCGATATGCGGGTTTCATGGCGGCGCCGGTGCCGTCAGTGTAGATCTGCTTGACCTCGATGAAGTCGTCGAGGCCGTAGGGACCGAGCTCACGACCGATGCCGCTCTGTTTGAAGCCACCCCAAATGCCCTCGACGGGCTGGGCGTAGTTGTCCCAAATCCAGACGGTGCCAGCGCGGATGCGCCGGGCAACGCGCATGGCGCGGACGTAGTCACCGCTCCAGACGCCGGCGACGAGGCCGAAGGGAACATCGTTGGATAGGTGGATGGCCTCCTCTTCGTCCTTGAAGGACATGACGGCGACCACGGGGCCGAAGATCTCCTCCTGGCCCAAGCGAGAGGAGTTGTCCACGTTGTCAAATATGGTGGGCTCCAGGTAGTAGCCGTTGGCCAAGGGGCCGTTGAGCATCTCGCCGCCGCCGAGGACGAGGGGGTAGCCGGCGTCCTGGCCGAAGCGGATGAACTCCTGGATGGTCTCTTTCTGGGAGCGGGAGATGATGGGGCCCATATCGGTCTCGCCGAGGGAGGGGTCCCCCACCTGGATGCGGCGGCCCCATTCCAGGACCTTGTCCAGGAAGGCGTCGTGGATGGACTCCTGAATGATGAGGCGAGTGGTGGCGCCGCAGGCCTGACCGGCGTTGCGGAACATGCCGAAGATGGCGGCCCGGGCGGCGGCGTCCAGGTCCGAGTCCTCGAAGACGACGTAGGGGGCCTTGCCGCCGAGCTCCAGGCTGAGGCGCTTGACCTCCATGGCGGCGCGGGCGGCGATCTGCTTGCCGATCTCGGTCTCACCGGTGAAGGAGACCTTGTCAATCTTGGGGTTGCGGACGAGCTCGTCACCGACCACTGCGCCGGGTCCGGCGACGTAGTTGGAGACGCCGTTGGGGACGCCGGCCTGCTGGACAAGCTTCATCAGCTCGTAGGTGGCAGCGGGGGTGTAGCTGGCGGGCTTGACTACGACGGTGCAGCCGACGGCCAGGGCAGGGGCGAGCTTACGGGCGGTCTGGGTGAGGGGGAAGTTCCAAGGGGTTATGAGGCCGACGACCCCGACGGGCTCTTTGATGAGGTTGACCATGGAGCCGTTGGCGAGGAAGAAGCTTTCGCCGTACATTTTGCCGGCCATGCCAGCGTAGTACTCGAAGATCTCGGCGGCGGCGGTAACGTGGGGGATGGCCTGGCGGATGGGCATGCCCACTTCCAGGCTGACAACGGCGGCGAGGCGCTGGGCGTTCTGCCGCATGAGCTGGGCGGTCTGATATAGGACGCGCTCCCGAAGCTTGTAGTCATGGAGCCAGTTGTCTGTGTTGTTATCAAAGGCGGACCTGGCGGCGTCCACGGCGGCTCGGGCGTCTTCCAGGGTGGCGCGGGCGGAAACGGTGACGGTCTCATTAAAGTTTGCGGGGTTTTCCCGCTCAAATGTGGCGCCGCCGGAAGCGGCTCCTTCCTCGCCGTCTATGATGAGGCGAGTGTCCAAAGGAAGTGCGATAGTCTCTCTGGCAAGTGTCATTAACGACCTCTAAAGGGATTGATGGCGGGCTTGTCAGCCCGGCGATGGGGCGGCCTTTACGGCCAAGGAGTCCCGTTGAAGAACTTCTTCAGCGATTTGCAAGGAGTTGAGGGCTGCGCCTTTGCGAAGGTTGTCCGAGACCAGCCACATGGAGAGGCCGTTGGGAACGGAAGGGTCCCTGCGGATACGGCCGACATATACGTCGTCGGTGCCGGCCAGGTCCCAGGGCATGGGATAAGCCTGGGGGCCGTCGGCGTCGGTGACGGTGACGCCTGGCATAGCGGCCAGGAGGCGGCGGGCGTCTTCGGGCTGGATGGGGTTTTCGAATTCTAGGTGGACGGCCTCGCTGTGGCAGGTGTAGACGGGCACGCGGACGCAGGTGGCGGAGACGCCGAGGGAATCTTCGTGGAGGATTTTACGGGTCTCGTTGATCATCTTCTCCTCCTCCTCGGTGTAGCCGGAGGGTAGGAAGTCACCGATGTGGGGGAAGAGGTTGAAGGCGATCTGCTGGGGCAGGGCGTCCGGGGGATAAGGCTCACCACCGGCGAGGGCCTGGGCCTGCTGCCGCAGCTCTGTGATGGCGGCGCCACCCGCGCCGGAGACGGACTGGTAGGTGTCAACCACGACGCGTTTGATTTGGTTGTTCTGTCTAAGGGGATGCATGGCCATGACGAGGGGTGTGGTGGAGCAGTTGGGGATTGAGATGATGCCCTGGTGCCATTCCACGTCCTGGCCGTTGACCTCCGGGACGACCAAGGGAACGTCCGGTTGCATACGGAAGGCGGAGCTATCATCGATGACCAGGGCGCCGCGGCGGACGGCCTCGGGACCGAGTTGGCGGCTGATGGTGGAGCTGACGGAGATGAAGGCGAAGTCGACATCGTCAAAGGAGTCCGGGGTGGCTTCCTGAACCTGGAATTCCTGTCCCCGAACGGTGAGGCGGGTGCCGGCGGAGCGGTGGGAGGCGAGGAGCTTAAGGTGGTTAACGGGGAAGGGGCGCTGCTCCAGGATTTTCAGAAACTCGCGACCAACGGCTCCGGTAGCGCCGACTACGGCTATATTTACTTCTCCATGCATCGAATTAGCTACTACACGCCTAAAATGGTGTCCAAGCCTAGCACAAGACCTTTCAGATTTACAACTTCGCGGACGGCACGGAGAACGCCGGGCATATAGCACTCGCGGCCCAAGGTGTCGTGCTTGAGGGTGAGGGTCTGGCCGAGGGCGCCGAAGACGACTTCGTGGTGGGCGCTGCGTCCGGGCTGGCGGAGGCTGTGGATGCCGACGCCGCGGTGGTCAGCGCCGCGGGTGCCTTCCAGGGTCTGGAGCTGGGGCGGCGGGTAGGTGAATTGCTTGGCCTCTGAGGCGGCGCGGGCCAGGGCGAGGGCGGTGCCGGAAGGGGCGTCTATTTTGCCCTCGTGATGGGACTCGATGATGTCCACGTAGTCGAAGAAGGGAGCAGCTTTTCGGACGAGGCTCATGAGGAGGACGGCGCCGAGGGCGAAGTTGGGGGCGACGATGACGCCGACGCCGCGCTGGCCGGCGAGGGCGCCGAGTTGGTCCAGGTCGGCCTGTGTCAGGCCGGTGCTGCCGGTGACGAAGGGGATGCCTCGCTCCAGGGAGGAGACACCGGCGGCGATGCAGGCCTCACGGTTGGTGAAATCGACGACGACCTGGGGGCCGGTGGAGTCTAGGAGGTCCGCCAGTAGGAGGTCCGCCAGGTTGGAGGAGAGTGGGATGGGGCCGGAGCCGTCGGGCAGGGGGAGGGTGGGAGCAGCGGCAGTACGGTGGACGGCGGCGACGGGCTGCATGTCAGGTGCGGCGCATAGGGCGGCCAAGACCTGCTTTCCCATGCGGCCGGAGACGCCGTGGATGAGGACTTTGATGGGCATGAGAAGCTCCGGAGTAGGGGTGAAGGGAGTGTAGCGCCGGACAGGTGTGTTTGGCTAGGAGAGTGGTTTTGAGGGGGTGCGTCAGGCTCCCGGCAAGGGAGGTGTCCCGCTCTGGACTCCCCTTTTAGCAGGGAGCGGTCATGAGGCGGGAGGGTCTCTTTAGGGAAGGAGTCAGTGATGGCGATTGGGGGTGTCTACGTCGAAGGACTCTAAATAGGAGGTTGGTGGTGCCCACCCACGACCGCCCAGAAAGGTTTTAATTTCTGAGGGACACCCTCAGACTCCCGGCATGGAACCCAGGTTCCCTGCACTCTCCTTTGGGGTTGGTGTTGATTGTGCGCTGGAGGCTAGTTTGGGAGGGGCCAGTGATGGCGATTGGGGGTGTCTACGTCGAAGGACTCTAAATAGGAGGTTGGTGGTGCCCACCCACGACCGCCCAGAAAGGTTTTAGTTTCTGAGGGGCACCCTCAGACTCCCGGCATGGAACCCAGGTTCCCTGCACTCTCCTTTGGGGTTGGTGTTGATTGTGCGCTGGAGGCTAGTTTGGGAGGGACCAGTTATGGCGATGGGGGTGTCTACGTCGAAGGACTCTAAATAGGAGGTTGGTGGTGCCAACCCACGACCGCCCAGAAAGGTTTTAATTTCTGAGGGACACCCTCAGACTCCTGGCATGGAGCCCAGGTTCCCTGCACTCTCCTTTGTGGTTGGTGTTGACTGTGCGCTGGAGGCTAGTTTGGGAGGGACCAGTGATGGCGATTGGGGGTGTCTACGTCGAAGGACTCTAAATAGGAGGTTGGTGGTGCCCACCTACGACCGCCCAGCACGGTTTTAGTTTCTGAGGGACACCCTCAGACTCCCGGCATGGAACCCAGGTTCCCTGCATTGTCCTGTGTGGTGACCGCAGAGGTGTTGGGTTAGCGGTTGGAGATGCGGGGGTTGGAGAGGTCGGGGACAGCGATGGGGGTTGCTCCAGAGAGGACTGCGCATCAAGTTGGAACAGCGATAGTGGGCGCCAGGGTTGGAGTTTCTTACCCTACCCAACCCAGATTACTCGATCTACACGCGTGGACTCGGAATGCATCATGTTGGCGTCCAGCACCAGGGAGGATGAAAAACCAGGAATTGGAATCCGAAGTGGGCGCCGCGGTAGGACTTGCTCTCCCCCCGCACCCAGATTCTTCGATCCTCACGGGCGGACTCAGAATGACATGGTGGGGGGCGGAATGCGGTATGGGCTCGTCCTTCGAGAGCCTCAGGATGAGCGGGTTGGAGGGGTAGAGAGGATTGTAGCCACGGGTTGGTGGTGCCCACCATCCTGCCCAGGGAGGGTTTAAGTTTCTGAGGGACACCCTCACACTCCCGGCATGGAACCCAGGTTCCCTGCACTCTCCTGTGTGGTTGGTGGTGATTGTGCGCTGGAGGCTAGTTTGGGAGGGACCAGTGATGGCGATTGGGGTGTCTACGTCGAAGGACTCTAAATAGGGGGTTGGTGAGGCCCACCCACGACCGCCCAGAAAGGTTTTAGTTTCTGAGGGACACCCTCACACTCCCAGCAGGGAACCCAGGTTCCCTGCACTCTCCTGTGTGGTTGGTGTTGATTGTGCGCTGGAGGCTAGTTTGGGAAGGACCAGTTATGGCGCTGGGGGTGTCTACGTCGAAGGACTCTAAATAGGGGGTTGGTGGTGCCCACCCACGACCGCCCAGAAAGGTTTTAGTTTCTGAGGGACACCCTCACACTCCCGGCAAGGAACCCAGGTTCCCTGCACTCTCCTGTGTGGTGACCGCAGAGGTGTTGGGTTAACGTTTGTAGATGAGGGGGTTGGAGAGGTCAGGGACGGCGATTGGGGGTTGCCCCAGAGAGGATTGCGCATCAAGTTGGAACAGCGATAGTGGGCGCCGCGGTAGGACTTGCTCTCCCCCCGCACCCAGATTCTTCGATCCTCACGGGCGGACTCAGAATGAAATGGTGGGGGGCGGAATGCGGTATGGGCTCGTCCTTCGAGAGCCTCAGGATGAGCGGGTTGGAGGGGTAGAGAGGATTGTAGCCACGGGTTGGCGGTGCCCACCCACGACCGCCCAGAAAGGTTTTAGTTTCTGAGGGACACCCTCAGCCTCCCGGCAGGGAACCCAGGTTCCCTGCACTCTCTTGTGTGGTTGGTGGTGATTGTGCGCTGGAGGCTAGTTTGGGAGGGACCAGTGATGAGGATTGGGGGTGTCTACGTCTAAGGACTCTAAATAGGAGGTTGGTGGTGCCCACCCACGACCGCCCAGAAAGATTTTAAGTTCTGAGGGACACCCTCAGACTCCCGGCAGGGGACCCAGGTTCCATGCACTCTCCTGTGTGGCGAACGCAAACGGGTGGGGTTAGCGGTTGCCGGGGCGGTAGGGGGGCCGTGGGCCGCCGCCACCGCCGGGAGGACGTCCACCACCGGGGCGGCCGCCGCCGGGGCTGAAGCCTCGCGAAGGGCCGTCGGGCCGGGGGCCACGGTCCGAGGAGGGGCGGGCGCCGGGGGAATCGGCGGGGCGTGGACGCTCGGCGTCGCCGAAGAGGGCGCGGCGGCTGAGGTTGATGCGGCCCATGTTGTCTATTTCCTGGACCATGACGGTAATCTCTTGGCCCATGGTGAGGCCGTTGTCGGCGGCGGCCATTTCCTCGGTGCGGAGGAGGCCGTCCTTGCCGGGGACCAGCTCAACGAAGGCGCCGAAGTTGACCATGCGGACGACTTTGCCGGTGAAGATATCGCCGACGACCAGCTCTCGGGTCATGGCTTCGATCTTCTGGCGAGCCTTGTCGATGCTCTCCTGAGCGGTGGCGCCGATGTTGACGTTGCCTGCGTCATCAATATCAATGGTGGCGCCGGTCTCTTCGATGATGGCGCGGATCATGCGGCCACCGGGGCCGATGACGGTGCCTATCTTATCGACAGGGATGGTGATGCGGACCATTTTGGGAGCGTACTGGCTGAGGGAGTCACGGTGGGTGCTGATGGTCTGGTTCATTTTGGCCAGTATGTGGAGGCGGCCCAGGCGGGCCTGCTCCAGGGCTATTTCCAGGATGTCATATCCGAGGCCGCTGATTTTCATGTCCATCTGAAGGGCGTTGATGCCCTTTTCAGTGCCGGCGACTTTGAAGTCCATGTCACCGAAGAAGTCTTCGACGCCCTGGATATCGCTGAGGACGGCGTAGTTACCTTCGTCTCCCATGATGAGGCCCATGGCGACGCCGGCGACGGGGGCCTTGATGGGGACACCCGCGTCCATGAGGGCGAGGGAGCTGCCGCAAACGCTGGCCATGGAGGTGCTGCCGTTGGAGCTAAGGACTTCGGAGACGACGCGGAGGACGTAGGGGAAATCGTCGTCGCTGGGGAGGACGGGGATGAGGGCGCGCTCGGCCAAGGCGCCGTGTCCGATTTCACGGCGGCCGGTGAACATTCGACCAGTCTCACCTGTGGAATAGGGAGGGAAGTTGTAGTGGTGCATATAGCGCTTTTTTTCCTGGGGGCCGAGGGTGTCCAGGTTCTGGGTCATGCCGACGGAGCCGAGGGTGGCGATGCTGAGGACCTGGGTGAGACCACGGGAGAAGAGGCCGGTACCGTGGGCGCGGGGAAGGAGTCCGACTTCAGCGCTGATTGTGCGGATCTCGTTCAGGGAGCGTCCGTCCGGCCGGATGCCTTTTTCCAGGATGCGGGCGCGGACCGCCTTTTTCTGGAGGGCGTCAAAGATGGAAGCGATTTGTTTGGGTTCGAAGTCCGGCTGGAGGGCGGCGACGACCTCTTGTTCCAAGCGCTTGAGGGCACTCTCGCGCTCAGGCTTCTCGCCGGGCTGCTCCAGGACCTGCTGCAGCTTGCCGTTGAGGGCGGACTGGACGCGGGACTCCAGCTCCGAGGTGTCTGGCACGGGAGGGGCGGCCTGCTTGGTCTTGCCTGCGACGCGGACCAACTCGTCAATCATATCGACGACAACGTCATTGGCTTCCTGGGCCTTGCGTATGGCCTGGATGACGATGCCTTCGGAGACCTCGGAGGCGCCCGCCTCCACCATGCCGATGGAGCCGCGGGTACCGGCGACGGCGACGCTGAGCTGGGCCTCGTCCATCTGCTCGTAGGTGGGGTTGACGATGTATTCACCATTTATGTAAGCGACGCGGGAGGCGCCGACGGCGTTGTTGAAGGGGATGTCTGAAATAGAGACGGCGGCGGAAGCGCCGATGATGCCGAGGATGTCCGGGGGGACGGAGCGGTCAGAGGAAAGGGGCATGATGACGACCTGAAGGTCGTTACGGAGGCCCTTGGGGAATTGGGGACGGAGGGGCCGGTCCACGAGGCGGGCGGAAAGGACGGCATCGGCGCCGGGGCGACCCTCGCGCCGGAAGAAGCTACCGGGTATTTTGCCGATGGCGTAGAGCTTCTCTTCGAACTCGATGGTTAGGGGGAGAAAGTCCATGTTGGGGCGAGGGTCAGACATGGTGGCGGTGACCAGGAGAACGGTGTCACCGCAGGTAACGGTAACGGCGCCGTTGGCCTGGGCGGCCAGCTTGCCGGTCTGAATGGTGATGGTCTGACTACCAATTGTTCGTTCCAGGGTGTGTTCCATAGCGAATAATTCGAGGTCCTCTCAAGATTAAAGAGCATAGCGAGGGCAAAGGGGAGGAAAGAATAAAGCACCCTGTGGAAGGGTGCTATCTGCGGAGGCCGAGGCGGCCTATTATTGCCCTGTATCTGGCGACATCCTTGCGGGTGAGATAGTTAAGCAGTTTCCTGCGGCGGCCCACCAGCTTGAGCAGTCCGACGCGAGTATGGGTATCTTTGTGATGCTGCCTGAGATGGTCAGTCAACTCGCGGATGCGCTCGGTAAGGACGGCGACTTGGACTTCTGCAGAACCTGTATCGGCGGGATGCGCTCCATATTCCCGGATAATGTCAGACTTGGTGTCCTTTTCCACTAAATACTCTGTTTCCTCGCTCTCTTTTCAGGTGAGATTATAGCACAGGGGAGTCAAGGTGTGGAACAGATGGGCGGTGCCGATTGGCTTTGGCTGGGGAGGCGTAGCGGTTGCCGGAGGGGGAGAACGAGGACTAAGCTAGGCTGGCTTTCGAGACTGTTTGAGGTGGATTTGTCTACGCTGTATGTGGTGGCAACGCCGATTGGAAACCTGGAGGACGTGACTTCCAGGGCGCTTCGGGTATTGGGGGAGGTGGGTCTGATAGCGGCGGAGGATACGCGGACGACACGGAAGCTGTTGAACCGGTACGGGATCAAGGGGCGGCTGGTGAGTTTTCACGAGCATAACCGGAAGGCCAGGGCGCCGAGGATTCTGGAGGCGCTAAGAACGGGGGATGTGGCGCTGGTCTCGGAAGCGGGAGCACCGGGGGTGAGCGACCCGGGGCGGGAGCTGGTGCAGTTGGCGCGGGAAGAGGGTCACACGGTGACGCCGGTGCCTGGGGCGTCGGCGGTGACGACGGCGATATCGGCGTCCGGGATGGCGGGGCAGAGTTTCTTGTTTCTAGGGTTCCTGCCGAGGACGAAGAAGGCGCGAGGAAGGGCGCTGGCGGAAGCAGCGGTGTCTGCACATACGCTGGTGTTGTATGAGGCGCCGCACCGGATACGGCAGACGCTGGAGGAGGCGTTGCATGCGCTGGGGGACCGTAAGATAACGGTGTGCCGGGAGCTGACGAAGCTGTATGAGGAGATTTTTCACGGGTCGATTTCGGAGGCGGTGGGGCGGTTCGGGGAGCCCCGGGGGGAGTTCACGCTGGTGATTGAGGGCCGCGGGACGGAGGAGGCGCCGCGGGACGAGGGGCAGGTGCGGCGGGAGCTGTTGGGACTGCGGGAGGAGGGGGCGAGGGCGAGGGAGGCGGTGGCGACGGTGGTGGAGGCAACGGGGCTGCCGAGGCGTTATGTTTACCAGCAGTGGCTGGCGTTGGGGAGGGAAGGGTGAGGGGGCAACGGGTGTCTATCATGTGGAGAATGGGGTTGTGCTAAACTGACTTTTCGACGCCCGCCGCGCCTGGATGCGGCTGGAACGCAGAGGGACCGCAGGAATGACGGAACGGATTTTTATAGGGGTGGCCTGGCCGTATGCCAACGGGCCGCTGCACCTGGGGCATATAGCGGGCTGCTATCTGCCAGCGGATATATTCGCACGGTTCCACCGCATGATTGGGAACGAGGTGCTGATGGTGTCCGGCAGCGACCAGCACGGGACGCCGATCACGATTCGGGCGGACCAGGACGGGGTGTCGCCGCAGGAGCTGGTGGACCGGTACCATAAGATGTTCCTGGAGAGTTGGGACCGGCTGGGGATAAGCTTCGACCTGTTCACGACGACGGGGACGGAGAATCACCGCGAGGTGGTGCACCGGCTTTTCCTGGAGTTGATGGAGAAAGGGTTCATTTACAAGGACACGATGCTATTGCCGTTCTGTCCGAATTGCGGGCAGTTCCGGCCGGACCGTTACATTGAGGGGACGTGTCCGAATTGCGGGAGCGAAGGCGCCCGGGGGGACCAGTGCGATAGCTGCGGGCGGACGCTGAACCCGGAGGAGCTGATCAGCCCAAGGTGCCAGATATGCGGCAGCGCACCGGAGTTCAGGGACTCGGAGCATTTCTTCCTGAAGCTCAGCGCTTTCGAGGCGCCGCTGCTGAAGTGGTTGGAGGGGAAGAAGCACTGGAGGCCCAACGTTCTCAATTTCACGCAGCGGTTCCTGGAGCAGGGGCTGAAGGACCGGGCGATCACCCGAGACATTTTGTGGGGGGTGCCGGTGCCGGTGGAGGGGTTCGACTCGAAGCGCATCTACGTGTGGTTCGAGGCGGTGACGGGGTACCTTTCGGCGGCGATGGAGTGGGCGCAGCGGCAGGGGGATGCGGATGGGTGGGCGCCGTTTTACAAGGATGCCGATACGAAGGCCTATTACTTCATAGGGAAGGACAATATTCCGTTCCACACGATGATCTGGCCGGCAATGCTGATGGGGGAGGGCTCGCTGAACCTGCCGTACGATGTGCCGGCGAATGAGTTCCTGAACCTGGAGGAGGCGAAGCTTTCGACGAGCGGGAACTGGGCGGTGTGGGTGCCGGACTATCTGGAGCGGTTCGAGGCGGACCCGCTGCGGTACGTGCTTTCGGCAACTATGCCGGAGACGAGCGATTCCAACTTCTCGTGGCCGGACTTCGTGCGGAGGAATAACCAGGAGCTGGTGGCGACGTACGGGAATCTGGTGCACCGGGTGCTGACGATGACGCACCGGACGTTTGATGGCCGGTTCCCCAGCGCGGGGGAGCTGGACGCGGAGGACCGGGCGCTGATGGAGAGGCTGCCAGGGGCGCTGGATGAAGCGAAGGGGCACTTTTTAGCGTGCCGGTTCCGGCAGGCGCTGGCGACGGCGATGGGGACGGCGCAGGCGGCGAATAGGTACATTGACGGGAAGGCGCCGTGGCAGACGCGGAAGACGGACATGGAGCGGACGGGCACGACGCTATGGGTTTGCCTGAACGTGATCGCATGTCTTCGGACGTTGACGTACCCGTTCCTGCCGTTCAGCGCGCAGAAGCTGCACGAGTCGCTAGGGTTCCCAGGGGAGGTGAAGGAGCAGGGATGGGTGCTGGCGGAGATTGAGGGGGGGCATGGGTTCCCGGCGCCAGAACCTCTGTTCAGCAAGCTGGAGGAGTCTGTGGCGGAGGAAGAGATGGAACGGCTGCGAGCGAGAGCCACGTAGGAAGTGGGATTGCCAGACGCCACGGAAGCCAAGACGGACGCCTTCTACCGGCCAGTGGGTAAGGAGTTGGCGCAGGTGCGGAGCAACCTGCACAACCTGGTGAAGGGTAAGGGGGACCACTTAGATGACCTGCTGGGCTATCTGTTCGACCGGGGAGGGAAGGGGATGAGGCCGGCGATAACGCTGCTGACCTCTAAGGTGCACGGGACGGACGAGAGCGCGGAGGCGCCGGCAGCGGCGGTGGTGATGGCGACGGCGGTGGAGCTGCTGCACATAGCAACGTTGATTCACGACGATACGGTGGACAATTCTACGCTGCGCCGTGGCAGGGAGACGATCAGCAACCGGTGGGACCAGAACGTGGCGATCCTGCTGGGGGACTATGTTTTCGCGACGTCGGCGACGTTTGTGTGCGACACGGAGAGCGTCCGGGTGATCCGCCGCTTTTCGGAGACGATTATGGACCTGTCCAGCGGGCAACTGATGGAGTATTTCAACAGCGGCAGGGCGGAGCAGGACCGAAGTCTGTATGAGGAGCGGATTTACAGGAAGACGGCGTCGCTGTTCCAGACGGCGGCGGAGACGGGAGCGATCCTAGGGGGCAGTCCGGAGGAGACGGTGGCGGCGCTGTCCCAGTACGGCTATAACGTGGGTATGGGGTTCCAGATAGTTGACGATATTCTGGATGTGGAGGGGGATATGGAGGAGATTGGAAAGCCGGTGGGGAACGACCTGGCGCAGGGGGTGTTGACGCTGCCGACGATCATGCTGATGGAACGTTCGGAGGGGGAGAACCCGATTCGGCGGCTGTTTGCGCATCCCGAGGAGCCGGAGCACCTGGGGGAGGCGCTCCGGATGATTCAAGGGTCGTCAATAGTGGAGGAGTGCTACGCAGAGGCGGAGGGGTACTGTGAGAAGGCGCGGCAGGCGATATCAGGGCTGCCGGACAGCCCGTCATTGAGGGCTTTGGAGTTGTTGGCGGGGTATGTGACGGAGAGGCGGAAGTAGGGGGCTGGGTCGAGCGCGACGGCCAGGTAAGGGGTTGGGGTGATAGTCCGCGTTAGGTTAGGAAACCTTGGCGGGGCAATCAGTGATGGCGTTGGGTGTTAGTTCCGCTAAGGGCTTGGAATCACAGGTTGGTGGTTCCCACCATCCCGCCCCGAATGGTTTTGGTTCCTGAGGGCCACCCTCAGACTCCCGGCAGATGGGGCTTCCCCCTCTGCACTCCCGCTGGAGGTCTTGTCAAGCGGATGATGGCCGATGCATTTGGGAGTAGGCGCGAAGGTTGGATGTGCTCTCCACCACACCCAGATTCTTAGATCCTCACGGGCCGATTCAGAATGACATGATGGGGGGTGGCGCCGCCCGGGAAGGGCTATGGAGGACGTGTAGGCTCTTATTGTCCAGGGCGGACAGTGATGGCCATAGGGGTCGCCTCTCGTAACGGCTGCGAATCACAGGTTGGTGGTTCCCACGATCCCGCCCCGAATGGTTTTGGCTCCTGAGGGACACCCTCAGACTCCCGTCAGATGGGGCTTCCCCCTCTGCACTCCCGCTGGAGGTCTTGTCAAGCGGATGATGGCCGCTGCATTAGGGAGTAGGCGCGAAGGTTGGATGTGCTCTCCCACCACACCCAGATTCTTCGATCCTCACGGGCCGATTCAGAATGACATGATGGGGGGTGGCGCCGCCTGGGAAGGGCTATGGAGGACGTGTAGGCTCTTATTGTCCAGGGCGGACAGTGATGGCCATAGGTGTCGCCTCTCGTAACGGCTGCGAATCACAGGTTGGTGGTTCCCACCATCCCGCCCAGTTAGGTTTTGGTTCCTGAGGGACACCCTCAGACTCCCGGCAGATGGGGCTTCCCCCTCTGCACTCCCGCTGGAGATCTTGTCAAGCGGATGATGGCCGCTGCATTAGGGAGTAGGCGCGAAGGTTGGATGTGCTCTCCCACCACACCCAGATTCTTTGATCCTCACGGGCCGATTCAGAATGACATGATGGGAGGGTGGCGCCGCCTGGGAAGGGCTATTAAGGACGTGTAGGCTTCCCAAATTTGGGGGGGAACGGTGATGGCGATGGGTATGGCTACCACGGAGGACTGAAAATCGAAGGTTGGTGGTTCCCACCATCCCGCCCCGAATGGTTTTGGTTTCTAAGGGACACCCTCAGACTCCCGGCAGATGGGGCTTCCCCCTCTGCACTCCCGCTGGAGATCTTGTCAAGCGGATGATGGCCGCTGCATTAGGGAGTAGGCGCGAAGGTTGGATGTGCTCTCCCACCACACCCAGATTCTTTGATCCTCACGGGCCGATTCAGAATGACATGATGGGAGGGTGGCGCCGCCTGGGAAGGGCTATTGAGGACGTGTAGGCTTCCCAAATTTGGGGGGAACGGTGATGGCGATGGGTATGGCTACCACGGAGGACTGAAAATCGAAGGTTGGTGGTTCCCACCATCCCGCCCCGAATGGTTTTGGTTTCTGAGGGACACCCTCAGACTCCCGGTCCTGATGGGAATCGGGGTCTTGGGACCAGGTCCCTCGACCCGGGGGACTTCGCCTCTCTGCACCCCCGTTTTTCATCACCAATTAGGCCTGCCAGGCGATGCGGCCTCCTGCCACGGTCATTATTGCTTTCAAGTCTTTTAGCTGTTCTGGGGGTACTTCCGTAGGGTCTCGGTCCAAGAGGACGAGGTCGGCCAGCTTTGCAGGGCTGATTGCGCCGAGTCGCGTTTCCTGGTGGCAGGAGTAGGCGGCGCCGGAGGTCCAGGCGGCCAGGGCATCGACAACGGGGATTGCCTGGTCCCGGCCGAGGGGTTCGCCGGAGCCGGTGCGGCGGGTGACGGCGGCGTATATGGCAGTAAGGGGGTCCGGCGGAGAAACGGGCGCGTCAGATGAGGCGGCCCACTTGATTTTCGACGCGGCCAAGGAGGCCAGTGGGTAGAGGCACGGCAGCAGGCGCGGGGACACGGAGGAGAGGTAAGCGTCGCCGCGGTGGTAGATGAAGCCGGGGTTGGTGACGACTATGGCGCCGCTTTGCCGGACCTGGGCCAGGGCGGAGGGAGTGCCCTCGGAGCAATGCTCGATGCGATGCCTCAGGGCGGAGGCGGGAGTGGCGGCGATGAGGCGCGCGGCGGCGATGATGGCCTCCTCTTCGACCGCATGGAAGGCAAGCTGGAAGCCGGCGCGGGACAAGGCATATGTTTCGGGGGCGAGATCCTCGATGGAGGGGTAGAGGTGGCCGGTGGTGAGGGTGAGCATGAATTTGACTGCGCCGATTCGGAGAGCGTCGTCGCCGCTGCCGGTGACTAGGCCTTGTTCGATGAAATGTGGGGCGTGACGGCGGCCAACCATCATGGTGATTCTGGGAACTAGGCGAGCTTCTTGTTTCAGTGACTGGAAGAGACGCCACCGGTCCAGAGTGTTGTCGGGGCCGGCGTCCTGAATCGAAGTGACGCCGCGGGAGAGGAGGAGGGAGTTGGCCCGGGCGACGCCATCTAGGAGCTCATCTTGGTCACGGTAGGGCGCGGCCAGCTCTGAGATGTGGGCGGACATTTCGAGGAAGAGGCCGGTGGGGTCTCCAGCGGCGTCGCGCATGATGACGCCCTGGGGAGGGTCCGGGGTGTGCCGGGTGATGCCCAGTAGCTGCATGGCGCGGGTGTTGAGGACGGTGGCGTGGCCGCTGCGGTGCTCCAGGCGGAGGGGGTGGCGGGGGACGGCGGCGTCCAGGTCGCCGCGGAGGGGGTGACGCTTCTCGCCAAGGCGGAGGTGGTCGTAGCCGCGGGCCTTGACCCAGCGGTCCGGTGGGAGGCGCTTCGCGGCCCGCCGGAGGAGGTGGATAAGCTCCGGGATGGTGGAGGCGTTAGTGGGACCGCAGTCGATGGAGGTTAGGCTGGAGGCGAGGGAGAGCAGGTGGCAGTGGGCGTCGTGGAAGCCCGGGAGCAGAGCGCCGCCGTGGCAGTCGATGACTTGGGTCCGGGGGCCGCGCAGCTTCGAAAGGGAGGGGTGTCCGCCGACGGCCTGGATTCGGCCGTCCTTGACGGCTACGGCGTTGGGGCGCTCCGGGGACGAGGCCAATGTGTCCATGGAAAGGACGCGGGCGTTGGTGAGGAGGAGGTCTGGTGGCGATGGCATGTTTAGGTTGTGTTCGGTTTGGATAAGGGGGCGGCTGGTTCCGGGTCAGTTTACCGATGATAAAGGAATTAGTGGCGGTTTTTCTGAGGAATCCAGCATGGTGGAGGGTTAGGGGTTCTACGAGGGAACGCAAATCACAGGTTGGTGGTGAGGGTCAATTTTCAGGTGAAACAGCGATACCGGAGGGTAGGGGACCTAGGAGGGAATCCAAATCGGAGGTTGGTGGTTCCCACCATACCGCCCAGTGAGGTATATAAAACCGCTTTTCTGAGGGACACCCTTAGTCTCCCGGCAGAGGGGCCGGGTTCCCTGCACCTTCCTGTGTAGAGAGGTTGCGCCTCACGGGATGGTGGTAGAAGCAGAGGCGAGGGTTGGATGCGCTCTCTCCTCCTTACCAGATTCCTCAATCTTCACGCACGGACCAAGGATCGATCATGTTGGTGACCAGCACTAGGAAGGATGCAAACCCAGGATTGGAATCCGAAACGGACGCCGCGGTAGGACTTGCTCTCCCCCCGCACCCAGATTCTTCGATCCTCACGAGCGGACTCAGAATGACATGACGGGGGGCGGAATGCGGTATGGGCTCGTCCTTCGAGGGCCTCAGGATGAGCGGGTTGGAGGCGAAGATAGGGTGACATAGGGCCAGCAGCAGAGCGGCTCAGGGTCAGGGAGAATAAGGGTTGGTGCTATTTTAGGTCGATTTTCAAGGGGGTCAGCCATGGCGGAGGGTAGGGGACCTACGAGGGAATGCGAATCAGAGGTTGGTGGTCCCCACCCACCCGCCCAGGAAGGTTTTAAGGTCCTGAGGGACACCCTCAGGCTCCCGGTAGAGGGGCCGGGTTCCCTGCACCTTCCTGTGTAGAGAGGTTGCGCCTCACGGGATGGTGGTAGAAGCAGAGGCGAGGGTTGGATGCGCTCTCTCCTCCTTACCAGATTCCTCAATCTTCACGCACGGACCAAGGATTGATCATGTTGGTGACCAGCACTAGGAAGGATGCAAACCCAGGATTGGAATCCGAAACGGACGCCGCGGTAGGACTTGCTCTCCCCCCCGCACCCAGATTCTTCGATCCTCACGAGCGGACTCAGAATGACATGGCGGGGGGCGGAATGCGGTATGGGCTCGTCCTTCGAGGGCCTCAGGATGAGCGGGTTGGAGGCGCAGAGAGGGTGACATAGGGCCAGCAGCAGAGCGGCTCAGGGTCAGGGAGAATAAGGGTTGGTGCTAATTTAGGGCGATTTTCAAGGGGGTCAGCCATGGCGGAGGGTAGGGAACCTACGAGCGAATGCGAATCACAGGTTGGTGGTTCCCACAATCCCGCCCAGTGAGGTTTACAAAACTGCTTTTCTGAGGACACCCTCAGTCTCCCGGCAGAGGGGCTGTGCCCCTCTGCACTCCCCCTTGGAAAGCGTCGTTCAGGGTGGGTTTTAAGGAGCAGGGGGTTAGGGGAGGGCGGCGGCGTGCTGCTCGTCGGCGTGGTAGGAGCTGCGGACCAGGGGGCCGGAGGCAACGTGTTTGAAGCCGAGGGTCTCGCCGATGCGGCGAAGCTCCTCGAATTCAGCGGGGGTGTAGAAGCGATGTATGGGGAGGTGTTTCAGCGAGGGCCGGAGGTATTGCCCCACGGTGAGGAGGTCACAATCAACGGAGCGGAGGTCCCGCATGGTGTCCACGATTTCGTCCCAATCCTCTCCCATGCCGACGATGATGCCGGACTTGGTGGGAAGGGCGGGCTTGAGTTGTTTGGCCCGGGCCAAGAGGCGAAGGGAGCGCTGATAGTCGCCACGGGGCCGGACGCGGGGGAAGACGCGCTTGGTGGACTCGATGTTGTGGTTGAGGACGTCCGGCGTGGCGTCGACCAGTTTACGAAGGGCGAGGTCAGAGCCATCGAAGTCAGGGATGAGCACTTCGACGCGGCAGCCGGGGACGAGTTCCCGGATTCGCTGGATGCAGCGGGCGAAGATGAAGGCGCCGCCGTCGGCGAGGTCGTCACGGTTAACGGAGGTGATGATGCAGTAGCGGAGGTCCATCGCCTTGACGGTGAGGGCGAGGCGCTCTGGCTCATCGGTGTCGATGCCGGCGGGACGGCCGGTGGTGACGGCGCAGTAGTGGCAGCGCCGGGTGCAGATATCGCCAAGGACCATGAAGGTGGCGCTGCGGCGCTCCCAGCATTCGCCGATGTTGGGGCAGCGTGCTTCCTCGCAAACGGTGTGGAGGCGGGCGCGGCGCATGATGGCGGTGAGCTTCCGATAGTTGGGTCCGCCGGGCATGGGGACTTTCATCCAAGGAGGAAGCCTGGGCCTCAGGTTAGCGGTGGCAGCCAGTTCCGACACGGGGCTAGCTGACCTCCGTGGCGCGGGGAGGAAAGCGGCACTTTTCGGCGGTGATGATGGAGTCTATGCAGAAGGCGGCGAGGTCAAGCCGGTGGTTCTGGTTGATGACTTTGTAATCAAAGCGGCCGATGGCCTGCATTTCATGTTTGGCGGCTTCCAGGCGAAGCTGCAGCGCCTTGGCGGACTCGCTCTGGCGGTAGCGGAGGCGGCGCTCCAGCTCCTCCAGGGAGGGCGGGGCGAGGAAGACCATGAGGGCGTTCGGGACGAGTTGCTTCAAGGTGGCGGCGCCCTGGACATCCAGCTTGACAAGTACGTCCTGGCCCCGGGCGAGGGCCTCCTTGACCTGCTGCTTGGGGACGCCGTACCAGTTATCGTAGACCTGGGCGCACTCAAGGAACTGGTTGGTCTGGCGCATGTTTTCGAACTCTTCGGAATCTAGGAAAAAGTAGTCGATGCCGTTCCGCTCGTCGCGGCGGCGGGGCCTGGTGGTGGCGGTGACGATGAAGTGCCAGGGGCGGTCTAGATTTCGCATATGCTGGAAGACGGCGTCCTTGCCCACCCCGGAGGGACCGGAAACGACGACCACCATGGGTGAGCCGAGGGACTGGAAGTTGGAAGATTCTAGAGTAGCCAAGGCTTAAGTTTAGCCGCCGGTGAGGCGGTGCAGGTGTTCCCAGAAGTGGGGGTAGGATACCACTGCGGAACCTGCGCCTTCCACTATGGTTTCTCCAGAGGCGAGGAGGCCGGCGACGGCGAGGGCCATGGCGAGGCGATGGTCACCGTGGCTTTGGACGGAAGCGCCGTTGAGGCGGCCGGTACCGCGGATAACCATACCATCAGGGCGCTCCTGGATCTCAGCGCCGAGGCGGGAAAGCTGGGCGACGGTGGTCTGGATGCGGTCCGACTCTTTGAAGCGGAGCTCCCGGGCGTCTTTGATGACGGTTTTGCCGTTGGCGAAGCAGGCGGCGACGGCCAAGACGGGAAGCTCATCCAGAAGGCGCGGAATGAGGTCACCGCCGATTTCGACGGCCTCAAGACGGCTGGACTCCACGAGGAGGTCCGCCACGGGCTCGCCGCCCTGGAGGCGCTGGCGCTCCAAGGTGATGCGGGCGCCCATGTCTTTGAGGACGTCCAGGATGCCGGTGCGGCCAGGGTTGACGCCGACGTTGGAGAGACGAATGGAGGCGTGGGGGTGGCAGGCGGCGGCAACGAGCCAGAAGGCGGCGGCGCTGACATCGCCTGGGACGTCGACATCCACGGCGCGGAGGTGGCCGGGGGTGACGGTGAGGGCGAGGCCTTGCTCTTCCACGGTGGCGCCCATGGCGCGGAGCATACGCTCTGTATGGTCCCTGGAGGGGGCGGGCTGGCGGATGAGGGTGGGGCCGGAGGCGCGGAGGGCGGCGAGGATGATGCAGGACTTGACCTGGGCGCTGGCCACGGGGAGGTCATAATCGATGGGGCGGAGGTTGCCGCCCTGGATTACCAGGGGGGCCATGGTGTTGCCTCGGCGGCCCAGGACGCAAGCGCCCATCTGACGAAGGGGCTGGACGACGCGGTCCATAGGGCGGGAGCGAAGAGATTCGTCACCGGTGATGACGGCGAGGAAGGGCTGGGTGGCGAGGACGCCGGATAGGAGGCGCATGGTGGTGCCGCTGTTGGCGGCGTCCAGGACGTTAGGGCTCTCTTCCAGGTCCCAGGCTGCGCCGAGGATGGAGAGGCTGTCCGGGGTTTCGCCCGGGGATATCTGAACGCCGAGGGACTCCAGGCATCGGCGGGTGGCGAGGACGTCCGCGCCGGTGGAGAGACCCGAGATTTGGGATGAGCCGGAGGCGAGGGCGTTTAGGATGAGGGCGCGGTGGGAAACGGACTTGTCACCCGGGAGGGCTAGGGAGCCTTCCAGCCGAGGAGGACGCCTGACACTTTGGTTCAAGGCACTCCAGGTTACCGTTTTTTCTTCTTGTCATCGTCATCGTTGCCGAAGAGGCGCTCGGTCAAGCGGCCACCGATGAGGAGGGAGGTGGCATTGCTGGTGAAGGAGGGGACCTTGGGGCGTTTTTGCTCCTCAAGGGCCCAAGCAGAAGCGCCACCGGCGAGCCAGAGCTCCCGGGAGGCGAAGGCGTTTTCGAAGACGTCCAGCAATTCCTGGGAGTTGTTTTCTTTGCGCATGATGCCTTTGATTCGCTCCAGCTCGATGATTAGCTCGTCAACCCAGTAGATGATGCTGTCATGGTTGGTGGCGCAGACGTCACGGTGCATGATGCTGTCACCGGAGGCGAGGCGGGAAACGTCTCTGTAGCCGGTGGAGGCGAGCTGGTTGATGTCACCCCACTGGGGGCTCTTGGCGGTGCAGCCGATGAGGGCGGCGGAGAGGATGAAGGGGAGGTGGCTGACGGCGGCGATGAAGCTGTCATGCTCACCGGCGTCAATGAAATAGGGGCGCGAGCCGATGGCGGTGACGAGGTTTACGATGTTTTCGACGCCCGACTTGCTGGTGCCCGGACGGGGAACGATGCAGTAGGGCCTGCGCTGGAAGATACCGGCATCGGCCTGGTCCGGACCGGGGGTCTCTTTGCCTGCCATGGGGTGGCCGCCTACGAAATCAACGCGCTTAGAGAGGAACTGATTGGCCCACTCCAGCACCTGGACCTTGGTGCCGCCGGTGTCAGTTACGAGGCAGCCGTCTTCCAACCGGGAGGCGATGATCTCAAAGATGTCCTTGATGGTCTGAACCGGGGTGGCGATGATGACCATGCTGGCTTCAGAAACGGCTTCAGGCAAGTTGCTAACGACTTTGTCCAAAGCGCCCATTTTATGGGCTTTGCCGGCGTTGCGGCGCTCCAAATCCATGCCCACGATCTGGAGGTTCTTGAGGCCGGCCTGTTTGAAAGCGAGGCCGAGAGAGGCACCGATGAGGCCGGTGCCGATGATGGCGACTTTATCCATTTAATGACTCCTTAGCAGGGTGCTGAAGAACCCTTTCGACAATCTCTGCGACTTTGCCGCGAGTCTTCGACCTGACCCTCTTCCTGGACAGGAAGGGGGAAGAAATTGTATCTGCGGGACACCCTCATAGCTTTTGATTAGATTGAACTGACGCAGAGATAGCGGGCGGGCGCGAGGGTTGGATGTGCTCTCCCCTCCCTACCAGATTCCTCGATCCTCACGGGCGGACTCAGAATGACATGGTGGGGGGCGGAATAAGGTATGGGCTCGTCCTTCGAGAGCCTCAGGATGAGCGGGTTGGAGGCGTAGGAGGCTTGTTTTCATAGGAATGACATGACTCATTAGGATGCTCAGTGTGCGAGGGCGCCAACAGGTCAACGCCGGGATGGGGGCTGGGGTTGGCGGCATGAGCTATTCCTCATCATCATCGTCGTCAAATTCGTCGGCCTCGGCGTTGTGGAAACCGACGCGGGGCAGGACGGCGGTCATGCGCTCGGAGCGGGGGCGACGCTGTTTGGGGATGTCAAACAGGCGCTGCTTAAGGTCTTTGAGCTCCTTTTCAGTGGTGCGGCCAGCATCAACCATCAGGCCATCGACGCCGACGTCACGGAGGCATTCGATCTCCTTGGAGGTGAGGGCAGCGGCGGCGTGGATGATGAGGTATTTGTCAAACATGGAACGAACGGAGGTGATGGAGATGAGGTCCTGGAGGGTCAAGGGGGACTGGAAGGGGTCCAGGGAGAGGAGGAGGGCGTCCACGGGGAGGTCCTCGATGGCGCGAAGGAAGCGCTCGCCAGCGTCTGCGGGGAGGTCTATGAGGTAGGCGGCGCGGTCGTCTTTCATGGCTTCGACGGAGGCCTTTTCGGGGGAGACGACAAAGAAGTCGCAGCCGCTATCGAGGAGAGTCTGGGCGCGGGGCTGGTCCAGCTCATCGACGCGGACGCCCCAGGGGACGCCGTTGAGGGCCCCGGTGATCTGGGAAAGGGCGTCCTGGTCGTCCAGGCCATGGAGGAGCGCGCCGTCAGCCTCCAGATGGCTCAGGCGGTTGGCGCCCTGGGCGTGGTTTCGGGAGAGGTTGCCGATGAGTGCCATGGCGGGATTTTTTTCGACCCTGGATGCGGCACCGAAGCCCATGGGGGCGGGGGAGCCGCGGCTGATCTTTTCCAATTTGTTAAGAAGCTGGCTCATGTATGGTGTTCGATCCACGCTCTCGGGTAGATTTTTCCGGCTTGGATTTAGGGTTGCCAGTGCGCCAGGTGATGGGGTGGCGGAAGCTCATAGCGGGCCGGATTTCCGCTGAGAGCCATTGTAGCTATTGTGCCGTTGATGATTCTACGGTGTCAAATAGAGGAGGTTGGTGTTGTGGGGATGTGTCATGGCGTAGGGTATCGATCATGGCGGAGGGTAGCGGCTCTAGTAAGGGCTGCGAATCACAGGTTGGTGGTTCCCACCGTCCCGCCCCGGAAGGTTTTAAAGTTTGTTTCTGAGGGACACCCTCAGACTCCCGCTAGAGAGGGTATGCTCTCTCTGGACTCTCCCCTGGCAGCGTGGCCGGTGTGGAGGGTTGGAAGTAGAATAGCCGTCGGGCGAAGTGGGGGCGGGGGCCAGGGCCTGTGGGGCCTCGACTATAGCAAGAGGAGGCTGAGTTGGAGTTTGAAACGCTGATTTACGAACGGAGGGGAGCGATCTGCTACCTGACGCTGAATCGTCCGGAGCGGCTGAATGCGCTGAACGAGGAGATGATGTCTGAGTTCCGGCAGGCGATGGCGGAGATAGAGTCGGACGACGAGATTCGAGTGGTGATTCTAACGGGGGCTGGGAGGGCGTTCTCTTCGGGGTTCGACATTCAGAAGCCGCCGGGGGAGCCGGACCCGCAGGAGATGGGGCCGGATGAATGGCGGCAGAGGCTGAAGCAGCACGCGGAGGACTTTTTGCTGGTGTGGAACTTGAGTAAGCCGGTGATTGCGGCGGTGAACGGGTACGCGCTGGGTGGGGCGTGCGAGCTGGTGCAGGTGTGTGACGTGAAGATAGCGTCGGATAGGGCGGTACTGGGGGAGCCAGAGATTCGGGCGGGGTTTGGGCCGCCGCTGTTGATAACGCCGTTCAGCACGAATCTGGCGCGGGCGAAGGAGCTGCTGCTGACAGGCGACACGGTGGACGCGGAGGAGGCGGCCCGGATTGGGCTGGTGGGCCGGGTGGTGCCTCACGAGGAGTTAATGGCGGAGTGCGAGAAGGTGGCGCGGAAGATTGCGCTGCTGCCGCGGGTTGGTGTGAAGATGAATAAGCTGGCGGTGAACCGGGCGCTGGAGGGGATGGGGTTTCTTTCGACGGTGCAGCAGAACCTGGACCTGATGACGTTGTTCGATATCAGCAGTTCGCCAGAGCAGGAGGAGTTTAACGCGATGAGGGAGTCGCAGGGGTTGACGGCGGCGCTGAGGTGGAGGAGCGCGCAGTTTCAGGACTTGTAGGCGGGCCAGGCATGGCGGAGGGGATGGGTGTGGTCACTACAGAGGGTTGCGAATTAGAGGTTGTCGGTACCCACCATCCCGCCCAGGAAGGTTTTAATTTCTGAGGGACACCCTCAGGCTCCCGGTCCCTATTGGATTGGGGATCTCGGGACCAAGTCTCTCGATCCGGGGGGGGGCTGTGCCCCTCTGCACTCCCCCTTGTTGGATATCAGTTATGTCTATGGGGATTGTAACTGCAGAGGGTCGCGAATCACTGGTTGGTGGTAGAAGCAGAGGCGAGGGCAGGGCTTGCTCTCCCCCCACACCCAGATTCTTCAATCCTCACGGGCGGGCTCGTAATGACATGGTGAGGGGCGGAATGCGGTATGGGCTCGTCCTTCGAGAGCCTCAGGATGAGCGGGTTGGAGGGGTGGAGGGGTTGCGATGCGAAGGTTGGTGGTGCCCACTCACGACCACCCAGTAAGGTTTTGATTTCTGAGGGACACCCTCAGGCTCCCGGACCCTATTGGAATGGGGATCTCGGGACCAAGTCCCTCGATCCGGGGGGGCTGTGCCCCTCTACACTCCCCCTTGCTGGATATCAGTTATGGCGATGGGGATTGTCACTGCAGAGGGTTGCGAATCACGGGTTGGTGGTAGAAGCAGGGGCGTGGGCAGGACTTGCTCTCCCCCCACACCCAGATTCTTCGATACTCACGGGCGGACTCAGAATGACATGGTGAGGGGCGGAATGCGGTATGGGCTCGTCCTTCGAGAGCCTCAGGATGAGCGGCTTGGAGGGGTAGGAGCCTCATTTTCATAGGAATGACATGGTGCGAATGGGCGGGCTTCCTGATGCTGTTGGGACGGGTTAGATGGCACACGGAGGGTTGGCGGAGCAGAGAGGGTTGCGAATCGGAGGTTGGTGGTTCCCACCATCCCGCCCAGGAAGGTTTTAATTTCTGAGTGACACCCTCAGCCTCCCGGACCCTATTGGAATGGGGATCTCGGGACCAAGTCCCTCGATCCGGGGGGCTGTGCCCCTCTGCACTCCCCCTTGCTGGACGTTAAACGACAAGAGACGGCTCTTTTCTTGGGAGGGCCAACTGTTTGTTCGGATTATTCGCCGGGTTGGGAGAAGAGGGCGGTTTGCGGGTGGTAGGCGGACCAGCCGTACCACTCGGAGATGAGGGAGGGAGCGAAGGGCAGGGACTCGCCGGACAGGGGGCCGTCAATGGCCTTACCGAAGACGTTCCACCGGGAGCCGGTCTGCCGGTCGACGACAGTAATGGCGCCGCCAGGTGGGTTTGCCACGTCGAAGTCCAAGGTCTGGGAGTTGAGGGTGCGGGAGAAGGCGATGCCCGTCTGCGAAAGGGCATCGTACATGACCAGCACGGGGGCGTCACCGACCATGGTGTTGAGGACGCCGCCGGTGGCTTGAAGGTATTGCAAGGTGAAGCCGGCGAACTCACCGCCGGCTTCGACGCCGACCACCAGGGCATTGGAGGGGAGCCGATCATCGCCGTATAGAGCCTCGTCTCGGCCAGGCTGGCCGATTCGAAGCGGCGGAGAGTAGCGGTCCTGGAAGGGCGTGTTCGGGTCCAAGACGAGGGTGTGGGGGAACTGGGTCTTCCATTCGGACCAGGTGACCTGGGGAAGAGGGACGATGGTTAGGCGCTCATCGGCCAGGGGACCCTGCATGGCTAGGCCGTCCAGGTGCGCCCAGACGGTGCCGGTCTGCCGATCTCGCATCAAGAAAACGCCCATGTGGAGGCCCAAGAGGTCGAAGGTGAGGTGCTGGCCGTCCGCCTGGGGGTCGAAACCGACCCCGGAGCTGCACTTAATTCAATAGGTGACGAGAAGGGGCTGACCTTCCACGGTATCGTTCGCGATGTGATGAAAGCGCATCATGGTAACGGGGTAGGCGCGGGCTTCTCCACCCTGGGCGTAGCCGAGGACCAGGTCCTGGCCCTGGAGGTGGGTGGCCTGGGCGACGGAGATGAAGGCCGGGTTGTCTAAGACAACGAAGCCTTCTGCGTCCTGGTCCCCGAAGCGGCGGCTGAATTCGCGGGATGATGGGAAAGCGGGCCTGGTCCCATCTCTGATCCCGTCTAAGGAGAAGGTTGGGGCAGGGGTGAATCCCGAGGCGGGTTGAGGGGAGGGCGGCGGGGTTGGGGGTAGGGAGGGAGTGGGGTCAGCAGAGCCGAGGGAAGGGGCCGGTTTGGTGGGGGTTGGTTGGGCGAAGGCCGGCGCTGTTGTTGTGGCGATTGGGTCAGTCGGGGTTGGTTGGGCGAAGGCCGGCGCTGTTGTTGTGGCGATTGGGTCAGTGGGAGTCGAAGGGTTGCCGGGGGACTGGTCGGGGGTGATAGAGGGAGATTGCGTTGGGTCCGGTGGCGACGTAGGAGAAGGTGAAGCGCCGCCGGGGGACGATGGGGTCGCGGGGTCGAGGCCGCATGCGGCCATGGCGAGGAGGAGGCACGAGGCCGCAGCCAGCTGATAGACGAAGCGTAGGTGGCGGCGGGGCCACGGGGGCGTTAGTGAGGTGTATGGGTGCAATGGCATGTTATGTATTAAGGGTATCAGAAGAGATCAAGGCGGCGGAGAGGCCGGTCCGTGACTGGAGTCCAGTCTTCGGGATCTCCGCCGCCAAGAGTTAATCGCGACCCAGGTTACAGGCTCTGGAACGGGTCAGGGGGCGATTCGTCAGCGCCCCGCGCTCCGCCACGACACGAGCCATTGAAACGCGGCGAAGGGTCCCATTCCTGGTCCAGCTTCTGGGTAACGTTTTCCTCGATTTCAGCCAGCTTAGCGTCCATCTGGGCCTGGTCTATGCGGCCGGCGTCCACCATCTGCTGGAGACGGTCCGACGCCTGGAAGACGACAGCATCGACGATGGCGGTGGTATCCACGCTCTGGGCCTCGGCGATACCGGCGATGGTGTCGCCGCCGGTGAGGGCTTCGCGGAGCTCAGCGGGGGTCATGTCGAGCTGCTCGGCGGCGACGCCCAGCAGAGCGTGGGCGGCAAAGGGCGCCGGGTGGTGACGTGGATGGCCACGGCGGCCCTGCCTATCCGGGGCCTGCCAGGGCTGTTCCAGCTTTTCGGCGGCCTTCTCCGCGATCTGAATCAACTTTTCGTCGGCCTGCGCCTGGGTGAGGTAACCCTGTTCCACGGCGCGGTCCAGCTTTTCCCGGTGGATGTCCACGTAGGAGTCAACAATGGCGGTGGTATCCACGCCCGCCGCGTCGGCGAGCTCGGCGATGGTGGCGCCTTCAGTAAGGGCGTCGCGGAGCTCGGCGGAGGTGATGTCGAGCTGCTCGGCGGCGATGGTGAGGAGGTTTTGGGGGCCGGGACCGGCGTGGCGGGCGCCAACGGGTCCGAAGGGTCCGGCGCCAGCGGGTTGGTGGCGGCCGCCCCAGGCGAAGCCGGCGGTGGCACCGATGATTAAGGCGGACATGAGGAGCACGCCTCCGAATATGAGCAACCTTGTTTTCATTTTTTCTAACCTCTATCTGTCATGTAGGGATGAGACCGAGCGGTAGGGGCCCCGTTTTGTCGCTCTACTTTGATGATAGAGGATGAATGTGGAGAAGTTGTGAAGGAGTTGTGTGGAGATGGTTTAGTTTTTTCTGAGGGGCGCGGTCAGGGTCCCAGCATCCAGTTTATGAATAAATTGACGCGGCACAGGGGTTGGATGTGCTCTCCCCGCCCTACCAGATTCCTCGATCCTCACGCACGGACTCGGAATCGATCATGGTGGCGTCCAGCACCAGGGAGGATGAAAACCAGGATTGGTATCCGAAGCGGGCGCCGCGGCGGGATTTGCTCTCCCCCCGCACCCAGATTCTTTGATCCTAACGGGCGGACTCAGAATGACATGGTGGGGGCCGGGCTTCCCGATGCTGTTGGGACGGGCTGGATGACACGTGCAGGGTTGGAGGACCAGAGAGGGTTGCGAATCACAGGTAGGGGGTTCCCACCATCCCACCCAGGAATGTTTATGAAAACGAGTTTCTGAGGGACACCCTCAGACTCCCGGCAGCCACCACCCAGGTTCCCTGCACTCTCTCCTGGGGTTGGCGCTGGAAACAAGCAAGACCTATTAGGGGGAGAGCAGCCATGGCGAAGGGGAGGTGAGATGGACGACCGGCGAGGGAGCCAGAAGGGTTAGGAGGGGAGGGTGATGGTGAAGCGGGAGCCTTGGCCGGGGCGGCTTTCGGCGGAGATGCGGCCGCCGTGGGCTTCGACGAGCTGGCGGGCGATGGCGAGGCCGAGGCCGGTACCGCCGGCGGCGCGGCTGCGGGACCTATCGACGCGGTAGAAGCGGTCAAAGATGTGGGGAAGGTCTTCGGGGGGGATGCCGGCGCCGGTGTCGGAGACGGATAGCTGGATGCCGTCCGGGCTGTTCGCCAGGGTGACTTCGACGCGGCCGCTCTCGCCGGTGTAACGGATGGCGTTGCTGAGGAAGTTTGCCAGCACCTGCCTAATTCGCTGAGGGTCCACGTTGGCGGTGGGGGCTGGTTCCGGAAGGTTTATTTGAAGGGCGACCGCGCGGTCCTGGGCCAAGGGCTGGAAGTCTTCGACGACATTTCGGACCAAAGCGGCGAGGTCAGTGGGGGACTGCTCCAGGGTGAGCTGGCCGGTCTGGGCGAGGGAGAGGAGGCGGAGGTCATCCACGAGGCGGGAGAGGAAGACGGTCTGGTCCAGGGCGGTGGCGACCTGGCGCTGCTCCAGGGGTAGGACGCCGTCCAGCATGCCTTCCAGGTTGCCCTGTAGGGTGCTGAGGGGGTTGCGCAGTTCATGGGCGACATCAGCCAGCATCTGGCGGCGCTGGGCCTCGCCGGTCTCCAGGCGTTCCGCCATCTGGTTGAAGGCATCAGCCATCTCACCCAGCTCGTCACGGCTGGAAACGTCAGCGCGCTGGTCCAAGTGGCCGGCGGCCAAGGCCTGGGCGGCGGTGGTGAGCTTTCTAAGGGGTGAGGTGAGCTGCCGGGCGAGGATGGCGACGACGAGCAGGGCCAGGGCGCCGGCGCCGAGGAAGCCGAAGAGGAGACCGGTGTTGACCTTGTCAATGAATTGGGCCTCCAGGGCGCCATCTTCGCTGCGGGCGATGAGGACGGCGCCGATGGGCAGCCCATTGACGGTGAGGGGTAGGAAGGAGGCGAGGAGGTCCTGGTCTAATGCATCGCCGGTGAGGGCGTCCTGGGAATCGAAGACGACGTGGCCGGTGACGCCGGCTAGGAGCATGCGCTGGTCGGTGAGCCACCAGACGCTCTGGCCGGCGGCGGGAGGAGGGTTGGCGCGGGGGTTTCGTCCCCGAGGAGGAAAGCGCTGGGTAAAGGGGTCCTGGTAAAGGAATTCGTCAACCTGGTCCCAGCTTTCGGCGATGGAGTAGTAGCGGGCGAGGATGGGGGCGAGCTGGCGGGTACGGACCTCGGCGTCACGGGTGACGAAGAGGCTGAGGCCGCTGGTGGCGGCGCGATTGGCGAAGAATGCGGCGACGGCGGCGCCAGAACCGACGACGAGGAGGAAGGCGAGGATGAGCTTGACGAAGAGGCTAAGGCGCATTGACGGGAGGGGCGAATTTGTAGCCGACGCCGTAGACGGTGGTGACGAAGGTGGGGGTCCTGGGGTCCGGCTCTAACTTCTGCCGGAGGTTTTTGACGTGGGTGTCCACGGTACGCTCGAAACCTTCGTAGGAGTAGCCCAGGGCCTTTTCGATGAGCTGAAGGCGGGTGAGGACGTGGCCGGCGTTTTCCATGAGGACGTGGAGCATGGCGAATTCGCTGGGGGTGAGGTCTATGGCGGCGCCGTCACGGGTGACGGTGTGGGCGGCGGTGTCCAGGAGCATGCCGCCGGAGCGGAGGGAGTCCGAGGTGGAGGGTGCGCCGGAGGAGCGGCGGAGGACGGCGCGGACGCGGGCGACCAGCTCTCTGGGGCTGAAGGGCTTGGTGACGTAGTCGTCAGCGCCGAGCTCAAGGCCAACGACACGGTCCGCTTCTTCGACGCGGGCGGTGAGCATGATGATGGGGACGTTGGAGTCGCGGCGGATTGCGCGGGCGACATCGATGCCGTCGATTTGAGGAAGGCTGAGGTCGAGGAGGACCAGGTCAGGGCCGTGTTGGCGAAAGGCGTCCAGTGCGGCGGCGCCATCGTTGGCCTCGATGACCTCGAAGCCGGATTCTTCGAGGTAGGCGCGGACGGCGCGGACTATTTCACGGTCGTCGTCAATGGCAAGGATACGCTGAGGCACGGCAAGTCCAATGGGGTGGTTTTGAGAAAAAGGATACACCCCGGAGTACTGAAAATCACAGGTGGGGGAGTGCGTGGTCTTTCTTGAAAGGATATTAGGCGGTATGGGCTCGTCCTTCGAGAGCCTCAGGATGAGCGGGTTGGAGGAGCAGAGAGGGTTGCGAATCGAAGGTTGGTGATAGAAGTGGACCTAAAGGTGGGACTTGCTCTCCCCCCACACCCAGATTCTTCGATCCTCACGGACGGACTCAGAATGACATGGTGGGGGGAAGAATGCGGTATGGACTCGTCCTTCGAGAGCCTCAGGATGAGCGGGTTGGAGGCGCAGGGCTGTTTTACGGGCGATCAGCTGTGGAGATTGGTCTGGTCACTAATGAGGTTGCGAATCGGAGGTTGGTGGTTTCCGCCATCCCGCCTCGGAAGGTTTGTGAAAACGAGTTTGTGAGGGACACCCTCAGACTCCCGGCAGCCACCACCCAGGTTCCATGCACCTTCCTGTGAGGTGAAGGTGTTAGGCGCTTTGGAGGGCTTTGACGGCGCCGGACTGGAGAAGGGCGGCGATTTCCTCCCCGGTGAAGCCGCCCTCTCGCAGGACGTCTTCGGTGTGCTGGCCGAGCAGGGGGGCGGGACGGCGGAATTGGACGGGGGTCTGCGAAAACTTTACGGGGTAGCCGATGGTCTTGATGGGCCCGGCGACGGGGTGGTCCAGATGGGCGACCATGCCGCGGTCCAGGACGTGGGGGTCTTCGTAGACTTCGGCCATGGTGTTGATGGGGCCGGAGGGTACGCCGGCGTCTTCCAGCAAGGGAAGCCAATGATCGGCGGGGCGTGTGAGGAGGGTGCTTTCCAGCTCCTGGGCCAGCTCCAGGTAGTTCTGGCGCCGGGAAGGGTCCGTTTCGAAGCGAGGGTCGGTCATTAGCTCCTGGCGGCCCAAGGCGCGGGCGAGCCGCTCCCAGTTATTCTGGTTCGCGGCGCCGACGGTGATGTATTTGTCCTGGCACTTGAGGGCCTGGTAGGGGGCGTTGAGGCGGTGGGCGGAGCCCATGGGGACGGGGAGCTCACCGGTGGCCCAGTAGATGGCGGTCTCCCAGAAGGTGAGGGCGATGCCGGCCTCCAGAAGGGAGGTGTCGATGCGCTGGCCCTGGCCGGTCTTGAGCCGGTGGATGTAGGCGGCCATGACGGCGTTGGCGCCGTACATTCCGGCGGCGAGGTCAGTGATGGGGACGCCGACTTTCACGGGGCCGCTGCCCGGGGCGCCGGTGACGCTCATGATGCCGCTCATGCCCTGGGCGACGAGGTCAAAGCCGCCGCGGTGGGAGTAGGGGCCGGTCTGGCCGAAGCCAGAAATTGAGCAGAAGATGAGGCCGGGATTGAGTGGGCTGAGCTCTTCGTAGCCGAGGCCGAGGCGGGAAAGGGTGCCGGGGCGGAAGTTTTCGACGATAACGTCTGTGGTGGAGGCGAGGCGTTTGAAGGCGTCGCGGCCATCGGGGGCCTTGAGGTCGATAGCGAGGCTGCGTTTGTTGCGGTTGATGATGAGGAAGGGGGCGGAAACACCGTTGATTTCGGGCGCGGCGCGGCGGACGTCGTCACCGCCCTGGGGACGTTCGACTTTAATGACGTCGGCACCAATGTCGGCGAGGAGGAGGGTGCAGAAGGGGCCGGCCATGAACTGGGTGCAGTCCAGGACCCTGACGCCGTCCAGGGGCGGAGCGTTCATGGGAGGAACCTCGCGGTTGATGCCTGGGCACGGCGGATGGTAGCACGGGGTGGAGGGGTGGGCAAGGGAGGGGAGATTGGGGCACGCGCTCATCCGCTACAGGCGGACCGGCAGGCAGCCCGGGTTGTTTGCACCCTTCGGTGTGGTTGGCATCGAAGTGGTGACGGGATTAGTTGCCAGGGGTTCAGCCATGGTGATTGATGTGGCCACTACGAAGGACTGCGAATCACAGGTTGGTGGTTCCCACCGTCCCGCCCAGGAAGGTTTTAAAGCTATTTTCTGAGGGACACCCTCAGGCTTCCGGCAGCCACCACCCAGGTTCCCTGCACCATCCTGTGTAGAGGGGTTGTACTTCACTGGTTGGTGGTAAATGCAGTGGCGAGGGCCGGACACGCTCACCCCCGCTCGACCCGGATTCCTCGATCCTCACGCACGGACTCGGAATGACATGATGGGGGGATGCGGTATGGGCTCGTCCTTCGAGAGCCTCAGGATGAGCGGGTTGGAAGGGCAGGGAGGGTTGGAGATCGGAGGTTGGTGGTTCCCACCATCCCGCCCCGGAAGGTTTTACGCTATTTTCTGAGGGACACCCTCAGACTCCCGGCAGAGGGGCTGTGCTCCTCTGCACTCCCCCTTTTACGAGCGTCCTTCTAGCCAGGAGGAGTCTGGCCATGGTGGAGGGTAGCCGCACTACCAAGGGCTCCAATTCAGAGGTTGGTGGTTCCCACCGTCCCGTCCAGGAAGGTTTTTAAGTTGTTTTCTGAGGTACACACTCAGGCTCCCGGCAGAGGGAGAATCCCCCTCTGCACTCCCCCTTTTACGAGCGTCCTTCTAGCTAGGAGGAGTTTGGCCATGGCTCAGGGTAGCCGCATTACGAAGGGCTCCAAATCACAGGTTGGTGGCTCCCACCATCCCGCCCCGGAAGGTTTTACGCTGTTTTCTGAGGGACACACTCAGGCTCCCGGCAGAGGGAGAATCCACCTCTGCACTCCCCCTTGCTGGATATCAGTTATGGCGTACGCACGGACTCGGAATGAGATGGCTTGTGCGGATGCTCAATTCGGGGCAATGGGACGTTGAAGGAAGGGGCTAGCGGCCGTGGAAATTGGGGCGGCGCTTTTCCATGAAGGCGCGACGGCCTTCCTGGTAGTCTTCGGAGTCGAAGACGCGATAGGGGAGGGCCTGCTGGTCCGGGGTGAGGCGCTGGAGGCCAGGGTCCGCCAGGACGGTGCGGGCGATCTCTTTGTTGTCCTGGTGTGACAGGGGCGCCAAGGAGGCGATGCCGGAAGCGAGTTTGGAGGTGTATTCGTCTATTTCGGCCAGGGGAACGACCTGGTTGACGAGGCCGATGCGGAGGGCTTCCTGGGCGTCCATGAGGCGGGCGGAGAGGAGGATGTAGTTGGTGGTGCCTGGGCCGACGAGCTGGATAAGGCGGCGCATCTCTTTGTGGCCGATGGAGATGCCGAGGCGGGCGGCGGGAACGCCGAAGCGGGCGTTGTCGGAAGAGATGCGGAGATCGGCGAAGCAGGCGAGCTCGCAGCCGCCGCCAACGCAGTAGCCCTTGATGAGGGCGATGGTGGGCTTGGTGAGGGATTCCAGGCCGTCCAAGGCTTCGTCTATGGCGCCGGCCCATTCCAGGGCCTGGGCGCTGTTGGAGCGGTGGTCGTCGAACTCCTTGATGTCGGCGCCGGCGGAGAAGGCGTCGTCACCGGCGCCGGTGAGGAGGACGACGCGGACGTTGGGGTCCGCATCCAGGTTTCGGCAAACGCGACCTAGATCGCGCCACATTGCGAAGTTCATGGCGTTGCGCTGGCCGGGCCGGTTGAGGGTAACGGTGGCAATGCCGTCTTTGGTGGAAAGGAGGAGGTCTTCTGACATGAGGTGTGATCGTCCCGATAGGCTCAGGCCGGTGGGGCGAGGGCAATTATAGCGGCAGGTTGGAGGTGGACGCCATTGCCGGATGGCAGGGTCATGGGGCGCCTCGGGCGGTGGGCAAGACCTGCTGGTTGATGACTCGGACGGGGTGACCTTCGAGAAAGGAGATTATGTCTTCGACGATGTCCCGGAAGAAGACATGATAGGTCTCCAAGGTGACGTAGCCCAGGTGAGGGGTTAGGACGGTGTTCTCCATTTGGAGCAGGGGGTGGTCCAGGGGTAGGGGCTCCTGGTCAAAGACGTCCAGGGCGGCGCCGGCGATGCGGCCGTGGCGGAGGCAATCAATGAGGGCTTGCTCGTCTACGATGGGGCCGCGGGAGGTGTTGACGAGGTAGGCGGTGGGCTTCATCAGCGCCAGCTCTGTGGGGCCCACCAGCCCATGGGTGCGGTCGCTGAGGCGCAGGTGGATGGTGACGATGTCCGATTGGGAGAGGAGCTGCTCTTTGGTAACCAGTTGGGCGCCCAGGCGGGCGGCGGCGGGCTGGGTTAGGTTGTGGCTCCAGGCGACGACGGTCATGCCGAAGGCGCGCCCGACGGTGGCGACCTGGCCGCCCAGGTTGCCCAGGCCGAGGACGCCCAGGGTCTTGCCGTAGAGGCCGATGCCGAGGGTGGTCTCCCAGCGTCCGCGGCGGGTGAGGGCGTCCTCCTGAGGGATGTGTCGAAGGAGGGCGAGGATGAGGCCCCAGGTTAGCTCGGCGGTGGGTTGGGGGACGCTGCCGGTGCCGGAGACGACGATGCCCAGCTCAGTGGCGGCGTCAACGTCTATGGAGGCGTTCCGCGGCCCGGTGGTGACGAGGAGGCGAAGGTCCGTCAGGCGCTCCAGGAGGCGCCGTGGGAAGGGGGTGCGCTCCCGCATGGCGGAGATAACGTGGACGCCTTGAAGGCGTTGGACCAGGGCGTCGTCGCTGGCGAGGTGGTCGTTGAAGATGCGGAGGCAGGCGGTGGAGGGGAGGGCAGACCAGTCAGTCATTTGGAGGGCCACGTCCTGGTAGTCGTCCAGGACGGCGACGTTGAGCATGTGAGACCTCCGGAGTTGATGGGGGTACATTCTATCATTGGGGAATGAGCTAAGGCCGGAAGGCATACGGCACAACGAAGGGCAGCGAATCGAAGGTTGGTGGCGCCCATCGTCCCACCCAGGGAGGTTTATAAAAACGAATTTCTGAGGGACAGCCTCAGTCTCCCGGCAGAGGGGCTGTGCCCCTCTGCAGTCCCCCTTTCTAGGTGAGAAACCAAAGCGGGGTTGAGGATAGGACTCCTACAGACTGGGGTTCGACTAACCAGGCGGTACGGCAGGGCGGGACACGCTCACCCCCCACTCCTCCCAGATTCCTCGATCTTTACGCACGGACTCGGAATGACAAGGTGGCGACCAGCACCAGGGAGGATGGAAATCAGGATTGGAATCCGAAGCGGGCGCCAAGGCGGGACTTGCTCTCCCACCACACCCAGATTCTTCGATCCTCACGAACGGACTCAGAACGACATGGTGGGGGGCGGGCGGAGTTTGCGCGGTTGGGACGGGCTGGATGGCGTGTAGGGGTCTGGAATGGTGACGGGTATCGCCACCGAGAGGGGCTGCGAGTCATATGTTGGTGGTGCCCGCCCGCCCACCCCGGCTGGGTTTTAAAGGTTGTTCTGAGGGACAGCCTCAGTCTCCCGGCAAAGGGGCTGTGCCCGTCTGCACTCCCCCTGGGCAGGTGTTCTTCAAGGACCGGTGCTTCTATTCTGAAGGGCATGGGAGCTTGACGGGAGTGGGGGGGCTGTTACTATCTGGGGAAGTCTGCCTGAGGAGGGGAATCATGGCGCTGGACCCGCAAGTAAAGGCACTACTGGAGCAAGCGGCGGCCCTAGGGTCGCCGGCGGTAAACACGGTGTCGCCGAAGGAGGCGAGGGCGTTGATGGAAGGCCGTGGGGTGGACCCGGGGCCGGGGGTGTATAAGGTGCAGAACCGCGGCGTGCCGGGGCCGGCGGGGGATGTCCCGGTGCGGATTTACACGCCCCACGGCAGCGGGCCGTTCCCGATCCTGGCGTGGTACCACGGAGGAGGCTGGGTGCTGGGAAACCTGAACACGACGGATGTGGCGTGCCGGCACCTTTGCAATAAGGCGGGGTGTGTGGTGGTGTCGGTGGACTACCGGCTGGCGCCGGAGGCGAAGTTCCCGGCGGCGGTGGAAGACTGTTTCGCGGCGACGAAATGGGCGGCGGAGAACGCTTCGGAAATTGGAGGACACGGTGGAAGGCTGGCGGTGGGGGGAATGAGCGCGGGAGGAAACCTGGCGGCGGCGGTTTCGCTGAGGGCGCGGGACCGAGGAGGACCGGAGATAGCGCACCAGCTTTTGGTGGTGCCGGTGACGGAGCGAAACTTCGAAACGAAGTCTTACCGGGAGAATGCGGAGGGGTACGCGCTGACGCGGGACGCGATGATCTGGTACTGGGACCAATATTTGGGCAGCGAAGCGGACGAAGGGAATCCCTACGCGGCGCCAATGAAGGCGTCAGACCTTTCCGGCCTGCCATCGGCGTTCATCATCACCGGGGAGTACGACCCGCTGCGGGACGAGGGGGAGGCGTACGGTGCGCGGCTGGCAGAGGCGGGGGTGGAGACCAAGGTGAAGAGGTACGCCGGGATGTTCCACCTGTTTTTCAACTTGCCGACGACGTTGACGAAGGGTGCGGAGGCGATACGGGACGCATCGGAGGGGCTGAAGGCGGCGTTGGGGGCGAAGGCGGCGGCGTAGTCTACGGCGCCGATTGGCGCGGCCAACGACTTAGCGCAACGATCGTAGGCAGCAGGCGTGTCAGAACGGACCGGCCCGGGTTTCCACCCGGGCCGGTGTTTTTCCAGGGCGGGGCGGAGGGCAGGTGGTCGGCGGGAGGGTGGCTTGTGACGTCTGAGGGCGGAACTCACGCTGGAAGGGAGGTGGTAGAAGGGGGTTGACAAGGAGGCTGTGGGTTCGTGATATAATCTGCAACGGTGGTATCGTTCTGAGTCGACTCGGGTTATAGAGTATTGTTGCACGGACTCTTTCGCGCGCCGACAGGCGGCTCAACGAAGGTTGAAGAACTTCCGCGTGCTTTCAACATTGGTGACCAGACTTTTGCCAACTATTTTTGGAAAGGAGGTCACCGATGAATTACACAGACAGGACTCTAACCTGCATGGACTGTGGCCAGCCGTTCACGTTTAGCGCGGACGATCAGGCGTACCATGCGGAAAAGGGTTACACCAACGAGCCGAAGCGATGCACGACGTGCCGGCAGGCACGGCGGATGCAGCGCGGTAACGAAGGCTTCGGCGGGGGTGGAGGCTACGGCGGCGATGGATTCAATCGCGAGCGCGAAATGCACTCCGTGGTCTGCGCCGAGTGTGGCAAAGACGCACAAGTCCCGTTCAGGCCTCGCGGCGACCGTCCGGTGTATTGCAGCGATTGCTACAGCCGGATGGGCGGGCGATCAGGCGGCCGATAAGACGGTGATTATGAGGGAGGCGACCAAGTCGCCTCCCTCTTTCTTTTCGCCTGAAGCGGGCGTTTCTTTTTGGTTCGGCCGGCGTTGGGTTCTAGCAGGGGCACGTGGGATGTAGTCCGCTATCCTTGTCCACTTAGGCTGGTTGGGCTGGACGGTTGTCGGCTGGCTGACTTGGAGCGGGAGGAGAGGGTTTCCGGGACGGTCTGTGATGTGGACGGGTGTAGCGGGTACGCGGCGCAGAGAATCAGGGGTTGGTGGTGGCCGCCCGCTCCCCACGCTGGAGGGAAAGCGGTATGGGCTCGTCCTTCGAAGGCCTCAGGATGAGCGGGTTGGAGGCGTAGGAGGCTTATTTTCATAGGAATCCATCATGTTGGCGTGCAGCACCAGGGAGGATGAAAAGGGTGTGGCGGCTATCATCCATGGTGACCGGTATAGCTACTACAAAGGATTGCAAATCAGAGGCTGGTGGTTCCCACCGTCCCGCCCCGGAAGGTTTAAGAAACGAATTTCTGAGGGACACCCTCAGACTCCCGGCAGAAGGGCTGTGCCCCTCTGCACTCCTCCTAGTTGGGCGCAGATAGAGTAGGGACGGTGCTATTTTCATAGGAATGACATGGTGATGAATGGGCGGGTTGGAGGGTAGAGGAGCGTTTCCGGTGCACTCAACTATTGCGTTGGGTAGCGCTACGGCAAAGGGTTACGAATCACAGGTTGGTGGTTCCCACCGTCCCGCCCAGTAAGGTTTTTAGGTCCTGAGGGACACCCTCAGTCTCCCGGCAGAAGGGCTGTGCCCCTCTGCACTCCTCCTAGTTGGGCGCAGATAGAGTAGGGACGGTGCTATTTTCATAGGAATGCCATGGTGATGAATGGGCGGGTTGGAGGGTAGAGGAGCGTTTCCGGTGCACTCAACTATTGCGTTGGGTAGCGCTACGGCAAAGGGTTACGAATCACAGGTTGGTGGTTCCCACCGTCCCGCCCAGTAAGGTTTTTAGGTCCTGAGGGACACCCTCAGTCTCCCGGCAGCCACCACCCAGGTTCCCTGCACCTTCCTGTTTAGACGGGTTGGTGGTAAAAGCAGAGGCGAGGGCGGGAATCGTTCACCCCCGCTCTACCCAGATTCCTCGATCCTTATGCACGGACTTAGAATGACATGACTTATGCGGACGCTAATAGGAAGTTATTGAGGGGTTGGGTGGAGGGCGCGCCAGATTTTGTCAGGGGTGAGTGGGGTGTCTATGTGGATGATGCCGTGGCGGGATAGGGCGTCCATGACGGCGTTGGCAATGGCGGCGGGGGCGGCGACGGTGCCGATTTCGCCGACGCCCTTTACGCCCAAGGGGTTGAGGGGCGACGGGGTCTCGAAGGTATCCAACGTGAAGGGCGGGATATCGCTGGCGGAGGGGAGGGCGTAGTCCATGAGGCTGCCGGTGAGGGGTTGACCGTCACTGGTGTAGGACATCTCTTCCATAAGGGCCTGACCGATGCCCTGGGCGATGGCGCCGTGAATCTGGCCCTCGGCGATTAGGGGGTTGAGGATGCGTCCGACATCGTGGACGGCGGTGTAGCCGAGGATCCGGACTTCGCCGGTGTCCGAGTCGACTTCGACGGCGACGACGTGGGCGCCGAAGGAGTAGGGGTTGTCAGAGATGGTGAAGCTACCGCTGAAGTCTAGCCCCGGGGTGACGGAGGGGGGAAGGAGCTCTTCGTTGTGTGCGGCGGCGGCGATTTGGGCGAAGGGGACGGAGCGGTCCGGGTTAGACCGTTGGACGGCGCGGTTGTCCCGCAGGGTCACGTCGTCAGCGGGGCAATCCAGGAGCCCCGCAGCGATGACAAGCAGCTTCTGGCGGGCTTCGACGGCGACTGTGTGGATGGCGGAGGCGCCGACGGTGACGCCGCGGCTGGCGCCGGTGCCGTGGCCGGCGGAGACGAGGGCGGTATCGCTGTGGACGACGTGCACATCGGCGGGGGTGAGGCCGAACTCATCGGCGACGAGCTGGGAGATGACGGTCTCGGTGCCCTGGCCGTGGGGTGAGATGCCGGCGAAGACGGTGACGCGGCCGGAAGGCTCGACGAGGAGGCGGCCGTATTCGGTGCGCCGCGCGCCGGTGGCGCCAGCGCCCTTGATGACGGAGGCGATGCCGACGCCGGAGAGGGGGCCGCCCTGAGCGGCGTCCCGGAGGGACTTCTGTCTCCAGGCGTCGTAGCCGGAGAGGTCCAAGGCGCGGTGGAAGACGGCCTGGTAGTTACCGGAGTCGTAAACAACGTCGATGGGGGTGTGGTAGGGGAAGGCGTCAGCGGGGACGAAGTTCTTGCGCCGGACGTCAGCCGGGTCCAGTCCGAGCTGGGCGGCGATTATGTCAACGGTGCGCTCGAGGCAGAAGGCGGCCTCGGGGCCGCCGGCGCCGCGGTAGGCACCGTTGGGGGGCTTGTTGGTGATTATGCCGAGGACCTCGACGTCCAGGGCGGGGGTCTGGTAGGGGCCGACGACGCGATGGCTGGTGTTGAGGGGGGCGGCGGGGGTGTTGAAGAGGAAGTAGGCGCCCAGGTCAATGACGGTGCGGACGCGGAGCCCCAGGAGGGTACCATCGTTTTTGACGGCGGCCTCCAGGTCCGAGATGTGACCGCGGCCGTGGAAGGCGGTCATGTTCTCTTGACGCTCTTCGACCCACTTGACGGGTCGGCCGAGCTTGATGGCCAGGTAGGGGATGGAGATCTCCTCCGGGAACATGCAGCCTTTTTCGCCGAATCCACCGCCGACGTCCTGGGCGATGACGCGGACGGAATCTTCCTCAAGGTGGAGGGCCAGGGCCAGGAAGCGCTTGACCCAGTGGGGCCGCTGGGTGGAGTCCCAGAGGGTGAGGAGGCGGGATGCGCCGTCATAGGAGGCGAGGACAGCGCGGCCTTCCATGGGCACCGGGGCGAGGCGTTGGGAGTAGTAGCGCTGCTTGACGACGCGGTCTGCCTGGGCGAAGGCGGCGTCCACATCACCGCCGTGTTTGAGGATGCGGAGGCCGATGTTGCTGGACAGCTCCGGGTGGATGGGTGGCGCGCCGGGGGCCATGGCGTCTTCGGGGTCCGGCAGAGGGTCCAAGGGCTCGTATTCGACATCTATAAGGTCAGCGGCGTCGCGGGCGGCGTAGGGGTCTTCGGCGACGACCACGGCGACGGGCTGGCCGACGTAGACGACCTTCTCTCGCGCCAGGATGGGGTGCTCCGGGGCGCTGATGTGGTCGACTATGCCGACGTAAACGTCGGTGGCGCTGGGGACGCGGACGTCCTCTTCCATGTCTTCGGAGGTGAGGACGGCGACGACGCCGGGGGCGCGGCGGGCAGGAGCGGGGTCAATGGAGGTGATGAGAGCGTGGGCGTAGGGGCTTCGAAGGACGACGGCGTGGAGGGTGCCTTCGAGACGGATGTCATCCACGAATGCGGTCTGGCCGGTGATGAGGTGGGGGTCTTCAAACCGCTTGATGGGGCGGCCAGCGTAGTTCACGATGGGCCTCCTGTGCGGGTGAGCCCGAGTCGGGCCAGGCTACCTGGGGGAGTATGGGGTGGGGCGGAGGATGGTGTTCCAGCTACTCTCCACGAGGACGCCGTTGCGGTGGGACTCGGCGACGGCTTTATGCCAGTCAGGGTCGGCGCCGAAGGCGGCCCAGCGCTTCTCGCGCTCGGAGAGGCTAGGGTAGCCGAGGATGTAGACGAGGAGGGTGTTGTCGCCGACCTCCTCGGTCCAGTAGCCGACCTCCTCGATGCCGTACTTTTGGAAGAAGCCGCGGGTGTGGTTGGCGAAGCGGTTGTGGAGGTCCGGCAGCTTGCCGACGGCGGCCTGGTATATGCGCAGCTCGTGGACTTCGCCGCGGAGACGTGGCTCAGGGGAGTAGGTGGTAGCTTGCATGAGGGTGTTGGTGATGCGGGCGGTGGGGGAGGGACGCTGGGCCAGGATGCGCTGGACGTCAGGGTCAGCGATGACGGCGCCGAAGCGCTTTTCGCGGTCGGCCATATTTTCGTAAGAAAGGATGTAGATAAGCTGGTTGCTCTGACCGATGTCGTTGGTCCAGAAGCCGACCATGCCGACGCCGTGTTTCTGGAAGATGGGGACGATGTGGTCTGCGAAGCGCTGGTTGAGGGCGGGCAGCATGCCGGGGACGGCGTGGTAGGTCCGCATTTCGTAGATCAAGTCAGGCCTCCTGCCAAGGGACGGCGTTGGTGGGGCGGTGAGGAGGCGATTATGGAAGGGGGTTGGGGAGGTGTCAATGAGAGTTTATGAAGGTTTATTTCTGAGGGACACCCTCAGACTCCCGGCAGCCAACACCCAGGTTCCCTGCTCTCTCCTAAGTCGCTGGAGAACGGAAGTGGGCCTTAGCTGTTGAGGCGGGCGCAAGGGGAGGAGGGGCGCGATAGAATAGGAGCAGATCCCGGCGGCGATGGGCCGGTGTGTTACGCAGGAGAGGATGGATACCAGATGAGCAGGATTGTCAGGGGCGGCTTGATTCAGGCCACGATTGGGGATGAGCAGACGGAGGACCTGGAAAAGCTGAAGAAACGATTGGTGGAGAAGCATCTGGGGTTGATAGAGGAGGCGGCGAAAAAGGGGGTGCAGGTGCTGTGCCTTCAGGAGCTGTTCTACGGACCGTATTTCCCGGCGGAGCAGGACGTGCGGTGGTACGCGATGGTGGAGAGGGTGCCGGAGGGTCCGACGACGCGGCTGATGCAGGAGGTGGCGGCCCAGCACGGGATGGTGCTGGTGGTCCCGGTGTATGAGGAGGAGCAAGCGGGGGTGTACTACAACACGGCGGCGGTGATTGACGCAGATGGGTCGTATTTAGGGAAGTACCGGAAGACGCATATACCGCACCTGGCGCCGGGGTTTTGGGAGAAGTTCTATTTCCGGCCGGGGAATTCGGGGTACCCCGTTTTCGACACGCGGGTGGGGAAGGTTGGGGTGTACATTTGCTACGACCGCCATTTTCCAGAGGGGGCGCGGGCGCTGGGACTGAACGGGGCGGAGATAGTGTTCAATCCCTCGGCGACGGTGGCGGGGCTGTCGGAGTACCTGTGGGGGCTGGAGCAGCCGGCGCACGCGGTGGCGAACGGCTACTTTTTGGGGGCGATCAACCGGGTGGGCCACGAGCAGCCGTGGGACATTGGGGAGTTTTACGGGTCCAGCTATTTCTGCGACCCGAGGGGGCAGATGTTGGCGCAAGGGTCTCGGGACAAGGACGAGGTAGTAGTGGCGGACATGGACCTGGAGATGATTAGGGAGGTGAGGAACGTGTGGCAGTTCTTCCGGGACCGTCGACCAGACTCGTATGGGCCGCTAGTGGCGCCGTAGGGGTGGAAGGGGGAGGGATGGCGATGGGTATCACCAGAACGAAGGACTGAGAAACACAGGTTGGTGGCGCCGATTCGCTTTGCAGAATGGTGGGAATGCGGTATGGGCTCGTCCTTCGAGGGCCTCAGGATGAGCGGGTTGGGGGAGCAGAAGGGGTTGCGAATCCGGGGTTGGTGGTTCCCCCCGTCCCGCCCCGGATGGTTTAAAAAACGGATTTCTGAGGGACACCCTCAAACTCCCGGCAGGGAACCCAGGTTCCCTGCACTCTCCTGTGGGGTGGCGAAAAGAAGTGTGGTTAAGGTTGGACTCCTACGGATCCGGATTCGACTAAGCAGACAGGGCGGGACGCACTCATCCTCGCTCCACCTAGATTCCTCGATCCTCACGGGCGGACTTGGAATCGATCATGTTGGCGTACAGCACCAGGGAGGTTGAAAAACCAGGATTCGAATCCAAAGCGGGCGTCGCGGTAGGACTTGCTCTCCCCCCGCACCCAGATTCTTCGATCCTCACGGACGGACTCAGAATGACATGGTGGGGGGCGGAATGCGGTATGGGCTCGTCCTTCGAGGGCCTCAGGATGAGCGGGTTGGAAGCGTAGGAGGCTGTTATACGGGCGATCAGCAATGGTGATGGGTTTGGTTTTCACAGAGGGCTGCGCATCGGAGGTTGGTGGTTCCCACCGTCCCGCCCCGGATGGTTGTTATAAGTATAGTTTGAGGGACACCCTCAAACTCCCGGCAGGGAACCCAGGTTCCCTGCACTCTCCTGTGGGGTGGCGAAAAGAGGTGTGGTTAAGGTTGTACTCTTACGGACTGGGGTCCGACTAAGCAGGCCGGGCGGGACGCACTCATCCTCGCTCCACCTAGATTCCTCGATCCTCATGGGCGGACTTGGAATCGATCATGTTGGCGTCCAGCACCAGGGAGGATGAAAACCCAGGATTCGAATCCGAAGCAGGCGCCGCAGTAGGACTTGCTCTCCCCCCGCACCCAGATTTCTCGATCCTCCAGGGAGGATTTGGAATGACATGGTGGGGGGCGGAATGCGGTATGGGCTCGTCCTTCGAGGGCCTCAGGATGAGCGGGTTGGAGGCGTAGGAGGCTGTTATACGGGCGATCAGCAATGGTGATGGGTTTGGTTTGCAGAGAGGGTTGCGAATCGGAGGTTGGTGGTTCCCACCGTCCCGCCCCGGATGGTTTATAAAAACTGATTTCTGAGGGACACCCTCAGACTCCCGGCAGGGAACCCACGTTCACTGCACTCTCCTGTGGGGTGGCGAAAAAGGGTGTGGTTAAGGTTGGACTCTTACGGACTGGGGTTCGATTAAGCAGGCAGGGCGGGACGCACTCATCCCCGCCCCACCCAGATTTCTCGAGCCTCCAGGGAGGACTTGGAATCCATCATGTTGGCGTCCAGCACCAGGGAGGATGAAAAACAGGATTGGAATCCAAAGCGGGCGCCGCGGTAGGACTTGCTCTCCCCCCGCACCCAGATTCTTCGATCCTCACGGGCGGACTCAGAATGACATGGTGGGGGGCGGAATGCGGTATGGGCTCGTCCTTCGAGAGCCTCAGGATGAGCGGGTTGGAGGCGTAGGAGGCTGTTATACGGGCGATCAGCCATGGCGATGGGTTTGGTTTTCACAGAGGTTTGCGAATCGGAGGTTGGTGGTTCCCACCGTCCCGCCCCGGATGGTTATTATAAGTATCTTTTGAGGGAGACCTTCAGACTCCCGGCAGGGAACGTGTGTTCCCTGCAGCTTTCCTGGCCGGGTGGTTTTTAAGGGACGGCGTTTCTATTTTCGGGGGAGGGAGACCGGCGGCGGATTGACGGCCTTACGGCGCCTCAATACACTGAAGGCGCAGGGACCGGGAGGGTGTGGCAAACGCAGCGCAGGAAGGGAGCCAGGTTGACTATGGCCAAGGTACAGACGGAACGAGCGGAGATTGCCCAGATAGCGCACCTGCTGCGGCGGGCAGGGTTCGGGGGTACGCGGGAGGAGCTGGAGCGGTACGCGTCACTGGGATACGAGGCGACGGTGGAGGAGCTTCTGCAGCCGGAGAATTCGCCGCCAGGGATAGAGGATGAAGACCTGGTGAGGCGGTATCACCCGGACGCCAACAACTTGATGCTGTTGGAGAGCTGCCAATCCTACTGGCTGTACCGGATGATCAACACTCGGCGCCCGCTGGAGGAGAAGTTATCGCTGTTCTGGCACGGGCTGTTCGCCACGGGGTACACGAAGCTGAACCAGCCGAAGGCGATCCTGAACCAGGTGGCGATGTTTCGGCGGCTGGGGATGGGGAGCTTCCGGACGCTGCTAACGGAGCTTTCGAGGGACCCGGCGATGATCTTCTGGCTGGACAACAAAGACAGCCACAAGGGAGCGGTGAACGAGAACTTTGGTCGGGAGCTGCTGGAGCTGTTCTCGATGGGGGTGGGGAATTACACGGAGGGGGACGTGAAGCAGGCGTCGCAGGCGTTCACGGGGTGGACGATGCGTAACGAAACGCTGCACACGGCCCGGGCGGCGCGGGACTCGATCTGGCCGTACGGAAGGCTGGACTGGCAGTTCGAATACAGGCCGGAGGACCACGAGGACGGTGAGAAGGAGTTCCTAGGTCAGACGGGACGGTTTGGCGGGGAGGACGCGATAGAGATCATCTGCCGGCATCCGGCCACGGCGCGGTTTATTTCGAGGCATCTGTACAACTTCTTTGTGGCGGACGAGCCGCAGGTGCCAGCGTGGGAGACGGTGCCGCCGGGGGACCCGGAGGCGATAGAGACGCTTTCGAATGAGTTTGTGAACAACGATTACAACATCCGGGCAATGCTTCGGGTGCTGTTCAACTCGGACTTTTTCAAGGAGTCGGCGTTCGCGCGAGTGAAGAGCCCGGCGGAGTTTGTGGTGGGCGCAGCACGGCTGGCGGGGGGGCACAGCTTCCCCGGGATAGACGACATTAAGCTGGCGCTGGTAACGGTGGAAATGGGGCAATCGCTGTTGGACCCGCCGAGCGTGGAGGGGTGGCACACGGGGGCGGAGTGGATTTCCACGGGGAGCCTGGTTACCAGGGTGAACTTCGCGGCGGCGGAGTTTGGGGACGCCAGCAGGCCAGGAGTGCGGACGATTATAGAGCGGGTGCGGGATTCGGGGGACCCGACTTCGCCGGAGGAACTGGTGGAAACGGCGCTGGAGCTGATGGGACCGGTCAGCACGTCGGAGGAGACGAGGGAGGAGCTATTGGCGCACGCCAGGGTTGGTGGAGAGTTGCGTTGGGGAACGACGGAGGAGGCGCGGGCGTCAGAGGAGAGGGTGGTGGAGATGCTGCAGCTTATAGTGGCGACGCAGGAGTACCAGTTGGTGTAGGGGGCACAGGTTCCCTGCACGGTCCTTTGGGGCTAGGAATACGGGGCGAGGAGTCTTGTTCTATGGGGGATCAGGTTTGGTGATTGGTGTCGCAACTACAAAGGGCTACAAATAACAGGTTGGTGGTACCCACCCGCCCGCCCAGAAAGGTATTAAAAGGTTTGTTCTGAGGGACACCCTCAGACTCCCGGCAGAAGGGGCCAGCCCCCTCTAGACTCCCCCTTGCTAGTCGCAGGTAGACTAGCGACGGTGCTATTTTCATAGGAATCCATCATGTTAGCGTCCAGCACCAGGGAGGATGAAAAAACAGGATTGGAATCCGAAGCGGACGCCGGGGTAGGACTTGCTCTCCCCCCGCACCCAGATTCTTCGATCCTCACTGGCGGACTCAGAATGACATGATGGGGGGGGGGCGGAATGCGGTATGGGCTCGTCCTTCGAGAGCCTCAGGATGAGCGGGTTGGAGGCGTAGGAGGCTGTTATACGGGCGATCAGCAATGGCGATGGGGTGACGTGGCACAGGTCAAGGGATTGCCGGCATAGAATATGCTCAACAGGCGGCGAAGCGGCCGCCAGACGGAGGTTAAGGCAATGGCGGCCAGTTTTGGTTTAGGTTACAGCCATACGGTGGGATTTATGTCGCTGATGGGAGACCGCGGGTTCGCGAACCCGGTGGACATGGCTATCGGCAAGGACGGGCTGCTTTACGTCCTGAGCCGAGGAGGGTCAGAGAACGACGATTATTTGGTATCCAAAAGGGTGACGGTGTGCACACTGGACGGGAAGTTCATAGGGGACTTCGGCGGCGGCGGCACGGGTGACGGTCAGTTGGTGTGGCCATCTTCCATAGCGATGGACGGGGATGAGAACGTGTACGTTTCGGACGAGGCGTTGCATCGGATATCGGTGTTTTCCAAGGAGGGGAGGTTCCTGGAGAAGTGGGGAGCGCAAGGGTCCGGGGAGGGCCAGTTCGACCGACCAGCGGCGATGGCGTTCGACGCGGAGGGGCAGCTACTGGTGGTGGACGGTTTGAATAACCGGGTGCAGCGGTACGACAAGGGGGGACGGTTCCTGGGGCAGTGGGGAGAGGCGGGGAGCGGTGATGGGCAGTTTAACGTGCCGTGGGGGATTGCGCTGGACGTGGATGGGAATGTTTACGTGGCGGACTGGCGAAATGACCGGGTGCAGAAGTTCGACGGCGGCGGCGGGTTCCTGGCGGCCTGGGGGCGCACCGGCAGCGGTGACGGGGAGTTCAACCGGCCCTCGGGCGTTGCGGTGGATGGAGATGGGAAGGTGTATGTGGCGGACTGGGGGAACGAGCGGATGCAGGTGTTGTCTCCGGAGGGGGGGTTCGTGCTGAAGGTGCGAGGTGACTCGGGGCTTTCGACCTGGGCGTACGAGTATTTCACGACTAACGAGGACGAGCTGGAGGAGCGGGAGAAGGCGGACCTGGAGCCGGAGCTGGAGCTGGCGCCGGAGGACTATCTTCGAGACGAATCGGCCAGCATAGAGAAGCTGTTCTGGGGGCCCACGGCGGTGAAGGTGGACGGGGAGGGGCGCGTGTACGTGGTGGACACGAACCGGGCGCGGGTGCAGGTGTACGTCAGGGCGCCGGTGGGGTCGGCGGGGGCGAGGGCGTGAAGAAGTTTTTGAAGTTAGGTTCTGAGGGACACCCTCAAACTCCCGGCAGCCACCACCCAAGTTCCCTGTACCCTCCCGTGTGGTTGGTGGCCAGCCCAGGGGTTGTATGTGAGGCACTCGTTAAGGGAGATAGTATTGCCTCGGTGAAGGGGTTGAGGACCGGAGGTTGGTGGTTCCCACCGTCCCGCCCCGGATGGTTGTTGTAGGTATATTTTGAGGGACACCCTCAAACTCCCGGCAGAGGGGCTATCCCCCTTTGCACTCCCTCTTGAGCGCTTTTTGAGCGGATGATAGGCGCCATGTCCGAGGAGGTCAGGCGTAATGATGGGTATCAACGCAAGAGGGGGATGAAAAATCAGGATTGGAATCCGAAGCGGGCGCCGCGGTAGGACTTGCTCTCCCCCCGCACCCAGATTCTTCGATCCTCACGGGCGGACTCAGAATGACATAGTGGGGGGCGTAATGCGGTATGGGCTCGTCCTTCGAGAGCCTCAGGATGAGCGGGGTGGAGGAGGAGACGGGGTTGCGAGTCCGGGGTTGGTGGTAGAGGCGAGGGCGGGACACACTCAGCCCCGCTCCACCCAGATTCCTCGTTACTCACGCCCGGACTCGGAATCCATCGTGTTGGCGTCCAGCACCAGGGAGGATGAAAATCAGGATTGAAATCCGAAGCGGGCGCCGCGGTAGGACTTGCTCTCCCACCACACCCAGATTCTTCGATCCTCACGGGCGGACTCAGAATGACATGGTGGGGGGCGGAATGCCGTATGGGCTCGTCCTTCGAGAGCCTCAGGATGAGCGGGTTGGTGGCATAGAGAGGCTTATTTTCATAGCAATGACATGGTAGCCAATGGGCGGGCTTCCCAATGCTGTTGGGACGGGTTGGATGACAAGTGAGGGTTGGACTGGCGATCGGTAGCGCCACGGTGAAGGGGTTGAGGATCGGAGGTTGGTGGTTCCCACCGTCCCACCCCGGATGGTTGTTGTAGGTATATTTTGAGGGACACCCTCAAACTCCCGGCAGCCACCACCCAGGTTCCCTGCACCCTCCTACTTGGTTGGTGTCGATTGTACGCTGGAAGCAACCTTGCAAATATGAGGCTGGGGATTACCGGAGTGGCACGGAGCCTCATGGGATTGAGGTGAAGCCCAGGGCACCTGAGGGCTGGGGAACTTTACTACCAGAACCTAACATCTTCCGACAACTCCCCCATTGGGCTATCGTCGAGTTGTAGTTTTAGTCGGTTGCCAACAGAGCGGCCGCACAGGGAGGTAACAGGAGTGGTACAGTTTTTGCAGGACACCATACTTTCGGTCCAAGAGGTAGCAGACCTTCTACACGTGCATCCTAACACGGTGCGGCTGTGGAATAACAGGGGACTGCTGAAGGCGTACAGGTTGGGGACGCGGGGAGACCGGCGCTTTACCAGCCGAGACCTAGAAGCGTTCTTGAACCGTACGGGCAGCCAGTTCGGCTACAACGACGCGAACCAGGAGACCGAGGCTTACCAGGAGATTGAAGCGGAGGCTTAGGGCCTCCGCCCTGGCCCGTAGCCCGGGCCGCGACGGCTGGTGGCGCCAACCCCAGCCAAGTAGGGCGGGAGACGTGACCAAGGCGCCGGTGTGGCGACGGGCACAACAGGAGCGGCGGGACGCACTTGGCGGACCGCCGACAGAAGATTCGGAGCAAAGACGCTCCGGCTGATGAAGGGAATAGGGCGACACAGAGGGGAATCAAAGTGAGTATCAAATTTGCCGCGAAAAAGTTCTCAATGCTGGGGACGGCGCTGCTAGTGATAGCAGCGGCGGGGGGACTGGCGGCCTTCGCCAGTGGAATCACCGGGGACAACGCGGTGAAGGTGAATATTCCGGTGACACTGCAGGGCGGGGCCGGGATGACGAATGCCGGTGGAAACGACGCCGTGATCTATAACGACGGCACGAGCATGACGGCCAGCGCCGAGGCGTACCCGGGTGACAGCTACGATATAGAACTGGTGTTGATCAATAACTCCGAAATCAATCAGCCTCAGCGGATCTCTATCCTGGCGCCGGACGGCTTCCGGTTCTCCAACGCTACTGCAGCCAGTGCGGTAAATGTGATAGGGGTGGCGCAAGAGGACGCGCACCACTTCGTGTACACGGTGGACTCGGACGCGGCGGGCCATACTACGTTCGACCGGATGCAGCTACAGGTAGATGTGCTACCGCAGGTGGTGCCAGGCTTCTATAGCATCAGCCTCTCGACGGAGGGGCTGGCGACGACCACCGATTTCTAAGAAGAACTGAACCCAGTGAATGAAAAGGCCCCGACTCGTCGGGGCCTTTTTGCGTCGTGTTTTGTGGGTGTGCTAACCTGCTGATTGGGTCGGCTGGAGAAGGACGGGCAGGCTTTGAGGTCTGGGAATTGGCCATGGCGATGGGCCTTGTCTCTACGAAAGGGTTGCGCATCAAGGGTTGGTGGTACCCACCAATCCGCCCAGGAAGGTCTAAACAACCCAATTCTGAGGGACACCCTCAGAATCCCGCCAGGGGGGCCGGCCCCCACTAGACTCCGCTGGATAAGTGGGTGCGAAATATTGACGGCTCAGATTTAGGAAGAATTAGGGGGTGAGGCGTAGTGTTAACGGTTAGGACTGTGGCCATGGTGTCGGTGTTGGCGCTGGCGCTAGTTGGCGCCTGCGGAGGGGACTCGGTGAGTCTGGAGCAGGAGGGGGCGGCGCCGTTCAGTCTGAGCAGCAGCGCCTTCGAGGCGGGGGGGAGGATACCGTCGCACTACACGTGCGACGGAGCGGATATTTCGCCAGAGCTGTCGTGGGGTGAGGCGCCGGAGGGGACGGCGGGTTTTGCGTTGGTGATGGATGACCCTGACGCGAATAATTTCACGCACTGGGTGCTGTTCAATCTGCCGGGGGGCCTGCGGGGGATACCGGAGGGGGTGCCGCCCGAGGACCGGCTTACGAATGGCAGCGTTCACGGCAAGGGGTTTGGGGAGAACCGGTACGGGGGGCCGTGCCCGCCGGACGGGACGCACTTGTACCGGATTTTCCTGTTCGCGCTGGACCGGGAGGGGGTGGACGGCACGCAGGATTTGGAACCTGGGACGGAGAAGGGGAGGCTGCTGGAGGTTATTGAGGGGCACGTTCTAGGGCAGGGTCTTTTGGAGGGGAGGTACGAGAGGGAGGGGTAGGTGTGGTGGGGGGTTCCCCTCAGGCTACGGGCAGTGAACTTATCCGCCTCCGGCGGACAAAACCTTGCTGTGGGGATGGTGCTAAACGATCCTACGAGAAATCCGAAAAGGCAATCAGCCATTGAGTTGGTTATTGCTTCTACGAAGGGTTTGCGAATCACAGGTTGGTGGTTCCCGCCATCCCGCCCAGTAAGGTTTATAAAAACGATTTTCTGAGGGACACCCTCAGGCTCCCGGCAGCCACCACCCAGGTTCCCTGCACCTTGCTGTGGGGTTGGCACCCAGCCCAAGGGCTATGCGTTAGGCACTGGGTGAGGGCGATGGGTGTGGTCGCTACGAAGGGGTTGCCAATCAAGGGTTGGTGGTTCCCACGGTGCCGCCCCGGAAGGTTTATAAAAACGAAATTCTGAGGGTGTCCCTCCGAAATAACCTTTATAAACCTTTCCGGCAGGTGGGTGCGTACCACCCACCTTCTATTCTCAGCCCGTCGTTCTATCGACACCCATCCTCTTGGCTGATTATCACGGATATAAGGCGGCGCGGCGTTCCCCAAACTGCAGGACCGACACCCCAACGCCCACCGGGACACATGCACCAGCACGGGAAACCCGACGGACTGAGGTGAACGCCCAATCTGGACCAGCCAGCCTGTTGACCTGAAACAACCCTAAATGGGCGGCCTCCGCTCGCACCATCCCGCCTGGGTCAGATATGCGTCCGCCACCTGCAACACCCTCCCCTCCCCGAACGCCTTCCCCACCAGTTGGAAGCTCAGCGGCATCCCCGCACGATTGAACCCCGACGGTATCGATACCCCTGGATTCCCCGAAATGTTAAAAGGACCCAGGTAATAGATGTTCTCCAACACGCCCTCCACCGACGTGCCCGGCGCGTCATCATCCACCGGCATCGCCGGTTCGCAGGTCGTCGGCAGCGCCAGCACGTCGACCCGCTGGAACACCTCCGCCATCTCCCGCCTGATCCGCCTCCGGTCCCGCTGGGCCAGGATATAGTCAGACGCCGTGAATAGTCCGCCCAGCTCCAGCAAGCCGCGCAACGTGTCGCCGAATATGTGCGGCCGCGTCGCCAGGTCAGCCTTGCAATTGGCGAATGCCTCCGAGTACCACACCACTATGTTCGTCATCGCCGCCCCCTCCAGGCTTGGGACCCTCACCTCCTCCACCCTGGCGCCCAGCGATTCCAGGTCCGATAGCGCCTTCTCCATAGCCGACATTGTCTCCGGCTCCACCTTCGCGTCATCGGTCTCAATATAGTGCCGCGGCACCCCCACTACCAACCCACGAACGTCCCCCGTCAGGGCCGCCGCGTAGTCCGGCAGCGTCACGTTCGGCGACGTCGGTTCCGTAGGATCGTAACCCGCCGCGCCTTGCAGCAGCAGCGCGTTGTCCTCCGCCGTCCGGGTGATCGGCCCGCCCTGGTCCAATGACCAGCTCAACGGGGCCAGACCTCCCTTGCTCACCAGCCCGAACGTGGGCTTCAGCCCCACCAGCCCGCAATAAGCCGCTGGTATGCGTATCGAGCCCGCGGTATCCTCTCCCAGAGACCCCATGCACAGCCCCGCCGACACTCCGGCGCCGGACCCGCTGCTGGACCCCCCCGGCGAATAGGCCAGGTTCCACGGGTTCCGAGCCTTGTTCCGCTGGCTCTCCTTGTTCTCCCCCACCGCCAGCCCGTCCATTTCCAGCTTCCCCAGTAGCACCGTGCCCGCGTCCCTCAGCTTCCGTAGCGCCGCAGCCTCCGGCGGTGGGTTCTCATCAGTCACATCGGGACGAGCGCCGCTGGGCATCCCCTCCGCGTCGAACTGGTCCTTGTGCGCCACCGGAATACCGTGCAATGGACCGCGGTACTCCCCCCTCAACACCTCCGCCTCCGCAGCCCGCGCCTCAGATAGCGCCGTCTCCGGCGAAAGCCTAACGTAGGACTTCAGCTTCCCGTCCAGCCGCTCAATCCGCTCCAGGTGGGCCCTTACCAGCTCCACCGGAGAAAGCTCCTTCTTCCGGATCAAGTCCCCCGCCTGCCGGATCGTCAGACGACAAAGCTCCGTCTCTTCCTGTCTCACATCTTCCTCGCTCTCTGTAACTCTTTGTCGAAACTCGCGCCTCCATTTGTAATGGCGCTGCCAGCCCACAATCAAGACCAACTCACAGGAAGATGCAGTCCTCCGGAAGCGGATGGATTCCCTGCCGGTCCGCCTGTGGCCGATGAGGGCGTCCCTCAGGAAAAAACTTAAAAAATCTTCCGGGGCTGGACGGCGGGAACCACCAACCTTCGATTTTCAGTCTTCTGTGGCCGCGATACCCCTCGCCAACAACGATCCCCACTTCCCACGAGCACGGCAATAAGGCCCCTACCAGCCCCCGGCCTAAATAGGCGGCCTCTGATTGTGCCAGTCAGTGGCCTGTTGGTAAGCATGCCCTACCCTGAACACGTCCGTCTCGCCAAACGGGCGCCCCATGATCTGTAGCCCCTCTGGCAACCCTCCCGACGAGAACCCGCACGGTACGGTCAACGCCGGCAACCCTACCAGGTTAGCCGTTCCCGTGAAGCTTATCCCCTCATGGAATCCCGCCTTCACCTCCGCCTTGGTTCCCATCCCCGGCTTGTCAACTACCGGCGCCGCGGGCGCGTTCCCCGTTGGCAGCAACAGAACGTCCACCTCCTTCAGGGCCTCCATCACCTCGTTTCGAAGCATCTGCCGCAGCCGTTGCGCCTTGTAATACGTTTGCGCCGGAATCAGGCTGCCCGTCATCAGCGCCACCTGCATGTTGTGGTCGTACTCCGCCGCGCGGTGCCGGATGTTGTGGTGGTGCGAATTCCCGCTCTCCATCAGCGTGTAGCCCCAGTAAATGATCCCCGAAAGCGGGAACATCGGAATCGACACCTCTTTCACCGTCGGTCCCAACCCCCGAATCACCTCAATTCCCTTGGCCACCGCCTCCCGGGTTTCGGGCTCAACCACCTCCGCGTTCACCCGCTCCGTGATGACCCCTACACGAATATCTTTGATATCTCCGCTAAGCGCCGCGGCATAGTTCGGCACCGGTTGCTTCCACGTGTACGGGTCCTTGTCGTCATACCCTGCTATCGCCGCCAGCGTCAGCGCGCAGTCCTCCACCGACCGGCTCATCGGCCCAATGGAATCGAACGACCACGCCGAACCCAGCAACCCGTATCGGCTTACGCGGCCCCACGTCGGCCTCAACCCCGCCACGCCGCAATACGACGCCGGGTTGCGTATGGACCCTCCCGTATCCTCCCCCAGTGCGGTGGCGCACAGCCCTGCGGCCACTGCTGCTCCGGAGCCGCCGCTGGACCCGCCCGGCATTCGGGTCACGTCCCACGGGTTCGTCGGCGTCCCGTACGGGTACCTGAACGGCCACGCTACCGCGAACTCCGTCAGGTTCGTCTTTCCCAGCAAAATGCCACCCGCCCCCTTCAGGTTCGCCATCACCGTAGCGTCCTCATCCGCCACAAAGTCCTTCAGAATCGTAGAGCCTGCCGTGGTGCGCACCCCCTTAGTCCACCACTGGTCCTTCACCCCCACCGGGATACCGTGCATCGGCCCCTTATAGTCCCCCTGGGCAATCTCCCGCTCCGCCACCTTTGCCGCCGCCCTCGCCTCGTCGGCGCACACCGTTATATACGAGTGCAGCTTCTCGTCCACCGCCTGTATCCTCGAAAGATACGCCTCCACCACCTCCACCGGCGACACCTCTTTGGATGCTATCCGGCGCCCCGTCTCCGCCACCGAAAGATATACCAGCTCTTCGCCTGCCACTTTACTGCACCTCCCTGGGAAAGATGATCGGCAGCGGCTCCACGTTCTCCAACCCCGGTGGGTTCACCTCGTCCACCGCCTCTATGATCGCGCTCAGCACCTCCGCCACCTCCGCCAGCTTCGCCTCCTCAATCTCCAGCCCTACCGCCTTACCCATTGCCCTAACATCTTCAGCGTTCAAGTCCGTCATCGCCGCTCCTTTATGGACGCCCTCAGAATTCAACTTGTTAAAATCGTCATGGGGGCAGGCGGGCGGGCGCCACTAACCCGTGATTCCAGGCCCCTCCTGGCGACCATACCAACCAGGGGGAGAGTCTAGAGAGGATACCCCCTCTGTCAGCGAGACCCGGGGGGATTCCCCCGGGTCCCTAGGTGCCTGCCCCTACCCTCCTGGGCGCCAAGTTCTCAATTATTCCCGCCACTTCCTCCGTCGACTTCACCTTACAGTAGGAATCGTGCATCACCTTCAGTGCGAACTCGTCCTCCTCCTGAGTGTGCGTGGCGCAGCAGTCCCCCACCAGAATCACGTTATAGTCCCGGTCCCCAGCGCTCCGCACCGTGGTCTCCACGCAGCCATTGGTCACCACCCCGGCGCAGATCAGGTTCTTAATGCCCATGTTCGCCAGGATCTGGTCCAGGTTCGTCCCGTTGAACGCCCCGGAGCAACCCTTTGAAATCACCACCTCATTCTCCAGCGGCTTTATCTCCTCGAGTATCTCCGCCTCCTTTGATCCCGCCGGCGCGAATAGCTTCAGCCGCTTGTGGATCTCCGCCACGTCACGGCAGTCCTGCACCAGCGACGCTATGCGAACGTGCATCACCTCAATGCCCCGCTCTCTACACATGCCCTGCAACCTCTGGATATTCGGAATCAACACGTTCTCCACCCGGCTGAAGTAATACTCGTACTCCTCCGTCACGCCCCGCGCCTTCGCCTCCGCGCCGAGGCCATAGTCCCGGTGGGCGTCCAGGTACTGCATATCTATTATCAGGAACGCCGTGTCCTCCGCCGCCAGCTCAAACTCCGGCAGCCGTTCCGGCCCCCCGTGCCAAATGTTCTCCTTAGCCATCGCATCAACCTCCTCGGTTCAAACCTTCAATTCCTCTCGCACCTTCGCTCCCCAACCCTACGCCGCCACCGGCCGTGCAGCTTCCTCTTCAATCAACTGGATTACCTCGTCCGTCGTCTTCACCTTGCAGTACGCCTCGTCCAGCACCTGAATCGCCATTCGGTCGGCCTCCTCGGAGAAACCGGCGCAGCCGTCGCTCACCATAATCGCGTTATAGTCCCGGTCTCCGGCGTCCCGCAATGAAGTCTCCACGCAGTAGTTCGTCGCCACCCCCGCGAATATCAGCGTCTTTATCCCCATATTCGCCAGGATCTGGTCCAGGTTCGAACCGTTAAACGCCCCGGAGCAACCCTTGGAAATCACCACCTCGTTCTCCAGTGGCTTCAGCTCCTCCAGTATCTCCGCCTCCTTTGATCCGGCCGGGGCGAATAGCTTCAGGCGCTTGTGAACCTGGCTCACATCCCGGCAGTCCTTCACCAGCGAAGCTATTTTAAGGTGGATCACCTCAATTCCCCGCTTCCGGCACACCTGCTGCAGCGTCTGAATATTCGGTATCAGCACGTTCTCAATCCGACTGAAGAAATACTCGTGCTCCTCCTCCGTCCCCTTTTCCTTCGCCTCCCGCCCCATTCCGTAGTCCCGGTGCGCGTCCAGATACTGCATATCTACAATCACAAACGCCGTGTCCTCCTTGGACAGCCGGAATTCCGGCAGCCTCAGACCTCTCCACTCACTGGACTTTGACACTTGACTCACCTCCTCTGCCTTTTCTCCCATGACCCATTGAAGACCCGTGGCCTGTGCCCCGTACACTGGCGGGCAAGCTCAATTCGTAAAGGTGTAGGAACGCCTTCTCCCGGCCACTGCCCTGGCCACCCTGGCTAAAGCTGGCGGCGCGTGGGATCCGTCCTGTCCCGCAACCAGTCACCGGTCAGGTTGCAAGACATCACCAGCAGCGATATGGCGATCCCGGACAACACCGGCAACCACCATACGTTATAAAGGAACGCCTGAGACTCCGAAAGCATAGTTCCCCAAGACGGCAACGGCCGCGGCACCCCCAACCCCAGGAAGCTCAGCCCTGCCTCAAATATCACCGCCGTCCCCACCTCCAGCGTCCCAATCACCAGCAGGCTGTTGAGCAGGTTAGGAAAAACATGACGCGTCATTATGCGCAGCTTGCCCGCCCCGGCCACCCGGGCCAGCCGCACGTAGTCCATCTCCACCGTGGTGAGCACCTCGCTGCGCAGGATTCGCGCGTAGCTCATCCACCGGAGCAGCCCAATCGTCAGTATCACGTTGGTCTTGCTGGGACCCAGCAGGGAAATCACCGTCACCGCCACCATCAGGAACGGCAGCGCGAAAAACGCATCAGTGATCAGCATAAGAATACCGTCAACCCATCCCCTGAACACCCCGCTAAACAGTGCGATTACCGTTCCCACCGCCCCGGATATGAACACCGCGAAAAACCCCACGGTCACCGAGATCTGCGCCCCGTAGATCAGCCGGCTCAACATGTCCCGGCCCAGGTGGTCCGTCCCCAATGGATGGGAGTACCAGCCTGTAAAGCTAGGCGCCTGCAGGGTGTTCCTCAGGTCCCCGGTGATCGGATTGGTCGGCGCTATCTGGCCCGCGAAGGCCGCGCACGTTATGGCTACTACCAGGAACAGCAGCGAAAGCTTCGGTGAGCCCCTTAGCGCATTTCGCGTCCAAGCCCATCCTGCGCGCCAGCTCAGCTGCCGCGCATAGGGGCCCCTAATTACCACTTGCCCAGCCGCCATTACGCCTTCCTCACTAGGTCAGCCGCACCCTGGGGTCTAACCAGGCGTACAGCAGGTCCACCAGCAGGTTGATGGCAACAATAATCACGGCCGCGAAGAACACCACCGTTTGCACGACCGCGTAGTCCCGCGCGTAGATGGCGTCCACCAGCAACCTCCCTATCCCCGGCCAAGCGAAGATCGCCTCCGTGATCAGCGCCCCGGACACCAGGTACGCGAAGTTCACCCCGAACAACGTTATCACCGGCAGCGCCGCGTTCTTCAGCGCGTGCTTCCAGATCACCAGGGTTGATGGCAGCCCCTTCGCCCTCAGCATCCTCACGTATTCAGAGTCCAGCACTGATATCATTACTGACCGCGTTAGCCGCGTGTTCGCTGCCACCAAGAACCACCCCAGCGACGTTGCAGGCATGATTAGCCCCTTCCACCCTATGCGGTCCAGCCCTCCGGCGCTGGGCAACCAGCCCAGATAGATGGAAAAGAACAGGATGAATAACAGGCCCAGCCAGAACGCCGGCATGGATTGCCCCGTGATGGCCAGAATCTTTCCCACCCGGTCGAATATCGAGTCCGGTTTCACCGCCGACACCACCCCAAATAGCAGCCCTAGTACCATGGCGAAGACCAGTGCCGCCCCCACCAGTTGTATCGTTGCCGCAATCCTCGTCTTCACCATGTGAAACGCGCTGTATCCGTCCCACCGCGTGGATAGCCCAAATTCCCCTGTGAAGATCCCCTTGTTGAAGTTCAGGTACTGCTCGTGGAACGGCTTGTCCAGCCCCCACGCCTTCTTCATCCGCTCCCGGTCCGCCGCCCCTATGCTGGGGTCTGACAGGAAATCTACCGGATTTCCCGTGATCCGCAGCAACAGGAAGACCATCAGAGTGACGAGCCACACCGTCAACAGGCCGCGCACGCATCTCTTCCACGTATATTGGCCCATCAGTCCATCACCTGAGAAGGCCCTGGGACAACTAACCGGCCAGGATGCCCTAGCCGGTCAGTCGCCCCGGGCTATAAGTTTAGGTCGCCTGGGATTCGCTCTTTTACTAGCTCCTGTTCCTGTTGGCCATGCTGGACAGTTAGTCCCGCAGTACAACCCTCCAGAGCTGCTCAAAGGAGCTGGCGTGCGGCGCCGTTGGGTGGGTCAGCACCCGGTCCATGTACACTTGCACCACTGATACCTCGTCCATCGGTAGCAGCCACCGCTTCTCCAGTATGTAGTCTTCCATTTCCGTCAGGACTCGCTGCGTGACCGCTGCGTCCGTGGTGGAGTTCATCTCCTCCCACAGCGCCTCTGTCGTCGCGTCGTAGCAACAGTTGTATGTGCCCGTCTCGTGGTAGCCGTAGTTGGCAAGCACTCCCGCGTGCTCCTGCCTCCCCCACGTCTGCACAGCCAACGGCCTGAAGGCGCGGTTCTTGCCGGTTCCTTCCGTGACGTCCCGGCAGCACTTGCTGTAGAACTCGCTGGACTCTATCTCGAAGATCTCCATCTCTATCCCTACGTCCAGCCAGTAGGACGCCGCCGCCTCCAGCCACTCCTTGATACCTGGCGAGTTCACGAACGGGCCATAGTAAACCTTTGTCTTAAACCCGTTTTCGTAACCCGCGTCCTTCAACAACTGCTTCGCCCGCTCCGGGTCGAACGGCGAAACCGGCCGGTCGATGTAGCCAAACGAGTTGCTGAACCAGATCCCAGTCTGCGGCGTGGTGAACCCGTAGTGCGCTAGCTCGCTGATTGCTACCTTGTCCACTGCGATTTCCAGCGCCTCCCGCACCCTTATATCGTCGAACGGCTTGACTTCATCCAACGTCGGCTTGTCCGCGCAGTCCAGGATGCACATCACGTTCATGAAGTCTATGTTCATGTTTCCGGTGCCCCGGATGGTCTGCGTCCAGATGTCTCCCTTATTCGGGTTGATTCCCCGCCCCAGGAACTCCTCAGACCTGTCTATGTCCCGGGCGTTGATGTACGGAATGTTCACCACGACGTCGGCCTGCGCGCTCTTGATTAGCGCGAACCGCGACGCCGCGTCCACGTTCAGGATTATCTCCAGCGTCTGGTGCTGCGGCTTGTGGTACCAGTCCGTGTCTCCCCAGAAGTCCTCCCACCGCTCAAACACTATCCGCTCGCCAACCTTCCACTCCTTCACCGTGTAGGGCCCCCCTCCCGAGGGGTTCTCGTTGAACCCGGACTCACCCACGTCCTGAATCCACTCCGAGTCTCCGTAATGGTGGATGTGGTACCCCATCCCCGTGTGCCAGGCTATGAAGTCTGGGAACGGGGAGAACGTCTTTATCTTGACATGTTTGTCGTCAATGATCTCCACGCCTTCAACCGCTTCCTTGAACCGCTGCGTGTCAAACCCTATGAACAACGGCTCGAACTCCCCTTGATGCGCCCGGATGTTCCAGTCTATGTCAGACGCCACAATGTCCCGGCCCGTGTGCCACTTGGCGTTCGGATGAATCGTGAACTCGAACCCCTCGTCGTCCAGACTCCATTCCGTCGCCAGTTGGCTCACAACCGAATGGTCGTAGTCCCGCTGTAGCAACGCCGGGTTCAGGTAGTCGTTCAGGAACCCGGCCCCGGCCATGTTCACCGGGTTGATCTCGTCTCGGCCCCAACCGTCAACAACCACCGTTAGCTTGCTTACTGAGGCCGGTACGCCGGCCACCCCGGGCATGGCGAACACACCCGCCGCGGGCGCTACGGTAGGCGTGGGCGTCGCCGTGGCTGCTGGCGCGGTCGTTGCGCCTCCCGCCGGCGCCGTTGTCGCCGTAGGCGTTGCGTCGTCCCCTCCGCAGGCTAAAATGAACCCCATCAGCGCCATCAGGGCCAGAAGAACGGCCGACGCCCTCCAACTTTTCCTTATTAATGTCTTTTTCACAGGCAGACCTCCTCAGATTCGCTGGAATCCATTAAACCTATCCTGAAACAGGCAAAGCTCCGGCCCTTCCGGGCAGGTTCCGGAAAGATTACCCTTCTCGCCAGATGTTGTCAATGCATCACGTTAAGACTTAATATATCTAGGTAACTAAAGGGCGATTGAATTCATTCACTGTATATGTGAAATTCATCACATAGTGTTACGAGTTTCGTCATCACCCTGGCCCAGATGCCCCCTGAGAGACCCTTGGCCCCCCAAAAACAACCCCGTGGCCGGCGCCATAGCCCAATGCCGGCAAATAACTACCGCTAAGGTGATCGCATTATGAGTTCAGATACCAAGCAGACCGTTATGTCCATCCTCGCCGACGCCGGGATCAACATCTCGGAAGAAGAGGCGGAGCAAATCGCCCCCATCTACTCCGGCTTCAAGGAGCGCCTGAAGGCCCTCAACGCCGCGGACCTGGGCGACGACGGCCCGGCGCCCATCTTCTCACCCGCCCCTCCAACCCAATAGGGGGCAAACCGGAGCTCTCCGTTGGCCATCTCTCCCCTGGAACTCTGCGCCGGGAAGGTACTCCAATGACCCAAAACCATGACGACCTCCGCAATCTCACCATCCGGGAGGCCGCTACCCTTCTGAAGAAAAAGAATCTCTCCCCCGTAGACCTCACCCAGGCCCACCTGGACCATATCGACGCCGTGGACGGCCGGCTCCACGCTTTCTTCACCCTGATGGCCGACAACGCCCTGGCGGACGCCCACGCCGCCGAGGCCGAAATCCAGAAGGGGAACTACCGCGGCCCCCTCCACGGTATCCCCGTGGCGCACAAAGACCAGTATGACGTCGCGGGCGTACGCACCACCGCCCGGGCCCGGGGCGCCGGCGCCGGCATCCCATCCCGGGACGCCGGCGCCGTTCGGAGGCTCAAAGAGGCCGGCACCGTACTGCTGGGTAAGCTGGCCATGCAAGGCCTACTCATAGGCGGCCCCGAGTCCTTCTCCCCTGAGCCCGCCCGCAACCCCTGGAACCTGGAACGGATCCCTGGGGGCTCTAGCAGCGGCTCCGGGGCCTCCGTAGCCGCCGGGCTCTGCATGGGCTCCCTGGGCGAGGACACCGCCGGCTCCATCCGCGGTCCCGCCTCCATGTGCGGCGTCGTTGGCCTTGTTCCCACCTACGGCCGCGTCACCCGCCAGGGCCTCGCCCCCCTCTCCTGGTCCCTGGACCACTGCGGCCCGTTGACCCGCACGGTGGAGGACACCGCCCTCATCCTCCAGACCATTGCCGGGCATGACCCCAACGACCCTTTTTCCAGCACCGTCCCGGTGCCCAGCTACACTGACGGTCTGGACCAGGGCATCAAGGGCATGCGGGTCGGCGTGGTTAACGAATACTTCTATAACACCGGCACCCCGGGCAGTAACGAAACAATGTCCACCGTCCGCAAGGCTCTTTCCGCCTTGGAAGAGCTGGGCGCCAGCGTCCAGGACGTTCAACTCCCGGACCTGGACTATGTCTCCATGGCCACCCTGGTCCTCTGGTTCACCGAGGGCTACGCTTATCACCGTAAGTCCCTCCAGCAGCAACCCGAAATCTTCGGCGAGCCCCTCCGCCACTACCTCTACGCCGGCGCCCTCTTCTCCGGCGCGGATTACACCCAGGCCCTGCGCGTCCGCCGCCAGGTCAAGCGGGAGGTGGACCGGCTCCTCACCGAAGTCGACGTCCTTATCTGGCCCACCTTAGACGAACCCCCACCCACCTTCGGGGAATACGATGTCCTGGCCACCGTCAAAAGGCCGAGCCCCCGCGCCCCTATCAACTTCATGGGCATTCCAGCCATCTCCATCCCCTGCGGCTTCACCGAAGACGGCCTCCCCATCGGCATGCAGATCGCTGGCCGCTCCTTCGACGAACCTACCCTCCTCCGCGCCGCCCACACCTACGAGCAAGCCATGGGCTGGCACAAAAAGCGCCCTCCACTCTGGTCTTAACCCCTATTCCCCTACATCCTGAGGCGCTCTGGCGATGGGCCAATTGCACCCTATCTCCGCATCCAACCCGCACATCCTGAGGCCCTCGAAGGAGACCGGGAAATACGACGGCTCACGACCATATCATTCGGAGTCTGCCCGCGAGGACCGAGGAATCTGGGTGCATGTGGCGATAACCGCTTCACCGCGAACCTTAGTCGAAAGTGTCACGCTAGATTTCCCTGGAGAGTCTAGGATTAGGGCGATTCATTGGGAGTCTGAATGTATAGGGGCGGAAGTAATACGCCAGATAGACTTCCCGATTCACGATCCCCCGGCTCATTGTGACCATCACATTCGGTTGATGGCACAGACAGAGAGCCAAAACGTTTTGATGAGCGGGTTGGAGGGGTAGAGGGGGTTGGGAATCAAGGGTTGGGGGTTCCCACCGTCTCGCGCCGGATGGTTTAAAAAACGAAGTTCTGAGGGACTCCCTCAGGCTCGCGCCAGAGAGGGCGCACCCTCTCTGGACTCTCCATTTGGCGAAAGTTAGTTGAAGCCGTAGAGTTGGGCGGTGGTTTCTCCGGCGATTTTCGCGGCATCAGAGGGTGGAAGGTCTGAGAGCATGCGGTCCAGGACCTGGCGAGAGCGGGGCCAGGTGGACTCGGCGTGGGGGTAGTCGGAGCCCCACATCAGGCGGTCGACGCCGATGGTGTCGCGGAAGGAGATGGCCAGTTCGTCGTCCTGGAAGCTGTGGTAGACGTTGCGGCGGAGGAAGTCGCTGGGGAGGGCATCGCCCTTGAATCGGTAATTGACGAAGGAGGTCTCGCTGTAGGTCCTGTCGGCGCTGCGGAAGAAGTAGGGCATCCATCCGGCGTCGTGCTCGACATTGACGATCTTGAGGTCCGGATATCTTTCAAAGACGCCGGTAAGGACCATGTGGGAAAGGGACATGCGGACCCAGTGCTCCATGTTGATGCGGTCCGCGGCGGGCAAGCTGATAAGGGGGGCATCCTGGGGAGGACGGGAGGAGTCCGGCCTGGAGGTGGAGGCGTGGAAGCTGATGACGGCGCCCATGTCCTGAGCGGCGGCCCAGAAGGGCTCGTAGGCGGGGCTGTCATAGGTCTGACCGGGTGAGGGGTAGGCGCTGATCATGACGCCGGAGAGGCCCAGTGAGGCGCAGCGGCGCATTTCCGCGATGCCGGCGGGGATGTCATCATCCAGGAGGACCATGGGAACGCCTTTCAGTCGGTCCGGGTAAGGGGCGCAGAACTCGGCGAGCCAGTCGTTGTAGGCGGAGATGATGGCTCGGAGGAGTTCCTGGTCACGGATGCTGCTATATAGCTGGCGGCCGATGGAGGGGTAGATCATGCTGCCGTAGACGCCATCGACGTCGTTATCCTGGACGTGGGCGTGGGGGTCGTAGCCGCCGGGACGGACTTCAGCGAACTTGCGGTCTCGGACCATCTCCTGGGGGTTTTCGAAGCGCATGCCGGTGTTGGCGCCGAGGCCGCCGAGGACGCCCATCTGCTGACCACCGCAGTACCAGCGGTCAAAGGTTTCGCCTTCGTCCAGGTGGGGAATGTGGTCGCCGAAGCGAGGATCCATGCGTTTGGTCCAAAGGTCCGGGGGCTCTACCACGTGTGAGTCAGAGGAGATGATGCGATAGTCAGCCATGGTCTTTCCTCCTAGCGTTCCCTCGAAAATCGCCGCCGGGTTTGGGATCGAGTATACGGTTTACATGGGAAGTTGGGTAGCCTGGGTAGGAAGCGAAAGAGGGTAGAGGCGCGTGGCCGATATGGAAGATAAAACTGGTTGACGGCTTCGGGTTACGGTGGTACGTTTGGCGAGGATGAAACAATTATGTCTCGCAATGGGCGAGATACGTCGATACGGGAGTAATCCCGAATATGCGCGGGCCACGGGATCCAGAATTTAGCAGAAGAGGGGTAAGGGCATGGCCGAGTATGACATTCTGATCAAGGACGGGACGATTGTGGACGGGACGCGGACGCCGCGATACCGGAGCGACATTGCGATAAAGGACGGCAGGGTGGCGAAGATAGGAGGGCTGCGGGGCGCGACGGCGCAGAAGGTGCTGGACGCATCCGGCCTGATAGTGGCGCCGGGGTTCATGGACCTGCACACGCATTATGACGCGCAGATATATTGGGACCCCTATTGCACGGTTTCCGGCTGGCACGGGGTGACATCCGTGGCGATAGGGAACTGCGGGTTCGGGTTTGCGCCGTGCCGGGTGAGCGACCAGGACCGTTCGATGCTGGCGCTGACGCGGAATGAGGCGATACCGTACGAGTCTATGAAGGCGGGGATGCCGTGGGACTGGGTGACGTTCCCGGAGTTTCTGGACTCGTTGGACCGTACCCCCAAGGGAGTGAATGTCCTCAGCTATGTGCCGTTAACCCCGGTGTACGCGTGGGTGATGGGTTACGACGAGGCGAAGTCCAGGAGGCCGACGGAGGCGGAGCTGCAGGAGATGAAGCGGCTGGTGCACGAGGGGATGGACGCGGGGGGTTATGGGTGGTCGGCGCAGGTGCTGGGGCCGCGTTCGATCCAGAGGGATTACGACGGGACGCCGATGATAACTGACCTGATGACGGACGAGGAGATACTGGCGTTCGCCGAGGTGCTGAGGGACCGGGACGAAGGGTTCATTGAGCTGGCGTACCGCGGCACAGGTGAAGAGTCACGGATGCTGGATACGGCGACGATGGACTTCTTTGAGAAAGTAGCGGAAGTTTCGAATCGGCCGGTGCTGTACCAGGCCGTGCTGCCCAGCGCAGGGAATCCGGACCAGCACCGGCAGCGGATAGAGTGGCTAGCGCGATGCGCCAAGAAGAACCTTCGAGTGATTGGCCAGGCGCAACTGCGGCGGACGGGGTTTGAGTTCACTTTCGAGGACTGGAACCTCTTCGACGAGAGTCCCACATGGAGAGAGGTGACGTTGGGCTCACTGGAGGAGCGGAAGGTGAAGATGGAGAACCCGGAGTTGCGGGCGAAGCTGAGGGAGGAGTGGGACGCCGGTATTTTGCCAGAGACGCTTATTGACGGCTCGGTGGCGGCTTTGATGGTTGAAGAAGTGGGGCGGCAAGACTTTGAGCACTACATAGGCATGAGCGTGGCCCAGATAGCGGAGGAAGAGGGGAAGCACGTGATTGACGCGCTGCTGGATATTGTGGTGGCGGACAACCTTCAGACGGAGTTTCTGGGGGACTCGGGCCGGCACAATCCAGAGTACGCGGCGGAGATAGCAAATTCGCCGAACATCATAGCCGGAGTGTCAGACGGAGGGGCGCACGTGAAGTTCACCCCTGGTGGGACGTTCCCCACTGAGGTGCTGATCAACCTGGTGCGGGAGGAGGAGCTGGTGACGCTGGAGGAGGCGCACTACAAGCTGAGCTTTATGCCGGCGTTTGTGGGCGGGTTCAAGGACCGGGGCTTCCTTCGAGAAGGAGCGCCAGCGGACGTGGTGGTGTACGACCTGGAGAATCTTTCGATGGGCCCGGTAGAGGTGGCGCACGACCTGCCAGGAGGTGACTGGCGGAGGATCCAGAAGCCGGAGGGGTACCGCTGGATTCTGGTGAACGGGCAGGTGACGATGGAGGACGGGTTGGCCACGGGGGTAATGTCCGGGAGGTTGTTGCGTAACGGAAGAGATTAGGGGTCAGACGCAGCGACCAGGAATCAAAGGGTATTAGAGTAGAGGACGAGCCCGCCGGCCGGCGGGCTCGTCCGGTTTTTGTGGGGTGTGGCCTGGGCGGCCTGGGTGGTGGTGGCGGTGATCTGCAGTGATGTTCCTAGGGTGTTTAGCTATGGAGATGGGTGTGTCTGCCGCAGAGGGTTGAGAATCACAGGTTGGTGGTTCCCACCGTCCCACCCGGTAAGGTTGTTAATGTTTTTTCTGAGGGACCCTCTCAGACTCCCGGCAGAGGGGGTGAATCCCCCTCTGCACTCCCCCTTGATAGGCGTCATTCAAGGGCTGGAGGTCTATCTCCGAGGGGATCAGCTTTGGAGATGGGTATGGCCTCCGCGATGGGCTCTATATCACAGGTTGGTGGTTCCCACCGTCCCGCCCCGGAAGGTTGTTAATGTTTTTTCTGAGGGACACCCTCAGACTCCCGGCAGAGAGGGTAATTCCCCCTCTGCTCTCCCCCTTGATAGGCGTAACTCAAGGGCTGGAGGTCTATCTCCGAGGGGATCAGCTATGGAGATGGGTATGGCCTCCGCGAAGGCCTCTATATCACAGGTTGGTGGTTCCCACCGTCCCGCCCCGGAAGGTTGTTAATGTTTTTTCTGAGGGACACCCTCAGACTCCCGGCATAAGGGGTGAATCCCCCCTCTGCACTCCCCCTTGATAGGCGTCATTCAAGGGCTGGAGGTCTATCTCCGAGGGGATCAGCTATGGAGATGGGTATGGCCTCCGCGAAGGGCTCTATATCACAGGTTGGTGGTTCCCTCCGTCCCGCCCCGGAAGGTTGTTAATGTTTTTTCTGAGGGACACCCTCAGACTCCCGGCAGAAAGTTTGCGAACAAATTGACCTGGCACAGCGGTAGTGAGCGCAGGGGTTGGATGTGCTTTCCCCTCCTTACCAGATTCCTCACCAGATTCCTCGATCCTCACGCACGGACTCGGAATGACATGACTTGTGCGGACGGTCAACATGCCATAAGGCGGCACTGGAAATACTGACGAAGTCAAAAATTCACAACCTCAGAGGGGGTGAATCCCTCTCTGGGCGCTCACTTGGGGGGTTCAAGGGGCGCGGGGTAGGCGTTCGACGGTGAGCTGGTTGGCGAGGGTTTGGACCTGGTCCAGGGGGAAGGCGGTGGGGCCAACGACGGTGCATTTGAGGGAGGCGGCGGCGACGGCGAAGCGGAGTTTTCGTTCCAGGGGCCAATTTCGGAGGTGGCCGAAGACGAAGGCGGCGGAGAAGGTGGCGCCAGCGGCGCAGGAATCCAGGACGGTGACTTTGGGAGCGCGGACGCGGAGGGCGGTCTTGGAGGTGGCGGCAAGGCAGCCCCGATGGGCGGAGGTTACGAGGGCCAATCAGACTCCAGCGTCAAGGAGGGTCTGGGCCACCTCACGATCGTTGTGGCGGACTGGGCGTCATCAGTGACGGCCTGGCAGATGGCAGCCAAGGGGGCGTAGAGGGCGAGGATCTGGGCATCGTGGTGACCGTGCTCGAAGTTGAGGAACACCGGCGTCCGCTGGCCGGCGGCTTGCCGCATGGGGCGGAGGATGTGAGGGCCGTCGTACCAGTCGACGTAGAGGAGACGGGCGCCGGTGAGGAGGGAGAGGTCGGCGGTGTCCAAGGTGGCGAGGACGGCGGGGTCGCGGCGCCAGAAGTAGGTGCGGTGGCCGTCGGCATCGGAGATGTTGATCTCGACGGGCGTGGAGACGCGGGAGGAGGTGCGGAAGCGTCCGGCGATGCCAAGGTCCCGGAGGCGGCGCACGGTACGGCGGCCACGGGTGTCGTTGCCGGGGGTGGAGGAGATGAGACCGGAACGAACGCCCCAGGAGTGAAGGAGGATGGCGACTATGGCAGCGTCTTCTGAGATGAACTCGGTGACGTGTTGCCAGACGGCGCCGATGTTGACGCGGGGGAATTTGTCCACGACAACTAAGGTGGCGGGAGTGACGAGGCCGAAGCAGACGGCGTCTACCTGGGGCGTGCCCGATGTCCCGGCGGCGGGGTTAGGGGCGTCTTTGGGCATAGAAGACGCAGTGGTCCATGGGCTTGGGGTTCGTGAAGTAGATAACGCCGCCCAGGTTGTCGCCGTCTGGGGGGACGAGGTGCAGGGCGTGGTCACGAAGGACGGAAAGGACCTGGTCCGGGCTGTATAGCTGGAAGGTACGCTGGTCCTGGTAGTCTTTATCGTAGACGGTTTTGATGCCTTCGCCGATCTTAAACATTAGCTGGAGGACGCCGCCGGGCTTGAGGACGCGGGCTAGCTCAGGAAGGGTGACGAAGAGGGCCTTGTCCGGCGGTATGTGCTGAATGACGGCGTTGCAGAGGACGAAGTCAAAGGATATGTCTGGGTAGTCAAGGGGTAGAGACAGATCAGCGACGCTGACCCTATCGGCGATTTCAGGGTGGAGGTCGCGGGCGACCTGGATGTTTTCAGGGATGGCGTCGAAACCGATGATGTCGTAGCCGTCGCGCCAATAGTAGAAGACGTCGCGGGCACCGGCGCCGCAGCCGGCGTCGAGCCCCCGGGCGCCGGAGGGCACCATCTCTTTGAGCCGGCGCATGAGGTCCAGGTCTCCTTCAAGACCGGGGTGGGAGACGTTGGTGTAGACGGACTGGATGAAGTTGTGGGTGACCTCGGCGTAGCGTTGGGAGTGGCGGGCATAGAACTCAGGGGTGATCTGTGACATTGGGCTCCGCTCCGTTGTGGTGGGCCGTATTATACGGGAGGACGGCGGCGGGAGGAGTTGGGGTAGATGGAACGGCAGGGCGCAAGGGTGGGGCATAGTGGCAGACGGTCCGGGTCTCCGCTGTTGTTGGGAAGGGCTGGATGTCACCTGGGGGCTTGGACTGGCGATGGGTGGCATCACGTCAGGAGGTTGCAAATCCAAGGTTGGTGGTAGAAGTGGACGCAAGGGTGGGACATGCTCTCCCACCGCACTCAGACTCTTCGATCCTCACGGGCGGACTCGGAATGACATGACTCATTTGGATGCTCAACGAGCGATATTAAGGGCGCGCCGGAGGTAGCCAGCAGCGGTTGTTGCTATAATGCCGACCCAAGAAAGCCAAGGGAGCGCAAGGTGGCATCGAACACTTCGGACGTACTAATCATAGGAGCGGGGGCATCGGGGGCGGCGTTCGCGTGGAGCCTGGCACAGGCGGGGTTTAACGTTACGTGCCTGGACCAGGGCGGGTGGGTGGACCCGCAGAGCTACCCAACGACGCACGTGGACTGGGAGGTGCACCGGCAGACGGACTTCCACCCGAATCCCAATATTCGCAAGATGGCGGATGACTATCCGGTGAATGAAGACGATTCGCCGATAGCGCCTCTGATGTACAACGCGGTGGGTGGCAGCACGATCCACTGGAGCGCGCACTTTCCGCGGCTGCACCCTTCGGACTTTCGGGTGAAGACGCTGGACGGGGTGGCGGAGGACTGGCCGGTAACGTACGCGGAGCTGGAGCCCTACTTCGACCTGAACGACCGGATGATGGGTGTGGCAGGGTTGCAGGGGGACACGGCGTACCCGCCGAAGCCGGCGAGGCAGACGCCGCCGTTGCCGCTGGGGATGCCGGCGAGCCGGATGGTGGACGGTTTCCAAAAGCTGGGGTGGCACTGGTGGCCGTCAGATACGGCGATAAATACGCGGCCGTATGACGGGCGGGCGGCGTGTAATAACTGCGGTCCGTGCGACCTAGGGTGCACGATTAGGGCCAAGGCCAGCACGGACGTGACGTACTGGCCGAAGGCGCTGTCCCGGGGGGCGGTGCTGAAGACGCACTGCCGGGTGCGGGAGCTGACGCTGGGGCCGGACGGGCTGGTGGACGGGGTGGTGTATTACGACGGGGAGGGCAAGGTGCAGCGGGAGAGGGCGGACGTTGTGGTGATGGCGTGCAACGGGATTGGGACGCCGCGGCTGCTGCTGGCCTCGGCATCGGGCCGGTACCCGAAGGGGCTAGGGAATAGCAGCGGGCTGGTGGGGAAGAACCTGATGTTTCACCCGTACACGATGATTACGGGGTTCTTCGATGAGCCGATGGAGGGGTACAAAGGGCCCAGCGGTTGCAGCATTACGAGCCACGAGTTTTACGAGTCGGACCGGGAGCGAGGCTTCGTGAGGGGGTACACTTTCCAGGTGGCGAGGGGGACGGGGCCGGCGCACGTGGCGCAGGGGGGTAAGGAGGGGGTCCGAGTGCCGTGGGGGCAGGAGCACCGTGAGGTTTTCGGCAGCCGGTACGACCGCGGGGTGACGCTTGCGCTGGCGGGGGAGGACCTGCCGGAGGAGCATAACCGGGTGACGCTGGACCCGGTGTTGATGGACAGCGCCGGAATACCTTCGCCGAAGGTGGAGTACACGCTGAGCGAGAACAGCCGGAAGTTGATGGAGCACGGACTGGCCAGTGCGTCTGAAGTGCTGAAGGCGGCAGGGGCGAAGGAGGTGGTGGGCGACATCCTGACGCGGCAGACGGGGTGGCACTTATTGGGGACGGCGCGAATGGGGACGGACCCCGGGACGTCGGTGGTGGATGGGCACGGGAGGAGCCACGACGTGAAGAACCTTTTCGTTATAGATGGCAGCATTTGGGTTACGGCGGGGGCGGTGAACCCCACGTCAACGATCCAGGCGCTGGCGCTGTACATTGCGGACTATGTGAAGAAGAACGGGCGGCACCTGCTGGACTAAATGGCGGCAGGCCGCTAGAGCGGAGAATACGATGAGCGAATCCAACGGAGAGGGCTCGAAGTTTCTGACGGGGGAGCAGCGGGCGCTGGTCACGGCGATGCTGGACGCGGTGGTGCCGCCTGGAGAAGGGTTGCCCGGGGCGGGGGAGGTAGGGGTAGGGGACTACCTGGACCGGATGGCTGGGGAGTCTGCGGAGCTGAGGAGACTGTTTTCCGCGGGGCTGGCTTCGACGTCGATGGCCAGCGAGGCGAGGTTCGGGAGGGGGTTCCGGGAGCTGAGCCTGGAGGAGAGGGCGGAGGTGCTGAGGGGGGTGGAGGAAGAGCAGCCGACGTTTTTCCGGAGGTTGGTGTTGCACGCGTACAACGGGTATTACACGACGCCGAGGATACTGGAAGCGCTAGGGCTGGAGGCCAGGGGACCGCAGCCCGGGGGTTACGCGCTGGAGGCGGGGGATTTGAGCGGGTTGGAGGAGGTGAGGAGGAGGGGGGAGATTTACCGGAAGGTGTAGGGGGGAGTTAGTTTTTTGAGGGACACCCTCAAACTCCCGGCATGGGGGCTGCGCCCCTCTGCACTCCTCCTGGGCGGAGGTCTTTGCATGCGGGGGATCAGCGATGGCGATGGAGGTGGTTGCCGCAGAGGATTGGAAATCAAGGGTTGGTGGTTCCCGCCGTCCCGCCCAGGAAGGTTTAAAAAACGAGGTTCTGAGGGACACCCTCAGTCTCCCGGCAAAGGAGGAAGACCTCCTCTGCACTCCTCCTGTGGCGGTGGACTTATGAGAAAGGAGGTTTTGGTTGGTGAGGGAGTCTGCCATGTCGATGGGTTGGGCTGCCGCAAAGGATTGGAAATCAAGGGTTGGTGGTTCCCGCCGTCCCGCCCAGGAAGGTTTAAAAAACGAGGTTCTGAGGGACACCCTCAGTCTCCCGGCATAGGCGGAAGACCTCCTCTGCACTCCTCCTGTGGCGGTGGGCTTGTTAGGAAGGAGGTTTTAGTTGGTAAGGGAGTCTGCCATGTCGATGGGTTGGGCTGCCGCAAAGGATTGGAAATCAAGGGTTGGTGGTTCCCACCGTCCCGCCCAGGAAGGTTGTTAAAAACATAGCATGGGGGACACCCTCAGTATCCCGCCAAAGGAGGAAGACCTCCTCTGCACTCCTCCTTTGTAGGCGCACGTGGAGTAGGGACGGTGCTATTTTCATAGGAATCGATCATGTTGGTGTACAGCACCTGGGAGGATGAAAATCAGGATTGGAATCCGAAGCGGGCGTCACGGTAGGACTTGCTCTCCCCCCGCACCCAGATTCTTCGATCCTCACGGGCGGACTCAGAATGACATGGTGGGGGGTGGAATGCGGTATGGGCTCGTCCTTCGAGGGCCTCAGGATGAGCGGGTTGGAGGCGTAGGAGACTTATTGTCATGGGAATGACGTGGCTTATGCGGACGCTCAACTGGCGACAGGGTGACGCCGAGAATGCCGACGAAGGCAAAACTTGCAGCCGCGCACGATGAGGGGGGCGGAGGAGTTGAGGGGGAGGCGAATCATAGGTCGGTGGTTCCCGCCGTGCCGCCCAGGAAGGTTGTTAAAAACATAGCATGGGGGACACCCTCAGTCTCCCGAAAAAGAGGAAAACCTCCTCTGCACTCCTCCTCGGCTGTGGGCTTGTAGGGAAGGAGGTTTTGGTTGGTGAGGGAGTCTGCCATGTCGATGGGTTGGGCTGCCGCGAAGGATTGCAAATCACAGGTTGGTGGTTCCCGCCTACTCCTCATGGTGGGGGGCGGAATGCGGTATGGGCTCGTCCTTCTGGAGCCTCAGGATGAGCGGGTTGGAGGCGTAGGAGGCTTATTTTCATAGGAATGACGTGGCTTGTGCGGACGCTCAACGGGCGACAGGGTGACGCCGAGAATGCCGAGGAAGGCAAAACTTGCAGCCTCCCGCCTGAGGAACTCTCCCTATCTGGACTCACCCTGTAGGGGATGCTAGGATTGTGCGCCGAGCAGGGTGACCGCTCGTAATGTGGATTCCATTTTGGGTTAGGGAGCCAGGACTTATTTTGTGGTATGCGGACGATGACGCCCTAGAGTCGATTGCCATTGGGGCGGGGATATTGGGGACGGGGGGCGGTGGGAATCCGTACACGGGCAAGCTGCGGACAAAGCAGGTGCTGAAGAAGAACGGTCCGATGGGGGTGATCCCGTTGGACGATGTGGAGGACGATGCGCGGGTGGTGTGCGTTGGCGGGATTGGGGCGACGACGGTGGGGGTGGAGAAGATACGAGGGCTGGAGTCTTACCACGCGCTACGGGCCATAGAGGCGTACTCGAAGTCCCAGGCCACGGCGCTGATTTCCAACGAGATAGGCGGCAGCAACTCGTTCGAAGCGATGATTGCGGCGTCCAGCGCGGGGCTGAACGTGGTGGACGGGGATGGGATGGGCCGGGCGTTTCCTGAGCTACAGATGAAGACGTTTTTCATCTATGGGGCGCCGTATGTCCCGATGTCGCTGTGCGACGAGAAGGGGAACGTTATGTATATCACGGAGGCGTTCAACGCGAAGTGGGTGGAGCGGCTGGCACGAGCGGCGACGGTGCAGATGGGGTGCGTGGCGGCTTATGCGGTTACGCCAATGTCCGGGGCGCAGGTGAAGCGGTCGGCGGTGCCGGGGACGCTGTCGCTGACGCGGCGCATCGGTGACGCGGTGCGGGAAGCGCGGCGGGAGCACCGGGACCCGGTGGCGGCGATCCTGGAGACGCACGCGGGCAAGGTGCTGTTCCAGGGGAAGATTTCTGACGTGGAGCGGCGGACGACGGGCGGGTTCGCGCGGGGGCACGTTTCGATGGAGGGGCTGGACGAGTTTTCCGGCGAGCGGTTGGAGATAGAGTTTCAGAACGAGAACCTGGTGGCGCGCCAGGACGGCGAGGTGCTGGCGATAGTGCCGGACCTCATTTGCATTGTGGAGGCGGAGACGGCGGAGCCGATAACGACGGAGATGCTTCGATACGGGTTTCGGGTGAAGGTGCTAGGGTTCCCGGCGCCGGAGCAGCTAACCACCCCGGAGGCATTGGCGGTGGTGGGGCCGCACGCGTTTGGATACGATTTGAAGTTCAGCCCGATTTCGATATGAGGATAGGGGTAGACGTAGGTGGGACGAACACGGACGCGGTGCTGATGGACGGCGCGCGGGTGGTATCGAAGGCTAAGACGGCGACAACGCCGGACGTAAGCAGCGGGATTATCACGGCGCTGGATATGGTGCTGGGGCAGACTGGAACGTCGACGGAGCGGGTGCAAGGGGTGATGATTGGGACGACGCAGTTCACCAACGCGATACTGGAGCGGAGGGAGCTAGCACGGACAGCGGTGGTCCGGCTGTGCCTGCCGGCGACCTCGATGCTGCCGCCGCTGGTGGACTGGCCGGAGGAGCTGAAGGAGGCGGCGTCGTTCCAGGTGCGGATGCTGCACGGCGGGCATGAGTTCGACGGGCGGCCGATTTCGAAGTTGGACGAAGCGGAGCTGATCCAAACGGCGGTGGAGCTTCGAGACGCATGTGTGGAGGCGGTGGCGGTGAGCGACGTGTTTTCGCCGGTGGACCCATCGTTTGAAGAGGAGGCGGCGAGGGTGTTTCGGGAGGAGATGCCGGGGGTGAGGGTGTCGCTTTCGCACGAGATTGGACGGATGGGGCTGCTGGAGCGGGAGAACGCGGCGGCGCTGAACGCGTGCCTGAGCGTGGCGGCGGAGAGGACGGTCTCAGCGATAAGCGAGGCGTTCAGGAAGCGGGAGCTGAAGGTGCCGATATTCTGGAGCCAGAACGACGGAACGTTGATGGGCTCGGATTTCGCGGTGCGATACCCGGTGCTAACGGTATCTTCCGGGCCAACGAATAGCATGAGGGGCGCAGCGTTCCTGAGCGGGGTGCGGGACTGCGCGGTGGTGGACGTGGGCGGGACGACGACGGACGTGGGGATGCTGGTAAACGGGTTTCCGCGGGAGGCTTCGACGTCTGTAAGCGTGGGCGGGGTGCGGACAAACTTCCACATGCCGGACGTGTACTCGTTCGCCCTGGGCGGAGGGAGCGTGGTATCCGAGTCGCCGTTTTCGATAGGGTCGTTGAGCGTAGGGTACGGGCTGACGCAGGAGGGGATGATCTTCGGGGGGAAGGTGCTGACGGCGACGGACTGCGCGGTGGCGGGAGGCCTGGCTTCGATTGGCGACCCGGGGCTGGTGAAGGGGCTGAAGGCGGGGCTTGTGTCGAAGGTGATTGAGGAGATGCAGGGGCGGGTGGCGGAGGCTATCGACCGGGTGAAGCTTTCGGCGGGGCCGGTGCCGGTGGTGTTGGTGGGGGGAGGGAGCGTACTGATTCGACAGGAGCTGGAAGGGGCGTCAGAGGTGATACGGCCGGAGCATTTTGAGGTGGCGAACGCGATTGGGGCGGCGATTGCGCAGGTGGGAGGGCAGGTGGACCGGGTGTACACGCTGACGGAGATGACGCGGGAGGAGGCGCTGGAGCAGGCGAAGGAGGAGGCAATTCGGCGGGCGACGGAGGCAGGAGCGACGCCGTCGAGCGTGGAGGTGGTGCAGGTAGACGAGGTGCCGCTGTCTTATCTGCCGAGCAATGTGACGCGTATTCGGGTGAAGGCGGTGGGGGAGTTGGCGTTGTAGCCAGGTTCCCTGGACCTTTCTTTGGGGTTGGTAGCGGGGCGAGCTTGAACCGGTGTTTTTATCAGAATCAGTGATGGCGTTGGGTGGCATTTCCTCAGAGGCTCAGCGAATCAGCGAATCAGCGATGGCGTAGGCTGGCATTACCTCAAGGGACAGCGAATAACAGGTTGGTGGTTCCCACCATCCCGCCCAGTAAGGTTGTTAAAAGTATCTTCTGAGGGACACCCTCATTCTCCCGCCAGAGAGGGTTGTCCCTCTCTGGACTCTCCTGTGCGGGCGTACTTCCAGGGACGGTGGTTTTGAGCGAATCAGCTATGGTGGGGGGTGGCATTACCTTAGGGGGCAGCGAATCACAGGTTGGTGGTTCCCACCGTCCCGCCCAGGAAGGTTGTTAAAAGTATTTTCTGAGGGACACCCTCAGACTCCCGCCAGAGAGGTTGTCCCTCTCTGGACTCTCCCCGGATGGGAGCGGGCCGTGGACGGGTTAAGGTGGTAGTATTTGGCGGCGGGCCGCTGGAGCGGCGCGGAGGAAGGTGAGCTATGGCGGATGGCCATGACCTGGTGCTGAAGGGGGGAGTGGTGGTGGACCCCTTGCAGGGGTTCAGGGGGCGTAGGGACGTGGGGTTCAAGGACGGGAAGGTTTCGGCGGTGGCAGAGGAGATTGCCGCGGGGGATGCGGCTGAAGTGGTGGACGTTTCGGGAAAGCTGGTAACGCCGGGGTTGATTGACCTGCACGGGCATTTCGCGCACCTGATCGTGCCGTTCCGGGCGGAGCCGGACGAGGCGAACCTGCCGTTCGGGGTGACGACGGCGGTGGACACTGGGAGCACAGGCTGGATGACGTTCCCCGGATTTCGAAGCTATGTGATAGAGAAGGCGGAGACGCGGATTTTGGCGTTCATCCACCTTTCGTCTATAGGATCGACCACGGTGCGCATTGGGATACCGGACCTGGATGACTTCCGTTTGGCGCGGGTGGATGAGGCGATAGAGTGCATTGAGGAGAACCGGGACCTGGTGCTGGGGACGAAGGTGCGGCTGGGGCCGACGGGGACGACGCCGGCCAACGCGGTGGCGGCGCTGAAGGCGGCGCGGGGGATTGCCGACGCGACGGGGACGCTGGTGATGGTGCACGTGATGGAGTCAGATATCCCGCTGGCGGAGGTGTTCGAGCATTTGAAGCCAGGGGACATTATCACGCACTGCTTCCACGGGGACACGCACAACGTACTGGACGACAGCGGCGCCATCCGGCCAGAGGTTTGGGATGCGTACCGCAGCGGGATTATCTTCGATACGGGGTGCTTCGCGAGGCACTTTTCGATACCGATCTGCAGGACGGCTATTAACGGAGGTCTGCCACCGCACACGCTGAGCACGGACCGGATTGGGAAGACGCATCCGGTGGAGGTGAAGTACACGCTGCTGGACATTATGTCGATATTCCTGGAGCTGGGGATGTCCGTGGAAGAGGTGATAAAGAGCGTTACGGCGACGCCGGCCTCGGTGATAGGCCGGAGCGACCTGGGGACGCTGAGGCCGGGGGCGGAGGGGGATGCGGCGGTGCTGGAGCTGGCGGAGGGGACGAAGACGTACCCGGACCTGCTGGGAAATGAGGTGACGGCGGGAAGGAGCTTTGTGGCATCGGCGACGGTGAAGGCGGGGAAGAGGTGGGAGCAGAAGTAGGGTGCGACTGTGCATAAGGGCTATTTTGGGGCGGGATTCAGTGATGGCAATAGATATGGTTTGCAATTAAGGATTCGGAATCGAAGGCTGGTGGTTCCCACCATCCCGCCCAGGAAGGTTTTTAACGTTATTTCTGAGGGACACCCTCAGACTCCCGGCAGCGGGGCTGTGCCCCTCTGCACTCCCCCTATTGGGGCATGTTTCAACGGACGCTGTTTTTAATTTCTAGCAAGGAGGCGCAGGGATGAGAGACTACATGATGATTTCGTCAGATTCGCACGTGGTGGAGCCGCCGGAGCTGTGGTCGGAAGGGATGGAGGCGCGGTTCAGGGAGCGAGCGCCGAAGGTGGTGGCGGACGCGGAAGGGGACTACTGGTACATTGACGGTGTAAGGACGAACTCGTTCCAGGGTGGGGCGCAGGCGGGGGTGCGGTTCGAGCGGCCGGAGGAGCTGGAGGCGGCGAGCCGCTGGGAGGAGGTGATGCCGGGGGGTTACGTTCCTGCCGAGTGCGTTAAGGACAACGAACGGGACGGAATTGAGATTTCGGTGCTGTACCCCACGGAGGGGTTGGACCTGTACAGCATCCCGGATGGGGAGCTGCTTTCGTCGATTTTCCGGGCGTACAACGACTGGGTATCAGATTTCTGCGCGGCGAATCCGAGGCAGCTAAAGGGGATAGCGATGATTAACGTTGACGACGTTGGCGAGGCGGTGCGGGAGCTGGAGCGGGTGTCTAAGAAGGGGTTGGCAGGGGCGATGATACCAGTGTACCCGCCGGAGGAGCGGGCGTACGATTCGGCGGAGTATGACGCGCTGTGGAGGGCGGCGGAGGGGATGGGGATGCCGCTAAGCCTGCACGTGGGGACGAACCGGGCCACGGCGCAGCGGGGACCGGCGCAGGTGCAGGTGCGGCACATGAAGATGGCGCAGTTGGCGGCGATCGACTACTTCGTAAGGATATCGTTGGGGAACATGATACTTTCGGGTGTGTTCGAACGGTATCCAGGGCTGAAGGTGGCGTGCGTGGAGCACGAGATGGCGTGGATACCCAGCTTTCTGGAGCGGCTGGACTACACGTATAGCCAGCGGGCGGCGGGGGTGAAGCTGGAGCGGTTCAAGGATGGGATGACGCCCAGCGATTTCTTTCGCCGGAACGTGTGTGTGAGCTTCCAAGAGGACGGTCTTGGGATAAAGGACCGGGCGCTGATAGGGGTGGACAACCTGATGTGGGGGTCGGACTACCCGCACACGGAGTCGACGTACCCGCGGTCGGTGGAGACGGTGGACCGGATACTTGAGGGGGTGCCGGAGGAGGAGCAGCGGAAGATAGTACGGGACAACGCGGCGCGGTTGTACGGGTTGGGGTGAGGATGGGGGCTACGGGGTGTTGATGGGCTCCAGCTCCATGGGCTTGGCCCAGCCTGTTGACTCCTGGAGGAAGGCCTTGCCCTCGGCCTGGGTCATCTGCTCACAGAAGAGTTCGAGTTGGTTGCCGTCGGGGTCGAAGAAGTAGACGCTGTGGGTGAGGCCGTGGTCGGTGGTGCGGGAGATGCGGGCGCCCATGCTTAGGAGGCGGCCGTAGAGGGTGCGTAGCTCTTCTTCGCCGCCCTCGATCTGGAGGGCGACGTGGTTGAGGCCGAGCTGGCCGTGCTGGGCGTCCTCCGGGGCTTTCATTAGCGCGATGTCGTGGTGCTGGTCGCCGAAGGAGAGGAAGGCCATCTGTGCGTCCGGGTTGAAGGTGACTTGCTCCATGCCCAGGGCGTCACGGTACCACTGGGCGGAGGCGTGAGGGTCCTTGACGTTAAGAACGACGTGGGCGACTTTGTTGACTTTGACCATGACGACCTCCCTGGGGTTATGTGAGGCAAGGATAGTGGGCCGGTGGTCTGGAGGCAAGGGTTTGTTTTGGACTTAGAGGTAGGGGGGCGTCATTAAAGGAAAGCAGGGAGTATGTCCGTAGAGATTAGGCGTGGCGTTGGGTGTTGGGTGTGGCTACCGCGAAGGGCTACAAATCGAAGGTTGGTGGTGCCCACCCACGACCGCCCGGTAAGGTTTTAAGTTCTGAGGGACACCCTCAGACTCCTGGCAGGGGGCATAGCCCCTCTGCACTCCCCCTTGCTTTGTGTTGTTCAAGGAACGATGTCTATATTTTCGGAGGGGTCAGGCATGGCGGTGGGCGTGGCTACCGCGAAGGGCTAAAAATCGAAGGTTGGTGGTGCCCACCCACGACCGCCCAGTAAGGTTTTAAGTTCTGAGGGACACCCTCAGACTCCCGGCAGGGGGCATAGCCCCTCTGCACTCCCCCTTGCTGTGTGTTGTTCAAGGAACGATGTTTATATTTTCGGGAGGGTCAGGCATGGCGGTGGGTGTGGCTACCGCGAAGGGCTACAAATCGAAGGTTGGTGGTGCCCACCCACGACCGCCCAGTAAGGTTTTAAGTTCTGAGGGACACCCTCAGACTCCCGGCAAGGCATATAGCCCCTCTGCACTCCCCCTTGCTGTGTGTTGTTCAAGGAACGATGTTTATAGTTTCGGGGGGGGGGCAGGTATGGCGGTGGGTGTGGCTACCGCGAAGGGCTACAAATCGAAGGTTGGTGGTGCCCACCCACGACCGCCCAGTAAGGTTTTAAGTTCTGAGGGACATCCTCAGACTCCCGGCAGCACCACCCAGGTTCCCTGCACCTTCCTGCGGGACGAGGCGGAGGGACGGTAGGTTATTCGGCGTAGGAGGCGTCGAGGGTGAGCATTTCGGAGAGGCCGAGGAGGTTGAAGTAGTCCATGAGGCTGACCATATCGCCGGTGAGGTGGGCGGTGGTGCCCTTCTCCTTGAGCTCCTGGAAGACGTGGGCGACGGTCTTGCAGACGGTGAGCATGGCGCTAGAGGGGTAGATGACGAGCTTGAAGCCGAGGCGATCCAGCTCGCCGGCGGGGAGGAGAGGCGACTTGCCGGTCTCGACGAAGTTGTAGAGGAGGGGGACGCCGAAACGACTAGTGACCTGCTGCGCCTCCTCGGCGGAACGGATAGCCTCGACGAAGAGGACGTCGGCGCTGGCGGCTACGTAGGCTTCGCAGCGGCGCATGGTGTCGTCCCAGCCGGTGACGGCGAGGGCGTCAGTGCGGACGATGATAACGAAGTCCTCGTCGGTGCGGGCGTCCACGGCGGCGCGGACCTTGCGGACCATGTCCGCGCTGGAGATGACGCGCTTGTCTTCCAGGTGGCCGCAGCGCTTGGGAAACTCCTGGTCCTCGATGTGGAGGGCGGCGACGCCGGCGCGCTCGTAGTGCCGGACGGTGCGGGCGACGTTGAGGACGCCACCGTAGCCGGTATCGGCGTCGGCGATGACGGGGATATCGATGGTGTTGGCGATGGCGGCAGCGTTGCCGGCGACTTCGGTCATGGTGGCGAGGGCGAGGTCCGGGTAGCCGAGGCGGACGGCGGAGGTGCCGGCGCCGGTCATGTATACGGCCTGAAAGCCGGCGTGCTGGGCGAGCTTGGCGGTAAGGCAATCATAGACGCCGGGGCATTGGATGATGCCGGGCGCTGAGAGCAGGTTTCGGAGTTGGGTTGTGGAGCGCATAAGGACCTCCGGTGGGTTGGATTTGAGGGGGTATTATAGCTGGGGGGATTTCCCCAGTCCCCCTTTCATTCTGCGCGTGCCTTCTTTGGACTCTCCCCGGGAAGGTCATGTTTGACAGGCTGGCGGGTCTATTTGGGAGGGAGTCAGCCATGGCGGTGGGTATGGCGACCACGAGGGATTGCGAATCGGAGGTTGGTAGTTCCCACCATCCCGCCCAGGAAGGTTTTTATTAGTATTTTCTGAGGGACACCCTCAGGCTCCCGGCAACACCACCCAGGTTCTCTGCACTCTCCTGTTTGGCTGGGTTATTTCCGGGGGAGATTAGCTGTTGCGATGGGTATCTCCAGCACAAAAGGGTGCAAATCCTAGGTTGGTTCCCTGCACCTTCCTGTTTGGTAACCGCGTGGATGATTCCGGGCGGTTAGTTGCGTGGGACGAGGGGGAGGGTGAGGTGGGAGGGGTATTCCGAGGTGTGGAAGACGGTCTGGAGGGCGGGGATGAAGTCGGCGGCGCTCCCGATGGGGAGGCCGTTGTTGGTGTTGCGGTCGAAGCGGGGGAAGTTGCTGCTGGAGACTTCGAGCCTAATCTGGTGGCCTTTCTTGAAGAGGTTGCTGGTGGCCCAGAGGTCAACGGTGTACTTGTAGACCTGGCCAGGCTGGATGAATTCGGCGGGTTGGCGGGGGTTGCGGTGGCGGGCGCGGATGATGCCCTCGGTGAGGTTGCGGGCGTAGCCGTTGGCCGCAACGTCCACCAGTTTGGCGGTGAAGTCCGTGTCTATGGCGGAGCTGGAGGCGTAGAGGGTGAGGGTGACGGGGCCGGTAACCTCGGTGTCACGCTCCAGAGGAGGGGTGCTGTAGACGAGGACGTCTGATCGGGCCTCCACGGAGCGCTGGTCGTAGACGCCGGAGGCCATGAAAGCAGGGTCGCAGCAGAGGGGACCGCCGACGGTGGGGGCGGGGTCCAGCGGGTTGTAGAGGAAGGTGTCCGGCGGCTCGGCGGAGGGGGAGTCCATGCTGAGGACGCCGTTGCCGTTCAAGGTGTTGGCTTTGCCGCCGCTGCGGAGGAAGAAGCCGGTGTTTTGAGCCCTGCTGAGGGGCCACTCGTCTTCGTGGCGCCAGACGTTTTCTCCCATGACGAAGATGTAGACGGGCTTTTCATCGGCGACGCCGTTGTCTTCGCCCTTGAGCCAGTGGTCGTAGTAGCGGAGGACCATGCCGCCAAGGTCCTGGGCGGCGGCGTTGGCCCGGGTGCCGAAGTTGTATTCGCCAGAGACGTTAAGGGGCAAGCCGCCGTGAACCCAGGGGCCGATGAGCAGGCGCTGCCCCTTTCGAGCGGCGTCGGTGGCGCCCATCTCCCGCATGCGGAAGTAGTTGCGGATGGTGCCGCCCAGGAAGATGTCATACCAGCCGCCGAAGTTGAAGGCGGGGACGTTGATCTCGTGATGGGACTCCTCGATGGAGACCTTCTTCCAGTAATCGCCGTACTCCGGGTGGGCGAGCCAGTCGTAGTAGTACGGAGCGATGCCGCCTTGGAGGTCTGGCAGGTCCTTCATGGGGAGGTGGCCGAAGCCGGTGTTCATATCGTCCTTGGCGGCGATTAGCTGGTCCAAGGTAAGAGGCGGAGCGCCCAGCTCTTTGACCAGATGGGCCCAGTTGCCGGCGGCGAGGGCGCCGTAGGACCAGGAGAGGTTGAATCCCAGCTCAAAGGCGCCGCCCTGCCAGGCCCAGCCTTCGTGGTAGTCCGAGGCGGTGACGCCGGGGGCGATGGCGACCAAGGAGGGCGGCTTAGCCTTGGCGGCGAGCCACTGGGTGGCGCCAACGTAGGAGACGCCGTACATGCCAACTTTGCCGTTGCACCATGGCTGTGAGGCGACCCACTCGACGGACTGGTAGCCGTCGTCGATTTCGTTGAAGAAGCAGTCGAATGCGCCGTCGGAGGTGTAGCGGCCGCGAACGTCCTGGATGACGACAGCGTAGCCGGCGGCGGCGCCTCGAACGGCCTCCAGGGTGGAGGCGCGGTTCATGATGGCGCTTTTGTCGTAGGGGGTGCGCTGAAGGAGGGCGGGGAACTTACAGGGCTGGTCGGGGCGAAAAACGTCGGCGTAGAGGGTGGTGCCGTCGGAAAGGGTCAGGGGTAGGTCCTGGTCTACTTTGACGGAAGGGGTGTTGGCCATATGAAAGCTCCCTCGTGGTGGACGGCCCGCAGGGTGAAGCGGAACGCCGGTGGGTGGATAGGGTTGGATGCTACACCAGAGGGTTTTCGGGCGCAACGGGAGTGGGGAGGAGGGGTAAAGGGGTAGAGTCAGCGATGGGGGTGGGGGTTAGCGCCTTCAGGGGAATGAAAAGCGGAGGCAGGCGGTTCCCACCCGGTACGCTGGCCGGTACGCTGGATGGAGGGAAGGCGGTATGCGTTCGCCCTCCTAGGGCCTCACGATGAGCGGGTTGGAGGCGAGGGCCTGTTTTATGGAGCGATCAATCATGGCGATGGGTGGCATCACGTCAGAGGATTGAGAATCGAAGGTTGGTGATTCCCACCATCCCGCCCCGGATGGTTTAATTTTTGGTTCTGAGGGACACCCTCAGACTCCCGGCAGCGAACCCAGGTTCCCTGCACACTCCTGTGTAGGTAGATGGAGAAAAACGGTATGGGCTCGTCCTTCGAAGGCCTCAGAGCTAGTGAACAAATTTAGCTGGAACAGCGATACGGGGCGCGACGGCTGGAGTTACTTACCCTACCCCACCCAGATTTCTCAAGCTTCACGCACGGATTTGGAATCGATCATGTTGGCGTCCAGCACCAGGGAGGATGAAAAAAGAGTGGCGGCTATGATCCGTGGTGACCGGTATAGCTATTACAAAGGATTGCAAATCACAGGCTGGTGCTACCCACCCGCCCGGCCCGGAAGGTTTAAAAAACGAATTTCTGAGGGACACCCTCAGACTCCCGCCTACCAGGGGCCATCCCCCTCTGGACTCCCCTTAGGTAGGCGCAGGTAGAGCAGCGACCGTGCTATTTTCATAGGAATGACATGACTTGTACGGAGCCCAGAATTGGGACACCGAAGCGTTGAATCCAAGGGGCTAGATAAATTTTCACAGGCTCTCAGGATGAGCGGGTTGGAAGCGGGGAGTTGAGCAGGCCAAGAAGGGATGCCGACTGGAGGGGATGTTTTCGCGCCTGAAAGAACCGCTGGAAGCGGCGCCGAATGAGGGAGCCCTTTTGCCGGTGGTGAGCATAGGACAGGCAGGAGTGTGGGAAGAGTTGGCCTCTGCCTGAATGCGACCCTGGCCCCGTTAGCGGTGGGTAAGGGCGACGGCTTCCACCCGAATTGTAGGAGGCACGACTTCGGGTGGCTCTCTGACTCAAGCAGTCGCTGAATTGGGCCGTTGGAATATACTTGTGGACGGAGTTGACGGCCACGCAATCGATAAAGAGGAGGAGACAATGATAAGGGTTGACCTGGACCTTGAGAATCCGGAGGACTTGCAGAGCGCGAAGGCCCAGTGGAAGTTTGCGCCGGGGCTGGTGCCAGGCGAGCGAAACGAGGGGCTGGTTGCCCGACTCACCGGTAGCCCGGCGCGGCTTGGGGATTACGACGACTCAGGGTGGGAGGTGTGCAAGAATATTCAGGAAGGGCGGTCCAGCGGACTCACCTTTGGATGGTTCCGTATCACCGTCACGCTGCCAGAGCAGGTGCAAGGAATGGACATTAGGGGTTATAGGATCTTTTTTGAGACCTGCATAGATGATTATGGGGAAATCTGGGTAGATGGCGAGTGCGACATGGCCAAGGGAACGGTGGCGGGATTTAACATACCGCAACGGGTGCCCATTTCCACCGACGCACAGCCGGGAGAGAAGTATGTCATCGCCTGCCTTGCGGTCAACGGACCGCTGGCAGCCCCCGGGGGTGGAATATTCATGCGCTATGTCCGTCTAGGGTTTGAGAACTATTCGCCGCAAAGATAGAGGACGGATTAAGTAGTTGATGGAACCCGAGCCAATCAGGGTGTCACTTAACGAATATAGCGAAGCCGGGGGGGTGGAGGACCCATTGGGACCTGCACATCATCTGGCCATGCGACGCGGCTATGCAAGCAGCAAGCACCGCCGTTAAGCATCGTCAAAGAAGCGACGGGGATTGTCCACCATGATGGAGTGGATGTCTTGATCTGTGGCGCCCAGCTCTTTTAGCCGAGGCAGGACCCGGCGGGTGATGAACAGATAACCATCAGGGTTGAACGCCTTCCTTTCCTCCGCTAGTCCCCTGGTGGGTTGGGTGCTGGGAACCGAATTATCGTGTGAAAGCATAAGACGGTGGGCGAAGCCGGCGTCAATTAGCTGTTTGACGACCTGGGTGCGCCGCTCCCAGTTGGGGGTTTCAGGCGTGCGGCCCCCGGGATAGCGGTCCAACCCCAACCAGACGCCTTTGTTCAGCAATCCCACCAGATAGTCCAGGTCAGTATCGTCGTTGCTATGGCCGACGTAGACCCGATTCAGGTCCACACCCTCTTCCTCCAGAATGCGCACCTGTTGGTCCCCCACCCGGTCCGGGGACCACGTGTGGGTAGAAATTCGCACTCCGGTCTCCTTTTGGGCGATGGCGGCGGCCCTGAGGACAATCTCCTGGGGCGGGGTGATACCGCCTCGATCGCTGGCGACTTTGATAATGCCCGCTTTGATTCCAGTGCCCTCGATTCCCTCCCGGATCTCCCGGATAAAATGGGGAGCGATGGCGTGGGGATTGGATGCGGCAAAGTCCCTGGGCACTGCCAGATGGTTGCCGGTGCAGGCGATAATATGGACACCACTCCCCCGGGAAACCTCTTCCAGTAAACCGATATCCCGTCCCAGGTCAAAGGTTGTGACATCCACTATAGTGCGCACGCCTTCGTTGTAAGCCGCCTTGAGTTCGACGATGCCCTCCGCTGCCACGGCCGGGTGGTCGATGAATCCGGGATAAGTTTGGTTGACGCCAGCGGCACTGAGTAGCACATGCTCGTGACTCAGCGTAAATCCAAGGTCAGATACCTCCACCGGGCCTAAAACCGTGTTCACCGTGGTCATGCCGTGGCCTCCTATCCGTTTACCGCCGAAATACCCACCGGGCATGGGCGCCGCTTTTTTGGAATTTTACCATCGATATGCATCGGATTATGCGGCGAGCGACCGTCTTGTGCCGCAACCCGACCTGGCATGGCACCTGGCGTTTTGGGGTGGAGGTCTCCGCACGTTTTATTGGGCGCTACGGTGAGGCGCACGGACTAATCCCAAAGGGCTGTAGATCACCAGGAACTGACACGATAGGTCCTAGTGTGCTCAGAATCGATCAGGTCCGAGAAGCGTTAAGGGGTCAAAAGTGGCGCTGAAAGGTCCGAAGACGTCAAAAGCTCACAGGCTCTCGGGCGAGGGGGAATCAGGAGGGGCGAGGGTTTATTTTCGCACGAAGGTGTTGGAGGCGGCGGGGAGCGGATGTAGGCGGGAGAGGATGCCGGAGAGGAGAGATTCGGCCACGACGGTGGAGGAGCTACAGGCAAACCGGCTGAAAAGGCGATGGAGGCAGCGGCTTAGTCCTTTACGCCGGAATCAGAACCGCTTACACTACCGAACCGTAACCTTACCGTAACTTTCAAACCGTAACCTTCGAACATTTAGCTGCGCAGGTAAGGCAGTTGAGGAGGGCGTTGCAGTGGTAAATGGCGAGCAGGACCGCACCAAGTCGATCCTAGAGGTGAAGAACCTCAAGACGCATTTCTTTACGCGGCGTGGGGTGGTGAGGGCGGTGAATGACGTAAGCTTTGAGCTGAAGCCGGGAGAGACGCTGGGGCTGGTGGGGGAGTCCGGGTCCGGGAAGACGATAACGTGTCTTTCGATATTGCGGCTGCTGCCGAGGGGGGCGGAGATAGTGGGAGGGGACATCATCTTCGACGGGAAGAGCACGGTGGGGACGAGCGAGAAGGAGATGGAGTCTCTGCGTGGGAACCGGATAGGGATGATCTTGCAGAACTCGATGGCGGCGCTGGACCCGGTGTTCACGATAGGGACGCAGGTGGCGGAGCCGCTGGTGGTGCACGACAAGCTACCGTGGAAGATCGCGATTGAGAAGAGCATAGACCTGCTGAGGATGGTGAAGATAACCGCGCCGCACTTGAGGATAAAGAATTACCCGCACGAGCTGAGCGGAGGGATGCGGCAGAGGGCGTCCAGCGCGGCTTCGATAGGGCCGCACCCGGACGTGCTGATAGCGGACGAGCCGACTACGGCGCTGGACGTGACGACTCAGCGTCAGTACCTGGAGCTTCTGAAGGAGATTCAGAGGGCGACGGGGATGGCGATAATCTTCATAACGCACGATATAAGTATTGTGGGAAACCTGTGCGACAAGCTGGCGGTTTTCTACGGCGGGTTGGTAGTGGAGTACGGGCCGAAGGACCAGGTGCTGAACCATCCAACGCACCCGTACACGGAGGCGCTGCTGGAGGCGTTGCCGATTCTAGGAGAGAAGCGGGAGAAGCTGCGGACGATACTGGGGGAGCCACCGTTCGCGGGGAACCTGCCGCCTGGGTGCCCGTTCAGTCCCCGGTGCGATAAAGTGATGGATATCTGCAAAGAAGGGGAGCCGCCACCGGCATTCGAGCCAAACCCGTTGCAGTCATCACGGTGCTGGTTATATGGAGAGGACAATGAACGACAAAATAATTGAAGTTGAAAACCTGGTTAAGTATTTCCCGCTAAAGACGGGGATCTTCAAGGGGAAGACGCTGGGTTATGTAAAGGCAGTGGACGACGTATCGTTCTCTGTGACGCCGGGAGAGACGCTGGCGATAGTGGGGGAATCCGGTTGCGGAAAGACGACGATAGCGAACCTGATTCTGCGGCTGTTGGACCCGACGTCTGGTGATATCCGGTTCAAGGGACAATCGCTGACGAAGATGTCGTCCTCGGCGACTAAAGAGTACCGGAAGAACGTGCAGGCGGTGCTGCAGGACCCGTACGGGGCGCTGAACCCCCGGATGAGGGTGGGACACATAATAGGAGAGCCGCTGGAGGTGCATGGGTACAGCAAGAAGGACCGTGAAGCACGGGTAAGGGAGGCGCTGATGGCGGTGGGGCTGCCAGACCACGTAGGGTCACAGTTCCCGCATGAGTTCAGTGGAGGGCAGAGGCAGCGGATAGGGGTGGCCCGCGCGCTGACGCTGGAGCCGGACCTGATAATACTGGACGAGCCGGTGTCCAACCTGGACGTATCTATCCGGTCACAGGTGCTGAACCTGCTGAAGGATATCCAGCAGGCCCGGCAGATTTCGTACATACTGATCAGCCATGACCTGGCGACGGTGGAACACATGAGCACCAACATAGCGGTGATGTACCTGGGGAAGATGGTGGAGTTCGCAGGCGCGGAAGAGGTGTGCGAAGACCCGAGGCACCCGTACACGGCATCGCTGGTGGCGGCGGCAACGCCGCCGGGGAAGGAGCCGCCGTGGCGGACGCCGATAGTGGGCGAGGTGCCGAGCGCATTGGAGACGCCCAGCGGGTGCGCGTTCCATCCACGGTGTGCCTACGCGCTGCCGCATTGCAACCGGGACCTACCGCCGTTGATTGAGGTGGAAGAAGGACGGTATGCGGCATGTCATCTGTACCCGGACCATATAGGCGAGATAGATAAGCACGCGCCGGTGACGGAGGATACGCCGGAGGCGTTCACCTCGATGGTAGAAGAGGCCGCATAGGAAAAAGCGACGGGGCGGGCGCAGGCTGCCATCCTGAGGACGCCGGAGCGGGTTGGCGCAGCAATGGCGTCAGGTTGACCCAGGGCCGGAGCTTCATTGAGCCGGTCAGCGGAAGGGTCCGCGCAGGCATGGGTATAGGCACCATGGGGGACGTCCCGGCACCCTCTTGTGTGGTTGGCGCAGGTGGTGTGTTGCAGGCGCCATTTCAAAAGGCCGGTATGGACTATATCTCAGGGAATTTGCCAAGGCGATAGGTACTGCCAGCACAAAAGGGTAGCGAATCCAAGGTTGGCGGTTCCCACCATCCCACCCAGGAAGGCATTTAAAGCTATTTCTGAGGGACACCCTCAGACTCCCGGCAGCCACCACCCAGGTTCCCTGCACTCTCCTGTTTGGTGGTAGCGAAAGTAGACTTTGACGCGCTACTTCGATGTAACCCTCGATTCCCCCGGGTGGATGGATAGCGGTATGGGCTCGTGCTTCGAGGGCCTCAGGATGAGCGGGTTGGAAGCGAAGATAGGATGAAATAGACCCATCGCCAGAGCGCGTCAGAGCTTGGAAAGCGCTGTGCGTGCCGGCGGGCTAGATCTCCCTCGGAGGGTTTGGCATGAAGGTAGGCGTCTACATTTCAATAGCCGACGTCCAGGGCGGCGGACGGGACCTGCCACGCATCGTGGACGAGGCGATAGAAGAGGCCGTCCTGGCGGAGGAGATGGGCTTCGACGCCTGCTTCTTCGGCGAGCACCACCAGGACCGGGACGGGTTCCTCCCCTCGCCCCTAATCGTCGCCGCCGCCGTGGCCGCCCGCACCCAGCGCATCAAGATCGGCACCTCGGTGCTGCTGCTTCCCCTTTACCACCCGGTGCACGTGGCCGAGGACACCGCCACCCTGGACATCGTCTCCAAGGGGAGGGTGATACTGGGCGTGGGGCTAGGCTACCAGGGGCCGGACTTCGCCGCGTTTAACGTACGGCAGAGCGAGGCGAGGGGGAGGCTGGAGGAGGGGATAGAGGTGATACGGCTGTGCTGGACCGGAGAGCCCTTCAGCTACAACGGCAAGCATTTCCAGTTGGACAACGTGCGGTGCCTGCCCACGCCGGTGCAGCGGCCCGGCCCCCCGCTCTGGGTGGGGGGAGGGGTCCCGGCGTCGGTGAGGCGCGCGGGCAGGTTGGGGGACGGATGGATTGCGGCGCCGGACATGCGGCTGGAGGACGCGCTGGCGCTGCAACAGACCTATTATGACGCCGCGGGACCGAATGGTGGATATGTGGCGATGCTGAAGGATGCCTGGGTGGGGGAGAGCCAGGAGGAGGCGTGGAAGCAATACGGGCCGTACCTGATCGGCTCGTACAAGTATTACTGGAACGCCGGGTCGCCGGACTACCACGGGGCGCGGTCAGAGGAGGAGATAGCCAAGGAGGCGCTGGCGGAAGGCCGGCTGATTATAGGCAACGCAGAGGAGTGCGTGTCGCAGTTTCGCGCCTGGGAAGAGGCCACGGGATGCGACAATTACGTGCTTCGGCTGCGGCATGCGCATGCAGGGGGACCGCCGCACCAGGAGATCATGGCGGTGATGGAGCGGTTTGGGCGGGAGGTGCTTCCTTCTCTCGGTTGATGGAGGGCGGGGGGATTTTCACCACTGAGGATTGCAAATCATAGGTTGGCGGTTCCCACCCACCCGCCCCGGAAGGTTCTTAAAAGTATTTTCTGAGGGACACCCACAGACTCCCGCCAGAGAGTTTGTGAACAAATTGACGTGGCACAGCGGTAGTGGGCACGGGGTTGGATGTGCTCTCCCACCACACCCAGATTCTTCGATCCTCACGGGCGGACTCAGAATGACATGGTGGGGGGACGGAATGCGGTATGGGCTCGTCCTTCGAGAGCCTCAGGATGAGCGGGTTGGAGGCGCAGGCAGGTTGGATTTGGACGCGGACGGCCGATTTCGGCAGAGGGAGTGAGTTGAAGTTGAAAAGCGGGATATGACCACGCTAGGGATAGGGGTGCAGTTCATTGGAGAGGTACGGTCTGATATTATGTCGGGCTATGCCCGGCAGATAGAGGAGTGGGGGTTCGACCACCTGTGGCCAGCGGACGAACGGTTTTTTCGGGAGGTGTACGCCAACCTGACGCTGTGCGCGCTGAGCACGCATCGAATAAGGCTGGGGCCGTGCGTTACGGACCCGTACACGCGGCACCCGGCGCTGACTGCCATGGCGATAGCCACGCTGGACGAGGTGTCCGGCGGGAGGGCGTTCTTGGGGATTGGGGCGGGGCTGGCGGGGTTCGAGGCGATGGGCTTTCAGCCAACGAAGCGGGCCAAGGCGCTGCGGGAGGCCACGGTGCTTATCCGGCGGTTGCTGAGCGGCGAGAGGGTGGAGTTCCACGGTGAGACGGTGCGCCTGAATGAAATGGCGCTGGATTTCAAGCCGCTCCGGGCGGATGTGCCGATCTATATAGGCAGCAACTCTCCGTTGGGGCTTCGGGCGGCGGGGGAGGTGGCGGACGGCTCGATAACGTCGGGGATGGCAGGCGAGGGGGCGGTGCGATATGTGAAGGGGTTGGTGGGGCAGGGGGCAGCCAAAGCAGGCCGGGACGCTGGGCCGTTGAAGTGCATAGCGCTGCTGAAGACGTGTGTTTCGCAGGACGGCAAGGGCGCGAAGGACGCGGTGCGGGTGGGGGTGTTGCAGTCGTTCCTGAATTTTCCCGCCTTCGCGGCGGTGGGGGGAGTGGAGCTGCCCGCGGAGCTGAGGGCGCGGTTGGATGAAGTGGGATACACCCACGACCCGGAGAAGCTGGCAGAGCTTTCGCCCCTAATCCCGGATGAATGCGTGGACGCGTTCGCGCTGGCGGGGGACCCGGATGAAGTGGCGGAGCGGCTGGTCCGGCTGGCAGGGCTGGGGGTGGACGAGGTGATAGTAGCGCCGTTTGCCCCTCCCGGAGGAGACGCGTGGACTACGGTGGAGACGTTCGCCACAAAGGTGCTGCCGCTGCTGAGGGGGTAGCCGGGGGTCAGGCTATACGGTAGAGGGCGGCGGCGTTGTCCCGGATGATTTTGTTACGCACGGCGGGGTCCAGGCGGCCAAGGTCACCCTGGATGAATTTCTGGGAGTCCGGCCAGACGCCGTCAGGGTGGGGGTAGTCCGAGCCCCACATTATGTTGTCCTGGCCTATGAGGTCGACCATATCCGCGACGATGGGCTCGTATTGGTAGGTGGAGTAGCCCTGCCGCCGCCAGTATTCGCTGGGCATCATCTTGAAGTTGAGGTCCGTCAGGCGGTCTTCGTACTGGATGTCCAAGCGGCCGAGGACGAAGGGTATCCAACCGACGCCGGACTCGCCCAAGACGAACTTGAGACCCGGATAGCGCTCCAGGGCGCCGGATACGATGATGGCGGCGAGGTATTCGGCAGCGCTGAGCTGGAACATGGATACGCCGGTGCCCATCATCTGGAGGTGGTACTCCTTGGCCATCTGCTCGTCGTTGGCCTGGCGGACGGACCCGCCGGTGGAGTGGAAGGAGATGGACATTTGGCACTCGGCGGCGGTGGCCCATAGGGGGTCCCAGGAGCGGTGCCACACGGGCATGGCGGCGGTGTTGACATGGAAGTCGGCGCCCCGAAGCCCCAGGGAGGCGGCGCGGCGGAGCTCGGCGGCGGCGGTTTCGGGGTCGTGGTTGGGGATGCAGGCCAAGGCGAAGAAGGTGTCCGGGTAGGCCCGACAGAAGCTGGCAACCCAGTCGTTATAGACGCGATAGACCTGGGTGACGAGCTCCTTGCTTTCGAGGTGCATTCCAGTGCCCAGGATGCCGTAGATGACCTCGGCGTCAACGCCGTCGATCTGCTGGTCCTTCTTACGCAGGTCGGGCGAGGCGGGGTGGGGCTGACCGTCGAAAAAGCCGACGTCACGCATGCGGCGGATGCGGTTAGACCAGTGGTCCTCTTCGGGTATCTGGACGGTGAAGGCGGGGCCACGGTGGACGCCCATCTCGATGCCCTCAGCGAACCAGCGGGGGCCGTCTTTGGTGTCCTCCACGTGGGGGACCTGGTCCTTCCACTGAGCGGGTGAGTTGTCTACAAAGATGTCTTTGGGCATCCAGGCCATGTCGATATGGCCATCGGCGGAGATGGTACGGTACTGCATTTTGGGATCTGTTCCCCTCTGTTGGATGTTGGCCATTATAGTGCAAAGGGCGCGGGGTGGTAATGCGGCGGACGGTTGGTGGGCGCTACGGGGGCGACGCGGGAACGGTCTGCCCTGGCGGTTTGGCGATCAGGACGAGGGCGATGGTCAGGACGCCCAGGGCGGCGAAGGTCAAAAAGGCGCCGTTATAGCTGTCGGTAAAGTCGAAAACGAGGCCGGAGAATACGGCGCCGGCGGCCTGTCCCAGGGAGACGAAGGACTCGGTGATACCACGAATGGCCCCCAGGGAGCGGCGTCCGAAGTAGGTGGCGGCGGCAACGGGCGGGACGACGAGGATGCCACCGACGGCGATGCCAAACAGGGAGGCAGAGAGGAAGGCCTTGGCGCTGGAATCCGCAGCGATGAAGGTGGCGGAGGCGACGGCGATGACCAAGGCCACCAGGGCGAAGACGTACCGGACGCTGAGCTTTTCGACGAGCCAACCCCAGGCGAGGCTGCCCAGGCCGACGAAGATGGCGCTGAGGGCGATGGCGGTGGCGGCCACGGAGCCGCTGAGTTGCTGGTCACGGAGGTAGGCGCCGATGTGGATGTTGGTGCCGGCCTGGATGAGGAAGAGGAGGCCACCGGCCAGAGCGAGGAGCCAGAGGGCCCGGGTGCGGACGGCCCGGCGCAGGGTCCAGGAGTCGTCTTCCGCTTCCCCGGTTGGAGAGATAAGGGAACCAGAGGAATCGCGGGTTGGAGCGCCGTCCGGGCGCAGGCCCACGTCTTCCGGGGTTTGGACTATCAGCGCGGCCACGGGCAAGACGGCGATGACCCAAACCAAGACGCCCAACACGATCCAGGCGTCCTGCCATCCCCTGGAGCGGATTATCAGAAAGGCGATGAGCGGAAAGGAGGTCATGCCGGCGGAATGGGCGAGGAAGAGGAGGCCCATGGCGCGGCCACGTTTCTTAACGAACCAGCGGGAAACGACGACGGTGCCACCAATGGGTATGGAGGTGGAGAAGAGAACCCGGGCGGCGCCGTAGGCGAGGAAGAAGGCGAAGGGCTCGGTGGCCCAGGCCAGGGAGATGATGCAGAAGCCCAGGAGGAGGACGCTGAGGAGAAGGACGGTGCGGGCGCCGTAGCGATCGACGAGCCAACCTACCCCAGGGGAGGCGGCGGAGGAGGCGAGGCCCCCGGCGCCGGCGGTCCCGGCGATGAGGGTGCGGCTCCATCCCAGGTCCTGGGACATGGGGAAGAGGAAGACGGCCAGGGTGAGGCTGGCGGCGGCGTTGCGGGAGAACTGGGAAGAGCCGGCGGCGGCCAGGACGGCCCAGCCGTAGAAGAACGGCGTCCTGGGGGCGAGGCGAGGGCCGAAGTTGAAAGCGGCTTGTAGCAAATCAGCGAACTCGGTGGGGTGAGGGGCGCGGGGGCGTATTAGGAGGCGCAGGGGCAAAACTATACACCACGGTTTGGGATAAGGGTCAGAGGTTGGGGGGGATTGTTTCTGAGGGACACCCTCAGACTCCCGGCAGCCACCACCAAGGTTCCCTGCACCCTCCTGTGTGGTGGCAGCGGATGCCAGTGACTTTGCGGCAGCCCGGGAGTATGATTTCGCCAACTTAAGCCGCCGGGCGTAGAAGGCCGGCAGGGAGAGGAGGGAGCTATGGGACAGGACTACAGTATCTGCGTAGCCACCAACGGACAGGGGGTGTTTCAGAGCCCTGACGGAGGCGATTCTTGGAACAGGGTGAGGAGTCCGTTTCCCCTGGAGAGCCGCGTTGGGGCGCTGGTGGTGCATCCCAGCAAGTCCAACGTGATTTTCGCGGGGGCCGATAGCGGGGTGTACAGGAGCGACGACCGAGGTATGAATTGGGAGAGGCTGGACCCGCTGATAGCCGGGGTGCAGGTGTTCGCGATGGCGGTGGACCCTTCGAACCCGGAGATACTGTTCGCCGGGACGACGCCGCCGGGGGTGTTCCGCAGCGGCGACGGGGGACGGCACTGGGACCGGCTAAAGCTGGAGCCGGCGAAGGAGTGCGCCATAGGCACCCCCAGGGTAACGGCGGTGGAGGTGGACCCACGAGACGGGAGAGTGGTCTGGGTTGGGGTGGAGATTGACGGGGTGTACCGCAGCCTGGACGGAGGAGAGAGTTGGTCTCGCATTGAAGAGGGGATCTCCGACCCGGATATACATGACATTATCATCCGCCCAGGGGACAAGAACCAGGTGGTGGTGAGCACGCCGCGGCAGCTTTTCAGCAGCACGGACGTAGGTGAGAGCTGGGACTCGATGGCGACGAGCGATTCGCTGCCGCTGCCGTACTGCCGCGCAATTGCGTTCAAGGAAGGCGCGCCGGAGGTTATGTTTCTGGCGAGCGGCGACTCGGCGCTAGGCGAGTCGGGTGGGATCCAGCGGTCGAAGGACGGAGGGGCGACGTGGGAGGAGGCGAAGCTGCCGGATGCGCCGAACTCACCGGTGTGGACGTTCGCGACGCACCCGTCGGACGCGGCGGTGGTGGTGGCAGTGAGCCACTTTGGCGAAATTTACGCCACGGAGGACGGGGGGGATTCCTGGCGCAAGGTGGCGCGAGAATTCAGCGAGATACGGGACGTGGCCTGGGTGCCGAATTAGGGGAGTGAAAGTTAAGTTCTGAGGGACATCCTCAGACTCCCGGCAGCCACCACCTGGGTTCCCTGCACCCTCCTGTCCGGTCTGAAATAGAAGCAGGTTTAGTGCTGGCTCCGAAGGGATGAAATAAAACCGCCCGCTCCCGAATTGGGGGAGCGGGCGGTTGCTTTTTCCGCTGGGTGTGGGGGCGGCTAATCGGCGGCGACGGCCTTTTCGGCCTCGCTCTTCTTGAACTCGGGGATGACGTACTTGCCGAAGAGCTCGATGGACTTCATGACCTTTTCGTGGGGAACGGTCTCGGTCTGCATCATGATCATCATCTGGTCAATTCCGGTGGCCTCGTGGGCCTTGAGGGCCGCAATGCAGCTATCGGGATCGCCGGCGATGATAACGCCACGGTCGCTGAGGGTATCAGCGTCCAGTTCCGCCCAGACCTGATGGGCGATGGCCTCGCCGCCCGAGAAGTCCAAGACATTCTCCGAAGTTACCTCTTCGCCTGTATCGACGTAGCGGGAGAAGTTCTGTTTGAGGTGCTCAGGGATGCCGCCCCACTGCTTGAGGAGGCGCTGGTAGATGTCCTTCTGGTCCTGGACGTAGGGGCGACCGGGGCTGAAGAAGGATTTCAAGGAAGCGGCGCCCAGGTCCCGGGCCTCGCGGTTGTCTTCGAGACAGACGCCCAGGGTAGAGCTGGCCCATTGGGGGTTGGAGACCTTGCCGACGGGGTTGGCGTGCTTCACCTTCTCTTTGTAAGCCTTGACGAAAGGTGCACTAGATTCCGGGGCGCTGGAGCCGAAGGCAAGAACGCCGATGCCCTTCTCGGCGGCGATGTCATAGGTGGAAGGCTGAAGAGCGGCCACCCAGATGGGGGGATGGTTTTCCTGGTAGGGCTTGGGAAGGACCTGACGGCGGGGGACCTGCCAGTACTTGCCCTCCCACTCGAACCAGTCGGAGTCCCAAATCTTGGGGACCATACTGAGCGACTCGGCCCACATTTCTCGGGTATCCCGGGGGTCGATGCCCATGCCTGTGACTTCGTAAGCGGCGGAGCGGCCGGTGCCGAAGTCGACGCGGCCTTCGGAAAGCTGGTCCAGCATGGCGACGCGCTCGGCGACGCGAACGGGGTGATGGTAGGGGAGGATGACGACGCCCAGGCCCAAGCGAATCTGTTTGGTGGTCTGGCTCAGCGCCGAGTATATGAGGTCCGGGCACGGGGAGGCGGAGAAGCCGGTGAGGAAGTGGTGCTCGACGAACCAGAGGTAATCGAAGCCGACCTGATCGGCAAAATTGCACTGCTCCAAGGTCTCTTTGAGGACGAGACGGTCGTCCAAGGTGTGCCGCTGCATTTCATACTGCAAAGCGAGTTTCATTCATATACTCCTACGGGCATCTACTCCTGCGGGGTCACACCCCAGGTTGGGGTCATTCTAACGGCTGGAGGGTAGGTAGACAAGGGAAAAGGGTATCTAAGGGACGCCCTCAGACTCCCGCCAGAGGGGGTTAACCCCCTCTGGACTCCTCCTGACAGGCGGCGATCAATGGCGATGGGTATCGTCAAGCAAAACGATTGCAAATCACAGGTTGGTGGTTCCCACCATCCCGCCCCGGAAGGTTTTTAAAAGTAATTTCTGAGGGACACCCTCAGATACCCGCCAAAGGGGGTTAACCCCCTCTGGACTCCCCCTGACAGGTGGCGATCAGGGGGGGATAATTCCAAGGTCTCAGCCCAGGTAGGGGAGGACTTCACGGCCGAAGCGCTGAAGCGCATCCATGATCTGGTCATGGGGCGGGCCGCCGGAGTGGGCCTGACGGAGGCGGAGGACGAAGGTGTCGCTGCCGGTAGCTTCTTTCCATTCGCGGAACTCGCCGACGCATTCTTCGGGGCTGCCGATCACCATCCGCTGAGGGGCCAGGTTTTCGAGGGTGATTTCGGACTCGGCCTTGATGTGCTCAAAGTCGGGGAGGCCGGCGCGCCAATAGTACTTGTAGGCGTCGACGACGTAGGGGCCGTACTCCTGGAAGGCCCGCTCCCTGGTGGGGGCGACCCAGGCGTCTTTCATGAGGACGACCTGGCCGGGACCCTGGGGCACAGCGGCATGGTAGGTCTCGGCGAGGGCGGCGGAATCGGACATGGTGGTGCTGGGAGTGGAGATCCAGGCATCGCCCAGGCGGCCGGCGCGGCGGATGGATGCGGGGACGCTGCCGCCGACCCACAGCGGCGGGCCAGGACGCTGCACCGGCGTGGGCAGGCACCGCACGTTATCCAATTGGAAATGCTTGCCGTTGTAGCTGAAGGGCTCCCCGGTCCAGCATAACCGTATCACCTCTATCCCCTCTTCCAGCCTCCCCTTCGCCTCGCTCTGCCGTACGTTGAACGCGGCGAAGTCCGGCCCCTGGTACCCTAGCCCCACGCCCAGTATCACCCTCCCCTTGGAGATGATGTCCAGGGTCGCGGTGTCCTCCGCCACGTGCACCGGGTGGTAAAGGGGAAGCAGCAGCACCGAGGTACCAATCTTGATGCGCTGGGTGCGGGCGGCCACGGCGGCGGCGACGATTAGGGGCGAGGGGAGGAACCCGTCCCGGTCCTGGTGATGCTCGCCGAAGAAGCAGGCATCGAAGCCCATCTCCTCCGCCAGGACCGCCTCTTCGATGGCCTCGTCCACGATGCGTGGCAGGTCCCGTCCGCCGCCCTGGACGTCGGCTATTGAAATGTACATACCGATTTTCATGGTTGTATTCTCTTGCCCCTTTCCAGCGATGGGGTCAAGTTTATCAGGGGTGGATACAATTTGGTGGGAAATGGGAGGTTGGTGGTTCCCGCTCTCCTTCGAGAGCCTCAGGATGAGCGGGTTGGAGGCCGGAGGTTTGTTTCCGAGGGATTCAGTTTTGAGGATGGGTGCCGTCAAGCAAAAGGATTGCGAATCACAGGCTGGTGGTTCCCACCGTCCCACCCAGTAAGGTTTTTTATTAAGTTCTGAGGGACTTCCTCAGACTCCCGGCAGCCCCCACCCAGGTTCCCTGCCCTCTCCTTTGTGGTTGGTGCTAGTTGCGGGGGGATTTAGAGGGCTTTGGAGAAGAATTCGGTGACGGCGTGGCGGAGGGTTTCGGGTTGCTCCAGCATGGGGAGGTGGCCGCAGTGGGAGAGGGTGACGGTGCGGCTGTCCGCCAGGAGGTTGGAGAAGTCCTGGGCGTAGATTGGCGGGACGATACGGTCGGTGTCACCCCAGAGCAGCAGGACGGGGGCGGTGACGCGGTGGATGCGGCGAGAGAGACCACGGTCCGGGATGGGCCAGAGGAACTTTCCGGCGGCGGACAGGTCAATCTGTCGTTCGAGGCGTCGCAGGGCCAGCGCTTCTTCGGTCTGGTCCGATGGCAAGAGATTGTTGACGGCTTCCGATTCGGGGTCATGGAACATCTGAGAGCGGATATCTCGGCCACTCATGATGAAGATGTCAGGGACCTGGGCGTCGTCGCGCCAGAGGCCGGCGGGGGCGAGGAGGGCCAGCTTTCGGAAATAGTGAGGGCAGGCAGCGGCCATCTCCAGCGCCAGCATGCCGCCGAGGAAGTGGCCGACGACGTTGACGTTTTCGAGGCGGAGTTGGTCCAGGAAGTCGAAGTAGTAGAGGACGAGGTCATGAATGGAGTCCAGGGTTTCGAGGCCCTCCACTTCGTCGAAGCCGGGCTGGAGGGGAGCGTAGACGGTGAAGTCCCGGGAGAGGGCGTCCAGGAAGGGGTTCCAGCCTTTGGAGGCGATGGCGCCGTGGAGGTAGAGCACGGGCGGACCGCTGCCGTGTTGGAGGTACCGGGCGGTTACGCCACGACGTTGCAGTTTTACTTCCTGGTACTGAGGGGTCATTGACAGGCTCCGACAATGTTCATGCTGGGGATGGAGGCGCCATGGTGATTGCGGGCGTCCTTTACCAGGGGCGGGGAGTGGCGCCGGGGGGTCTTGACCTCCGGGTCAGGGGATGGGCTGGGGTTCCGTCCGCTGGTCGGAAGAGAGGGGCTTGGGCCACCAACGGTCGTCCCATTCGCTCCAGATATCACGCAGGTGAGGCATCACTTCGGTGGCGAAGAGCTGGGTGTTCTTGAGGGCCAGCTCCTTGGGCATGTCACCAAACTGGCAGAGGAGCATGAGGTGGCCGACGCCGAGGCTTTTGATGGCCTCGCGCATGCGGTCACGCACGGTGGCGGGGCTACCGGCGATGACGTTGCCGTTGTCTATGTAGTCCTTCCAGGTGAAGCCCTCGGCCTGCTGACGCCGGACGGCCAATGTGGAGGCGCTGAGACTGGAACGAACGCTATTTACGGTCCGGTAGCCTGGGGCGTCAGCGAAGAAGCCGGGGACGTGGAGGCACTTCTTATAGAAGTACTCGATGTAAGGGGCGTACTCCTCCACCTGCTCGTCGGTCTCGGAGACGGCGACGAGCTGGAGGAAGCCGGCGCGGTAGGGGTTGGGCTCGGCGCCACGGCGGTCGACCTCTTCCCAGAAGCCGCTCATGAGCTGGCTGCCAAGCTGGTAACCGCTGTAGCTCAGGTAGCAGTAGACGTAGTCCTGCTCCACGGTCCAGCCCCAGGTCTCGATGCTGCCGCCACCGGGAATCCACACGGGCGGGTGGGGTTGCTGGAGGGGCCGGGGCCAGATGTTGACGTAGCGGTTCTGGGTGTACTTGCCGTTGAATGCGAAGGGCTCAGGCTCAGTCCAGGCCCGCTTAATCAGGTCGTGGGCCTCGTAGTATTTCTCGCGAAGGGTGGCGGGCACCTGGCCGTAAGCGAAGTTGGTGTCCTGGGAGGTGCCGACGGGGAAGCCGGCGACGAGGCGGCCACCGGAGATGCAGTCCAGCATGGCAAGCTCTTCGGCGGCACGCAGGGGCGGGTTGTAGAGGGCGATGCTGTTGCCGAGAACGATGAGGGCGGCCCGGGAGGTGCGGCGGGTCAAGGCGGCGGCGATGATGTTAGGTGAGGGCATGAGACCGTAGGCGTTGTTGTGGTGCTCGTTGACGCAGATGCCGTCGTAGCCCATCTGCTCGGCGAACTCGAGCTGGTCCATGTATTCGTTGTAGAGCTGGTGCCCTTTGACGGGGTCGAAGAGCTTGCTAGGGACGTCCACCCAAACGCTGTGGTACTTCTTCTCGAAGTCCGGGGGCAGGAAGCGGTAGGGCATGAGGTGGAACCAGCAGAACTTCATGTGACGGTCCTCTCGGAATGGGAGGTGAGGGGTGTTCGGGGGAGCGCCGGCGCCGGGGGACGAAGACGGCCCATGCTACCACCACACCGGTGGGCTTGCAACGAAGGCAAAGTTTCGAGAATAAGGGAATTTGACATGGCGGAGACGCGATGTGAAGCTTACGCCAACTTTTCAGAGGAGGCCCCGATGGCGAGCAAAGGCGGCGCAGTTTACGTTGTGAGAATGGACGTGGACCCGGAGCACGAGGATGTGTTCAACGACCTTTACGATAACGAGCATATCCCGGCGCTGTTGAAGGTGCCGGGAGTACGGGCGGCGACGAGATACAAGACGTCAGACCCGGATGTGCCCCGGTACCTGGCATTGTACGAGGTAGACAATGCGGATGTGCCGACCTCAGCGGCGTTCCGAGGGGCGTCGGACAGCGGGGAGTGGCCGACGAAGGTGAGGCCGCACTGCAAGAACCGGTCTCGGGTGGTGTACGAGCAGATTTAGGGGGAAGCTGAAGGTTTCCCCAGACCCCCGCCAGAGGGGGGTTATCCCCCTCTGGACTCCCCCTTTTAAGGCTTCCCTCACGGGGCGATATTTGGATTCTAGTGGCGATCAAACATGGTGGTAGGAGTAAGCGCGAGAGTGGGACTTGCTCTCCCCACACACCCAGATTCTTCGATCCTCACGGCCCGACTCAGAATGACAAGATGGGGGGTTGGACCGGTGATGGCGTGACGTGGTAAGGGGCATGGAAGCCGGATGGGATTCAATTTTCGGGGGAAGCGGCCATGGCGATGGTTGGGTGCTCCTAAGGGCTACTAATCACAGGTTGGTGGTTCCCACCCACCGGCCGAGGAAGGTTTTTAAAAGATTTTCTGAGGGACACCCTCAGAGTCCCGGCAGCACCGCTCAGGTTTCCTGCACTCTCCTGTACGGTTGGTGTTGATTGAGCGTAGGAGCCCCTTTTCAAAGGCGGGGCTGGGCTATTTTCGAGGCAATGAAATGATTGGAGGTGGCGAGATGGCAGGAAACGGAAGTTCGGTGTTTGTGGGAGCTGAAAAGTTTGGGCTGTACCGGCGGAAGGCGGGGGAGGAGCGTTGGGAGAGTCTGACGCGGGGGCTGCCGGAGAAGCCGGAGGTGCAGGCGCTGGCGGTGCACCCGAGTGAGCCCGGGGTGGTGTTCGCGGGGACGCAGGATGGGCCGTATCGGAGCGCCGATGGGGGCGATACCTGGGAGCGGCTGGGGTTCCCCAGTCCGGGGCTGAGCGTATGGTCGTTCCTGTTCTACCCCTCGGACCCAGGGCGGATGCTGTTGGGAACGGCGCCGGCGGCGGTGTACCGCAGCGAGGACGGCGGAGACAACTGGAAGGCTACGACGATGACGCCGGGGCCGGACATGGTAGATATAGGGTTTGACTGCCGGCTGACAGGGCTGGCGGTGGACCCAGGGGAGACGCAGGACGTGTTCGCGGCGGTGGAGGTAGGCGGGGTGCGTAGAAGCTCGGATGGAGGGGAGAGCTGGGAGTCGATCAACAGGGGGCTGGCGCCGGAGGAGGACACGCTGGATCTGCACGGGGTCCAGGTCAGCAGCAACCAGAAGGGTACGGTGGTGATTAGCACGCGACAGGGGTTGTTCCGGAGCGCGGACCGGGGGGACCACTGGGACTTTATCGACATCAGCCACGTTTCGCCGATTGGGTACACCCGAGACCTGAGGCTGGCGCCACAGGACGCGAACACGCTGTACGTTTCGTTGGGGAAGGCGGCGCGGAGCCGGAACGGCGGGCTGGTGCGGAGCCGGGACCTCGGGCAGACGTGGGAGCGGCTGGACCAGGGGATAACGGCGAACAGCACGATGATGGCGGTGTCGGTGGACCGGAACGCGCCGGAGCGTGTCTATTGCGCGACCCGGGACGGTCAGGTGTTTGGGACGGAGGACGAAGGGGGCAGCTGGAGGGAGTTGCCGCTGCCGGAGGAGGCGAAGGAGGTAAGGGCGTTAGCGTGCGGGTGAGTGGGAGGCGGGTTAGGGGGAGGGAGGACCCCAATCGGGGGCGACGTAGCTCAAGATGCTGGTTGACTCCAGGTAAGAACCGTTGGCATCACCGATTCGCATTAAGAGGATCTTGCTGTCGTCACTGTAAACAATGAAGTTGCCATCAGGGGAATAGGAGCCATTGAGTTCCTCAAAGTCCGGCGTGTGAGTAAGCTGAATCTCCACTCCGGTGGTGAGGTCCATCTCGAATAGCTCCATACCGATTGGGTCACTGGCGGTTGGTTCACTAACACGAGTCAGAAGCAACCGCTGTCGTGGAGCCGACCAGTCGAGTACTTGTACGACTGGCTCGCCGGTCGCGACGATAGTAACGTCGCCCCCTGCTAAATTGACTGCCATTACGTCTGAATGAAGGTCTTCCTCGCTCTTCGCTTTAACACGGTTGAACATAAGCCTCTCTTCCTGACCTAGCCAGACCGGACTGCTGTCCAGTTGGTCTTCTCCGGGGACCGTAAGGCGCTTTAATAAGGCCGATTGAACTTTTAAAACATAAATCCCACGGTTGGGTTCCGGGTCAAATACAGCAAATGCTAGTTGCTGGCCGTCTGGCGACCATTGAACGCCAATCTCGAAGTCAGAATTTTCTGTCAGTCGGATGAGGTCCTCGCCTGAGCTGCTGACTACATAAATGTCGGGCTGGCCGTCCATGAAGGAGGTGAAGGCGACCTTGTCACCGTCAGGGGACCAGGCAGGCCACACGTTGGTATCGTCGTTGTCTATTAGGTATTTCCCCGAGCCACTCAGGTCCACTAACGCGATATAAAACGCATGCTCCAACATGCCCGGACCACCATGTTCGGCGTGATGGACATGCCTACCGTGGTACACAATTTTTCCCTGCGGCATGGGTCTAACAATCACCGTGGCTGTTTCCCGCAGCGTGACATCCCCAAGGGTTGCGGTGAGTTCGACCGTTTCCTGATAGGTGCCAGCCTCAGCGCCTCCAACAAAAACGGCCTCTTCCAGCCAATATCCTGAAGGAAAGCTGCCGCCGCCGGCCGAAACCTTCCACTGCACGTGCGAATTTTCTATATCGTGCCCAAATTGGTCTTCAATCTTAGCCGAGAATTCCATGGAAAGACCGGTAAAGGCGTAGGCTGGTGAGGGTGAGATGGAGAGCTTGGTCAGACGCGGGACGGGAGTGGAGGTGGGTGTTGGTGTGTTAGGCGACTCGCGTGTGGGTGTTGGCGTCGCGGCAGTTGGGGATGGCGTTGGAAGACCGACATCATCCGCCATCGATACGGTGGTTGGTGGTTGAATGGGCGGGGACGGAGTTGGCAAGGTAGTTGCTGTATCCACCACGGTGGACGGCGTTGCCGCTGCCAACGGTAACTCAGAGCCCGATTCCGTTGGGCTGGGTGTGGTTTCCGGTGGGGAACCGGTGCCGCGGGAAGATTGGCAACCGACCAGGGTGACAAGAAGTGAGACCCCGACCAAAGTGACGGCAAGAGCACGATGGTTGAGGCCGCACCAGGTGGTTAAGACGCGGAATAACGCTGTAGGTCTGGCGAACAAACCCAAGCTTGGTGCAAGGTTGGACGACACGTCGATCTTGTTTCCCATTGTGATACTCGGACCAGGGAATTTTACTTCAAAGGCCTGGTCTAGAGGGCGACACCTCCCAAGGAAGACCGCTTCGCTTGATTCTTTGATGGTTGGGGGCCAATAATGGGCGGTCGCGCCAAGGCTCGGCGCGGACGCATAAGGAGAGAGGTGGCCCGGTGTACCAGACGGTGAGTAACGAGACGCTGGAGGCGCTGGCGAAGATTGACGCGCCCAGTATTTGCAATGCGATTGAGGGGTTTAACGTACGGCCCCGGAACAGCGGCTTCATGGGGCCGGAGATCAAGTGCGTGTACACGGACTTCGCGCCGGTGGTGGGGTACGCGGTGACGGCGACGATATCGTCGTTGCATCCAGAGGGCCGCAGTGTGCCGCGGGAGGAGTGGTGGGACATGGTGCTGTCAGTGCCGGCGCCGCGGTTCATTGTGATCCACGATATCGACAACCCGCCGATTGGGGCGCTGTGGGGAGAGGTGAACGGGAACATCCACGCGGCGCTGAAGGCGGTGGGAGTGGCGACGGACGGTACGGTGCGTGACCTGGACGAGGTTAGGGAGCTTGGGTTCCAGTTCTTCGCCGGTTCGATAGCGGTGTCGCACGCGTACGTACACCTGGTGGAGATAGGAACGCCGGTGACGGTGGGAGGGCTGCGGGTGAAGAACGGGGACTTGCTGCACGGAGACAAGCACGGGGTAACTTCGATACCGTTTGAGGTTGCGGAACAGGTCCCGGGGCGGGTGGAGGCGGTGGCGGAGTACGAACACATAATCATAGACGCGTGTCAGTCGGCGGACTTCACGGTGGAGAAGCTGAAGAAGGCGGCGAGCGTAAGGGCGCCGTACTAGCCAAAGGTCCAGGAGCAGCCAAGCCGAGCGGGAGACGCTTCGAGCCACGGTGCGCCATGCGATCAATGGTGGCGATGCCATGGCTTCCTCATAGGACTGCGAATCATTGGATGGTGTCCGCATCCCCTCTTAATCACCCCCTCGATACGGGGAGAGAATTTGGGTCTGAGGGACACGCTCAGACTCCCGGCAGGGAGCTTGTGAACAAATTGAGGCGGCACAGCGGTAGTGGGCACAGGGGTTGGATGTGCTCTCCCCTCCCTACCAGATTCCTCGATCCTCACGAACCGACTCGGAATTACGTGGTGGCGTCCAGCACCTGGGAGGACGAAAATAAAGGGGCTCCTGTCGTCCATGAAGACCGGTATAGCTACTACAATGGATTGCAAATCACAGGCTGGCGGTTCCCACCGTCCCGCCCCGGAAGGTTTAAAAAACGAATTTCTGAGGGACACCCTCAGACTCCTGCCTACCAGGGGCCATCCCCCTCTGGACTCCCCCTTTGTAGGCGCAGGTAGAGTAGGACCGGTGCTATTTTCATAGGAATCCCGCATGCCGGTTGCGACCGGCACCACCAGGGATGAAAAGTTGGGCTGGGAGTGGCTAGCGATCCGCTGGATAGGTCCTCTGGAGCCGATCAGCCAGCGCGATGGTTGGGTGCTCCTAAGGGCTGCGAATCAGGGGTTGGTGGTTCCCACCGTCCCGCCCCGGATGGTTGTAAAGACGATTTCTGAGGGACCCCCTCAGACTCCCGGCAGCCACCACCCCGGTCCCGTGCACTCTCCTACGCTGTTGGTGCTGGTTGGGCGTAGGAGCAGCTTTTTCAAAGGCCGGGCTGGGCTATTTTCGAGGCAATGACGGGACTTGTGCGGACGCTGAACATGCAACAAGATGGCGATGAAAATATTGACGAGGTCAAGAATTCACAACCTCAGGGGGTATTCCCCCTCTCGACTCCCCCTTGCAAGGTGTATGTAGATGACGGATGTTTCCGTTTAGCTTAGCCCGTCTGCCCAGGCGGATGTTTTACGGCTGGTGGATAGTGGCCGGGGGGATGATAGCCCAGGCGATGATGAACGGGCTGTTCTTCCTGGGATTCAGCTTCTTCTTCGAGCCGATGAGGACGCAGTTTGGGTGGAGCCGGACGCTGCTGGCGGGGGCGTACTCGATGACGAGGGTAGAGAGCGGGTTCTTCGGGCCGTTGGAGGGGTTCCTGATCCAGCGATACGGGGCGCGACGGGTGATGATGGTGGCGTTTGTGGTGTTCGCGCTGGGGTTCTTGTTGCTGAGCCAGGTGAAGTCGCCCTTGACGTTTTATCTGGCATTTTTCGTGGTGTCGGTGGGGGCGAGCACGGCGGGATTCAACCCGGTGATGGTGAGCCTGAACAACTGGTTCCGGCGGAAGAGGGCGCGGGCGATAGGGATGACGATGCTGGGGATGAGTATAGGTGGGTTGGTGTTCTCGCCGGCGCTGGCGTTCTCGATAGACCGATTCGGGTGGCAGGACGCGGCTCTGGGGGCCGGGTTGTTCGTGGCGCTGGTGGGGTTACCGATTTCGATGATAATGAGGGACAACCCGGAGCCGTACGGGTACCTGCCGGACGGGGCGCGGAGAACGCCAGGGGGAGGGCTTGGCGTTGAGGGGGCAACGACTCCCAGCGAGACGGCCGGAGACAGCGGAGCACCGTTGGAGTATGACTTCACGGTGAAGGAAGCGTTGAGGACGCGGGCGTTCTGGATGCTGTCCTCTGGGCACGCGCTGGGGCTGATGGTGGTATCGATAATCAGCCTGTTGCTGGTGCCGTACATGGAGGACCATCTGGGGTATTCCGGATCCAGGGCGGCCAGCGTGATAATGATTATGACGGCGGTATCGATGGTGGGGCAGTTTTCGGCGGGGTACCTGGCGGATATTTTCCCGAAGAACCTGCTGGCGGCGGCGTGCCTGCTGGGGCACGCGGGAGCGCTGTTCCTGCTGGGGACGGCGGACAACTACTCGCAGGTGGTGCTGGCGGTGGTGGTACAGGGGGCGGCGTGGGGGGTGCGGTCACCGCTGACAACGGTGCTTCGAGGAGACTTCTTCGGGAGGAAGTACTTCGCAATGATAACGGGGATATCTAACGCGGTGCTCATGGTTGGGATGGTTGTGGGGCCGCTGATGTCCGGGCTGATGGCGGATAAGCTGAGCTACGGGACGGCGTTCATGGTGATGGGCGCGTGCGCGCTGCCGGGGGTTTTGCTGTTCGCGATGCTGAGGAGCCCGCAGCCGCAAGTGCAGGAAGTCGTTGTGGGGTAGCCAGCCGATGAGGGGCGGTGGAATTTGGATCGTTCTTGACAAACCGCCCGGATGGCCGAAGAATCCACCTAAATAACTGCTGGAGGTGTGGAATGGCTGCTGAGAAACATAGGACCAACTTGTACGTAGGGTTGGCCGCTGAGGGAGAATACACGGGGCCCGGCGGGCTGTTCCGCCGTGCCGATGGAGAGGATGGGTGGACGGATATAAGTAAAGGATTGCCGGAGACCCCGCAGGTGAGGGCGCTGGCGGTGCATCCGGAGACGCCGAACGTGGTGTACGCCGGGACGCAGGACGGGGTGTACCGGAGCGACGACCGGGGAGGGCACTGGGAGGCGATGGGGATGGACAAGCCAGGGGTGGGGGTGTGGTCGCTGGCGTTCCACCCGAAGGACCCTAACATAGTGTTCGCGGGATACGAGCCGTGCGAGATACACCGGACGCTGGACGGGGGCTCGAGCTGGAAGAAGATGAATACGTCAGAGGTCCAGTTCCCGCACATCACGACGTATATGCCGCCAACAGAGAAGCGGGTGCTGGAGATAGCGATAGACCCATCTGACCCGCTGGACATGTACGCGGCGATAGAGGTTGGAGGGCTGCTGGGGAGCAGGGACGGTGGAGAGAGTTGGAAGTGCCTAACGGATGGCCCCTATGTTTGGAATAACAGCCTGGATTTGCACGGGGTGCAGGTGAGCACTGCGGCACCAGGGACGGTGTTCATTGTGGCGCAGATAGGGATGTTCGTGAGCCGGGACCGAGGCGAAAGGTGGGAGCACGTTCAGATACCGGAGCAGTTCAAGGGCGGGTCGTACTGCCGGGACATAATGGTTTCGCCGGACGACCCGAGGACGATGTATCTGGCGGCGTCGGCGGGAGGGGGAGGAGCGCCCGCGGGGACAAAGGATGCGGGAGGTCTGTTCAGGACGCGTGACCTTTGGGAGACGTGGGAGCAGTTGGACCTGGGGGAGGTACCGGACAGCCGGACGTTCGAGGTGAGCATAGACCGGGCAGCGCCGTCACACGTTTACTGCGGCGCGCTAATGGGACCGGTGTACAGCAGCTACGACGGGGGAGAGAGTTGGACTAATAGCCAAGTGCCGGTGGAAAAGATGTCGCGGAACCATCACATTTACGCGATGGCCTGCGGGTAGGGGAGGGCAAGGGGGGCCGGGGGATTTCCCCTGGCCCCCTATTGGGAGGACCCGGGGGTGTTCGGCCACACCTTCCTGCCGGGCTGGGTGAGTAAGGGGCGTGTAGGGCGTTCTCTTTAGGGATCAAGCGTGGTGATGGGGATATGGTCCACAGAGGATTGCGAATCACAGGTTGGTGGTTCCCACCGTCCCGCCCCGGATGGTTGTAAAGACGATTTCTGAGGGACACCCTCAGTCTCCCAGCAGAAGGGCTGCGTCCCTCTGCACTCCCCCCTTGATGGGTGTCAGCAAATGAGAGACTGTTCGACACTTTTTAGATTCAGCAATGGTGGTTCGGATGGCCTCCAGAGAGGGTTTCGAATCATAGGTTGGTGGTAGAAGTGGGCACGAAGGTGGGATATGTTTTCTCCCCCCACACCCAGATTCTTCGATCCTCACGGACGGGCTCAGAACGACATGACTCACGCGGAGGCTAAACGTGTGGCAAGATGCGGCTAGAATGGGAGTGGCGAAAGGCTATTTTCGAGGCGGTCACGTGGCGTACAGGTTAGCCGGGTCTGGTACTGATTAGGAGGGAGGGTAAGATATGAAGGCAGCTATTGTGCACAAGTTCGGGGGGCCGGAGGTTTTGCAGTACGACGAGGTGGCGGCGCCGACGCCGGGACCGGGCGAGGCGCTGGTGGAGACGGAGGCGATAGGGGTCAATTACACGGATGTGAACACGCGGGCCGGGGTGTCTCCCGGGCCGTTGCCGTTGATTCCCGGGCGGGAGGCGGCAGGGCGGGTGACGGCGCTGGGCGACGGCGTGACCGAGGTGTCGGTGGGAGACATGGTGGGGTTCTGCGGGATCACGGGGACGTACGCGGAGCAGGTGACGGTGCCAGCGTGGCGGCTGATTAAGCTGCCTTCCAGGATTGACGCGCGAGCGGCGGCAGGGTCGCTGCTGCAAGGGATGACGGCGCACTACTTGGTGTTCAGCACGTACCCGCTGAAGAAGGGGGACGCGTGCCTGGTACACGCGGGTGCGGGGGGCACAGGGCTGATGGTGATCCAGATGGCGAAGCGGGCCGGGGCGACGGTGATAACGACGGTTTCGACGGAGGCGAAGGGGAAGCTGGCGAAGGAGGCGGGGGCGGACGTTGTTATCAATTATGTAGAGCAGGACTTTAAAGAGGAGACGATGAAGGCCACCGGCGGCAAAGGTGTGCAGGCGGCGTACGACGCGGTGGGGAAGACGACGTTCGACAAGAGTATGGCGTGCCTGGCGCCGCTGGGGGTTATGGCGCTGTATGGCGCGGCCAGCGGTCCGGTGCCGCCGCAGGACCTGGGGATACTGAGTGGCCGGTCGCTGTTCATCACGCGGCCAGCGCTGGGGGCGTACACGGCGGACCGGGAGTCGCTGGTGCGGCGAGCGGACGACGTGCTGGGGTGGCTGGCGTCTGGGGAGCTGAAGCTACGGATTGGTGGTGAGTTCCCGCTGTCGGAGGCGTCGGAGGCGCACCGGCAGTTGGAGAGCCGGGAGTCGACGGGGAAGCTGTTGTTGGTGCCGTAGGTGTGGGGAAGGTTTTTAATGCGTTTTTCTGAGGGACGCCCTCAGACTCCCGGCAGAAGGGCTGTGCCTCTCTGCACTCTCCCTTGTTAGGCGTCTCCCGGTGGTAGGAGCATTTATTTTCTAGGGACGGCCTTTAGGCAAGGGCAGGATGAACTGGCTCTAGGGTTGAGGAGACGAGCAGTATGGGCTCGTCCTTCCAGGGCCTCAGGATGAGCGGGTTGATGGGGCAGCCCGGAACCTATTATCGAGGCGACCCGGCGTGATGATGGGGATGGCTTCCGCAGAGGACTGCGAATCACTGGTTGGTGGTTCCCGCCATCCCGCCCCGGAAGGTTTTTAATGCGTTTGTCTGAGGGACACCCTCAGAGCGTCTGAGAAATTTGGGCTTGAACAGCGATAGTGAGCGCCTGGGTTGGATGTGCTCTCCCCCCACTCCCAGATTCTTCGATCCTCACGGACGGACTCAGAATGACATGACTCATACGGACGTTCAGCGTGCGAAAATGTGCCGCTGACATGGGTGAGAGGTCAATCTCTCATAGGCTTTCAGGATGATCGGGGGGGAAGGGGTTAGGTGAAGTCTGGGCGGACGACTTTTTCGTAGGGCTGGCGCTCTTTGACGAGGCCGGCGCTGATTAGGATGTCTTGCTGTCGCTGGTATTCGGGCTCGCGGAGAGCGGGGTCGGGGGACCAGGTGCCTTGTTGCTGGTAGCGCCCGATGGCCTGGACAAGGAGGTCCCTGGGTATGTCTGAGAAGAAGGGGGCGACGGCATCTGCGACGGTGGTTGCGTTGTTGGAGGCGAGCCACTGGAGGCCGCGGCCGAACCCGCGGACGAAGGCGCGAATGGCGTCGGGCCGCTGTTCGAGGAGGCGGTGGGTGGTGGCGAAGGAGCTGTAGGCGATGTGGCCGTTGACGGGCCCGAGGGCGGCGGCGAGGTGGGCCGCGCCGGAGTTGACCAGCTCAGAGGCGGCGGGCTCAGGAAGGTGGATGAAATCGGCGTCGCCGCGGCGGAAGGCCGCGATAGCTTGATCCAAGGGGAGGGCGGGGGTGAGCGCCAGCGAGGAGGGGTCCACGCCGTTGTTTTTGAGGGCGAACTGGAGGGATGCCCAGGGCATGGGGGAGAAGGAGATAGGGATGAGACTCGCGCCGGAGAGGTGTGACCACTCGAAGGGCTGCTGGGAGGGCCTTCGGAGGAGGAAGAAGCCGTCGCGGGAGTTGATCTTGGCGACGTGGGGCGGGACGGACTCGGCGCCCCAGTCCAGGGCGATGATACCGCGCATGACGCCGCTCTGGACGACGTCCACGACGCCCTGGTTTAGGGCGCTAACGCCGTGGGAGTACTCAGGGGGACAGGTCTGGAAAGAGGCGTCGAGGCCTTCGGACTGGAGGAAACCACCGGCCATGGTGGCGTAGATTGGGGTGTAGAAGAGGGAGTGGAAGGTGACCATCACCCGAAGGGGTTGGAGTCCGGCGGGAGGCACTGGGAGACGCCCGCTAAAGGCCCCAGTCGTCAGGGAGGCCCGGAGTAGGCAGGGGCCGAATCATGACTTCCACCAAGGCGGGCTGCCCGTTCTCGGTGGCGCGGATGGCACTTCGGAGGGCGGGGGCGATGTCTGACGGCTGCTCGACACGCTGGCTATGAGCGCCCAAGCTGTGGGCCACGTTGGTCCAGTTGCCGCCCAGCTCCACGACTTCCGGTGGCGGGGAACCAGGGGAGTCCATGTCCATGAGGCTGCCACCGATGCCGCCGTTGTTTACAACTACTGTGAGGGTGGGGATGCCCATTCTGACGGCGGTCTCCAGCTCCATGCCGGTCATGCCGAAGGAGGAGTCGCCGAGGACGTGGACAACGAGGTGGTCCGGGCGGGCCAGCTTGACGCCGATGGCTGCGCCCATGGACCAGCCCATGGCGGCCATTCCGCCCATGCCGATGTAGCTGCGAGGCTGGGTGGCGGTCCAGAAGGGGGATACGTAGCCTCGGCTGCCACCGGCATCGTGGAGGGCGATGGTATTGTCGAGGTCGACGACGCTCATAAGCTCCTGGACGACGCGGTAGCCGTTGGTGGGGACGGAGGCGTCAGTGAAGGTGGGGGCCCATTCGGCGAGCCACTTAGACTTGGCCTGCTGGATGTCCGAGACGACCTCTTCCTTGAGGCCGCCGGGGCCGCGCATCCGGTCCTTGACGGCATCGATGAGGTCACGGAGGGCGATCTTGGCATCGCCGAGGATGGATACATCGGCCAGATAGACCTTGTTGAGGTCACCGGGGTCTGCGTTTATGTGAATGAACTTGACGCCTTCCGGGATGGGGCGGCCGTCAGTGGCGTGGGGCTGCCTCAGGGAGGTGCCGACGGAGAGGACGACGTCAGCCTTTCGGTTGATGTGGAGGGCGGCACCGGTGGCATAACGGCTGCGGGGGTAGACGCCGAGGCCCAGGGAGAGAGGGTGATTTTCAGGGAAGGCGCTCTTACCCACCAAGGTGCTGGCGACGGGCATGGAGAGGAGCTCCGCCAGCTCTTTGGCTTCGTCAAATGCGCCGGCGGAGAGAACGCCGCCACCGACGTTCAAGACGGGGAACCGGGCGTTGACCAGGAGCTGAGCGGCGGCGTCCACGTCGTTGGCATCGGCGGCAGGCTTGGCGCCGGGGCCGACGGGGCGATAGGCGAGCTTTTCGTCAGGGGCTTCGGTGGTGAGGACGTCCTGGGGCATTTCCAGCACCACGGGACCGGGCGAGCCGGAGCGGAGGGCGGTGAAGGCGCGTCGAACCAGGGCGGGGATATCTTCGACTTTAGCCATGGTGCCCTTCCACTTGACCAGGCTATCGAAAATGGAGGAGGAGACCTCCTGCTGATACTCCTTGCCCAGGTTGCTAAGGGGGAGCTGTCCCATGAGGAGGAGAACGGGGACGTTATCCGCGAAGGCTCCTGCGATGCCGGTAAGGGTGTTGGTGGCGCCGGGGCCTGTGCCCGTCATGGCGACGCCGACGTTACCGGAGGCGCGGGCGTAGCCATCTGCGATGACGACGCCGTGCTGCTCGTGCCGGGTGGCGAAGGCGGTGATGGAGGAGGACTGGCGGAGGGCGGGCCAGAGGGGGGCGAGGCCACCACCTGAGAAGCCGGAGATGTACTTGACGCCTTCTAGTTCCAGAGCTTTGACTACCGCGTCACCGCCTCGCATGTGGCCCCCTTTCGGCACAAAGCCGGGAAAAGATGGTGGGATTCTATGCCCGCGGCCAGCCAGGGTCAACGGCACCGGAGAGCGGGACGCCTGCTATAATTGCGCGGCGACAGCGATGTCCGAGCTATCTTAGAGGGCGCCAGAGGAAGAACAGATGCAGAACTCGCCAGCCGACGGTTTCAATTTTCACATGCCCACCAGGGTGGTATTTGGGAACGGGTGCCTAAGCAGGCTGGGAGAGGTGGTGGGGGATACGGTAGGCGGCGAGGCGCCGGTGTTCCTGGTGACTGGGAAGCATAGCCTGAAGGCGGGCGGGGTGCTGGGCCGGGTGATGGAGCAGTTGGAAGGGCACCAGGTGACGCACTTCGATGGGGCGTTGCCGTTCCCATCTCCGGAGATGGTGGACGAAGCGGTGGAGGCGTGCCACCGGTCGGAACCGGCGATTGTGGTGGCGGTGGGAGGCGGGAGCGCGCTGGACCTGGGGAAGCTGGTGGCGGTGTTATCCGCCAACGAGGGACCATCACTGGACTACGGTGAAGGGCGTCGAAAGGTGACCAGGCGAGGGTTGCCGTTTGTAGCGGCGCCGACGACGTCCGGGAGCAGCAGCGAGGTAACGTCTGGCGCGGCGCTGTGGCAGATGTCAGAGCAGACGAGCTGCAATGTGAACCACGAGTATATGTTTCCCACGGTGGCGCTGGTGGACCCGGAGCTGACGCTTTCGATGCCGCGGGACCTGGCGGCGGCGACGGGGATGGACGCGTTCACCAGCGCCTTCGAGTCGTACTGGTCGCGGGAGGCGCAACCGGCGACGGACGCGCTGGCGCTGAAGGTGATAGAACTGTTTATGGGCAATCTGGAGGAGTCTTGCATAACGGCGAAGAGGGAGGCGCGGGCGGGATGCGCGCTGGCGGCGACGCTGTCCGGAATGGGCTATACGAACAGCCGGCCAAACATATGCCACGCGTTCTCGCGGCCGCTAACGATCTTCTGGGGCGTGGCGCACGGTGAGGCGGTAGGAGTTTCGCTTAACGCATGTCTGAAGTGGAACGCGGAGGCGATAGAGGGGAAGCTGCCAGCGCTATGGAGCGCGATGGGGGTGAAGGGGCTGGAGGAGGGGTGCCTTAGGATAGACCGGCTGATGGCGAACTGCGGGCTGCAGAGGAAGCTGAGGCCGATGGGGGCGTCTTTGGGGGACATGGACCGGATAATGGATTGCGTGCCGTGGGAGAGACTGGCGCCGATTCCCCGCCCGATGGATAGGGCGGAGGCGCGGGCGTTGATGGGATCGCTGGTGTAGGGAGGGGGTACAGCGCTGAATGGAGAGGGAGGAGGCGTGGGCGGGGGTGGGGCCGCTGCGGAAGGGCGGGGGTGGGGCCGCTGCGGAAGGGCGGGGGTGGGAGCGCTGCGGTGCGGCGGGGGTACTCCGTCCGATGGATAGGGCGGAGGGGCGGGCGTTGGGGGGGCCGCTGCGGAAGGGCGAGGGCTAGGTAGGAGGGGAGACGGTCTGGAAGTCGTAGCGGGCGCCCAGATCGGCGATGACGTCCGGGGGCGGGGGGTAGCCGTGTTGGGCTATGACCTGGGGAAGCTCCTCAAAGTATTTTTCGAAGCCACCGGGGGTGCCGACGACGAGGAACCGGGCGACGCCATCGCCCAGGTTGGAGAAGGTGTGGACTGAGCCCTGGCCGATGAGGACGAAGCCGCCAGGCGCCGCGGTGACGGTGCGCTGGTCCACCTGGACGGTGAGTTCGCCTTCCAGGACGTAAAATGCCTCGATCATGTGCTGATGGGTGTGGGGGGAAGGACCGCCGAAGCCCGGGGGCGCCTGGTACTCCATGAGGTAGAAAGCGCCTCCGGTATCCTCGCTGACGGCTTTGAGGTAGAGCTGGATACCCAAGGCGGAGAGGTCCTTACCCTCGCCGGGGGCGAGGACGACGGTGCGGCCTAGGTTGGTCATGGTGGCGCTCCTGGGGGAATGGGGTGTGGAGGGAGGGATTATAGAGGATTTGTGGGGAGGTCCCCCAGGCCGTTTTTCGACTCCCAGTAAGGGGCCATTCAAGGCGATGATGGGTTTCATTTTCCAAGCAATCAGCCGTGGCGATGGCTGTTGGCACCCGGATGGACTGCAAATCGAAGGTTGGTCGTTCCCGCCGTTCCGCCCTGGAAGGTTTTTAATACGTTTTTCTGAGGGACACCCTGAGACTCCCGGCAGAAGGGCGGCGCCCCTCTGCACTTCCTCTTTGGTGGGTCCTAGATGACGAGACGGACCTGTATTGAGGGGAATCAGCCATGAGCATGGGCATGACTACCACTAAGGACCGCGAATCGGAGGTTAGTGGTGCCCACCCACGACCGCCCAGATTCCTACATCCTAAAGGACGGACTCGAAATCTATCATGTTGGCGTCCGGCACCAGGGAGCATGAAAACCTAGGATTGGAATCCGAAGCGGGCGCCGCGGTAGGACTTGCTCTCCCCCCGCATCCAGATTCTTCGATCCTCACGAGCGGACTTAGAATGACAAGGTGGGGGGCGGAATTCGGTATGGGCTCGTCCTTCGAGAGCCTCAGGATGAGCGGGTTGGAGGGCCAGGACGGTACAGGTTGCATTGTACATACTGACTGTTGCATATATAGCTAAAGCACCCCGTCTCTAGCTTTCCCTGCAAGGGGAAGAAGACTCTCCGCTCCCTTCTAAGTGTCCTAGAAAAGAAGAAGAGAACGTTTGCTTAAGGGTGCATCGGTCAGTAATGCTACTCCTGGCTGCCCGAGATGAATTGGCAAGGGAACGACCGGGGGATTGTGTATACTTGGTCGCGATTGCGGGACGCAGCGTGGTTTTCAGGTGAGGTGGTAATTCAACGATGAAGGTGCTGGGGAGGATATTGGCGCCGCCGTTCGATGAGTTTTGGGAGGCGTTGGGGGTGGAGTCTGAGGTGCCGGTGCGGATGATAGAGCAGGGCCATGGTTCGGTGTTCGGAGCGGAGTCTTACCAGCCGTCGCCGGGGGTGCTGCCGGGGTGGATGAAGCTGCCGGACGAGGCTTTGAGCTATCACGTAGCGCACGAGCTGACGCATGTGATGCTGAGGCGCCGAGGGTATCCCACCACGGCGCGGGGGACCCGGTACGACGAGAATTCGGATGAGGCCCGAGTGGGCGGGGACCTGGAGGAGATGGTGGACCACCCGGCGCTGGAATTGCTGCTGGGGCAGTTCCCGTTCGACCGGCAGCACATTCAGCGGCATCTGTTCGAAGGGGCGCACAGGGGGATGAGGGAGAGCCCGGTGCCGGAGCAGGGGAGTCTGTGGTGGACCACCTGGGCGTGCCGGTTTAGCGAGCTGCATTTTCTGCTGCCCTACGGGGACTGGCTGACGCTAGAGGAGGTGTACAACCGCCGTTGCCCGGAGATAGCGAATAAGGGCAGGGATCTGATGGGGATTATGGCGGAGGAGGGGTACGGAAGCCCCTCGGAGGCGCTGCGGGCGATGGTAAGGTGCCGCGATGCGCTGGGGTTGGGAGAGGGGGAGCGGTGCATGGTGCGGGACCCGATATCTGGGAAGAGCTACTAGGGTGCAGGCCGCCGGGGGGAGGAGCGGGTGAGAATACCGGGGAGACGCCGGAGTAGCGCGCCGGACGAGTGCGGGCATAGGGCGGGGCAGTTCGCCCAGGCGATACGAGACCACGATATGAGGCGGGCCTGGGAGCTGCTTTCCAAGGAGTCGCGAGGGGTGAGGCAGGGGATCTGGGGGACGCAGAACGACGTGGACCTGCAATTGGTGTACCTGGCGGCGCATGACCCGGGGTTGCCGATGTTCCAGCGGATGATGGAGGACTTTCGCAGCGCGGTGCTGAAGTACTGGCCGCTGGAGGACCTGACGGACCTGGGGGTGGCGCCCACCAGCTACGTGGATGACGAGCATGCCTTAGCGTTTCTACCGTTCGACGTGGGGGAGGAGCAGGAGGTGGCGGAGAGGGAGACGGTGCGGAATGGGTTGATAGTTCCGATGCTGCTGGAGGATGGAGAATGGAGGGTGGACTTGCCTGGGTGGAGGTTTGCGTGGGAGGGGTCTTCCGGGGGGTCCGCCCAGGCCCTCTAGCAGGGGGGTTAGGTGCTCATGATTCCCCCTTTGAGGGGTTTCTTAGTAGAAAGGGAGCCGGTCCGGTTTTGGGGGGAATCAGTTATGGCGATGGGTGTCACTACCTCAAAGGGTTGCGAATCAAGGGTTGGTGGTTCCCACCATCCCGCCCCGAATGGTTTTTAAAGCTATTTCTGAGGGACACCCTCAGACTCCCGGCAGGGGGCTGTGCCCCTCTGCACTCCCTCTTGGGTGGGTTTCTTAGTAGAAAGGGAGCCGGTCCGGTTTTGAGGGGAATCAGTTATGGCGATGGGTGTTGCCACTACAGAGGGTTGCGAATCGGAGGTTGGTGGTTCCCACCATCCCGCCCCGAATGGTTTTTAAAGCTATTTCTGAGGGACACCCTCAGACTCCCGGCAGGGGGCTGTGCCCCTCTGCACTCCCTCTTGGGTGGGTTACTTAGTGGAAAGGGAACCGGTCCGGTTTTGAGGGGAATCAGTTATGGCGATGGGTGTTGCCACTACAGAGGGTTGCGAATCGGAGGTTGGTGGTTCCCACCATCCCGCCCCGAATGGTTTTTAAAGCTATTTCTGAGGGACACCCTCAGACTCCCGGCAGAAGGGCAGTGCCCCTCTGCACTCCCTTTTCCCCACCGCCTCCACGGGAGGAGGTTTGACAGGTGTTGCGTCGAAACTACAATGAGGGGAAGCAGGAGCAGCCAAATGGTAGAGGAGGCCAACGTTGATTACGAAGTTTGACAGTCTGTTCGCCGGGCACGTGGATATGGAGGACGTGGGGTACGGTGGGACGGCGGTGAATGACCGCTCGTTTAGCGACGAGCACCTGGCGACGGCGTTCGATAAGACGGAGGCGATAGCCAGGCTGATGGACGGGCTTGGGTACAATACGTTCTGGATGGCGGAGCACCACTTCCAGCCGGAAGGGTATGAGTGCATACCGAACGTTCCCTTGCTGGCGGTGCATCTGGCGCATCTGACGAAGAAGATTAACTTCGGATGCGCGTTCAACATAGCGCCGATGTGGCACCCGCTGCGGCTGGCGGAGGACTTCGCGACGGCGGACTACCTGACGGGGGGGCGGCTGATCTTCGGGGTGGGACGGGGATACCACTCGCGGGAGGTGGAGACGTTCGGGGCGCCGGTGCTGGACCAAGCGGCGAACCGCGATCTTTTCGAAGAGCAGGTGGAGATAGTCCTGAAGTCGTTCAACGAGCGGTCGTTTTCGCACCGGGGGAAGCACTACACGCTGCCGGCGAACGTGCCGTATAGGGATTACGAGTTGAAGGAGCTGACGCTGGTGCCGAGGCCGTTGAAGCGGCCGGTGGAGTGCTGGCAGCCGATACAGAGCGCGTCGCCTCGGGGACTTTCGTTCATGGCGAAGCACGGGATAAAGGGGATTATTGGTGGCGGAAGGGGGCGCGATGGAGAAGGTGGTGGTGGCGTACCGGGAAGCGCAAGCGGCGGCGGGACGGGAGACGGAGCTGGGGGAGGGGTTGGCGATTGGGTACCACTTGTACATGGCGGAGACGCAGGAGCAAGCGATGAAGGAGGCGGCGGGATATTTTGAGGAGAACCTGAAGATGTTCGGGCCGCTGCGGCTGGTGCGGTCGCTGAGCGAGGAGCAGATAAGCGCGATGTCCGACCCGAAGCGGGCGCCGACGGCGGACCTGCCCCGAATTGAGGATGCGGTGAAAGCCGGCGGGGTACTGTGCGGGCCGCCGGAGCAGATCATTGAGGCGTTGAAGGCAGTGGAGGACAAGTACCCGGGGCTGGACCGGGTCAGCGTGAGCCATCCGGTGGGGACGCCGCAGGCGGTGATCCTGGAGCAGCTAGAGTGGTTCGCTAAGGAGGTGATGCCGGCGTTCGCGAAGCAGGCGAAGACGCCGGTGGCGGCGGACGACGATTAAGGGGGGGCAAGACCAGGCAAAGGGGCTTCGCCCCTCTGCACTCCCATTTTTCATCAGCCTGTTGGGGATGGTCAGCGCGCAGAGTTGGCGAATCGATTGAGTCGGGATGACTGGGCTAACACGGACGGTCAGTATGCAACGAGGTGGAGCTGAGAGCGCTAAAGGAGTCAAGAGCTTACAGACGCTAAGAAGGACGGGGAGATGATAAGCAAGTTCGACAGCCTGTACGCCGGGCACGTGGACATGGAGGACGTAGGCTACGGGGGCACGGCGGTGAACGACCGGTGGTTTTCCGACGAGCACCTGGCCACGGCGGCAGACAAGGCAACGGCCATGGCGCGCCTGATGGACGGGCTAGGGTACGACACGTTGTGGCTGGCGGAGCACCACTTCCAGCGGGAAGGGTTCGAGTGCATACCTAACATCATGATGCTAGGGGTGCACCTGGCGCATTTGACCAAGGAGTTGAAGATAGGATGCGGGTTCAACGTTACGCCGATGTGGCACCCGCTGCGGCTGGCGGAGGACTTCGCGACGGTGGACTACCTGACGGGGGGGCGGCTGACATTCGGCGTGGGAAGAGGATACCACTCGCGAGAGGTGGAGACTTTCGGTGCGCCGGTGATGGACCAGGCAGCGAACAGGGAGCTTTTCGAAGAGCAGGTGGAGATAATCTTTAAGGCGTTCAACGAGCGGGCGTTTTCGCACCGGGGGAAGCACTACACGCTGCCGGCGAACGTGCCGTACAGGGACTACGAGCTGAAGGAGCTGACGCTGGTGCCGAGGCCGTTGAATCGTCCGGTGGAGTGCTGGCAGCCGATAGTCAGCGCGAATCCCAGGGGTTTCGATTTCATGGCGAAGCACGGGATCAAGGGGCTGATTGGCGGGGGAATTTCGGAAGGAGGAGCGCGCTTCAACGTGATAGAGGAGTGGCGAGATGCGCTGGGGAGGACGGGCCGGGAGGCGGAGCTAGGGGAGGACCTGGCGGTAGGTTTCCATTTCTATCTGTCGGAGAGCCGGGAGCAGGGGATACGGGAGGCGTCCAAGTATTTTGAGGAGAACCTGAAGTCCTTTGGGCCGCTGAGGGTGGGGAGCCCGATGACGGACCAGCAGATACGGGACCTGAGTGACCCCAATCGAGCGCCGTATGCGGACCTGCCCTCGATGGAGGGAGCGGTGAATTCCGGGTCGTTTCTTTGCGGGACGCCGGAGGAGGTTATAGAAGACCTGATGGGCCGGGAAGCGCGGATGCCGGGGTTGGAGCGGGTGAACGTGGCGCACCCGGTGGGGATGCCGCAGAGCGTGATCCTGGAGCAGTTGGAGCGGTTCGCCGAGGAGGTGATGCCGGCATTCACGAACCGGACAACGGTAGCGGCGGCGGACGGCGGCTAGTGGGGCAGGGTTTGTGAGTAAATTGAACTAGAACAGCGATAGTGGGCGCCAGGGTTGGACGTGCTTTCCCACTACACCCAGATGCTCCCCTTCGACGTGCTCAGGACAAACTTACCTCACGGACGGACTCAGAATCTAACATGCTATTGGCAGCGCACCAATACGGACGACAATAGAATGGCGGCTATCATCCATGATGGCCGGTATGGCTACCACAAAGGACTGCAAATGACAGGTTGGTGATTCCCTCCCACCCGCCCAGAAAGGTTTTTAAAAGTTTTTCTGAGGGACACCCTCAGACTCCCGGCAGAGGGGCACAGCCCCTCTGCACTCCCCCTTGTTAGGCGTGCGGAGAGCAGGGACGGTGCTATTTGCATAACAATGGCGTGACTCTCCTGGAAGCTCAACTGCTACCAGGTTGGCGCAGAGGGCGTAGAAAAAGTCAAAGACTCACAAGCTCTCAGGGGACGGTGGCGGTGAGCTCGATTTCGATACGGAAGCGGGGGTCGGCCAAGCCGTTGATGAGGACGACGGTGCTGGCGGGCGGGGTGTCACCGAAGTATTTGTCGCGGGCGGCGCGGGCGGCGAGCCAGTCCTCGCGGTGGGTGAGGAAGACGTTGATGCGGTGAACATCGGCGAAGGTGGCGTCGACGGAGGAGAGGGCGGTCTGGAGGTTCAGGTAAACCTGATCGACCTGGGACTCGATGTCGGGGCCGGCGAGAGAACCGTCGGGCTTTAGGCCCACTTGACCGGCGATGTATGCGGTGTTACCGGCCTTGACGACGTGAGTGTAGCCGCCGGGCGGGGCTATGCCGGTGGGATTTGTGCGCTGGATAGCCATTTGAGGTGCCTCCGCCAAGAGTGGGCGATGGGGTGAAAGCCGCCGGGCGGTATTATAGCGTAGGTTGGAGCATGGCGACGGGTGCCGCTGCCGCAGAGGGTTGCGAATCAGGGGTTGAGAGGTTCCACCTGTCCTCGGGATGAATTATTTCGGTGGCGATCAGCCAGGGCGATGGTTGACTGTTCCTAAGGGCTACAAATCATGGGTTGGTGGTTCCCGCCGTCCCGCCCCGAAGGGTTTAAAAAACGAAGTTCTGAGGGACACCCTCTGACTCCTGGCGGAGGGGAAGACCCCCTCTGCACTCCCACTTGCTTGCCGCAGGTAGAGTAGGGACGGTGCTATTTCAGTAGGAAAGAGATGATAGTGAACGAGCGGACTTAGAGCGATGGCGGCGGGCTACAAATCATGGGTTGGTGGTTCCCGCCGTCCCGCCCCGGAGGGTTTAAAAAACGAAATTCTGAGGGACACCCTCAAACTCCCGGCAGAAGGGGGAGACCCCCTCTGCACTCCCACTTGCTTGTCGCAGGTGGAATAGGGACGGTGCTATTTTCATAGGAATGAGATGGTAGTGAGCGGGCGGACTTCGAGCCATGACAGAGGGTTGCGAATTGGGGGTTGGTGAGGGGGGGCGTGGTATGATGCCGGGCGCCCGGGAATTCGATGTAGTGGCTGGAAAGGGGGAGGCGATGGCGCGGTTGAGGCCGTTGGAGCGGAGGGAGCTTACTGCCCAGGGAAGGGAGGTGTGGGACTGGTATGTGGGGACCCGGGGCTACGAGGTGAAGGACAATTATCGGACGCTGCTGCACAGTCCGGAGGCAGCGAAGCGGTTTTCGGAGCTGGGAGAGTACCTGAGGTTTCGATGTTCGGTGCCGCCTCGGCTGAGGCAGGTGGCGATCCTGGCCACGGCGCGTTCGGTGGACAGCCACTGGGTGTGGACGCTCCACGCGCTGCTGGCGCCCAATGACGGGGTAAGCCGGGAGGTGATTGACTCGTTGGGAGAGGGGCGCGTGCCGGTGGAGGGGAGTCTGGAAGAGCAGACGGTGGCGGAGTTCGCGTTCCAGCTTCTTCGGGAGCACCGGGTATCGGAGGAGGTGTTCCGGCGGGCGCAAGGGGTGCTGGGCGACGGAGGGGTGGTGGACCTGTCGCTGCTGGTGGGTTACTACGCCAGCATGGGGCTGGCGATGGCGGCGTTCGAGGTACGGCCGGAGCCGGAGGTGGAATCGACGCTGCCTGCCTTGGGCGGCTAGGTCATGACGCGGCGGAAGTAGGCCAGGGCGTTGCCGCCGGCGACTTTTGTGACGTCCTCGTCAGAGTAGCCACGGGTTATGAGGCCACGGATGATGTTCTTGCCATCGGCGGGGGACTCGAGGCCGTTGAGGTAGGCGGCGGGCAGGTTAGCGGGGGCGTCACGGGACATCATCTTCTTGTGGAAGCCGACGTGGTCGCCGATGGTGGTGTCGGAGCCGATGGCGACGCTGTCGACGCCCACCAGCTTGACCATGTAGTCGTAGTGGTCCAGGACGCACTCGATGTCCTGCTCAGGGTCGTCGCTGAGGGAGTTGGGGACGGCGGTGATGGCGACGAGACCGCCGTTTTCTACGCAGGCCTTTAACTCCTCGTCCTTGCGGGAGCGTCGGGTCTGGCGGAGGGTGTAGGCCTGGTTGTGGCTGAAGATGACGGGGGCCTTGGATAACTCGATGGCGTCCATGGCGGTGCGGAAGGAGGCGTGGGAGAGGTCCGCGGCCATGCCAAGGTCGTTCATGCGGTGGAGGACTTCGATGCCGAACTCGCTGAGGCCGCCGTCGTTGCGCTCGTTGAGGCCGTCGCCGACGTAGTTTTTACGGTTGTAGGTGAGGCCGGCGAGGCGGACGCCGAGGTTGTAGAGGAGGTCGACGCGCTCGATACGGTTGCCGATGGCCAAGTGTTCGACGGTGGGAAAGATGCCCAGCTTGCCGTCTGCCTTGGCGGCGACGATCTGATCAGCGTTGCCGACCTTGGTGGCGATGTCACGGTGGAGGGCGAGATCCGACATCATCTGGTTGAGCTCGGCGACGAGGTCATCGAAGCGGATGAAGGAGACGTCATGGCTGTTGAGGAGGCAGGCGAGGACGTTGGCGGTGGCGACGCCGCTAAAGCCGCCGTAGCGCATGGCCTCGTAGCCCCAGCGGAAGTCGCCGTCGCGCAGGTATTCGGAGAAGAGGTCCAGGTCCTCTGGGAAGACGAAGGGGTGCTGGTGGACGTCCACCATGACGATTTGTTCCATGAGGCCCTGGAAGCGCTTCTGCTGCTGGGAGTCAAGGGGCAGTTGGGAGGACGGAACGCGGCCGACCTCTTTGACCAGCGGGACGTGGGGAGCAGCCATTTGATCACCTCAGATGCGGGGTGGTTGGGGCGGTCCGGTACCGGATTAGAAGGTATGCGTTGGGGGCGGAGTAGTCAAGGTGGGGATGGGTGGGGCCTGGGCTCCCATTGGGTTGGATTGGATACGGAGTGCGGGGTAGGAGGGTAGCGGAGGGAATGTGCGCACTCGGAGGGCAGGCGCACCCCATCTTGTGCAACCGGGCAGATAGGGGGAGAGGATTCTTGGGCGGGAGGTGATTATGCATCAGGGTCTTTTTGGCAGGGTGCCGGTCTGGTTTTGACGGGACTCAGCCACAGGAAGCTAGGTTTGGACACCACGAAGGGCTGCGAATCATAGGTTGGTGATTCCCGCTCTCCTTCGAGGGCCTCAGGATGAGCGGGAAAGGGAGGTATAAGCGTCAATATTCGGCGCGCTGGCATTGCGATGGCAGGGGGTTGGTTTGCGAGTAGGAGGGTCTATGAGGAGGAGAAGGGAGTCGCGGCGGGATGGGTTTGACGGGATGTTGGGGGGCAATTATGATAGCCGTCGCCCGTCGATTTGCGGTAGGGATGGGTATTCGTACGAAGTGAAAAGGAGCGGTATGGTCAGGTTGCGAGCCCTGGAACGAGAGGAGCTATCGGAGGAGGGGCGGCGGGTTTACGACGAGATTGTCCAGACCAGGGGGTACATAGTAAACAACTATAAGACGCTGCTGCACAGCCCGGAGGGCGCGGGGCGGTTTGCGCACCTGGGGCATTATCTGAGGGCGCTTTCGCCGGTGGAACGGAGGCTGAGGGAGGTGGGGATTCTGGCGGGTGCGAAGGCGGTGGAGAGCGAGTACGTGTGGAGCGCCCACGAGCCGCTGGCGCGGGACGCGGGGGTGGCGGAAGGGGTGATTGAGGCGATTCGAGAGGGGAGGTTGCCGGGGGAGGGCTTTTCCGAGGAGGCGGCGATAGTGGGGTACGCGTGGCAGATGCTGAAGGAGCACAAGGTGGAGGACGAGACGTTTGAGGCGGTGCGGACGAGGCTGGGTGACGCGGGGGTGGTGGACCTGACGCTGATGATTAACTATTACGTATCACTGGCGCTGGCGATAGCGGCGCTGGAGATACCGCTGCCGGAAGGGTTCGACCCGCTGGTCTCGATACCATAGGCTGTGGCGACGCCGGGGCGATGGCGGGGGATGCGGTGGAGATGGGCTGGGCTGGGGCGGAGGACTGCGAGTTGAAGGTTGGTGGTTCCCACCATCCCGCTCAGGAAGGTTTTATATTTAGTTCTGAGGGACACCCTCAGACTCCCGGCAGCACCACCCAGGTCCCCTGCACTCTCCTGTGGGACTGGAGCTAATTGCGCGGAGGAGGCCCCATTCCTAAGGGCGAGAATTGTAATTGGAGGTTGGCATGCGTTATGACGTTATTGTGATAGGCGGAGGGTCCGGCGGAGCGACGGTGGCGGGGAGATTGTCAGAGGACGGAGAGCGTTCGGTGCTGCTGCTGGAGGCGGGGCCGGACTACCCGGAGTTCGACGACATTCCTGAGGATGTGAAGGACGGGAACGACGTAATTAGGGTATCGCTGGGGGAGCATGTGTGGCGGTGGAATGCGCGGGCCAACGAGCACCAGGACCAGCCGGTGGAGGTTATGGGAGGCAAGGTGAGCGGAGGAGGCAGCGCGGTGAACGGCACGGTGTTTATCCGGGGGCTGCACCAGGACTTCGAAGAGTGGGTGTCGCTGGGCAATAGCGAGTGGTCGTACCAGCAGGTGCTGCCGGTGTTCCTGGGGATGGAGACGGACCTGGACTACGGGGGCGACTTTCATGGAAAGAGCGGCCCTATCCCGATCCAACGGGTGAAACGGGAGGAGCTGGAAGCCAGCATGCGGGCGTTTACGGAGGCGTGTGTTTCGGCGGGATTCCAGGAGACCCCGGATATGAACCTGCCAGATACCACGGGGGTGGGACCGCGGCCGCTGAATAGCCTGGGGGGAACGCGAATCAGCACCAGCATAGCGTACCTGAACCCGAACCGGCACCGGCTGAACCTGACGGTGAGGGGTAACGTGCTGGCGCGGCGCATTCTTTTCGAGGGGAAACGGGCGGTGGGGGTGGAGGTGGAGAGCGGGGGCGAGGTGTACGAGCTGGAGGCGGGGGAGGTGGTGCTGAGCTGCGGGGCGATAGTTTCGCCGGCGGTGCTGATGAGGTCCGGCGTGGGGCCGCAAGAGCACTTGCGGGAGATGGGTATTCCACTGGTGCAGCACCTGCCCGGGGTGGGGGAGAACTTGCAGGACCATCCGCTGATACCGGTATGGTTCAAGCACCGGGCCGGGCTGGGCGAGAAAGGTGCGCCGAGTCAAGTAGGGCTGCGGTACACATCGGCGGGGTCTGAGATGTTTAACGACATGTACATTAGCCCGTACCCGAATTACCTGGTGGATGGTGAATACTACACCCGGTTTCACGTGATTCTGGAGCGGCCGGCAGGGACGGGCCGGATTACGCTGGCATCAACGGACGCGAGGGAAGCGCCGAACATTGACTTCCGGTTTCTGGACGAGAGGCGGGACGTGGAGCGGATGAGGGAAGGGGTGAGGCTGGCGGCGCGGATAGGGGCGGAAGGGGCGTACGCCGGGGTGTTCTTGGAGCGAGTTGGGCCGTTGGACGAGGAGCTGGCGGAGGACGGGGCGTTGGACCAGTGGTGCCGAAGCAACGTGATTTCGGCGCCGCACGTGGCGCGGACTTGCAAGATGGGTCCGGCGGGCGACTCGATGGCGGTGGTGGACCAGTACTGCCGGGTACACGGCGTCGAGGGGCTACGGGTGGCGGACGCCTCGGTGTTCCCGACGCACGTGAGGGCGAACCCGAATGCGACGACGATCATGATAGGCGAGCGGGTGGCGCGGTGGATCAGGGAAGGGAGCTCTGGGGGTTCCCTCTGACCCGCTAGGAGGGAACCAAGGTCCTCTGCGCTCTCTGTGGTGTTAGCGTTGGGAGAAAGCCGGGGGCTGTTTTCCAGGGCAGTCAGCCATGGCGATGGGTATGGCCACTACAGAGGGTGGCGAATCACGGGTTGGTGGTTCCCGCCGTCCCACCACAGAAGGTTTTATTGAAGTCCTGAGGGACACCCTTATCCGCCATAGAGCGTGTGAGTAAATTGGGCTGGTACAGCGCGATTGAGGGCGCGAGGGTTGGGTGTGCTCTCCCACCACACCCAGATTCTTCGATCCTCACGGGCGGACTCAGAATGACATGGTGGGGGGCGGAATGCGGTATGGGCTCGTCCTTCGAGGGCCTCAGGATGAGCGGGTTGGAGGCGCAGAGAGGGTGGCGAATCACGGGTTGGTGGTTCCCGCCGTCCCGCCCCGGATGGTTTTATTGAAGCCCTGATGGACACCCTTATCCGCCACAGAGCGTGTGAGTAAATTGGGCTGGTACAGCGTTAGAGGGCGCGAGGGTTGGGTGTGCTCTCCCACCACACCCAGATTCTTCGATCCTCATGGGCGGACTCAGAATGACATGGTGGAGGGCGGAATGCGGTATGGGCTCGTCCTTCGAGGGCCTCAGGATGAGCGGGTTGGAGGCGCAGAGAGGGTGGCGAATCACGGGTTGGTGGTTCCCGCCGTCCCGCCCCGGATGGTTTAAGAAACGGCTTTCTGATGGCCCGCTCTGGACTCCCTCTTGGTAGGCGCAGGTAGAGTACGGACGGTCCTATTTTCACAGGAATGACATGAGTAATTTCGACGCTAGACATGCGATAAAGTGGCGATGAAAGTGCGGAAGAAGTAAAAAAGTCACAGACTTACAGGCGAACCAGCAGGGAACCGCGGTACTCTGCACCCTTCTGTGGGGCAGAGGATGGAGGTAGGGTTGGATTGAACTGAGGCTGGGCGGTGATGTGGCACGGGAACGGCGCCTTTGCTACGATAGGCGCGGTTCTGAGCAACGCATGAATTGGGGGAATCATTGATGGCGTTGGGTGTTGCTACCACAAAGGGTTGCAAATCATAGGTCGGTGACGCCCACCCACCCGCCCCAGACGGTTTTTAAAAGCTTATTTCTGAGGGGCACCCTCAGAGTCACGCCAGAGGCGGTTTCCCCTCTGGACTCTCCTTCTTCAGGCGTTGTTCAAGGGACGAAGTTTCGATTTTCGAGGGAAGTGATATGGAATTGGACCTGAGCGGAAAGTCAGCCATTGTTACCGGCGCGGGGTCCGGGATTGGGAGGGAGGTGGCGCACACGCTGGCATCGCACGGCGCGGCGGTGACGGTTGGGGATGTGAATGGGGAGTCGGGCCAGAAGACGGCGGATGAGATCAAGGAGCACGGCGGGAAGAGCCAGGCGGTGCGGACGGACGTGTCTGACAGCGGACAGGTTTCGGCGCTGGTGAAGGCGGCGGAGGAGGCGTTTGGGGGGGTGGACATACTGGTGAACAACGCGGGCTTCGGGTTTAACAGCCGGATTGTGGATATGACGGAGGAGGACTGGGACCGGGTGCTGGACGTGAACCTGAAGGGGCAGTTTCTATGCTCCAAGGCGGCAGGAAGGGCGATGATCCAGCAAGGGAAGGGGGGCCGCATAGTAAACATAGCGTCGACGGCGGCGGCGAACGCGCGGTACGAGGGAGGCGCTTACTGCGCGGCAAAGGCGGGGGTGGTGCAGCTAACGAAGGTGCTGGCAATGGAGCTGGGGCCATACGGGATAACGGTGAACTCGGTGGGACCAGGGCTGACGGAGACGCCGGCGAATCTAGATACGTCGCACGAATACCGGGCCAACTTCCTGGCGCAGGTGGCGTTGGGAAGGACGGCGCAGCCGTCCGAGATTGCTAACGCGGTGCTGTTTCTGGCGTCGCCTATGGCAGAATACATTTCGGGGCAGGTGATCTACGTGGACGGGGGATATTCGGCAGGAAAGCTAACGGTAAGAGGATAGGGAGGCAGGCAGATGGAATTCGAAGGGAAAGCGGCGATTGTCACTGGGGCGGCGCAGGGGATAGGAGGGGCGATAGCGAGGGAGCTGGTGAGTAAGGGCGCCAAGGTGCTGGTGTGCGACGTGCAGGCGGAGAAGGTGGAGTCTGTGGCGGCGCAGATCCGTGAGGAAGGCGGGGAGGCGGTGGCGTTCGGGGCGGACCTGACGGCGTCGACTCAGGTGAACGAGATGGTGCAGCGGGCCGTGGAGGCTTTCGGCAAGATCGACATACTGGTGAATAACGCGGGTGGGAGCGGAAATATTGGGATAGACCAGATTGAAGAGGTGGACGACGATCTGTGGGACTTCATAATTGACAGCAACCTGAAGAGCGCGTTCCTGTGCTGCCGGGCGGCGACGCCGCACATGAAGGAGATGGGGTACGGAAAAATAGTCAACTTCTCGTCTGGGTCGGCGAAGGGGACGTTCGGGCCGAGGGGGACGTCCGCGGCGAGGCTGCCGTACGCGGGGGCGAAGGCAGGGATAGACGGGTTCACGAAGCAACTGGCGAAGGACCTGGCGCCGTGGGGCATCAATGTGAACGCGATAATGCCGGGGTTTATTCTGACGGAGGCGGAGGCCAGGGTGGCACGGCGGTACGGGGAGCTTTCGGAGCAGGAGCAGAAGGATATGTGGGCAAGGGTGCCGATGGGGAGGCCGGGGCGTCCGGAGGAGATTGCGAAGGTGGTGGCGTTTTTGGCGTCGGACGACGCGAGCTTTGTGTCCGGGGCGATTGTTGAAGTGACCGGGGCGGGATAGAGGGAAGGGAGGTGGAAGCGGTATGGGCTCGACTCTCCCTTCGACAAGCTCAGGATAAACTTGGCCTCAGGATGCGGATTCTCGTGGCACAAAACCCACCGGGAGGGTGTTGCTATTGCACAGGGCTGCGCCTCAAAGGTTGGTGGTTCCCACCATCCCGCCCAGGAAGGTTTTAATTCCTGAGGGACACCCTCAGACTCTCGGCAGCCACCACCCGGGTCCCCACACCCTCCTGTTTGGGCTGCAATGGAAGCCGCTGGCACAGCGAAAGAGGATGCGAGGGTTGGATGTGCTCTCCCCCCACACCCAGATTCTTCGATCTTCACGGGCGGACTCAGAATGACATGGCGGGGGGCGGAATGCGGTATGGGCTCGTCCTCCCCTTCTACAAGCTCAGGCTGAACGGGTTGGAGGTGTAGGGTTGCCATGGCGGTGGGTGTTTCTATTGCACAGGACTGCGCCTCAAAGGTTGGTGGTTCCCACCGTCCCGCCCCGGAAGGTTTTTAGATCGATTTTCTGTGGGACACCCTCAGGCTCCCGGCAGAGAGGGTACGCCCTCTCTGGACTCTCCCCGAAAAGGTCATTATAAAAGGCTGGAGGCTCTATTTTCGAGGCAACGACATGACTCCTTTGGAAGCTCAACGCGGGGAAATGAGACGCTGAAAAAGCCGACGAAGCCAAAAACTCATAGGGTCTCAGGATGAGCGGGCTGGAGGTGTAGAGAGGGACTGCGAATCATGGGTTGGTGGTTCCCACCGTCCCGCCCAGGATGGTTTTCAGAACGTTTTTCTGAGGGACACCCTCAGACTCCCGGCAGCCACCACCCGGGTCCCCTACACCCTCCTGTTTGGGCTGCAATGGAAGTCGGCTGGCACAGCGAAAGAGGATGCGAGGGTTGGATGTTCTCTCCCCACACCCAGATTCTTCGATCTTCACGGGCGGACTCAGAATGACATGGCGGGGGGCGGAATGCGGTATGGGCTCGTCCTCCCCTTCGACAAGCTCAGGATGAGCGGGTTGGAGGAGTAGGTTTGCCATGGCGGTGGGTGTTGCTATTGCACAGGACTGCGCCTCAAAGGTTGGTGGTTCCCACCATCCCGCCCAGGAAGGTTTTTAAAACGTTTCTCTGAGGGACACCCTCAGACTCCCGGCAGGGAACCTAGGTTCCCTGCACTCTCCTGTTTGGGCCGCAGAGGAAGCAGGCTGGGGTAATTTTGAGGCGAGGAATGGTGAGCTATGACGGACGAGGTCCACAAGCTGACGATTGCTGAAGCATCGACGCAGGTGGCGGAGGGGAGGCTGACACCGACGCAACTGGTGGAGGCCAGTCTATCGCGGATAGACGAGCGGGAGGCGGAGCTTAAGGCCTGGGTGACGGTGGACCGGGAGGGGGCGCGGGAGGCGGCGGACCTGCTGGACCGGGAGCTGGAGACCAGCGGACCCCGGGGTCCCTTGCACGGCATTCCGGTGGGCATCAAGGATATCTTCTACACGGCGGGGCTGAGGACCACGGCGGGATCCAAGTTGCTGGCGGACTTCGTGCCGGGGTACGACGCCACATCTGTGGAGAGGCTGAAGGCGGCGGGGGCGATCATCCTGGGCAAAACGGTGACGGTGGAATTCGCCAGCATGGCGGGCCCGCCACCAACGGTGAACCCGTGGAACAGGGCGCGAACGCCGGGAGGGTCCAGCAGCGGCTCGGCGGTGGCGGTGGCGGACCGGATGTGTCCGGCCGGCATGGGGTCGCAAACCGGCGGTTCGTTGGTCCGGCCTTCGGCGTACAACGGGATTGTGGGGCTGAAGCCGACGTTCGGGAGGATCAGCGTCTACGGGGTGATACCCGCGGCGTGGTCGATGGACACCATAGGGCCGATGGTGAACAGCGTGACGGACGCGGCGCTGATGCTGCAAGCGCTGGCGGGGTACGACCCTCGGGACGCGGGTTCCGCCGACGAGCCGGTGCCCGATTACAGCCGCGCCATGGACCAGTTTGACGGCGCGCCACGGATTGGGCTAATCCGAGGATTCTTCCTCGATAAAGCGGACGAAGAGGTGAGAAGGCACACGGAGGAGGCGGCGGAGAAGCTGGCGCAGGCAGGGGCCGTGATAGAGGAAGTACAGCTACCGCCCAGCTTCGACACGATATACCAGGCCCACCAAACGGTGACGAACGTGGAGGTTTCCAGCTATCACGAAGAGATGTTTCAGAGCCGAGCGTGGGATTATTCGCCGAGGCTACGCCGCTATATTGAGACCGGGTTTTTGATACCGGGGACGTATTACGTGCAGGCGCAGCGGCTTAGACGGCTGCACCGGCGGGAGATGAACGCGCTGGCGTCGCAATGGGACGCGCTGCTGACTCCCACCACGCCGAGCGCAGCGCCCAAGGACCTGAGCACCACCGGGGACCCGGTTTTCCAGAGCCCGTGGACTTCGACTGGGCTTCCGACCATAACGGTGCCTTCGGGGCTGGGGGAGTCTTCGGGGTTACCGTTGGGGATTCAACTGGCAGCTACCGCGTTCGCCGAGGAGCGGCTGCTTTCGGTGGCGCGGTGGTGCGAACGAGTGCTGGACGTGCATCTGGAACCACCCCGGGAGGTACCAGGCTAGGAGGAAGGTATGAGGTTAGCAGGCAAGGTGGCGCTGATCAGCGGGGGCGCCAGAGGAATGGGCGCGGCAGAGGCGAGGCTCTTCGCTACTGAAGGGGCGAAGGTGGTCATAGGCGACGTTCTGGAGAAGGAGGGGCGTCAAGTTGAAGCGGCTATCAACGAGGTAGGCGGCGAGGCGCTTTTTGTGAGGCTGGACGTGACCCTTGAGGAGGAGTGGGAAGGAGCAGTGGAGGCGGCGGTGAGCCGGTTTGGGAAGCTGGACGTGTTGGTGAACAACGCGGGAGTCAGCGGGCACAGGCGGCTGGGAGACCTCTCCAGGGCGGCGTGGGAAGAGATCATGGAGGTGAATTCCACCGGGGTGTACCTGGGCTGCATGGCGGCAATCCCGGCGATGCGAAAGGCAGGGGGCGGGTCCATCATCAATATCTCGTCCCAGATGGGAATCGTGGGCTCGGATGTGACGCACCCCGCGTACCATGCTTCGAAGGGGTCGGTGCGGATTCTGACCAAGTCGATAGCGGTGCAGTACGCCGGAGAGGGGATACGGTGCAACTCGGTGCATCCGGGGCCGATCCGAACGCCGATGAACGAGGAGCGGCGGAAGGACGCTGGATATGCGGCGCAGATGAACGCCAAGGTGCCATTGGGCCGGATGGGCACGGCGGAGGAGGTGGCCTGTGGGGTGTTGTACCTGGCCTCGGACGAGGCGTCGTATGTGACGGGGGCGGAGTTGGTGATTGATGGTGGGTGGATAGCGCAGTAGAGGAGGGTTTCTGAGGAACACCCTCAGACGCCCGGGAGCCACCACCTGGGTTCCCTGCACTCTCCTGTTTTGTCAGGAGCTAAGTTTGAGGATGCGGCGGGCGTTTTCCAGGAGGATTTTGGGGCGGACTTCGTCACGGATGGGGAGAGCGTCGAATTCGTTGAGCCAGCGGTCCGGGGGAAGGTAGGGGAAGTCTGAGCCGAAGAGTACCTTGTCGCGGAGGCGGGTATCGGCCTCGCGGATGAGGGGTTCGGGGATGAAGCGGGGGCTCCAGCCAGAGAGGTCCAGGTAGACGTTGGCCTTGTGAAGGGTCACGGCGATCTGCTCTTCGATCCAGGGCCAGGCGGGATGAGCCATGATGATGGTGAGGTCCGGAAAGTCGGCGGCGACGTCGTCGATGCCGGGGATGGGGGCGCTGTACTTTAGCTTGAAGCCAGCGCCGCCGGGGTGGCCCGCGCCGGCGGCGGCGAAGCCGGAGTGGAAGAGGACGGGGACGCCCAGCTCCATGCATTTCCGGTAGAGGGGATAGAAGTGGGGATCGTTGGGGAAGAAGGCCTGGTGGATGGGGTGGAGCTTGAGGCCGCGAAGGCCAAGCTCTGTCACGGAGCGCTCCAGCTCCAGGACGGCGGACTTTCCTTTCCAGGGGTCCACGGTGGCGAAGCCGATGAACTGGTCTGGGTAGGTCTTGACGATTCCGGAGACGTAGTCGTTGGAATCAGGGGGCTCGGCGGTGGTTATCTGGGTATCGACGGAGAAGATGAGGCCGAAGATGTCCCATTCTTTGTAGCGGCGGGCCATCTCGGCGGCGTCCTCGGGCGGGTCCTTGACGCGGAAGTAGCTGCGGAGGTGGGCTTCGACCTCGACGGGTTGCAGGCCGGGCTGCCGGGGGACGTGGACGTGCATGTCTATGGCTTTTATGGCGGGCCTCCTGAGGCGGCGGGGATGGGGTGGCCGCCCGCATTATAGCCGTGGCGCTGGCGGAGGGCCACGGAGGTCAGGAGGAGAGGAGGCGGTCCAAGGCGGCGCGGACCTCTTCCCCGGCCACGAGGGCTTCGAAGCGGGCGGCGACGCGGCCCTGGGCGTCGACGACGAAGACCCAGGGCTCGGTGGGGAGACCCCACTCAAGGGCTGGGCCGCTGGGAACCAGCCTGCCCTCGTTTCGGGCCAACTCCAGGTCCCAGGGCTCGATGTGGAGAAAGTTGACGCGGGAGCGGTAGCTATCTTCGAGAGAGATTACAACGTCGGTGACGGGGCCGCACGTGGCGCTGACGCAGAAGAGGGGGGTGCTCCAGACGACGACGAAGGGCTTGTGCTGCTCCAGGGCCTGGGCCACAGAAAGCTGGTGCATATCGTCCGGGGGGCTATGGGTACATATCTCCTGGATGTGGGCCACGTCGCGAACGGTGGGGTTCTGGGTAGCGGGGACCGGGTCGCCGACGTTGGGGACATTTGAAGCGTCTATTACGTTAAAGGCGAGGTCGGCCACGTGGAGTGATTCGCCCTGGGATGAGGTGGCGGTGAAGGAGGCGGACCAAATGCCGGGGGCATCGAAGGAGGCAGCGTCGACAACATAGATGCCGCGGACGTCCATGTGCTCGTGGAGCTCGCCGTCCTGATGGACGTGGGGCGTGACACCCTTAGCCTGACGGTAGGCCGCGGGGCCGGCGAACTCGGAGGTGCGGGATTCACCCTGGTGGCTATAGAACTGGAGTTGGACGGTGGCGTTCTCGACGACGCGGCCGTCCAGGGAGGCGATGGCGAAGGAGAAGCGGTTCTCGCCAACGGTGAGCTCCCGGGCGCCGATGAAGGAGTTGTATGGGGGAGGCGTGGGGCTGGGCGCGTCGCCGCCGCAGGCGGAGAGGGCGAGGAGCAGGAGGGCCATCGCCATTAGAGGGCCGGCGAGTTTTGGTATTCGGGCGGCTGATTTCAATATTCTGTTGACGTTGGAGAATTCATGGGTTTAGGCGGTGTGTTTAGATGCGGAACGGATGGGGCAGGTGCGCGGCGCGAGGTTAATCCTTGTCGCCCGGCCCGGGCGTCGAGTCTGGCGAGGCTCAACAGCCGGGATCTCCGGGGTGGCCGCAGCAGCCGCGGAGGTGCCAGGCTTTGAGGAAGCTGTTTCGAGTGACGAGGAAGAGCTTCCTGGGGAGCGGCACGGGGGCGCCGAGGTTTCGGAGGAGGTGAGCAAGGGTACGCCGGTGAGGTGGTGGGTGCATTGATTCATTCTCCGGTGGGCATTATGCCACTCTGGGGCGCAGTTTCGAAACGGGTGGGAGGGTTGTTGGGGAGGGAAGCTTTTGTTTTAGGTTCTGAGGGACATCCTCGGACTCCCGGCAGCCACCACCCAGGTTCCCTGCACCTTCCTGTGGGGTTGGTGTTTCCCGCTCTCCTGCGAGGGCCACAGAGCTTGTGAGTAACCTGAGCTGGAACAGCGATAGTGGGCGCCAGGGTTGGATATGCTCTCCCCCCACACCCAGATTCTTCGATCTTCACGGGCGGACTCAGAATGCCATGGTGTGGGACGGAATGCGGTATGGGCTCGTCCTTCGAGGGCCTCAGGATGAGCGGGAATGGGAGGGACGAAGGGCGATATTCGAGGGGATGGAGAGGGGGTTTCTTGACAGGTTATAGGGTGGCTGATAGCCTTTCGGCCAGCCTCGGCCCGGTGGTTATTCAAAGGGTACGGCGAGGAACAAGGGGGGCATTCGGAAGGTGAAATGGTAGCAGGAAGGTATCCGGAGCTTAGTATTTCGCCTCGGAAGCTCCTCAGCACCGGGCCGACGAATGTTCACCCCAGGGTTGTGAGCGCGCTGGCCACGCCGGTGATAGGGTACGCGGAATCAGCGTTCTTTCCTGTAGTGGACGGAATAGCATCGATGCTGGGGGAGGTGTTCCAGAGCGGGGAGGCGCTGACGATGGCGCTGCCAGCGACGGGGTCCGGTGGGATTGAGGCGGGGGTGGCGAGCCTGGTGGAGCCTGGGGATACGGTGGTGGTGGGGACGATTGGGTTCTTCGGCGACCGGCTGGTGGAGGTGGCGAGGCGGCAGGGAGCAAAGGTGCACCTGGTGGAGGGGGAGTGGGGGCGGCCGTTGGACCCGGAGGCGCTGGCCAAGGAGTTGGGGAAGCACCGGTCGGTGAAGCTGGTGGGGGTGGTGCAGGCGGAGACGTCGACGGGGATCGCGCAGCCGCTGGACGAGGTGACGCGGCTGGCGAAGGAGCATGAGGCGCTGCTGCTGGTGGACGCGGTAACGTCGCTGGGGGGCAGCGAGGTGGGGTTCGAGGGGAACGGGATGGACTATTGTTTCAGCGCGTCGCAGAAGTGTCTGAGCTGCCCGCCGGGGCTGGCGCCGGTGGCGGTGAGCGCGAAGGCGATGGAGGCGATAGGAAATAGGAGGCAGCCGCCGCACACGTGGTACCTGGACCTATCGCTGATAGCCAAGTACTGGGGACCGGCGCGAACGTACCATCACACAATCCCGGCGTCTATGTTTTACGCGCTGTACGAGGGGCTGCGGGTGGTGCTGGAGGAGGGGTTGGAGGAACGGTACGAGCGGCACCGTAGGAATGCGGCGGCGCTGTGGGCAGGGCTAGAGGCGATGGGGCTGGAGATTATTTCGGAGCCAGCGTACCGGTTGCCGCAGATCACGCCGGTCATGGCGCCGGAGGGGGTGGACGAGCAGCGGGTGAGGGCGCGTCTGGTGGAGGAGTACGGGATAGAGATTTCCAGGGGGCTGGGCCAGTTGGCGGGGAAGGCGTGGCGAGTGGGACTGATGGGGGAGGCGAGCCAGGCGGAGAACGTGCTATCGCTGCTTTCGGCGCTGGAGCTGATATTGCCCAGCGAAGGGTACGAGGCGCCGATGGGCGCGGGGGTGGAGGCGGCGGAGCGGTGGCTGGGCGGAGCTTAGGCGGTGAACTGTGGGCGGATTACTGATGGTTGGAGCGAAATATCCGCTCCTATTTTGGAGGGACTTTATTAGGAGCGAGGGCCAGCCTAACTATCAGTGCGACGCGACGCTGGGAGCGTGTGAACAAACCGGGCTGGAACAGTGAAACTGGGCGCGAAGGTAGGATATGCTCTCCCACCACACCCAGATTCTTCGATCCTCACGGGCGGACTCGGAATCCATCATGCTGGGGGGCGGAATGCGGTATGGGCTCGTCCTTCGAGAGCCTCAGGATGAGCGGGTTGGAGGCGTAGGAGGCTTATTTTCATAGGAATTACATGACTGATACGGACTCTCCCAGTGGGACATTGCGACGTTCCATAAGCCGGAGAAGTCAAAAGCTCTTAGGCTCTCAGTAGGCGCACTGGTCTGTATTGGCGGCGACGACAGCCGTGGTCGCGGAGGCCAATATTCTGGCAACAAAGCTGAAAGCATCCTCGGAGGATGAGGCTGTCAGCATCATAATCAGGGTCCCAGGAGGTTAGCGTAGATGACCGGCAACAACTCGGGCCAGAACAGGTCAAGCTTCAGGATTGCCGTTATCCGAGGAGACGGGATAGGGGTGGACGTGATTGAGGAGGGGATAAAGGCGCTGCGGGCGCTGGGTAAGAGGTACGAGCTGGCCTGGGAGTTCGAGGAGTTCCCGTGGGGCTCCGACTACTATTTCAGCCACGGGGAGATGATGCCGAAGGACGGGGTGGAGACGCTACGAGGATTCGACGCCATTTACTTCGGGGCGGTGGGGCACCCGGAGATACAGGACCACATGACGCTGAACAATTTGCTGTTGCCTATACGCCGGGGGTTCGACCAGTACGTGTGCCTCCGGCCGAGCAAGCTGCATAAGGGGATAGAGTCGCCGCTGCGAGGTAAGGGCGCAGGGGATATAGACATGGCGGTGATCCGGGAGAACACGGAGGGGGAATACGCGAACGTTGGGGGGTTCCACTACTCGGGGCTGCCGCAGGAGATGGCGGCGCAGACGGCGATTTTCACGCGTTTCGGTTGCGAGCGCGTGATGAGGTTCGCGTTCGAGCTGGCGCGAAGGCGGGGCGGGAGGAAGAAGGTGACGTCTATCACCAAGTCGAACGCGCTGGGGTACGGGATGGTGCTGTGGGACCGGGTGTTCCAGGAGGTGGCAGCAGGGTACCCGGACGTTGCCACGGACTCGTTGCTGATAGACGCGGCGTGCATGGACTTCATCCGCCGGCCGGAGGTGTTCGACGTGGTGGTGGCGAGCAATCTGTTTGGGGATATTCTGACGGATATAGCGGCGATCATTACAGGGAGCATGGGGATGGCGGCCAGTGGGAATATTGACCCGGAGAAGAGGTACCCTTCGATGTTCGAGCCGGTACACGGCAGCGCGCCGGACATTGCGGGGAAGGGGGTGGCTAACCCGATGGCGGCGATACTTTCCGGGGCGATGATGGTGCGGCACCTGGGACATGAGGAAGCGGCGACGGCGCTGGAAGGGGCGGTGCTGGGGGTGCTAGGGGAGGGGAGGCAACTGACGCCAGACCTGGGCGGAAGCGCCAGGACGACGGAGGTAGGAGACGCGGTGGTGGAGGGGATTAGCAAACTTTGAGGGACACCCTCAGGCTTCCGGCAGAGAGGGTATTCCCCCGCTGGACTCCCCGTTTTGCGGAGCCTTGACGCACCTTTGGCGCTATTTCCTGGGTGATCAGATTTGGCGCTGCGTGTAACTACTGCAAGGGATTGCGAATAGAAGGTTGGTGGCGCCCACCGTCCCGCCCAGGAAGGTTTAGATAGTAAGATTTGAGGGACACCCTCAGACTCCCGTCAAAGGGCTCTGCCCTTCTGCACTCCCCGTTTTGCGGAGCCTTGACGCACCTTTGGCGCTATTTCCTGGGTGATCAGATTTGGCGTTGCGTGTAACTACTGCAAGGGATTGCGGATAGAAGGTTGGTGGCGCCCACCGTCCCGCCCAGGAAGGTTTAGAGAGTAAGATTTGAGGGACACCCTCAGACTTCCGCCAGAGAGGGTATTCCCCCGCTGGACTCCCCCCTATGAGGCGGGCTATTCGTCGTCCAGGTCAAGGATTTCGGGGTTGACGGCGGCGGCCCAGGCCTGGAGGCCGCGCCGGAAGGCGAGCATACCCATGGGCAAGACGACGGTCTCCATGGCCTCGAGAACTTCCTGGGGGGTGGCGCCGGCGTTGATGGCGTTGCGAATGTGGGCCTCGATCTGGCCTATCTCGGCGCGGAGGGCGGCTTCGACGACGACCTGGAGCAGCTCCTTGGTCTTGCGGTCCAGCAGCCGCTGCCCGGTGTAGGTGGCCTCGGCGAAGGGGTCGTAGGCCTTCACCCAGTCGAGGTCGTTGGAGACGAGGATCTTGTGCATGTCCAGCAGGTAGCCTCGGTCCTCCAGGATGTGGCGCAGGTAGGCCTGCTTCTCTTGACTGGTCACGGTGAGACCTCCGTTGGATAGGGTGTGTTGGCGCGGAGCCCATTCTACCAGCCGGGCAGGGGGTTGCGGGGAGGAGAGAGGTGGCACTATAGTCCGGCGGTAACGGAGGGCGGTTGGATGATTGATGGTGCGTGGGAGGAGCCCCGGGCACTGGAAATCTAAGGTTGGTGGTAGAAGTGGACGCGAGAGCAGGACACGCTCCACCCAGATTCCTCGATCTTCAAGGACGGACTCGGAATGTATCATGTTAGCGTCCAGCACCAGGGAGGATGAAAAACCAGGTTTGGAATCCGAAGCGGGCGCCGAGGCGGGACTTGCTCTCCCCCCGAACTCAGATTCTTCGATCCTCACGGGCGGACTCAGAATGACATAGTGGGGGGCGGAATGCGGTTTGGGCTCGTCCTTCGAGAGCCTCAGGATGAGCGGATTGGAGGCGAAGATGGGGCCACAAATCACAGGCTGGTGGTTCCCACCATCCCTCCCAGAAAGGTTTTTAAAGTTTTTCTGAGGGACACCGGCAGACTCCCGGCAGCCACCACCCAGGTTCTCTGCACTCTCCTGTATGGTTGGAAGGGAAAGTAGCGCGCGTTTAGTGTGTAAAGCAATGATTGAGTTGGAGCGGCTTCAGGAAGAAGTTGTAGGGTGCACGCTGTGCCCCCGGCTGGTGGAGCACTGCCGGTCGGTGGCGGTGAAGAAGCGGCGTATGTATATGGACTGGGAGTACTGGGGAAAGCCGCTGCCAGCGTTCGGGGACCCCGAGGCGAGGGTGCTGGTGTTGGGGCTGGCGCCGGCGGCGCACGGGGGGAACCGCACCGGGCGGATGTTTACCGGCGACCGTAGCGGGGACTGGGTTTATGGGACGCTGCACAAGTTTGGGTTCGCGTCGCAGGCGGAATCGACGCGCCGAGGGGACGGGCAAAAGCTGACGGACGCGTATATCACGGCGCCGCTGCGGTGCGCGCCGCCGCTGAACAAGCCGCTGCCGCAGGAGATGGCGAATTGCCAGCCGTACCTGTTGAGGGAGCTGGAACTGCTGGACAGGGTGAGGGTGGTGGTGGCGCTGGGGAGGATAGCGTTCGGGAGCTACCTTTCGGCGCGGCGTGCCATGGGGCTGGAGGTTCCTTCGCCGGCGCCGGCGTTCGGGCACAACGTAGTACACGGGCTGAGCGGCGGCGTGAAGCTGGTGGCGTCTTACCACCCGAGCCAGCAGAATACGCAGACGGGCAGGCTAACGCGGGAGATGTTCGAGGGGGTGTTCGCGACGGTGCGTGAGATTCTGGAGGGGGAGAGTTAGCGCTTAAAGAGGTCTTTGGCCTTGGAGAAGAAGGACTTGGACTTGGACTTGGGGGCGCTCTTGGCCTGGTGCCAAGATGCCTCGGCGGAGGAAGCGCGATTGAGGTCCTTGACCCGTTGCTGAAGGACTTCGAAGACCTGGGCGTCCTCGCCGGGGTCTAGCCAATAACCGTGGCCCTGGTTACAGTAGTCGATGGGGAGCTCGTGGGCGCGGTAGTTGAAGGTGGTCATCCCGGCATTACACTTAGGGCAGGCGATGTCGCTCTCGCGCTTGAAGTAGGTGAGGGTGCCCTTGAGGCGGTCCTGGTCCATGACCTTGTCTTCGAGCTCGTCTAGCTCATGGTGGTCCAGCCAGAGTCCATGGCAGTTTACGCAGCGGTCGACTTCGATGCCGTGGAGGTTAGTGACCTCAAGGGTGGCGTTTTCGCATCGAGGGCAGTTCATATCAATTGTTACGATTCCTATTATGGTGAAAGGCTGCAATGGTTATCTTAGCATATCAGGAAATGGGTGCGGAATTTCTCCGGACTCACTGGTTGGGCATAGAGGTCGTGAGCAGTCATGTTCAGTGGAATCAGGGACGGTGATGGGTGTTGCCAGTGCAAAGGGCTGCGAATCACAGGTTGGTGGTTCGGACCATCCCGCCCAGGAAGGTTTTTAACGGTTTTTTCTGAGGGGTCACCCTCAGACTCCCGGCAGAGGGGCGCAGCCCCTCTACACTCCCCCCAGGTTCATGTACTTCAAGGTTGACTTTCCCGCTCTCCTTCGAGGGCCTCAGGATGGGCGGGAAAGGAAGGGCTGAGGGGTTATTTGCGGGAGGATCAGGCAAGGTGATGGGTGTTACCAGTGCAAAGGGCTGCGAATCACAGGTTGGTGGTTCCCACCATCCCGCCCAGGAAGGTGTTTAACGGTTTTTTCTGAGGGTCACCCTCAGACTCCCGGCAGAGGGGCGCAGCCCCTCTGCACTCCCCCTAGGTTGATGTACTTCAAGGTTGACTTTCCCGCTCTCCTTCGAGGGCCTAAGGATGAGCGGGTTGGATAGGCAGAGGGGCTATTCGCGGGAGGATCAGGCAAGGTGATGGGTGTTGCCGGGACAAAGGGTTGCGAATCACAGGTTGGTGGTTCGGACCATCCCGCCCAGGAAGGTCTTTAACGGTTTTTTCTGAGGGGTCACCCTCAGACTCCCGGCAGAGGGGCGCAGCCCCTCTGCACTCCCCCTAGCTGGATGTACTTCAAGGTTGACTTTCCCGCTCTCCTTCAAGGGCCTCAGGATGGGCGGGTTCGATAGGCAGAGGGGCTATTTGCAGGAGGATCAGGCAAGGTGATGGGTGTTACCAGTGCAAAGGGCTGCGAATCACAGGTTGGTGGTTCCCACCATCCCGCCCAGGAAGGTTTTTAACGGTTTGTTCTGAGGGTCACCCTCAGACTCCCGGCAGAGGGGCTGCGCCCCTCTGCACTCCCCCCAGGTTGATGTACTTCAAGGTTGACTTTCCCGCTCTCCTTCGAGGGCCTAAGGATGAGCGGGTTGGATAGGCAGAGGGGCTATTCGCGGGAGGATCAGGCAAGGTGATGGGTGTTGCCGGAACAAAGGGTTGCGAATCACAGGTTGGTGGTTCCGACCATCCCGCCCAGGAAGGTTTTTAACGGTTTGTTCTGAGGGTCACCCTCAGACTCCCGGCAGAGGGGCTGCGCCCCTCTGCACTCCCCCTTGGTGGCTGAGGTGGTGGTGGACGAAACGCCAGGGGGTTGGGGGTTACCAGAAGGGGGTGGTGTCTTCCGAGGGGCTGTTGGTGAGGCGTTTCTGGTTGGAGCCGTCAGAGTCCATGGAGAAGATCTCGCCGCCCTCGTCGCCGCTCTCGGAGTAGGAGACGAAGGCGATGCGCTTGCCGTTGGGAGACCAGACGGGGTGGATATCGCGGCGATCGTTGCGGGTCAGGCGGAGCTGGTCGCTGCCGTCTGACTTCATGGTGTAGAGCTCTAGGTTACCGTGCTGATTGGAGACATAGGCGATGCGCTTCCCATCAGGGGACCATGAGACGGGAAAGGCCCCATCCACCCGGGTGACCAACCCAGTCTCCTCATTGGACGACCGGTTCACCAGGTGAATCTCGCTACCTTCCTCACCATCTAGGTAGAAGGCGATGCCCTCACCCTTGGGTGACCAGACGGGACTTCGGGCCGGGGCTGTGGTAAGACGGATCAGATCTACACCGTCCGGATTCCGGACGTAGATTCCAGGCGACTCTCCATCAAACAGGGCGTAGGCCAGCCACTCACCGTCAGGGGACCAAGAGCCCAGGTCTTCCTGCTCTGTTGTTTTGGTGACGGAGATTATTTCATTTTCTTCGCCGTCCAGCTTCAAGACGAAGATATCGGGCTGGCCCTCCATATCTGAGGTGAAGGCGATGCGCTTTCCGTCCGGGGACCAGCGGTGCTGCCAAACGGTGCCACGGGTGGAAGGTTCGGTGATGACGTTGGTGCCATCGGCGTCGGCGATTTTAAGGACAGTGCGGTCCGACTCCTCCTGGAGAAAGGCGACCCTGCGGCGGTCCGGGGACCAGCGTGGCCGGGAATCCGCGGCCAGGTGGGAAGTGAAGCGGGCGGCGTTGGCGCCGTCGGCGTCCATGGTGTAGATCTCGGAGTTGCCGTTGCGGTCTGAGACGAAGATGATGCGCTTCTCGGAGCGTCCGCAGGCGGAGAGGACGGTCAGCGCCAGGCCCAGGATGAAGAGAGTGAAGAGGGCTTTGGCGGCAGCGGCGGGCCCGGGTGTTGTTTGCAGGGGTGAGGTTGGCATATCTGCCAGTTATGTTACCCCGATTTTATGGTAATTAAGAACGGGATTGGGTGCGGTTTACGAGGAAAATTAGGGGAGCGAATCACTCACGCCCGCTTCCAGAGAGGTAGTGCCCTGTCTGGAGTCTTCCTGGTGAGTGTCCTTCAAGGGAGGAGGTTTCGATCGGCGGAGCGATCAGGGATGGTGTTGGGTATAGCCGGTGCAAAGGACAGCAAATCACAGGTTGGTGCTTCCCACCATCCCGCCCCGGAAGGTTTTTAAGGTTTATTTCTGAGGGACACCCTCAGACTCCCGCAAGAGGGGGGAAGCCCCCTCTTGACTCCCCCTTGATGGGGGTCAGTCAAGGAAAGATGGTTCTCTAGTCCGGGTATTTAGCCATGACGACGGGTGCGGTTCCTGCAGACGACAGCAAATCACAGGTTGGTGCTTCCCGCCATCCCGCCCCGGAAGGTTTTTAAGGTTTATTTCTGAGGGACACCCTCAGACTCCCGGCAGCGCCACCACCCAGGTTTCCCGCACTCTCCTGTTTGGCTTCGCCGGGGAAGGGGGTTACTTGTTGATACCACGCTGGAGGCCGCGGAGGTAGCGGATGTGGCCGATGTGCTGGCTGAGCTCGCAGAGGAGGTGGCCGAACATGCGGCCGATAGTGTAGTCGCGTTGACGGTCGATGTCCGTTTCGGGCTCGATATCGTAGTCGGCGGGCTGGAGGGTGCGGAGGTAGTCCAGGGTTACCTTTCGGACTGCGCGGTCAAACTGGCGGATTTCGGCCACGGGCGGGGTGACGAAGGCGGTGACCTGCTCGTTGGTGTAGCGGCCGCCGGTGTCTTCCGGGGGGATGTTCCACTTCTGGGCCCAGCCGTCACGAGAGAAGACCTGGGTCTGCTTCAGGGCGAAGCCGCTGACCCAGAAGTCCTCTGCGCGGGCCATGTGCCAAAGGGTGAAGCCGATGGGGTTGGCCTGGTCTGTGGGGCGCCAGTCCAGCTCGGCGTTGGTGAGGCCGTCCAAGGCGGTGTCCAGGTCGCGGTCGATTTCGGCCAGGGTATCTGCGGTGTACTGGTTGATGTCCATTGAACACTCCTATAAAAGGCGAATTAGGCGGGTTTAGTGCTGGTAGAAGAGCTGTTGGATGGCGTCTCTATCCCTGGTAAGGGTGAGGGCCAGGATTAGAAGGACGCGGGCCTTGGGTGGCATCAGGTCATCGGCGACGGCGAAGCCGAAGTCGGTCTTGCGCGGCGTGGCGATGACCCTGCCGACGTAGGAGCGAGTGGAGATGACGACGGAGATGCCGTCCTGGACGGCGGCAGCGGCGGCAGCCTCCAGCGGTGGAGTGAAGGTGCCGGAACCAAAGCCCGCCAGGACCAAACCATCCGACTTGTTGTTTCTCACGGCGTCGACCAGGAGGCCGTCCGCCCCGGCGTAGGCGTACACGATGTCAACGCGGGGCAGCGAGTCCAGGGCGTCGACGTTGAAGGAGGTGGCGGTGGTGTGTTTGCGCTCCGGGGACCGGTAGAAGACGACCTGGTGGTTGGAGTCGACGTAGCCGAGGGGTCCCCAATCTGGGGAGATGAAGGTCTCTGGGCGCAGGGCGTCGCTTTTGGTGACGTCACGGGCGGAGTGGATCTGCTGGTTGAGGACGGTGAGGACGCCACGCCCCCCGGCGGTGGGATCGGCGGCGAGCTGGATGGCGTTGTAGAGATTGAGGTCGGCGTCAGTGCCCATGGAGGAAGGTGGCCGCATGGCGCCGGTGACGACGACGGGATTGGGGAACTTGACGGTGAGGTGGAGGAAGTAGGCGGTCTCTTCCAGGGTGGCGGTGCCGTGGGTAACGACGATGCCATCGACATCGGGCTGGTCACGGAAGAGCTGGTTGATGCGGGCGGCGGCCTGGAGCCAGGTCTGGGGGCCGACGCTGCCGCTGCCGACGCTGACCAGGTTTTCGCTGCGGATGTTCGCGATGTCGGAGACCTCTGGGATGCGGGCGAGCGATTCTTCGATTTTAAGGCGGCCGCCAACCTCGGGGTACATGACGTAGTCGAGGCGGTGTGGGCCGAGTCCGGCAATGCTGCCGCCGGTGCCGAGTACTGCGACCGTAGGTTTCGATGGCATAACTTCGCCCCCAGAGAGGTAGCCGCTATTCTACTGGAGGCGGCGCGGGCGCTCAAGGCGTGGCCTTGACGCTCTGAAAGGGCAGCTAGATAATGCAGGCGCGCCGACCCTTGGCCGGACTGACCGCCGGATCAAAGGGCGGGGGCGAGGTTATTCGAAAATGAGATTTTGCAGGTTTGTAGCGGCGGACCGGGAGAGCTACGGGATTGTGGACGGGCAGGAGGTGGTGGAGATCCGGGGGACGCCGTTTGAGCGGTATGACGTGACGTCTGTGCGGAGGCCGTTGGACCGGGTGAAGCTGCTAACGCCGTTTGTTCCGAAGACGTTTTACGCGGCGGGGCTGAATTACCTGGCGCACATTAAGGAGACGGCGGAGTCCAGGGGTGAGGAGGTGAATTTGCCGGAGAAGCCGGACATAGGGTACAGGGCGAACAACGCGCTGATAGCACAGGATGAGCCGATTGTGATTCCGGCGGACGCCACGGAGGAGGTGCAGTACGAAGGGGAGCTAGTGGTGGTGATAGGGAAGAAGGCGAAGCACCTTTCGGAGGAGGAGGCGTTGGGCTGCGTGCTGGGTTCCACGATTGGAAACGACGTGAGCGAGCGGTCCTGGCAGCGGAGCGACCGGACGATGTGGAGGTCCAAGAATACGGACACGTTCAAGCCGATGGGGCCGTGGATTGAGACGGAGGTGAGGCTGGGGCGGATGCAGACGACGATCAGGCTGAACGGAGAAGAGGTGTACCAGTTTCCGACGAACGACATGCTGTTTGGGGTGGAGAAGTACATAAGCACGATGACGCGAAACCTGACGCTGTACCCCGGGGACGCGATCTGGATGGGCACGGATGGCCCGACGCTGAATATGAAGGACGGGGATGTGGTGGAGGTGGAGATACGAGGCATCGGGACGCTGAGGAACCCGGTGGTGCGGGAGAAGTAGGGCGGGCCCGGGGCGGGGAAGGGACGGGGGCCTGCGGGGGATGGAGGGAGGCAGCCAAGGGGATGGGTGTGGACCCCGCAGAGGACTGCGAATCACAGGTTGGTAGTACCCACCGTCCCGCCCAGTAGGGTTTTTAAAATGATTTCTGAGGGACACCCTCAGACTCCCGGCAGCCACCACCCAGCTTCCCTGCACTCTCCTGTGTGGTTGGTATTGATTGGGCGCAGGAGACGCCCTTTAAAAGGTCGGGTTGGGTGTATTTCGGGGGGACCCAGGGTAAGGCCGCGACGGCGGCGATAGGTTGAGTAGGTCCATTGCCAAGGCGTCTCAGGATGAAAGGGGAATCAGGGGGGCGAAGGTGTATTTTTGAGGGAGGCAGCGATGGCGATGGGTGTGGACCCTGTAGAGGACTGCGAATCACAGGCTGGTCGTTCCCACCGTCCCGCCCCGGAAGGTTTAATAAACGAATTTCTGAGGGACACCCTCAGACTCCCGGCAGCCAGGGGCCATCCCCCTCTGGACTCCCCCTTGGTAGGCACAGGTTGAGTAGGAACGGTGCTATTTTCATAGGAATGACATTACATATTTAGTATGCTCTATGGGCGATGATGTAATGTGGCAGGCGCCATGGAAGCAGGCTGCGACGGTATTTCCGAGGGAAACTAAGGTGAGGCCGCGACGGCGGCGATAGGTTGAACCGGACGACGGGCCAAAAGGAGAGAGGCATGAAGACGAAAGCAGCGGTGTTGTATGAGGCGGGAACGCCCCTGGTGATTGAGGAGCTGGAGCTGGATGAGCCGAAGGCGGGGGAGGTGCTGGTGAAGATAGGCGGGGCGGGTATCTGCCGCAGCGATTGGCACTTGATGTCGGGCGAGTCTTCCATGGTGCTGCCGGCGGTGCTGGGGCACGAAGGGGCGGGGACGGTGGAGGAGGTGGGGCCAGGGGTGACGGCGGTGAAGCCGGGAGCCCGAGTGATACTTTCGTTTGTGGCGAGTTGCGGGCATTGCTATTTCTGCAACACGGGGAAGCCGAACCTGTGCGACCGGCACATGGCGACGTCTGCCACGATGCTGGACGGTACGCACCGGCTGCACAAGGGGGAGCACGATTTCACACCGATGGCCAAGCTGGCGTGCTTTGCGCAGTGGTCCGTTGTGCCGGAGGTGTCTTGCATTCCCTGCCCCGACGGGCTGCCGCTGGACAAGGCGGCGCTGGTAGGGTGCTGCGTGACGACGGGGGTGGGCGCGGCGACGATAACGGCGGGGGTGACGCCGGGAAGCACCGTGGCGGTGGTGGGTTGCGGGGGAGTGGGGCTGAACGTTATTCAAGGGGCCAAGCTTTCGGGAGCGGCGAAGATAATCGCGGTGGATATAAGCGAGGGGGCGCTGGAGTTCGCGATGCAGTTTGGGGCGACGCACATGGTGAACCCGAAGCAGCAGGGCGCGGTAGCGCGGGTGAGGGAGATCACCGGCGGGCTGGGGGCGGACTATACGTTTGAGGTGTTCGGGTCCAGCGAGACGGTGGAGATGGCGTTTGAGATGGCGCGCAAGGGTGGAACCGCGACGGTGGTGGGGATAGTGCCGGACGGGGAGATGCCTTCGATAAACCCAGTGGCGCTGGTAAGGCAGGAGAAGACGTTGAAGGGGAGCTACTACGGGTCGGCGCGGCTGCACGCAGATATGCCGCGGCTGGCGGAGATGTACGTTTCCGGGCAGTTGGACCTGGACGCGATGGTGACGCGGACGTATCACCTGGATGAGATTAATCAGGCGTATGAGGACCTGACCGGTGGGGAGGTGGGGCGAGGGGTGATAACGCGGTTTGAGGACCGGTAAAGGGGGGTCAGGGATCCAGGGGTGCCCGTCAGACGCCCCAGGCGGACTGCACTCTACTGTGGGGCCGAATGTAACCGGGCCGATAATTTCAGACCGATCAGTTATAGAGGAGGGTATGGCCACCACGAAGGGCAGCGAATCACAGGTTGGCGGTTCCCACCCTCCCGCCCAGCAGGGTTTTTAAAATGATTTCTGAGGGACACTCTCAGGCTCCCGGCAGCCACTACTCAGGTTCTGTGCACTCTCCTGTGCGGTTGGTGCTAAAAGTGCGCAGGAGAGGCTCATCAGGGGACGAGATTTTTGGTTTAGGTACCATCAGAGATAGCGGGTGGGCGACGGAGTGGAAAGGGTTGGGGCGACGGTGTGGAAGGGGGTTGTATGATACAATCGAGCCGGGATTAAGGGGGCGGATAGAGCGCTCAACAGTCAGAAATTCCCAATTTTACGAGCAAACGGCGGGAAAGGCGGTGTTTATTGACCGACCGTGTAGCGATCTTTATAGATGGTAGCAATTTGTATCACGCCCTGGACGAGAACTGCGGCCGGATGGACCTGGACTTCGGGGCGTTTGTGGCCAAGCTGACGGGGGCCCGGCAGCTATTCAGGGCCTATTACTACAATATCTTGCAGGATTCAGACCGGAAGGGTCACGCGTTCCAGGAGCAGCAGAAGTTCCTGGCTACGCTGTACGGCACTCCGTATTTTGAGGTGCGGCTGGGGACGTCCAAGTACCGGGGCGAGGTGCTGGTGGAGAAGGGGGTGGATATTATGATGGCGACGGACCTGCTCCAGTATGGATGGACTGACAAGTACGATGTGGGGATATTGGTGAGCGGGGACGGAGACTTTGCGTACGCTATTCAAACGGTGAAGAACTTTGGGAAGCACGTGGAAGTGGCGTCTTTTCCCGGCAACTTGTCATACGAGCTTTCACAGACGGCGGACGTGCTGAACATTCTGGACCGGGGCTTCTTTGACGACCTTTGGGCGTCAGGGCGAGGGCAAAGGGACCGGGATGAGGATGCGGAAGGTCAACTACGGAAGCGCCGGAGGCGGAGGCGGCCATCAACCGGAGTGGGGCAGCCCGGGGCGGAAGAGGCCGCGCCGGTGGGTGTGAACTAGGGACCGCCAACTCTGGAAACAAGGGCTGGAGGCCATGCATGGCTAAGGCGATGGTAGACGGGGTGGGGCTGTATTACGAGGTGACGGGCGAAGGGTTTCCGCTGGTGTTTTCGCACGAGTTCGGTGGAGACTACCGGAGCTGGGAGAACCAGGCGCGGTATTTTTCGCGGCGCTATCAGGTGATTACTTATAACGCCAGAGGGTACCCGCCGTCAGACGTGCCGGAGAGGGTAAACGACTACTCGCAGGACCGGGCGGTGGATGATCTGCACGGGTTGCTGAAGCACCTGGGGATCAATGAGGCTTACGTAGCGGGGCTGTCCATGGGAGGCAGCGTGGCGCTGAATTTCGGGTTCGCGTACCCGGAGATGGCCAAGGCGCTGGTGGTTTCGGGGGCAGGGACGGGGAGCACCGATACGGAGAGTTGGCGCAAGGAGACGTTGGCGCTGGCGGAGCGGTTCGAGAAGGAGGGACTGAAGGGGATGGGGGACGAGTACGCCAGGGCTAGGGCGAGGCAGTCGTTTCTTCGGAAGGACCCGCGGGGGTGGGGTGAGTTCAAGGCGGCGCTGCTGGAGCACGACTCGAAGGGGGCGACGCTGACGTTCCGGGGGTTTCAGGCGAGGCGGCCCAGCGTCTTCGAGCAGAAGGATAAGATGCACGCGCTGAAGACGCCGACGCTGATTATTTGCGGGGACGAGGACGAGCCGTGCATTGAGCCGTCCATTTTCATGAGGCGGAATATTCCGCGGTCCGGGTTGGTGATGTTCCCGCAGACGGGGCACACACCGAACCTGGAGGAGCCGGCGCTGTTCAACCGGACGATTGAGGATTTTCTGACGTCGGTGGAGGCGGGGCGGTGGGCGGAGAGGGACCTATCGGCGGCGGCGGGGTTCGTTTCGCGGTAGACGGCGTGTGGACAGCGGCCCGCTAGAGGGCGAGGGCGGCCACGGCGCCCACCACTTGGGCCAGACCGGCCACGGTGGCGTCAGGCGGATGGTGGTCAGGGAGTAGGTCCTGCGGGAACATGGGGACCCAGATGGCCTTGAGCCCAGCAGCCTTGGCACCCGCCACGTCCTTCATTCGATCATCACCGACGTGCACGGTGGCTCCGGGGGAGGCGTTCAGCTGCCGCAAGGCGCAGTAGAACATCTCTTTAGCGGGCTTGGCGAGGCGGACCTGGTCAGAGAAGACCAGGGTATCGAAAAACCGCAGGATGCCCACCTGTTCCATGTATGCCTGGACGGTGCTACCCGGGGTCATGGCGGTGTTGGAGATGAGTCCCAGATTGAATCCTCGCTCCTTTAGCTGGGATAGGGTGGAGAAGGTGTCGGGGTGGAGGGGGGTTGGGTAGTCGAAGAAGGAGTGGTCGTAGGCGCGGCCGATCTGTTGGATGGTGTCGCCGGGAAGGTCCGCGGAGAGGCCGGGGGCGATGCCATCAATAAAGATGAGGACCTGGTCATCGAACGGGATGTCGCGCTCCTGGGCACGGATGTCGCTACAGGTCTTGACGCAGGCCCAGTAGGCGTCCCACAAGCGGTCCTCAGGGAAGGGGCGTCCGGCGTGGGCCAGGGCTTCGGCGGCGCGATCTATCCGAAGCTGGGCGCGTTTGAGACCCAGTTCGCGGTCCTCGATGATGAGGGTCTCCCACATATCGAAGGTGACGGTGGTAACAGCGGTCAAACCAGGGGGCTCCTTTTGGGGCTTTGGTGGTAATCATACCAGCGGGGCGGCGCGGAGGGTAACGCTGAGAATACCGATGAAATCAAAAACTCACAGCCCCTGAGGCTCCCGCCAGAGGGTTTGTGAATAATTCCCCCCAGGGAGGCGTCCATAGAAGAGATGAGCGTCTATTCCCCAGCCAATGAGACATGGCGATGGGTGTGGTCACTGGAGAGGGTTGCGAATCGGAGGTTGGTGGTTCCCACCGTCCCGCCCCGAATGGTTTTTAAGGTAGTTTCTGAGGGACACCCTCAGACCCCCGCCAGAGGGGGCTAACTCCCTCTCGACACCCCCCTAGGTGGGTGTCAGGAACCGGCTTGCCACGGGAAGGGGGACCGGCGAGGGCAGGGGCTAGCCGATGCGCTCGTAGGCGGCTTCGCCGTGCTGGGAGAGGTCAAGGCCGGCCGCTTCGTCCTCGGGCTTAACGCGGAGGCCGATGGTGCGCTGGAGGACCAGGAGGATGACGAGGGTGACGGCGAAGGACCAGGCCCAGGCGACGCCGATGGTGCCGAGCTGCCGGACGATCTGTTCGCCGCGGGTGAGGTCAACGCCCAGCTCACGCATGCTGAGAAGACCGACGCCCATAAAGAGTCCGACGGCCAGCATGCCAATGGTCCCGCCGACGCCGTGGATGGCCCAGACGTCCAGGGAATCGTCCAGCCGCATGCGGTTCTTGAGGTGGACCGCGCCGTAGCAGATGATACCAGCGGCCAGACCGATGAGCAGGGCGGGCATGGGGCCGACGAAGCCAGCGGCGGGGGTGATGGTGGCGAGGCCGGCGACGGCGCCTGTGGCGGCGCCGACGACGCTAATGCGGCCGATGAAGAAGTAGTCGAGGGTGGCCCAGGTGACGGCGGCCATGGCGGCGGCGGTGTGGGTGGCGACGAAGGCAGAGGTGGCGATGGCGTCCGCGGCGAGGGAGCTGCCGGCGTTGAAGCCGAACCAGCCGAACCAGAGGAGGGAGGCGCCCAAGACGACGAAGGGGACGTTGTGGGGGGTCATCTGCACCTGGCCGTAACCGCGGCGCCTGCCGAAAACCAAGGCGGCACAAAGGGCGGCGACACCGGAGCTGATGTGAACGACGGCGCCACCGGCGAAGTCCTTGGCGCCCCATTCGCCGAGCCATCCACCGGCGCCCCAGACCCAGTGGGCCAGGGGGGCGTAGACGATGGTGGACCAGAGAACCATGAAGATGACGAAGGTGCTGAACTTGATGCGCTCAGCGAAGGCGCCGGCGATGAGGGCGGGGGTGATGATGGCGAATTTGGCCTGGAATACCATGAATGCCATGTGAGGAATGGTAGCGGCATAGGGACCTGCCTCTTCTGCGGAGACGCCTCTGAGGCCAATCCACTTGAGGTTGCCGATGAAGCCGCCAAGGTCAGGGCCGAAGGCGAGGCTGTAGCCCCAGAGGACCCAGACGAGGCCGACGACGGCCAGGGCGATGAAGCTGTGCATCATGGTGCCGATGACGTTTTTGGAACGGACGAGGCCAGCGTAGAAGAAGGCCAAGCCGGGGACCATGATGAAGACCAGTGCGGAAGAGGTTAAGACCCAAGCGGTATCGCCACTGTCCATTGGGGCTGTCCTTCCCTAACCGTTTCCAGCTACGTAATGGTTGCCATGGATGGAGTAAAATGGCAGAGTCGTTGTCGACTTGGGCTATCCTAGTATCGGAATGAGGCCACGTCAAGCGAATCGGGCGCTGGATACGGTAAGTGAATTGGGGCGCTGGATTGGGGACGGTTGAAGAGGGTGGTGGTGCCCTCCCTCTCTTCAACCTGGAGCAGAAGCGGTATGGGCTCGTCCTTCGAGGTCCTCAGGATGAGCGGGTTGGAAGGGCAGAAGGGCTGCAAGTCACAGGTTGGTGGTGCCCAGCCGCCCGCTATGTAAGGTTTTATGAAGTTATTTCTGAGGGAGACCCTCAGACTCCCGGCAGGGAACCTGGGTTCCCTCAACTCTCCTGTGAAGCTGAGACCGACACGGCCAGGGATGAAAATCAGAGGTGAGGCTTCCCTAATTCCGTGGAGAGTCTCAGAGCTCGAGAGTAAATTGAACTGGCACAGCGGTAGTGGGCACAGGGGTTGGATGTGCTCTCGCCTCCCTACCAGATTCCTCGATCCTCACGCACGGACTCGGAATGACGTGGTGGTGAACGGGCGGACTTCCTGAAGCCGTTTGGACGGGCTTCTTGACATGAATTAGACGGATGCAATGCATCCGAGAGTGTGACGCCGAAAATGGCGGGGGGGCGAACTGCTGGCAGGCTGGCAGTGAGTTGCCGGGGAGGCGAGGCCACGCTACAGTTAGCCGACCACTTTTGGGAGCTGGCGATGATTACAAGAGATGATTTGAAGCAGGCGCTACCTGACGTGACGAGCCCGGTTTCGATGGGGGGGCTGAGGGCCGGGGTGGAGGTGTACCGGGACGCGCGGGGGATACCGCACGTGAAGGCGCAGTGTATGGAGGACGCGTTCTTCGGGCAGGGGTTCGCGACGGCGCAGGACCGGTTGTGGCACATGGATACGGACCGGCACCGAGCGTACGGGCGGTGGGCAGAGCTGGCGGGAGAGGCGGGGTTGGAGCAGGACCTGCTGATGCGGCGGTTCCGGCTGGAGGCCAGCGCCCGGGCGGATATGCAGTGCATCAGCGAGGGGGGGCGGAGGATGTTGGAGGCGTACGCGGCGGGGGTGAACGGATTTATTGAGAGCAGCAGGACGCTTCCGGTGGAGTACAAGCTGGTAGGGGCGTCGCCGGCGCCATGGCAACCGTGGGACTGTCTGGCGGTTTTGAAGGTGCGGCACATTTTCATGGGGACGTTTGAGGGGAAGCTGTGGCGATCGCGGTTGTTGAATGCGCTAGGGGCGGAGGCGACGGCGCGGCTGCTGCCGGGCTACGAGCCGGGACATCTGCTGATTCTGCCGCCGGGGCTGGAGTACACGGGCGGGACGGCGGAGGCGCTGGAGGAGTTGGAGAGGGGAGCTTCTGCGGTGGACCGGCTGAGGGAGGTGGAGGCGGGGAGCAATAACTGGGTGCTTTCCGGGGAGCGGACGGCGTCAGGGAAGCCGTTGCTGGCGGGGGACCCGCACCGGGGGCTGGACACGCCGAATGTTTACTACCAGAACCACGTTTCGTGTCCGGAGTTCGACGTGATAGGGGCGTCGTTCCCCGGGGCGCCGGGGTTTCCCCACTTCGGGCACAACCGTTGGGTGTGCTGGGGGGTGACGCACACGGGGGCGGACTACCAGGACTTGTATGTGGAGCGGTTCAAGGAGGGGGATTCTTCGCACTACCTATATAAGGAGCAGTGGTTGAGGGCGGAGGCGCACGACGAGACGATCAAGGTGCGTGGCGGAGATGACGTGCCGATTCAGGTGTTCGTGACGCACCACGGGCCGGTAATAGCAGGGGACCCGGGCAAGGGAACGGGGATTTCGTTCCGGTACACGCAGACGGCGGGGGCCAACGACGGCGCGGACTGCCTGCTGGAGATGCTGTTGGCGAAGTCCACGCTGGAGCTGGACCGGGCGATGGAGCGGTGGGTGGACCCGGCGAACAATTTTCTGTTCGCGGACGTGCACGGGAATATTGGCTACCTTACGCGTGGAAAGGTGCCGATTCGGGCGCCGTTGAACGGGTGGCTGCCGGTGGCGGGTTGGACTGGGGAGCAGGAGTGGCAGGGGGAGATTGCGTTTGAGGAGATGCCGCGGTCACACAATCCGGAGCAGGGTTATATTGTGACGGCGAATCAGCGGCCGGTGGGAACGGACTATCCGTACTATGTTGGGCTGGACCACTCGCCGGAGTTCAGGGCGCGCCGAATCACGGAGCGGCTGGCCGGGTTGGAGAAGGCGACGGTGGAGGATATGGGGAGGGTGCACGGGGAGCGGGTTTCGATACCGGCGCGGCATTATGTGAAGTGGCTGGGCCGGGTCACAGCCTCGGACGAGCTGACGAAGAAGGCGCTGGGCATCTTGCTAGAGTGGGACGGGAATATGCTGCCGGAGAGCGTGGCGGCGACGATTTACAGCGCGTTCCGGCTGGAGCTGGACCGGGGGGTGCTTGGGCACGCGCTGGGTCCGCTTTCGGAGGAGGCGTTCGAGGTGAACGGGCGGGGGGCGCCGGGGCACGTGGCGCGGCTGAGGGCGCACATGCTGAAGGTGATAGGGGAGGGGAACGAGTGGTTTCTGCCGCCAGGCAAGGACTGGAAATCGCTGATGGGGGAGGCGCTGACGGAGGCGGTGGAGAAGTTGAAGGGGGAGTTGGGCAGCGAGGTGTCAGGGTGGCAGTGGAGCAAGGTACACCACACGGCACCGCAGCACCCGCTGACGCCGGTGTTTCCGGAGGTTTCTGGGTTGCTGGACCCGCCTCAGGTCTCGATAGGGGGCGACGGGGACACGCCGCAGAACGCGGCGTATTCGCCAGGGCAACCGTACACGATTACGACGATGTCGGTGCTGCGGTACGTGTATGACCTTTCGGACTGGAACAAGAGCCGCTGGGTGGTGCCGCTGGGGGCGTCGGGGCACCCGGGGAGCGAGCACTACGCTGACCAGGCTTCGACGTGGGCCGCGGTGGAGACGCACCCGATGCTTTACGATTGGGGTCAGATAGAGAAGGAGGCGGAGAGCCGGCAGAGGTTGGGGTTGGGGTAGGGATTGGGGCTGAGGGAGTTGCCGCCCTCTGACCTCCCCGAAAGTGGGCGTGGTTCTAGAGACACAGTTTCTAATTGCGGAGCAATCAGCCAAGGGAATGGGCATTGCTAGCATAAAGGTTTGCGAATCAGAGGTTGGTGGTTCCAACCATCCCGCCCCCCCAGGTTTTTAAAGTTTTTCTGAGGGACACCCTAATACTCCCGGCAGCACCAACCAGGTTCCCTGCACCCTCCTGTGGGGTTGGTGCCAGGCGGAGGGAGGGAGTCCGGTATGGGCTCGTCCTTCGAGGGCCTCAGGATGAGCGGGTTGGAGGATCAGAGAGGGTTGCGAATCACGGGTTGGTTGTAAAAGCGGAGGCGAGGGCAGGACACGCTCATCCCGGCGCCACCCAGATTCTTCGATCCTGACGGGCGGACTCGGAATCGATCATGTTGGCGTCCAGCACCAGGGAGGATGAAAATCAGGATTGGAATCCAAAGCGGTCGCCGCGGTAGGACTTGCTCTCCCCCCGCACCCAGATTCTTCGATCCTCACGGGCGGACTCAGGATGAGCGGGTTGGAGGATCAGAGAGGGTTGCGAATCACGGGTTGGTTGTAAAAGCAGAGGCGAGGGCGGGACACGCTCATCCCCGCTCCACCCAGATTCTTCGATCCTGACGGGCGGACTCGGAATGACATGACGCTCTTGGAGGCTCACCTGCCACCAAGTTCGCGCTGAAGGTGCGGGTGAAGTCAAGAACTCACAGCCTCTCAGGGTGAATCTGGCACGCAGGAGGAGTGGAAAGTGGATGTGCGGCGCACGTCCCAGGCGGCCAGTTGTGTGGAGGCGACGGCAACTTTGTTTGGCGGCGTGGATGGCGGCTGATTGACAGGGTTGGGATGGAGAAATACCATTACCGCCATCAAGGAACGGGCGTTCTCCGGACGCCGGAATATAGAACGGGAAATCTCGGCTTAGAGATTGAAGGGAGGGCGATATGGCGAACAAGGATATTGCGCTGATGGCGCATCTGATGAGGCGCGCCGGATTTGGCGCGAGCTATGAGGAGCTGGAGGCCAGGGCGGCCAAGGGGTACGAGGCAACGGTGGAAGAGTTGCTGGACCCGGCGGCGCACGGCGTGGCGCCGGTGGACCCGTACCTGTTGTTCCGGTATCACCCGATGGTGGAGGCGCCAGGGGCGCCGCCGTACGGCCAGATGAATTTCATGTACCACATGATTTCGACGGAGAGGCCGCTGGAAGAGAAGATGGTGCTGTTCTGGCACATGCTGTTCGCCACGGGGAATTCGAAGATAGACAACCCGACGGAGATGGTGCGGCAGATAGGGATGTTCCGGGAGCATGGGTTGGGTAACTACAGAGATCTTCTGGTGCGGCTGGCGAAGGACCCGGCGATGATCTTCTGGTTGGACAACAATATGAGCCACAAGCACGCGCCGAATGAGAACTGGGGTCGAGAGTTGCTTGAGCTGTTCTCCATGGGACAGGGGAACTACTCAGAGGACGACGTGAAGATGGCGTCCCGGGCGTTTACCGGCTGGACGATCAAGCCGAAGATACCACGTGCACCTTACGGGCGCTACCTGTGGGAATTTGAGTACCGGCCTGAGGACCACGACGACAGCACGAAGGAGTTCCTGGGACAAACCGGCCCGCTGAACGGGGAAGACATTATCGACATAGTGGTGCAGCAGCCGGCGACGCGGCGGTTCATACCCAGGCACCTTTACAACTTCTTCGTTGCGGACGAGGTGCAGGTGCCAAGCTGGAATGACGTGGCGCCACGGGACCCGGCGGCGGTGGAGGCGATAGGGGACGTGTTGGTAAAGTCGAACTTCGACATAAAGGAGACGCTGAGGTTCATCTTCAACTCCGACTTCTTCAAGGACGAGAGCGTATGGTTCGCGAAGGTGAAGAACCCGGCGGAAGTGGTGGCGGGCACGACGCGGCTGGTGGGGGACTTCAACGTTCCGAAGCCGGGCGTACTGCTGCTTGCGATGGAAACGGGCTACCAAGGACAGGAGCTGATCAACCCGCCCAGCGTGGAGAGCTGGCACACGGGCCACGAGTGGATAGACACGGGGTCACTGGTGCGGCGGGTAAATTTCGTTGCGGAGAGGCTGGGGGACGCGGAGCTGCCGGGCGTCAAGGCGATCATCAACAAGCTGAGCGCCAGCGAGTCGCTTTCGGCGGAAGAGCTGGTGGACGGATGCCTGGAGCTTTTGGGTTCGATACGGGTGGAAAGCGATACACGGGAGCAGCTATTGGAGCACGTCCGGACCGATGGAGAGATTCGCCGAGGCTCCTCAGAGGAAGAGGTGAGGGCGTTTGGGCAGCGGGTAACGGAGGTGCTGCAACTGATAGCGTCGACGAGGGAGTACCAGTTCGCCTAGTGGGCTAGATTTTGAGGAATTACGGGGAAGATTAGCCGAGCCATAAAAAGGAGTTCCTGATGCCGTTAACGAAGACAGTTGGGGAGCGCACCTACACTTACGACTATTGTATAGGGTCGCTGTTCGCATTCACGGCGCCGACGGATTTAATCATGGGTCCCAAGCCATCTGTGTACGTGGTGAGTTGGGGGGTGGACCCGGGCTATCCGTTGGGGCAACGACAGGGCTGGACCCATTGGGACACGAAAGAGGACACAAAAATTACCGCAGGTGGGGGGCAAGGGAGCGAAGACGGGCAGTTTATGTGGCCCGCAGCGATAGACAGGAATAGCGAAGGGAACGTATTCGTCTCGGACGAGTACCTGAACCGGGTGTCGGTATTCGCGAACGACGGACCGTACCTTAGGAAGTGGGGAACGCCGGGGAGCGGCGAAGGCCAACTGGATGGCCCGACCGGGATGCGATTCGATGGCGAAGAGAATCTGTATATCGCCGAAAGCCGAAACAACCGGGTGCAGAAGTTCACCAAGGACGGCAAATTCTTGGGGCAGTGGGGGCATGAGGGTGGCGGTCAGGGAGAGTTCAGCCGTCCCTCCGGGCTACACATTGATTCCAAAGGAGACGTCTACGTAGCGGACTGGGGAAACGACCGGGTGCAGAAGTTCTCATCGGAGGGAAGGTTTCTAGCCCAGTTCGGCAGCTCGGGTTCCGGATCGGGTGAGTTGCTGCATCCCACGGGGGTGGCCACCGATAGGGAGGGGGACGTGTACGTGGCGGATTGGGGGAACAACCGAGTGCAGGTTTACGATCCGAACGGCGAGTTCATAACGTCTTTCTATGGCGACGCCAGGGAGCTGGGTAAGTCCGCGGGAACGTTTATAAACGCCAACCCTGACTACGTGAAGGCGCGCAAGCGGGCGGACACGTCACCGGAGTGGGCGTTCCGCCGGCCAACGGCGGTGGCAGTGGACGAGGACAACAGGATCTACATTGCCGAGTCGATCAGCGGGCGGGTACAGGTGTACGTTAAGGAAGAGGACTACACGGACCCGCAGTTCAACCTGTAGAGGACTTAGAGCGCCAGCCGGCGCAACGATTTGGGAGAGAGTACGCAGGGGCCCGCCGATGGCGGGCCCCTGGTTTTTGGGTGGAGTATTGATGGCGATGGGCATTACTACTATGAAGGACTGAGAATCGAAGGTTGGTGGTACCCACCCTGCCACCCAGTAAGGTTTTATTTTCTGAGGGCCACCCTCAGACTCCAGGCAGCACCACCCAGGTTCCCTGCACTCTCCTGTATGGTTGGTGTCCTCAATGGTTGGACGGGTCAATGGATTGAAAATCAAAGGTTGGACCTGCAGCTCTCCATCAAGGGCCTCAGGATGGGCGAGTTCCAGGGCCGAAGGTCTATTTTCGGGGGAATGTGTGTAGAATACAGGCGTTAGTAGGCCAGGTTAGACCAGCGAGGAGGACTGCCGAGATGAAGGTTGGAATTGGGTTGCCGTTGCCAGCGTATTACACGGATGTGGCGTTTGTGGCGCAGAAGGGGGAGGAGTTGGGATTCGAGTCGCTGTGGTGCGCGGAACACCCGATTATTCCGGTGGTGAGCAAAAGCCGGTTCCCAGGGTCTGAGGACGGGGAGATACCGGATGCGTACTCGCATTTTGTGGACCCGTTCGTGGCGCTGGCCCGGGCGTCCGGGGTGACGAAGACTATGACGCTGGGGACGGGGATAACGCTGATAACGGAGCGAAACCCGCTGCTGTTGGCGAAGGAGATATCCACGCTGGACCATTTCAGCGGCGGCCGGTTTATGTTCGGCATCGGGACGGGGTGGCTGAGGGAGGAGACGGAGATAATGGGGGGGGACTTCGACCACCGATGGACGCAGGCGCGGGAGGCGGTGGCGGTGTTGAGGGAGCTGTGGACAAAAGATGAGGCGGAGTACCATGGGAAGTATTACGACTTTCCGGCGGTGAAATCGTTTCCCAAGCCAGCGCAGGCGGGCGGGCCGCCGATCATCCTGGGAGGGATGGCGCCGAATGTGTTGAAGAGGGTGGTGGCGTGGGGTGACGGCTGGCTGCCGAACCGATTATCGCCGGAGGAGTTAAAGGTGAAGCGGGCGGAGTTGAACCGGCTGGCGGAGGCGGCTGGGAGGGACCCGGCGTCGATAAGCGTTAACATATTCGGGCAGCCGCCGGACGCGGAGCTGATCAAGGCGTACGAGGACGCGGGGGCGGACCGGTACGTGATACGGACCCCGGCGCTTCGGTCAGAGAAGGAGCTGGGGGAGGAGTTGGAGCGGATGGCGGTGGCGGTTTTATAGAGGGGTCCTGAGTGACGGGCTGTGTGGGAGGCGATCAGCAATGGTGAAGGGTATGGCTACAGCAAAGGACTCCAAATCGGAGGTTGGTGGTTCCCGCCATCCCGCCCAGGAAGGTTTCTAAAGCTTATTTCTGAGGGACACCCTCAGACTCCCGGCATGGAACCCAGGTTCCCTGCACTCTCTTGTTTGGTTGGTGTTGTTGAAACGACCGGCGGTTTGCGAGGCGATCAGCCGTACCGCTGGGGAATGCCACGACGATTGGCTGCAAATCGTGGGTTGGTGGTTCCCACCATCCCGCCCCGGAAGGTTTTTAAAGCTTTTCTGAGGGACACCCTCAGACTCCCGGCAGCACCACCCAGGTTCCCTGCACCTTCCTTTACGATGCATCCAATAATGCGGTAAGGCTCCTCCACAGAGGAGTCACAAAAGGCGAATCGCCAGGCTATTGCAGAGGACTGCAAATCGTGGGTTGGTGGTTCCCACCGTCCCGCCCCGGAAGGTTTTTAAAGGTTTTTCTGAGGGACACCCTCAGAATCCCGGCAGGAAACCCAGGTGCTCCTGCACCTTCCTTTGTGTGGCTGGTGCTAATTGTGCGCGTTAGGCGCAGTCTCACTGGCCGGGATGAGATGTTATCTAGGAGATACCCCGCCGGTGGGCAGGCTCGACTAGAAGAGGGCGACGGGGTTGACGGGGGAGCCGGTGGTGTTGTGGAGGCGGAGGGGTAGGATGTTGATGAGGAACTCCCACCGGTTTCGGGACTGGCACTCTTTGGCCACGTCCTCCAGGTTGGCGTTGTCCAGTATCCACATGCCCATGGCGACAAGGCCCACCTGGTGGATGGGGTTGGTCATAAGCTCGTAGGGAGGCGGCTGGACGTCGTTGCCGGTGTCGGAGCCAAGGACGGAGACGCCCCGCTGATGGAGGAGGGGGAGGCAGGAGCCGTGCAGGGCGGTGCTGCCCTCGGCGGCGATGTCCACAGCCCCTTGGACGCCGCGGCGGTGGAGTTGACCGGTGCGGACGAGGAGGACGTCGCCTTCCTCCACGGTGAAGCCACAGCGCTTCTCGGCAGCGAGGATGTCCTCGGGCATGACGCCCTGGCCGCGGTCAATCCAGTCGACGCCGCGAACCAAGGGGACGTCCACCAGGACGGCCCGGGTGACGATGCCATCTTTGACGAGCTCCACGGCGCCCTCGGTGGCGCCGAGACGGGTGGAGACGAGCTTGGCATCAAGGCCGTTGTACATCTTGCCCTCCCAGAAGAAGTGACAGAGGCTGTCCAGGTGGGTGATGCTGTGGCCGTGGAAGATCATGCCAAAGAAGTCGCTGGAGGTCTGAGCGGGCCGGTCAAAGAGTCGATCGCCGGTGGCGAAGCCCTCGCCGCTGGAGACCATGTAGTGGATGGGCGGGGCGGGTTGGTCCGGCATGGACTCGAACCGAACGGTGCGGGAGAGGCTGAGGGTAACGCCGTCCTGGACGAGGGCCAGGGCCCGCTTTCGCTTGTCCGGGGTGATGTAGTTGAGGCAGCCGATCCGGTCGCCAGCGCCCCAACGACCCCAATTGCTGAGGGATTTCATATAGCCCAGCATCTCTTGCTCAGAGGGTATGGTTGCGGGCATGGCGGCCTCCTTAGGAGTTTGACCGTAAAATAGGCCAAGGGAAGATGGGCGTCAAGGCGGTCAAAGAAGGCGGACGATCTCTCGCACCAGGACGCCGAAGCTGGCGGCGAGGAGAACGGTGAGGACCAGGCGCCGGAAGAGGGCTTCGTCGACGCGGCCGACGAGGCGGGTGGCGATGAAGGCGCCAGCGAGGAGGACAGGGATGAAGATGGCGCCGCTGCGGAGCTCCTGGGCGCCCATCAGGCCGCTGATGGCGTGGGAGGCGAGGCCGATGACGGAGGTGACCAGGAAGAAGCTGGAGAGCATGGCGCGGGTGCGGTCGCGGCCCCAGCGCTGGTTGAGGGCGAAGAGGGCGACGATGGGCCCCCCCAGGGCCAAGCCGGCGTTGAGGAATCCGTAGGATGCGCCGATGGGGACGGCGGCCAGTCGCTCTCGGTGGAGGTATCTGAGGCGGCCGACCATGCCCAGCATGGCGGTGGCGATGATGACGGAGGTAAGTGCCAGCCTGAGGGAGGAGTCAGGCGCGGATGCGGCGACGTAAGTGCCCAAGGGAACGCCGACGAGGCTACCCAGGAGCAGGGCGAAGAAGGTGGAGCGGTCTATGAATCTCCATGTTTGGCTGGAGACGACGATGAAGAGGACGCTGGTGAGGATAAGGTTGATCTCGACGGCGAGGACAGGTTCGAGCCAGATGAGGAGGAAGGGCATGGTGGTCATGCCGAAGCCGAAGGAGACGATACCGACGGCAATGGCGGCGAGGAAAACGAGGATCTGGAGGGCGGCCATCTCGGCGGGGCCTATGTCTAGCATTGGATAGGCATTTCGGCAGGTGAGGCGGGACAAGGGTATCAGGGGGGGTGGCTAAAGGGACAGCCTGATCCGCCACAGGCGGACCGGCAGAGGGGCTGTGCTCCTCTGGACTCCCTCTTTTAAGGGAGGTGGAAATGTAGGCAGTGCGGTTTTCGAGGCGATCAGCCACGGGGGTGGGTGTCACCGCTTTTAGGGGCTCCAAATCTAAGGTTGGTTGACGGCAAGTTTTCAAACCGGGAGAATCGCGGATGCCGGTTGCGACCGGGACCATAGGGATGAAGGTCGAGGCTGGGATGGAGGGCAGTGGTCGCCGCGGTAGGACTTGCTCTCCCCCCACACCCAGAGTCTTCGATCCTCACGCACGGACTCAGAATGACATGGTGGGGGGCGGAATGCGGTATGGGCTCGTCCTTCGAGAGCCTAAGGATGAGCGGGTTGGAGGCGTAGGAGGCTTATTTTCATAGGAGTGACAAGGTAGGAGGGTGGACCGGGGCTGGAGTGTTGTGGGAAGGGGTATGGAAGCCGGATGGGATTATGTTTTCGAGGCAATTGTGGAATGCGAGCAGTTGTAATTGAACAGGCTATAGGCCCGGGGGGGCTGGCGGTGCGGGAGGTGGGGGACCCGGTGGCGGGACCGGAGGAGGTGTTGGTGGAGGTGAAGGCCACGGCGTTGAACCGTGCGGACCTGGCGCAGATAAGCGGGAATTACCCGGCACCCCTGGGCAGTCCGCCGGACATACCTGGGCTGGAGATGGCGGGGGTGGTGCTGGAGGCGGGACGGTACGTGGCAGGGGTGAAGCCGGGGGACCGGGTGTTCGGACTGCTGGGCGGGGGAGGTTATGCGTCTAAGGTGGCGGTACACCACCGGACGACGACGCCGATACCGGAGCGGCTGGACTTCGTACAGGCGGCGGCCTGCCCGGAGGTGTTTTTTACGGCGTACGACGCGCTGTTCAACCATTGCGAGCTGAGGATGGGGGAGCGGGCGCTGGTACACGCCGGCGGCAGCGGAGTGGGCACGGCGGCGATTCAACTGGCGAAGAGCTGCGGGGCGTTCACGCTGGCGACGGCGGGGTCAAAGGAGAAGCTGGAGAAGGCGAAGGCGCTGGGGCTGGACGTGGGGATTAATTACCGGGAGGAGGACTTCGCGGAGGCGGTGGCCCGGGAGACGGGCGGGGAGGGTGTGGATGTGATTGTGGACATGGTAGGCGGACCGTACTGGGAGAGAAACCTGAGGTGTCTTTCGGTGGGCGGCCGGATGGTGATAGTGGGAGCGCTGGGTGGAGGGAAGGTGGAGACGGACATACGCCGGTTGATGCCGAAGCGGCTAAGGGTCCACGGGACGGTGCTCCGGTCGCGGCCGCTGGAGGAGAAGATCGGGCTGACGCAACAGTTTCGAAAGCACGTGGCGCCGTTGCTGGAGAGGGGTGAAGTACAGCCGGTGATAGACCGGGTATTTCGGCTTGAGGAGGCGGCGGAAGCGCTGAGGTATATGGAGAGCAACGCAAACTTTGGGAAGATAGTGTTGACGGTGGAGTAGGCGGAAGGCCAAGTGGTGGAGGGAATCTATTGACCGTAGCGGAGAGAATTTACTAAAATTAGGAATGAATACGAATTAAGAACGCTTAGATAGGGACAGTTAGCGGTTTCCTGGGCGATAGAGGGCGGGGAAGCGGCGGAAGCCAAGCGCAAAGAGAGCCGTGAGATCAGCCCGGATCGGCCAGCCTGAACCGCAGGAGGGCTGGAAGGGCCGCCCGTTACAGCGCTGGAGCGCCCCGGCAGGCCGGGGAAGAAGGGTGGTAACGCGGAGCAGGTCCGTCCCTTCCAGGGACGGGCTTTTTCTATTGAGGCGATGGAGAAGAAAGGAAGAGGGGTAGAATTGAGGAGGAGCAGCCGATGAAGCTGAACGGGGGTCAGATAGTATGTGAAAGCCTGCTGCGGGAGGGGGTGGAGATTGTGTTCGGGATTCCCGGAGGGGCGATTCTGACGCTGTACCAGACGCTGCCACAGTATCCCCAGTTGCGGCACGTGCTGATGCGCCACGAGCAAGGGGCGGCGCACGCGGCGGACGGGTACGCCAGGGCGACGGGGAGGGTTGGAGTAGCCTTCGGGACGTCAGGTCCCGGGGCGACGAACCTGGTGACGGGAATAGCCACGGCACAGATGGACTCGGTGCCGACGGTGTTTGTGACCGGTCAGGTGGGACGGGACGCCATTGGGAAGGACGCTTTTCAGGAGACGGACGTCACCGGGGTGACGCTGCCGATCACGAAGCACAACTACCTGGTATGGAACGCCAGCGAGATTGCAGAAGTAATCAAGGAGGCGTTCTACCTCGCGAGGACAGGGAGGCCGGGTCCGGTGCTGGTGGATATACCGAAGGATGTGTTTGTGGAGGAGGCGGAGTTCGAGTACCCGGAGACGGTGGACCTGCCGAACTATGTACCGGCGTTGGAAGCCGATCCGGCGGCGGTGGAGGAAGCGGCGAAGCTGATTCGGGAGGCGAAGCGGCCGCTGATTCTGGCGGGACACGGGAACATTATCTCGAGGTCGTACGAAGAGCTGCGGGAGCTGGCGGAGAAGACGCAGATACCAGTGATAACAACGCTTTTGGGGATCAGCTCGTTCCCGGACACGCACCCGCTGTGCGTTGGGATGCCGGGGATGCACGGGATGGCGTACGCCAACATTGCCATAGACGAGTCTGACTTGCTGATAGCGTTGGGAATGCGATTTGACGACCGGATTACGGGAAAGCTGAGCCGGTTCGCGCCGAACGCCAAGGTGATCCACGTGGAGATAGACCCGTCAGAGATACACAAGAACGTGAGAGCCACGGTGCCGCTGGTGGGTGATGTGAAGAGCGTGTTAAAGCAGCTTATCCCGGCGGTGGAACCGTTGAGCCATGAGGAGTGGGTCCAGCGGATCCAAGAGTTGAAGGTGGCGCACCCGCCAATGCGGCCCAAGACGACGGGGGAGCTGAGGCCGCAGTACATCTTGCAGGCGCTATCAGAGGCGACCAAGGGAGAGGCGGTGATAGTGACGGGGGTGGGCCAGCACCAGATGTGGGCGGCGCAACACTGCACGTTCACGAAGCCGAACAGCCTGATCACTTCGGGCGGGTTGGGAACGATGGGGTTCGAGGTGCCAGCGGCGCTGGGAGCGCAGATGGGGCTTCCCGGAACGCAGGTGTGGTCTGTGGCCGGCGATGGGGGATTCCAGATGACGATGTCAGAATTGGCAACGATGGTGGAGAACAAGGTGCCGGTGAAGTTCGCGCTGCTGAACAATAATTTCCTGGGGATGGTGCGGCAGTGGCAGGACCTGTTCTACGATAAGAGCTACGTGCATACGGGGTACACGGGGAACCCGGATTTTGTGAAGCTGGCGGACGCGTTTGGGATGTACGGGGCCAGGGTGACGCGGGAAGAGGATGTGCTGCCGGCGATAAGGGCGGCAATGGAGGAGCCGGGGCCGACGCTGATAGACTTTGTTGTGGCACGGGAGGAGAATGTGTACCCAATGATACCGGCGGGGGGCACGGTTGATCAGCAGATGGAGGAGCCGATAGAGGAGCCGATAGAGGGTCACGCCTGATGCAGGATAGGACCACAACGCCGGAGAACACTACTACGATAGTGGCTATGGTGCGGGACCGGCCCGGGGTTCTGAACCGGGTGTCCAGCATGTTCCGCCGCCGAAACTTCAACATTGTGAGCCTGGCGGTGGGACAGTCAGAGGCGCCAGGAATGTCACGGATGACGTTCGTGGTGACCGGTGACGACGCCACGGTGGACCAGGTGATAAAGCAGCTTCGGAAGCTGATTGACGTAGCGTCAGTGAGCCCCTTAAGCGAACAGCACATGGTGTCCAGGGAGCTGGCGCTGATCCGGGTGCACGCGAGCTCGCTGACGCGGGCGGAAGTGACGCAGATAGTAGAGATATACCGGGCTAATATAGTTGACGTGGCGCCGGACTCGTTGATAGTTGAAGTGGTGGGTGACGAGGACAAAGTACAGTCCCTGAAGAACCTACTTTCGACCTTCGGGATAACGGAGATGATCCGGACGGGAAGGGTAGCCATGTTGCGTGGTATGACCGAGGACACGCCGAACGGCAGAACGCCCATATCTTAGGGGCGTCCCGAACCTGATTATTGGGTGTACCAAGCGTCTAAGAGGAAGAAAGGACTGATTCATGGCGATAATGTATTACGAATCCGACGCCGACCTAGGGCTGTATTCTGACAAGAAGGTGGGAGTGATAGGCTACGGTAGCCAGGGGCACGCGCACGCGTTGAACCTGCATGACAATGGGGTCGATGTAAAGGTAGGGCTGTACGAGGGAAGCGCGAGCCGGGCGAAGGCCGAGGAGGCAGGGCTGGAGGTGGGCACGGTGGCGGAGGTGTCCGAGTCGTCTGACGTAATCATTATGTTGATACCGGATACAACGCAGCCGAGGGTTTTCCAGGAGTCTGTCTTGCCGCACCTGCACCCTGGGAAGACGTTGATGTTCGCGCACGGATTTAACATCCACTATAAGACGATAGTCCCGCCGGCGAACATTGACGTTTCGATGGTTGCGCCGAAGGCGCCCGGGCACCGAATGAGGGAGGTGTTTGTGAAGGGCTCCGGGGTTCCAGGGTTGCTGGCTATTCACCAGGACGTTTCGGGGAAGGCAAGGGAGATGGGACTGGCGTATGCCAAGGGGGTGGGGTGCACCCGGGCGGGAGTGCTGGACACGACGTTCAAGGAGGAGACGGAGACGGACCTGTTCGGGGAGCAGGCGGTACTGTGCGGGGGAGTAACCGCGCTGGTGAAGAACGCATTCGAGGTGCTGACGGAGGCGGGGTATCAGCCGGAGTCGGCGTACTTTGAGGTGCTGCACGAATTGAAGCTGATAGTAGACTTGATGTACGAGGGCGGTATGGGTTACATGCGCTATTCGGTGAGCGACACGGCGGAGTTTGGGGACTACACGCGGGGGCCAATGGTGATAGACGCCAGCGTTAAGGACCGGATGCGAGAGGTGCTGGCGGCGATTCAGGACGGGAGCTTCGCGCGGGAGTGGATAGCGGAGAATGACGAGGGGCGGGCGCGGTTCCACCGGTTGCGGAAGGAGAACGCGGACCACCCGGTAGAGAAGGTTGGGGTGGAGTTGCGGGGGATGATGCCGTGGCTAAAGGAGCAGATGTAGTAGCAGGTCTGGCGATGGGTATCGCCAGTTCAAAGGACTGAGAATCACAGGTTGGTGGTGCCCACCAACCCGCCCAGGAAGGTTTGTTTAAATATAGTCTGAGGGACACCCTCAGACTGCCGGCAGAGAACTCAGGTTCCCTGCATCCTCCTTGATGACTGGAAGTGGTTGAAAGGTTGGTGGAATTTTAAAGCGATGACAACGAACGGAGAGGCAGTAGACGTTTTTGTTTGGTACGACTATATATGACCGTGGTGTTATGTCGGCCTGGAGCGGCTCGACAGGCTAGGGAAAGAGTTCAACATTAAGGTCCACGGCAGAGCGTTTTTCCTGCGCCCTGATATGCCCAAGGAGGGGACGCCGCGAGAGCCGCGTCCAGGGGAAGAGGACGGGCTGCTGGCGGAGCCGCTGCGCAGCTATGCATCCGAGGCGGGGTTGGTGATGAGGCGGCCTCCGCTGACGCCGTACACGATTACGGCGCTGGAGGCCACGGAGCACGCGCAGCAGCAAGGTAAGTTCATGGAGTTCCACCACTCGATGTATAAGGCGCTGTGGGAGGATGGGAAGGACCTGGGAGATGCTTCGGCGTTGCGGGAGGTGGCGGAGGGTTGCGGGCTGGAGTGGGCTGAAATGGAGGAGAAGCTGGAGAAGGGGGACTACAGCGCGACGGTGCAGGGGCAGCACCAGGAGGCGATGGACCTGGGGATCCACGGGATCCCGGCGTTTCTGGTGGGGAACCTGCTGTTCACAGGGGCTCAGCCGTACGAGGTGTTCCAGAAGGCAATGAACCGCGTGCTGGCGGAGAGGGATGGGGAGGGGTAATATCCGAGGGACACCCTCGGACTCCCGGCAAAGGGGCGCTGCTCCTCTGCACTCCCGTTATTGGTCCGATTTCGGTGTCTGCCGAGAGCTAGTTTTCACTCGCCGCTTCGGGGGCCCAGCCCCAGGGGCGGGGGCCCCAGTGAGCGGTGTAGGCCTCGCCGCGCTTGACGGTTAGGAAGGGGACGATGGCTTTGTCGACGGGCAGCGGGTTTTCCAGGGTGTCACGGACGATCCAGCTGCCGTCCCTCACTTCCAGTACCGATATATCGGCCTGATGACCTTCGGCGAGGCTGCCGAGGCGGTGAGCCTGGCCCAGCGCCTGGGCGGGGTTGGAGGTGCACATGGTGACGACTTGCTCCAGGGTGAAGCCCAAGGCGATGAAACGGGTCATCATCTCTGTCAAGCTGAGGAAGCCAGTGGCGCGTCCGGGGGCGGTGACATCAGTGCTGATGCAGTGGGGAACGAGGTCCTGATCCAGGACGCGCTGACCGACGTCGAAACTGAAGTTGAACCGGCCGTGGGCGGTGTCCAGCCAGACGCCGCGCTCTCGGGCCTCTTTTGCCTCGGGGACCAGGCGGCCGTTGGCGTCTAGGACACCGCCGGCGTTGGGGGTGAAGAGGTGGGTGAGGATATCACCCTCGTCCATGATTGGGAGAAGCTGCCGGATGACGTTGGGGTCGTAGCGTTGCTCGGTGTCGCCGATGTGGACCATGAGCTTGACGCCGCTGTCGCGGGCGGCCTGCTTCGCGAGGCGAGGCATCTCCATGCCGAAGATTTCCAGGGCGGGCGAGACCATGCGGGCCTTGATACCGCGGATGAGGTCTGGATTTCGCTGGACAGTCTGGATGGTGGCGTCCAGGTCAATGCTGCCGCGGCTGAAGATGTCCGGCCGGGTGGCGAGGCCGGTGCGGCAGATGTGTAGGAAGCAGATGATCTCCGTCTTGGCGTGGGGGACGACGTGGCTGGGAAAGCCGGCAAAGGTGTCGCAGCCGGAGCTACCGGCATCGACGAGGGTGGTGACGCCAGCGTAGACGCCCACTTCGTCCGGGTCGACGCCGTTGGAGTTTACGCCGGCGTAGACGTGGGTGTGGATGTCTATAAGGCCGGGGGTAACGACGCGGCCGCCGACTTCGACGACGCGTTGGGCGCCGGTGGGGTCCAGGGAGGGGGCGACTTTGGCGATTTTACCGTCCTGGACGGCGACATCGTTGGGGGCGTTGATGCCGAGGGAGGGGTCTACGACGGTGCCGCCTTTTATAAGAAGGTCGTACATTTTAGGCTCCTTGCTGGCGCGTGATGGGGGGAGTTTAAAGGAATTGATTTTTGAGGGACACCCTCAAACTCCCGGCAGGGGGCTGTGCCCCTCTGCACTCCCTCTCTCAAGGGATTCCCAAGGGGCGAGGATCATATTCCCACGGCAATCGCACATGCCGGTTGCGACCGGCAGCAATGGGGATGAAAATCCAATGTCGATGATACAAGTAGACGCGAAGGTGGAGAATGCTCTCCCCCCACACCCAGATTCTTCGATCCTCACGGGCCGACTCAGAATGACGTGATGGTGGACGGGTGCTTGCCGACGCTGACGGGACAGACTGCATGACGTGAGGGAGGGTTGACTGGCGAAGCGTTAGCCGCTCCTAAGGGTTGCAAATCGAAGGTTGGTGGTTCCCACTATCCCGCCCAGGAAGGTTTTTAAAGTTTTTCTGAGGGACACCCTCAGGCTCCCGCCAGCAAGGGTGCTCCCTCTCTGGACTCTTCCCGGAAGGAAGGTTCAATGTGAGAGGCGGCTAGAGCCAACGGCGGAGCCAGTGGCCAAGTTTCATTTCTAGGCGGTTGCGGGGGGTGATGTGGGCGGTGACGAAGCGGGCCATGTCCGGGCTACCGAATACCCAGGCGGGGCGGTGGGACTTTAGCTGCTCCGGGGTCATGCCTTCGCCCTGGGGGTTGAAGAATCCCTCGAAGGGCTCCCACGAGGAGAGGCGTTTTCTGGCGGCGAGGGCGAGGCCCTGGGCCTCGGTGACGAGGGTGATGCCGCCGGCGACGTCCCAAACCCAGGGGCTGCCGAAGAATGCGTACTGGATGACGCCGCAGGAGACCATGGCCATCTCGTAGGCGGCACTGCCAGCGGAGCGTAGCTCTCCTACCTGGCGACGCAGGCCCTTTTTGAGGCGGAAGGCGCGGACCCAGGAGGCAGGGAATATGGCGATGCGGTTTCGCTGGGGACGGTCGAATTGGGCCACCTGGACTGGGAGATCGTCCTGGAAGGCGCCGCCGCCGCTTCGGGCGTGGAAGACGCTGCCCTGGGGGTTACGAGGCGAGGGGACGAAGATGCTGCCGACCACGGGGCGGCCGCGGTGGAGGACACCCACGGAGACGGCGAAGATGGGGAGGCCGTTGATGAAGTTGGTGGTGCCGTCCAGGGGGTCCAGGACCCAGGTTACCTCGGCGGAGGGGCTGTCCACCATGGAGCCCTCTTCGGCCAAGATGGCGTGGCCGGGGTAGCGCTCTAAGATGGCGGTTTTGAGGAATTCCTCGCTGCGTTTATCAACATCTGTGACGGGGTCTGAGCCGTCTTTGGACTTGTATTCGACCTGCAGGGGGCGTTGAAAGGCCTCGAGGAGTATGGCGCCAGCCTTTTGGGCGATATCAGTGGAAAAGCTCTCGATCTCTTTTAGGTCGGCGTCATCCATTGGCATGCGATATTCTACCGCAAGATTGGCAGGGGGATTTGGTGGTTTGGGGGGCAATCAGGGATCGCGAGGTGTATGGCCGATGTGAAGGGTTGAGAATCACAGGTTGGCGGCGCACCTCCTCTGTAACTATCCCCCTCGATAAGGGGCGAGGATTTTTACTGAGGGACACCCTCAGACTCCCCCTCTAAGGTCGTCTTTCAAGGGCCGACGTTTCTATTTCGGAGGCGATCCGGCATGGAGTGGAGGCGCGCCTGGGGCGATGATGGGAGGCCCCAATCCAACAGATGGGGTCAGGCGACGCCTTCGGCCTTGGGGGCGTGGGAGGGGTCCAGGTTTTCCAGGTTGTGAAGGATTTTGGAGATGGACTGGCTGCGGTTGAGGGCGTAGAAGTGGACGCCATCCACACCGTTTTGCCAAAGCTCTTGGACCTGCTGGGTGGCGTACTCGATGCCGAGGTCTCGGACGGCGTCGTCGTCACCGTCCAGGAGGTCCAGGCGGCGGTCCAACTCCGGAGGAATGCGTACTCCGCAGACCGCGGTGAAGCGGCGCACCTGGGCGACGTTGAGGATGGGTAGCACACCGGCGAGTATGGGGGCGGTAATGCCGGCCTTTCGGGCGCGGTCCAGGAAGTCAAAGAAGTAGCGATTATCATAGAAAAGCTGGGTGATTAAGAAGTCGGCGCCGGCGTCCAGTTTCTGTTTGGTGCGGTCCATGTCCGACGTTAGGTCCGGCGACTCGACGTGGCCCTCGGGGTAGCAGGCGGCGGCGATGCCGAAATTAAAGTTTTGCCGGGTGAACTGGATAAGGCCGGTGGCGTGGTCGAATCCGCCGGGGACGGGGACGAAACGATCCGTGCCGGCCGGGGCGTCGCCGCGGAGGGCGATGACGTTCCGAATGCCGGCGGATTCGAGACGGGAGAGGAGGGGGAGAAGCTCGTCTTTCGACTTGCCGACGCAGGAGAGGTGGGCCATGGGGAGGACATCGCCTGCCTGGTGGATGCCCAGGACCATCTCTTCGGTAAGCGTCTGACCGCTGCCGCCGGCGCCGTAGGTGACGGAGACAAAGTTGGGACGGAAGGCGGAGAGCCGGTGGATGGCACGCCAAACGGCGGGGAGGGCATCGGTGGACTTAGGCGGGTAGAACTCGAAGGAGAGGGTGCGTTGGCGTTGAAGGATGTCTATTATCTTACCGGGCAGAGAAGCGCTCCTGATAAAGGAATGGCGCGGTACCGCGCCGGTACAATTCTATCATTTTGTGGGGTGGGGGTGAGTTGGGAGGTGTAGAGACTGCCAGTCCTCCTAGCAGGGAACCCCGGTTCCCTGCATCTTCCAATGGAGCTGGAAAGAAAGGCAAGGGCTGGTGCAATTTGGGGCATCAGCCATGGCGATGGGTTTTGCCACTACGAAGGATTGAGAATTGGAGGTTGGTGGTGCCCACCCGCCCACCCAGTAAGGTTTTAATTTCTGAGGGACACCCTCAGACTGCCGGCAGAGGGGCACAGCCCCTCTGCACTCCCCCCTTAGTGGGTTTCTTTGACAAGGAAGCCGATCCGAGTTTGAGGGGCATCAATCTTGGCGATAGGTGAGTGCACCACGAAGGGTTGCAAATTGGAGGTTGGGGGTAGTCACGCGTCCACCCAGTAGGGTATTAATTTCTGAGGGACACCCTCAGACTCCCGGCAGAAGGGGTGTGCCCCTCTGCACTCCCCTTTAGTGGGTTTCTTTGACAAGGAAGCCGATCCGAGTTTGAGGGGCATCAATCATGGCGATAGGTGAGTGCACCACGAAGGGTTGCAAATCGGAGGTTGGGGGTACTCACGCGTCCACCCAGTAGGGTTTATTTCTAAGGGCCACTGTGAGCCGCCTCGGCAGGCATGTTTCATGGGACTATGTGTCTGTTTTCGGGGGCGGGCAGCTTTCCAATGGGGCAGGGCTGTGGGATAATCGCCGCGCCCAAACGAACCGGAGGAGCCGGGACTATGCACTTCAATTCTCGCCGCTCGCCTGTATTCTCCCGCAACGGAATGGTGGCCACCAGCCAGCCGATGGCGGCTATGGCGGGCCTTCGGATGCTGCTGGAGGGAGGGAACGCGGTGGATGCGGCGGTGGCGGCGGCGGCGACGCTGAACGTGGTGGAGCCGGAGTCTACGGGGATGGGGGGAGACCTGTTCGCGCTGCTCTGGAACGCGAAGGAGAAGAGCGTCAGTGCGCTGAACGCCAGCGGGTATGCATCGGCGGGGGCGTCCATTGATGAGGTGAGGAGGCAGGGGCACGCATACATACCGCCGCATTCGGCATACGCGGTGACGGTGCCAGGGGCGGTTTCCGGGTGGCACACGCTGGTGACGGAGCGGGGCAGGATGCCGTTTGCCACGGTGCTGGGCCCGGCGATTGAGTACGCCGAGCAAGGGTACGCGATGTCGCCGGTGATAGGGGAGGCGATAGCTCAATCGACGCCGAAGCTGCTGCGGCACCCGTCCGGAAAGGAGATGCTGCGAAACGGCGGCCCGGCGCGGGCGGGCGAGATTGTGCAGCTTCCGGAGCTGGCGAGGTCGCTGCGGGCGGTGGCGGAGGGCGGAGCGGAGGCGTTTTACCGAGGTCCACTGGCGGAAAAGGTTTCGGCATACGTGCAGGAGCTTGGGGGGTGGCTGACCACCGAAGACTTCGCGGGGTACTCGGCGGAATGGGTGGAGCCGCTTCGGACGGACTACCGAGGGGTGGACTGCTGGGAGTGCCCGCCCAATGGACAGGGGTTGAACGCGCTAATGGCGTTGAACCTGGCGGAAGGGTTTGACCTGGCTTCTATGGGGTTTCAGTCGGCAGACACGAGCCACTATCTGATCGAGTCGATGAGGCTTGCCTTCGCGGACGGGCTGCACTTCATAACGGACCCGAATAAGGTGGACGTGCCGATCCAAAGGATGCTTTCGAAGGAGCATGCGGAGGAGAGGAGGGGACTGATTTCGAGAGAGCAGGCAATGGAGCGGATCGCCTACGACCCGCACCTCCGAGACGCGGACACGGTATACGTTACGTGCGTGGACGGTGAAGGGAATGCCTGCTCGCTGATTAACAGCCTGTTCCACAGCTTCGGGACGGGGCTGGTGGCGCCAGGAACGGGGGTAGCGCTGCAGAACCGGGGGGTATCGTTCTCGTTGGACCCGGAGCACCCGAACTGCCTGGCGCCGGGGAAGCGGCCCTTCCACACGATTATCCCGGGGATGGCCACTCGGGACGGGGAGTTTTGGCTTTGCTACGGGGTGATGGGTGGGCTGCAACAGGCGCAAGGGCACTTGCAGGTGATGTCTAACATGGTGGACTTTGGGCTGGACCCGCAGTCTGCGCTGGACGCGCGGCGGTTCAACGTGAATCTGGACGGGAGCACCAGCCTGGAGCAGGAGTTTCCGTCAGACGTTATGGGAGAGCTGAGGTCCCGGGGGCACCTGATCACATCAGATAGCGGAGCGCCGGGGATGCTCTTCGGCGGGGGGCAGGTGATAGAACGGGACGCGGACTCGGGGGTGCTGACGGCGGGATCGGACCCGCGGAAGGACGGCGGAGCGGTGGGGTGGTAGAAGGGAGGGGTTACGTTCCATTTGCGGGGCAATCAGTCATGGCGAAGGGTGTTGGAGCACCACCAGGGATTAACAGCCGAAGAAGGCCCGTCGATAGCCTCAGGATGAGCGGGTAAGGAATGGGGTCTCTATTGCAGGATCCGTACAGCGTTATTTGTGAGGCAAACAGTAATGGCGATGGGCATGGCCTGTGCGAAGGACCGCAAATCACAGGTTGGTGGTTCCCACCATCCCGCCCAGAAAGGTCTTATTTCTGAGGGACACCTTCAGAATCCCGGCAGCCACCACCCAGGTTCCCTGCACTCTCTTTTGTTGGGTGACCAGCTATGGAGATAGGTGTCACTGCCGGTGACGAAAATTCAGGTATATTGATAAAGGTAGAACGTGCTCTCCCCCCGCACCCAGATTCTTCGATCCTCACGGGGGGACTCAGAATGCCATTGTGGGGGGCGGGATGCGGTATGGGCTCGTCCTTCGAGAGCCTCAGGATGAGCGGGTTGGAGGCATAGGAGGCTTATTTTCATAGGAATGACATGTCGGAGAGTTGAAGTGGGGCTGGAGTGACGGGGGTATGGCTTTGGAAGCATTATGGGCTCCTATTTTCGGGATGATCAGGAGAAGCGATGTCATTGAAGGGTAAGGTGGCCTGGGTAACGGGGGTTAACGATGTGCCGGCGACCACGATTGCGCTCGCGCTGGCGAAGGCGGGGGCGAAGGTGGCGATGGAAGGGGGAGGGCAGTTGCAGGAGAGGGTGCTGAGGACGGTGGAGACGTTTGGAGGAGAGGCGCTGCCGGTGCGGGGTGACTCTTCCAGCGAGTCGGATGTACGGCACATGCTTTCGAACGTGGAGGCAGTGCTGGGGCCGGTGGATATATTGGTGAACGCGTACGGCGCTCGGGCAGCCAAGAAGCTGAGCGAGACGACGGCGGAAGACTGGGAGAACGTGGCGGTGAAGAAGACGAGGGCGGCGTTTCTCTGCAGCCGGGCGGTGCTGCCGGGGATGGTGAGCCGTGGCGGGGGTCACATAATCTCGATAGCTTCGGTGGAAGCGCTGCGGGGCGAGGCGAACCATGTAGCGATGAGCGCGTCAGAGAACGCGCTGGCGGGGTTCAGCGAGGCGCTGGCGCAGGAGGCGGCGAAGGGAGGGGTAAAGGTGTCGCTGGTGTGTGCCGGGGGGCCGGTGGCGGGGCAAGGAGGCGAGTCGGCCAGCGGGTTGGACCCGGAGGAGGTGGCCTCGGCGGTGGTGCAGTTGGCGAGCCAAACAGGCCCGTCTTCCGGGGCGCGCATAACGATCCAACCTTAAACGACACCACTGATATATGAGACATTGGAGGTCTAATAAGCGATGAGTGACGCCATGGCGGGGATGCACTGGATGTTGGTGACGCCGTTTGACGAAGATGAGAGGGTGGACCTGGATTCGATAAGCAAGCTGGTTGACCAGGCGGTGGATGCGGGTTGCGTGGGTGTTGTGACGCTGGGGGAGATGGGGGAATGGCGGCGGCTGGCCGACAGGGAGCGGACGGAGATTCTGGAACGGACGATGGAGGCGGTGGCGGGAAGGGTGAAGGTGACGGTGGGGGCGACGGCGCCGAGCACGCATCTGGCGGTGGAGAGGGCCAAGGAGGCGAAGCGTTTCGGCGGAGCGGCGATAATGGTATCGCCACCTTCGATACCGAAGCCGAACCCGGCGGCGGTGCAGGCGTACTACCAGCGAGTGGCGGAGGCGGCGGATATTCCACTGGTGGTGCAGGACTTTCCGCAGACGTCAGGGGTGCATATGTCGCCGCAGTTCATCGCGGAGCTGTTCAATGCGATACCGAGCTTTGAGTACTTGAAGCTGGAGGACCCGCCCACGCCGACCAAGATCACGCGGATTCGAGAGCTGACGGGGGACAGGATGGGCATATTCGGGGGGCTGGGGGGGAACTTCCTGCTGGATGAGCTGAATCGAGGCGGCATGGGGGCGATGACGGGATTCGCGTACCCCGAGGTGTTGGTGGAGATAATCCGGCTGTGGACCGAGGGGCGCCGCGGAGAGGCGTCTGAGGTGTTCAACCGGTTCCTGCCGCTGATCCTGTTCGAGAACCAGGAGGGGGTAAACCTGAGCATTCGCAAGGAGGCGATCAAGGGGCGGGGGCTGTTGAAGACGGCGAAGGTGCGGCATCCCGGCGGGCCGGTGGACGACCATATCCGCGGAGAGCTGTTCGAGATGATTGAGAGGCTGCGTCCGAGCGAGGTGAAGGCGGGGGCTACAAGGGGATAACGGTCGGCTTAATTTCCTGGGCGGTTAGCTCCAGGAGTCCGACGGAGGGGACGACTCGGAAGCGCCGCTTGCCAGCGGCGCCGGGGTTGAAGAAGAGGATGCCGTCCCGCCATTCCTGGTGGGCGATGTGGCTGTGACCGAAGACGACGACGTCCAGCGCTTGGCCTAGAAAGCGGTCCGGAGGCGGGCTGCCCCTGCGTTTGGGGAGCTGGACCTGGTGGGTGAGGAAGAAGCGGAGGCCAGACAGCTCCAGCACCAGCTCCTCTTCAAAGTTGGCCGTTGGGCCGGCACGGTCGTTGTTGCCGCGGACGGCGGTGACGGGGGCGATGGACTCCAGGCCCTGGATTACTTCCTCTGTACCAATATCGCCTGCGTGGAGGATGAGGTCCACACCGTGGAGAAGCGGCGGAACGCGGGGGTCCAGGAAGCCATGGGTGTCTGAGATAACGCCTATCTTCACCGGCAGGTTTCCGTTGGGTAAGACTGGTAGGGAGTGCGGCACGTTAGCTCAGCGCTCATTAGTGGATGTCATTAGGTCAGCTTATGTATGAGCGGTCAAGTCAGGGGCAAATTCCTGGGGAGAATCAGTCATGGCGATGGGTATAGCAATCACAGAGGATTGAAAATCATAGGTTGGCGGTTCCCACCCACCCGCCCAGAAGGGTTTTTAAATAAATTTCTGAGGGACACCCTCAGACTCCCGGCAGCCACCACCCAGGTTCCCTGCACCCTCCTGTTTGGTTGGTGTTGATCGCACACTGGAGGCTCCCTTTCAAAGGCCGGACTGGGCTATTTTGGGGGGAATCAGTCATGGCGATGGGTATAGCAATCATAGAGGATTGAAAATCATAGGTTAGTGGTGCCCACCGTCCCGCCCAGGAAGGTTTATAAAGTATATTTTGAGGGACACCCTCAGACACCCGGCAGCCACCACCCAGGTTCCCTGCACCCTCCTGTGTCGCTGGAGCTGATTGCATAGAGGGGGCTCTCTTTTAACGACCCGGCTAAGCTGTTTTCGGGAGAATTGGGGAGGGAACTCTATAAGCCCCATATCCCATGAATCCGAGCCAGGTTTAATGCCGCCAAAGTAAGACCGTCCCTGATTTCACCATTTGCGGCCATTTCATTTACTGTGCTGTCATCGAAGAACCGGGTCTCGGTGATCGCTCCAGAGTCCGCATCCAGGACGCCGTTTGAGGGAACCAGATCTCTGGCAACCACAACAGCAACCTCTACGGTTATGATTGCTGAGTTAGGGAAAAAGCGACCCACCTCTTTAATATTAGCTGAATCGAAGCCAGTCTCTTCATTTATCTCTCGTCGAGCGTTCTCAACCAGCGAGAGCCCGGCGACACACGTTCCCCGTGGCAATTCCCACAGCCAAGCGTTGACTGGATAGCGATATATCTTTACTAATCCAACCTGGCCGATAGCTGAAATTGCGATGACGGCAACACTGCCCTGGCCTTCGCCTTCGACAATCCGGTTGTAACGACCTTTCTCGCCGTTCGGGAACAGAACCTTGTCAAAGTACAGTTTGATCCATTTATTTTCCGGATTTGAATACTCCAGGATTTCCTCTTCCCGAATTATCATGACCTACCTCTGGTATGGGGTGTTGTTCTTTTGCTCAACAAGTCAAGCGTGGTCTTGTGTTGCTTGTACCGTACGTAAATCGTAGTGCCAAGGATATTATCAAGGCTGCCTGCCGGATGCGATGGCCAGGTAGATGCGGACCCAAACCCGTTGGAGCAGCTACGTCAATACTAACCATGCCTCCGGGGTCAGTTGGAGGTAGGGAATCTCCGTTGGATCGAGATACGGAGGGTTGCAGTTTCTTTTCAATGGGCGGTGTGGTGGGCTTCGGCGCAGGCGTTCTGGGAGGTCTCGAGCTGGATGGTGACGTGGGAGATGCCGAAGCCCTGGGCGGCGATGGCCTGAAGGTCTTCCAGCATACCCTCGCGGCGGGACGGCTGGTCAGAGTCGGTGGTCACGTGGGCGCTGAGGACTTCGTAACCGGTGGTGATGGACCAGATGTGGAGGTCATGGACGCCGGTGACGCCTTCGACGGCCTCGATGCGGCTGCACAGCGCTTCGACGTCGACGTGGCCAGGGGAGTGCTCCATGAGGACGTGGACCGCCTCACGGGTGACCCTGGCACCGCTCCAGAGGATGAGGGCGGCGATGCCGATGCTCATCGCAGGGTCTACGATGAACCAGCCAAAGGCGAGCATGAGGGCGCCGCCGATGACGATGATGACGGACTGGACGGCGTCGGTGGCGACGTGGATGTAGGCGGCCTTGACGTTGAGGCTGTCCGAGGCGGAGCGGCGGAGGACCATGGCGGCGGTGACCTGGGCGACGAATCCGGCGGCGGCGACCAGGAGCATGGGCAGGCTTTCGACGTCAGGGGCGGACTGGAGGCGGCGAACAGCCTCGAAGGCGATGTAGCCGGCCACGGCCCAGAGGGCCAGGCCGTTGACCAGGGCGGCGAAGACCTCGGCGCGATAGTAGCCGTAGCTGCGGACGTTGGAGGTGGCGCGGGAGGCGAACCAGATGGCCAGGAGGGCCAGGACGATGGAGGCGACGTCGGTGAGGAGGTGGCCGGCGTCGGCCATGAGGGCGAGGCTGTTGGTGAGGTAGCCACCGACGGCCTCGACGACGAAGAAGGTCCCGATGATGGCCAGGGCCCAGTAGAGGCGGACGCGTGCGACGGCGCGGAAGATGTTGAGGCCGTACTCCAGGGTAGGAGTGGAATTGCTTTCCGAGGGGTGAGAGGTCAACGCCGGTTACCGGCCTTCCAGGTGCTCGATCTCCAGGTCCAGGAGGTCACGTACGTGTTGGTCGTCCAGGGAGTAGTAGACGAGCCGACCAGCCTTGCGGCTGCGGACCCATCGGAGTGTGCGGAGGAGGCGGAGGTGCTGGGAGACGGCGGACTCGGAGACGGCGAGGAGGGCAGCAAGGTCGGCGACGCAGAGCTCGCCGGTGGTGAGGGCGCTGAGTATCTTGACGCGGTTGGGGTCCGCCAGGGCGGAGAAGGTGCGGGCCAAGGTGGCAAGCATCTCGTCAGAGAGCATGGAGTCCCGGGCGCGACGGACGGCCTGGGGATGGAGGCCCAGTTGATGTCTATGTCCGGCGTGGGGGAGCTGTTTCAGCATGAAGGCACCGCTACTATATTTTAGCGTTGGCTAAAGTGTTACAGCAATAGATGAATTCTGAGGGACACCTTCAGACGCCCGGCAGGGAACCCAGGTTCCCTGCACCCTCCTGTAAAGAAGCTAGGAGAATTGGAAGGCGGGAGGCGTGGGAGGAGCGGTTGTGTGGGTCTGGGGGCGGTGCTATCCTAACGCTGGATTTCGCCTACGGGCGCCGCTGAAATAGGCAGGAGGACGGTCCATGGCTGATAAGAATATCCAATGCGCCTTTGGGGTAGATGTGGACGCGGTGGCAGGGTGGCTGGGCTCGTACGGGGGCGAGGACTCGCCGGACGACATCTCGCGGGGGCTGTTCGCCGGGGAGGTGGGGACGCCCCGGCTGCTGAAGTTCTTCGACCGGATGGGTATAAAGGCGACCTGGTTCATACCCGGGCACTCGGTGGAGACGTTCCCGGAGCAAACGAAGATGATTGTGGACGCGGGGCATGAGTTGGGGCTGCACGGATATTCGCACGAGAACCCGATAGCCATGAGTCCGGAGCAGGAAGAGGCGGTGCTGGATAGGTGCATTGAACTGCTAACCAGCGTCTCCGGGAAGCGGCCGACGGGCTATGTTGCGCCGTGGTGGGAGTTCAGCCACGTGACGAATGAGCTGCTGCTGAAGCGGGGCATCAAGTACGACCATAGCCTGATGCACCGGGACTTTGAGTGCTATTACGTGCGGGTGGGAGATAAGTGGACGAAGATTGACTTTGGGCAGACGGCGGACAAGTGGATGAGGGCGCTGGAGCGAGGTGAGGAGACGGACCTGATAGAGATCCCGGCGAACTGGTACCTGGATGACCTGCCGCCGATGATGTTCATTAAGAGCGCACCCAACAGCTATGGTTTCACGAATCCCCGGGACATAGAGCAGATGTGGCGGGACCAGTTTGATTATGTGTACCGGGAGTACGACGAAGCGGTGTTTCCGATTACGATTCACCCGGACGTGAGCGGGAGGCCGCAGGTGATTCTGATGCTGGAGCGGCTAACTTCGTACATCATGACCCATCCCGGGGTGCGGTTCCGGACGTTTGACCAGATGGCGGACGATTTCGCCGCCCGGCACCCGCGTAAGAAGTGACGGCAGCCGGGGGGAGCAATTGAGCAGGCCTCCGAGGTGGGTAGGCGCCGGGATGCGGCGGTTCCCCCGGGCGGCGCGGGCGATAGGCCGCAGGAGCGGCGATGGCTTGGGTTGACGCCATAGGCGCGGTGATCAAGGGCATCGCGGTGCCCTATGGGTACACGCTGGCCATATGGTCCGCGGGGATGCTGGCGGTGGGGCGCTACGGGCATCCGCGGGTGTCCGACGTGTTCATGTTTGTGCTGGGGGCGGTGGCGGGCTATCTGCTGTTCGACCTGTTGAGCGTGGGCGGGCTGACGGCGGACGACAACTACACGGTTGAAGTGCCGTCGGTGGCGCTGTTGAACGTTTTGCCGATCATCCCGGCGGTGCTGACGGCGTTTGTGGCGCGGGAGATACCGTGGAGGAGATTGGGGTTCCCGGCGATGGGGTTCTCGGCGACGATTTTCTATATTCTGTCGCTGGGGACGTTGTTCTGGGTGTGGTCGTTATAGGGGACACCTCCCGACGGTGACGAAGGGCTGGCGGTTAAGCCGGTTGGTGTTACATGGTGAGAGGGTTACGGGTCACGGGTTGGTGGTGGCCGCTCTCCTTCGAGAGCCTCGGGATAAGCGGGAAAGGGAGGGAATCCGGTCTGCTTTCGGGGGCGATCAGCCATGGAGATGGTTTGGTGAGCGCGAAGGATTGCGAATCACAGGTTGGCGGTTCCCACGGTCCCGCCCCGGAAGGTTTTAAGTTCTGAGGGACACCCTCAGTCTCCCGGCAGAAGGGCTGCGCCCCTTTGCACTCCCTCTCTTTGGCAGGCGGCCCTAAGAGGAAGCAATGTTCCTTTCCTTTGGGGCGATCAGCCTTGGTGGATGGTTTGGTGACGGCGAAGGATTGCGAGTCACGGGTTGGCGGTGGAAGTAGACTCTAAGGTGGGACATGCTCTCCCTCCACACCCAGATTCTTCGATCCTCACGGGCGGACTCAGAATGACATGACTTATGCGGAGGCTGAATGCGGGACAATGAGACGCTGAAAAGCCGACGAAGCCAAAAACTCACAGGGTTTCAGACTCCCTGCAGAAGGGCTGTGCCCCTCTGCACTCTCCCTCTTAGGCAGATAGCCCTAAGAGGAGGCAATGTTCCTTTTCGTTGGGGCGATCAGCCTTGGTGGATGGTTTGGTGACCGCGAAGGATTGGGAGTCACGGGTTGGCGGTTCCCACCGTCCCGCCCCGGAAGGTTTTAATTTCTGAGGGATACCCTCAGTCTCCCGGCAGAAGGGCTGCGCCCCTCTGCACTCCCTCTTTGGCAGGTGGCCCTAAGAGGAGGCAATGTTCCTTTCCTTTGGGGCGATCAGCCTTGGTGGATGGTTTGGTGACGGCGAAGGATTGCGAGTCACGGGTTGGCGGTTCCCACGGTCCCGCCCTGGAAGGTTTTAAGTTCTGAGGGACACCCTCAGTCTCCCGGCAGATGGGCTGTGCCCCTCTGCACTCCCTCTAGGGGGCTTTTTGAGCGGGCGAGGCGAAGGGGCCGGCGGGGGGGGGCGGAGGGGGCGGAGGAGCGAACGCGGGGTTAGGTTTCCAGGTCGAGGCTGATGTCCAGGGCTTTGGCGGAGTGGGTGAGGGCGCCGATGGAGATGATGTCGACGCCGGTGGCGGCGACTTGTTGGACGTTGTCCAAGGTGATACCACCGGAAGCCTCGATAAGGGCGCGGCCGTTTACGATTCGGACGGCCTGCTCCATGTCCGGGATGGACATGTTGTCCAACATTATGATGTGGGCGCCACCCTCCAGTGCCTGTTCTAGCTGTTCAAAGTTGGTGACCTCCACCTCCACCTTCAGGGTGTGAGGAGATTCACGGAGGGCCATCTCGACGAGATGGGTGAGGGTGACGCCGCGGTGGCGTAGTACCTCGATGTGGTTGTCTTTAACGAGCACGCCGTCGGCCAGGTGCATGCGGTGGTTACGACCCCCGCCGGCACGGACGGCGTGCTTGTCCAGGTATCTAAGACCCGGGGCGGTCTTGCGGGTGTCGACGATCTGGGCGGGGTGGCCCTCGACGGCTTTTACGTAGCGGGCGGTCTCTGTGGCGATGCCGCTCATACGCTGAATGAAGTTGAGGGCGGTGCGCTCTCCCCGGAGAATGGTAGAGACCTGTCCAACGACTCGGGCAATGGTGCTGCCGGGTTCCAAGGAGTGACCGTCTTCGATCAAGGGGTGAATATCGACGGTGGAATCGATGCGGCGGAAGACGGCCATGGCGACGGCGACGCCGGCGACGACGCCATGGCCTTTAGAGCGGAGGATGCCCAGGGCGGTGTAGCTGGGCTTGAGGAGGGCGGCGGTGGTGGCGTCGTTGAAGACCTGGTCCTCAGCGAGGGCCAGGTCTATGAGGTGTTCGACCTGGGGGGTTATTTCAAGCAAGTGGTAGTCTCCAGCGTCACCGGGGCATCACAAGATATGGAAATCCAAGGTTGGCGATAGAAGTGGACGCGAAGGTGGGACTTGCTCTCACCCGGCACCCAGATTCTTCGATCCTCACGGACCGACTCAGAATGACATGACATATAAAGATGCTCCTTGGCAATGGAGTAACGTGACCGGAACCCTGGAAGCGGTCTGAGGCATTATTTTCGGGGCTATTAGCGGTGGAGGTGGTTGTAGCCAGCGCACAGGACTACGGATCACAGGTTGGTGGTTCCCACCGTCCCGCCCTGGAAGGATTTTAAAAGTTCCTCTGGGGGACACCCTCAGACTCCCGGCAGGGAACCCAGGTTCCCTGCTCTCTCCTGTGGCGATAGGGGCGCCTGCCGAAGAGGGCGGCAAAACGCAGGTTGGTGATTCCCGCTCTCCTTCGAGGGCCTCAGGATGAGCGGGAAAGGGAGGCCTGAGCGTCCATTTTCGGGAGAATGCGATTTTCTACACCCTCATAAAGGCGCTGACGGGAGAGGACGAAGGGTCCGGGTTGGTTAATCGTCGTCGGCGGTGGCGAGTTCGGGTTCCAGTTCCAAGGGGAATTTGCCGCCGCCGGTCAGGGAGATGTCATCGGTCCACTGATCCTTGGGGATCTCATAGTAGGTCTCAATGGGGTGGCCGTCCGGGTCTTCGAAAAAGATGCCGCAGGAGATGCCACGGCTGGCGACGCGCTTGATGAGGCCGGGCTTGGTCTTGAGCTTGCGGTGGATTTCCCGGAGGTCATCAAAGTTGTCCATTTGCCAAGCCATGTGGGCCAGGCCGACGCCGTGCTCGGCCATTTCGGAAGCGTCGAGGCCGACGGGCTGGAGGGCCAGCTCATGGGAGGATGTATCGTTGGCGGCCATGAAGACCATGCCGCTGTCCGCCCTGCCGGTGACGTGAAGGCCGATGAATTCGCGGTAGAAGTCTTCGGACCGCTGGACGTCGCGGACCTTGATGACGAGATGTCCCAACTGTCTTGGTGTAATAGCCATGGGTGCCTCCTTCATGTTATTTGGAGCATACGCTCCAGGGCGATGCGAGCGTCCCGGGCGATGTCGTGGCCGACGGTGATCTCGTTGACCACTTCGTCATCCAGGAGACGTTCCAGGGTCCAGCAGAGGTATGCGGGGTGAATCCGGTACATGGTGGAACAGGGGCAGACGATGGGGTCCAGACAGAAGACGACCTTGTCCGGGTTCTGCTTTGCCAGGCGGTTGACGAGGCTGATTTCAGTGCCCACGGCCCAGCGGCTGCCGGACGGGGCCTCATTGATCATCTGGCGGATCAGCTCAGTGGAGCCGACGATGTCGGCGGCCTGAACGGTCTCCATGGTGCATTCGGGATGGACGATAACGCTGACGTCCGGATACCTCTCCCTGGCGGCGCGAATCTGCTTGACGGAGAACCTGGTATGGACGGCGCAGTGGCCCTGCCAGAGGATAACCCTGGAGGAACGGAGGCGGTCCGGGGTGTGTCCGCCTAAGGGCTTGAAGGGGTTCCAGACCAGCATGTCCGAGGGATCCATGCCCAAGTTAAGCGCGGTGTTGCGGCCGAGGTGCTGGTCCGGGAGGAATAGGACGCGGTGGCCGCGGTCAAAGGCCCAGCGCATGACGGCGTCGGCGTTGGAGGAGGTGCAGACGATGCCGCCGTTGCGCCCGCAGAGGGCCTTGATTTCCGCAGTGGAATTCATATAGGTGATGGGGACGACGGAGGCGCCCGGCCCCAGGACATCCTGGAGATCGTCCCAGGCGTCCAGGACGTCGTCGGTGGGGGCCATGTCGGCCATGGAGCAGCCGGCGGCGATATTGGGAAGGATGACGCGCTGATGAGGGGCGCAGAGGACACGGGCGGTCTCTGCCATGAAGTGGACGCCGCAGAAGACGATGAAGTCTGACTCCGGCCTGGAGGCGGCCTGCTGGGAGAGGAGAAAAGAGTCTCCCTGGAAGTCAGCGTATTTGATAACTTCTTCGCGCTGATAGTGGTGACCGAGGATGACGACGCGACGGTCCAGGGCTTTCCTGGCGCGGTGAATCCGGCCGTCCAGCTCCTGGGCGGTCAGGTGCAGGTACTCGATGGGTATCTGTTGCCAGCGGACGTTGACCTTGAACTCATCGGCCAGAGGGCGGGCGGCGAGCTCGTCCTCGGTCTTGCAGAAGGCAGAGTGCTCGATCTCCGTGATGGGGAGGACGGGGTCCCGGGCGGGTCTGGACTCTTTTAGGTGTGTGGTCACGATATAGAGTCTACCAGAGGGGCGGCCGGGCGGCCAACGGCGGCGCCTTGAAGGGCCCATGCGCTGGCAGTATTCACCCGAACGTCAACGAGCCGCCCAAGCAGGTCCCTTTCATCTTCAAAGAATACCAGCCTGTCGGTGCGAGTCCTGCCCTGCCACTTGCCGTTCTTTTCGCCGTCAACCAGCACCTGGACGGTCTGGCTAAGGAGGCGCCGGTTGTTCTTCTCTTGTATCTCCTGCTGGAGCTGTTCCAGCAGCCGAAGGCGGCGGCGCTTCTCTTCCGACGAAACGTCATCTGGCAGCCGCCGTTGGGCGGAGGTGCCCGGGCGAGGGGAGTAGGCGGCGAGGTGAACTTTATCGAATTGCAGTTCCTGGAGCAGGTCAACGGTACGCTGGAAGCGGGCCGGGGTCTCTCCGGGGAAACCGACGATAACATCCGTGCTGATGGAGACTCCGGGGATGGCGGAGCGGATGCGGCCAACGAGCCGGCGGTATTCGTCCTGCGTGTAGCGGCGCCGCATTTCGGAAAGCACGGAATCGTCGGCGGCCTGGACCGGCAGGTTGATATGCTCACATACGGATTCGACTTCAGCGACGGCGTTGATGATGCGGTCCGACATGAAGAGGGGATGGGAGGTGAGGAAGCGGACGCGGAGGAGCCCTGGGATGTCACCAGCGCGGCGGAGCAGGTCAGCAAGGTCACCCTCGCCTTGCAGGTCGTGGCCGTAGGCGTCTACGGTCTGACCAAGGAGGGTAACCTCGCGCATGCCGCGGCGGGTCATGAGGTCCACCTCATTAAGGATGTCCGCGGCGGGGCGGCTGACCTGGCGGCCACGGCGGAAGGGGATAATGCAGAAGGTACACATAAGGTCACAGCCGTGGATGATGGGGACGAAGCCGCTGACGGCGGGAAGGTGGGGCGCCAGGTTGGAGAGGCAACCTTCGGTGTCCTTGTCCATGCGACCGCCGAGTAGGTCTATCAAGGGATCGTATTGCTGAGGCCGCATGAAGACGTCAACATGGGGAAAGCGGCACGCCAACTCCGTGGAGGAGGGTCCGACCATGCAGCCCATGAGGGCGAGTACCTGGCCGGGCTTCTTCTTCTTAACGGACTTCATGAGGCCGAGGGTGCCGACGACTTTGTCCTCGGCGCTCTGGCGGACGACGCAGGAGTTTAGGACGACGACGTCGGCATCGGCGGGCGTGGCAGCGTGGGAAAGGCCGAGGTACTCGAGGGCGGTGGCGAGACGCTCCGAGTCGGCTTTATTCATCTGGCAGCCGATGGTCCAAATATGGTAGCTGTTCATTGTAAGAAGAAAGCGCAGTGGCGGAGGGTGTGGGATTCGAACCCACGAGGCCGAATTACCGACCAAAGCGCTTAGCAGGCGCCCGCACTAGACCACTATGCGAACCCTCCAGGGAATGGATAAACTATAGCAGACGCCGGAGACGAGCGGCAATAATGGAGGCGGCAGGAGGGGGGCGGAATGGCGAAATTAGGGTGGTGCTGAAAGGCAACCTAAAAGGCGCTGAATCTTGTATTTTCAACCAAGAGAGGCTAACAAACACACGCTATCGTCCGAAGTAAATCAGCCATTGACAGTATTCGTACCCTTTAGTATTATTCGGGCGACACTTTCGGGCAGGCGAGGAGCGGATGGACGAGCTAGACCGCAAGATAATCGAAATCCTTCAGCTAGACGGCCGTGCGTCCAACGCACGGATAGCCCGAGAGGTTGGAGTGAGCGAAGGAACGGTGCGGAGGCGGCTGAGGCGGTTGATCCAGGACAATGTGGTAAAGATAATTGCGGTGCCGAACCTGGACAAGATGGGATATTCGACGGCGGCGCTGATAGGGTTGCAGACGGCGCCGGGGCAATTGGATGCGGTGGCAGACTCGCTGGCGGAGATGAAAGAGGTGCATTACGTGGCGATCACCACCGGCGCGTTTGACGTGTTCGCGTGGGTTGGGATGACCTCTACGGAGGACCTGGGGGTGTTCCTGAGAACGCAGGTGGGAATTATTCCGGGGGTGACACGGACAGAAACGTTCGTCAACCTGTCGATAAAGAAGCGCACCTACGGCCTAGTGCTTTAGCGAAGCGGCAAAGCAATAGAAGAAGGCGGAAGCGCCAGGGTGAACCCTGGCGCTTAGTATTTTATGTGGGGCTGGAAAGAGGGGAAATAGGTTTTCCAGGGCGGCGGAGCTATGCTATAATTTACCGCTGGGAACTCGCGCGAATACCCCAGCGCGGCACTTAGAAAAATGAGGAGCTGCCGTCCATGACCTATATCATTGCAGAATCGTGCATCGATGTTAAGGACAGCGCGTGCGTAGACGTCTGTCCCGTAGACTGTATCTACACGACACCGGAAGACAATCAGTTCTATATCAGTCCGGATGAGTGCATAGACTGCGCCGCCTGCGAGCCGGTATGCCCGGTGGTGGCGATCTTCCCGGAGGACACGGTCCCAGTGCAGTGGAATATGTACACCCAGCTCAACTACGACTACTTCAAGGACAAGGACTTGTCCACGCTGCAACGGAGCAACTAGGGCCGGCAGAGGGCGCTTGAACCGTAGCGCTGGGCCAAGGGGCTGCGGGCGGGGTTGTCAGGGATTAGCGGTGAGGCGATGGCAAGCCACCGTTTGAGCGTCTGAACTACCACGCCAGTTCTGGCGCGAGTCTCCCACCGTGCACCAGACATTACGTTCGGCCTAACAGCGAGTCTCCGGCGTCCTGACGGAACGGAGACTTGTTTCTGTTTTCGGGAGTTGAAGAGGGAACGACAGGGCGTTTTCTGTTTACAGCGGCAGGCCGTAGGAGTAGCGCGGGGCTGTGGGCGGTGAGCGTGAGAGCGCCCGACGACCAACGAGGAGCGCGCTAACTAGCAGGCATCGGTACTGGCGGGAGCTCCACGGTGACTTTGACACCCCGGCCCGGGGCATCGGATAGCCAGATGCGCCCGCTGTGTTGGTTGACTATCCGGCGAGAGATTGAGAGCCCCAGCCCGGTGCCCCGTTGGGAGGCCTTGGTGGTGTAGAAGGGCTCAAAGACGCGGTCCCGCAATTCACAGGGGATCCCCTGGCCGGTATCAGAGATTTCTACGCATACGAAGCCGGAACGCTGACCGACCTGGATGCTCAATGTTCCCCCGTTGGGCATGGCGTCTTAGCCGTTCCTGACCAGGTTATAGAAGACTTGCTTAAGCTGCTCTTCCGAGGCGTTGACCTTGGGACGCCAAACCTGGCAGGCCAAGTCAATGGTGACGTTGCCGGAGCTGGGGTGGATGGATGCCAGTTTGAGGACGCTATCCATTAAGCCCTGGAGGTCCACTACTTGCCCGGCGGGAGCTGATGGCCTGGCAAAGGAGAGGAGCTCTCGCAACATGTTGCCAGTGCGGGTGATCTCCTCATCAGCTACCTGAAGGTGGCGGCTGGTAGATTCGATGGAGGGCTGGCGGGCGAGGAGGGCAGTGAGGGCGTTGAGGGCCAGGAGGGAGTTAGCGACTTCGTGGGCAACCTCGGCGACCATTTGCCCCAGGGTTGCCATCCTGGTTGTCAGGAGGGCACCTTCCTCGGCGACGGAGAGGGCTTCGGCCTGGAGCTGGAGCTGACGGCATAGCCAGGCGGTGTCCAATTTCATGGAGAATACGCGGCAGGCGGTCTCAAACAGGGCCAGGTCCCGGTGATTGTAGGGCCTGGTGTTGCGGCGCGGACCAAGGGCAAGGAGTGCTGCCATGCCGTGGGAGAAAACGATGGGGCCGTAGACGGCGGCGTTCATCTCTTTAAGGAGCCCACGGGAGTCAGACGGCATCTCCCGCCACTGGGGAAGGGCCTCAAAGGCGGGCGCGGGGAGGGGGTTTGGCCGGCTGGCCAACCAGCCAGGCATGGACTGGCCGCCGGGAAGGCGAGTGTGGACCGTGGAGACCGTGCGCTCTAGATAGCGGATGGAACTGAAGCCAGAGGCTTCTTTGGGGAAGAGGAGAGCGCCGCGGGAAGAGTGGAATGCTTCGGCACAGCGGGCGAGCAGGTTGTCAGCGAGGGGTTGAAGGTCCGGACCGTGAGGTTGGACTTGCAAAAGCTGATTGAGGAGAGAAGGACCGGGGGCGCGACGCCCAGACAGGACACCTTGGCCCAGTCTTAGAATCAGATTTAAGGGCGCGCCCAACGTCACAGAGTTCACGACCCATCGCCTGACGTCCGGACCGTAACCAGGAGCCCGAGCAAGGAAGCGTCTCCGCCGCCGCTGAGGGGCTAAAGAGGTGCGAACGGCAGGACTAATAGCGGACAGGGGCCAACCGGCCGGAAGAGACTAAAGGGGATTATAGCTGAAAATACGAGCAACGTTATGTGAAGAAGGTTTGACCAACGTTTGAGTTTATAAAAGGTTGTTTCTGAGGGACACCTTCAGACTCCCGCAGAGGGATTTCTCCCGCCGGACCCCCCTTTCAGGCATTCTTCAAGGGCCAGCTTACCAGTCAGTGCGAGGCTTTGTAGGTTGGAATGCGCTCTGTTGCCTGACCCCATACCCTGTTGTACAATTAGTTAGAAATTGGCACCAGTGCCACCGTGAGCGGTTGCGAAGACCGGACGGCGCTGATGCAGATTCGAGAATTCGATCGTTCGCCCAGTAGTCTGAACCAGCCGCTTTGATTCCCGCGGGAGGCAACGATGCCTGACAAGTTCATGCGCGAGATCGATGAGATCCTTGAACGGGTGGAGCGCGGGGGCGCCATCGAGGGGTCCAAGGACGAGGATGGGCCGGGTACGAAGCGCAGGAAGCTGCGGCGGTTGCTCCCGGGACCGATCTGGGCAAACAGACTCACCAGCGTTTCCCCCAGCAAGGTGATACTGGCGGGGATTGTGCTGCTGCTCCTGGCGGTGGTGATCCTCGCATTCGCAGATCTCAAGATGTTCCCGCTTCTATTCGCCGGTCTTGCGCTGGTTGTGATAGCCTACCTGCTTTTCATAGCAAAGCCAGGGGGAGCCCAGTACCAGAAACGGTGGCGAGGCCATCTGGTGGAGGACCGCCGGTACGAGCCGCTCTGGCACAAAGTGAAACGCTGGCTCCGGGGTTAGTCCCAGAACCAGCGTTTTAGTGTTCAGCACGGTTTCAGCGGCGACTAGCCGCGGCTAGACGGAGCACTCACCCTCGCCGCGCTCCAGCTTGTAGGCGATGGTCTTTTCCCAGTCCATGTAGACGTCTTGGGACTCGCCGTTGAGGGACGGGATGTCCGCGCAGATGTCTATCATCTCTTCAAAGGGCGCACGACCGACGCGGTGGACGAACCGGTTGAAGGGCTCGCCGTCTTGACGGTTCTTCTGGTAGTGGGTGAGCATGAGGCGCATCAGGCGGGGCACCTGCTTGGCGGGAACTTTGCGACGGGGGATGCGCTCACCGATGGCGTTGTCCTCCAGGTTGCCGCCGTAACTGCCGGCGAGGAAGAGCTCGTAGGCGGGAATCTGCTCACCAGAGGGGGCCTTCATGGCGGCGCCGTGGAAGCCAATGTTGGCCAGGTGGTGCTGACCGCAGCCGTTGGGGCATCCGCTGATCTTGACGTGGAGGTCCCGAACCAACGGGTCCTGCATGAGGGATGACTCGCGCAGCAGGTCCTCACGGACGGCGCGGCTCAGGCCCATGGAGGAGGTAATGCCCAGCTTACAGCTATCCGTGCCGGGGCAGGAAACCACGTCTGAAATGGTGTCGGCGCCGGACTCGGCCAGGTTGATTTGCTTGAGAGCGTTCCAAAGGTCTGGAAGGGCGGCCTCGGGAACCCAGCGGAGGACCAGGTTCTGCTCCTGGGTGGTCCTAGCGGTGCCGCCGGTGAAGTTGCGGACGATGTTGGCCAAGGCAAAGAATTGGTCGACGCCGATGTCTCCCTGAACGACGGTGACGGTGACGAGGCAGTATCCCTCTTGGCGCTGGGGAGATACGTTTGTCTCCTTCCATTCAAGGAACGCGGGGGGTTGGGGGGCACCATTGGAGGGGGAAGCGATGAGGGGAGGGGGAGTCTCGGTATAGACCTGGTCCACCTGCATCCAGGGGGTGGGATCTATGGGGCCGATGGTGTTCAGCTCTTCTTCGACCATCTGCTTGAAGGCGTCAAAGCCTATGCGGTCTATGAGGACTTTTATCCGGGCCATCATGCGGTTCTTTCGCAGGCCCTGGGCGTTGTTGAAGACGGTCCAAATAGCCTGGGAGACGCGGAGGTAGTCCTGGGCGGGGAGGAATTCGTAGAGGACTTTGCCCAGGCGGGGCATGATGGAGGTGCCGCCGCCTACGACGACTTTGAAGCCCTGCTGCGCGGTGCCGTTTTCGCCCTTAATCTGGGCGATAAAGGAGAGGTCCTGAATGGAGGCCATGATGTTGTCGTGCTCAGGACATCCGGTGAAGGCGGTCTTGAACTTGCGCGGGAAGTTCTGGGTGAGAGGGTTGCGGATGGCGAACCTGACGTAGGCGGCCAGGTAGGGCATGATATCGAAGGCCTCATCGGGGCAGACGCCGGCGGAGGCGGGGGCGACGACGTTCCTAACGGTGTTGGCGCAGGCCTCACGGGTGCTGAGACCCGCGGCGCCAATGATCTCCATGGCGCGGGCGCAGTCTTCAAGGGTGAGGTGGTGAATCTGGACGTTCTCCCGGGTGGTGATGTGGCCTTTTTTGAAGGGGGCGAAGCGCAAGATTATCTGGCCGATGGCCTCCAGAGCCTCCGGGGTGAGGATTCCGCCGGGGGCCTTGATTCGGAACATTTGGGACTCGGGCTGCCGCTGCCCATAGACTCCCTGGTGCAATCTGAAGGCCATGAAGGGTGCTTCTTCGAGTTGGCCGGCGCGGTATGACTGGACCACTTCACGATATTCGGCGACCTCCTGCTCAAGGAAGGGGATGATGCCGTTGGAGGCCGGCGCTCGCCGCAGGCTTTCCTGATGCTTTTCCTTCTGTGTTGGCCTGACTGTCTGGGTCACCGGGTCCTCCTCATTAAAAAAGCTGCACTCCTCCAAGGGACCGGGAGAGGTACAGCCTAGCGGTTACCGTGTTTGCTGACTTGTCCTCTACGCCTAGGGCGGGCGGGTACAAGCGCATGGGGCGAATACGAACATATGGCTGATAGTCTAGTCAGGCGGTCAACAATTGTCAACCGAAATGAAGCGACGACAGGCATCGTTACAAACGAGGCGGTTGCTGATAGGATACGATGACAGAGAGCCGAAACCGTTGGAGAAGCAGATGGCAGGCAACGGCAGAAAGCCATATATAAGGTACTTGTTTTATAAGGCGGAGCTGGCGTGGCGCCGACTGCCGGAGGCGGAGCGGGAGCAGGGAAGGGCGCAGTTCGCGGCGGTGGTGGAGGAACGCTCGCCAGCGATAATGGTGAATAGCTACAATCTGACGGGGACGCGGGGGGACGCGGACTTTTTGCTGTGGCAGATGGCGTCAAGCGTGGAGGAGTTGGAGGAGTTGGCAGGGGCGCTGCGAGGCACGGGACTGGGCAAGTACCTGGAGACGCCGTACTCGTACCTGGCCATGACGCGGCCCTCGCCGTACGTGGCGGCGCATACGCACGGGGGACAGACGCCCCGTGGCGGGGAGGTACAGCCGCGGGGAGATGCGTACTTGTTTGTTTATCCGTTCGTGAAGACGAACGAGTGGTACCAGCTTCCGATAGAATCACGGCAGGGGATGATGAACGAACACTTCGCCATTGGGCACCGGTTCCCATCGGTGAAGGTGCATACGACGTATTCGTTTGGGATTGACGACCAGGAGTTTGTGTTGGGTTTTGAGTGCGAGAATCCGGAGGAGTTTTTGAGGCTGGTGATGGAGTTGAGGGAGTCTCAGGCGAGGCCGTACACGCTGAAGGACACGCCGATTTTTGCGTGTGTGAGGTCTTCGCTGAAGGGGTGTCTGGAGAGTTTGGGGTAGGGGAAGTTTGTTTCTGAGGGATACCCTCAGACTCCCGGCAGGGAACCCAGGTTCCCTGCACTCTCCTGTGGGGTTGGCAACTTTGCTATTTTCATAAAACCACGACATGGAGGAATCGACGGTGGGGGTCAGGGAGAGGGTGAGGGTTGGAGGAGGTAGATGCGGGAGGCGGCGGCGAAGCCCACGGCACCGTTTCCGGCGGAGGTGCGAAAGGTTATGACGTCTCGATAGTCTCCCATTTCGAGGATTTCGACGGGTTCGCCGGGGAGGAGGTGGTGGTCGCAGAGGAACTGGAGCAGCCGGGAGTCCTCGTCCGGGAGGCTATTGACGATGTACCCAGCGCCGGTGCGGGCCTGGTCCATGGGGAGGATGTCACCATCAGGGCGCCGGTAGCCGCTGCCGGGTATGGGTTTGCCGAAGGGGCAGGTGGTTGGGTTGCGGACGGCGTCGCGGATGTGTTCCTCCAAGAGGGGAGAGATTCCGTGCTCCAATGTGTGGGCCTCCTGGTCGGCGTCCGGGAGGCTGACACCGAGGATGTCCACCACAAGGCGCTCGGCCAGGCGGTGGCGTCGAGTGATGACGGCGGCCAGCTCAGTGCCTTTTGGGGTGAACTGGATCTCTTTTTCGGTGGAGACCTGGACGAGACCGTCGCGGGACATGCGCCGGAGGGTGCCGACGACGGCGGGGAGGGAGGTACCCATGCCCTCGGAGGCGGGGAGCCGCCGGATGTAGGAGGCGAGCTGGCTGAGGGTGGGGCCGTCCTGCTCCTCTTTTAGTATATAGAGGGAGAGGAGGTAGTTCTCCACCAAGGGAGAGAGACGCTCGTTGGGGGAGCGCCTGGCGTCTTTGGTTTCCGTTTTGGGCGACACGATGGCTTCACCTGGCCGTTGAGACGATACCGTTTCCAACCGGCTGAGCCCAGATGGTCTGATAGTGGATGCTTATTCTATCAAATTCGACGTGCCGGTTGAGACCGGCACGACGGCGGATGAAACTTTTGGGATGGACGCCTCCAACTGCACGCAGGATGAACTATTTCGGCGCCGATCAGCTAGGGCGATGGTTGGGCGCTCCTAAGGACTACAAATCGAAGGTTGGTGGTTCCCACCATCCGGCCCCGGAAGGTTTTTAAAGGTTTTCTGAGGGACACCCTCAGACTCCCGGCAGGGGGCTGTGAACAAATTGACGTGGCACAGCGGTAGTGGGGGCAGGGGTTGGATGTGCTCTCCCCCCGCACCCAGATACTTCGATCCTCACGGGCGGACTCAGAATGACATGGTGGGGGGCGGAATGTTTGGTATGGGCTCGTCCTTCGAGAGCCTCAGGATGAGCGGGTTGGAGGCGTAGGAGGCTTGTTTCCATAGGAATCGATCATGGTGGCGTCCAGCACCAGGGAGGATGAAAACCAGGATTGGAATCCGAAGCGGGCGCCAGGGTAGGACTTGTTCTCCCCCCGCACCCAGATTCTTCGATCCTCACGGGCGGACTCAGAATGACATGGTGGGGGGCGGAATGCGGTATGGGCTCGTCCTTCGAGGGCCTCAGGATGAGCGGGTTGGAGGCGCAGGAGGCTTGTTTCCATAGGAATCGATCACGTTGGCGTCCAGCATCAGTGGTGATGAAAAACCAGGATTGGAATCCGAAGCGGGCACCGCGGTGGGACTTGCTCTCCCCCCGCACCCAGATTCTTCGATCCTCACGGGCGGACTCAGAATGACATGGTGGGGGGGCGGAATGCGGTATGGGCTCGTCCTTCGAGTGCCTCAGGATGAGCGGGTTGGAGGCGTAGGAGGCTTGTTTCCATAGGAATCGATCGTGTTGGCGTCCAGCACCAGGGAGGATGAAAATCAGGATTGGAATCCGAAGCGGGCGCCGCGGTGGGACTTGCTCTCCCCCCGCACCCAGATTCTTCGATCCTCACGGGCGGACTCAGAATGACATGGTGGGGGGCGGAATGCGGTATGGGCTCGTCCTTCGAGAGCCTCAGGATGAGCGGGTTGGAGGCGGTAGGAGGCTTATTTTCATAGGAATCGATCATGGTGGCGTACGCACCCCCTCTTGTATCTCCCCCTCGATAGGGGAAGAGAATTTGGTTCTGAGGGATACACTCCGACTCCCGGCAAGGGTAGCGCTGTCTTCACGGCAATCGGCTACGGTGCGCCAGGGAGGGGCGGAGAAGCAGAAGGCCCTGCGGCCAGGGGGGCGGCAGGGCCAAGGCGCCAAAATGGGGAGGGGCAGGCTATTCGTCTGCCATAGGGTCGGCGTCGTCATCATCGCGCGCCACGGCGGCGGGCCTGGCGCGCCGGGGCACCGGGGCTTCCTCGCCATCCTCGGTCCACATTGAGATGGGGTCCTCCTGGAGCTCTTCGTCCGGCTCGCTCTCGATATCGTAACTAAGCATGGCGTCACGAACGTATCCTCTGCGATCGGCCCGACCGGAGGAGGGGAAGGAGTGAACGCCTCGAAGGCTGGGGTGGCGAAAGGATTCCCGTATGATGGTGGAGACTTTGGCGGGCCCAGCGCTGAGGATGGCGGCGTCATACTGGTTTCCCTGCTTGATAAGGCGGGCAAGACGAGTGCCGAGCCTGGGCTCCACCAGACCGAGCACCTCCCCGGCCTGGGTCTTGACGACCAGGGTGTTGTTGAGGGGCTCCAGGGTGACGGAGTCGCCGGCGGCGACGCGGGCGAGGATGTCTTGGGAGGCGAGATTTCGGAGGTCGGTGACGCCAGATTTGCCGCTCTCTTCGAGGAAAAGCTGGGGGGCCACCTTTTTCCCCTCCGATGAGGAGGGGCGCGCATCAGGCAGGTGGCTGAGGCGGCTGAGGTTTCGCTTGGCGATGGAGTTATAGGGGGAGCGGTCAAGGACTTTCTGGAAGGCGTCTTTGGCCAGAGCGTATTCGCCCAGCTCCAGGTGGGATTTGCCAAGGCGATTAAGGGACTCCAGGTCATCAGGGAAATAGTAGAGGATGTCCTGGTTGGTAAGGATGGCCTCTTTCCAGCGTCCTTCCAGGGCAAACTGGATGGCTTCCTTGGATTTTTCGCGCTTAAGTTTGGTCGCGTCGATGGAGCGGACCAGTTCCATAACAAACCTTCAAAAGGGATGAAATATTACAACGTTTCAATCTCTAGAATTACACTACGACGGTATGGGAGGTCAAGGGCTTATTGACCCAATTGAGGTTGGGATTTCCCCAGGAGTTATGTAATGAAAGGCTGGTGTTTCCGGGGGGATTCTCCGCGGGGCCCTGCCAGAGAGGGAGGGTCCTGTCCAGATTCTCCCTTGGCAGACCATAGATTAGAGGCAGGCAGCTATTTTCGAGGCAATCAGCCACGCCGGTTGGAACCGGTGCCACCAAGGATAAAAATTTAGGCTGGGAGATTCCAACGGTACACAGGATGAACTATTTCGGCGCCGATCAGCTAGGGCCATGGTTGGTTGCGGCAAAGGGCTACAAATCACAGGTTGGTTGTTCCCGCCGTCCCGCCCCGAAAGGTTTTTAAAAGTTTTTCTGAGGGACACCCTCAGACTCCCGGCAGCACTACCCAGGTTCCCAGCGCTCTCCTGCATGGTTGGTGTTGATTGCACGCAGAAGGCGCCTCTTAAAGAGGCCATGCCAGCAGTTTTCAGGGCATGGCTATGGGTTGCGAGGGAGCTTGGGTTTGCGGGCAGGAAGGGGGCGAGGGGTTAGGGTGGAACCTGCTGTTGAACGGCGGAGGCGGCCCGGTTGTAGCGGCCCCGAAGGGAGGCCCAGCGGATTGCCAAGAGGTCTCCGATCATTCTCAGGGAGTCCTGGAACGGTCTGACTTTCCCTCCATGCCGGTAGTACCAGTCTATGGGGACCTGGTCAACGGTGATACCCAGCTTTCGGGAGAGGAACAGTAGCTCTACATCGAATCCGAAGCCGTTAAGGCGCTGGAGGGGGAAGAGCTGCTGGGCGGCGGCGGCGGTGAAGGATTTGAAGCCGCACTGAGAGTCGCTGACGCGGGAAAGGGCGAAGAGCCGGGTGAGGAGGTTGAACATGCGGCCCATGACGTGACGGGTCCAGGGCTCTCCGAGGCGCCGGGCGCCGGGGCCTTCTCTGGAGGCGATGACGACGTCAGCATTGGGACCCTGGGGAGGGAGGAAGCGGGAAAGCTGTTGGATGGGCATGGAGAGGTCTGCGTCACAGAGGAAGCGGTAGAGGCCACGGGCCTGGAGCATGCCGTTGCGAACGGCCCAGCCTTTGCCGCCGTGGGGAAGTTTCAGGAGTTTGATTCTAGGGTCACGGTGGGCGTGGAGCTGTACGATGGAGGCGGTGGCATCTGTGCTGCCATCGTCCGCTACGAGCAGTTCCCAGTCAAAGGGCTGGCTGTTGAGAAAGTCCGCTACGGAGGTAAGGGTGCCAGCGATTATGGACGCTTCGTTGTAGGCGGGGATTACGAGGGAGAGGAATGGGGGCGCAGGCATCAGGGCGCCTCAAACTGACAGGACTGGGCGTTGCTGAAATCCGCTGCGGGGGTAAGGGCGCGGGCGCTTCTGAACGCTTTGTTGTATGTGGGGATTACGAGGGGGAGGAATGGGGGGGCGGGCATCAGGCCGCCTCAAGTTGAAAGGCCCGGTGAAGAACTCGAACGGCCTCCTCTAGCTGGGACTCGGCGATGATGCAGGTGATGCGGATCTCCGAGGTGGTGATCATGTCAATGTTGATGGCGGCATCGGCCAGGGCGCGGAACATCCTTGAGGCGTAGCCAGGGGAATCCAGCATGCCGGCGCCGACGATGCTGACTTTGCTAAGGGCGCCGTCCGAGAGGACGTCTTTAGCGCCGATGGATTCCGCCAACGTTTGGACCCTTTGAACGGCAGTTTCAAGGTCGTTGCGAGTGACGGTGAAGCTGAGGTCCGTGGAGAGGTCCGAGCTGGTATTCTGGACGATAGTGTCGACGCTGATGCCGACGTCAGAGAGTGGCTCGAAGAGGGCGGCGGCGATACCGGGGCGGTCTGGGACGCCGCGGAGGGTGACCTTGGCGACGTTGCGATCGGCGGCGATGCCGGTGACTTTGACGCGGTGTTCCATCATATTGGCGTCTCCGTGAATGAGGGTGCCCGTGGCGTCAGAGAAGCTGGAGGCCACGTAAATGGGGATGTTGTAGACTGATCCGAGCTCTATGGACCGGGGATGCATTTTGGCGCCGTAGGCGGCGAGCTCCAGCATTTCTTCATAGGTGATGCGGTCCAGCTTTCGAGCCTGGGGGACGATGCGTGGATCGGCGGTATAGATGCCTTCGACGTCGGTGTAGACCTCGCACCGCTCAGCCCCCAGGGCGGCGGCCAAGGCCACGGCGGTGGTATCGGAGCCGCCGCGGCCGAGGGTGGTGACGTCCATATCTTCAGTGAAGCCCTGGAAACCGGCGACGATGACGATTCGGCCAGCGTCCATCTCGCGGCGGATGCGCTGGGGGTCGACGGCGGAGATTCGAGCTCGACCGAAGGCGGTGTCGGTCTGGATGCCGGCCTGGATGCCGGTGAGGGATATGGCCTGGTAGCCGAGGGAGCGCAGGGACATGGCCATGATGGTGCAGGAGACTAGCTCACCGGAGGAGAGGAGGAGGTCCAGCTCACGGGGCTCAGGGCGGTCAGAGACCTGGGAGGCAAGCTGTATCAGGTGGTCAGTGGTGTCCCCCATGGCGGAGACAACGGCGACGATCTGGTTGTGCCGGTCCCAGGCGGCGCCGATGCGCCGGGCGACGTTGGTGATCTTCCCGGCATCGGCCAAGGAGCTGCCGCCGTATTTTTGGACTGTTAGGGCCACTAGGGAGGTGTGCTCCTGTTGCCGTCTTCGGCGGCCAGGTGGGCGCCGCGGGGAGTGGGGGAGGTGATGAGGGTGCGGCCCGGGGTGCGGGTCTTTCTGGCGGCCTCAGCCATTTCGTAGGCGATGCTCATCTCACGACCGCGGGCCAGGGCGAGGACGGTGGGGCCGCTGCCGGAGACGAAGGCGCCCAGGGCGCCGGCGTTCCGGGCCTCTCTGATTATGATTGACATGGCGGGGAAAAGCTTGTTTCGGTAGGGTTGATGGAGCCGGTCGTAGGTGGCGGCTTCGAGGTCCTGGGGCCGGTTGGAAGCCAGGGCGTTGACCAGGAGGGCCACGCGGCCCAGGTTGTAGACGGCGTCTTCGCGAGGGACTTGGTCCGGCAGGGCGCGGCGGGCCTCGGCGGTGGAGATGGCGCCGTCCGGTATGAAGAGTACGGCTTTGAGGTCTGGAGGGATTGGAATGGGGGAGGAGAGGAGTTGGTCCTGGTGCTGGACGACGATCTGGGCGCCGCCAAGGAAGGCGGGGGTGACGTTGTCCGGGTGCCGCTCTAGCTGGACGGCGAGGGAGAGGAGCTGTTGGTTGGAAAGGGTATGGTCCAGGAGGTGGTTGGCGGCGACGAGTCCACCGACGATGGCGGCGGCGCTGCTGCCCATGCCGCTGGCCAGGGGGATGGCGTTGTGGCAGGAGACGGAGAGGTCTGGAGGGGGGCGGCCCACCTTTTGCCAGAGGGCCAGGGCGGCGCGGTAGACGAGGTTGTCCGGGGTATGGGGGAGTTGGTCCGAGCCTTCGCCGGCGATTTTGACTTCGCGGCCGTGGCCGGTGGACAAGGTGACGCGGTTCCAAACATCCAGAGCCATGCCGATGCAGTCAAAGGCGGGACCCAGGTTGGCGGTGGTGGCGGGGACGAGGATGGTGACGCTGTTCGGCTTCATATAGGCCTATTTCTAGGAGTATAGCAAGGGGGTTTTGGCTGTCGCAATTGGTGAGTTGGGGGAAACAGCTATGGCGGTGGGTTTCACCACTACAGAGGGCTCGACATCGAAGGCCGGTGCTACCCACCATCCCACCCAGAAAGGTTTATTAGACCTAATTTCTGAGGGGCACCGTCAGACTCCCGGCAGGTAACCCAGGTGCCCCGCACTCTCCTGTACGGTTGGTGATGATAGGGCGCAGGGGCGGCCTTTCAAAGGCCGGGCTGGGCTATTTGCGAGGAGGATCTGGGGAGATATTATTGAGGGAGATTGGGGTGAAGCAGGCCCGAAAGTTGTGTGGATAGTTGCTTGACGCTACCAGAGAGCGGACATATAATACGGGCTAGGAATAAATAGCTGAACGTTGTTTACCACCTTGTAAGCGGATACAACGGCTACGGATTCTGAGCGGCGGCTTGGGAGAACCAGGCGGCCGCTCTTGCACCTTAAAAAGAGAATAGTAGATAGTAGTTTGAAATTCTGAGCGTGGGTCAAGTTAGTAAGAGCTCACGGTGGATGCCTAGGAGCTAAGGGCCTAAGAAGGGCGTAGCAAGACTGCGATAAGCCTCGGTGAGCCGCCTAGCGGGCATAGCCGGGGATACCCGAATGGGGCAACCTGTCCCGGTGTTGAGCCGGGTCATCCCAATGAACTTGGGAAGGTAACCAGGGGAACTGAAACATCTAAGTACCCTGAGGAAAATAAATCAACCGAGATTCCCTTAGTAGTGGCGAACGAACGGGGAACAGCCCAAACCCTTATGACTTAACGGTGCGAAGGCCTATGTCATGGGGGGGTTGTAGGAAGTGTCAGAGGAAGCTTCGAGAACCTCAAGGAGTTACAAAACCTATTTCTAGCCGAAGGTACCTGGAAAGGACCGCCAAAGAGGGTGAAAGCCCCGTAGGCGAAAGGGATAGGACTCCTGATGCTCACCTGAGTACCACGGGACACGAGAAATCCTGTGGGAAGCCGGGGGGACCACCCTCCAAGGCTAAATACCCTTAGCTACCGATAGTGAACCAGTACCGTGAGGGAAAGGTGAAAAGAACCCCGGGAGGGGAGTGAAATAGACCTGAAACCGTGAGCTTACAGAATGTCGGAGCCCTGCGTAAGCGGGGTGACGGCGTGCCTATTGAAGAATGATCCAGGGAGTTACTGCGTGGGGCAAGGTTAAGGGACTGGAGTCCCGGAGCCACAGCGAAGGCGAGTCCGAATAGGGCGTATAGTCCCTCGCAGCAGACCCGAAACCGGGTGATCTACCCATGGCCAGGATGAAGGTACGTTAACGCGTACTGGAGGTCCGAACCGTTTACTGGTACAAAAGTATCGGATGAGTTGTGGGTAGCGGTGAAATGCCAATCGAACTCGGAAATAGCTGGTTCTCCCCGAAATGCATTTAGGTGCAGCCTCAGGAATAGGTTGACGGAGGTAGGGCACTGGATGGGCTAGGGGGCGTGAGCTTACCAAACCCAACCAAACCACCAATGCCGTTTAACTTTTAACTGGGAGTGAGACTGTCGGAGATAAGTTCGATGGTCGAAAGGGAAACAGCCCAGACCACCAGCTAAGGCCCCCAAGAACAGGCTAAGTGGGAAACGAGGTAGAGTTCCTCGGACAACCAGGAGGTTGGCTTAGAAGCAGCCATCCTTTGAAGAGTGCGTAATAGCTCACTGGTCGAGGGGTTCTGCGCGGAAAATGTAACGGGGCTCAAGCCTGTCGCCGAAGCTGTGGTCCCGGCCCCCGGATAACGGGGACCGGGAGGTAGGGGAGCGTTCCTCTTGCGTAGAAGCTCTGACGTGAGTTGGGGTGGAGCGAGGGGAAGTGAGAATCCTGGAATGAGTAGCGTAAATCAGGGTGAGAATCCCTGACGCCGAAAGCCTAAGGTTTCCTACGCAACGTTTATCGGCGTAGGGTTAGTCGGTCCTAAGCCGTAGGCGAAAGCCGAAGGCGATGGACAGTAGGTTAATATTCCTACACCGCCGTTTCTTCGTTTTAAAACCGAGGGGGGACGCGGGAGGGTAGATAGAGCGCGCCCATTGGACATGGCGCGTCCTAATTCGTAGGCGATGCCGGGGTAGGCAAATCCGCTGCGGCGCTAAGCTGAGGAATGAGGGGATCCGTTGATTTCGGTTAACGGAAACTGTGTTGATCCCACACCGACGAGAAAATCCTCGCGGTTATGGAGAAGAGGCGTCCGTACCGTAAACCGACACAGGTAGGCAGGGGTAAGAGCCCCAAGGCGTTCGGGCGAACCTCCGCTAAGGAACTAGGCAAAAGAGCCCCGTAACTTCGGGAGAAGGGGCGCCCTGGAGGGTAAAGTCACTAGCTGATGGAGCACCTCCGGGGCCGCAGATAAGAAGGCCAGGCGACTGTTTATCAAAAACACAGGTGTCTGCAAAGGGGAAACCCTAAGTATAGGCGCTGACGCCTGCCCAGTGCCGGAAGGTTAAGGGGAGGGGTGATAAGCTCCGAACTGAAGCCCCGGTGAACGGCGGCCGTAACTCTAACGGTCCTAAGGTAGCGAAACCCCTTGTCGGGTAAGTTCCGACCCGCATGAAAGGCGTAACGATCTGGCCACTGTCTCGGCGGAGGCCCCGGTGAAATTGCAGTGCCCGTGAAGATGCGGGCGACCCGCGGCAGGACAAAAAGACCCCGTGGAGCTTTACTGCAGCCTGGTATTGGTCTGGGAGCACAGATGTGTAGGATAGGTGGGAGGCTTAGAAGTTTCGACGCCAGTCGAGATGGAGCCGCCGTTGAAATACCACTCTTCTCTGTTCTTGGTTCTAACCCCATGAAACTGGGGGACAGTGCTTGGTGGGCAGTTTAGCTGGGGCGGCTGCCTCCTAAAAGGTAACGGAGGCGTCCAAAGGTCCCCTCAGGGCGGATGGAAATCGCCCTAGGAGTGCATTGGCATAAGGGGGCTTGACTGCGAGGCATACAAGCCGAGCAGAGACGAAAGTCGGGCAAAGTGATCCTACGGCTCCGAGTGGAAGGGCCGTGGCTTAACGGATAAAAGCTACCCCGGGGATAACAGGCTTATCTCGCCCAAGAGTTCACATCGACGGCGAGGTTTGGCACCTCGATGTCGCCTCATCCTATCCTGGGGCTGAAGGAGGTCCCAAGGGTCCGGCTGTTCGCCGGTTAAAAGGGTACGTGAGTTGGGTTCAGAACGTCGTGAGACAGTTCGGTCTCTATCCGCCGTGGGCGCAGGAAGCTTGAGGAGGTCTCTTCCTAGTACGAGAGGACCGGAAGGGACGGACCTATGGTGTACCGGCTGTTCCGCCAGGGGCATTGTCGGGTAGCCACGTCCGGTGTGGATAAGCGCTGAAGGCATCTAAGCGCGAAGCCCTCTCCAAGATTAGGCTTCCCATCCTTCCTTCGGGAAGGAGTAAGGCAGCAGGTAGACCACCTGCTTGATAGGCCGGGGGTGTAAGGACAGTAATGTCTTCAGCTGACCGGTACTAATCAGCCGAGGACTTGGCCCACGCTCAGAACATCAAACTACGATAACTTCAGGCAGGTTTCAGCGCGGGGTGGAGCAGTGGCAGCTCGTCGGGCTCATAACCCGAAGGTCGTTGGTTCGAGTCCAACCCCCGCTACCAAGACAGGTATGGAAAGGCCCCCAAAAAGATGCTGGGGGCCTTTTCTTTTTGGGTGAATCCCGGGGAGGCGGTTGGGGCCCGGACTACCCGGGATGAAAGTGTGCGACGGACCAGGACTCACTCTCCCCCACCCGGCCCAGATTCCTCGATCCTGACGGGCGGACACGGAATGACATGGTGGTAGACAGGGGTTTAAGGGCGGCCGGGGGAACGGGGGCATCTATGGGGACAGGGGGCGGTGTTTCGATAAGTGGTCAGGGAAGCTTTTTCAGCTCGGGGATTAGCTCAGTGGAGATGAGGCGCATGCTGTGGAGGGCGGTGTCCAGGGGCATGCCAGCCCAATGGGTGCGTATGACCAGGTGGTTGACGCCCAATTCCTCCCAGTAGGGGCGAAGCTGCTGGTAGCACTCTTCCGGTGAGCCGAGGACGAACCGGTCTTGCAAGAGGGATTCAAAGGGTTGGTCAAAGGTCTCGTTGCTGGGCATGGCCTGGTCCTGTCCCCAGACGGCGTAGTCTTTGTATTTGCCAGCGAGGTAGGGGCCAGCCAACTGGAGCGCCTTTTCGCGGCTGGTGCTACAGAAGACTTCTTTCATGCAAGGGTGCTCGCTGGGGAAAGGCTTTCCTATTTTGTCCAATTCGGCGCGGTAGAGGGCCATCTGGCGAGCGACGGTGGCGGTGGTGGAGTGGGGGTTGATGAACCAAGCGTCTCCGAGGCGGGCCGCGCGTTTGACGGCTCGATCGTTGTTGGCAGCGATCCAGATGGGAGGATGGGGACGCTGGATCGGTCTGATGTTCATGTGGACGGCTTGGAGCCTGGTAACGTCACTTTCGTAAGTGACTTTGTCTTCGGTCCAGAGGCGTTTGACGAGCTTCAGGCATTCTTCGAAGCGGGCCACGCGCCGACCCGGAGGGACGCGAAAGGCGTCGAACTCGGCTTGGCGGTAGCCCAAGCCGACGCCGAAGACGAAGTTTCCGCGACAGATGACGTCCAGGGAAGCGACGGTCTCCGCTACGTAGACAGGGTTGTGGAGGTTCAGAAGGAGGATTCCGAGACCCAGGGTCATGTCTCCAGCCTCAGCCTGAAGCCGAGCCAAGAAAGGGACGAGCTGCAACTGCTGGTTGTTGCCTTCGTTGAGGAAGTGCTGCCCGGAGAATAGGGAGTCCCAGCCGTGGTCTCGGGCGTGACGCACCATGGCGTACTGCTGGTCGAGAGCGGCGACCATGTCGGCGTCCTGGTGGTGCTGGTTAGTGAGGAAGAGTCCGATTTTCATTTAGAAGCCCCCAAGAATGGGATGCGGAGATGGGCCGCCGGGTGACCTGGGAGTAGGGCTGGTCTTTCAAACTGAGCGCACACTACTTTCAAACCCGCGCTGAGTATAGTAGGTGTGGAAGGAAATTACCGGGCAGGCTGGACGGTGATGTTTAGGGTGCCCGATATTGGCCGAAACGTAGTGGAGGGCGCCAGGAGGAAGAAGGTTTCTGAATGGGCCGGAGGTTTCCACTGGAACATATCAGTGCCAGGGCAATGGCATAGTGAAGAAGATTCTGCTAGTTGAGGACGACTACCAGCTCAGGCGGTTGATTACGGTGACGCTGGGTTCGCATTACCAGGTGATAGAAGCGGGGAACGGAAGGGACGGCCTGCGGCTTGCCCAGATTCACAGGCCGGACCTGGTGTTGCTGGACGTGGTGATGCCGGAGATAGACGGGTATGCGGCGTGCTCTGCGATCAAGGGCGACACGGCAACAGCGCATGTTCCGGTGGTTATGTTGACCGGGCTGGGGGACCCGACGGATATCGAGAAGGGTCAAAACGCCGGGTGCGATGACTACGTGGTGAAGCCGTTCAGTCCCAGGGCGCTGCTGGACAAGGTGTACCTGTACTTGGGGGAGTAGGTTTTTCATTTCGGCGGAAGTGGCGCCGCATTAAGGGGCAACAGCCAGGGTCACGGGGATCAACAAACGCGGAGTGCCGGGAAGGGGTTGGAGACGAACCCGCAGGAAAGAAGGGCCCGCCTTATCAGGCGGGCCCTTCTAGTGTGGCGTGGAGAGGGTTATCCCTTGAGGTGTTGGTCAAACCAGGCGATGGTTTTGTCCCAGGCGTCCAAGGCGGCCTCCCGCCGGTAGCTGCCTCTAGCGTCACAGAGGAAGCCGTGGCCAGCGCCGGGGTACGTGTGGAATGAGTAGGTCTTGCCGTGCTTTTTAAGCTCGGCCTCAATTGTCGCCACGTCTTCGGGTGTTGGGTTGGCGTCGTCTTCGCCAAAGAGGCCGAGGACGGCGGCGTTGATACCGGCGGTGCGCTCTAACGGAGAGGGGCCGTCGCCACCCAACGGCGCAAGAATTCGCCCGCCATAATAAACGGCGGCGGCCTTGATGTCGGGCACGGTGCAGGCGCCGAGGTAGGTGACCCTGCCGCCGAAGCAGAAGCCGGTGATGCCAATCCTGTCCGGGTCCACATTGGGCTGAGACTTCAGATAGTCAACGGCAGCCTGGACATCGGCAATGATCTGGTCATCGACACAGTTGCTCATGCGCTGGATTGCGGTTTCCATCTCCTCATGGAGGCCCATGAGCATTCGACCCTGGCGATGGAAAACGGCGGGAGCCAACCCGACGTATCCCTGCGCGGGCAGCCGGTCGGTCACGCTCTGGATGTGGGAGTTCACCCCCCAAACTTCCTGAATGACCATCACGGCCGGGTAGCGGCCCTCGGCCTCCGGTTGGGTTTGATAGCCTTCCATGGTCTGACCGTCAACGTTGATGTCTACCCATTTGCCTGGCATAAGCTTTCCTCCTGTAGCGGTTTATTGTGATTGAGAGAGGGCCTGAGCCCTCCAAGGTATATGGGGCTCCGGCCTCAGTCAGGCGCCACGGGACCGGAACATTGGCTTGAAGAAGCTGTGAAGGAAGTTGCGCTGGTGTGCCCAGCGATGGGCGCGGCGTAGCGCGAGGGCAGGGGTCTCATCACCATGGTTGGTGATCTTGACCACCTGGTACCTGGGGCCGGGCGGCTGCTGGGACGGGGCGGGGAAGAGCACGCTACAGCCCTGGGACTCCAGGTAGTCTTTGAGGGCCTGGTAGCCTTTGGCGCGTTTGTTGGGGGTGATGAAAATCTCGAACTCGGTGGCGCCGAGCAACTCCTCGAGGTGGTCGTCGCCGGTGCCGACGCCGGCGCCAAGGCGGAGGTTTGGTCTAGATATTTCAGAGGCCATTGACCAGGTGGTGTTCCGAGAGCGCGGCGTCTGAGCGACGGAGGGATGGAAGACGAGATCCAGCGCACTATTTGGATGGGAGGAGTAGACCCTACCCGCTACGGGCTGTCAAGCCCCGATGGGGTTGGGAGGTGAGGCGGTCAGGGGGCGGTGCTGGAGCGCCAGGCGAGGATAAGGGCGGTGTGTTCCCGCCAGTGGCCGTAGGTATCCAGCCGGATGCGTTTGACCAGGCGATTTTGCGTCTTCGGGTCCATCTGAGGGAGCTGGGCGAGTTTGCCGGAGAGGCGGAGGTATGCCGCCTCGAGGCGCGCCCTGGCCTGGGTAGGTGAAAGTGCACGGTGTTGGTCCTGTACTTGGGCATTGAAGGCGTCAATGCCGCCATACAGGTCTGAGTAGCGTGGGAGCCGCTTGCCGTCAAGGATGTAGGGCAGGGCTTTCTCGCCCTCTTCAACCCAGGAGGCGAGATGGACGAGGAGGTCGCGGGCGGTCCACTGATCGACGACGCCGGGCTCCAGGAGCCGTTGGTCCGGGAGGCCGTGAAACGCGGCGAGGAGGGTTTCCCACTCGCCGGCTAGTCGGTGCAGGAATCTCTGGCTGAGGGTCAATTAAGTGACCTCCGGCATGGTGATGAGGACGTCCATCGTAGAGGGCTGAAATTGCCTGGTTGGTGGTGCATGGGGGCGCTGGGGTAGGACTTGCTCTTCCCCCGCACCCAGATTCTTCGATCCTCGCGGGCGGACTCAGAATGACATGGTGGGAGGTGGAATGCAGTATGGGCTCGTCCTTCGAGAGCCTCAGGATGAGCGGGTTGGAGGCGAAGATTGGATGTATAAGACCCATCGCCAGAGCGCCTCGGGATGATCGGGATGGGAGGGCCGAAGGAGTATTTGGGCGGCAATCAGTCATGGCGATGGGTGAGGGCAGTAGAAGGGGTAGCGAATCGAAGGTTGGTGGTTCCCACCCACCCGCCCCGAAAGGTTTTTAAAAGTTTTTCTGGAGGACACCCTCAGACTCCCGGCAGGGAACCCAGGTTCTCTGCACTCTCCTGTGAGGTTGGTGTAGATTGTGCGCTGGAGGCGTCCTTCAAGGAACGATGTTTCTATAAGGGAGGCAATCAGTGATGGCGATGGGTGTGGGCTGTAGAGGGGGTAGCGAATTGAAGGTTGGTGGTTCCCACCCACCCGGCCAGGAAGGTTTTTTAATGATTTTCTGAGGGACACCCTCAGACTCCCGGCAGGGAACCTCGGTTCCCTGCACTCTCCTGTACGGTTGGTGCTGATTGTACGCTGGGCGCCGCTTTTTCGAAGGCCGGGGTTGGGCTGTTTTGGCAGAGATCGGACACGAATTGAGGACAGGGGCTCATGGTCCGGTTTCCACGGGGAGGCCGGCGTTGCTCCACTCAGCGTATGAGCCGTCGTAGAAGCGCGCGGGGTAGCCGGCGTGGCGGAGGGCGAGGTAGCCGAGGGCGGCGCGCATGCCGACGCGGCAGTAGCTGACGACGGGTCCGCCGCCGGGGATGCCAACGGCTCGCAGACGGTCCTGGATGGCATCTGGAGAAGCCAGGTAGTGGTGATCCTCGCCCAGGAAGTCACGCCACATGAGATGGGATGCGCCGGGGATGTGCCCGGGCCGCTGGTCGGCCTCCGAGCGGCCGGCGAACTCGTCGGCGGTCCTAACGTCGAGTAGCGCACCGGCTGAGGCGCTTTTCACCTGGTCCAAGGTGGCTCTGACGGAAGCGTCCACGTCGGGGATGAAGGAAGAAGGGACCGGCGCGACGGGGCGGTAGAACTGGTCCCGGCGCCCGGCGACCCAGCCCTCGAAGAAGGTGTCCATGAGGTGGACGTCCTGGCGGCCCAGGTATTCCAGGGTCCAGGCCATCAGGGCGCCGAACTGGCCGTCAAAGGAGTCGTAGAGGACGGGGGTACGATGCGGACCCAGGCCGACGGCGGAGAGGAGGTCCGCTAACTGCTGGGGGGAACGGAGGCGACCGCCTTCGTCCAGCAGCCTGGTGGCGGGGAGGTTGACGGCGCCGCGAAGATGGCCGCGGAGGTATTTCATGCGGCCGCGGGGGTCCAGAAGCAGGTGGGTATTGGAGTCCAAGCGCTCCTGGACCCAGTCAGGACTAACCAGGGTTACCATGGGCTCTGTGAAACGTTGGGATGCAGAGTATTCGCCAATGGCGAGGGGTATCGCCACCAGAGAGGGTTGCGAATCACAGGTTTGTGGTGTCCACCCACCCGCCCCGGACGGTTTATAGAATAAGTTTTGAGGGACACCCTCAAACTCCCGCCAGAGGGGGTCATCCCTCTCTGGACTCCCCCTTGAGGGCGTGTGATTTGGTTGAATGAGGCTATTTTCGAGAGAGGTGCCCAGTAAAAGGGCCGGCTACTTAACAACTTCAATTTCGGTGGTGAGCTGGGCGCCTTTGACGACGGTCTGGCTAACGGGTGAACCTTCCACGGCGAGGCGCCAGAGATCTTCCAGGGTGGCGTCATCAGCGTCGGCGGAAACGAAGAGCTTGGCGTGGATGGCGCCGTAGCCGGGGTTGCCGGTGTCCTCGACGCCGGCCCATTTTCGAATATTCTCGAACTTGCCCTCGATGGCGATTTCGAGGTCATTGACCTTGATGCCGCGCTTGGTAGCGTTGAGGACAAAGCCGACGGTCATGCAGCCGCCGATAGCGGAGAGTAGCTGCTCATGGGCGCTGGCGGAGAGGTCTGTGGCGTCCAGGTCCGAGGGCTCGTCCATTTCCATGGTGTGAGTGCGCATGTAGGCCTTGGCGGCGAAGCCGCCCTGCCAGCGGACGCGGGAGCGCCAGGGGCCGGAAACGGCCTGGAAGACGTCTTCTTGCTTGAAGGAGTCCAGAATGGCTTTGAGTTTCTCCGGGTGGAGACCATTAAGGGTTTTTTCAGCCTCTTGGGTCATGGGATGTTTCCTCCTTTGGATTTTAGGTGCCGCTAGAAGTGGACTGGGAGCCGTCCATTAGGTCACCAAACGTGGAGTAAGGTGAGTCTACGACAAAGGACTACAAATCGCAGGTTGGTGGTTCCCGTCCACCCGCCCAGTATGGTTTTATGGTTTGAGGGACACCCTCTAACTCCCGGCAGGGAACGCAGGTTCCCTGCACTCTCCTGTTGAGTTGGTGCTGAAGGCAAACTGGGATGGACATCTAAGGTTGGGGTTCCCGCTCTCTTTCGAGCGCCTCAGGATGAGCGGGAATAGGAGGGGTGAAGGTCTGTTCATGTGGTGATTTGTCATGGTGGCGGGTTTGGCAGATTGAGAATCCAAGGTTGGGCTAGCCATACTCGCGGCGGAGGATTTGGGCGGCAGCGGCGACGGACTGGAGCTTGCGGAAGGCGGGGCCAGCGGTGTTGACGTTGCGCTCGGCGAAGGTGCCGAAGCCGCAATCCGGGTTGAGGAAGACCTTCTCCGGGGAGAAGTATTGCAGCGCCTCTTTGACCCGGTCAACTATGGCCTGAGGAGGCTCAATCTCGTCGGTGCGGGGGTTGACGACGCCCAGGCCGATTTCCTTTTCGTTCTGGTACTCCTTGAATACCTCCAGCTCCCCGGCGCGGGGGGTGGCGAACTCGAGAACGAGCTGGTCCACGTTCATCTGGGTGAGGTAGGGGAGCATGGGGCCGTAGTTGCCTGTCAGAAGGACCTCTTCTTTCCGGCTCCAGTTGCCGCGGCAGACGTGGACGCCGAAGCGGACGCCTTCCAGACCATCGACGGTCTGGTTCATGAGGCTGACAGCCAGGTCCAGCTCATCCGAGGGGTCGCGCCGGGTGCCCATGGCGGCGCACATGAAGGTCTCGGTGCTCTCTTCGCCGAGGACCACCTGGGAGAGGGTGGGCTCATCGAACTGGATGAAGTCCACGCCGCGGGCGATTAGGGCCTTCACTTCGTCACGAAGGACGGCGACGATGTCTTTGGCCAGATCGGCCTCGGTGGGATAGGCTTCGTCAGAGAGGCCCTCAAACCAACTGGACTTGAGGAGGAGGTAGGGCCCGGGAAGTGGCACTTTCACCTGCCTGGTAGTGTGCTTCATGAGGAAGTCAACCTCATCCAGGGCGAGGCCGTCCCGGGGGGCGATGCGGTCGACGACGATGGGGCTTTTGATGGCGAAGGCGGGGACGTCCAGGGCGCGGAGCACCTCTTCAAACCGGGCGCGGTCCTTCATGTAGTCCATGAGCTCCGAGACCTTCATGAGGCGCATGCCGGAGAGCTTGGCGACGACGAAGGAGTAGAAGTTATCGCGGCGCTGCTCGCCGTCGGTGACGATGTCGACGCCGGCATCCTCCTGGTACTTAACAGCCAGGAGGGCGGCTTCGTCAGCGACCTCGTCAAACTGTTCTTTGGTGATCTCATCGGCCTGCCAGCGGCGGAGGGCCTGGATGAGCCAGGGGGGCCGTGACCAGCTACCGACCACGGAAACAGGGAATAGGGTAGCCATTGTTATCTTGTCCTCACGTTATGTTTAGTTTTGGGGGCACCCTCAGACTCCCGGCAAAGGGGCAGAGCCTCTCTGCACTCCCCGAATATGAGTATTCCCAGTGGGACAAGGGAAGTCCTCCGAGAGCCGAACACCAATATCTACGTTAGCGGACAATGGAGACTTGGCGCAGGCTAGTTGCGCTGGCCGGAGAAGTCCTGTTGCGCCCTGGCAAGTGAGGCTTTGCGAAGCTCCTGAAGATGGTCTTTATTCTGGGTGGACCAAGCCTGGGAACCTTGGATGTTGACCAGCGAGCCCTGGAAGTGGGGCATGACGTAGCGGGCGATAAGCTCATAACTGTTGAAGACTTGTTCCCGGGTACCCCACTCGGTGGCCTGAATGAGGAGGCCGCCAAAGCCGCCGCTCTGCTCGTCCAGGCGGTGGATGGCGGAGATAAGGTCATCCGGGTCGCCGACGCACCACTGGTTGCTCTCGACCATGTGGTCAATGATCTCGTTAGGTTGGCCTTCAAAGCCAGAGAGGTTTCCGAGTGTCTCTTCGAAGTACTCGCGCTGGTAGCGTCCGGCGCGGAAACGGGCTTGCTCTATGGCCTCTTTTCGGTCTTCGGCGATGTGAACGTGGAGTACCAAGCGCCACTCATCCCGACTGACGGTCTGATCGTGCTCAGCAGCGGTCTCTTCGGCAATGTCCCAGAACTTTTTCAACGGGGCCTCGTCGGCGGTCCCACGAGCAACGCTCATGGAGAGAACTCCAGTGCCGTGCTTACCGGCGAGGACGAGGCCAGAGGGGGACTGGGCGGCAGCGACGGCGACAGGCATGTGGGGCCTAGTGTAGGGGCGCAGATGGAGCCTGGCTTCATTAAGAGTGAACCACTCGCCTTGATAGGTGATGGGTTCCGTCTCGGTGAACAGGCGCATAATGATGCTCAAGGACTCGTCCATGCGGCGGCGCTGTTCCAGGGGGTCAATGCCCAGCATGTAGGCGTCAGTGACGAGGGCGCCAGGGCCGACGCCCATCATGGCCCTGCCCCGGGTCATGTGGTCGAGCTGGACCATTCGGTTGGCGACCATGAGAGGGTGGTGGTAAGGGAGGCTGAGGACGCCTGTGCCCAGCATGATGTTCCTGGTACGCTCGGCGGCGGCGGCGATGAAGAGCTCCGGAGACGAGATGGTCTCCCAGCCGGCGCTATGGTGCTCGCCGATCCAAGCTTCATCGTAGTCCAGGGCGTCCAAGTGTTGGAGGAGCTCCATGTCACGCTGGAAGGACATGGTGGGATTCTCCCCGCTCCAGTGGAATGGGGCCAAGAAGATGCCGAATTTCAACCTATCAGGTAGGGCCATATGCCAAGGGTCTCCCTTCGAGTATGGGTGTGATGCTCACTCAGAAATGGGTCAAGGATTAGCTCCGGCTAGGCAACGGGGTCCGCGATCTTGCCGAAGGGCTTGTGTGTAGCCTGAGCGCGGAAGGGCAGCTTATCCAGCAGGTCTTCCCAACCACGACCGGTCTCCATATCTACGCCGAGGCCATCAGCAACGCGGACCATGTAGGAGAAGAGGGCGACGATGTGGACGATATCAACGATGTCCTGGTCCCGCCAGCCGTGGCTACGGAGCTCATCGTGGTGGGCCTGGGAGATGGTGGACGGGTCCAAGGTAAGGTGCTCAGCGAACTCCAGCATGGCGAGGTGCCTTGGGCTGAGGCCGGCGTTGCGGTATTCCGTGCCGAACTGGGCGGCTAGCTGAGAACCGGGGGCGGCCTGACGCAGAGACTCTGCGTGGGAGACGGTTCAATACTGGCACTTGTTGAGGGCGGAGACGAGGGTGGCGACCATCTGCTTTTCGGCCTCGGTTAGGCCAGAAGTCGGGTCGTCCAGGATGGACTGGTTGTGGCGAGCGAGGGTGCGCATGACCTCCGGGCGGAGGCTGTTGACGGCGCTGACGTTGCTGATCCTGCCGCGGCGCTCCAGTATTTCATCATAGGCGTCCTTCAACTGGCCTTCAGCTTCCGCGTAAGGGATGGTCCGCACGTAGGGCATGACGCCTCCAGGATGGCAAGACTGAGGGCCTATTATATGGCCCCCGAATGATTGGACGCAAAAGTTGGAGGGCATCAGTCATGGCCGTTGCGACCGGCACTATAGGAGATGAATATCTTGGGCTGAGACGTTCCAACGGTACGCAGTATGAAATATGTCGGTATGGCTCAGCCAGGGCGAAGGTTGGGCGCTGCTAAGGGCTACAAATCACAGGTTGGTGATTCCCACCCACCCGCCCCGAAAGGTTTTTAAAAGATTTTCTGAGGGACACCATCAGGCTCCCGGCAAAGGGGCTGTGCCCCTCTGCACTCCCCGTTTTAGGGTATCCGCGTAGATAGGCGGCGTCTATTTTCGGGAGAGGCCGATCAAAGAGGGGCGGGAGAGCTATTATCGCTTGTCCACCACCAGGGCGCCCTCTTTGAAGACCATCTGAAGGGAACGGATGTTGTTGATGTCGTCCAGCGGGTTGTCTGAGAGGACGATGAGGTCCGCGAGCTTCCCGGGTTCAACAGTGCCTAGCTCAGCGCCAGCGCCACAGACGTCGGCAGCGATGCGGGTGGCGGCCTGGATGGCCTGCATGGGGGTGGCGCCGTCGCGGACCCAGAGGCCCATTTCCAGGATGGCGCCGTCTTTGAGGGGGCCGATGTCCGAACCGACGGCCATTTTGAGGTTGGAGCGCAGGGCGGCCTGGAACCATTCGCGGTGCTGGGGCATGGCGTCATCGGCGCGCTGGAGCAATGGGTCCGGGATTCGGGCCAGGTCCAGGTAGTCTTGCTCCCATCGGTTGGTTGCCTGGTCCGGGGTGAGGTGGCTGATGCAGAGGGTGGGAACGAAGAAGGTGCCTCGCTCGGACATCATCTGGACGCCCTCTTCGTCCATGATGTAGCCGTGCTCGATGGAGTGGGCGCCGGCGGCGACGGCGTCTTTCACGGCCTTGGGGTTGGCAGCGTGGGCGACGACCTTGATGTCGCGCTGGCGGGAGATGCGAAAGGCTTCGTCCAGCTCCTCCTCCAGCAGAAAGTTGTGCCAATGGCGGTCCCAGTCCAGGCCCATGATGCCGCCGGTGAGGTTCAGCTTAACGTGGTCGACGCCGTGCTTGATCTCCTCCCGGATGGCGCGGGCGAACTCCACGGGGCCGTCGAGTTGCTTGGCGGAGGGGTGGGTGATGGCGTGACCGGCGGTGGTGGTGAGGAAGTGGCCGCCGGCGAATATGCGGGGACCGAGGAATTGGCCGGAAGCGAAGGCGTTCTTCCAGGCGACGTCCAGCCACTGGTCTATGCCGACGACGCGCAGGCCGGTGATTCCTCCCTGGCGAAGGGCTTCCATAGCGTTGTGGCCGTAGAGGATGGCGCGTTCGATAGGGTCTGCTGGGGTATCGAAGAAGGGGGAGAGGTGGGCGTGGGCGTCCCAGAGTCCGGGGAGGAGCCAAGCGCCGCGGCAGTCGATGACGGTGTCGCCGGGAGGGCCGGCGGCGGAGGTGACGTCGACGATTCGGGAGTCCTGAATAACGACGGTGACGCCCTCTTGAGGCTGGGCGGATACACCATCAATGAGATTAGCGTTGGTTAGTACGGTCCTCATGGGCTGGCCTCCTAGGTTGGTGTAGTGAGGAGTATAGGCGGGAAAAGGGAGGGGAGCAAAATGTTCTGTTTTAAGATCTGAGGGACGCCCTGAGACTCCAGGCAGGAGGCTATTCCCCTTGAGGGGTTCAATGGTGGACTGATACGGATCTCTGGTAGGGCGGGGGAATCACCCACTCGATATGGGGAGAGGAATATCGCAGGCGAGTAGTGAAAATTTCAAGGTAAGGATGAGAGGCCGGCTTCGGGGATGTTGGTGGGCGGGAAGATTGGGATTGGGTTTGGCAGAATGGTAATCTTGGGCGGTCCGGGCGCTCGGACAAAGGGAACGCCAGGTGTCCGATGGAGGGCAGGGTCGGATAGCGAACTCGGGGAGACAACGGGGCTGAGATCGCCGATAGACGCCATGTACCTGATTCACGGGGCGCTAACGGCGGAGGCGAGGGAGGCGGAGAGGCTGGTGTACGACACGAAGATAGGGGCCGGGGTGCAACCGTTCCGAGCGATCTTCAACGAATGGGCCTCGGTACTGGCGTTTCACGCGCTGATGTAAGACGAGTATGTGACGACGTTGTTGAGCGAGTCGGCGCAGGCGAGGGACAATGATGAGAGTCACCGGCGGCTGGAGAAGGGTCTGGAGGACGTAGAGGTGGACGCGGGCCTGCCGAGGATGTAGCAACGGACTCCGTGCCGCGTAGGCGGCTAGCGATGAGGATGGCCACCAGAATGGCTGCGAATTACCGGCTGGTGGCGCTAGTTTTGGACTGAGATGGGGCGCCAGGAGAGGAGGGCGGGCTCCAAGGGGGAGGCGCCCTTTAAGCGCAGTTGGCCTTGCTCTTCGATTAGCTCATCAGCCAACACCTGACCCAGGCGGCGGTCCTTTTCGCTGCCCTCCGTGAGGAAGAGGCGGCCCCGGAGCTGGGACCAGGCTTGGTCCAGGCTTTCGAAACCGCCGACGTCCTGGGGGGTCAAGCCCTGGACGGAGTATTCGATGTTGAGGTGGTGGAGGACCTGTTCGAATTCTGGGAGAGCGGGCAGCCAGAGCCGCTCTTCGCCGTGGACCGGCAGCCAGAGGGGGTAGATGCGGCGCTGGGGAGGACGGTGGAAGAGAACGACCCAGACCTCCGAGGTGGCGTGGGCGTCCAGCTTGCGAACGAAGGTCTCGATATCGCGGCAGGTGTAGAGGACGTGGGCGCAGAGGACGATGTCAGCGGGCGGGACCAGGGCGTCTTCCCAGTGGTCTTGAACCAGGGTGACGTTGGTGATTCCGTGGCGGGATGCCTCCTCGGCGAGGGCGGAGGCCATGCTCTGGGAGGGCTCCACGGCGACGACGGAGGCGCAGCGCAGGGCGATGGGGAGGGCGAGGCGTCCGGCGCCAGCGCCCACGTCTATGACGGTGTGATGGGGTTGCAGCCGGGCCAGGAGGGCGTCCAGCAAGGGGTCATCGGCGCGGCGGGGGTCCATGCGGAAGCTGTCGGCCATGCCTTGCCAGTGGTCGGATGGGGGAGGGGCAGGGTCTCGCAAGCGGTCGGTCTGGGCATGCTCTTCTACGACCATACGGTTCCAGCGTTCAACGGCGGTCATTTTTCTCCCTTTTTTCGCCCTAAGAGGGGGTCATAGTCTACAGATTGCCGAATTAGTAATGGCGATGGATTTTGTCAATACAGGGGACTGGAAATCGAGGGTTGGTGCGCACCCCCTCTTGATCTCTCCCTCGATAGGGGGAGAGAACATTCGTGTTTTGAGGGACACCCTCAAACTCCCGGCAGAAGGGATCTGCCCCTCTGCACTCCCCGTTTTACGGCTCCGTTGCGGGTGGTTGGTGCAAAATTCGAGATAATCACTGGGCGGTGATGCCTCCGTCGATGACCAGCTCGGCGCCGGTCATGTAGGAAGACTCGTCTGAGGCGAGGAATAGGACGCCGAAGGCGATCTCTTCCGGTTCGCCGACGCGGCCCATGGGGATGGTGGAGGCCGCTCGCGCCCTAAGGACGGAGTCGGCGTAGGGCGTCATGGGGGTGAAGATGGTGCCGGGGTTGACGCAGTTAACGCGGATGTTCTCCCGAGCATAGGCGACAGCGACGTTTCTAGTGAAGACCTGTACCGCTCCTTTGGAGGCGTTGTATGCGGGATAGCCGGCGCCGGTCATAGCGGAGATGGAGCAGATGTTGACGATGGAACCGCCGCCGGCCTGCCGGAGGGCGGGGATGGCGTGCTTGGTGCCCAGAAATACGCCTTTCAGGTTGACGTCCATGACGCGTTGCCAGGTCTGTTCGCTGGTGACCTCCAGGGGGAGGCGCATGATGAAGCCGGCGTTGTTCACCAGGACGTCCAGCTTGCCGAATCGTCTAACGGCGGTGTCGACGGCGTTGCGCCAGTCCGACGCGCGGGTGACTTCCAAGGGGACGAAGAGGCAGTCTCCGCCGTCGCGACGTATTTCGGCTTCGACGCGGCGGCCGTCAGCTTCGACGCGGCCGCCGATGAGCACCTTGGCGCCTTCTCGGGCGAAGAGCCTGGCCTGGGCGGCGCCCATTCCCCGGGTGGCGCCGGATACCATCGCGACCTTTCCCTGGAGTCTCATGGAAATGGGTTTGGCCTCTGCAAAAGACTGCGAATCAGGGCCTGGTGGTACCCACCATCCCGCCCCGGATGGTTTTTAAGAATTTTTCTGAGGGACATCCTCAGACTCCCGGCAGGAAATCCAGGTTTCCTGCACTTTCCCGTATGGATGGTATACATCGTGTCGAAGAGTGGTTCGCTGAATCGGCAGACCGGGAATATTTTCGGGAAGATCGGGCATGGAAGAGCCGCCGGCGGCTATACCACCATGTATCCGCCGTCGATGACCATTTCGGCGCCGGTCATGTAGGAGGACTCGTCAGAGGCGAGGAAGAGGACGCCATAGGCAACCTCTTCGGGGCGACCGATGCGGCCCATGGGGACGGAACGGAGATTTTCGGCGTGTTTATCGGGGTCTTCGACCTGGACCATAGGGGTGTCGATCAGGCCGGGGTGGATGGAGTTGACGCGGATGTTGTCTTTAGCGTACTCGACGGCGACGTTCTTCGTGAAGATGCGGACGGCGCCCTTGGAGGCGTTGTAGGAGGGGAAGCCGAGGGAGAGGATGCCTGAGATGGAGGAGATGTTGACGATGGCGCCGCCGCCGGCCTTGCGCATCTCCGGGATGGCCATTTTGGTGCCGAGGAATACGCCCTTGGCGTTGACGTCCATGACGCGGTCCCAGGCCTCTTCCGAGGTGTCCTCCAGGGCGGTGCGGTCGATGATGCCGGCGTTGTTGACCAGGATGTCCAGCTTGCCGAAGCGGGCCACGGTGGCGTCAATGGCCTTGCGCCAGTCGACGGCCTGGGAGACGTCGAGGCGGAGGAAGAGGGCCTGGGCTCCGGTGGAGTTAATCTCGGCGGCGACGGCCTTGCCCTGGTCGACCAGGATGTCGCCGAGGGCGACCATAGCGCCTTCGCGGGCGAAGAGGCGGGCCTCGGCGGCGCCCATTCCGCGGGCTGCGCCGGAGATGAGGGCGACTTTGCCTTCTAACCGCATGGGAGTCCTCCGATGTGGGGTTTGGATAAGGTAGCCGGGGCTATTATAGGAGAATCAGCCACGGCGGTGGGTAATGTCACCCCAGAGGACTGGAAATCCCAGGGGGGTCGCACCCCCTCTGTAGGTCTCCCCCTCGTTAGTGGGAGACGACTTGGCTCCGCAGGGGGGAATGACCTGGCTTGTGCGGACGCTTCACATGCGAGAGCGCAAGGCCGAGAATGCGGGAGCAGTCAAAAACTCACAGCCTCACAGGCGGACCGGCAAAGGGGCTTGGCCCCTCTGCACTCGCCAATATCTATTTCGCTGGGCTGGCTAGAGGCGGGATGGACTGGGTGAAGGGTTTGTGAGAGGATTTCCGCAATTGAGGCCGGAAGGCAAACGCGAGGCGGGAGGAAGCGAAGATGCCCAAGATGTCGGCGGGAGAAGCGGTGGTAGAGATACTTCGGGCCGAAGGGGTGGAGTACGTTTTCGGCGTGGTGGGGTCGGCGTTTTTAGAGATTATGGACCCGATGTACGGGCTGGAGGATATCAAGTACGTTGGGACGCGGCACGAGCAAGGGGCGGGGTTTATGGCGCTGGGATACGCCCACGCCTCGGGCAGGCCGGGGGTCTGCATGGTGACGAACGGCCCGGGGGCGACGAACATGGTGACAAGCGTGGCGGGGGGATACGTTACTCACGCGCCGATGGTGACGATCATAGGGGGGAACTCTCAGGACCACGTGGGGCGGGACTCGTTCCAGGAGGTGGACCACGTAGGGGTGTTCCGGCCGGTGGCGAAGGAATCGATACTGGTGCCGTATGCCAGCCGGATCCCGGACCTGCTGCGGCAGGCGTTCCGGACGGCGACGACGGGGAAGATGGGGCCGGTGGTGGTGGACATACCTAGGGACATCCAGAACGAGACGGACCTGGAGGTGGAGTTGCCGGCGCCGGAAAGGTACCGGCCTCCGCAGTCGCCGCCGGGAGACCCAGCGCTAATCCGGAGGGCGGCGGAGGTGTTGAAGGGGGCGCGAATGCCGGTGATTGTTGCGGGCGGGGGGGTGAAGTGGAGCCGAGGTGACCAGGAGGTGTGCAGGCTGGCGGAGCTGCTGGCAGCACCGATGGTGACATCCTACGCGCGGTGCGACTCGGTGCCGAACGACCACCCGCTGTACGTAGGGAGTCTGGGGCGGGCGGGGGCGCCGGAGGCGGCGGAGGCGGTGCAGCAGGCGGACGTGATTTTGGCGGTGGGCACGCGACTTTCGCACTTTACAACGTTTTATGACAACCGGTATATCCCAGCAGACGCCCGGATTATCCAGATAGAGATAGACCAGAAGGAGCTGGGCAGGAATTACCCGGTGGAAGTGGGAATCCTGGGCGACGCGCGGAGTATATCGGCGGCGCTGGCGCTGGCGGTGGAGGAGACGGGGAGGCCGGAGGGGTTGGAGACTCGAATTAACCTGGCGTTGGAGCTCCGGGAGAAGCGTCGGGCGCGGCTGGACGCGGAGACACCGGAGCCGGGAAAGCTGCTGAAGCCACAGCAGGTGTACCACGAGCTTCGGAAGGTGTACCCGAAAGATGCGTTGACCACGCTGGACGCCGGAGCCGTGTGCGGCGTTGGATACGACCGTCTGGATTATTCGACGAACAGTCTGTTCAGTCCCCTGGACCTGGGTTGTATTGGGATGAGCTTTCCGATGGCGCTGGGTGTGAAGATGGCGCGTCCGGAGCGGCCGGTGATCAGCATCAACGGGGACGGCGGCTTCCTTTATAACGTGCAGGAGATGGAGACGGCGGTGCGGTGGAATATCCCGGTGGTGAGCATTGTGATGAACAATAACTCGTGGGCGTCCGAGAAGGCGTACCAGAAGTTCTTCTACGGAGAGCGGTATGTGGAGGCGGACATCACGAACCCACGGCTGGACAAGCTGATGGAGCTTTTCGGCGGGAAGGGGTTCTATGTCGACCGGATTGAGGATTTGGGAGAAGCGCTGGCTGAGGCGGTGAAGGCGGGGGTACCGTCGGTTATTGAGATACCGGTGGACCCAGCGGAGCTGCCGTACCCGGCGCGGGCGATGGACGTGCTGAAGGATAAGACGCCGACGTTTAAGGGGTAGAGGGGTTAATTGGTTCTGAGGGGGTCCCTCATCCGCCACAGGCAGACCGGCGGAGGGGATTGTCCCGCTTTGGACTCCTCCTTGAGGGCTACTAAGAGGATGAGGGGTACTCTTGTGGGGGCAATCAGCCATATCGATGGATGTTGCCTTCAGGAAGGCATGCGAATCACAGGTTGGCTGTTCCCACCATCCCACCCAGAAAGGTTTATTTAAGATTCTTGAGGGACACCCTCAAACCCCCGGCAGAGAGGGTTTTCCTCTCGGCACTCTCCGTTGAATGGTCGTCGAACGGCTGAACAGTGCTATTTTCGAGGCGATCAGGGGGGAGGGCTGAGGCAGAAGCGTACGGAGCGGCGGGCCGTCGAGCTATACACCAAGCGGGAGGGTTTGCTATATTTAGGGAAAGCCATACCCCGGCGGCGGGCCGGGTGAACGACGAGGACTGTGTATGACGCATGTAGTTCTGCAGCAGGGAGAAACGACGGAGAGTTTGATCAACCGGTTCCGCTCCGGAGTGCAGCGCTCCGGGATCCTGAGGGAACTGAAGAAGCGTCGGTTTTTCCGTTCGAAGAGTCAAAAGGTGAGGGAGGCGGCGCAGAGGGCGCAGCGCCGTGCGCGGAGGCGTCGCCGCATCTAGGGGTTAGGGCGCGTTGGGTAGTTGGGGGTTCCCGGCATACGCCGGGGAATCAGGCAGGTGGGTTGGTACGAGCGCTTGGGCGGGGTGCAAAGCTGGGACCGGTGGTGTTTTACCACCGCCCGGCGGGGGAAATGCGGTTTGGGCTCGTCCTCCCGATTGACAAGCTCAAGATAAAGTTGGCCTCAGAGCTTGTGAGCAAATCAAACTGGCACTGCGATAGTGGGCGCAAGGGTTGGAGTTGCTTACCCTACCCCACCCAGATTCCTCAAGCTTTACGCACGGATTCGGAATGACATGTCTCATGCGGACGCTCAACACCGGAAATTGTGACGCTGAAAAAGCCGCCGAAACAAAAAACTCACAGCCTCTCAGGATCGGCCGGTATGGGAGGCCAGATGCTGTATCTTAGAGGCAATGCACGGCTTGTCATGACGGACACAATACGGGCGGTCGTAGCGTAGTATGCTGGATTTTGAGCGTTTTAAGGTCCTAAGCTTCGATTGCTACGGGACGCTGATCGATTGGGAGAGGGGCATTGGGGAAGCGATGGCGCCGTTGCTAGAGCGCCACGGGGTTAGGGTGTCGGCGGAGCGGATTTTGGAGCTGTACGGCCGGTTTGAGAGGGGGGCGCAGGGGCAGCGGCCCTTCGTTAATTACCGAGGGGTGCTGCGGCAGATAGTGCAAAGCTTCGGGACGGAGCTGGGTTTCCGGCCCAGCGCGGAGGAGTTGGACACGCTGGTGGTGTCGCTGGGGGGCTGGCCGGCGTTCCCGGACACGGTGGCGGCGCTGCAAGAGCTTTCGGGCAAGTACAAGCTAGCGATAGTTTCCAATGTGGACCTGGACCTGTTTTCCAGGAGCGCCGAGACGCTTCAGACGCGGTTCGAGTGGGTAGTATCGGCGGACATGGTGGGGGCGTACAAGCCCTCAAGGGGGCATTTCGAGCGGTTGTTTGAGGCGGCGAGGCTGCCGCTGGAGCAGCACTTACACGTGGCGCAGAGCCTTTACCACGATATCAGGACTGCCAACGAGTTGGGGCTGGCCAGCGTTTGGGTGAACCGGACGGGGGCGAAGAGCACGCCGGTGGTGGAGGCTCGGCCGGATGTGGAGGTGGCGGACCTGCGGTCGTTGGCGAAGCTTGTGGCGGGGTAGGGTTAGAGGGGCTGCCAGTAGCGGCGGCGTTCGCCTTTGACGCTGGTTGGCATCGAGACGGAGGGACTACATCCCTCGAGATCATTTACCTCGACGGACTCAGCGCTTGTGAACAATTTAAGCTGGAACAGCGAGACAGGGCGCTACGGCTGGAGTTACTTACCCAACCCCACCCAGATTTCTCAAGGTTTACGCACGGACTCGGAATCGATCATGTTGGCGTCCAGCACCAGGGAGGATGAAAACCAGGATTGGAATCCGAAGCGGGCACCGCGGTAGGACTTGCTCTCCCCCCGCACCCAGATTCTTCGATCCTCACGGGCGGACTCAGAATGACATGGTGAGGGGCGGAATGCGGTATGGGCTCGTCCTTCGAGAGCCTCAGGATGAGCGGGTTGGAGGCGTAGGAGGCTTATTTTCATAGGTATCGATCATGTTGGCGTCCAGCATCAGGGAGGATGAAAAAAGAGTGGCGGCTATCATCCATGGTGACCGGTATAGCTATTGCCAAGGATTGCAAATCACAGGCTGGTGGTTCCCATAGTCCCGCCCCGAAAGGTTTAAGAAACGAATTTCTGAGGGACACCCTCAGACTCCCGCCAGTGGGGGCCATCCCCATCTGGACTCCCCCTTGGTAGGCGCAGGTAGAGTAGGGACGGTGCTATTTTCATAGGAATGACCTGAATTGTGCGGACGCTCAACGTGCGACAAGGTGGCGCTGAAAATACTGACGACGGCAATAATTCACAACCTCAGAGGGGGACGACTCCCTCCGGACTCCACCTTGCTGGGTGCCCTTCAGAGGAATAGGTCCTTCCGGTTGAAAGAAGTTTGGGAGGGTTAGAGGGGCTGCCAGTAGCGGCGGCGCTCGCCTTTTACCACTCTACCGAAGCCAGGTGAGGGGAAGTGGCCCGCAGCGACGATGAGGCCCTCTGTTTCCAGCCATTCCAGGATTTCTTTGCGGGTCTTGCTGCCCAACTCCGGCTGAACATCGGCGACGACGATCCACTCGGGGACGTGGACCTGCAAGGGGATATGAGCAACGTCACCCAGGACGAAGGCGCGCTCACCTCCGGAGGAAATGAGCAGGCTCTGGTGGCCCGGAGTATGGCCGGGAGTGGGCATGGTCTTGACTTCGTCGCTGACGTTTACCTCGCCGGTGACCAGCTCAAGGTTCTGTACCTGACTGATGTTTCGCCCCATATAGGCACCACCGGCGTAGATCTCCACCGCGGCGGGGGAGAAGTGGTTGGGCGGTGGGGGAGATACCACCTGTTCCGGGTGTAGGAGGAGCTCATAGTCGGCTTTGGGCATGATGTATTTGGCGTTAGGGAATGTGGGAGAGACCTTGCCATCGCGGGATACGGCCAGCCAGCCGATATGGTCGAAGTGCATGTGGGTGATGACGACGGTATCGATTTCTTCGGGCTGCACGCCGTGGCGGCGCATGTCGCCGGTGAGGTCGCCGAAGGCGCCGCCGGCGCTTTCGACGGGGTCGGGGCCCAGACCGGCGTCCACCAGGATTTTCCTTCCGGGGGAGGAGATGAGGAAGCTGCCCACGTTTATAGGCTCTTTGACTTTGCAGTCCTGGTCTATGTAGTCGCCATAGGATTCGATTTCGTCCCGGGCGTTCTCCGGGAAGAACGAGCAAGCGTCGTTGATGTTAGTGGTGTCCGAGAGAGATAGGACCTCGACGTTTCCCACGGTGATGCGTTCCGACGACATTTCTCCTCCTGGCACGGTAGAAGATGGGGCGTTATAGGGGGCCATTATAACCGGATCGCGGCGTGCCGGGTGGGAAGGGTGCTATGTCGAGTGACCACGCAAGGTTGGCAACCGTGGTGGCCGCCAGGGTTGGGTATGCCCTCCCCACCGTACCAGGTTCCTCGATCTTCACAGGCGGACTCGGAATCGATCATGTTGGCGTCCAGCACCAGGGAGGATGAAAAACCAGGATTGGGATCCGAAGCGGGCGCCGCGGTAGGACTTGCTCTCCCACCGCACCCAGATTCTTCGATCCTCACGGACGGACTCAGAATGACGTGGTGGGGGGCGGAATGCGGTATGGGCTCGTCCTTCGAGAGCCTCAGGATGAGTGGGTTGGAAGCGTAGGAGGCTTTTTTTCATAGGAATGACATGACTCGTGCGGAGGCTCAAACCGCGATAAAGTGACGGCGGAGCCAAATCCTCACAAGCTCGCAGACTCCAGGCAGGGAACCCAGCCGCCTCCGGGGGAGTGCGCTCTCCTATGTGGGTGGCGCTGGAGGGAGCCGGACACCATTTTGGTGCCGACCATAGAGGCGGGGCGAGCACGATAGATTTTGACACCGACAATTGGGTGCTATAACTTGGTGCGAAACAGCCACCGCCGCCGGGCCAGGGAGGGAATTAAAGCCAGCCCAGCGGCAGGGGAGAAAAAGGAGCAGCGACATGAAATTCGACCTGTTCTGCCTACCCAGCGTGCCGGGGACGCTAGAGGAGCGGGCCGCGTTGAGGCCAATTGGAAGGAACAACGAGCGGTACCAGCAGATGATAGACGAGCTTAGGAAGATAGCGATATTCGCGGACCAGGCGGGGTTCGATGCGTTCTCCACCACGGAGCACCACTTGCACTCCGAGGGGTACGAGGCCTCGGTGGCGCCGTTGCTGCTGTACGCGGACCTGGCGGCGAGGACGGAGCGGATAAAGTTCGCGCCGCTGGGGCTGGTGTTGCCATCGTGGGACCCGATCCGGTGCGCGGAGGAGCTGGCGATCCTGGACCACCTGACGAAGGGGAGGGTGATAGCCGGGTTTGCGCGGGGTTATCAGGACCGGTGGACGAACATATTGGGGCAGAGCTACAACGTGACGGGAACGCCGATGGACGGGTCGGAAACGGACGAGCACAATCGAGAGGTATTCGAGGAGGTGCTGGACATTATCCGGCTGGCGTGGACTCAGGAGACGCTAGAGTACGACGGCAAGTTCTACAAGATTCCTTCGCCGTACAAGGAGGGTATCCGCAGGTGGCCACCGACGGAGTGGACGAGGAAGTATGGCGCACCGGGGGAGCTGGACGAGGAGGGGGTTATTCGGAAGGTCTGCGTGATACCGAGGCCATACCAGGAGCCCCACCCGCCGTTCTGGCAGCCGTTCGCGGTGAGCGAGACGACGATACGGAGGACGGCGCAGCGGGGAATTGTACCGTGGATATTGACGGCGCAGCCGGAGAGTTTCGCGGCTCTGTGCCGGGTGTACCAGAAGGTGGCGGCGGAGGCGGGCCGGGACCTGGCGCTGGGGGAGAACGTGGCGGCGACACGGGCGGTGTATTTTGGGGATACGTACGAGGAGGCGTTCGAGCTGGGGTTGAAGAGCACCGGGATTGGATTCCACCATTACTTCGGCGCGTTTGGGTTCGTGGAGCCGTTCCGGAATCCGGGCGAGGAGGGACCGAAGCCACTAACGTTCCCGACGGAGCGGCAGACGTACGAACGGATGGTGGAGCACGAGTACGTGATTTGCGGGACGGTGGACCAGGTGAAAAAGAAGATTGAGTCATTGTCCAGGTGCCACTCGGACGGGGAGCTGGAGTGGTTCGGGTGGGGGTTTGGACAGGGATTCATGCCGTGGGATGAGGCGCAGAGGCAGTTGGAGCTTTTCGCCCGCAACATCCTCCCGGAGTTTAGCGGCTAATGAAGGGGTGTAAGGCTGGGCTGCAGTGGTGGTCAGCAAGGAGGCCGACAGGCAGGGCCGTTACTCTATCCGGCTGGGTAGTTACCCAAGGCGCCGAACAGCATCAAATAGGGTAGATGAGATATGTAAGACTCGACGGTAGTTGGTTTAGGACGAATTGACGTTGGTGACGGTGGAAGACTAGATTTGTGGGGTGGATAGCCAAAGGGGATAAGGTAATGCAGCCCCAAGGACTCGGAATCACAGGTTGGTAGTTCCCACCCGCCCGCCCAGCAAGGTTCTTAAAAGGATTTCTGAGGGACACCCTCAGACTCCCGGCATGGAACCCAGGTTCCCTGCACCTTCCTGTAAGGTTGGCATTGATTGTGCGCAGGAAACACCTTGCCAGAGGCTGGGCTGGAGGATTTGTAAGGCTATGGGACGTGCCACAGCTGGCATCTGGGTTAGGCCAGGTGATCGGGGGCAAGATTAGTAAGAGGCACGGCGGCGCGGGACGCAGGCGGCTGAGCCGCAGTCAGGCATAGGAGGATAGATGTGACCGAGCAGAAGACCAAGACGGCGGTGGAAGCCGCATCCGTTTACGCCATGGCTGTGCAGCAGTTCGACGGCGCGGCGGAGAGGCTGGGACTGGAAGTGGGGCTGAGACAAATCCTGAGGAGTTGCCAAAGGGAGTTCACGATCAACTTCCCGGTGAAGATGGACAACGGAGATATTCAGGTGTTCACGGGTCACCGGGTGCAGCACAACATGACGAGGGGACCGGCAAAAGGGGGCCTGCGCTACCACCAGGGAGTGACGCTGGACGAAGTAAAGGCGCTGGCGATGTGGATGACGTGGAAGTGCGCAGTGACGAACCTGCCGTACGGGGGCGGCAAGGGAGGGGTGACGTGCAACCCGAAGACGATGTCCAAGCTGGAGTTGGAGAGGATGACGCGCCGATTCGCCACGGAGATTTCGCCGCTGGTTGGCACAACGTCAGACATCCCGGCACCGGACGTGAACACGGACGGCCAGACCATGGCCTGGATAATGGACACACTCAGCATGCACCGGGGGTATATGGACCCGGGGGTGGTGACGGGGAAGCCGGTGTCCATTGGTGGAACGGTGGGGCGGACGGAGGCGACGGGACGGGGGGTGATGATAACGGCCCGGGCCGCGGCGAGGGAGATTGGGATGGAGCTTGAGGGGGCGAGGGTGGTGGTGCAGGGGTTTGGCAACGTGGGGTACTGGGCGACGGCGCTGCTGCAAGAACTAGGGTGCAAGACCGTTGCGGTCAGCGACAGCAAAGGGGCGGTATATTCGGAGGGGGGGATGGACGTGGCGAGGTTGCAGGCCCACAAGTCGGAGAGCTCGACCGTGGAGGGATTCCCAGGGTCGGACAAGGTCAGCGACACCGATTTGCTGGAGATTCCCTGCGACATTCTGATACCGGCGGCGCTGGAGCAGCAGATTACCGAGAGGAATGCGCCGCGGATAAACGCGAAGATTGTGGCGGAGGGGGCGAACGGACCGACGACGCCGGAAGCGGACGCGATATTGGCGGACCGTGGAATTATGGTGGTGCCGGACATTCTGGCCAACGCAGGCGGAGTTGTGGTGTCGTATTTCGAGTGGACGCAGGATATTTCGAGGCTGTTCTGGGACGAGGAAGAGGTTAAGAAGCGGCAGGAGGCGATACTGACGCGGAGTTTCAACGAGGTGTTGAGCTCGGCGCAGAAGCACAGGACGGATATGCGGACGGCGGCGCTGCTGGTGGCGGTGGAGCGGGTGGCGGAGGCGACGAGGATACGGGGGATTTACCCGTAAGCGACGGAAGGGTCCCAGGGGAACCGGCCGTGGCGATGGGTGTGGCCGCCGCTTAGGGCTGAGAGAGCCGAAGGTTGGTGGCGCCTACCCCCTACGAGGGTCCTGGGTATGAATGGGTTGTAGAGTGGCATGGGCCTGTCCTTCCATTCGACAAGGTCAGGGATTGCGCGTGAGTTGAGTTGGAACAGGGCCAGAGGGCGCGAGGGTTGGATGTGCTCTCCGACCACATCCAGATTCTTTGATCCTCACGGGCGGACTCAGAATGACATGACTTATGTGGACGCTCAGCAATGGCGAAGGGACGTTGTCAGTGCCAGGGATGAAAACCCGAGGTTGGTAATAGAGATGTACTCGACGGCGGGAAACACCCAGCCGCCGCACTACCCAAATTCCTCGATCTTAACGGGCGGACTCGGAATGACGTGATTGGGGGGCTGAATGCGGTATGGGCTAGTCCTTGGAGGGCCTCAGGATGAGCGGGTTGGAGGCGTAGGAGGCTTATTTTCATAGGTATGACATGGCTTATGTGGAGGCTCAGCAATGGCGAAGGGACGTTGAAATAGCCGGATGAAGTCAAAAAGTCACAACCTCAGAGGGGATTGCCCCCCCCTGCGGACTCCCCCTGGCTTGGTGTCCTTCAAGGGACGATGTTTCTAGTTTCGAGGGGGGTGGTCAGAAGGCGCCTGCTAACGAGGCGCGGCGCGTTCTGGGAGCCGGAGCTTGAATGGGAGCAGGACGAGCAAGGCCAGGGCGGAGAGGCCGGCCTGGTAGTAGAAGACATTGCTCAGACCATAGTTGTCGATGATGGCGACGGCGATCAGGGGGGAGAAGGCGCCGACGACGCTGCCAAAGCCGAAGAGGAAGCCGGTGGCGGTGGCCTCGGTGCCTACTTTGGCCAGGTCAAGAACGGCGGCTTGGATGATCTGGTGAAGGGCAAAGCTGAATAGACCCATGGCGGCCATCAAAACGGTGATCCAGACAGTGTCACCGGCAGCGACGACCAAGGCGGACAGCAAGGCGCCCAGGGCAAGGCCGGGGACGAGGATTAGTTTCCGGTTGTAACGGTCGCTGAGAGCACCGAGGATGGGCGTGGAGCCGATGCCGGTGCCGGTCATGAGGGCGATGTGGAAGCCCATCCAGAAGCTGCTCATGCCCAGCTCATCGGTGAGGTAGAAGGGCGTCCAGATGAACATGGAGTTGAGGGCCATGCCTCGGAGAACAGCGACGGCGACCAGCCCCAGGACGACGCGATTCCGCATCAGGGAGCGGGCCTCCAAGAGCTGGGAGCGAAGGCCCATGGCGGGCGGAGAGCCGCTTTCGCGGCCGATGTTTCGTAGATAGGACCAAACCAGGATGGCCACCAGGAGGGCGGGCACGGAATAGATGAAAAAGATGGCGCGCCAGGTTATGACTGCGATCAAGGCGCCAGCGGCCAAGGGTCCGACGGCGTTGCCGACGTTGGCGCCGAAGCCGTGGATGGAGATGGCGAAGCCGCGGCGGTCTGAGAAGCGTTGTGACAGGGCGGCGGAGGCGGGGAGGTGCCACAGGGCGCCAGGTACGGCGGCGAGGAATACCATGACGATCATGAAGGTGAAGTTGAAGGAGAGGCCCAAGAGGGCGTAGAAGAGGGCGGCACCCACCAGGCAGCCGGTGAGGATAAGGCCCCATTGACCTTTGAGGGTGTCTACGACGAGGCCGCCGGGGAGGTTGACGACGCCGAAGCCGATCTGCTTAACGGTGGCGATGGAGCCTACCTGGAGGGTGCTGAGTCCCAAGGAGGCGGTGATGCTGGGAAGGACCACGGGGAAGCTCTGGTCCAGCCAGTGGGCGATGCCGTGGCCGGCGGATAGGATGCCGAGGATGAGTTTTCTATCTGTAGGGAGATGGGTTGTTGGACCGTCTTTGGGGGAAACGGACAAAGGTTGGCTCCTGTTTAGTGGCGAGGACGATTCTATTCCGTATGGGCGGGGACATCAAATGGGGAGGTGGGGGATGCCCCTTGAGTCCATTACAGGGGAATCCATCCGCCTCCAGCGGTCTGCGCCTTTTTGTGTGGCTGGGATAGAAGGAGGGCTGGTGCTATTTTCCAGGCAATCAGCGAGGGCGATGGGTGAAAGCACTACATCGGGTTGCGAATCACAGGTTGGTGGTGCCCACCCACGACCACCCAGTGAGGTTTAATTTCTGAGGGACACCCTCAGTCTCCCGGCAGAAGGGCTGTGCCCCTCTGCACTCCTCCTAGTTGGGCGCAGATAGAGTAGGGACGGTGCTATTTTCATAGGAATGACATGACTTGTGCGGACGCTTAGCGCGGAACAATGTGACGCTGAAAATGCCGTAGAAGCCAAAAACTCCCAGCCTCACAGGCGGACCGGCAGGTAGCCCATCCGCCTCCAGCGGTCTGCGCCTTTCTGTGTGGCTGGGTTAGAAGGAGGGCTGGTGCTATTTGCCAGGCAATCAGCGAGGGCGATGGGTGAAAGCGCTACATCGGGTTGCGAATCACAGGTTGGTGGTGCCCACCCACGACCACCCAGTGAGGTTTAATTTCTGAGGGACACCCTCAGTCTCCCGGCAGAAGGGCTGTGCCACTCTGCACTTCTCCTAGTTGGGCGCAGATAGAGTAGGGACGGTGCTATTTTCATAGGAATGACATGTCTCATGCGGACGCTTAGCGCGGAACAATGTGACGCTGAAAATGCCGTAGTAGCCAAAAACTCACAGCCTCACGGGCGGACCGGCAGGGAGCCCATCCGCCTCCAGCGGTCTGCGCCTTTTTGTGTGGCTGGGATAGAAGGAGGGCTGGTGCTATTTTTCAGGCAATCAGCGAGGGCGATGGGTGAAAGCACTACATCAGGTTGCGAATCACAGGTTGGTGGTGCCCACCCACGACTACCCAGTGAGGTTTAATTTCTGAGGGACACCCTCAGTCTCCCGGCAGGGAACCGAGGATCTCCGTGTTTTCCTGTTTGGTTGGGGTTGATTGTGCGCTGGAGGGGAGGAGGATGAACGGGCGGTCCCACCGGGATGGCGAGAGGCGCACAATCTCCCGTTCCGGCCGGCGATCTGGTGGCGACGGCAGGGAAGGGGAGATCAGGAGGCGGGGAGGCCTACTACTCGGGCCAGATGCGGACGCTGATGGCCTCGTTGAAGTTCTTGATGCCGGCGCGGATTCGGCGCTCGTCTGAGTCCATGGTGCGGGATGCGAGGGAGGGGCGGTTCTTGACGGCGTCGGGGCTCTCCACTTCCCAGACTACGAGGTACTTAAGATCGTCGGTGGAGAAGCTATCGATGCGGCGGGCCAGCCTGCCAGCGATGTATCCGGGGAAGGCGCCCACTTCTGCCATGTGAACCTGCTCCTGCCACTCCAGGAAGTCTTTTTCCACGGCGGGGTCCACGTCCATGCGGACATTCCAGACGGTCTTGCTGTGGACGGAGCCGACGGGGTTGCCGTGACGGCCTGGAGACTCTAGCCGATAGTCGGCGATGTTGTGGGTCATGAGGGTGTCGTAGACCATGCGGCTGCCACGGTTGAAGTGACGGACCATCTGGGGACCGGTGGGGTTGGCGGTGTCCTGCTTGTGCTGGCAGCGGAGGGTGCCGCAGGGGGGATCACAGCGGCAGATGTACTTATAGGCATCGGTTTCGAAGAAGTCGGGGCTGGAGATTTCGTAGAGGTGGAGGTACTCGGGTGCGCCCTCGACGCAGCGGTACCTGGTGGCGGAGTAGAAGCCGGCCTCCAGGAGGTCTGGCATGTGCCAGGTGTTGCTCCAGTCAATGATCTCATCTTTGGCGTCATCGGCGACGTCGCCGCGCACGATGTAGAGGGTTGGTGTGTTAGCCATGGCACGCTCCTTTTAATGAGACGGGTAATTCAGATTGCGAATCACAGGTTGGTGCTTCCCACCATCCCGCCTCGAACGGTATTAAAGTAAGTTTGAGGGACACCCTCAAACTCCCGGCAGAAGGGCTCTGCCCCTCTGCGCTCCCCGTTTCGCGGGTCCTTAGCTCGTGGTTGGTGCTATTTTCGAGGCAACCCTCCTAGCGACGCGAGCCGTGGTCTTTTCGGGTGCAGGATATGACCAGCCTTGGGGGTACCACAGCCAAGGTTTAGCCTTTGCGAGCCAGCTTCTGGAGGCTACGGAACTCCCGTGGGGGGGTCTGGTGGGAGCCCCACATTACCCAGGTAACCTCGGCAACGTAGATGTCGCCACGAGAGTCTACGGCGATGCCATGGGGGGCGATAAACTGGCCAGACTCCTCGCCGATATGGGAATCGCCCAGCCGGGATAGCATCTCCCCGGAGGGGCTGTAGATGCTAACGCGGTGGCCAACGTCCGGGGCGTCGGAGTAATAGGCTTCGCCCATGAGTTCGCCAATATAGACGTTGCCGTCCGGGCCCACCCTCAGGCCACAGGCCTTCCAGATGTTATTCCAAATGGCCTGCAGCTTACCGTTAACATCAAATACCTGAACTCGATGGCATTCGCGGTCGGCGACGTAAAGGTTGTCATCTTTGTCGATGGAGATGTTATGGGGAATTACGAACTGGGACGGGTCGATGCCGGAGGAGCCCCAGGACATGATGTGCCTTCCGTCTGAACTGTACTTGTGGATGCGAGAGTTGCCATAGCCATCGGAAATAAATAGGTCACCGGTTTTGGCGGATATGGCCACATCCGTGACGAGGTTGAAGGGCTCTCCGCTCCACCTGGCGGAGGGCTGGTTGGCCGCTCCCAGGGTCATCAAGAGCTCCCCATCAGGGGTGAGCTTTCGAACGGTGTGGTCCCCGTTATCGGTGCAGTAGATAGAGTCGTCAGGGCCAACGGTGATGGCGTGGGCGTTGGCGAAGACGCCCTCGCCCCAAGACTGTAGAAAGTTGCCGTCCTTATCAAAGACGATGACGGGGTGCTCACCGCGACAGAAGGCGTAGACGCGATCCTTGCTGTCCACAGCGACGCCGCCGCACTCTTTAAATGACCAGCCCTGGGGCAGCTTGGCCCATCCGTCAACGACTTCGTAAGTCATTTTTGCGGTTCCCAAAGTTGCACCCATTCGGCGCCCCCTCATTAACTTGATAGCGTGGCCCATGCTAAGTCTGGGCAGGGGCAATGTCAATGTGATGGAGGCCATGCGGCACGGAAGGGTAGGGGTTAATTTCCGGGGGACACCTTTAGATTCCCGGCAGAGAGCTTGTGAACAAATTGACGTGGCACAGCGGTAGGGGGCACAGGGGTTGGATGTGCTCTCCCTTACCTACCAGATTCCTCGATCCTCACGCACGGACTCGGAATCCACCATGTTGGCTTCCAGCACCAGGGAGGATGAAAAAAGAGTGGCGGCTATCATCTATGGTGACCGGTATAGTTATTACAAAGGATTGCAAATCACAGGTTGGTGGTTCCCACTCACCCGCCCAGTAATGTTCTAAAAAGTTTTTCCGAGGGACACCCTCAGACTCCCGCCAGGGGGGAAGCCCCCCTCTGGACTCCCTATTGACGGTGTCATTAAAGGGAGGACCCGTCTAATGGGGGGAAGGGGGCAGGGATACGGAGGTTTGGCTGAAGGTTAGGCGGCGAGCCATTCGGCGGCGCGCTCGCCGATCATGATGCTGGTGGCGTTGGTGTTGGCGCGGATGACGTTGGGCATGATGGAGGCGTCTATGACGCGGAGGCCCTCCAGGCCGTGGACGCGACAGTACTGGTCGACGACGGCCAAGGGGTCAGAGGAGGGTCCCATTTTGCAGGTGCCGCAGGAGTGGTGACAGGTGGTGGCGGTGGCGCGCATCCAACGGTCCATGGCGTCGTCTGATGCGATGTCGTCATCCACGGGGAGGGAGCGGCCAGCGACGATGGCTTGAAGCGACGGCTGGGAACCCAGGCTCAGGGCCAGCCGGGCGCCTTCGCGCATGCGCTCCAGGTCCCAAGGATCGTCCAGGTAGCGATATTCCAAGGCGGGTTGGACGGCGAGATCAGGGGAGGCGAGGCTGAGGCGTCCGGCGCCGTTGGCCTGCTCCAAGATTACTCTGAGCAGAAGGTGGGGAGCGCCGTTCAGGACCTGACCGGGGTAGGGGCTGATGAACATGTCGTTGCGGGCGTTGGAGCCAGCAGCGGTCCAACGGAGGCCCACCTGGCTGGGGGAGGTCTCCTCTTCCGCGCCCTGCTTGAGCCGGTACCAGACCAGGACGGAGGGGTGGTCCCGGAGGTTCTCGCCAACGCCGGGGAGGGGATGCACCACGGGTATACCGTGGCGTTCCAAGTCCTGGGCGGGGCCGACGCCGGAGAGGAGGAGGATGTGGGGGGAGCCGATGGCGCCGGCGCTGAGGACGATCTCATCAGCTTCGACGCAGAAGGACTCGCCGCCGCTTTCGACCTCCAGCCCCACGGCGCGGGTCCCGTCAAAGAGGAGCTTTCTAACGAGGACACCGGCTTTGATGGAGAGGTTGAGACGGTGGCGAATGGGGTTGAGGTAGGTGATGGCGGTGCTCATACGGATACCGTTGGTGTTGTTCAATGGACGGGGACCGACGCCGGAGGTTTCCGGATTGTTCATGTCCTCCTCATGGGGGTAGCCAAGGCCGCGGGCGGCCTGGTAGAAGGCGGACATGCTGGGGCGCCACTCGGACTCCTGGAAGCGCCGGACGGGGATGGGGCCTTCCTTGCCGTGGAAGTCGCCGCCGAAGCTAAGGTCGGTTTCCAGCTTGTTGAAGTAGGGTAGGACCTTCATAAAGGACCATTCGTCGTTGCCCTCGGCGGCCCAGGCGTCGTAGTCCTCGGGGATACCGCGGATGAAGATGGTGCCGTTGACAGAGCTGGAGCCACCGATGATTTTACCCCTGGGAATGAACATGGGCTCGCGCTGGGTGCTGCTGGAGGTGGCGGTGAACTTCCAGAGGCTATCGCCTTCGACGGCCTGCATGACGTCGTTGCCGTTTCGGACGTCGGGGGGGAGGTGCTCGACGTCAGGGTAATCGCGGCCGGCCTCCAGGAGAAGGACGGAGCGCTTGGGGTCTTCGCTGAGCCGGGTGGCCAGAGCGGCGCCGGCGGAACCGGAGCCCACGATAACAACGTCATAGCGCATGGGGGCGTCACCTCGTTTGAAATAGAAAATGCAGACTGGGCCAGATTATAAGACGGGATGCCGGTTGGCAAGGGTGGTAATATAGCGCTGGCCGGGGGAATCTTCGGGACGCCCTCGCTCGATTGGCATCGGGATGTGGTTCTTTCTGATGAGCGGTGGGGGGGGTAAGAATCTATTATCAGCAGACTCCAGTATGGGGGTTGCGACCGGCGCCACCCGGGATGAATATATTGAGCAGGGAGTGGCCAGCAAGCCGCCGGAAAGGTCCTCTGGCGCCGATCAGCGAGAGCGAAGCGTTATCCGCTCCTAAGGGTTGCCAATCACAGGTTGGTGGTTCCCACCCACCCGCCCCGGAGGGTTTTTAGATGTTTTTCAGAGGGACACCCTCAGAATCCCGGCAGCCACCACCCAAGTTCGCTGCACTCTCCTGAACGGTTGATGCTGACTGGGCGAAGGAGCCGCTTTTTCTAAGGCCGGACCGGGCTATTTTTGAGGGAATCCCACATGCGGGTTGAAACCGGCGCCAACAGGGATGAAAATCAGGATTGGAATTTGAAGCGGGCGCCGCTGATAGGACTTGCTCTCCCCGCGCACCCAGATTCTTCGATCCTCACGGGCAGACTCAAAATGACATGGTGGGGGGCGGAATACGGTATGGGATCGTCCTTCGAGAGCCTCAGGATGAGCGGGTTGGAATGGCAGACCGGGGTTTTAATTTCGAGGGAATAAGGGAGGAAAAGATGGCAGACAAAGGACCGGCGTTGAAGGACGGGGCGCAAACGGTGTTTTTTCAAGCAGGAGGCGAGTGGTGCTTCCTGAGGACCCCCGCAGGGTTTGCCGCGAGTGGGCCGGGGACGCCCTTCGTTATCCAATGCCACGGGAACGGGGGGTACGTGAGGGACGGGGAGGCGGACTGGCTGGACGAGGAGGCGAAGACGATTTTTCTGGACGCGCTGGTGGGGGTAGGGATAGCGGTGGCGGGATCGCACGGAACGGGTAACCACTGGGGCCGTCCGGACGCGGTGGCGGCGTACGGGGCGCTGTTTGACGCGTTGGCCTCGCAGCCGGGGCTGGACGAGAAACGAGGAGGGCTTTGGGGCGGGGGACTGGGAGGCGCGGTGCTGTGGAACTCGGTGACGGGGCCGCTGCTGGGGCGCCTGCGGGCGGTGGCGCCGCAACAGGCAGCGCTATCCTATGAGAGCGTAATAAGGGACCACAAGTTCAAGGCTCAACTGCTGGAGGCGTACGGGATTCCGGGGGACACGCCGGACGACCTGGCGGTGTCGGCGCTTTCATTCAACGACCCGCTGAACCGGACGCGGCTGCTGGTGTCGCAGCGGGGGGCGGAGGCGGGCTCGCTGCTGCCGGAGGTGCTGTTTGTGCACGGGGACGCGGACGAGAATATGCTGTACGAGGGTAACCCGGTGGCACTGTCCGAGGTGCTGAAGTCTAGCGGGGCACGATTCTCGTTTCAGACGTTCCCGGGCGTTGGGCACGCGACGTACGACCTGAGGGAGAAGGCGTCAGCGCCGCTGGCGGCGTTTTTCAAGGGGGCGTTTGGGTTGTAGGCGTGGGCGCGTTAGATTTCTAAGGGACACCCTCAGACTCCCGGCAGCCACCACCCAGGTTCCACGCATCCCCCTGTGTGGTGGAGATGAAGTAGATGGTCAACTTTGTTGGCGGGAGGAACAACTCCCTCTCTGACACTCCTCCGATCAAGGCGGAGAGGAGTGTGCCGGGGTGTCTGTTTTCGGGAGAACCGGCTGGGAGGGACGGGAATGGGGGCGGCGTTGACCGTTGCGGTGGGCGTGGCTAGAATTGCCGTGGCCTAGCGGGAGCAGGGGTTTTGCGGGGTGGAGGGGCGCCACGGGACCGGGGTTAAGACGACGAGAATCATGAGAAACGCAGCGATTGGAGAAGTGTAATGGCATCAGAGCCGACTAAGAAGCAGGTTACGGTTGGGGGCGCGAAGATTGACTATCTGAAGGGAGGCAGCGGAGACCCGCTGCTGGTGCTCCACGGAGCAGGGGGCAACCTGGGCTGGCTGGATTACAACCGGGCGCTGGCGGAGCGGTACACGGTGTACGCGCCGTCGCACCCGGGATACGACGCCTCGGAGCGGCCGGATTGGCTGGAAACGATCCCGGACATGGCCTGCTTCTACCTGTGGTTCCTCCAGGAGATGGGGTTGGAGAAGGTGCGGCTGATGGGGGTGTCCATGGGGGGCTGGATAGCGGCGGAGATGGCCATTATGTGTCCGCAGGCGCTGGAGAGGCTGGTGCTAGTGGACGCGGCGGGGATCAAGCCCACAGAGGGGGAGATAGTAGACATCTTTCTAATTAGCCCGGAGCAGGTGAACGAACTGCTGTTTCACGACAAGGGCCAGGCGCCGGAGTGGGAGCAGTTGCTAGGTAGGGAACAGTCGCCGGAAGAGCGGCTGGTGGCGGAGATGAACCGGGAGACGGCGGTGCGGCTGTGCTGGAAACCGTATATGCACGATCCCCGGCTTGCAGGTTTGCTGGGGCGGGTCAATGTCCCCAGTCTGGTGGTTTGGGGGAGAGAGGACGCGATTGTGCCGGTGAGGTGCGGGGAGCAGTACCACGAGGCGCTGCCCAATTCGACGCTGAAGGTGATGGAGGGTTGCGGGCACTGGCCCCACGTGGAGAAGCGGGACGAGTTTATTCAAACGGTAACGGAGTTCCTGGCCTAGTCCAAGATAGCGGCAACACAAGCACGAACGAAGAGGAGCCCCCATGGATGTTTATTACTTCACGGAGATGCCCTACGCGGAGTTCGACGAGAACGAGGCGGACAAGTACCCATCTATGCGGCTGACGTTTCCGAACACGTACTTCGACGCGAATAAGGCGCACTACCTGTTCCAACGGTATTTGGACGAGTACGTGTACGCGGAGGAGACGGGCTGGGACGGGCTGATGATCAACGAGCACCACAACACGCCGTCTTGCATGGACGTGGAGGTGAATATCACCGGGGGAATTCTGGCGCGGATCACGAAGAGGGTGCCGATCCTGCTCCTGGGTAACGTGATGCCCACCACGGATAACCCAACGCGGATTGCGGAAGAGGTGGCGATGCTGGACGTTATCTCCGGCGGGCGGATTATCTCCGGTATAGTCAGGGGAATCGGCGTAGAATCGTGGGCCAATAACACGAACCCGGTGTATAACCGGGAGCGGTTCGAGGAAGCGCACGACTTGATGATAAAGACGTGGACGACGCCGGGGCCGTTCCGGTGGGAGGGGAAGCACTTCCACTTTCGAGTAGTCAACCCCTGGGTGTTGCCGATCCAGAAGCCGCACCCGCCGGTCTGGACGCCGGGGGCCGGGAGCCCGGAGTCGGTGGAGTGGGCGGCGCGACGGCGGTACACGTACGCGGCGTTCCTGACGCCGTTAAATGTAGCGAAGGACCTGTTCGACATTTACCGGGAGACGGCGGCGGAGGACGGCTGGACGCCGGGGCCGGAGAAGTTCGCCTTCATGATCTGCTGCCACGTCAACGATACGGATGAGAAGGCGTACGAAGAGGGGAAGCATTTCCTGTGGCGGATGCGCCGCCCGCTAGAGGGGCCGCGGGAGTATTTCATGCCGCCAGGGTACGTGACCCGGCGGGGAGCGCAGATGGCGAATCGGATAAGGCCGAAGCCGCTTTCGCAGCTAAGCTACGAGGAGCTTCAAGAGAGCTATCACCTGGTGACTGGCAGCCCGGAGACGGTGATCAAGAAGCTACGGTACATTCGGGACGAGCTAGGCATTGGGACGTTGATGCTGGAGTCGCAGGCGGGAAGGATGTCGCATGAGACGACGAAGCGGCACATTGAGCTGATGGGTAAAGAGGTGATACCGGCGTTAAAGGAGGGGTAGGGGCGACTGTTTCTGAGGGACACCCTCAGATTCCCGGCAGCCGCCACCCAGGTTCCCTGCACTCTCCTGCGGGGTTGGTACCACGAAGGGTTGCGAATCACAGGTTGGTGGTACCCATGCGCCTACGAGGGCCTGAACCTTGGATGAGAGGGAGAGCAGTATGGGATCGTCCTTCGAGAGCCTCAGGATGAGCGGGTTGGCAGGGTAGAACGGTTAGGGTTGGTGGTTCCCACCCGCCCGCCCCGGAAGGTTAATAAAGAATATTTTGAGGGACACCCTCAGACTCCTGGCAGCCGCCACCGAGGTTCCCTGCACTCTCCTGGGGTGGCCGGATTAAGACTAGTACTCAGTCAACCTAATTGTTGGCAGGATAGAGATGGTGAAGCTTGACTCGGGCGTCCACAGTGGAGAATCTCCAGTCAATGGTTGCTCCGGCTTGGTTTCGTTCTGCCTCCAGGGCCGCGATCTCGCCACTCAAAGTCTCTTCATCGGCAATACGCCGGCGCAGGACTCGCCTGGCCAAGACACTGAACTCGATCTCTGCCATGTTGAGCCAACTACCGTGCTTGGGAGTGTAGTGAAACTCCAAGCGTTTGCGTATTCGCCTAGCCTCCTTGGGCTCGAAGGTTTCGTAGAGGGAAGCTGGTTTGTGGGTGTTGAGGTTGTCCAGCACCACCCGGATCTTCTCGGACGCTGGGTAAGCTTCATCGGCCAGCCACCGCATCTGCTGAGCGAAGTCCACCATGGTACGACGTTCGGTCACTGCCACATGCCTCCAGCCCGCCAGGGGCTCGCACAGCATGAACAGGTTTCGGGTGCCATTGCGCTGGTACTCGTAATCGTATCGCTCCCGTCGTGCCGGCTTGGGCGGGATCGGAGACCTCTTTTCCGCCAGCAACTGCTTGGAGGTCTCGTCGAAACAGACCACCGGGCGCTCTGGGTCATAGGGTTCCGCGTAAAGGTCCAGCACATCCTCCATACACGCCACAAACTCGGCGCTCACCTGGGGAATACACCACTCCTTCTTCTGCCACGGCTTGAGACTGTTTTTTTCAACCGCTTGCGAATTCCCTCGTGGGACATGGAGGGCGCCAGCCCCAACTCCACCACCTTGTTTGCCAGGAGCCGCAGGGTCCAGTGGTCATGGCCTGGAGGGGCCTCGCTGCACGCCAGGGCAATCAGGTGCGCTTCCCCCCGCTCATCCAGTTTGGTCGGATGTCCTGGCCGAGGATCTTCCTCCAAGGCCCGCTTCAGTCCTCCCTCCAGGTACCGCCGCTTGGTACGGCACACCGTACCCGCAGACGTGTCCAGCGCCTCCACGATGCGCATCACCCCCCAGCCCGTATCTGCCTTTAGCAGAATACGGGCCCGGGCAACCTTTCGCGCTGGGCTCTTTCCCCCGCGAATCAGTCGTTCCAACTGGTCTCGTTCTTCCCTTTCCAACCGGACCACATACCGTTCTCGTCCCATGGCTGCCACCCTCCTACGTCAACACTCCTAAAAAAGGGTAGCAACCTTAGACGTTTTCTTAAACAATTACCAAAACCGAGTTGACTGAGTACTAGCTGGCTGGTTCAGACGATGGTAACCAGACCAGGAGGATGCCCGTCCACCCACTGAATGGCTGCATCCTCGTTGGGCTCCGCGCGGGTTGGCAGGCTAGAGGAAGCCGTAGAGGTGGCCGGCGTTGTCACAGGTGACTTTGCGCCGGGAGGCCTCGGGGACGCCGGCGAGGTCGTGGGCGATGGTCTCGCGGGAGTCGGGCCAGATGCCGTCGGGGTGAGGGTAGTCGGAGCCCCAGATGACGTGCTCGTCACCAACCATTGGGAGGAAGTCAGCGAGGCCGTGCTCGGTCTGATAGGTGGTGTACCCCTGGCGGAACCAGTAGTCGCTGGGGGGTAGGGGGACGCCGGGGACGGGGGACCGCTCGGCATGCTCATCGTCCATGCGGTTGAGGAGGTGGGGGAGCCAGGTGACGCCGCATTCGCCGAGGACGAATTTGAAGTCCGGAAAACGTTCGCAGGCGCCGGAGAAGATGACGCTGGCCAGATACTCCGCGCCAGCGATCTGCAGGAGGCTGATCCAGGTGAGGCGCCACTGAAGATCGTACTGTATTTGGGTCTGGGGATCGTCTGCGCGGCGGGTGTTTATGCCTGTGGAGTGGAATGATATGGGCATGGAGCACTCGGCGGCGGCCTGCCAGAGGGCGTCCCAATCTCGGTGCCAGAGGGGTTTGACTGCGGTGGCGACGGCGAAATCGGCGCCCTTGAGGCCCAGAGCAGCGGCGCGCCGTAGCTCGGCGGCGGCGGCTTCCGGATCGTGGTTGGGGATGCAGGCCAGGGCGGCCCAGCGGCCGGGCTGCTGCTTGACGAAGTCGGCAACCCAGGTGTTGTAGGCCTGGTAGATGACGTTGGTGAGCTCCAAGTCGCTGATCCACCTGCCGATGCCCAAGATGCCGTAGATGACCTCTCCGTCAATGCCATCGAGGTCCATATCGCGGAGGCGAAGCGCCGGGGTGGTGGGGTGGGGACCCTGCTCATAGAAGCCGGCGTCCATCATGCGGTCGACGCGTTTGTACTCGCCGCGCTGGGGCTTGCGGAATCCGAAGCCGAGGCCGCCGTAGACGCCGAGATCCACGTGGTTGGCAATCCAGTGGGGACCGTCTTCGCGTTCCACCACTCGGGGGACGAGGTCACGGTACTGGGCGGGGGCGTTTTCGACGAAGAGGTCTCCGGGCATCCAGGTGAGGTCTATGTGGGAGTCGCCGGAGATTAGCGAGTAGTCCATCAGGTCTCCAGTTAAAGGTTATGCGTTTGGTCTGCGCGGGGCGGCAGCCTTCAAGGTTTTAGCACTACGCTATGAAGGGAGTCAAGGATCAAGGGGGCTAGGGCGGGTGGCGGGCCTATCGCCGGAGGCTGTCAGCCGTGGCGGTGGGTTTCCTCACTGCGAAGGGTTGCGAACCACAGGTTGGTGGTTTCCACCCGCCCGCCCCGGAAGGTTTTTAAAAATTTGTTTCTAAGGGTCACCCTCAGGCTCCCGGCGGTGGGGGTTGTGCGCCTCTAGACTCCGCCTTACGAACTTTCCATAGGAAAGAGATAGTCGACTCGCCAGCGATGATATGGTCGTTGTTTTAGGGGCAGGAATCGTGATGACGTGTTTCTTCTTGCAAACGGGAGGACAGCCTACGGTCATGGAGCGATCCCTCAGTAGTTCACTCCGGTAAGGGAGTTGGGGCTAACTGGTGGTTGGGCTTTTTAACGAATTCAGATAATTTCCATAGACCTTGAATTCCTTGTCCAATTGCTTGCGCCTGCCCAAGGCATCTTCGATTTGGGCCTTTAGGATTTCTCGCTGTGTTTCTTGATCTGTGTAGTCCAGCGTGGTCAGCGTATTGTCAGTTGCCCACCACCTGGTTGCGATTTCGGCACTTACTCCAACCAACCTCTCATGCAGAATTTGCAAAAGGCTATCTGCCTCGGCGAGCTCGTTCTCCTTTGATTGAACAAGAGATTCCACTGCGGTTCGATGCTCCTGTTCAGTTATGTGAAATGGGTCGTTCGGCATCAGGTCACCTCAACTCTCGGTAATGATCGTCCGATTATATCAGAAAACAGACCATTTGTTCCAGGAGTCGGAGCAAAACACCAATCTTTACTCCACGAGTAACGATTACGACCTCAACTTGTCGCAACTCCGGGGTTGGACTATATTATGGGCCGAGAGTCGAGCCGATCTGGTGGGGGCATTGATGGCCAACGAGTACGTGAAGGTGGAGCGGCGGGACGGGGTGCTGAAGCTGACGATGGTGGACTTGAAGACGCGGAACGCGCTGGGTCCGGAGATGGTGGAGGAGATGTACCGGGAGCTGGACCGGTTTGAGCAGGAGCCGGAGGACCGGGTGCTGCTGCTGACGGGTGAGGACCCGTCGTTTTGCTCGGGGGCCAACGTGCGCCGGTTCCGGGAGGATATTCAAAGTCGGGGAGGCGGCGCATCCGATAAGCCTGTGGAGGGGTTGCCGTGGGGGCAGATGGAGGCGGGGCTGGGGAAACGGAGACCGGCAGAGCCCAATTCGCCGCCGCTGATGCCGCTGAGGATTCACGACTTGCAGAAGCCGTCCATAGCGGCGGTGAACGGACACGCGATAGGGGTGGGGATGGGGCTGGCGCTGGCGTGCGATATTCGCGTGGCGTCAGAGGGCGCGGAGTTTTCGGAAGCGTTCGTGCGGATGGGGCTGATCCCGGGGGACGGGAGCTGCTGGCAGTTGCCCCGGCTGATTGGGTTGAGCCAAACGTTTTTGCTGCAGTACACCGGGGACCGGATAGACGGAACGGAGGCGTATCGTCTGGGGCTGGTAAGCAAGGTGTACCCGCAGGACCGGCTGATGCCTGAAGCTATGGAACTGGCGACACGAATGGCCCAGGGGGCGACGTATTCGATGTCACTGATCAAGTACCTGGTACACAAGTCGATGGATTTGGACCTGGCGGAGAGCCTGGAGCTGGCGCGGGTGGCGCAGGAGATGGTGCAAAGCTCAGATGACCACAAAGAGGCGGTGCAGGCGTTCCTAGAGAAGCGGAAGCCGGTGTTCAAGGGGAGATAGGACGAGGCTATGGACTTTGAGCTGAGTTTCACGCCGGAGCAGGAGTTGTTCCGGAAGGCAGTCCAAGGGTGGCTGAAGGAAAACGTGCCGGAAGGTATGGAGTCGCCGGCGGACCCGGGGCAGCTAACCGCGGCGGGGTACCAGAAGCAGCGGGAGCTGGGGAGGAAGCTGGGGGAGAAGGGGTGGCTGTACCCGACGTTTCCGAAGGAGTACGGGGGAGGTGGGCTCTCGCCGGAGGAGACGCTAATCCTGGACGAGGAGACGGACCGGTACGGGCTGACGCTGCCGCCGTACTACGATTCGGGCGGGAAGCTGGGGGCGGCTTCGATACTGGTGTGGGGAAGCGAGGAGCAGAAGCGGCATTTCCTGCCGTTGGTCCTGAAGGGGCAAATCCGGACGTGGCAATTGCTGACGGAGCCGGAGGCAGGGTCCGACCTGGCAGGGGTGCGGAGCGCGGCGGTGCGGGACGGGGACGACTATGTGATTAACGGGCAGAAGATATTTGTAGGGAGCACCCACGGGGCGGACTACTCGTGGATGATTGTGAACACGGACCCAGATGGAAAGCGGCACGAGAACCTGAGCTGGTTCATGGTGCCGATGGACCTGCCTGGAATCACGGTATCGCAGATGGACATACTGTTCGCAGGGGGGGAACGGGGGGCGGCCAGCGGGGCGAAGCAGACGGTGTACCTGGAGGACGTTCGGGTGCCGGCGTTCAACCTGGTTGGCGGTGAGAATAATGGGTGGAAGGTGGCGGGAACGCACCTGGAGCTGGAGCACGGGCTGATGCAGTCTTCCAACACGGGGCAGGAGGTGCTGGAGAGGGTGTTTCGGCTGTGCGGAGAACGGCAGCGGGACGGAAAACCACTGAGCCAGGACCCGTCGGTGCGAGAGCTACTGGTGGATATGTATATAAACGGAGAGATAGGACGGCTGCTGAACCTGCGGAATTTCTGGATCCGGGCGGCGGACCGACCGTTGACTTACGAAGGGCCACAGTCTTACCTGCACACGAAGCGGTCGGCGCTTCGGACGGCGAAGGCTGTCCAAAAGATTCTGGGGCCGCACGCGCTTACCAACGACGAGGAGTGGGGGCTGGAGGAGGGGCACGTTGAGGTGCATCAGCGGGGCGCGATTGTGGCGCAGCACCCAGGAGGCACGGCGGAGATACAGAAGGTGATTATGGCAAGGCGGTTGGGGATAGGGCGGGCAGCCCGGGAGAAGGCGGGAGTGCTGAAGTAGGGCCACCATGGACCTGTCACTTACAGAATCCCAGGAGATGCTTAAGAGCACGGCGCGAGACTTGGTGGAGCGCGAGTTCCCCAAAGAATTGCTGATTGAGATGGACGCATCGGGGAGGACGTTCGCGCCGGACGCGTGGGAGCGGATGCGGGAGGCGGGGTGGACGGGGATGCTGACGCCGCGAGAGTATGGTGGGGAAGGGGCGTCGTTTTCGGACGCGGCGGTGGTGGCGCAGGAGCTGGGGCGGGGCCCGGTGCCGGGGCCGTTCTTCGGTTCGGCGGTGCTGGGCGTGCTGACGGTGCTGGAGGCGGGGACAGAGGGGCAGCGGAGGGCGATCCTGTCGCCGGTAGCGTCGGGGGAAGTGGTGTTGGGGATGGCGGTGACGGAGCCGGAATACGGTTGGGACGCTGGATATGTGAAGTGCCGAGCGCAGCAGGTGGGAGGCGGGTACCGGCTGGAGGGGACGAAGCTGTTTGCGCAGGACCTGGAGGGGGCAAGCCAGATTATATGCGCGGCGCGGCTGGAGAACGATGCCGTTGGGCTGTTTGTGGTGGACGCAACGTCGCCGGGGGTATCGGTGAGGGGGCTGGGGGGGTTCAGCACCGGAGCGTTCGAGGTGCGGCTGGAGGGGGTTGAGGTGGCAGGCGACTCGCTGCTGTGCGACGGGGCCGGAGACGGCTGGGCGGCGCTGGAGCGGGCGATGGAGAAGGCATCGGCGGTGCTGTGCGCGTACCAGGTGGGGGCGAGTGAGCAAGTATTCGAGACGACGTTGGACTACAGCAACACGCGAGTGCAGTTCGGCGTGGCCATAGGGCGGTTCCAGCGGGTGCAGGACCATATAATCGACATGGTGAACCATCTGGATGCGGCGCGGTGGACGACGAACGAGGCGCTGTGGAAGCTGGATACAGGGAGACCGTATTCGGCCAGCGTACACATGGCCAAGGCGGTGACCAGCGAGGCCTATTACCAGGTGTGCAACGGCGCGCACGAGGTACACGCGGGGATTGGGGTTATGCGGGAGTACGGGCTAACGCTGCACACGAAGATGTCACGGACGCTGTACGACTACCTGGGAAACCCGGGGCTGCACAAGCGACGGCTGGGCGACGCGCTGCCGCTGTGACGCGGCCGGAGGGTGTTAGGGGCGGGGCGTGGGCGGTGGGGGCCGCACATAGGATGTGTTTAGGGGAAAGTCTTGCACACCCCCTCTCTAGCTCTCTCCCTCGATAGGGGGAGAGGATTTTTCGGCAGTTGGGACAGGCGGCACGGCGAATGAAGAATTAGGCAGGTGAGTCCTGGGAAAACATTGTAAGTGGCCATTCCGAGGCGTAATCAGCAAGGCGATGGGCGCCACCAATTGAGTGGATGCCAAAATCGGGGGTTGGTGGTACCCACCCACCCGCCCAGGAAGGTTTTTAAGAGTTATTCTGAGGGACACCCTCAGACTCCCGGCAGGGAACCCCGGTTCCCTGCACCCTCCTGTATGGTTGGAATCGATTGGGCGTAGGAACCGTTTTTTCAGAGGCCGGGCTGGGCTATTTGCGAGGCAATGGTCTGAAACTCCGGGGAGGGAATACCGCTGTGCTCACTAATTGGCGTAGGGGGCGGTAGTTGCTATCGCCGTACCGGGTGCTGGACCTGGCGGACGGTCGAGGGGCGTTCTGCGGCAAGGTGCTGGCGGACTTAGGTGCGGACGTGGTCAAGATTGAACCCCCCTGGGGGGACCCGCTACGGCGGGTTGCGCCCTTCTACCAGGACGACCCTGACCCGGAGAAGGGGCTGGCCTGGGCCTACTACGCCAGTGGCAAGAGGAGCGTCACACTGAACCTGGAGGAGGAGAGGGGGAGGGGGCTGTTCCTTCGGTTGGTGGAACGGTGCCACTTTGTGGTGGAGTCGTTTCGGCCGGGGTACATGGGGGAGCTGGGGCTGGGCTTCGACGAGCTGAGGCGGCGGAATCCGGGGCTGATTATGGTTTCGATCAGCCCGTTCGGGCAGGATGGACCGCACCGGGATTACCAGGCGACGGACCTGGTGGGGATGGCGCTGAGCGGGATGATGTATTTGAGCGGGGACGCGGACCGGCCGCCGGTCCGGGTGAGCGCGCCGCAGTTCTGGGCGGTGGGAGGGGCGTCCGGGGCCGGTGGTGCGATGATAGCGCACCACCACCGGATGCTGACGGGGAAGGGACAGCATGTGGATGTATCGTGCCAGCAAGCGATGGCCCGAACGCTATCGCACGCGCCGATGTTTTGGGACGTAGACAGGATCAACCTGAAGCGGCAAGGGCCGTTCCGGCCGGTAGGGAGGACGAGGATTCGGATAAATTGGGAGTGCAAGGACGGCTACGTGAATTTTATTCAGCCCGGGGGACAGACGGGGGGACGGAGCATGGGGAACCTGTGCGACTGGATGGAAGAGGAGGGGCTGGGGGACGCGGTGCTGCGGGAGACGAACTGGGGGGAGCGAGGCTTTGGGCAGCTTGAGCCGGAGCTGGTGGAGCAGATGGTGCCGCCGCTGGCGAGGTTCTTCGAGACGAAGACGAAGGCGGAGCTGGGCAAGGGGGCGATTGACCGCCGGATCATCCTGTTTCCGGTGAACGACCCGAAGGACTTATTCGAGTACCCGCAGCTTGAGGCGCGGGGGTTCTTTCAGCAGGTGGAGGGGCCGAATTTCGAGGAGGACGGCAGGATGCTGACGGTGCCCGGGCCGTTCCTGCGGTCGAGCCTGGGGTTGATGAAATCAGCACGACGGGCGCCCAGGTTAGGGGAGCACAACCAGGAGATTTTACAGAGGGAGATGGGGCTGGGGGGCGTGGAGATGCGGCGGCTGAAGGATGAGGGGGTGATATGAGGGTGACGGGTAGAAAGCTACTGGAGGTTAGGAGTTGACGGCGGCGTTCGAAGGGGTGAAGGTGCTGGACTTCTGCTGGGTGGCGATAGGGCCGATGACGACGCGGTACCTTTCGGACTTCGGGGCGACGGTGGTACGGGTGGAATCTGCGAACCGGCCGGACGTGTTGAGGCAGGCGACGCCGTACGGGGGAGGGAAGCCAGGGATCAACAGGAGTGCGTATTACGCCAACTACAACAGCGGGAAGCTGAGTCTGACGCTGAATATGGCGGACTCCCGGGGCCGGGAGCTGGCGAAGCGGCTGTCGAGGTGGGCGGACGTGGTGGCGGAGAATTACACGCCGGGGGTGATGGAGAGGTGGGGGCTGGGATACGAGGATATGAAGCTGGTGAACCCGGACGTGATTATGTTCAGCGCGTCGATGCAGGGGAGGGGAGGGCCGTACTCGTCGCACCCCGGGTTCGGGCCGGTGCTGACGGCGCTTTCGGGGCACACGCATATGACGGGGTGGCCGGACCGGGCGCCGACGAGTCCTTACGGGGCGTACACGGACTTCTTGCTGCCACAACTGGCGATAGCAGCGATTTCGGCGGCGCTGGACTACCGCCAAAGGACGGGGGAGGGACAGCACCTGGACATGTCTCAACTAGAAGGGTCCCTGGGGTTCACGGCGACGGCGTTGCTGGACTTCGCGGCGAACGGGAGGACGCAGACGAGGGCGGGGAACTCAGACCCGACTCTGGCGCCGCATAGCGCGTACCCGTGTAAGGGCGACGACCGTTGGTGCGCGATAACGTGCCGCAGCGACGATGAGTGGCGGGCGTTGTGTGGGGTGCTGGAGCGGCCGGAGCTGGCGGAGGATGTCCGGTTCGCCACCGCGGAGGCGCGGAAGGCGAACGAGGAGGCGCTGGATGAGGAGGTCTCGCGGAGCACCAGGGAGCTGGACGCGTTCGAGTTGATGCACCGGTGCCAGCGGGCCGGGGTGCCGGCGGGGGTGGTGCAAAGCTGCGAGGAGCTGTTCTTGGACCCGCAGCTCAAGGAGCGAGGGCATTATGTTTTCCAGGAGCACCCGGAGATAGGCCGCCACGCTTACGACGGGAACGCGTTTGTGCTGCCGGAGAGCCCGCCGGAGTACCGGCCAGCACCGTTGCTGGGGGAGCATACGGAGCAGGTGTGCCGCGAGATACTGGGGCTTTCGGATGAGGAGGTGGGGACGTTAAGGGACGAGGGGGTGTTGACGTAGGGTGGTTGGTAATGGATCGCCGCCCGCCCGCCGGGATGGCGGTGGGTGTGGCTACTGTAGAGGACTGGGAATCTGGGGTTGGTGGTTCCCACCATCCCGCCCAGGATGGTTTTTAAAAGGTTTTTCTGAGGGACACCCTCAGACTCCCGGCAGAAGGGCTGCGCCCCTCTGTACTCCCTTTTAATGGGCGTCCTTCTAGGGACGCTTAGCGTGTTTTAAGGGGAGATCGGGCGTGGCGGTGGGTGTGGCTACCACGACGGGCTGCAAATCACAGGTTGGTGGTTCCCACCATCCCGCCCAGGATGGTTTTTAAATGGTTGTTCTGAGGGACACCCTCAGACTCCCGGCAGAAGGGCTGCGCTCCTCTGCATTCCCTCTTAATAGGCGTCCTTCTAGGGACGCTTAGCGTGTTTTAGGGGGAGATCGGGCGTGGCGGTGGGTGTGGCTACCACGACGGGCTGCAAATCACAGGTTGGTGGTTCCCACCATCCTGCCCCGGATGGTTTTTAAAAGGTTTTTCTGAGGGACACCCTCAGACTTCCGGCAGAAGGGCTGCGCCCCCTCTGCACTCCCTGTTTCCCGGTCAGGCATGTGGATGGAAGGCCGCTTTTTACGAGGCAATCACCCATGACGGTGAGGACCAGTATCACCGCGGATGACAATCCAGGGTTTCTGATGAGAGGTCAGACGAGGGTTGGACCTGCTTACCCTACTCCACCCAGATTCCTCGATCTTCACGGGCGGACTCGGAATCGATCATGTTGGCGTCCAGCATCAGGAAGGATGAAAAACCAGGATTGGAATCCGAAGCGGGCACCGCGGTGGGAATTGCTCTCCCCCCGCACCCAGATTCTTCGATCCTCACGGGCGGACTCAGAATGACATGGTGAGGGGCGGAATGCGGTATGGGCTCGTCCTTCGAGAACCTCAGGATGAGCGGGTTGGAGGCGTAGGAGGCTTATTTTCATAGGAATCACATGATAATTAAGAATGCTCCACTGGCGGTGCAGTAAGGTGACCGGAGACACGGAATAAGTCTGAGGCTCTGGATTCGAGGGAAGTTGACATGGAATTTTGGCGTTGCAATAATCTGACTTGTGGATAAGAGCGTTCCGTCGGACCTGTTTCTGAGGATGTAGAAGCGACGGGCAAGTAGAAGGAGGAGACAACTTTGGCTGGATACAAGCTGATATCTTCAGACTCCCACGTGGTGGAGCCGGAGGGTCTATGGAAAGAGCGGATAGCGCCGGAGTACCGGGATCGGGCGCCACACCTGGCGCACGATGAGACGACGGACCAGTGGTACGCCGATGGGATAAAGTTTGGGATTGTTGTGGCGGGGACGCTGGCGGGGCAGCGATTTGAGGACCCGTCCAAGCTGACGTTTGAGGGGCGCTACGAGGACACGCTGTTAGGGGGCTACGACCCGCACGCGCACGTAACGGACATGGACGCGGATAGTATAACGGGAGGGGTGCTGTATCCCTCGGTGGCGCTGGACGCGTACAGCATACCGGACACCGGGCTACTTTCGGCGACGCTGGCGGCGTACAACGACTGGCTGGCGGACTTTTGCGCGCCGTACCCGGACCGGTTGAGAGGGGTGACGATGCTAAATGTGGACGACGTGGGCGAGGCGGTGGAGGAGTTGCAGCGGTGCGCCAAGAAGGGTCTGGTGGGAGCGATGATACCGATTAAGCCTTCTGTGCACCGGTACGACCACCCGATGTACGAGCCGTTATGGGCCGCGGCGCAGGACATGGAGATGCCGTTGAGCTTACATACCGGGACGTTCCGGTGGAGCAAGGAGGCGGGCTGGCAGCTAAAGACGCAGATGGCGGATGCGGTGGAGCAGACAAACCGAGAGTACCACGTGCGAAACGCCATGGGAGCGCTAATATTGTCCGGGGTGTTTGAGCGTTTCCCCAAGCTGCGGGTGGGGGTAGTGGAGTTCGAGATTGGGTGGGCTCCGTATTTTATGAACCGGCTGGACGACACGTACAGGGACCGGCCGGTGGGGCAGACGAGCTACCGGTTCAAGGGGGACGCGCTGCCCAGCGATTTCTTCCGCCGGAACGCGTTCATCAGCTTTCAGGAGGACGACCTGGGAGTGGAGATGCGGCACCACATTGGAGTCGAGAACCTGCTGTGGGGGTCGGACTACCCGCATCCGGAGTCGACATTCCCGAAGTCGAAGGAGATAGTGGAGCGGATCCTGGATGGGGTACCGGAGGAGGAGGCAGCGCTGATAGCGGGGGCGAACACGGCGAGGTTGTATAGGTTTAATTAGGTTTTCTGAGGGACACCCTCAGACTCCCGGCAGAAGGGCTGTGCCCCTCTGCACTCCCAGTTTGGGCCATCCTTCAGCAACGCCAGGTGCTCTTTCTGAGGGATACCCTCAGTCTCCCGGCAGAAAGGCTGTGCCCCTCTGCACTCTCCCTTTGGGCATGCTACGGGGGTGGTTAGCCGCCGCCGATGGCGGGGATGAAGTGGACTTCGGAGTCAGGGCTGACTTTTTCGAGGAGGCCCATACGGCTGGTCTCGCCGTCGACGGCGACGGCGAGGTTGGGCCTAAGCCGGCCATCTTCGACGAGGCGTTCTTTGATCCCAGGATAGAGCGCCTCCAAGCCTTCGACAACCAGGCGGACGTTGCGGGCTTCCAGTGTCACCTCTTTGGCGCCGCCGGTGAGTGTCTGGAGCATGGTTGGGATGAATACTCTGGCCAAGGTGTTGGTCCTTTTTGGTCCTTTTTGTCTTCTGTTCGCTATGCTTTGCTGGATACGAAGGGCTGAACTCTGACAGGGGTTTTCGACTATCCCCTTGATCCCCTTCCTATCCAGGAAGGGGAGAAAATTAGAGTCTGAGGGACACCCTCAGACTCCCGGCAGAAGGGCTGTGCCCCTCTGCACTCCCCCTCTGGGCATTCTACAGCAACGTTGGGTGTTGTTTCTGAGGGGACACCCTCAGACTCCCGGCAGATGGGCTGTGCCCCTCTGCACTCCCCCTCTGGGCATTCTACAGCAACGTTGGTGTTGTTTCTGAGGGACACCCTCAGTCTCCCGGCAGAAGGGCTGTGCCCCTCTGCACTCGCCCTCTAGGCATTCTACAGCAACGTTGGATGTTGTTTCTGGGGGACACCCTCAGTCTCCCGGCAGAAGGGGCTGTGCCCCTCTGCACTCCCCCTTAGAGCCGTTATGCAGCAACGTTGGTGTTGTTTCTGAGGGACACCCTCACAGTCTCCCGGCAGATGGGCTGTGCCCTTCGGCACTCCCCCTCTGGGCATTCTACAGCAACGTTGGGTGTTGTTTCTGAGGGACACCCTCACAGTCTCCCGGCAGAAGGGCTGTGCCCCTCTGCACTCCCCCTTAGAGCCGTTATGCAGCAACGTTGGGTGTTGTTTCTGAGGGACGCCCTCAATCTCCCGGCGGAAGGGGCTGTGCCCCTCTGCACTCCCCCTTTGGGCAGGCGTTTTTCAGGGAACGATGTTTCTGTTTTAGTGGGAGTTGTCTTTGTTCCAGAGGGCTTCCAGCACGACGCCGGGGGACATGGGAAGCTCGGTCATTCGGACGCCGATGGCGTTGTGGATGGCGTTGGCGATGGCGGCCATGGGTGGCACGATTGGGGTCTCGCCGACGCCGCGGAGGCCGTAGGGGTGGCCAGGGTTGGGGACTTCCACCAGAACGGCGTCTATCATGGGGAGGTCCAGGCTGATGGGCATGCGGTAGTCAAGGAAGGTGGGGTTGGCCATGACGCCTTCCTTGTTGAAGACGTACTCTTCGTTGAGGGCCCAGCCGATGCCCTGGACGGCGCCACCCTGGATTTGGCCCTCGACGTAGGAGGGATGGATGGCGGTGCCGACGTCCTGGACGGCGGTGTAGCGGAGAACCTGGGTCTTGCCGGTCTCCGGGTCCACCTCCACATCAGCGATGTGGACGCCGAAGGCGACGCCAACGCCCTTGGGGTCAACGCCGGCGCTGCCGACGATGGGGCCGCCGGTGGCGTTGAGCATGGAGGCGAGCTCCTTGAAGGTAAAACGAAGCTCCGGGTCTGACTTGTGCTGGATGACGCCGGATACCATATCTATGTCGTCAACTGAAACGTCCCAGATGTTGCCAGCACGGTGGATGAGTTGGCTCTTGATGTCCTGGGCGGCCTCGTAGGCGGCGATTCCGGTCTTCATCAAGGCGCCGCTGCCGCCGGTCATGGAGGTGAAGGCGATGGAATCTGTGTCACCGATGGAGGGGTGGACGTCTTCGGCGGGGATGCCAAGGACCTCAGCCACGTGCATGGCGACGGCGACGCGGTGACCGCCGATATCCGGGGAGCCTTCCACCAGGCTAATGGTGCCGTCACCGTGAACGCTGGCGGTGACGGCGGCGGGCCCGGCAGCATTGAACCAGAATCCACCGGCGACGCCACGACCGCGATTGGGTCCCTCAAGGGGTGCGTTGTAGTGGGGGTGGTCTTTGGCGGCCTGGACGGTCTCCAAGAAGCCGATGCGGGGGAAGACGGGACCGGCGAGACGCCGGGTGCCTTCCCTGGCGCCGTTGAGGATGCGAAGCTCCAGGGAATCCATCCCCAGCTTTTCGGCGAGCTCATCAATGGCGGTCTCGGCGGCGAAGGCGGCGGCGGGGGCGCCAGGGGCGCGGTAGGCGGCCACCTTGGGGGTGTTTATGACAATGTCATAGCCCTCGACGCGGGCGTTCTCCAGGTTGTAGGGGCCGAACATACACTGGCTGCCGGGGATGACGGGGGAGCCGGGGAAGGCGCCAGCCTCGTACATAAGGACCGCCTCGGCGGCGGTGATTTTGCCGTCCTTAGTGGCGCCAATCTTGACATTGACGTAGCCGCCGGAAGTGGGGCCGGTGCCTTCGAAAACCTCAACGCGGCTCATAGAGACCTTGACGGGCTTACCGGTCTTTTTGGATAAGAGGGCGGCGACGGGCTCCAGGTAGGTTAGGGTCTTGCCGCCGAAGCCGCCGCCGATTTCCATCTGGATGGCTTTGACCTGGGAGACGGGGAGCCCGAGGACCAAGGCGGTCTGCTCCCGCATGGTGAAATGACCCTGAGAGCTGCTCCAAAGGGTGACCTTGCCGTCACGGTTCCACATTGCGGTGGCGGCATGGGGCTCAATGTAGCCCTGGTGCACCGCTTTGGTGTGGTACTCGCGCTCCACTATGACGTCTGCGTCCTTGAAGCCCTTCTTGATATCTCCGGTCTCAAAGACAAAGTGGAGGGATACGTTGGAGGACTTGGACTGATCGTCGTCGTCCTTGAGGCCGCCGGGACGAGCGAAGATGTAGTCAAAATTGGCGAGTCGCTCATGGAGGATGGGGGCGCCAGGTTTCATGGCCTCCTTGGCGTCCAAGGCGGCGGGTAGGACTTCATAATCCACGTCAATGAGACGGAGGGCCTCTTCGGCGATGTGTGGGCTGGTGGCGGCGACGCCGGCGATGGCGTGGCCCCTGTAGAGGGCCTTATCGGCGGCGAGGATGTTATTGCTGAGGAACTTGGGGTTGGTCATGGCGCCTTCGCCCAAGTCAATGGCCTTGCCCGAGGCCTGCACCAGCTCGGCGGAGGTGACGACGGCCTCTACGCCGGGGAGGGCCAAAGCACGGGAGGCGTCAATCTTCTTGATCCTGGCGTGGGCGTGAGGGCTGCGGAGGACCTTACCAAAGAGCATGCCAGGCAGGTTAACGTCCTCGCCATAGCGTGCCTGACCGGTGACTTTTTCCAGGCCGTCGTGCCGGATGGGCCGGGTGCCAATAACGCTATACCCGCTACCACCATTGGCCTTGGGGTCGGCAGTGATTGTCATTCTAGTTACTCCTCATTCGCTGGCCGGCGTCAAGGACGGCGCGGACGATCTTGTCATAGCCGGTGCAGCGGCACAGGTTTCCGGCGAGCCAGTGACGGACGCGATACTCGTCTGCGTCAGGTTCCTTCTCAAGGAGGGCCTTGACGGCGACGATGAAGCCAGGGGTGCAGATGCCACACTGGAGGGCGGCGTTCTCAAGGAAAGCCTGCTGGATGGGGTGTAGGCCTTCGGCGGTGGCGACGCCTTCTATGGTGCCGATCTTCTTGCCTTCGGCCTCAACGGCCAGCATGAGACAGGAATCTATGATGGTGCCATCGACGGAGATGGTACAGGCGCCGCAGTTGCCATCATTGCAACCTTCCTTGGTGCCGGTGAGGTCCATAACGTCTCGGAGGACCTCCAGCATGCTCTGTCGAGGTTCGCAGAGGAACTCAACGTCTGCTCCGTTGATGTTGGAAACTACGTGGGTCTTTCGTGTCATTGGTTAGGCCTCTTTGGCTCGAGATACGGCTTCCCGGAGGGCGCGCTTGGTGAGGACACCCACCAAGTGGACGCGCTGCCTGATGGTGCCGCGCATGTCGGTTATGGGCGTGGCGATGGCCTGGGCAGCCTCGGCGGCGGCCTGGTAAGAGTCCTCGTTGGCTTCGCGGCCGGCGAGGAGGTTACCAGCGGCGGTCGCGAAGAGGGGTATGGGGGCCACGGCGCCGATGCTGATTCTGGCGGACTGTATGTGCTGATTGTCGTCAGCTAGCTGGACCCAGACGGCGGAGTTGGCCACAGCGATGTCCATCTCGTTCCTTGGTATGAAGCGGAGGAAGTGGGCGCCGGAGCGAGGGGCCGGTGGAGGGAACTTAATGGAGACCAACAACTCACCGTCCTGGAGGACGTTTGAGCCGGGGCCGGTGCAGAAATCCTCCACGGGGAGGGTCCTGGAGCCGTTGGGGCCTTCTATAACGCACTGGGCGCTCAAGGCGATGAGGGCGGGGATGGTGTCACCGCTGGGGGAGGAGTTGCAGAGGTTGCCACCCACGGTGGCCCTGGCCTGTATCTGGATGCCACCGATAAGGAAGGCGGCATCCACCAGACCGGGGTAGAGTTTCTGGATGGCCTTGTCTTCGTAGACGCGGTAGCAGGGGACGGCGGCGCCGAGAGTCAGGCCGGCGGTGGCGGAGCAGGAGATTTCGTTCAGCTCCGGTACGTTTTTTACGTCGACCATACGGTCGATGGTAAATCGGCCACCGCGGAGCTGGACGAGGACGTCTGTGCCGCCAGCCAGGGCTTTGGCTTTAGAGCCTTTTTCGGCCATTAGGCGAACGGCGTCCTTCAGTGTGTTTGGTGATACATACTCGAAGTCTTGCAGCGGACTTTCTCCTTCTGAAGGGCTAGGACTGGACAGGAGCATTATAAGCACGGGTCTGAGGGTTGGCAACGGCGCGGGGGAGGAGGGTATTAGTAAGGAATGCGCGCTCTTTGGACGCTCGGTTAATGGGACCTGTTTGGAAGGCGATGCAAGGTATTTTGGAGTCGCTCGGGCATGACGACGGGGATGGCGGGCACGAAGGGTTGAAGATGGGATGGCAGCGACGTTCACCCCCTCTTAATCTCCCCCTCGATAGGCGGAGAGAACCAAATCCGGCGAGGTTACTTTTCGAAGAACCAGCCCCAGGTCTCGCGGCTGTGGTCCCGGGAGAGAGACTCGTGGTAGTGGATGATCTTCCATGCGCCGGAGGTCTTGCGAAGGATGAAGGTGTTGCGGCCGTTGAAGGTCATGGTGCGGTTGAAGGGGATGACCTCAGCCTGAACGAGGAAGGTGAGGTAAGCCCAGGCAGCCTCACCGATGACATCCACTTTCAGGTTGTCTATTGACCAGGAGGAGCTGCCGAGGTCTGTGTCCAGGCCTTTGTAGTAATTTTCGAGGCCGCTCCAGCCCAAGGCCGGGTCGTCGTTCTCCTCGGCGATGTAGATGAGGTCGGAATAGGAGCTGTCCCAGACGGCTTTGACGCGAGGGACATCGCCGGCGCTGAGGGCGGCGGCCCACTCGTTGATAACAGCGGCGACCTGGTCTTTATCATTTTGGGTGGTCACTGGCGTCTCCTTAGGAGGGTTGAAGGGGGCCGATTATAGCATTTAGGGTTTTTGAAGGGGGCTATTTTCGGGAGAATCCGACATGTCGGCGGTTATAGGCACCACAGAGGATGAAAAACCAGGATTGGAATCCGAGGCGGGCGCCGCGGTAGGACTTGCTCTCCCCCCGCACCCAGATTCCTCGATCCTCACGGGCGGACTCAGAATGACATGGTGGGGGGCGGAATGCGGTATGGGCTCGTCCTTCGCGGGCCTCAGGATGAGCGGGTTGGAGGCATAGGCAAGGTGAATTGGTGCGACGGGGTCAGCGATGGCGAAAGGTGCTACCGCGGGTATGGGTTGCGAATCGGAGGTTGGTGCTTCCCACCATCCCGCCCAGAAAGGTTAATAGCGAATATCTTGAGGAACACCCTCAGATTCCCGCCAGAAGGGGCTGTGCCCCTCTGGATTCCCCCTAGCAGGGCGTCCAGCAAACAAGATTTCCTATTAGCGGCGGAGGGCGGCTTCGAGGGAGGGGGCGAGGGAGGGGTGGGTGGGGTCCAGGTGTAGGATGGCGCCTGCGACTTTGGCGGCGACGGGAACGCCGTCACGGAAGAGGACGCGGTTGGATGGGAGGGAGGGGACCCGCTGTCCCGGGGTGAGGATGCCGACGAGGTTGAGGGGATCGGCGCCGTTGACGGTGATGAGCCCACCCTGGGGTTTGGAGCGGCGGATGGCCCTGAGCTGCTGGATGGCCTCGGGGAGGGCGTACTGCTCGCCAGAGAAGCCGGCGACGAAGCGGCCACCGCGGATCTCGCCGCGGGCCTCCAGGCGCCGGTATACGCGGACCAGGTCCCGCCAAGGGATGTTCACGGACTCGCGCTGGAGGATGCGGTGGAAGACGACGCCGTAGCGCCGGAGGAGCTGCCGGGCGACGAACTCGGTCCGTTCATCCTCGGGCACGGGGTCCGCTAAGTCACGATTGAGTAGGGACCAGCGTCCGGAGGCCATGCGGTCGACGGGCTTGAGGCCACGGCGGGCGATGCGAGAGCCACGAAGGCGGTGAGTAGTGCGGTTCCTCAGGGGAGATACGAGGGCGCGGAGGCCAGCGAAGCCGTCGCAGTTGACCAGGCCCCAGGAGGCGAGCTCGCCCAGGGCGGTCTGGACATCGCTGGGCAACTGGTTGGTGAGGGAGACGAGGTCCTGGAAGAAGCAGGCGCCGCGGTCCGACAGGGTCTCCAAGAGATGGCGGGCCACGCCGCTGAGGGGCACGGCACCGGGCGGGAGTTGGCGAGAGGCGGAGAGGTGGAGGTCCAGGTTGTCACGGAAGAGGAGGGCTACGGGAAGGGAGCGGGAAGCCCCGGAACGTGGGGTCTCGGAGTCCATGGAGGGATGGAGCCGGGCCCAGACCATCTCACCGGAGAGGGAGAGCTGATCCAGCCAGGCCATATTGTAATGGGGCAGCCTGGAGGGGAGGATGTGGTTCTCCCAAGCGGCGGCGGCGGCCTCGAAGCCTTCCAAGGTCTCCAGCACGGCGACGAGGCCCATGGGACCTTCCAGCCGGTGGTCAGGGTCCAGATGATGCCATACAAAGAGGGAGCGGATGAAGTCAGCCGCGGAGACGGGTTCGATCTCTTTGCGAAGGCGGTCCAAGGTGTAGCGGTGGATGCGGGCCAGGAGGCGGCGGTCGCACCACTCGGTGGAATCAGGGTTGGCGGTGAAGCGGCCGCGGAGGGCAAAGCCCTCGGCCTCCAAGGCGACGAGGGTAAGGTCCACTGACGATTCGGCAATGCCGAGGGAGACGGCCAACTGGGCCGCGGTAACGGGGCCCAGGCCTTCCAGGCGGCTGCGGACAATCTCGCGGAGGGCTTCTTCCGGCTCCCAGATAGCATCGCGTTCGCGGGGGGGCACGTCCACGTCCGGGTCCCAGCGGCCCTGGGGGAAGGCGGCGCGGAACTGGGGCAGCCGTTCGCAAGCGGTCCAGACGAAGGAGTCCGGCGAGGTGAAATAGCGGGTGGCGCGACGGGCAGTCAAGAGCTCGTCAAGAAATTCAGTCCAGGGCTGGGCTTCGACGGGGGTGAGGTAGCCGAGGAGGAGAAGGGCATCGTGAAGCTCATCGAGGGACTGAACCTCGGGCCAGGCCTGCTCGCGGACGCGCTGGATGGCCTCCGGGTCCAGCTTGCCGACGTCATCTGCGGACTGAAGGTCCAGGGAGCGGCGCATGTAGACGGCCTGGGTGCGGCGCTCCTCCAATGGGGCGTCATCGAGAAAGGCGTATGGCTTGGCGGTGAGGATTTCGTGGGCCATGGCCGAGGGTTCCACGGAGTCGACGGGGACCAGATTCAGGGCGCCGTTGGATATGGATTCCATGAGCCGGACGAAGGCATCGATGTCCATGGCCTCGTTGAGACAGTCGTAGACGGTCTGGTTGACCAGGGGGTGGTCCGGGATTTCGATGTCGCCGACGAGGTTCTCCTGGCAGGCCATCTGCTGGGGGAAGACGGCGGTGAGGAGGTCATCGGCGCGCATGCGTTGCAGGGGCATGGGCACCTTTCGGCCGCCCTGGTGGCGGAGGACGGCCAGGGCGCGGGTGGCGTTCCAGCGCCAGCGGGTCTGGAACATGGGGGCGGCCAGGAGGGCCTGAACGAGGATGTCCCGGACGGTTTGGGGCTTGAGGTAGGAGAAGACGTCTTCCAAGGGGAAGCTGTGCTGGGGGCCGAGTGAGAAGACCATGGCGTCGTCGTTGGCGGCGGCCTGGAGCTCAAAATTGAAGGTGCGGCAGAATCGCTTACGGAGGGCGAGGCCCCAGGCCCGGTTGATGCGGGCGCCGAAGGGGGCGTGGATGACGAGCTGCATGCCACCGCTTTCGTCAAAGAAGCGTTCGAAGACGACGTTTTGCTGGGAGGGGACGACGCCGAGGGCTTTCTTGGTGGCGAGGATGTAGTCCACGAGCTGGCGCGCGGCGGCGTCGTCTATGGAAGCGTCCTCAATCAGCCAGCGGCGAGCGTCTTCGGGGTCGTCCAGGCGGCGGCCGATTTCGTCACGAAGGTTGGAAACGGCGGAGGAGAGCTCATTGGTGCGGGCGGGTGCTTCGCCGAGCCAGAAGGGGATGGTGGGAGGGAGGCCGCGGGCGTCTTCGACGCGGACCTTGCCGGGCTCCACCTTGAGGATGCGCCAGGAGGAGATGCCGAGCTGGAAGATGTCACCGGGGAGGCTCTCAATGGCGAAGTCCTCGTTGACGGTGCCGACTGGGAGGTTCTGGGGCTCCAGGATGACCTGGTAGTCAGCGTTCTCGGGGATGGCGCCGCCGGAGGTGACGGCGGCCAACTTAGCGCCACGGCGGGCGCGGAAGCGGCGGCCCACACCGTCGTAGTGGAGGTAGGCGGCGCGGCGGCCGCGGCGGGTGGAGAAGCCTTCGGAAAGGGTGCGGGCGACCTGGCCGAACTCGTCCCGGGTGAGGTCACGGTAGGGATAGGCGCGGCGCAGGAGCTCAAAGAGGGCGTCCTCGTCCCAGTCCTCCATGGCTACGGTGGCGACCATCTGCTGAGCCATGATGTCCAAGGGTTTGACGGGAAGCTCCATACGGTCCAGGCGGCCGGCGCGGATTGAGGAGAGGATGGCAACGCACTCGGCGAGGTCGTCACGGGTGAGGGGGAAGAGGCGGCCCCGGGGGGTGGCGCCCATGGTGTGGCCGGAGCGGCCGACGCGCTGGAGCAAGGTGGCGATGGAGCGGGGGGAGGCGAGCTGGCAGACGAGGTCCACGGTGCCGATGTCTATGCCCAGCTCCAGGGAGGCGGTGGCGACCAGGGCCTTCAGTTGACCACTTTTCAGCCGCTCTTCGGCGGCGAGGCGCTGCTGGCGGGAGAGGCTGCCGTGGTGGGAGGTGACGTCATCTTCGCCGAGGCGTTTGCCAAGGTTGAAGGCGACGCGCTCCGCCAAGCGGCGGGTGTTAACAAATACGAGGGTGGTGCGCCGCTCCTGGATGAGGGCGGCAAGGCGATCATAGATCTCTTCCCAGGTGTCGTTGGCGCAGACGGCCTCCAGCGGCGCGCCGGGGAGCTCCAAGGCCAGATCCATTTTGCGGCCGTGGCCCTGGTCAATGATGGTGCAGTCAGGGTCGCCGTTGGGGCCGATGCGAGGGTTGCCGACGAGGAAGCGGGCCATCTCTTCGATGGGGCGCTGGGTGGCGGAGAGGCCGATGCGGACGGGGCGGACATCGGCCAGGGATTCGAGGCGCTCCAAGGTGAGGGAGAGGTGGGAGCCTCGCTTGTCTCGGGCCACGGCGTGGATTTCGTCCACGATGGTGGTGCGGACGCCTTTTAGCATCTCCCGGCCTTTGACGGAGGTGAGGAGGATGTAGAGGGATTCCGGGGTGGTGACGAGGATGTGAGGGGGCTTGCGGGTCATGGCCTGGCGCTGGGCGGCGGGGGTGTCACCGGTGCGCACCAGGACGCGAATCTCGGGGGCGGTTAGGCCCATCTCCGCGGCGACCTGGCGGATCTCCTCCAGGGGCTGGGAGAGGTTTTTCTGAACGTCGTTGCTGAGGGCTTTGAGGGGGGAGACGTAGACGACCTGGCACCCGTCAGGGAGGCCGCCGTTGAGGCCCTGACGGAGGAGGGAGTCTATGCAGGAGAGGAAGGCGGCGAGGGTCTTGCCGGAGCCGGTGGGCGCGGCGATGAGGGTGTCACGGCCGGACTGGATGGCGGGCCAACCTTCGACCTGGGGAGGTGAAGGGGCGTCAAAGCGGGAGGCGAACCACTGCCGTACGGCGGGATGAAAGGGAGCGAGGGGGTTGTTTTGGTTATCTGGCATCCAACGTGAACGAAGGAGAGAGGAGGGGAGTGCAACAAGTTTACGGATTCAGGGAGCGGTTGGCAACGAATTAGCTTCAGGAGTTCCATTGGAGGCTGAGTTGCATACAAAATGTAGTAGACGGGGAACGAAGGGAAGAAAGGGGGTGTAGGCGGAGAGAGGAAACTGTCGGAGGCGAGGGAGGCTGGGTGCGAGAGGTGGTATTTGGATGGAGGCGTGACGCATCCCCACTCTAGCTTTCCCCCTCGATAGGGGGAGAGGATGTTGCTATTTTCATAGGAATGTTCTGCAGGGAAGTTGGACAGGAGATGGAGTAGCGTGGGAAGGGTAGAGTAAGCTGGATTGGGCGCTATTTCGGGGCGTTATGAGCAAAGACGCTGGGTGGCGACATTCTAATGGATGGCAAATCACAGGTTGGTGCTTCCCGCCATCCCGCCCCGGAAGGTTTTATTTTAAGTTCTGAGGTTGTCTCTCAGACTCCCGGCAGATCAGGAAGACCTCCTCTGCACTCCCCGATTTGCGGCTCTACGGCGGGTTTTTCACGCTATTTCAAGGCGATCCAAGGAGATTACGAATGGGACAACCGGGTATAGATGCGCGGAAGGTTACTAGTCAGAGCAGGTTGGGGGGTTAGCGGGCGGCGAGGTCTTGAAATAGGTCGCGCCAGGTCTGCTCGCTGTCCAGGCCGTAGCCCTGGCGGTAGACGATAAGGCCGTTACGGTCGATGCCGAATTTGGTGGAGCGGGTTAAGGCGCGGAACGCCTGAATGGTGTCCAGGTGTTGTAGGGCCATGGGCCAGATGAAGCCTTCCTGCCGGGCATAGCTCCTTATCCTGTTAGCGTCCTCGGTGGGGTCGATGTCGATGGCGAGGAAGGAGACGTCGGCGGAGTAGTCCGGGTAGATGTCCTTGATGCGCCGTAACTCGGCGCGGCAGGTGCTTCACCATACGGCGAAGAAGAAAATGACCACCGGCCTTCCCTGATAGGTAGCAAGGGTGACCTGTTCGCCGTCAACGGTGGTGACGGAGAAGTCCGGGGCGCGCTGCCCCACCTGATGGCCGACTTCGACGGAGAGGAGGGCAGGAGCCGAGGTGGGAGTGGGGGGTTCCTCGGCAGGCTGGGCGGGTGGGGATTCGGCGGGGGGGTTCTCGTCGGGAGGCGCTACAGTGGAAGAGGCTGGACTGGTCGAGTCGGGCTGCGGCGAAGCGGGTCGCGCGTCTACCACGGTGGCCGGTGCCACACGGGTCTGGGTAGCAAGGGCGGAGGAAGACCCGGCACCGGAAGGGGAAGATGCGGGGGTAGCACCCGATTGGTTTTCCGGCACGGCAGCGACGGTGGTGGGCTGGGTGGGTGGAGTTCCCGATTCGGCAGATGCGGGTAGCGTGGAGGAAGCCTGGGTTGGAGAGGCCTGGTTGCTATCCGGCAGGGCGGTTGGAGAGGTAGATGGGGACGACGAACCGCCGCCGCAGGAGGCCAGCAAGGCCAAGGCGGTGAAGGAGGTCAGCAGTAGAAGCGAGTGCAGTTGTATTTTTGGCATGGCAAGTGCGGGAGCGGCCGGGTGTAGTTGGTACGGTAGCAGGTTAGCAAACGGATGTAAGCAGGGATAGCCAAGGCGATAGGTGTTGGCAGCAGAGAGGATTGCGAATCACAGGTTGGTGGTGCCCACCGTCCCGCCCAGGAAGGTTTTTAGAGCTTGTTTCTGAGGAACACCCTCAGACTCCCGGCAGAACCACCCATGTCCCCTGCACCCTCCTGGATGGCTGAGGGGGTTTTGGAAGTATTTTGAGCGGTGGATTGAAAGAAGACCCTGTGAGAGCCTCAGGTGAGCGGGTTTAGGTTGCACGGAGCGGTATTTTCGTAGGGGTCTCATGGCAGGAGGGCGCGCGCTGTTTGCCAGGGAGTAGCGTGGAAGGGACGATGAAAGGGGGGCCAATGCCTGTTTTCGTACGGCTGAATTGCTTATGTTAAACTGCGGCGCAACTACCGAAGTGGAGGCCGAAGGCGATGCTGGACCTGGTGATAAAGGGCGGACGGGTTGTTACCCCCAGCGGCGTGGGCGACTGGGACGTGGGAATTGAAGGGGAGCGAATAGCGGCGGTGGCGGCCCCGGGCAGCCTGCCGGAGGAGGGGGGCCGGGTGATAGACGCTTCCGGAAAGATTGTGATTCCGGGGGGGATAGAGCCCCACGCCCACATTGCGGCGCCGATCCTGTTTCAGCCGGGCAATCTGGAAACGGCGCCACCGGAACAGGTGACCCGGGCGGCGCTGTTCGGTGGGACGACGACGGTGGTGGACTTCGCGACCTGCAACCCGCAGAGGGACATCCCAGAAGCCATCGCGGAGCGGAACTCGCGGTGGAGGGGGCAGTCGTACTGCGACTATACCTATCACATAACGGTGACGGGGACGCCTTCGCTGAAGGTGATTGACCAGATAAAGGACGCGGTGGCGGAAGGGTTTCCCACGATCAAGCTGTTCACCACCAACATTATCCCCGATGTATCGGAAGACCGGCGGCGAATGGTGGGGATGGGGGATATGTCAGCGATAATGGAGGAACTGGTGAAGCACAACGGGCTGCTGTTTGTCCACTCGGAGGACGACGACATTGTGCAGCACATGTACCAAAAGCTGATCCGCGAGGAGAGGACGGAGTGGCAGAACATGCCGCTGGTGCACAACAACATGTCCGAGGACATTTCGTTTCGCCGGGTGATACGGCTGGCGAAGTGGACCGGATCGGCGATCTACTTCGTACACGTGAGCGCGAAGGAGGGGGTGGAGGCGATAAGGGAGGCGCGGTCCGACGGACTGCCGATTTACGGCGAGACGCTGCACAACTATTTCAGCTTCACTTCGGACAACTACAGCGAACCGGACGGGATGAAGTACCACACGTATCCATCGTTAAAGTCTGAGGAGGACCGGCTGATGCTGTGGGACGGGCTACTGAAGGGGGGTCTGAACACGGTGGCCACGGACGAGTACTGTACGGCGTATGAGTTGAAGACTCGGGGGAAAACCATTACCAACGTTACGGGTGGACACAATGGCGCGGAGACGAGGGTAGGTATTACATATAACGAGGGGGTGGTGAAACGTGGGATGTCTCTGGAGCGGTTCGTGGAGGTAACATCTTCGAATGCGGCGCGGTTGATAGGGCTGTACCCGAGGAAGGGGGCCATAGCGCCGGGGAGCGACGCGGACGTGGCGCTGATAGACCCCAGCATGGACCGGAAGTTGGCAAAGGGTGACTTTCATATAAGCGATTACAGTATTTGGGAGGGGTGGCCGATAAAGGGATGGCCGGTAACCACGGTGCTGAGGGGGAAGGTTGTAGTGGAGAACGGGGAGATGCAGGGGCAGCAGGGGTACGGGCAGCTCATTCCCCGCAAGATATCCTCGGAGGTATTGAACAGGCCGACGGTGTAGGGGGGGATTTGAGTCTGAGGGATACCCTCAGACTCCCGGCAGCCACCACTCAGGTTCCCTGCACTCTCCAGTGTGGCTGGTGTAGATTGTGCGCTGGTGGCGCTTTCCCAAAGGCCGAAGCTCTATTTTGGAAGCAAGTCCGGGGATGGGTTGCGGGGCGAGAAATGATGGGTGGAGCGCTTCCATTCATGGAACGGAAGGGAGGGTTTGATAGCGGTCAGGAGAGGCATCAGAACGGCTGAAACCGTTGCCCAGGTATAATGGCTATGCTATACTCCGTGACTACTGTACGCCTAGGGCTCAGATAAAAAACGGGTAAGGACAAAGGAAGGGTATATGGTCGAAACGTTAGAACAGGCGCCAACAGCGGAGCGAGAGCCAATAACGATGAAGTCGCTGCTGGAGGCAGGGGTGCATTTTGGGCACCAGACGCGCCGCTGGAACCCCCGGATGAAGCCGTTCATATTCACGCAGCGGAACGGCATCCACATAATAGACCTGCAGAAGAGCCTGCGGTACTTAGAGGCGGCGGCGGCCGCGGCACGGGAAATAGTGAAGGGCGGCGGAGAGATACTGTTCGTAGGGACGAAGAAGCAGGCGCAAGAAGCGATAGCGTCAGAGGCCAACCGTTGTGAGATGCCTTACGTGAACCAGCGATGGCTGGGGGGCACGATGACGAACTTCAGCACCATCCGGCGGCGGGTGGACTATATGATAGAGCTGGAAACCCAGAAGGAAGAGGGGCGGTGGGACTCGTTTTCGAAAAAAGTGGCGCTGAAGCTGGATGAGCAGCTAGCCCGGCTGCACAAGTATTTCCGCGGGATACGGGACATGAAATCGCTGCCGGCGGCCATATTTGTAATAGACATGCCCAAGGAGGACATCTGCGTAGCCGAGGCGCGGAAGCTGAAGATATCGCTGATCTCAATAATAGATTCTGATTGCAACCCGGACTTGATTGACCATTACATTCCGGGCAACGACGACGCAATACGGTCCATCAGGCTGATAACGTCCAGGATAGCTGATGGGGCTTTAGAGGGGTTGCAGGAGCGAAGGGCGCTGCAGATGGAGCAGGAAGCGGTAGAAGCAGAACTGGCGGCGGAAGTGGAAGCACGGGAGGAAGCGGAAGCCGCAGCAGTGCTTGAAGCGCGAATGAAAGCGGAAGCCGTATCAGAACTTGAAGAACGGATGAAAGCGGAGGCCCCAGCAGAAGTAGAAGCTGAAGTGGGGAGTGCAAACCAGGTGGAAGCAGCCTCCCCAGAGGAACCCGAAGAGATGGTAGAAGCGGCTCCTCCCGTCAACTAACAAATAATTAGGAGTTCGCTTTGCAGGTTAGCGTAGACCAAATCAAGACGCTTCGCGAACGGACCAGCGCGGGAGTAATGGACTGCAAACGGGCGCTGGAGGAGAGCGAAGGGGACTTAGACCGGGCCGAAGAGGTGTTGAAGAGCGCCGGGCTATCTGCCGCGGCCCGGAGGTCTCACAGGGCAATGAATGAGGGGATCGTGGCGTCTTATATCCACAGCGGCGGGCGAATAGGGGCTTTGGTGGAGTTGAACTGCGAGACGGATTTCGTGGCGAGAACTGCGGAGATGAAGGGTCTGACGCACGATCTGGCGATGCAGGTGGCGGCGATGGCCCCGTTATACGTTAGCGAGGCGGACCTGCCCTCTGATGAGGAGCGTCCAGCGCACGAGGTGTGTCTGTTAAAGCAGACGTTTATAAAGGACCCGAGCCGCCGGGTGGAGGAGGTGGTGCAGGAGGTGGTAGCCAAGATGGGGGAGAACGTGAGGATCCACCGTTTCATGCGATTCGCCCTGGGAGAGTAGGGAGCTCCGGTGGTCAAGTCCATATACCAAAGGGCACTGCTGAAGTTGAGCGGTGAGGCGCTGAAGGGGAATGCAGCCTACGGGATTGACCCGCAAGCCACGGAGTACATAGCCGGGCAGATAAGAGTAGCGTACGACCTAGGGATAGAGTTGTGCGCCGTGGTGGGAGGGGGGAACATCTGGCGAGGACAGTCGGCGGCGGATCAAGGGATGGACAGGTCCACCGCGGACTACGCGGGGATGCTGGCGACGGTGATAAACTCGCTGGCACTGCAGGACGCGCTGGAGAGGCAACAGTTGGACACGCGGATTCAGGTGGCGATCCCGATGCAATCCATAGCGGAGCCGTACATCCGGCGACGTGCGATACGACACCTGGAGAAGGGGAGGGTGGTGCTGTTCGGGGCGGGGACAGGGAACCCGTACATGACGACGGATACGGCGGCGGCGCTGAGGGCGATAGAGATAGGGGCCGAGGTGCTGCTGATGGCCAAGAACAGGGTAGACGGGGTATATGATGCGGACCCGAACATTTACAAAGACGCCAAGCTGTTCAAGCGGCTAGACTATATGGAAGCGCTGAACCGGCGCCTGGATGTAATGGATAGCACGGCGCTGTCGCTGTGCATGGAGAACCACCTACCGATAATAGTCTTCGACATCTTTCGACCGGGAAACATAGCGACGGTGCTGTCCGGAGAGACGGTGGGCACCACCATTGCGGAAAAGGTGTAGAGATGGCATCCAAGACGAGTGAAGAGGCCCCGACACCGGAAGAAATCCTGGACGATGCCTCTGAGCGGATGGGCAAGTCAGTGGAGTTTCTGAAGCGGGACCTGGGCACGGTGCGTACTGGAAGGGCGACCACGGCGCTGGTGGAGCACATACCGGCGGACTATTATGGAACGCCAACGCCATTGAGCCAAATGAGCACAATTTCGACGCCAGACGCGGAGATGATACTGATCCAGCCGTGGGACCGGCAATCGCTTGGGGCGATTGAGCGGGCGATTCAGCAATCTTCCATAGGGCTGAACCCGGCCAATGACGGCACGGTGATAAGGGTGCCGGTGCCGCCGCTGAGCCAGGAGAGGCGGCAGGAGCTGGTGAAGTCTCTGGGGAAGAAGGTGGAAGACGCCAAGGTGGCGGTGAGGAATGTGCGGCGGGACGCCCAGGAAAAGGTGAGGGGGCTGGAAAAGAATAAGGATATCTCTCAGGACGAAAGCAAGAGGGCGCAGGATGACTTGCAGAAGCGGACCGATAGCCACGTTGCGGGTATAGACAGCTACTGGGCAATCAAGGTAGAAGAGATGATGAAGGTTTAGCGGGCTATGCGGGATGCGAACAGGTATGCCGGGCGCTGAAAAGAGCCTCACCACGCAGCTAACGCGGCGAGACGGAGAGGAAGCCGAGGGCAGCCTTCCAGCACCACGGCACGTGGCCATCATTATGGATGGTAATGGACGGTGGGCCACGGAGAGGGGGCTTCCCCGGAACGAGGGGCACCGGGCGGGCGTGGGGAAGCTGCGGGAAGTGCTGGGGTGGCTGGGAGAGGCGGGGGTTGAATATGTGACGATCTACGCCTTTTCCACGGAGAACTGGAGGAGGCCGGAGGGCGAGGTTGAAGGGATACTTTCGCTGCTCAGGTCCGTGATTGAAAAGGAAACGCAAGACCTACACGAGCGCGAGGTAAGGATAGTGCTGCTGGGCAGCACGGAGCGGCTGGACGCGAAGCTGAAGAGGTCAGTGGAGCTGAGTCAGGAGTTGACGCGAGAAAACTCGAGGATGACGCTGTGCGTGGCGTTTGACTACGGGGGGAGACGGGAGATTCTGGAGGCGGTGAAGGGGTTGATGCGGGACGGGGTGTCTCCGGAATCGCTGGACGAGGATGTGTTCAGCTCTTATCTGTACACGCACGATATTCCGGACCCGGACCTGATTATCCGGACGGGTGGCAACCAGCGGTTGAGCAATTTCCTGCTGTGGCAGTCAGCGTACAGCGAGTTCTTTTCGACAGCGACAGCGTGGCCCAGCCTGGGGCCGGAGGACATCCAGCTCGCCATACAGTCATATCGAAGCCGCAAGAGACGCTTTGGTTCGATAGCCCCTGAGGGCTAGTCTTTGCGGGTCAGGATCCTAGTTGGGCTACTAGGCGCACCGGCGCTGTTCGGCGTTATCTGGGGCGGGTCCCCGTTTCTGACGATTCTGGTGGCGTTGGCCGCGCTGTGGGGGATGTACGAGTTCAACGGGCTGTCCCGGGGGACGGGGGCCGTCACTGCGCTGGCGCCAGGGTTGCTGCTGACGCTGCTATTTGTGCTGAACGGGCAGTTGGCGGAGAAGGAGGGGAGCTCAGCGCAGTTCCTGATCGCGGCGGCCTTCGGGGTGCCGCTGGTGTGGAACGCGGTGCGACCGGGGCGCAGCACGCGGGGGTTTGTACAGAGTTGGCTGCTGGCGGCGGCGGGACCGCTGTACGTGGGGCTGCTACTGTCTCACGCGTTGATGCTGCGAGAAGCGGGAGATTTGCTGTACGACGGGCGTAACTGGCTGCTCTTCGCGGTGTTTACAACTTTCGCTACGGACACGGGGGCGTATTTTGTGGGGAAAGGGGTGGGAAGGCACCGGATGGCGCCGAGCATCAGCCCGGGGAAGACCTGGGAGGGGGCGGCAGGGGGGTTGGCGGGGGCGGTGGGGGTGGCGGTTGCGATGAGGGCGATATTCGATCTGGAAGCTGGGGTGTTGGAGGTTGCGCTTCTAGGGCTGGGTCTGGGGGCAGCAGCGCAGGTGGGCGACCTGGCGGAGTCAATGTTGAAGCGGCGGGCTGGTGCGAAGGACGCGGGGGCGTTGATACCGGGTCACGGCGGGGTGCTGGACAGAATGGACTCACTGTTGGTAACGATCCCCGTGACCTACTACAGCATGGCGCTTATAATTGGCTGATGGTGTTTGGTGGGGCAAGTTCCGGTGGTTATGGGCATGGCCACTCCAGCGGAATCCAAATCGCAGGTTGGTGGTTCCCACCATCCCATCCAGAAAGGTTTTAAGATAGAAATTCTGAGGGACACCCTCAGACTCCCCCCAGGGGGGATGGACCCCTCTGGACTCCCCCTTGAGGTCTCATCTTGTGGATGACGGCAAGTATTTTCGAGGCACTCAGTCATGGCGACGGGTATCAGCACCGCAGGGGGATTGAAAATCCAAGGTTGGTGGTGACCACCAACCGGCTCCGAAGGGGTTATGAAGCTAATTTCTGAGGGGCACCCTCAGACTCCCGGCAAGGAACCCAGGTTCCCTGCATTCTCCCGTGTAGTGCCCACAGTGGTGATAGAAGGGAAATAGGTAGGACGATAACGATGGCAAAAAGAGGTCTGGTAGTCCTGGGGTCCACCGGTTCGATAGGTAGTCAGACGCTAGATACAGTGCGAGCGTTTCCCGACGCGTTTGAGGTGGTGGGGCTGGCGGCGGGGAACAATCTGGACTTGCTGAGTCAGCAGGTGGAGGAGTTCCGGCCGCGGCTGGTGTGCTGCGCCAACGGAGCGTCAGCACAGACCTCGTTTGGCGAAGCGCGGATGACGCCGATGGAGGAGATGGTGTGCGACCCGGCGGTAGAGACGGTGATGGTGGGGACCACCGGGCGGGCGGGGCTGATTCCGACGTTCCGGGCGCTAGAAGAAGGGCGGTCGGTGTGCCTGGCGAACAAAGAGGTGATCATCATGGCGGGGCAGATGATTTCCGAGCTGGCGGATAGGAGCGAGGGGGAGTTGCTGCCGGTGGACAGCGAACCCAGCGCAATATGGCAGTGCCTCCAGGGTGAGGACCAGCCGATACAACGGCTGATCATTACGGCGTCCGGGGGGCCGTTCCGGAATACACCGCCGGAGGAGCTAGAGCGGGTCACGCCGGAGCAGGCGCTGAAGCATCCAACCTGGAAGATGGGCCGTAGGATAACGATTGATTCTTCAACGCTGATGAACAAGGGATTTGAAGTTATAGAGGCGCACTGGCTGTTCGGCGTTAGCTGGGAGCAGATTGAGGTGGTGGTGCATCCGCAGAGCCTGATCCACTCGATGGTGGAGTTCGCGGACGGGTCGGTGAAGGCGCAGATGGGGCCGCCGGATATGCGGCTGCCGATCCAGTATTCGCTTTTCTATCCGGACCGTCTGCCCAACGACGCGATACCGAAGCTGGATATAAGCGTGGCTACGTCAATGACGTTTGAGCCGATGGAGCCGGAGCGATACCCGTGCTTTTCGCTGGCGCTGGAGGCGGGACGCCAAGGGGCGACGTATCCGGCGGTGTTGAGCGCCGCCGACGAGGTGGCGGTGGAGCTTTTCCTGGGGCGTCAGATTCCGTTCACGGATATACCTAAGGTTGTGGGTCAGACGTTGGAGGAGCACCGGCCAGGTAATGCTGGAAATCTGGAGGAGGTGCTGGCGACGGATGAGTGGGCCAGGGCGAGAGCGCGAGAGGTTGCAGGAAGGTAGCGACGGTGTTTGCCCTTCAACTGATAGGTATGGTGGTGGGGCTGGTGGTGATCCACGAGCTGGGTCACTTCGCCACGGCGAAGTTCTTTGGGGTGAAGGTCCACGAATTCGGGATTGGGTTTCCTCCCAGGCTGGTGGGCTGGAGAAGGGGGGAAACGGTATATACGCTGAACCTGATACCGCTGGGCGGGTTCGTGAAGCTGGAGGGGGAGAACGACCCTTCGGAGCCGAGGAGCCTGGCGCGGAAGCCGCCGTGGGTACGGGCCATTGTGCTGAGCGCGGGGTCTTTGATGAACGTGTTCCTGGCGATAGCAATTTTCACCGGGCTGCTGATGGTGCCCAGGGACCTGACGGTGGGGACGGTAGTGATAGAGGAGGTGGCCCCTAACTCGCCGGCGGCGCGGGCGGGCCTGGCGCCAGGGGATAGGGTGCTGGTGTCTGGGAACGAGGAGATAGATAGCATTGGGGAGCTGGCCTCTTCCATCAGCCGGCACCTGGGCAAAGAGCTAACGCTGGTAGTTGAGCGCGGGGGGGCGCCGCGGGAGGTGGAGGTGGTGCCACGGTGGGAACCACCGGAGGGGGAGGGGGCTACAGGGATCAGGCTTTCGCTGGTGGATACGTCGGTTGAGCGCCGGTCGTACCCCTTCTGGGAGGCGGTGCCAAGGGCTACGGGGGAGGTGGGCAATGTACTGACGTTCACCTGGAACGCGTTGACGCAGTGGGCGTCCGGGGACGCGCCGTTCCCTGGATCCGGCCCGGTGGGCATAGTAAAGGGTACGCATGAGATAGTGGATGTGGGGGGCGCGGTGGCGCTGATTCCGGTGGCGGCGTTGTTGAGCATTAGCCTGGCGGTTTTCAATATCCTGCCGATTCCGGCGCTGGACGGAGGACGGCTGTTGTTTGTGATGATTGAGTGGGCGCGTCGCGGCAAGAGGATCCCGCCGGAGAAGGAAGGGCTGGTGCATATGGTGGGGTTCGCTCTTTTAATGGCGATGGTGTTGGTGATAAGCTACAACGATATCCTACGAATAATCCGAGGTGACAGCTTCATACGGTGAAGCGGCGCCGGATTTCGAAGGGGCAGCAAGAATGAGCTCAGCCGTTTCCACGGCAACCAAGTACGGCGGTTACGACCGGCACCGCCACGAATGCAAATCTGCGTAGGTGGCGCCTTCGGATACCTAGTGAATTGTCGGTTTGAAGCCTTATGAGCAGAGACGCTGGGTGACAACATTTGAACGGTTGGAAAATCACAGGTTGGTGCTTCCCACCATCCCGCCCCGGAGGGTTTTATTTTAGATCCTGAGGGACACCCTCAGACTCCCGCCAGAGGGGGATAACCCCCTCTGGACTCCCCCTTGTGGGCTGTTCAAGTTAATATTAGGGGCTATTTTGGGAGAATCCGAGGTGACAGCTTCATAAGGTGAAGCGGCGCCGGATTTCGAAGGGGTGATAGGTATGAGGCGACGGGTCTCCAAAGTAATTAACGTAGGCAACGTGAAAATAGGCGGGGACGCCGAAATTACGGTGCAGTCCATGACTAAGACGGACACCCGGGACGTGTCCGCCACGGTGAAGCAGATCCACCAGCTTGAAGAGGCGGGCTGCGACATCATTCGATGCGCCGTGCCGGATATGGAGGCTGCCAAGGCGATTCCGGAGATTAAGAAGCAGATCCGCATTCCGCTGGTGGCGGACATCCATTTCCATTATCAGCTAGCGCTGGAGGCGGTTGCCGGTGGGGTGGACGCGCTGAGGCTCAACCCGGGGAATATACGAGACCCGGACAAGGTGCGGACGGTGGTGAAGGCGGCGAAGGAGCGGGAGATACCGATCCGGATAGGGGTGAATTTCGGGAGCCTGCCGCCGGTGGGGGGCATTGGGAGGTCCAAGGGGTTTTCCCGGGTGATGGATATGGTGAACAAGCTTCCCAAGGCGGGGGAGGCGACGGAGGGCGAGTACAGCGTGGTGGACCATATGGTGGCCACCGCACTGTGGGAGATAGGGATTTTGGAGTCGCTGGACTACGATCTGATCAAGATATCCCTGAAGGCGTTCGACGTGCCGACGACGGTGGAGGCATACCGGCGGCTGGGGCGGCTGGTGCCGTACCCGCTGCACCTGGGTATCACCGAGGCGGGGACGGCCAAGGCAGGGTCGATTCGCAGCGCGGTGGGGTTGGGGTACCTGCTGTACGAGGGGACAGGGGACACGATTCGGGTGTCGTTGAGCGCGGACCCCAGGGAGGAGGTGAGGGCGGGCTTCGAGATATTGAAGTCGCTGAACCTGCGGAAGAAGGGGACGACTTTGGTAGCGTGTCCCGGCTGCGGACGAGCGGACGTGGACGTAATCAAGCTGTCGAACGAGGTGGATGGGCTGTTGCAAAAGTTGGACAAGAAGGTGACGGTGGCGGTGATGGGGTGCGAGGTGAACGGCCCGGGAGAGGCGAAGGACGCGGACGTGGGGATAGCGGCGGGGGCAGGGAGGGCGGTCATTTTCCGGAAGGGACAGAAGGTGCGAGTGGTGCCTGAGGCAGAGATGCTGACGGCGCTGATGGAAGAGGTGGAGGCGCTGTAGGGGGAGTCATCATGGCTACGTTGTGGGCAAAAACGGCCACATTTGACGGTATGTCGCCAGGGGACGAGCTGCCGATATTGGTGAAGCACGTGACGCAGGCGGACATTGTACAGTTCGCGCGGCTGGCATCTGGGAAGAAGGGCGAGGGCTGGCGGGACCTGCACACGGATGAAGAGTATGCCTCGCAAGGGATGTTCGCGGGGACGGTGCTGCACGGGCCGGCCACGGTGGCGTATGTGGCGGAGCTGCTGGAGAAGGCACTTCCCCTGGACCGGCTGATGGCCGAGGGAAGCCAACTGGAGATGCGAGCGACGCGGCCAGTCTACGCGGGCGACACGGTGACGTTCACGGGGCAGCTTACCGGAAAAGAGGGCGCCCAGGGCGACGGCTGGATTAGCTACGAGGTGGACGGGACGAACCAGAAGGGGGAGGTGGTGGCGAAGGCGGAGGGGAAGGTAGTGTACTAGGGGAGGGGAGGCTAGTTGCGGGAGCGGGCATGCGCGAGTGTCTCCGAGGCACCACCCCGGATGAACATCAAAGGTGGGTTTCCCGCACTCCTCCAAGGGCGCCAGGATGAGCGGGAACGAGACGAGGCTGAAGGTCTATCTTGCAAGCAATTGCGCATGCCGGTTGCGACCGGCACCCGCAGTGATGGAAATTTTGAGCTGAGAGATTCCAACTGTACGCAGGATGAACTATTTCGGTGCCGCTCAGCTAAGGCGAAGGTTGGGCGCTCCTAAGGGCCACAAATCGAAGGCTGTTGGTTCCCACCATCCCGCCCCGGATGGTTTTTAAAATGTTTTTCTGAGGGACACCCTCAGACTCCCGGCAGACGGGCTGTGTCCATCTGCACTCCTCCTAGTTAGGCGCAAATAGAGTGGGACGGTGCTATTTTCATAGGAATGACATGACTTGTGAGGACGCTCAACGCGGGACAATGAGGCGCTGAAAAAGCCGACGGAGCCAAAAACTCACAGGGTCTCAGGATTAGCGGGTTGGAATAGCAGGCCGGGTGCTATCCCCCCTGGGGCTTCTCAAGCGGATGATGGGCGCGATTTTGGGAAAAGGGTGAGGGGCGGGGCGCTAGTTGCGGGCGAGGAAGAGCTGAAACTCCAGGGGCTCGATCTGGCGGCCTCTGCGAATAGAGGCTACAGAGAACTCGACGCACATCCTGGCGAAGCCGGGATATTTAAGGACTGCGGTGCCGACCATTACCTTGGGGTCGTCGCCAGCCAAGTCGACCTCCATACGGTCAGCGTCCTTCTCGTCAATAACCAGTGAGACGGGCCGACCGACGAGCCGCTCGATTTTAGTCTGCATTTTGTCTAGAAAATTGTCGTCGTTCATTCTGCGCGGTTGCGTATCCAGGTTGGTGGTTGAGTGTTTAGAGGATCACGGACCTATTATAACAGCGGCGGCGACTAAAAGCGTCCAGCAGATGGCGGGATGTTGGGAGGGGCGATAGAGGCGAGAAGGGCGGGATGGTTGGGTTAGGCGTAGCTCTCCAGGATTCGGGCCAGCTCCCGCGGCTGGTGGAGCATGGCGGCATGACAGGCGTCCATTTCGATGAGCTCCAGCGGGCCGAGGCGCTGCGCCATTCGGACCTGAGCTTCCGGAGGGGTGAGCTTGTCTTCCTTGAGGACGACGTAGGTGATGGGGCATCGAGGATCGAGGTCACGGAGGGAGATGCCGCGCTTGAGCAGCCCGGGGGGCACGGCCTGGAAGAAGCCGACGGACTTGTTGACCTCTTCTGCAGGCATGCTGCTGCACAGGTAGTTCATGACCAGGTGCTTTTGTATTTTGAAGCCTCTGCCCCTGACGCCGTCCAGGGCTGTCATTAGGGTAAAAGCCAGCCGGAGAGGGAAGGGAAGGAGGCTCAAGGGGGGCCTCCGGCCCGCCGGAATCCAGCCGCCCAACATGATAATGCGCCGGGGAGGTGGGTCCAAGGCAGCGGCGGCCTTAATGACGAGGGGAGCGGCAACATCATGGGCTACTAGCACCGGCGCGTTGAGCCGGTGGTAGCCGACCAGGGCCTCGATGGCGACGGATGCGTCTTCCGGGGTGATGCGGGGGACGACGGTGTTGTTGGAGAAGCCGGACAGATTAGTAGAGACGACTTTGCCGATGGGGGCCTTATGGTACAGCGTGGGCGGGTGCCCCAATGGGGCTTTCATGTGGCCCCAGGTGGGGCCCCAGGCCCAAGCGCCCATTCCGGCGCCAGCTACCAGCAAGAAGTCAGTCATTTTTGGCCTCGGTTGTTGCGGCGGTTTCCAGCGAGGGTTCTTCCTGTGGTGGGGGTTCCTCGGGCTCCGGCGGCTTGTCAGGAACACCTTGCAGCAGCAGCCGAGCGATCTCGCCAGGATGGGTGATAGGAGCGGAGTGGCCGGCGTCCAGGTCAACGGTTTGGGCCGAAGGGAGGGCGCGCGCATATGAGCGCTGCATCCCCGGCGAAAGGGATTTGTCCCTGGTCAACACCACGTAGGTGAGCGAGAGGGGGGAGGAAAAATTAAGGGAGGGCATAGGCGTCAGCCACGGCAGATAAGGGTCCGGCACCAACCGTTCGATCAGCGTCTTGGCCTGAATGCGGTCCATGCCGTTACACAGGGCGCGTTTCATAATCATGGTGGGCATCTGGATACCTTTTTCGGCGGGTTTGAAGGCGGTGACCAGCCTCCTGGTAATGGGCGAGAGGGTTTTGATGGGTTGGGCGCCCGGGGGGGGAATCATTCCGCCCAAGAACACGATTCTTTCCAGGTTATCACCGAGCCTGTCGGCGACCTGGGGCGTAAGGGTGGCGGCCAAAGAGTGGACGACCAAGGTGATCCGGTCGAGGTGTTTGACCTGGGCCTCGGTGACGGCGGCTTCGACGTAGTAATCGGTGGTGATACGGCGAATGTCCGGGGCTTGCCGTTGACCGTGCCCGGGAAGGTCGACGGCGATGATCTGGCCGATGTCCAAGGTGTCGCGAGCGGCAGCGAGCTGCTCAACGACGGCGTCCCATATCCAAGCGCCGAGCCACTCGCCGTGAAGCAGGAGGAAGTTGGCCACGGGGCTAGCCCAGGGCTCCTGCCACGGAGGTGAGGAGCAGATCTTCCTCTTCGTCCAGGACGGTGCGGGTATCCAGGAGGACGCGGTCCGCCTCGATGCGCGGGACCACGGGGGTGTCCTGGCGCCGGAGTCGCCGGGCCAGGGCCTGGGGGCTATCGGACGAGATGGCGACGGCCCAGGTGTCCAGGGTCTCGCCGGGGAGGCTGCCGCCGCCAATGGTGGAGCTGGAGGACACGACGGTGGCGGCAGGACCCAGCTTTTCCTGCCATTTGGTGGCCCGCTGCTGAAGCTGGTCCGACGACGCGGCGATCATTCGCCAAACGGGAATATGGTGGATGACGTCGTCACTTAGATAGTGCAAGAGGGTGGCCATGAGGGCTGCGAGGTTCATTTTATCTATACGGATGGCGCGCGCCAAGGGATGACGGGCAAGCTGGCCAATCAGGGTTTTTTGGCCGACGACGATGCCGGACTGGGGCCCGCCCAGGAGCTTATCGCCGGAGAAGAAAACCAGGTCAGCGCCGTCATGAATGCTGTCCTGGGGTCTAGGCTCGTAGGAGAGGCCAAAGGCGCGTGTGTCCAGGAGGCAGCCGCTGCCGACATCGTGGAGGAGGGGGATGTTATGGCGGCGAGCCAGTTCCGCCAGCTCCTTTGTCTCCGGGGCGTGGGTGAAGCCAATGACTTTGAAGTTGCTGGCGTGGACCTTGAGAAGCGCAGAGGTCTCTTCGGTGATTGCGTTCTCGTAGTCGGCGAGATAGGTGCGATTGGTGGTACCGACCTCGACCAGCCGGGCGCCGCTCTGGGCGAGGACGTCTGGAATGCGGAAGCCGCCACCGATCTCGACGGCCTCGCCGCGGGAGACGATAACCTGGCCGCCAGCAGCCACGGCGGCGAGGCCCAACATTATGGCGGAGGCGTTGTTGTTCACCGCAAGGGAGGCCTGCGCTCCGGTAAGCTGGGCGAGTACGGGTTGGAGATGGCCTTGCCGGGAGCCGCGTTCGCCGGAGTCCAGGTCCAGCTCCAGGTCGGTGTAGCCTTGGGCGGCCTGTAGCATGGCGTCCAGGGCGGAGGCGCTAAGGGGGGCGCGGCCGAGGTTGGTGTGGATGACGACGCCGGTGGCGTTGATGACGCGCCGGGGGCGGACGGTGGCGAGGCGTTGGGCGTTCTGGCACACATCGGCGACGATCTGGTCTAAGGCCGGAGGCTGAACGCCGCCACGGACCAGGTCGCGGGCGGTGTCGATGCGCCAGCGGACGAGGTTGGCGACCCAGGCGTGCTGGTAGCTTTCCAACAGCTTTTGAACGGGTTGCGCCGAAAGGACTTTCTCGACGCTAGGTAGGTTACGAAGAGTCATCGCAGGAGTTGGAGCCATTTTAACACGAAGGGGTTGGGGTAGGATGGGGAGCTGAGGGACACCCTCAGACTCCCGCCAGATGGGCAATACCCCCTGGGCTCCCCGTTCTCCGGCGTCCTTGAAGGAACGATGTTTCTATTTCCAGGAAAATCAGTGGGTGGAGCCAGGTATGCACGGTGGAGAGGCGCGCACAGATGGCGTCGTTGACACCGGTTCGGGGGCGCTCCTACAATCCGAAGTGCCGGGGGCAGCTACGCGACCGGCGGGAGGAGGCATCAGGATGAGCCGTTGGCCGAAGATTAACTTCACCGAGGAAGGGATGCGGGAGGGGATGCAGATTGAGGACGCCAACATACCGATAGATGAGAAGGTGCGTTTGCTAGACGCCCTCTCGGAGACGGGGTTGAAGCGGATTGTGGTGGGCTCCTTCGTCAGCCCGAAGTGGACGCCGCAGATGGAGCGGATAGACGAGTTGGTGCAGAAGTTCACACCGAAAGAAGGGGTGACGTACACCGCGCTGGCACTGAACCAGCGAGGCGTGGAGCGGGCCAAGGAGTACTCGCCACCGCTGACGATTGAGCGGGACCCGTGGCCGCGGCTTAATTGCCACATGTGCGACGTGTTTGTGAGGCGGAATGCCAACCGGAGCCAGATGCAGGAGATGGAACGGTGGCCTAAGACAGTGGCGCGGGCGCAGGAGTTGGGAGCGACGGAGGCAGGGATTGGGACTAACGCGAGCTGGGGTTCCAACTTCCTGGGCGAGTTTTCGGTGGATACGCTGATGACGATGCTAGAGCGGCAGCATACGATGTGGGACGACGCCAATATCAAGGTGACGAGCTGCAGTCTGGGGGACCCGATGAGCTGGTGCACACCACACAAGGTGGAAGAGTCGATAATTCGAATCAAGGAGCGGTGGCCGGAGATCAACCATTTTCGGCTTCACTTCCACAACGGAAGGAACATGGCCATAGCTTCCGGGTACGCGGCGATACGGACGCTGGAGGCGGAGGACACGGTGGAGCTGGACGGAAGCATTGGCGGGATTGGCGGGTGCCCGTATTGCGGCAACGGCCGGGCGACGGGGCAGGCGCCCACGGAGGACCTGCTGCACATGCTGGAGGATATGGGGGTTGAGACCGGGGTGGACCTGGACAAGCTGATTGATTGCGTGTGGATGTGCGAGGAGGTGCTGGGCCGGACGCTGTACGGACACGTATCGAAGGCGGGTCCCAGGCCGAAGACGAAGGAAGCGCTTTACGAGATGAACGCGCCGTTCGTGGAGACGATGGAGCAGGCGCGGCATTTCAAGTTGGGCCCCAAGGCTTACGAAGGGGGCATCTACCCGTACAAGGAGCCGATCAGCAGCCCGTACCGGGAACGAGTGGACAAAGGGTTGCCGGCGTACGAGGCCCAGGGGGAGAGCTGGCCCTGGGAGCAGGAGTGGCTGCCGAAGTAGGTGTGGGGGGTTAATTTCTGAGGGACACCCTCAGACTCCCAGCGAAGGGATCTGCCCCTCTGCACTTCCCGTTTGGAGCGCTCATGTAAATGGACAGTGTTGATTCCCAAAGCGATCAGCATTGGCGATGGTATGGGCACTACAAAGGGCTGCGAATCACAGGTTGGTGGTTCCTCCCATCCCGCACCCGATGGTTGTTATTTCTGATGGACACCCTCAGACTCCCAGCAAAGGGCTCTGCCCCTCTGCACTCCCCGTTTGTGGCGCTCATGTAAATGGACAGTGTTGATTCCCAAAGCGATCAGCATTGGCGATGGTATAGGCACTACAAAGGGCTGCGAATCATTGGTTGGTGGTGCCCGTCATCCCGCCCCGGATGGTTGTTATTTTTGATGGACACCCTCAGACTCCCGGCAAAAGGGCTCTGCCCCTCTGCACTCCCCGTTTGGGGCGCTCATGTAAATGGACAGTGTTGATTCCCAAAGCGATCAGCATTGGCGATGGTATGGGCACTACAAAGGGCTGCGAATCACAGGTTGGTGGTTCCCGCCATCCCACCCCGGATGGTTTTTGTTTCTGAGGGACACCCTCAGACTCCCGGCAAAGGGCTCTGCCCCTCTGCACTCCCAGTTTTTCGGCTCTTTAGCGCGTGGTTGGCACTATTCTGGAGGCAATGCTGGGAGCGACGGGTAGTCACGGCCAGGACTAGTATTCGGCCCAATGGAGGAAGCCGGGGTTGACGTGGATGCGGCGGAAGGCCTCGGCGGGGTAAGGGAGTCCGGCGAGCTCGGCCCGTCGAAGAGAATGGGAGCGGATGCGCTCACGCATAGCGTCCACGTCCCGAGAGCCCATTTGGCTGGCATGCTTGGTGAGGGCTTCGGCCTTAAGGTCGACGGTGTCTGTTATGTCAACGAAGGTGTCAGGGCGCTCGCTGCCCCAGAGGTATAGCTCCGTGACGCGGTGTGGCTCCAGGCCTTCTTCGGTGATCTGCTCTGGGAAGTGGAGGGGGCTCCAGGCGTAGGTAAAGACGGAGTCTATGGCGAGGTGGCCGCTCATGCGGTGGTCGCGGTGGGTGTGGGCGCGGCTGCGGTAGGGGTCTATGCACATCACCAACTCGGGCTTGTAACGACGGATCTCCCGGGTGACCCATGCCCGCAGGGTCAGGGAGTCTTCCAACTCACCGTCCGGCTGGCGGAGCGGGACAACTTTTGTGACGCCCAGAACGCGGGCGGCCTCTTCCTGCTCTCGTTCGCGTATTTCGGCCAGCATGGGCGAGGTCATGGCGGGATCACTGGTACCTTTGTCGCCGTTGGTGCAGAGGACATAGACAACCTGGGCGCCCTGCTGCGCCCACCGGGCCACGGTGCCGCCGCAGCCTCCTTCGGCGTCATCCTGATGGGGGGTTACAAGCAAAGCGCTCTTGGGGAATCCGTTCATCTGGGGTAAGTCTCCGTTCGGTCAGGGTTGGGCCGGATCCTTTTGATGATAAGGTAGTCTAATGGGGAGGACAACCGCGTGAATGGTGTGGAGGGGATTGGGGTCTTATAATCCAATGATCGGCTGGGGGGCAAGGGACACTCAGCGATGGGGTGGGTATCGTCACCTTCAAGGGTCGAGAATCAGAGGGAGGTTCGCACCCCCTCTTAATCTCCCCCCTCGATAGTGGGAAAGAACATTTTGAGTATTGGGGAGAAGGTGAGGGAGATGGACGAACAGGAGCTGTTGAAGGCGATTTTGAAGAACCCGGAGTCGGCAGACTTCTCAAAGCTGAAGTATTTGGACCGGCCAACCACCAGCGATGAGGATAAGGTGGCGTTCTTGAACGGGCTGTTCAATACGGCGGTGGAGGCGAAGTACGGCGGCGATTGGGCGCCGCTGGACCGGCTGTTGGAGGAGTGGGAGGACAGGCTGGTAGCGGCGTTGGCGAGCCGCTCTGAATCCCAAGTAGCGGGTGAGCCGGCGTGGGCTCCGCTGCGGAAGCCGGTGAGCCGAAGCACGTTCGCACTGCTGACGACGGGCGGATTTTACGAGCCTGGCCAGGAAGCGTACGACATAGGCAACCCGGAAGGCGACTGGAGCTTTCGGGGGATCCACAGGTCGACGGCCACGAGCGAGCTGATGGTGGCGCACCCGGCCTACGACATTGAGGGGCCGAGGCAGGACCCGAACTGCGTGTTCCCCATCGACCGGATGAAGGAGATGGAGAGTGAGGGGGTAATTGGGCGGCTGTCTGAGGTGAACTACTCGTTCATGGGTTTCATTCGAAGGCCAGACCTGTTGGTGAGCGAGACGGCGCCCCAGGTGGCGGCGCTGTTGAAGGACGCGGGTGTTGAGGCGGCGGTTTTGACATCTACTTGACCGCTGTGCAACCAGTCCGTGGGGCTGATTGCCAAGACGCTGGAGAGCCACGGGATTTCTACGGTGACGATAATGATGTACAAGGAGCTTCTGGAGAAGCTGCAGATACCGAGGACGTTGCACGTGCGGTTCCCGTTCGGAAGGCCGATGGGGGCGCCGAACGACCCGGACCAGCACCGGGTGATTTTGGAGGACGCGCTTAAGGTGTTGGAGACGGCGAAGGCGCCGGGGACGGTGGAATACGCGCCGTACCGGTGGCGTCGGGAGGACTACGGGGCGATCCGGCGGGAGCGGGCGGGGAGTCTGGTGGCGGGGTTGGATGGGTAGGGGGTAGGCGACCCCCTCTCTGGCTCTCCCGCCAAAAGGCTTCTTAAATGGTTGGTGGCTTCTATTGTCTGGGGAATCTTACCTGCCGGTCGTGAGCGGCACCACCATGGATGGAAATTTAGGCTGGGAGATTCCACCTGTACGGAGGATGACCTATTGCGGCGGTGCTCAGCTAGGGCGAAGGTTGGGTGTCCCTAAGCACTACATATCACAGGTTGGTGGTTCCCACCCACCCGCCCCGAAAGGTTTTTAAAAGTTTTTCTGAGGGACACCCTCAGACTCCCGGCAGAAGGGCTTTGCCCTCTGCACTCCCCGGTTTGCGGCACCTATGCGCATGACTGGCCCAAATTTGGGGAGATGACCAGCTTGGAAGGCTGGGGCGCTACCGTTACCAACCGATGGCGTAGGCGTCGCGGCGGGGGTCCGCGGCGCCGTGGAGGGCGCCTTCGGCGGGGTCCACTTGAATCATGACCTGGCTGCCGACGCCGTCCCAATCGCCAAGCATCTCCAGGCGGTGACCACGTTGCTCAAGACCTCGGCGGACCTCGTCTGAGAAGCGGGCTTCCATGTTGATGTGGTCGTCGGCGGTGTGCGGATAGGTGGACTCGGTATGATCCTGTAGATGACGCCAGCGGGGCGCCTCGACGGCCTCCTGGACGGTCATGTCGAAGTCAAGGACGTGGGTGATGACCTGGAGATTGGTCTGGACCTGGGTATCAGCGCCGGGGGTGCCGCAGACGAGGGCCAGCTCACGGGCGTCGCCGTTGCGGCGGAAGGCCATGACGGGGTTCATGGTATGGCGGACGCGCTTTCCGGGCTCCAGACGGTCGACGTGATCTTCGTCCAGGTGCCAGTAGGTCATTCGGTTGTTTAAGAGGATGCCGGTATCGCCGGCGATGAGGCTGGAACCGAAGGCACTCTGGATGCTCTGGAGCTGGGAGACGGCGTTGCCCCACTGGTCGACGACGACGAAGCAGGTGGTGTCCTCGGCGGGAGCGGAGAGCTTGGAGACAGGGCGAGGGGGCTTGCCGCCGGGCTGATGCCGCCACGGCTCCCCGGGGTCGACGCGGGAGGCGGCGCGGTCAAGGTCTATGCCTTTTGCCCGCTCGGCGGCGTAGTCCTTCGACAGCAGGCCCTGGATGGGAACGTCGACGAACTCAGGGTCCGCGACGTACGCCTCGCGGTCGGCGAAGGCAAGGCGCTTGGCCTCCACCATGAGGTGGACGCTCTCGGCGGTGTTGCAGCCGAGGGAGGGGAGGTCAAAGCGCTCCACCAGATTGAGCTCCTGTAGGAGGATGTGCCCGCTGGAGTTGGGCGGGGCCTCGTAGACATCGTAGCCGCGATAGGCGGTGGAGATGGGGTCCTGCCACCGGGTGCGGTGGGCCTTGAGGTCGTCCAAGGTGAGGAGGCCGCCCTGGTCGCGCATGAAGCGGTCGATGGCCTGGGCGATGTTACCGTTGTAGAAGATGTCCGGCCCCTGCTCACCGATTTGCTGGAAGGAGCGGGCCAGGTCCCGCTGGTACAGGATTTCGCCGGGTTTCAAGGGGAGACCGTCGCGGGTGAAGACGGCGCGGGAGGTGGGGAACTCACATAAGAGGGCATCGTCGGCGATGGAGGCGGAGAGCTTGTGGGAGACGGGGAAGCCGTTTTCGGCGAGCTCGATGGCGGGCTCCAGGACCTCGGACAGCTTCAGGGCACCGTAGCGCCGGTGGGCCTGGACCCAACCGTCTAGGAGGCCGGGCACGGAGACGGAGAGGATGCCTTTGAAGGGGATGCCGCCGGGGAGGAAGCGCTCGCGTGTGGCGGCGGCAGGGGCGGCGCCGGTGGCGTTGGCGACCTGGATTTCGTCACGGTCTTTCCAGTAGACCATGATGAAGCCGTCACCGCCGATGCCGGACATAAGGGGTTCCACGACGCTGGTGGCGGCGGCGACGGCCACGGCGGCGTCCACGGCGTTGCCGCCCTTGCGAAGGATGGTGACGCCGGCCTGGGAGGCCAGTGGGTGGCCGGAGCTGACCATGCCCTTTCGCCCCATGACGACGGGCCTATGGGCGGAGTGGCTGACGCCGTGGGGTGAGCGAGGCATATTTGTGCTCCTATCTATTAGCTTTATCGCAGTTAACCATCGACATCTTCCTATGGTTCCCGGCGAATGGGGACCAGCGGGAGGGGTCCCTTACATATCCGGACAGGTAGCCGATTGAGATGGTCAGGTGCGGGCGGACGCGATCTTGTTGAGCTCCAATTGAGTGAGGACCCATACCACCGGACTAAGGAAAAGCCAGAGCACTAAGATGAGGAACTTATTGAGGCGACCATCGGTCACGGCATCCACTGCCTCGCTGTGCTTCCAGATTGAGTAGAACGATAGAAGGGGCACGAACATGAGAACGGTCCAGAGAGCAGGGCTGCCGTTGAGGCCCTTGTGCTCCACCATCTCCTTGGAGGTTACGTAGTACCAGTAGATGCCATAAATGCTAAGTGTGATGACGTAGAGAACGATTTGCATTCCCATGTTGCGATTCTGGACCATGGCTTCACCTCCGAGACGCGCTGTAGTGCTATCGGATCGTGACCCTTCGTGGGAGTGAAGGGCGGGAAGCGCACCGTACCGGGGAGCAATAATGGCGGGAGTGCCTGGCCCGGGCAAGGTGTTTGCGGGCCATGATACACGAGTGGCATTGACCGGTCGAATGTCCGAGCGCCTTCGCGGAAGAAGTTGGGGTAGAATTAGGCCACAACTTCGGAGGAGAGTAGCGATGCAGTTCGGATTTGCGATAGTCGGAAGGGGCCCGCTGGGCGACCCGGATGCGCTGGTGAAGGTGGTGCAGCGGGGCGAGGAGCTAGGGTACGACGCGTTTTATATGGGGGACCACGTGCTGGTGCCCAACCAGGTTACGGCGCCGTACCCGTACAGCCCGGACGGGTCTTGGGCGGGGGTGGCCGCGGGGGAGGTGAAGGAGCAGCTTACGACGCTGGCGTTCCTGGCGGGGGCGACGAGCCGGATCCGGCTGGTGGCCAGCGTGATGATTGTGCCGTATCGGCCGGCGTTGCTGGCGGCGAAGGTGGTGACAACGATTGACGTGCTGTCCAAGGGGCGGTTCACGCTGGGGGTAGGGGCAGGTTGGATGAGGGAGGAGTTCGAGGCACTGGGGCTTCCGCCCTTCGAGGAGCGGGGGGATATGACGGACGACTATATTCAGGCGTTTAAGGCGATGTGGAGCCAGGACAGGCCGACGTACCACGGGAAGTACTGCGACATAGACGGGATCCAGTTCCTGCCCAAGCCGGTGCAGAAGCCTCACCCGCCGATCTGGGTGGGCGGCGAGAGCCGGAGGGCGATACGCCGAGCGGCGACGTTCGGCGACGCGTGGTACCCGTTCGGGTCCAATCCATCGTTTCCGATGGACACCAGCGAGAGGCTGGGGAAGGCAGTGGAGCGGCTGCGGTCGCAGACGGAGAAGCGTGGCAGGGACCCCGGCGCGGTGGAGGTGGCGTACCGTCCGGCGCAGTACCGGCTGACGCGGGACGGCCACTCGGCGCCGTTTGTGGGCAACGCGGAGCAGATTACGGAGGATATCCGGGAGTTCGCAGGGGTAGGGGTGAAGCACCTGGTGATAGGCTTCGACGAGAGCGGGCTGGAGGCGCACCTGGAGGATATGGAGCGGTTCGCGGCGGAGGTGATGCCAGGGGCGCGGGGGATTTAGGGGGGATGCTTTTCTGAGGGACACCCTCAGACTCCCGGCAGGGAACCTGGGGTCCCTGCACTCTCCTGTTTCGGGGTGGATGAATTGGATGGGGGGCAGTCGGTTAGCGGGGGGATAGGAGGGCGGTGAGGGTGCGGAGGTTGGGGAGCTCTTCGAGGCGGCGAATGAGGTCCAGGGCCTCTTTAGACTGGGCTTCGGGGATGGCGCGGGCGGAGAGACGGAGGTATTTGTCGACCAGCTCCTCATGGGGGCGAGGGTTGAGGTAGTCGCCGTGGTGGGTGTTGGCGTCACGCGACACGGTGCGGCCATCCTTGAGGCCGATGGACACCCGGGCGCTAGGGTAGTCGTTGCGGCGGTTGTTCATTTCGGGGTCCGAGTCCAACGTGACGCGCTGGGCGAGCTGTTGTATCTCCGGGTCGGCGATGGCGTCCGGCTCGAAGACGGAGATGTCGGTGCGGCCCTTGACCAGGGAGGCGGCGACGGCGTAGGGGATGTGGAACTTGGCGGAGAGCATGGTGTCCGGGTAATCACCGGCCAGCCGCTCACCCATGGGGTTGGTGGTCACCTTTATCCAGTCGACGTCACGGGCGGCGATGCGTTCGTTGGAGGCGAGGGCGCCGACGGCGTCGAGGGGGGCGTGGTTGTGGAGGCAGCAGGCGTGGAACTTGAAGTAGTTGTGTTCGATGCGGAGGGGGTCTGAGCCTAAACCGGAGACGGTCTGCTGGCCGTCAAAGCTTTCGGCGAGGATGGTGGAGTAGACGTCTGTTGGGCCGTCAGTGATGGCGGTGAAGCCGCAGCGCTGGGCGTGGACGGCGAGGATGCCCTGCATACCGGAGCGGCCGGGGTAGAGGTTTCGCACGGTGGCGCCCTCGAAGCAGGGGGTCCAACTATTGGCGGGGCTCATGGAGGCGGAGAGGCTGATGACCTGTCGGGTGTCCTGGGGGCTCAGGTCCATGAGGCGGGCCACGGCGGCGGCGGTGCCGGGGGTGCCCCAGATGCCGTGGGAGTGGACGTTCCAGTGGGGTACGGTGGCGCCGCCAAGGCGGGAGCAGACCTCGTATCCAGCCACCAGGGCTTCGAGGAAGCGCTGGCCGCTGACGTCCATCTCCTCAGCGACGGCGAGGAGGCCGGGGAGGACGTGGATGGAGGGGTGGCCGCCGCCGAGGCGGCTACCTTCGTCCATCTCCTGGGAGACGCCAGCGGTGGCGTTGACCAGGGCGGCCATGGTGGAGAGGGATTGCAACGGGTGGCCCAGTAGGGTGGACCGGCCGCCGTTGGTGTGGGTGGAGGCGAAACGGGCCAGGTTGGCGTTTTCAGGCAGGGTGCTGCCGCTGAGGATGGCGCCGAGGGTGTCCATGACGACGTCTTTGGCGGCGGCCCTGGCGGTGGGGGAGAGGCCCTCGTAGGTTATAGTTGCAGAGAAGTCAGCCAGGGTGTCCAGGTAGTCAGTCATTTTTGTGTCTCCTTGGTTGTCCGTAATTGCATTATAGCTGAGGGGCGCTCTTTCGGCTCTGCTAACTCTATTAGCTTCGGAGTTAGCGGTGGCGATTGGTGTCACTAGCACAAAGGACTGCAAATCACAGGTTGGTGGTTCCCACCATCCCGCCCCGGAAGGTTTATAAAGATTATTTGAGGGACACCCTCAAACTCCCGACAGAGAGGCTGCGCTCCTCTGCACTCCCGATTGCTAGTTGCCCATGAAAGAGGGACGGCGTTATTTCCGAGGTGATCAGTCATGGCGATTGGTTCAGATATAGCAAAGGACTGCAAATCACAGGTTGGTGGTTCCCACCTTCCCGCCCAGTAAGGTTCATAAAGACTATTTGAGGGACACCCTCAAACTCCCGACAGAGAGGCTGCGCTCCTCTGCACTCCCGATTGCTAGTTGCCCATGAAAGAGGGACGGCGTTATTTCCGAGGTGATCAGTCATGGCGATTGGTTCAGATATAGCAAAGGAATGCGAATCACAGGTTGGTGGTTCCCACCTTCCCGCCCAGTAAGGTTCATAAAGACTATTTGAGGGACACCCTCAGGCTCCTGACAGAGAGGCTCCGCCCGTCTGCACTCTCCCTTGCTAGGTGCCCATGAAAAAGGGACGGCGTTGTTTCCGAGGTGATCAGTCATGGCGATTGGTTCAGATATAGCAAAGGACTGCAAATCACAGGTTGGTGGTTCCCACCATCCCGCCCCGGAAGGTTCATAAAGACTATTTGAGGGACACCCTCAAACTCCCGGCAGGGAACCTGGGTTCCCTGCACCTTCCTGTGTGCGATGGCCCGGAAGAATAACCCTGAACTTAGGTCCTAGCCGCGCCAGAACGTGGCTTGGCCGCAGGTTAGCGGACGGAGCCGGCGAGGGGGGAGCGTGGAGGGCCGCACTCCAGGAATTTGCCGTAGCCGGGCTTCTGCTGGATTTTACCGTCTTCCAGAAGGACCTGGCCTCGAAGGAGGGACATCCAGGGCCTGCCGGTTACGTTCCAGCCCTCGAATAGGGTGAAGCCGGAGTGGCTTTGCTGGTCTTTGTGGGAGATGACGCGGTCCCCCTGGGGGTCCCAGATTACAAGGTCGGCGTCGGAGCCCACCTGGATGACGCCTTTGCGGGGGTAGAGGCCGAAGATTCGGGCCGGGTTTTCGGACATGGAGCGGGCGAGCCACCAGATGGGGAGGCCGCGTTTGACGATGCCTTCGGAGTAGGTGAGGGGGACGATTGTGGCGATGCCCGGGGCGCCGAAGGGGACGGACTTGCCCTCCGGGGTGACGAAAATGTTGTCCCAGCCGACCATTTTGGATTCCTTCTTGTGGGGGGCGTGGTCGCTGGCCACGGCGGAGATGTAGCCCTGCTCCAGGCCGCGCCAGAGAGCGGGCTGGTTGGGGCCGTCCTTGGGACGGAGGGGCGGTCCGATTTTGGCCAGGGGGCCGACCTCGGCGAGCTTTTCGTCAGAGAGCAGGAGGTATTGAGGACAGGTCTCGGTCCAGACGCGCTGGCCTTCGCCCTGGGCGCGTTTGATGCGCTCCAGCCCAGGCTCGGAGCTGAGGTGGACGACGTAGATGGGGCAGTTGGTTGCGCGGCCCATGTTGACGGCGCGGTTGATGGCCTCTTCCTCGGCCCAGATGGGACAGGCGCGAGGGAAGTCGGTGGGGTGGACGTGGCCTTCATCGATGAGCTTGTTTTCGAGGTATTCGATGATGTTGCCGCTTTCGCAGTGGAGCTGGATGAGGCCATCGCCCTTGGCGGCGAGGTCCATTGCTTCGCAAATAAAGTCGTCCTCGCACATGCGGTTGGGGTTCTTCTTGTAGGTCATGAACATTTTGAAGGACTTGACGCCCAGCTCCATGGCCTTGGGGATGCTTTTGAGGATGTAGGGACGGTTCTGGAGGATGTAGTGAAAGCCGAAGTCAACGACGCAGTTGGCCTCAATGTCCTCACGGTGGCGATGGATGGCGGCGTCAAGGGGCTCATCGGTCTCCACATTGTAGTTGCCGAAGGGGACGAGGGTGGTGAGGCCGGCGTAGGCGGCCTCGGTGGCGCCTGTGGCAAAGTTATCGCCGTAGTCGAGGTGGACGTGGCAATCAATGAGGCCTGGGAGAACGAACTTGCCCTCGGCATCGATGACGCGGTCCGCCGGGGGAAGGAGGTGCTCGGGGCCGATGGCGACGATTTTTTCGCCCTTGATGGCGATGGCGGCGTCGTAGGCCTCGGAGGAGGAGACGACTTTACCGCCGCGAACGATGGTATCAACTCTGGCGTCGGCCATGGTTTTACCTCTTGTTAAGGTTGTTCTGTGGCTGGGGATATTATAGCGGGCTGCGGGGCTAGGACAAGGGTGAGGCATCAGGCGTCTTGCAAAGCCACTTCCACCAGGGGGCTGCGGCCGGCCCAGTCGTCAAGGTCTGCTGAGATGTGGCGCTGCCGAATGACTTCTTGTATGACGGCGCGGCGAATCGCCGGGTCGCGCACGGGGGTGGCGAGGGCGGGGATGTCCGCCCGGGCGGAGCGTTTGAGGTGGAAGGTAAAGCGGGGCTGGGCCAGGATGTTGGCGTACCAGTCACGGCGACCCGGGGAGCCGGTGATGTAGAGGCGACCGTCCACGGTGTGGAACCAGATCTCGATGCGTCTGGGCCGCCCGGAGTTGCGGCCGGTGGTGGTTATGTCAATGGTGAGGTCTTGGGCCAGGGCCTGTTGGACGGCTTGTTGCAACGGTGGTCTCCTATTTTGAGGTTTCAGGGTAATGGGTCATAGCGATGGGAATGACCACCACGAAGGGTTGCAAATCACTGGTTGGTGGTGCCCACACACCCGCCCAGAAAGGTTCATAAAGTTTGTTCCTGAGGGACACCTTCAGACTCGCGGCAGCGCCAGCCAGGTTCCCTGCATCCTCCTATTGCGGTTGGAGACACAAGAAGCTGTTTTTGAGGAGATAGAGGAGATAGGAGGTATTGTAGGAAGCACAGTGGAGGAAGGCAACGGAGACCAGGAGCGGACGGAACAACCCCCTGTGCAAGCAGAGAGATGAGTGACACTTAAACCGGGGACATGGGTAACAGTTTTGCAGGGTGGTGTCTGGCTGATGGGTTAGCGCACCCCCTCTGTAAGTCTACCCCTCGAAATGGGGAGAGGATAATAAGAGGCGGATTGGAGGGGCTGCAGAAGGGAGGGTGCAACAGGTGTTACGAAACTGGGACGGCGTGGCTTATACTACGTTGCCAAGTTTAGCCGGAAGAAGGGAATGGCCGCTACAACTACCAGACCAGCGTCACTGAGACTGGTGGACTACGTGAACCTCAGCGTGATGGGGTTTGGGCTGGCGGCGCTTTCCACGAGTCTGGGTCAGATTATCCTGCCCATGCGGGTGCTGGACCTGGCGCCGGAATCGCTGAAGAACACGTACCTGGGGATTCTGACGTTCGCGGGGATGGCCACGGCGATGCTGGTGCAGCCAGCGGTGGGTTACCTGAGCGACAGGACGAACCTATCATGGGGGCGCAGGAGGCCGTACGTGGCGGCGGGTGGGCTGATGGCGGTGCTGCTGATGGCGGGGCTGGGTCTGGCGGGGAGCTACGGCTGGCTGGTGGCGGCGGCGGTGCTGGTGCAGATGAGCGCCAACGTGGCGCAGAGCCCGTATGACGCGATGGTGAAGGACCAGGTGCCGCAGGGGTTTAGGGGGAGGGTGGTGTCGACCCGGGCGGTGGCGGGGGCAGGAGGTGCGGTGGTGTTCGTGTTGCTGACGGGGCTGCTGATGGACCACCACACGGTCAATGAGCGCGACATGTGGCTGTGGCTGGCGTTGGCGCTGCCAACGGGGATGCTGGCGGGGACGATGGTGTGGACGGTGTTGAGCGTAAAGGACGCGCCGCCGCGCAACGGGACTGGGGAAACGCCAGCAGCGCAAAGGGAGTCCAGGGCGCACCCACAGTTGCCGTGGATACTGGGGGCGGGGTTCTTTTTCACGCTGGCGGGCGGGATATTACAAACGTACACGCTGTTTTTCCTTCAAGACGTAGTGGAGCTGGAGAACCCGGCCTCGGCGGTGGGGATCCTGGCGGTGGTGGTGGGGGTTGCGGTGCTGCTTTCGCTGTACCCGGCAGGGGTGCTGGCGGACCGGATTGGCCGGCGGCCGCTGCTACTGTTTTCCGCGGTGCTGGGGAGCGTTGGGGCGCTGCTTTTCTTCTTCGCAACGAACCTGACGCACGTGATTATGATAGGGGTGCCGCTGGGGGTGGCGGTGGGGATATTCATGACGGCGGGGCGGGCGATGATAACGGATATGGTGTCCGCCCGGTGGCCGGCGCTGCAACTGGGGATCGCCAATCTGGTGCTTTTGGGCGGATTGGCGGTGGCGAAGCTGGGGGGGATTGCGATTGATGTGTTGAACAGGCAAGGAGAGGACTTAGGCTACTATGTGCTGCTGGGGATTTGCGCGGCGTCTTTCCTGGTGGGGGCGGTGCTGGTGAGCGTGATCAAGGTAGGCACAGGGCCGACGCTGGAAGGAGCGGCGACGCAGCCGGGGGGTTGAGTAGAGTCTCTGTTGGAGACAATCAGTCATGGGGGTTGGGATGGAGACACCAGGGACTGCGAATCGAAGGTTGGTGGCGCCCACGCGTTCCCACTGGCCGGGAAGGAAGCGGTATGGGCTCGGCCTTCGAGGGCCTCAGGATGAGCCGGTTGGACGCGCGGATAGGGTGTATTAGGCCTATCGCCAGAGCGTCTCCGGGTGAGCGGGGATGAGAATCCGGAAGGTCTAGTTGCGAGGGAATCTGCCACGGCGGTTGCGAGTGGCGACAGCGGGTATGGGACTAAGAGGGGGGTTCGCACCCCCTCTTAGTCTCCCCCTCGATAGGGGGAGAGAATTTTGGTATTTGCGACGGGATCAGGCATGGGGATGGGTGTGGTGAGCGAGGAAAGCGGTGGGCCGTTCATGCACAGCGCCTTTCTCCAAGAAGGCACTTGGCTGGGGTATACCTCAAACACGCTGGCCAACTCGGACACCGTCTCCCCGCCCCACACCACCACCCTGACGTTGAATCCCGAACCGCGCTTCTTCCTTCCCGGTGTCATCTGCTGCTCCTTCTTTTGGTTCTTAGATCCTAGGAGCAGGACTCGCTCTTCATCACCTGTCTAACTTTTTGGAAGACAGAGGTTGGTCGAAATTAAGAGCGTACCCCACCGTTGCCGGAAGAACTACCACCCGATTTTTCGGGGTGCTCTCTCCCGCTGGCTCGCATACACATCCCTCCGTTTTGGGTCAAGCAACCGCAGCGGTGTCCGGTGGCCCGGCGATTGATTTCTCGATGAATCAACTTTCTGATGCCGTTCAGGGGATAGCGGCCGACCGAGATGGTGGGACCTTGTCCTCAATCAAGGGACCTTTGAGGGATGGGACGGCAAGGGAGCAGCGCGAGTGTTACCATGGAAGTGCACCTCTTGAGGCCCAATCCTGGAACGTTTATATTTTAGTTCCCTGTTGGACTGATAGTTGGCTGCTTGGTTTCACTCACCCCAGCCTTTTCTGATAGCAGGGAATGATGCCCGTAAAAGCTTCAGGATGTTTTGATGGACTGAGTTGTGCTGATGCTTGGGAGCACATGTGGATAAGGAAGGAAGGAGCATTCGGCCTTGGAGTTGACTATCTTGGGCAACGGCGCAGCCTGCCCCAGCGTTGGAGGGGCCTCATCCGGCTATCTGGTCTCTTCCGGCGATACTTCCCTGGTCCTGGACTTTGGCACGGGGGTAGTATCCACTCCTGGATTCAGACAGGCGGTGCAGAGCCTCACTGGGATCGTGATTTCGCACTTGCACACCGACCACTGGCTTGATCTTGCTCCCTTGGGATATCTTCTCAAAGTGGCGCCTCGACTTGTACGGGACACGCATCTCAAGGTGTGGGTGCCTCCAGGGGATGGCGCACGGCTTTCAGAGATGCTGGAAATCCTGGGGATGGGTTTCCCGTGTGATGTGTTTGACATAGAAGAATACCAGCCGGAGCTCCCTCTTTATCTGCCTGGTCTCCAGGTCACCTTCCAACAGATGCAACACTATATTCCCAGCTACGCTATGCGGCTTGAAAGTGACCGGGGTTCTTTGGTTTACTCAGGCGACTCCTGCCTGTGTGACTCGCTGGTGGCTTTTGCTCAAGGGTGCGGGCTGCTCTTGTGCGAGGCTACTCACGGGACGGACGAACCAGCCGCTGACGTGGAGCGAGGCCACATGACAGCGATGGAGGCGGGAATGGCAGCCGCGGAAGCTGATGTTGGGAGCCTGCTGCTCACCCACATATGGGAGAGCCATGATCAGGAGGCGATGGTGGGTGCCGCCCAGACAAAGTATTCCGGCCCTTGCCAAGTAGCGCAGCCTGGTCAGACTGTAGACCGTCAGCGATAATGGGACACGTGAGAGGGGTAGAAAACCCGAGAGTCTGAGAGTGGTGAGAGCTCCTGAAGTGAGGGTAGAGTACCTCATGAAAGGAGCAGCGATGTCCCAGTCAGACGCCAGCAAGGCCGAGGCCGCCGATCAACGGTCGGAGCAGACTAGGTCCTTCGTTCGACGAGTTAGAGCGGCTACCCGGCGCAAATACACCCCGGAAGAGAAGATCCGTATCGTGCTGGAGGGCTTCCGCCGCGAGGTCACCGTGAACGACCTGTGCCGGCGGGAGGGTATCAAGCCCCACTCCTACTACTCGTGGACCAAGGAGTTCATGGAGGCGGGCAGGGAGCGGCTGTCCCGTGACACGGTGCGCGATGCCACCCGGCAGGAGATCCAGGATCTCAAGCGGGAGAACGGCGAGCTCAAGCAGCTGGTAGCCGAGCTATCCATCGAGGTCTACCGTCTGAAAAAAACGGCCATACCAATGCCCCAGAACGGCGTCGGTACCAGCGGATGAGCGCCGTTGAGAAGGCGACGGTCCTGGCCAGTGTAGCCGCATCACCGCTGGCCAAGCGTCGGGTGCTCAGAGACCTGGGTGTTCCCAAGAGCACCTACTATCGGTGGTTGATGCGACAACAACATCAACAAGGTCTCGAGGACCGACCTGGAGCCAGCGCTCCACCGTGGAACCGCCTTAGACCTCAGGAGGAACGGTCGATCCTGGAAGCGGCCAGGGAGATGCCGGAGCTAAGTAGCCGCCAGTTGGCAGCGTGGTCTACAGACAACCTGGCCTTCGCTGTATCCGAGTCCACTGTGTATCGCATCCTGTGCAGAGAAGGTCTTGTGAAGTCACCCGAGATGCAGCTCAAGGCCGGCAAAGAGTACCATCGCAAGACCAGCGGCCCTCACCAGATGTGGGCTACCGACGCCTCCTACTTCAAGGTGATCGGTTGGGGCTACTACTACCTGGTCACCGTGATGGACGACTACTCCCGCTTCATACTGGCCCACAAGCTCCAGCAGGACATGACCACCGACTCTCTCATCGAGGTGGTCCAAGAGGCCGTGGACAAGACCGGCATGACTGAGGTCCCAGTGGCCGACCGGACCAGCCTGCTGAGCGATAACGGCTCAGGTTATGTGTCCCGTGGCTTGAGAGACTACCTGCACCTGGTGGGAATCAAGCACATTCTGGCCGCGCCGTTCCACCCTCAGACCAATGGCAAGATCGAGCGCTATCACCAGAGTATCAAGCGGGACGTCAAACAGGTCCCCTACGAGATGCCTTCTGCCCTGGAAGCAGCAATCGCCGCCTTCGTGGCCTACTACAACTACCGACGCTATCACAAGGCGCTGGGCAACGTGACGCCCGCAGACATGCTCAACGGAAGGCGGGAGCAGATCCTCCAACGGAGAAAGGAGGTGCAGGTCCAGACGTTAGAACGGCGAAGACGCTACAACAAGACCCTCAGGGAGCTCCCACGCAGCTCTTCATAATAATAACCTTCTCGGGTCCTAATCTGTCCCACTTGTGCTGATTGCCAACACGCTGTGATATCATCTACCACTGTCGAATTCAGAAGGTTAGACAGCTTCCTTTCAGCAATGGAAGAGGATTATGTTTAGTAAGGCACGGTGTTACGGCTGCGGGCCAGGGGGGCCCGGGGAGATGGAGGGCGAGAAAAGGGCCACCGGTCCAGATGTCTCCGCGAAGCTGATTACCGTTATGGCTGGGCGCTGATGGTGCGGTGCGTTGTCACCGGAGGGGCAGGGTTCATTGGGAGCCACTTGGTGGACCGGCTGCTGAATAAGGGGCATGAAGTGGTGGTCCTGGACAGCCTTCATACGGGGCGCTCCGCCAACCTGGCGGACCATGGGCAAAACCCCAAGTTGACGCTGAAGCAGGTTGACATCTCGAGCTTCGATGACGTTAGGACCGGTATGGAGGAGGCGGACTGGGTCTTTCATCTGGCGGGGCGCGCGGATATAGTGCCGTCCATAGAGCGCCCGCTGGAATACCATAGCGCTAACGTTGATGGGATTGTGAATGTGCTAGAAGCGGCGCGAGGGGCAGGTGTGACGCGCTTCGTTTACGCCGCCTCCAGCTCGTGCTACGGTTTGCCTGACATAGTGCCGACACCTGAGACGGCGGAAATCCGGCCACAGTACCCTTACGCGCTGACGAAGTACCTGGGAGAAGAGTACGCCCTGCACTGGAACCACATTTATAAGCTCCCCGTGGTGTCTATGCGGCTGTTCAACGTGTACGGGCCCCGGTCCAGGACGTCAGGGGTGTGCGGCGCGGTATTCGGCGTCTTCCTGGCCCAAAAACTTAACAACTTGCCGTTCACGGTGGTGGGGGACGGCACGCAGTCTAGAGATTTCACTTTCGTTTCTGACGTGGTGGAAGCGTTGGTGATGGCTGCAGAAAGCGACATTCAAAATGAGGTGCTCAATGTAGGCCAAGGCCAACCTTCGACGATCAACCGTCTAGTGGAGTTGCTGGGCGGTGAGGTGGTCTATGTGCCGAAGCGCCCGGGAGAGCCGGACAGGACGCACGCGGATATCTCAAAGATAAAGCGAATGCTGGGTTGGGCGCCGAAGGTGTCTTTCGAGCAAGGGGTTGAAGTGATGACGTCGAATATCGAGACCTGGAGAGACGCGCCGGTGTGGACACCAGAGGGGATAGCCAAGGCGACCAAGGAGTGGTTCAGACATCTGGGACCAGAGAAGATCTAGCGAATGTTGCCTCGGCAGCAGGAGCGAGACGGCGTAGAGCGACTTAATCCTAAAAAGGCACCGAGTGAGAATCAGATGGGAACAGTTGGAATCGATGGGAAGATCAGAAGCCTGGACGAACTGGCGACGATCATCCAAGGGCTGAAGTCAGAGGGAAGAACCGTCGTCCAATGCCACGGAGTATTTGACCTGCTCCATCCATGTCACATTCGCCACTTTCAGGCGGCGCGGCGGGAGGGGGACGTGCTAGTGACGACGGTGACCCAGGACGAGCATGTGGGAAAAGGGCCAGGAAGGCCGGTATTCGATCAGCGGCTACGGGCGGAGAGCATAGCGGCGTTGGAGTACGTGGACTACGTGGCCATCAATCAATGGCCGGATGCGGCGAACACGATCCGGCTTCTGAAGCCGAATGTTTATGTAAAGGGCAGCGATTACCGTGATCCGGAACAGGACCTCACCGGAAAGATAAGTGCTGAAGAGGAAGCGGTGCGAAGTGTAGGAGGACAGATCCGGTTTACCGACGAGATAAGATTCAGTTCGACCAGTCTGATCAACACGCATTTCGACGTGTTTCCGGACGATGCGGTGACCTTCCTTGAGTATTTCCGGGGGAATTGGACCTCCGGAGATGTGATTGCGGATCTGAAAAAGTTGGCAAAGCTGAAGATCCTGGTGATCGGTGACACGATAGTGGACGAGTACCATTATTGCCGGGCGATGGGGAAGTCACTGAAGGAAAACGTAATAACTACCAAATACATTGGGGAAGATACGATGGCCGGAGGGGTGTTGGCGGTCGCCAACCATCTGGCCGGATTCTGTGAGCAAGTGGACTTGGTGACGTGCCTGGGAAGCCAGGACTCCCGTGAGGACTTTGTCCGAAGCCATTTGAAGCCCAACGTAAGGCCGCGGTTTGTTTACCGGGACGACGCACCGACCACGGTGAAGCGGCGGTTTGTGGATGTTGACTACTTTTCCAAGATGTTCGAGATCTGTTTCATGGACGACGCAAATTTGCCCGGTCCAGCGGAGGCCGAGGTCTGTAGCCACGTGGGGGAGGCGGCGGAGGAGTACGACCTAGTATTGGCCGCAGATTTCGGGCACGGGACAATTGGCCCCAGGCTGGTGGAAACGGTAACCGAGAGATCGAAGTTCCTGGCGGTGATGACGCAAACAAACAGCGCCAACACAGGGTTCAACCTGATCACAAAGTATCCGAGAGCCGACTATGTCTGCGTAAATGGGCCGGAGCTACGCCTAGCAAGCGGAGACAAGTTTGGTGGATTGGAACAGATAGCTGAGGGGCTCTGCGGGCGTTTGGGCTGCCAGTCCATGGTAGTCACGTTGGGGAACCAAGGATTGATGGTGGTGACCCCAGGGGCGGAACCGTTCCACATACCTGTCTTCTCCAAGGAGGTGGTGGACCGGGTAGGAGCAGGAGACTCGGTGTTCGCCATGACCTCCGCCTGCGTGGCCGCGGGCCTACCCACGGAGCTCGTGGGGTTTATAGGGAATGCGGTGGGAGCGTTGGCGGTACGGATTGTAGGGAACAAGACTTCTGTGGAACCGGCATCGCTTTATAAGTACGTTACTACGCTCCTGTCCTGACGGTTACCAGGAAGCGTGACACACCTAGCTGAAGGATTTCCCAAATGCCGGTAGTAAACGATGCTCTGGAGCAGGAGATGCAGTACATCTCCAAGCCGTCCGAGCGAAGGCATATTCTCAACCTGTTCCACGACACCGACCCTCTGATGCAGGAGATCGCCCACAAGCTCATCATCGGCGGCAACAAGGAAGTCGACCAGCTTACACGTCAGGCCCTTGACGACGGATTCGACGCAAATACTATCCTGGACGACGGCCTCATTGCCGGCATGGCGATCGTAGGCATCAAGTTCAGGGACAACATCATCTTCGTCCCTGAGGTGCTGGTGGCCGCCCGGGCCATGAAGGCCGGTATGGCGTACCTGGACCCCATTCTCTCCGCCGCGGGCATCGAACCCATCGGCACGGTGGTCATGGGCACGGTCAAGGGAGACCTCCACGATATCGGCAAGAACCTTTGCATCATGATGCTCCGGGGCTCCGGCTTCACCGTCCATGACCTGGGCGTGGACACCAAGCCAGACGAGTTCATTGACGCGGTGCTGGAGCACGGCGCCCAGGTGCTGGGCCTGTCGGCTCTTCTCACCACCACTATGCCCAACATGGGCAAGACCATAGACGCCTTCGAGGAGGCCGGACTCCGCGACGAGGTCAAGATAATGGTTGGCGGCGCCCCGCTCAATCAGGAGTTTGCCGACGACATGGGCGCCGATGGCTACGGGAAGGACGCCATGGACTGCGTGGCGCTCGCCAGACGGTTGATCGGCGCAGAGGACATCCAAGAAACTGTGGCCGCCAGCAGTTAAGCAGACCCGTACCATGCGCCAGACTGTAGACAACCAAAAGTACCGGGCCAGCATGGCCCGGCTTCAACAGATCTTCGCCGGCATAGCGGATACCGCCGACAAGGTTTCGACGCGGCGCTGCCTCTACAAGAACGCCCAGGACCGCTGCACCGCCGCCTTCCTCTGCCGCAACCAGCTTATCGACAGCACCGGCGGCGAGCTGTTCATCTGCACCGGCAGCGATGATCTGGACTACCGCTCCGCCTGGGAGAGCTAGCTACAACCGTTCGTTTTCCGGGCCTCCCAGCCAGTGCTGCTGGCAGCCATGGGCATCCCGCGCTGATGGGCACAGGCCTACCCAGTGATACAATACGGCAATGTCACCCCTTCTCCACGGTGGCCGCCGGATGGAACTGGTGGCCGGTAAGACGCTCTTCGACTACGCCGACGAGGCCCGTGTGCGGGTGCCGACATCTTGTAGCCGGAGGGGTGAATGCCATGAGTGCATCGTGGAGGTGCGCCGGGGCGGCCCAGCGATCACCGCGCCCACCCAGGCAGAAAGCTTCCTTCGCGATGGCTTCCGGTTAGCCTGCCAGGCCAGGATTGAGGACGACAACGCCGACGTTGAGTTCTCAGTCCTTCGCCGCCAGCCTCGCATACTGACTCACTCTATCCGGCGCGGCGTTGATCTCAAACCCCTAACGGTCCGCCAGGGGGAGCAGGTCCACTTTCGTGGCGGACGTATAGACCAATACCGCCGTAACATTTTCGGATTGGCCATTGACATGGGCACCACCACCGTGGTCATGAACCTGGTTAATTTGGAAAATGGCGACATCGTCCACACCGCCTCCTTCGAAAACCCACAGCGCTTCGGTGGCAGCGACATCATGCACCGCATCTCCTATGACGGCGGCCCCTATCAGGGAGAGCTGCGGCAGGTAATGCTCTCCGCCATTAACTACGAGATAGGCGACATGGTGCGCCGTCTCCACATCCATCGCCGCCTTATCTATGAGGTCGTCGTCGTTGGTAACACCACAATACGAGACCTGTTCTTTGGATTGGACGTCCAGCCCATCGGCGAGAAGCCGTACAAGTCTACCACCGAGCTGGAGCAGGAAAAAGGCCTGGTCCAGTCCACCGCGCTCAACGCCACGGCGAAGGAGTTGGGCCTGCGCATTTGCCCGGAGGCCAACGTCTACGGCGGCCCCTTGATCGGCTGCCACGTGGGCGCTGATGTCGCCGCCGATCTGCTGGCCCTGGGCGTGGACGAAGAGGAAGAGGTGGTGATGCTGGTGGACGTGGGCACCAACACCGAGATTGTGATTGGCAACAGGCAACGGCTGATGGCGGCGTCCTGCCCAGCCGGACCGGCCTTCGAGGGCGGCGAGGTGCGCTACGGTATGCCCGGCTACGACGGCGCCATAGAGTCGATCCAAATCGTTGACGACCAGGTCCGGTACAAGACCATCGGAGACCAGGAACCCCAGGGCATTTGCGGCTCAGGGTTAGTGGACCTGCTGGCCCAGCTCCGCGTCACCGGCCAGATGAACCAGCTTGGCGCGTTTAGGAACGGCGGTCAGGACTTCTGTTTCGCGCCGGACCAGGGAATGACACTATCGCGCGCCGATGTCAGCGCGCTGGCCCAGGCCAAAGCAGCCAACTTTTGCGGCCAGTTCATACTCCTGCGCAGCTACGGCCTCCCGGTGGACCGCGTTCAAAAGCTCTACCTCGCGGGCGCGTTCGCCAACTACGTGGACGTCGGCAACGCGGTGGACATTGGTTTCATCGCCAACGTCCCGCCGGAGCGAATCGTCAAGGTGGGCAACGCCTCGCTGGAAGGTGCCACCATCATGCTGATATCCGGCCCTCTCCGCCAGCGGATGGAGGAGATGGTCCGCCAAATCCAGCACGTTGAGCTGGAGACCACACCAGACTTCTTTGACATCTTCGTAGAAGGCTGTATGTTCAAGCCAATGGAAACCGGCATCAGCTAGCCGCCATCCGGGCACAAATCCGAAAGCCCGCACTTGGCGAGGAGTAAGCAGTGACCAAGAAAGTCCTCTTGACCGACTACGTTTGGCCTTCGGTGGAGCCCGAGCGCGCAGTTCTGGCAAGCGCCGGCGCGGAGCTGATAGTGGCCCCGAATGGCAACGAAGACACCCTTGCCTCCCTGGCAAAAGACGTGGACGGCATTATGACCTGCTTCGCCCAGGTCACTGAAACTGTTTTACGAGCCGCGGATAAGTGCGTTGTCGTGGGCCGCTGCGGCGTGGGCGTGGACAACATAGCGGTGGACTGCGCCACGGAGCTGGGCATCGCCGTGACCTACGTCCCGGACTACTGCGTTGACGAAGTGTCGGACCACGTCATGGCCATGCTGCACGCCTGGAACCGCCGCATAGTGCTGTTCGACCGCTCGGTGAAGAGCAGGGGCTGGGGCGCTCAGCCCCTCACGTTGCGGATGATGCGGCTGCGGGGTAAAAAGCTAGGCGTCATCGGCCTGGGCCGCATAGGCCGCGCCGTCTGCGCCAAGGTCCAGCCCTTTGGGCTGGACGTACTGGCTTACGATCCCTACGTAGCTGCCGAGGCTGGCGCCCAGCTTGGCGCTACGATGGTGGACCTGCCGACCCTGCTCAAAGAGTCGGACTTCGTTACTCTCCATTGCCCGTTGACGGAGCAGACGCGGAACCTGATAGGCGCCGCAGAGCTGGGAATGATGAAGCCCGAGGCGTTTCTAATCAACGCCGCCCGGGGTCCGCTGATAGATGAGGAAGCCCTCTACCACGCCCTCAAGGACGGTGAGATCGCCGGCGCCGGGGTGGACGTGCTGGTGGACGCCGTGCCCCCCAACGACCACCCGCTGTTCCAACTGGACAACCTTCTGGTGACCCCCCACGTGGCTTTCTTCTCACAGGAGGCGACGCTGGAGCTGGAGCAGCGCGCCGCAGGAGAGGTTGCTAGCGTGCTCAACGGTAGAATGCCGGACAACCTGGTCAACGCCGCCGTGCTAACGCACTGCCGCGCCAACCTGCCCCGCCCTTAGCGCCAAATAGCCCCTAGGCCAGCGCGCCCACCCTGGAGTCAGCCGGAGCGGGACCCACCTGCTGAATCAGGCGGCCCCAAAGCGATATACTTCCCCTGGTTGTTGCTTGAGTACCAGTCCCTAAAAGGAGGCGGTCATCATGGCCTTGCCACCCAATCGCGTGGACTACTTGCCGATAATCGACCGGCCGGTCATCAAATGGCCGAACAATGCCCGTGTGGCCTTTTGGGTGGCCCCCAACGTGGAGCACTACGAGTATCTGCCCGACTTCGACGGGCAGCGGGACCCCTGGCCCCGAATGCCATACCCTGACGTGCAGCAGTATTCCTACAACGACTACGGCAACCGAGTGGGGTTCTGGCGCATGTTGGAGGTGCTGGATAAGCACCATATTCGCTGTACCGTCTCCCTCAACTTCGCGGTCCTGGAGCACTTCCCAGAGGTGGGCGCCGCAATGATTGAGCGGGACTGGGACTTCATGAGTCACGGCATCTATAACACCCGCTTCCTCAACAGCTACACCGAGGAGCAGGAGCGGGAGTTCTACCGCGACTGCGTCGAGACTATGAAGCGGCACACGGGCAAGCAGCTCAAGGGGATGCTGGGCCCGGCGATCTCCGGAACAGAGCGCACCCCAGACCTGATGGCCGAGGCGGGCCTCATTTACCACACCGACTGGCAGCACGACGACCAACCGGTGCCCATAAGGGTCAAGTCAGGCAAGCTGGTCTCGGTACCTTATTCCGTGGAGATCAACGACGGGTTGGTACTTCGCAACTATTCCGAAGGTGGCTACTGGGCCCGGATATGCAAGGCCCAATTCGACCAGCTATACAAAGAGGGCGAAGAGAGCGGCCGGGTGCTATGCCTCCCGATTCACCCTTTCCTCACCGGCCAGCCTCATAGAGTGGGGTATCTGGACGAGGTTTTGGACTACATTATGTCCCACGACGGGGTCTGGCAGACCACCGCCGATGAGATTGCCGAGTTCTACATAGCCAACTGTTACGACGCTGCTGTGGCCCACGCCCAAAAGATCAATCGATAAGACGACGAGGTTGTTATGCCAGCGGAACGCCGCTACGGAATGGACCATGAGCACTATGCATGGTCGCCAATTGTCACTCGGCCCACCTTGACGTGGCCCGGGGACGCCCGGGTTGCCCTGTGCGTCATAGTTAACCTGGAGCACGCCGAATGGCAACCGCCGGAAGGGAGCTTCGAGCTGCCGACCAACGCGGGAGGCATAGGTCCGCCCCGCCCCTTCCCGGACTATACCCGCCTGTCACACCGGGAGTACGGCCACCGCGTGGGCGTCTTTCGGGTGCTGGACGTGCTGGAAAAGCACGGCATCAGGCCCACCGTAGCCATGGATGCCTTCACCGCGGAAAACTACCCCTTCCTGGTGCGCCACTGTCTCCAGCGGGGCTGTGAAATCATTGGGCACGGCGTCTCGGTGAGCCGTATGATAACCAGCCAGATGTCAGAGGACGAGGAGCGGGCGTACATTAGAAGCGCCATCGATTCCATCACCAACGCCACCGGCACGGCGCCGCTGGGCTGGCTGGGAGCAGAGTACGGCGAATCGACCCGGACGCCGGGGCTCCTGGCGGAAGCGGGTATCCGATACGTGTGCGACTGGACCAACGACGAGCAGCCCTACCCTCTAACCACGCCCCAGGGAGAGCTTTTCGCGCTGCCTATTATGCTGGAGCTGGACACCATATTCACTCTTTGGGAGCGCCGCTTCCCCGTGGACGGGTACGCCCAGAATATCAAGGAGGCCTTCGACACTATCCACCGCGATGCGGCGGGTAGTGGCCGGCTGCTGACGCTAAACCTGCACCCCTGGCTCATAGGCCAGCCGCACCGCATCGGCTTCCTGGACAGCGCACTGGAGCACGTCACGCGCACCCCCGGGGTCTGGGCCGCTTCCAGCGGGGAGATAATAGACTGGTACCGTGGCCCCGGTGCAAGGGAAAGTTAAACGGCCTCTGGGCTGGATGTGCCTAAAATCAGGTCCAGGTCAGAATCCAGTCCACCGCGCCCAGAATGGAGTCCGCGTAGTAATCTGCCGGTGAGTCGATGGTCCCTTCGCGTGGCAAGCCGTTGGCAATCATAACGGTGCGGCATCCGGCGGTGGCTCCTGCGGCAACGTCCGATTGACTGTCGCCAACGATAAACGACCCCTCGATGCAGATGCCCAATTCCTGGCTGGCCGTATGTAGGAGCCCGGGTTCAGGCTTCCGGCAAGCGCAGTCATGATCCGGCAGGTGCGGGCAGTGATAGATCCGGTCGATTCGTGCTCCTCCTTTGACCATGGCGGCCCGCAGTTTGTCGTGTATGGCGCCCAGCATCTCCTCAGAGAAGTAGCCTCTAGAGATCCCCGACTGATTTGTAATCACCACCACCAGAAAGCCGGCCTGATTCAGGGCGCTAACCGCCTCGATGGCCCGAGGCGATAGATGGAAGTCTTCCAGTCTGCGACAATAATCGACGTTGTAGTTAATGGTCCCGTCCCGGTCTAGAAACACCGCCCGTTGCAGAGTCATTGACGCATCCTGGCCGCTTTTAGGAGCAGGGAACATTGTAACTGGCGTTTCTCCAGTTGAAGAGAATTCAATAGGATACTGCGGTTAAAGCAGCAGACGGTGGACCGGTGATAATGGACTGCCATTCTAGCCGGAGGTTGGGTAGAATGGCTCAAGGCGATGGGTATCGCCACCACAGAGGGTTGCGAATCATGGGTTGGTGGTTCCCACCCGCTCCCGATTCGCTCTCGCTCATCGGTACCTCGGGCCTGCGGCCCTCGGCCGCAAGGTATTAGTTTCTGAGGGACACCCTCTGACTCCTGGCAGAGAGTTTGTGAACAAATTGACGTGGCACAGCGGTAGTAGGCACAGGGGTTAGATGTGCTCTCCCCTCCCTACCAGATTCCTCAATCCTCACGGGCGGACTCGGAATGACATGGTAGTGACCGCGCAATATGGGACAACGTGACACTGAAAATGCCGAAGGGATTAAATGTTCACAGGCTTAGAGGGGGTTGTCTCCCCTATGGACACCCTCTCACTGGGCATCCATCAAGGGACGATTTCCATTTCTGAGGCAATCAGTCATGGAGGATGGTGTCGCCGCAGAAGAATGCGCGGTAGGCGTGACCAACGACGCCTCAAGTATCCTACGGGCTCCTTACTGGGCGAGGTCCTCCATGGTGTCCCTGACCTCTTTCCTCTCGTGCTTCGTGTCCTTTCTCTGGTATCCTCTCCTCAAGGCGTATCCTCCATGCCACCTTTGCCGGTGGTTGCTTTAGCCGGCTGGAATGGTACGCCTGCCTCTTTCGCCTGGAAATCGTTTTTCCACAGGTTTTAACATTAGCTTGGTTTTGAAGGGGTCAACGCGTGACCTTAATTACACGCCTATTGAGCTAACCTCAGTTGGAGAGGATGAAGAGTAAGGAAAGTGTCAACAGATCTTAGAAAAATCATAACAGCCGTGATGGTAGTAGGGCCCCTCGTTGGGACAGGCTATGCGGTATTTGCATCTTGGGACCGATTCATGGGTTTAAGAGACTTGGCGCTGCTAGTGGGTTTGTACGCACCAATAGCCCTGGGCGTGACCGCAGGGTTTCACCGCTGTTTGACCCACGGAAGCTTTAAAACAACTTGGTTCTTGAAGGCGATACTGACCATCCTAGGGACGATGTCATTTGAAGGGTCACCTATTTCCTGGGTTGCCAATCATAGATTGCATCACGCCTAAGCTGATCGCCAGGGTGATTTGCACAGCCTGCATCTTAGCAAAAATCCCGTGACAGGATTTTTTCATGCGCACTTTGCGTGGTTGTTCGCCGACCGTCAGGCTGACCCAAAGTGCTGGGCTGAGGACCTCAGCCGGGACCGTATGATCGTTTTAATAAGCCGGTATACGATTTTATGGTGGATGATTGGATTGATTATCCCGTACATGATAGGAGGATGGTCCGGCCTCATGTGGGGAGGGTTGGTACGCGTTTTTCTAACCCATCACGTCACCTGGTCGGTCAATTCGGTATGCCACCTATTCGGCTCAAGGCCATTTAACACTAAGGACCGCAGCACGAACTTCTGGCCGGTTGGGTTGTTAGCCTTTGGTGAAGGAGGCCACAATACCCATCATGCCTCTCCGAAGCCCGCTCGACATGGTCTCTCCTGGTGGCACTTTGATATGAGTTGGGTGGTGATTCGGATGCTAGAACAGATTCGGTTAGCGCATGACGTGTATGTGCAAGAGTCTGTAGCCCTCAAACAAGGTCTCATAGAACGCGCGGCTGGAGTACAAGTGGTCCTGAGGAGAAACCTAACAGTAGGCTTTGCTGAAAAATAGCTGAAAAGCCTGGCGGATTGTCAAGGGTGGAGAGAAATTGTACCAGCAGGGCGGAGCGCCCTCCCTTTCTATTTACACACCCATTGAGGGTACCTCCTCACTTGCCAACCAAAGCTGAGATGTGTGAACCTGACCGACTACGACGCCCAGTTTGTGAAGGGCCGGCAAGGAATCGTGACCGGCTACAACGCTCAAGCGGTGGCGTCGCCCACCGTTGCAACGACCGGAAAAAGTATGGTGATTACAACTGCTGATGTGGTGAATACAGCCGCCGATTCTGGCCAACTGGTGCCCATGCTGCAACAAGCAGAGGAGACGACGGGGGAGCGCGCTCCGGTCACCTTAGCGGACGGAGGCTATCATGCGGCGGCGAACCGTGAAGCTAGTGAGCGCAGAGGCCAACTCTTGGTGATGCCCGAACGGTACCGCAAGGAGTTGCAAGATCCCTACTTCAAGGACCGGTTTCTTTACCATAAGACCACTGATACCTACATCTGCCCGCAAGGTCATCGCCTTCCTTTCCGAGGTCTCCGCAGGAACAACGGTAAGGTTCCGGGACCATTCCGAGTCTATCGTGCCTCAAGGACCGTGTGTCGCAGTTGCCCTGTCTACGGGGTTTGCACCAAAGACGTGCACGCTGGACGTGCGTTGTGGATCGGGCCTGCCGACGTCTTGCTCCGTAAGCACCGGCACTGGATTAGCCCTGATACGGCCCAGCGATGCTACGCCCGGCGTAAGGGGCTGATCGAGCCGATCTTTGGAATTCTGAAAGAACAGCTTGGCGCACGGACGTTCCTGCTGAGCGGCCTGGTCAGTGTACGAGCCGAGTTCGCGCTACTGGCCACGGCCTTCAACCTGCGCACCCTCTGGCGGGTCTGGGGTTCCGCGCAGGAGCTTGGTTCGTTCTCGACACTTGCACCACTAACTAACTGGACAAGCCCATCAATGGGTAGCAGCTGAGTAGCGCACCTCAGCGGCACCTCCCTAATCCCCGAGGTAACATGCTTCTCACTCAGAAGTGAGAAGGGCCAAATACCATACGTCAGCAAGCTTCTGAGACAGGCTCTCTCCCCCGTCTCCACCACAATCACGAATCGGCCGCCTCAGGCTCGAGAGGAGCCAGGGGCGGCTCCTTAATTAAGACCACCTCGCTGCCAATCCTGGTTGTAGTAATCTCAAAAAGCGGTCTAAATGCAGGCTTTGGTCGGATGACCACGATAGCCATCTCCTCCAAAGCGTCCACGTAGACGGCGTCCAGCATGGTCAGAAGGATCTGGCGACGTTTATAGGCAGGTTGGCCTTCATCCACAGGGCCGACAGGTCCTCCAGCAGCTTCCCAGCCTCCCGGACGGTATCTATAGCCGACATCACTAAAGATTCCAGCCTTTCTTCCAGTGACCGCTTTTCATGCCTGTAATCTTCCTCAGAGTAAAGGCCGTCCACGTAAGTCTTCCCCAACCTCTTGAGCCTCTGCTCTACCTGGACCCGCTCCTGCCGGATCCTTTGAGCCTCGTCGGCGAGCCGGACCCGAGCCAAAACCCGGTCCATCCAAGATTCTGGAAGAACCAAGGCATGCACGATACACCCCATTTGTTCGTCTGGGGTCTCGCATCTGATGGAGCGTCCGTCGGCACGACTGTCAAGGGCAGCAGACTGCCCTCCGGTATACGGAGCCCGGCCGCTGCGTCCCTCCAAAGTGACGCCCTTCCTTTCCTATTTGCGCCGGCGTTCGGAGGAGGGATGCAATAACGGGCGACGTCTTTATCACGAGATCGTTCAGCTAGGCTACAGCGGTGCCGAGCGACACGGACGAAATGCGGCACATCACTGGCGTTCTGCCCAAAGCCCGCCGCCCAAGAGTGCTTCGTCGTTCAACTAGCTAGTATTACGCCCTTTACAGAGATTGACCCGGTCTGAGGAGCAGAAGCTGAAAGGCATTGTACAAGCCAACCCTCTTTTGGTACGGGGGCACCAGGTAAAGTAGTAGTTTCAGCGGATCGTCGGTCACGGCGAGGTTGAAGCTTTCGAAGCCTGGCTTAGTGAGGTGGACCCCAAAAATTAGACAAGTGGTTAAGAGCGGATCCTGCTCCTAGAATCAATGAGCCAGAAGGAGGAGCAGGAGATGACACAAAGGCGCAGGAAGCATGGTGCGGGGTTCAAGGACAAGGTGGCGGTGGAGGCGTTGAGCGGCGTGGAGACGATGGCTGAGCTAGATAGTAGGTTTGAAGTGCATCCTGGCCAGGTCCGTGCCTGGAGGAAGGCCCTCCTAGAGGGAGCCAGCACCGTCTTCAACGGGTACGGCGGCAGAGAAAGGGAAGAGTAGCGAGGCGCTAATGGCCCAGCTTTACCAGCAGATAGGATAGCTGAAGGTGGAGCGGGATTTCTTGGAGAGCAGGTTAGAGCGGTAAGCCCAGGACGGCGGCGGGAAATGGTGGAGCGTAAGCATCCAAGGCTATCGGTGACGCGGCAGTGTGCCCTGCTGGAGGTGAGTCGTGCCAGCGTCTACTACCAGCCCGCCGGCGTCTCTCATGATGAGCAGGAGTTGATGAAGCTGATGGACCGCCAGTACATGGCTACTCCCTTCTACGGGTCGCGTCGGATGACGGTGTGGCTCAGGGGACAGGACCATCGGGTGAACCGGAAGCGGGTGCAAAGACTGATGCCGGCCATGGGGCTGAAGGCCATTACCGGCGTCCCAGGACCAGTCAGCCTGCACCCAGGCAGAAGGTGTATCCCTACCTGCTGCGGGGTCTGGAGATCTCCCGGCCAAATCAGGTCTGGGCCGCGGACATCACCTACATCCCCATGGCCCGGGGATTCCTATACCTGGTGGCCATCATGGACTGGTACAACCGCTACGTGTTGAGCTGGCGCCTGTCCAATAACCTGGACGCCGACTTCTGTGTGGCAGCCCTGGAGAGGGCACTGAGCAAGGGACGGCCGGAAATCTTCAACACCGACCAGGGGAGCCAGTTCACCAGTGAAGCGTTCACTGGAACCCTGGAGCAGCATGGATGGGAAAGGGCGATACCTGGATAATCTCTTCATCGAGCGGCTATGGAGCACGGTGAAGTACGAGGAGGTGTACCTGAAAGTCTACGAAAGCGTGAGGGAGGCCCGGAAGGGTTTAGGAGATAGGAGAGTATTTCCAGTTCTACAACACCCAGCCACCCCATCAGGGCCTGGGCTACAGGACACCAATTCAACTGTTTGATCCAAACATAGAGGATGCCGTAAGCTCATCAGCGGATGAGACGTGGGACCCTCAACAGCGGGCGGTAGTCATTCCAGGAAAGGTTGGATCCGCTCTTACATCGGCCGGTAGTCTGTCTTAATGGTTGGGTCCACTTAAATATGCGAAGGCGCTGAGTACGGCATTACAACCTTCTAAATCAGTAGCAAGGAGCTTTCGTCAGGATTGCGAGGTGGTCGAGTTGGCTTTGACCACACGATGGAGCACCGCCCAGTGTAAAGGTCAAATCTGCCGGGTCAAACTGATCAAGCGGCTGGGCTATGGCCTAGCCAAACCTCAACTGCTACGCCAACGCGTACTTCATCGGATGCCAATCAGTGTCTGAGATGTCAGGCCAAAGGGCACCCTTGAATGCACCACGACGCCCATCGTCAAAAATGCGGAAGAACCAAATTTTAGACGGGTAGTTAAGAACGGATCCTGCCCAGGGCATTTTTCGGCTTATTAAATCATGCCTCCTTGGGAGCCCACACAAAGGAATCCTAATGCTACATCCACGTTGGATTCTTCCGCATCGTAGTCACATTTAGGATCGCTTGTAACGGCTTTCAAGCTTCCACACCAACCGCCACTTGGGCAGAATGGCTGCCACACAGTACTCTTTGTCCGCGCCGTAGAGTTCCTTTATGTGATCCACGAATTCTGGTGTGGGAAAGCTCCCTAAAGTTATCACCGGAACTAGGTATCTCCCTGGAGTTTTGGCTATGTAGCGCACATCCCATCCTTGCCCTGGATAGCGATCGAGCAGGTAAATCAGGGCTAAAGACCGAGCGTCCTTGAGGTCCCGAGGGTCAATTCCCGGCAGACACCTCAATAAGGAAATTAGGTACTCCACGCTTAAGTTCTTTGTTTTCCCGTGGCTTAAGGATAATACGGACCGGTAAACCTCGGGGAACTCTTTGGAGAAGTGTTGATCCTCTTGGCCTGCGGCTTCCCGTTTCAGATCTTGCATAGCTTCATCGAGTTTGCCGACGGCTCTGTAAATTGGTTTTAGTAGATTATTCTTCCGAGAGGCCCTACCGGTTCGCTCAAATAAATTTTCCCGAACGGCCTTGAGCGTTCCACCCATGTTTCCGAGGTCGCGTCGGATGGTGGAGTACATTTGGTGGTCCACTTTCCTGGAACGCCGGTACTGTCTAACAGCGGCCTCAACGTCACCACGCATTTCCTGGATTGAAGATGACAGCGGTCTGAGGATCTCCACTTGTCCTTGTGGGTTGTTTTCTGCCTTTCTTAGCCGCGACGTTAGCCGCCCTACCTCTGCTATGACTCGATTGAGTCGGTCGTTTACCTTTAACAGTGGCTGTTTCCTATCAAGTAAACCAAACATGCTCACAAATTCCTGTGTAGTAGTCGGGGTCGGCTTTGATGGCGACAAATTCCCTATAAATACGCGGGACTTCGCCTGATCATTTCTGATATATTCACATATAATATACGTATAATTCGCAACGGCCCATTTTGGCCCAACAAGCGGGAGAGTGCCTCGCTATGCCCCAACCGACTCTCGATGAGCGGTTCCAAAGCGGACCACCAACTCGGGGGGCTGACGAATTCCACAACTGGCTCAGTGCAGAAGAGCGCCGGTTCATCCTGTGGGCACTTAACGAGCGATGGTCGGCTCGGCGTATAGGTCGCGCTCTCGGTGTTAACGAGGCAACGGTGCGCCGGTTCAGAAGGAGCTTTTGGGAGAACCCGGACCTGCTCCTGGAACTCCGACTGCACGAAATGGTGGGTAGGGCGCGAGACCAGGAGTTTCGCTGTCTCGTGTGCGCCGACCACGTCCTTGGTCGTCAGGAAGTGGAAAGACATGTGTTGAGGCACTTCCTTGATGAGACCGTTGTCCAGCAGGCGAGGTCCTCGAAGAAAGCTGAGCCGGAGAAAGCAGGCGAAGCCCTGGAAGTGGATTTCTGGGGTGATAGAGCAACCGATGACAAAGACGACACGCAAAAGAAGACCTCCAATCGAGCCCAACGAAGACGAAGTCGAGCGCGTGGTACTAGTACTCAGTCAACCTAATTGTTGGCAGGATAGAGATGGTGAAGCTTGACTCGGGCGTCCACAGTGGAGAATCTCCAGTCAATGGTTGCTCCGGCTTGGTTTCGTTCTGCCTCCAGGGCCGCGATCTCGCCACTCAAAGTCTCTTCATCGGCAATACGCCGGCGCAGGACTCGCCTGGCCAAGACACTGAACTCGATCTCTGCCATGTTGAGCCAACTACCGTGCTTGGGAGTGTAGTGAAACTCCAAGCGTTTGCGTATTCGCCTAGCCTCCTTGGGCTCGAAGGTTTCGTAGAGGGAAGCTGGTTTGTGGGTGTTGAGGTTGTCCAGCACCACCCGGATCTTCTCGGACGCTGGGTAAGCTTCATCGGCCAGCCACCGCATCTGCTGAGCGAAGTCCACCATGGTACGACGTTCGGTCACTGCCACATGCCTCCAGCCCGCCAGGGGCTCGCACAGCATGAACAGGTTTCGGGTGCCATTGCGCTGGTACTCGTAATCGTATCGCTCCCGTCGTGCCGGCTTGGGCGGGATCGGAGACCTCTTTTCCGCCAGCAACTGCTTGGAGGTCTCGTCGAAACAGACCACCGGGCGCTCTGGGTCATAGGGTTCCGCGTAAAGGTCCAGCACATCCTCCATACACGCCACAAACTCGGCGCTCACCTGGGGAATACACCACTCCTTCTTCTGCCACGGCTTGAGACTGTTTTTTTCAACCGCTTGCGAATTCCCTCGTGGGACATGGAGGGCGCCAGCCCCAACTCCACCACCTTGTTTGCCAGGAGCCGCAGGGTCCAGTGGTCATGGCCTGGAGGGGCCTCGCTGCACGCCAGGGCAATCAGGTGCGCTTCCCCCCGCTCATCCAGTTTGGTCGGATGTCCTGGCCGAGGATCTTCCTCCAAGGCCCGCTTCAGTCCTCCCTCCAGGTACCGCCGCTTGGTACGGCACACCGTACCCGCAGACGTGTCCAGCGCCTCCACGATGCGCATCACCCCCCAGCCCGTATCTGCCTTTAGCAGAATACGGGCCCGGGCAACCTTTCGCGCTGGGCTCTTTCCCCCGCGAATCAGTCGTTCCAACTGGTCTCGTTCTTCCCTTTCCAACCGGACCACATACCGTTCTCGTCCCATGGCTGCCACCCTCCTACGTCAACACTCCTAAAAAAGGGTAGCAACCTTAGACGTTTTCTTAAACAATTACCAAAACCGAGTTGACTGAGTACTAGGCTTAAGAGATAGGTTCGAAAGTAGTGCTATAGGAAGCAATCGCGGTTCTCACCGTTATGTAAATTGCCCGTCTTGCTCTTCGCCAGTGGAGGGAACCCAAGCTAACTGCTGTTGGATCACCGCCAATCTGGACCTGCACGCCATAGTGGAACAACATTAAATCCTTCTACGGCCCAGTCACCGACCGGATCCCGGCCCGGAGCGTCCGGCTAGCCATAGTGGATCTCTCAGAAGACACAGGAGTCGTGCGTAGACGTCGTGAAATCCATGCCGAGATAACTTTGTTGTTGAGAGGGCCCCCACTGCCTTGACAGTGATAGAAACAGCCCCGCCGGAGCAAACACCCGCGCCTCTCTCGCCTGCCTAATTCAGTACAACAGTGCCAGCGCCAAAGTCTACCGACCGTCACAAGCATCCCGCTGCTCTCCCTTCAGGCTCTCCACGTACGCAGCGACTTCCTCCGCCACAAACCGGAGGGAGCGGCCGACTTTCAATGGCCGGAGTTGCCCCTGGGCCATGAGGCGGCGGATGGAGCTTCGGCTGAGATTCAAGAGATGCTCGACCTCTTTCTCCGTTAGCAACATTTTTTCCACTGGATATTTCTGACCAGTCGACGTGTTGTACATGAGTATGCTATTATAACAAGGCTAGAATTACATCCTCAATTGACGTAATAAAGAAGTTATTATACCACTTTATGCACTATGCCTCGACCTAAAGCTAATCCCGCTCAGCATCTATGTGCTTATCGCCTCTGGAGAGAGGGTAAGGGGCAGACGGCTATCTACAAGGAGCTGGACAAACAGTTTGGGGATGAGGCCGTAAGTGAGCGGACGGTTGGCACGTGGATCAAGCGATATAAGAGCCTGGACCCGGAAACGGTGGACCTGGACGCCCCGTTTGAGTGGCACCAACTCGATAAATATGGGCTGCCCTGGGAGGCCGGTGCCTACATGGTGGAGCTCCTCTACCTCATTGAGACGAGTAGGGCGCTTAATAGAGATGAGGAGGACGAGCCTAACCCGAGGACATCCGTCACGCCGCTCCTTAGCGTTCGAGAGGCTCTGTGGTGCTGGCGGGTGCACCGCGCTTCACCAGAGATCGGAGAGGCCGTGGGCAATTTGGCTGACGTTTTGGACCTCGGGAGATTGTTCGCCGGCAGGGAGGAGTTGGCTAATGTCCTTGGCGAGCCTCTTTATATGGAAGACCTGGAGGCGCTGCTGGTGTACAAGCCGTGGCTGGATTTCGCGGGTGAAGAGGTAAGGCACCAAGCTTACCACCAGGCAGTGGGAGATGGAGCTATCCCAGCTTTGCATTCCGGTAGAGTTGCCATGGTCAAGAAGTTCGTCGCCTTGCGCTCTGCTGCCAACCTGAAAGACGGCTCACCGATCCTCTCCGAGACGGGGAAGGTAGCACTGGCTACCCTTTCCTTTTCAAAGGAACACCCCGAGCTCTTGACGTCCCAGCAGCTCGAGATATGGATGAAGGGGCAGAAGAAAAGCAAAGCCGAAAGAGACCAGGCTGACGATGCCAAAAAGGATGAGCACGATGACGAGGCGTAGACGAGCAAACAGCGAAGGCTCCATATACCGGAGGGTTGATGGAACTTGAGAGGGGAAGATAACGCTGCCAGATGGCAAGAGAAGGTCCTTTTACGCCCGGACCCAAGGTGAGCTACTGGAAAAGCTCAAGGATGTGAGAAAGAGGATGGCCGACGGGTTACCGCCATCTCCAGCAAAACTCACGGTCAAGCAGTGGCTGGAAACCTGGCTTAAAAATAGCGTGGCTTATTCGGTGCGCTCTCGCACGGCTCATCGATATGCCGAAATTGTCCAGTATCACCTTGTCCCGCACCTAGGACATATTAAGCTGTCCCGACTAACACCGGCGGACGTCGAACGCATGATTAGCATGAGCCTGGAAGCCGGGCAATCGCCTCAGAGTGCGGCTCATCACCGCTCTGTTCTCAGGACAGCTCTCCATCACGCCGTGCGGCATGGCTTGATTGGTCGTAACGCCGCGTCCCTGGCCAGCGCTCCTTACGTTCCCGAAAAAGAGCACGATGCCATCAGCCCGGTCAAGGCAAGGGCCATTATTCAGGCAGTCACAGATGACAAGCTGGAAGCCTTGTATCTCCTGCTCTTGTCCACAGGGATGCGGGAAGGCGAAGCTTTGGGGCTGCCATGGGACGCTATCTCATTAGAGGCCGGAACAGCCCGCGTCCGGCGCACCCTCCAGCGCATTGACGGCGAGTGGATCTTCCAGTAGCCCAAGACACATCGATCCAGGCGGACCGTGAGCCTTCCGGCGCCAGTGGTGGTAGCACTCGACAGGCACCAGGCTCGCCAACTAGAGGAGCGCCTATCACTGGGGCCAGTTTGGGAAGGCGGGAAGTGGGGGCATCTAGTATTCACAAACGAGACTGGAGGGCCACTACACAGTACGACGGTCCTTCACCGCTTCCAGAGGCTCTTAGAACAGGCCGGATTGCCGCGGATGAGGATTCACGACTTACGCCACGGGGCCGCTTCTCTCATGGCCGCTATGGGCATTCCGCCGCGGGTAGCCATGGAAATGCTAGGCCATAGTCAGATCGCCACCACCATGAATATCTATGCCCATGTCGCCCCTGAGTACGGCAAAGAGGCGATGGAGCGGATTGGCAAAGTGCTTTGGGGGGCGTAGTAACTCAACTGTCGTATAAACTGTCGTATAATCCGATCCGGAAGGCCCTGGATGAATTTTCAGGTCCTATGTATGTGCCTAAACAATGGAGCCAACGGTGGGACTCGAACCCACGACCTGCGGTTTACGAAACCGCTGCTCTGCCGTCTGAGCTACGTTGGCCTCCTGCTATTTTAAGGCCAAACGCGCCCACTTGCCACGGCGCTTTCCCGCCTCTTCTCCCTACTCCGCCAACCCCAGCCTCACCCCGGCAATCGCCGCTTGCGTCCGGTCCGAAACACCCAGCTTCGCAATGATGTTCTGCACGTGCTTCTTTACCGTCACTTCCGCCAGGCTCAGCTCCTTTAGAATGTCCCTGTTCGAATAGCCTCGCGACAGCAGCCGAATCACGTCCAGCTCCCGGGGGCTGAGCCGCTCCACCAGCCACGCCTCTCCGTTGCTCCCCTGGGCGTTGGGTATCCGAATAAAACCTTGAATGGCCTGCTGCAATAGCTGGCTCCGGACCATTGCGCCCCCTTCTACGACCGCCCGAACCGCGTAGCACAACAGCTCCTTGGAGCCGTCCTTGGTCAGATACCCCGCCGCCCCAGCCCTCAGCGCCTCCACTACGTACATCTCGCTGTCGTACATGGTCAGCATTATCACCGACGTGTCCGGCGACGCCTTCTTGATCTGCCTGGTGGCCTCGGTGCCGCTCATCCCCGGCAGCCGGATGTCCATCAGCACCACGTTCGGCTCGATGGCCTCCACCACCCCCAGCGCCTCTTCCCCGGTGCACGCCTCTCCCACCACCTCCATGTCACACTCCCCGGCCAGCATCGCCTTCAGCCCAGCCCGTATCACCGGGTGATCGTCAACCAGGAGTACCATAATCTTGCCCACCACTCTCCCTCCCTGCCGCCGGGTTGGAGTCGCTACATGCTCCGGCCGGTGCATCCACCAAGCCGGAGTCATCGGCCTCGCCGACAATTCTCCCAGGCCCTTGCGCCTCAATCCTAACAAATTCGCCGGTCTGAAAGGAAATCAAACGGCGCTACAGGGCTGACCGTCCAAACATATTCGCCAACCCCCCACTAAAGATACATCCCTTCGGATGTATCCCACGGGATGCTTTGGCCCGGGCCGGTCCTATCTAGGTGGGATGCATCCTCACCCCGGCCCGGGATTATCCCGGCGGATGTGGACTTCCGAACTGACGTCCCTCCTAATGGATGAAGCATCGCCTTCACCCTGGACAGGCTTTGGTGGAGTAAGACCACCATCGGCCACCCCACGGACCCTTTACACCTCATTGTGAGCATGATGAAAATGCGGCACATAGCGAGAAGAGAAGGCCCGCCCTATTTGGTCCTTGGAGTATCACTCCTTGGCTCAATGACCGTTGCTGCGGTTCATCTCCGCGGCAGCGCCCGCCTGCTTGACCTTCCTCCACACCCCATTCTTACGCCAACCGCCATCTCCAGTAGCCAGGAGTGTCATCACTTGACCGCTGGAGGGTCCGAAAGCGCCCGCTCCTCTGGCCTCGCAATCCAGGGCACCGTTGCGATCTCCCACTCTCGACTCCTGAACCGGTGTACCTACACAACCGGCCAGACGCTGTTTGTTCGCTCGGTTGCCCTGGCGCTGAGCAGGTGCAAGTGGGAAGCCGAAACCCAAACGGGCCGAAGAGTGCGGATGACGGTGTTGGCGGTGCCGTCTGGCTTCAGCCCGGTGGAGCGCCGCGCCGCCAAAGACGCCTGTCTCCAAGCCGGTCTTCATCCAAACCGCATAGTCACAATTCCGGTGGCCGCGGCCCTGGGTTGCGGCCTTCACCTGGGACGCCCCCGGCTGGCCCTGCTCTCTGTCTCAGCAGCCCGCTCCACTGATCTTGCCTTACTTCGCCTGGGCGGCGGTAACTGTCGGGTTATCGCGTGTTGCGGCAACCGGGGCATCTTCGAAAGTGTCGCCGCCCCCTGTGGGCAAGTTGACCAACCGACCTCGGGAGCCGCGCCGGAGGAAATTAACGACCTCTTTTCCCATGCGTCCCTAGAGGCCGCCGCCGTGGAAGAGCTCTACCTGGTTGGGCAGGCGCCTGCACTTAGCGAGATGCGAAGGTTGCGCCCGTGCCTGGTTGGAAACCGGCCCAGCGTCCACCTGATTCCGGCGCAATCCATCCCTCTGGGAGCAGCCACCATGGCCAATTTGTTAAGCAAGGAACTGCCGGACTTCGACGTCTCGGAAGCCCTTCCCTCCGCCCTCGGTATCGAGGTGCACGGCGGGCTGACGGCGCAAATCGTTCCGCGCTTCGCCTCGCTCCCAATCAGGCGCGTCCGGCAATTCTCCGGACCCAAGGAGCCTACTAGCCCAGTGGACATTCACCTACTCCAGGGAGACCGAGCGCTCGCCACCGAGAACCTTACGCTGGGTCACTACCAACTCGACCCACCGCCCATCGCCCCGCCTCCCGGCGCCGACTTGCAGGTGGCCCTGGACATTGATGCCGAGGGACTGGTCCGCCTTTTCGCCGGCTGCACCACCCAGGCCAATGACCAAGACATCGCTCGGCTAGACACGTCAGCCCTGTCGTCCCAGCCCCACCATCCTCGACCTGGATAAGTCCCAGGGATGGCCCTCCGGCTACCGGCGCGGCCACCCCTTTCTTAATTACCCCCTACCCTGCGTCTCCATCCCCAACCGCCGCCTCCGCGTCCACGGCCGCCGGAGGCCCCCAGCCCCAGGGATGCGGCGCCTCCGCGCCTTCCACAATCCGGCCGCCCTTTATGGTCAGGAACGGCGCCAACGCCCGCGTGCCCGTGCGCCTCTCGCCGTCGGCGTCTTTAAGCTCCCATCGTCCCTCCACAACCTCTATCACGGAGACGTCCGCCTCCCGGCCTTGCGCCAGGCTGCCCGTCCGCTCCTCTATGCCCAGCGCCCGGGCGGCGTTGACCGTTGTCATCCGCACCACGTCCTCCACCGAGAAGCCCAGCTCCAGGAAGAAGGCACAGTACTCCAGCAGCCCCCGCATAAGGTTCTTCCGCATGCCGAACCCCGGTTGGATATCGATGTCGGTGCCGATGGTGTCGGGGAACACGCCCTGGGACATGACCTCCCGGGCGCGCTCCCATCCGAAATTGAAGTCACCGTAGGACGGGTCCAGCACCACGCCTCGCTCCTGGGCCTGCTTCAACTCCGGCAGTAGATTGCCGTCCCAGTCCAGCGCCGCGCCGGTCAGCGGGGTGAAAATATGGGTGACTATGTCCCCGGGGGCCAGCATGGAAAGCGCCCGCGACGTCACATCCGGGGGCGTGGGCGTCTGGCTCTTGGGGCCTATGTCCCCAATGTGCATCATTACCCTCAGTCCCGCCTCCCGCGCCGCCGCCGTGGCCGCCTCTACGTGTTTCAGCCCCATGGCCTGCACCAGCCTGGGCTGCACCAGGCACTTCACCCCTTTTACGATGTCCGGGTTCTCCCGCGCCGTCCTCACCACCCCCGCCACGTCGATCTGCGACTCGTCCGCCGTCTGAATAGACCTATCGTGGAAAACGCTGAGGAAGGAGTACACGCTGGTCTGGGCCTGGGGGAAGACCACGTCGCAAAACTCCCCGAAGTTGGCGGGTCCCGCGCCGCCAGCGTCCGCCACGGTGGTCACCCCACCCCAGACCCCGGCGCTGTCCGGATGCGCTGGATTCTTCTTCGGTTGGTACACGTGGGCGTGCACGTCTATCAGCCCCGGCGCCACTACCTTCCCCTTCACATCGACTACCTTGGACGCCTCGTCACCCGGGATTGAGGTGGCCACCCGGCTGATCACCCCTTCCGTTATGGCGACGTCCATCATCTGGTTCCAGCCCTGGGAAGGGTCCACCACGGTACCGCCCTTCAATAGCAAGTCATACATTACGTATACCCCCGGCAAGTTTGTGACCAGTATAGCAGGGGACCCGAGATCTGAGTTTGCGCAAATGAGAGGGCATTGCGTCAGGCCACTTCGCCATCTACCGGCAAAACTCCCCTCGGGAAATCCCGCTCGCCTCGAGGATGACGTTAATCGTGCCTAAAGGCAATTGTCTGCCTCTGTGGTATGGAACGGTTGCCTATTGACCCGTATCCGGGTGCCGCCATTTTTGGTGGCTGCTACGCTGCGAGACCAGTTCGAAGCCATGTCTGCGGAGCACCCTGGCAACCTGATCGGCGGTTAGCCGGGGTCACCGTCCACCCATCAGGCAGGCACTTCTACCTCGAAGACCTTACCTTGGGCGCTTACCTTCACAGGCGACGGCTCCAAATAGAGGGCTATTGCCTCTTTGATGTTTGCCAGCGCCTCTTCTTCGGTGTCGCCGGCGCTGGCGCATCCCGGCAGCTCCGGGCAATAGGCAGCGTAGCTGGTGGCTCCCGGGTCGTAATCCACGATGACTCGCAGTCTCATCTTGGCCCCTACCACTGCACAAACATGGGCATGACCAGGTGCAGGTAGTGGTCCGACTCCGGGGACTTGAATACCCCGGCCCGCGACGGGCCGCTGGTCTCCAGGCACACCTTCTCGCCGCCCATGGCGGATAGCACTTCTATCAAATACCTGCTGTTGAACGCTATCTTCGCCTCTTCGCCCACTATCTCGGCCTCAACCTCGCCGGTGTTCTCTCCTACCTCCTCGGCCCTGGACGAGATCACCATCTGCCCCTTGCCGCCGCTTTCGCCGGGCACCATCTGTACCCTGATGATGCCGCTGCTGTCCCTGGCGAATATAGAGGTCGAACGGCTGGCCGCCAGCAGCTCGGATAGTACCGCCACGGAGCTTGCCTTCACCTCTTTAGTAGCGTCGGCCACCAGGTCATCGAAGGGGGGGAAGTTCCCCTGGATAAGCTGGGAGACCATCTGTATGTTGGTCAGCCGAAACAGCACCTGGGAACGGGAGGGAGAGACCACCATCTCCACCGCTTCGTCCGAATCTGTCAGGAATCGGTTCAACTCGGTCAGCGTCCGCGCCGGTATGATGACGCCCACCGGCTCGCTGACCGGCTCCTCCAGCTTGCCCCGGTGCACGGCCAACCGAAAGCCGTCCGCCGCGGCCAGCGTTAGCTGGTCCCCCTCAATCTCCAGCTTCACCCCGGTGAGCACCGGCCGCGACTCTTCCGTAGCCGCGGCGAATACCGTCTGCCCTATGGCCGAGCGCAGAGCCTGGGCGCTCAGCTTTACGCCCACGCCGTCTTCAACATTAGGGATAGGCGGGAACTCTTCCGGGTCGGCGCCGTTGATCCGCGCATTGAAACGGCCGCACTGAAGTTCCATCCCCCACGGCTGAGTTGACCCCGTCACGGACATGGTGTCCGCCGGCAGCGACGCCACAAATTCGCCCAGGAGCTGCGCCGGCACCGTGACGGACCCTTCCTCCTCGATCATGGCCCCCACCCAGGTGGTGATGGCGATCTCGAGGTTCGTTGCCGAAAGCTGAAGCCGACCGCCGTCAGTGGTCAGTTTGACGTTCTGGGTGATGGGCAACGTGGTCCTGCTGGGCACCGCCCTCCTGACCACACCCAGGCCCCGGCTAAGGTTTTCCTGGAGACAAGACAGCCTCATTGAGGGTCCTCCTCTTTGGTTGAAGTATCATAAGGCGTCCGCTTCAAACCCGTCAACAAATCCCAGTCACCCCGGCCGGGCACCCACTCGCGCCTGCTACCCGGCCGTTTCCCGGCGCAGCGACGCCCTCTTCTCACGGTCCCCTGTCCCCCTGTCATACGTCGCCCAGGCTTATATTTCCCCAGCGTACGCTTCTGCGGTGTCGCAGCGGCGAGGCGACAGGGGCGGGCGGTATCCCGTAAAAAAGAAAAGCGGCAAAGCAGGATCCGTCGCCTTGCCGCAACCTGGGTAAGGGTATCCGGGTCTCTAGCTGATTCGCTTGACCTCCAGGGTCTCGCCAGGCGCCAGAGCGACCCTCCGAACGTTGATTCCCAGCTTCAGCAACCAGTATCCAAGCGTCGCTTTACTAACGTCTAGTGCCGCGGCGGTCTCTGACAGACCAACTTCATTGACCATTTCCGGAAGCAAACGCTCCAACGGCCGCTGGTGATCGGCCTCAACCCGCTTCATAAGCTTTGTTTTTCGTACCAACGCTACGCCCTCCTCAACTCTGAATTGATCGTGGACTAATCGTTAGCTTTAGTTCAACCGATTCGTAGACTCTAAACCGGTCTACTGTCCACCTGGGATTTCCACCATGCTATCAGTGTTCTGGGCGATAGTCAATACAGTTTAGGTATTATTTTATATTTGTTCAGAACAGAAACAAGGTGTTCTAATTCGCGTTCTGCAAGCTGACTACATTTTTACATCATAGGGGCCGCTACCCCTTCTCCCGTACCCCATTATTAGCAGACCGGCGCCGGATTTCCAAGTCCTCGTCCGTTTACTTTGCCCCAATACTGGACTCTCCCCATACCGCGAGCGTAATCTACGGCTACCGCCCCCACCCAAAGCCTGGTTTCAGTAAGGCATGAACCCGTATGAAGATTGGAAAGGTCCCCTTCGATCTGCTGCACCGCCTCCTTGGGCAGGTGCAAGTCACCGACCCTCGGGTGCTGCTGGGTCCATGCATAGGAGAGGACGCGGCGCTGATTGATTACGGGGATAAGGTGCTGGTGGCCAAAACAGACCCCATCACCTTCGCCACGGACCTTATAGGCTGGTACGCGGTCCAGGTGAACGCAAACGACATCGCATGCGCCGGCGCCACGCCTCGCTGGTTCCTCGCATCTCTTTTACTACCGACCTCTATCACAGAGGACGGCATCGCCGCCATATTTACCCAGCTCACGGACGCCTGCGCGGCCCTGGACGTCTCTCTGGTGGGCGGCCACACGGAGATAACTCAAGGCCTGACCCAGCCAATTGTAGTCGGGTGCATGCTCGGAGAAGTAGTAAAAGGTAAAACTGTAGTAACCTCTGGTGCCCAGGTTGGTGACAGTGTAGTCATCACCAAGGGGATAGCCGTGGAGGGCTCAGCTTTGCTGGCCCGGGAGCGCCCCCAGGAGCTATTAGACCTGGGAATACCCCCCCAAACGGTGGAGTCCGCCGCCCAGATGCTCTTCTCCCCCGGCATCAGCGTGGTCAACGACGCCCGTATCGCGTGCGCCGCCGTCGAGGTGCACAGCCTCCACGACCCAACGGAAGGCGGCCTCGCCACCGGTCTGCGGGAGTTAGCCAGGGCCGCCGGGGCGGGCATGGAGATTGACGGGGACGCCATCCCAGTCCTTCCCCAGTGCCAGGCTATATGTGACGCTCTGGGGCTGGACCCGCTGGGACTCCTGGCGTCCGGCTGCCTGGTGGCCACGGTATCACGGCGGGATGCGCCGTTGCTGATATCGGCGCTGGAGAAAGAGGGCGTCAAGGCGTTCGAGATAGGCGAGGTTACGGACGTTGAGGCCGGTGTCGTCCTGCGCGATGCTCACGGGCGGCAGCCCTTGCCAACCTACGAACGGGACGAGCTGGCGCGTTACCTGGATGCGTGACCCCACTCCCGCGCCCTAGCCGTTTTCACCAACGCCTTCCCCCGGGCTTGGCGCGGCGGGACCCGGAGTTACGGTCCTGACGCGTATCTCCTTGAGAAACAGGGTGGCCAGCCAAGAAAGGACCAGCGCCGCCAGTCCGATGAGGAACACCTCGGCGATGGCGGTGGAGAGTGCGCTTCGGAGCGTCTCCATAAGCTGCGGCAGCATGCCTGCGCCTTCAGGGCCGGCGGCGTCGAACAACGTTTGAAGCTCTGACTGGGCCTCCGGGCTCACCAGCGCCTGGGGGTTGTGCGCAATGTTCGAGAGGACTTCGCCGGACAGCACGCTCTTCACCCCTTCGGACACCCCGCCCAGCAGCTCCGAGGCGAAACGGTTGGCCAGGACGGAGCCGAACAGCGCCAGGCCCACCGTGCCGCCGATGCTTCGAAAGAATTGGGTATAGGACGTGGCGGCGCCCAGCAGCCGGTAGGGCACCGAGTTCATTATGGCGATGCTGAAGACGGGGAAAGTGGTGCCCAGCCCGAAGCCCATGACCACCAGGTAGACGACGGCCGCGCCGAATCCCGTTCCCTCATTCATCTGCGAGACCAGGAACATGCCCAGGGCCATGATCCCCAACCCCACCAACCCCAGGAGGCGATAGTGCCCGCCGAATCGCGACAGCGCCTGGCCCGAAAGCGCGGCCCCAACGACGATCCCCAACATCATGGGTGTTAGGAAGCTGCCGCTGCTGGTGGCGGACCGGCCCAGCACTCCCTGGAAGAACAGCGGCACGAAGAGTATGGCGCCGAACATGGAAAAGCCGGTGAGGAAGGTGATCAACATGGATATGCTGACCACCCTGTTTCGGAACAGGCTAAGGGGAAGGATTGGCTCCGCCGCCCGGGTCTCGATCAGGATGAACAGCCCGGCCATAACCGTGGCGAACGCCAGCAATCCCGCCACTTGCGGCGAGGTCCAGGCGTACTGGACTCCCCCCCAGGACAGCCCCAGCATCAGAGGGACCACGGAGAGGAGCAACGCCATCATGCCCAGGTAGTCGATTCGATGGCTTACCTTTTCCAGCCGGGGCTTGGGGAAGAAGGCGATGAACAGCAGGATTATCGGGATACCCAGGGGAATGTTGACGTAGAAGATCCAGTGCCATGAGAGCTGGTCCGTGATGAAGCCGCCCAGGGTGGGGCCGATTACCGACGATAGCCCAAAGACCCCGCTGATGTAGCCGTGCGCCTTACCCCGGTCGCCGGGCGCGAAGAGGTCCCCAACAGACGCGAACACGTTGGCGAAGATGAGACCGCCGCCCACGCCTTGAACGGCGCGAAATACGATGAGCTGGGTCATGGACTGGCTGAGGCCGGCCAAGACGGAGCCCACCAGGAAGACGCCGATGCCCGCCACGAAAAACCACTTCCGGCCGTACATGTCCGTCAGCCGGCCCACCACCGGCACTACGGAGGTGGAGGCCAGCAGGTATGCCATGGTAACCCAGGTGAAGCGGTCGAAGCCGCCCAGGTCGGCGACGATGCGGGGCATCGCGGTGCTAACCACCGTCTGGTCCAGCGCCGAATAGGAAGAGCGCCAGCATGATGCCGCCCAGGGTGAGCATCCGCTGCCGCCGCGGCAGGGTGGGTGGACCCTCAGCGGTGGAAGGCGCAGAGCTTTCCGTTGGCCTTGGGTTAGGTCCGTTGGGCAGCATTTCGGCGTTGGATTCCATATCGCCCATGCCCGTCAAGAAAAAGTGTGCCGGCGGTTGGGGATGCCGTTGCCCATTGTGGCGGCCAATGTTAGCGGAGAATCAAGATTTGGGGCGGCAATTTGGCGGTAACGCCTCCGGACCAAAAGGGCCGTTAAGCGGTCTGTTGCCCACCGCCTATGCGCCGTCGCCGATGGCCTCACGCAACCGCTCCAGGGTGATGTTGCCCCCGCTGACTACCACGGCGACGTTCTTGCCCTGCAGCCGCTCCTTGATCTTGACCGCCCCCGCCAGGGCGGCGGCCCCCGCCCCCTCCGCCAGCGTGTGCGCCTTCTCTATCAGCAGGCCGATGGCTTCGCCGATTTCCGCGTCGCTCACCAGAACGAAATCGTCCAGCAGGTCGCGCAACACCGACTGCGGAAACTCGTAGCCGCTCTGGGTCGCCAGCCCCTCGGCCACGGTGTTCATGGGCGCCTCCACCACGCTTCCCTTCTTCCACGAAAGGTAGCCCGCGGGCGCCTGTTCTGACTGGACGGCGATGACCTTTATGTCAGGGTTGATGGCCTTGGCGACGATGCACGCGCCGGAAGCGCCGCTTCCCCCGCCCAGCGGCGCCAGGATGTACTCCACCTGCGGGAAGTCTTCCACCACCTCCAGGTAGCAGGTTGCCACGCCGGAGACCAGCAACGGTTCGTCGGCCGCGTGAACAAACCGATACCCTTCCTCTTTCGCCAACCGTTCGCTGTACTCCCGGGCCTCGTCGAAGTTGCGGCCGTGGAAGAGCACCTCGGCCCCCAGGTTCCGCATGGACTCCACCTTCAGGGGGTTTGCCCCCTCCGGCACCGCGATGATGGCCCGGGCGCCGAAGATGCGGCAGGCGTTGGCCACCGACTGGCCGTGGTTGCCGGTGGAGGCGGTGATAAATCCCTGCCGCCGCTGCTCCTCCGTGGAGTGGGCCAGCAGGTTGATTCCACCGCGAACCTTGAACGCTCCCAACGGATGGTGGTTTTCGTGCTTGAGTCTCACTTCGGCGCCGATGAACTTGTTCAGCCCGGCGTAAGAGATCAGCGGGGTCCGGGCGACGTACGGCGCGATGGTGCTGCGGGCCTCCAGCACGTCCAGAAACGTTGGTCTTTGCATCAGGCGCTCCGGTCAGGGTGGAATCTCGGGCCATGGTAGGCCGTTGTGGGCAGGGGCGCAACCGCGGCGGTCCAGCGAACAGCCGTACCCAGGGAGCAAAACGCTCCTCCTGGTCCATTAAACTGTAAGGTGCCTGCGGAACCGTTAGCGTTATCTTGACGAGCTCCCGTTCCGAGCTCTAGTGGCCACAAGTAGCACGCTACAATATCGGATGCTCGTATAACGCCACATAAATCGAAGGGCGAAGATACCTTGGGTGCAGTCAAAGTGAACTCCACCAGCCAAGAAGGAGTGGTAGGGTATCTAAGGTAGACGGTTAATGGGCGGAAACTCAGAGAATTTGTCAGAGGCACCATCATGAGGACCATAGAAAAGATGAAGCTACAAGCGTTAAAGCAAGAACTCATTGAAGGCTATCAAGAAAGACGGAATGAGGACGCCGAAATCAACAGGGAGTGGGAAGAAGCAACCATTGAAAGTTGGGAATCATTTGAGGGAGATGGGTTATGACCTCAGCTCAAAACGCCGATGGACAAATTCCCTGATTAGAGGTTCATCCCGGCCCGAAAAACCAAAGCGGCCCGCCTTCTGGCGGGCCGCTTTCTATTCTTCAACTGTTCTAGGGCGGATTTTAATTCTCAGGGGCCGGCGGGATCACGCCGGGAATCCACCACCGCTCCCACATCTCGTCTGTCCGCTCCTGGAAGTACTTTATGTCTTCCGGCAGGAAGTGCGCGAAGCGGCCCTGCCGCTTCAGGTAGTCTTCCACCGGGAGCCGCTTCTGGCCCTTGGCTATCATCTTGGAGGGGCCGTTCAGAACAACCTCGCCGTCGGTAATTTCGTACTGCACCCAGATGCCGGTCTGCACGGCCAGCATTCCCAGCTCGTGGGAGTACATGGGGTCATAGTCCCAGCCCTTGGGGCAGGGGTCAAACGTGTGCATGAAGGTGGGCCCGCCAATGCTGAGGGCCTTCCGTACTTTGTTCATCATGTCCGTGGCGTAGGACGCGCAGCCGGTGGCGATGTACCGGGCCTGGGGGTGCCCCACCGCCAGCATTCCGGCCATATTCTTCTTCCAACGCTTGTTCATGATCCGGTGCAGGGTACCCGGGGGGCTGAAAGTGGAGTTGGCGCCCCAGGGAGAGGAGCCGGAGACCTGAATGTCCGTGTTGGCGTAGGACTCGTTGTCGTACATCAGGATCAGCAGGTTGTACTCGTTGTGCGTCAGCGTCGCCGAAATGGCGGACAGGCCCATATCAGCGCCGCCGCCGTCGCCGCAGAAAGCGATGACGTTGATGGGCTCGTCGGTGATCTTGCCCTTGGACATCAGCGCCTTGAGTCCCGCCGCGGTACCCAACGCCGCAGAGCCGGAAGAGCCTAGCTGCGTATGCATCCACGGGACCACCCAGGGGGTGGAGTAGTAGGTGGTGTTGGCCACGTACATGCAGCCCGTGCTGCCTAGCACGATGGTGCGGGGCCCGGCCGCCTTGATCATCAGCTTCATCACCAGGGCCGACTCGCAGCCCTGACAGGTCCGGTGCCCCGAGGTGAAGAACTCTTCCAGTGGGGACTGCTTGACGCCTCTCAGGGGCGTTAACTGTTGTGTAGTTGTCATAATTTTACTCTCTCACTCCAATCCAGTGGACTTGCTCGTCTATATTACCAGTCTCGGCGACCTTTTGGGTGATTTCGAACATCTCCCGCGTGGAGGGAACCGTGATCTCGCGCCCACCCAAGCCGGCTATGAAGCCGACGATTGGGACGCGCTTTTCGGCCGCGTACATAGCGGCCTTCACCTCGTTCAAAAGGATGCCGCCGTTGAAGGGCGAACCCAGGGAATAATCCCTGTCAATAACGCCCACCGCCTTGAACCGGGACAGGCTTTCGATCAGCTCCGGCGCCGGGAAGGGCCGGAACCACTTCACTCTGATGAAGCCCACCTTTTGCCCTTTCTCCCGCAGCCGCCGGACCGTGACCTTCAGGGGGAGCGTCAGGGTGCCCATCCCCAATATCACCGTGTCCGCGTCATCTGTCATGTACTCTTCAAGGAACGGGTCACCGCCGCGGCCGAAGATTCGTTTGAAGTCTTCATGGGCCTCGGTGATGACTTCCCGGGCGCGGCGCATGGCGGCGTCCGTCTGACGCCGGATTTCCATGAGCCAGTCTTCATTCACCTGGGGCGCAATGGTAATCGGGTTGTCGGGATGGAGCTGGAACTTGCCCCGGTCGTAAGGGGGCAGGAATTTGTCCACCAGGCTCTTGTCCGGCACCTTGACTATCTGCTGGGAGTGGGTCAGGAATGCGCCGTCTGTGCTGATGGCGCAGGGCAGGTAGACGCGAGGGTCCTCTGCCACGCGCCACGCCATTAGCGCGGTGTCAATGCAGTCCTGCGCCGTGGCCGCCCAGTTGAGCATCCAGCCCAGGTCTCGCACCGCCAGGGCGTCGTTGTGCTCGGTGCCAAAGGCGCCCGGGTCGTCCAGCGCCCGGTTGCCCACCATGGCTACCATGGGGATGCGCAGGCCGCAGGTGACCGCCAGCGCCTCGAAGGCGTAGAACCAGCCTACACCGCTGGAGCCGGTGAATACCCGCGCGCCTACCGCGGAGGCGTGTTTGACGATCTCGAACTGGGAGTGTTCGCTCTCAGCTACTATGTACTCGCAATTCAGCTCGCCATCGGCAATGAGCCGGGAAACGAACTGCATCACGGTGTCATAGGGCCGTATAGGATAGGCGGTGATGACGTCCACGTCCGCCAGGGCGCAAGCCCGGGCTATGGCCTCACTTCCGCTAATTAGCTCTTCGGTTTCCAGGGGTTTAGCTTGGGCTTCAGTCGTCATTTCCAACCTCCAACAGTTTGGGAAGCTCTTCCGCGTACTGGCCCACGTGGTGGAAGCCATGGGACCGTTCCTCAGACTTGCCTTGGACGATCTTCTCTCCCAGCCACTCCATGTAGCCGTCGCGGTCCCGCTGCCAGTGCTCGTACTGGCTGGTGTTGTCGGTGAACGACTCCTCGTTAACCATGGTAATGCAGTCCGGGACGGGGCAGACATCCTCACACACGCCACAGCCGCAGCACGAGTCCATGTCGCTGTCGTAGAGGCCATCCGGCGTGACGTCGAAACACGAATCGGGGCACTGGAGCCAGCAGAGGGTGCACTTGGTGCAGGTCTCGAAGTTAATTACGGGGCGCATGGTGCGGGTGGAGTACTTCTTGAAGACGGCGCTGCGGACAGGTTCGTATCCGCCTTCGCCACCTCGGAAGCCGCCGCCCGGCTCTATGGCGCGAATTACCAAGGCCTCTTCCATTTGTGTCCAGCCGGGCATATCAAACTTGAAGGGCTCCTCCGGGTTTCCTTCGCCGGGTTCCACGGGGCTGATGCGTACCCGCTCATGCGCCCGCTGCGCGGAGGTGACCTTGTTTGGTTCCTTCCACTGTTGCTCAATGGCCTTGGTGTAGGACTCCAGGCTCACCATGCCGGGCAACACCCGGGCCAAGGCGCCCAGGGCTCGGACGTCCGTGTGGTCGTCCTTGTAGACCCAGAGGCCGGAGAAGCTCTTGGGGCTCTTCACAATGGCCAGGTTGTAAGGCTGGTCCTTTGTGTGGATGTCCTCTTTAAGCTGCTCAGCGTCCTGGATGGAGGTAACGATCACGGTGCCGTTGGGCTTGGTCAGGGCGTTGATGGGTTGCAGCCCGTACCAGGCCCAGGACTCCACGCCTTTGCACAGCGTATCGTCCATAACTATGGTGGCGTCCACTTGCGTTGGCTCGTAGCTGGCGAGGGACTCCTCCAACTCGATCGGGTCATCGGCGACGACGGCGAAGTACTTCGCCGGGATGCCGTTGCGCTCCGGCGAATCGCCGTACCGGCCAAACGCGGTGCCGATCTTACCCTCCAACCTGCAAGCCAGCACTATGGAGCGGCAGATGTTTCGAGAAAGGCTCTTTTGAAAGATACCCCGATAGACAACTTCAACAGCGTATGTGCTCAATCTCTCACCTCCCTAAGGGATTTATTTGCAGCCATTACTCCTCCATTTATTCGGGTTCCGCTCGCCGGTGGGTGGATTGGTTCCACCACGGAGATGTGGTGTTCCATAGCCTCGCGGGCGCCTTCGGCGTCGCCGCTACGCAGCATGTCCAGGATGTAACGATGGGATGATAGCGACCTCTGGGGGCGTCCGGGAACCTGGAAGGGCTCCTCCCTTGACTGTCCCAAAATGTCGGCCACGGCGGTAATCACCTTGACCAGCGCCGAATTGTGGGTTGCTTCGGCGATGGCGAAATGGAACGCGGTATCGCCCCGGGCCCCCGTCTCTCCCTGCTCAATCTGCCGGCCTTGGGTCACCAGCAGCTCCTCCATTCGAAGGATGTCCTCGGGCGTGGAGCGACGGGCGGCCAGCGCGGCGATCTGGGGTTCCAGGATGTGGCGCATCTCAAATACGTCGATAAGGGCTTCGGACCCGTTGGCCAGGTAGGCGACCAGGGCGTCGTTGGGGGGGGCCGCCGCGCTGTCGCGCACGAAGGTGCCGGCGCCGGGGCGGATTGTGACCAACCCTTGAAGCTCCAGGGCGCGCGTGGCCTCCCGCAGGGAGCTGCGGCTCACCTGGAGCTGCTCCGCCAGGTCTCGCTCCGGAGGCAGCCGGTCCCCGGGCTCCAGGGCCTGGTCTCTGATGAGGTCTCGGATGCGGTTAACGGCGTCCTGATACAGCCTGCGGGGCTCTACGGCTTTCAGTTGATTGTTCAACATAATGGATTGGCCCAGTGGTCAGACCAATTTGGCTGGGGGGATTGTATGGCGCTGGGGAGGGGGTGTCAAGCGAAGACCGCTGATTTCTTTTAAGCTAGGTGAAGCCGATGGATACGCCCGATGACATTGAGCGGCAACAACCAGGACAGACTCTGGCTAGGCTTCAGGCCGCTTTCCGTGAAAGGGACTTCCTGGACACCGTTCACAGCGTCGGTAGACGTATCACTAGGGGAATCACCGTGGATGATATAATCGAAGCCGTTGGTTATGACCAACCGGAGATCATCGAAGAGTATCCCAGCGACCCTAGAGGTCCGTCATGCCTCGTGCTGGGTGTGGCAAGGTCTCAAATCCTCCACGTCCTCTGTACATTGAGCGAGCCCACCACAATCATCACATGCTATCAGCCCAATCCGGCGGAATGGACCCACGGATTCCGGTCCAGGAGCGTGCCCCATGAAATGCCCTGAGTGCTTGGGGGAAACCTTCGAAAGCGGCGCCTTCTCAATCTGTCAGTTGCTTGCGGATTCCCCGGTGGTGGTAAAAGGGGTGAAGGGGCACAAATGCGCTCAGTGCGGGTATCTTTTGGTGTCTCCGCCGGTTATGCAGAAGGTGCAATCCTTACTGGCCAGCAAAGCGTTTACCGGCGAAACGACGGCCCACGTCATTGACCTGGCTTCGGTTGGCTCTGCTGCTCCCTCGCCGGCGCTGGAGCGCTAGGCCCCTACTCACTTTTTCCGGCGCGGCGGAGGTGGTTTCCGGGATTCACGGCGCTTGTCGTGGCTCCGCCTATTCTTCCCACTCCGCCATCGCCCCGGCGTTACTGAGACTCAACTAACTCCTCGGGAATCAGCGCCAAGAGGCGGGATGCAGCCTCGGTGATGGAGTCAACCGTTGAGGCCACTTCCTCGGGAGTGAGCTCCACCTCGTGGAAGTTGCTGTGCAGCGCTTCCGCCTGCCAGAAGCCGTTCGAAATGCTCCGGTCACCCAGCTCCTTGGCCACGTTGGAGGCGAACCACCTGAGACTACGATGATTGGCAAGCCGTGTTCCCCGGACAGCGGCCACGGCCTGTAGGGCTTGGGCAACGCTACCCCAAAGCAACTCCCCCGCCTTGGACGCCTCACCCTTTTCCAGCATCACCAGGGCGTTCTCCAGATAGTGGCGCGAGGCGTCTCTGTACTTGACCACCTTGTCCCTGGACTCTGTGGTCATCTTACTGCGACCGTTCGGTGCGGTACTCGGTGATGCTCCCCGACTTGGCGTCCAGCCTAATGTGCACAATTTTAGTCGGCTGCCACACTGTTACGTCGAACTCCACCACCCACGCCCCGTCTTCACGCTCCACCTTTTCTAGCCTCCTGAACGGATGGTACTTGTCCAGAAAGCGTTCGGCGGCTTCCACCGCCTCTTCAAGCTCCCGAATTTCAGCCATATCTACAATTCTTCCTTAGCCAGCTTCAATGGTAGCAAATCTGCTCTTAGATGACACAGGCTAAGGGCCAGCTATCACCTGTTGCTCACTGGCTTTCGCGCTCAACTCCCTCCTCCTCCACCTCCCCTGCCCTGGGGTCCAGCTCCTCGGAGTCGTACAGCTCCAGCTCGTCCACCAGGGTGCGCTCGTAGATGGGCACCTTGGTCCGGTGCGCCGCCCAGATCATCGCCGTAGTGGCCAGCGGGTAGGAGAACAGCACGAAGAGCAGGGTAAGCCCAGCCAGCAGGCTGATGCTGGCGGACCGAGGTATGAAGTAGACGAGCACGCCCAGCAGCATTAGAAATAGGCCGCCGGTGGACGCCACTCCAGTGCCGTGGAGCCGGGTGTACACGTCCGGGAAGCGCACCAGTCCCAAGGTCCCTAGGAACGTCAGCGCCGCCCCCGCCAGAAAAAGCAGGCTCCCTATATTCGCCGCCAGCTCCATCTAGAACGGGTCCCCCCGTACCAGGTATTTGGCCACCGCCACCGAGGAGATGACCCCCAGCATGGCGATCACCAGCACGGCCACGAAGAGCTCCGACGACGACTGAAGGGTCAGCGCGGCGATGACGCCCAGAACCACCAGCGTGGCGGTCTCCAACGCCAGCAGCCGGTCCACCAGCGAAGGGCCCCTGGCCAGCCTGAAAAACGCCACCGCCAGGGACGCCGCCAATAACCCCATTGCTATGTCGAGGGCGATTGCCACCATCTAAGACCCTGCCCGAAGTGGACTTCCAAGTGCTCTCTTAGCTGCTCCCGGGCAACCTCCAGGTCGTGGACGTCCAGCACGTGAATGTAGAGGTACTGCCGGTCCGAGGAAAACGATACGGTGACGGTGCCAGGGGTAAGGGTGATGGAGTTTGCCAGGATGGTCTGCTCCAGGTCCCCCATCTCCCCGGTGTGAAGCCGAAGTATGGCCGGCCTGATGGGGCGGCGAAATTGCAGGATCAGCAGGGCCACCTCAAAGTTGGCCACCACTACCACCCAGGCGTACCTGACCAGCGCGAAAATCAGGTCCGGGAAGTTTCGCCAGTGGAAGCCGGGGTTGGAGAAAACCGGCCTGAGCATGTCACGCCTGAGCCCGAGAAACAGGATCACGCCCATAAAGAGCCCCGCCAGGGCGCCCACCCACTGAAGGGTGCTGCCCAGGAAGACCCAAAGCGCCACCAAAAGGCCAATGAACGTTATGGCTCGTATGGGCATACGGCTATTCTACCAATCGCAGATTTACGGCGTCGACGTATTCCGCCGGGTCCAGTAGCTGTCTTGCCGCCTCGGTGGTTATGTCAAGCAGCTCCTCGGCGCCGAAGGCCAGGACCACCGTTGCCAGTCCCACCAGGGCCACCGGGGCCAGGAACAGAAGGTTGCCGCCCTGGTCCTGCGCAGTAGCCTCACGTGGCTCTCCCCAGAAGGCCCACTGCCATATCTTCGCCATTACCAGCAGCGTGACCAGGCTCACGGCAAGGGCCACCGCCACGGAGGCGTAGCCGCCCCATGTTGCCGCGCCTATGCCGGCCTGCACCAGGGCCAGCTTGCCCCAGAAGCCGGAGAACGGCGGCACTCCCGCCAGGGAGAGCGCCGGTATAAGGAAGAGGACTCCCAGGAGCGGGTACGCTCGGGCCAGACCGCCCAGGCGGTACAGGTCGCCGGTGCCCCGCAGCTTCTCCATGCTTCCAGCGGCAAGAAAGAGGGCCGTCTTAACCGGAATGTATTGGACTATGAAGAAAATGCCCGCGCCCAGGGACGCCACGCTGAACAGCCCCAGCCCCATCATCATATAACCCACCTGGCTGATGATGTCCCAGGAGAGCAGGTTGCGGATCTCACGCTGCGCCAGCGCCCCAGCCGCACCCAGGGCCATGCTCAGACCAGCGATTGTCAAGAAGATGGGCTGGAGGAAATCCGTGTCGTGGCCCAGCACCAGGGTGAACACCCGGACCATGGCGTAGACGCCCACTTTGGTAAGCACCCCGCCGAAGAAAGAGGCCACGGCGGAAGGTATATGGGTGTAGGCGCCGGGGAGCCAGAAGTGCAGCGGGACAACAGCCGCTTTTATTCCAAAGGCCACCAGCATCAGCATGGCCACCGCGGTGATGACCCCTTGCTCCTCCGCCGCGGGCACCCGCTGCGAGATGTGGGCCATGTTCAGCGTGCCCACCTCGCCGTATAGCAGCCCGATACCGATGAGAAACAGCGTGGAGCCCAACACGTTGATCGCAACGTATTTGAAGGCCGCTTCCATCTGAAGCTTGCGCCCGCCGATGGCCATCAGCGCGTAGGACGCAACGAGCGTGACCTCAAAGAAGACGAACAGGTTGAAGATGTCGCCGGTCATGAACGCCCCGTTAACCCCGGCCAGGAGCAGCACCATGATGGGCAGAATGTACCGCTCTTGCCACGGCTCGTGGGCCAACATTGCGAAGAGCAGCGCCGCCACCGCCGCCAGGGCCACGGCGCAGACCATCAGCGCGCTGAACAGGTCCGCCACCAGGATGATGCCGAAGGGGGCCGGCCAATCGCCCAGGGATGTGACGGCTATACCCTCGGTCCGCACCCAGTACAGGTTGTGGAAGGCGAAGCCCGCCATCGCCAGCACGGTCAGAAGGGCCACCACCCTGGAAAAGCGGAGACGGCCCCAGGCGGCCACCAGCAGGACACCGCCGCTCAGGGGCACCAGGATGGGCGCGACTATCAGGAAATCGCTCAACCGCGCAGCTCCTTCATGTCGTCCAGGTCATCGCTGCCCACCTCGCGGTGGGTCTGGATGGCCAGCGCCAGCAGGAAGGCAGCCACGCCGAAGCCTATGACTATGGCGGTGAGGATCAGCGCCTGGACCAAGGGGTCGGCGAACTGCCCATGTTGGGCCGCCTGCCCTATGATTGGGACGGAGTTCTTTCGAAGACTTCCCACGGTGAGCACCAGCAGGTTGGCGCCGTGGGACATGAGCAGCAGGCCAAGGACCGCCTTGATAATGCTGCGCTGTAGCAGCAAGTAGAGGCCGCCGCCGGCCATGGCCCCAATGGCTATGGAGAGGGGGATTTCCACGTCACTCCTCCCTCAACGCCAGCACCGCGGTAACCATGCCGCCCACCACCAGCAGGAAAATCCCCGCATCGAAGGCCTGGGCCAGGCCGAACTCCATGGCGATGCCCAACACCGGCACGTGGGCTTCGGCGTGGAAACTGGTGAGGAAGGGGTATCCTCGAATCAGCGCGATGGCGCCCACCACGATGGAGACCACCAGCCCCAGGACGAGAACGCCCCGGTAGGGAACCCGCAGAAAGCGCGGCACCCCGTCCGCGCCGTGGGCCAGGAACTGGAACCCTATGGCCCCGGCCATCAGCACTCCAGCGATGAACCCTCCTCCGGCGCGGTTATGGCCGTTGAGCAGCAGGTACAACACCAGCACCACCATGAAGGGGAACATCAACGAGGCGACGGTGCGAAGCAGCGGTCCACGCTCCATGCTATGGGCGCTCCTTCAGCGCCCGCATCATGGCGAAGACGCCCACAGCCGCCAGGGCGACCACTGTTATCTCACCCAGCGTGTCGTAGCCCCGGAAGTCGATCAGAATAGTGTTCACCACGTTCTTCGCGTGGGCCACGGACTCGGTGTTCTCGATGAAGAACGGTGAGATGGAGGGGTGCTGCGGGGTGACCAGCACCCACAGCAGGAGCAGCGTCACCATGCCCCCGAAGGCCAGGGACACCAGGAGCTGCGGGGCCAGGGTGGGTAGGCGCGGCCGAACGTTAAAGATTGCCAGCATTCGGCGCAGCCCCAGCATAAAGAGCACCACCATCAGCAGCTCGACCACTATCTGCGTCAGCGCCAGGTCCGGCGCGCTGTACAGCGCGAACACCGCCGCCACCAGCATCCCCACCAGCCCCAGGTTGAACACCGCCTCCAACCGACCTTTTCTGAAAAGCAGCGACACGGCGCCCAGGCCAAGCAGCAGCGCCAGGGCATAGTCCAGGACCCCCAGGTCAGCGCCGTCTACCAGATCGGAGAAGGGGGGCGCCTGGCCTCGGGCCAGCCCTGCGGCAACGAGCGCCATGGCCACTAGAGCGATGGCGGCGACGTAGCCCCTCAGGTCTCCGTGCTGAAGACGCCGGTACAACGCGGGCAGCGGGCCGTAGGTCAGGTCAATCCCACGGCGGTACGCCGCAACCACGATGCCTCTCGCCATCAGGGGCGCCAGGGCGTTGTTCAAATGGCGCATGCCTGGATAGAGGGCCACGCCTCCGGCAATTACGGCAACGCTGATCGCCAACGGCAGGTTGAAGCCGTGCCACAGGGCCAGCTCCACCTCCGCTCCGTGCTGTGTCACCGCCCGCACCGCCGGGGCCATCAGGTCTCCCGCCAACATGGCCGGGTAGACCCCCAGGGCAACCACCGCCACCGCCAGCACGCCGGGCGAAAGGAGAAGCCCCAGCGGCGCGCGGTGGGGCTTTATGGCCGGGTCTCGCGGCCGACCGAAAAACGCGCCGACGAGGAACCTGAGCGAGTAGGCCAGCGTGACGGCGCTGCCCACCGCCAGCACCAGCGGCAGAAGCCACTCCCTGACGCCGGAGGTGTGCAAGGTGGCATCCAGCAGCGCCTCCTTGCTTACGAAGCCGTTCAGCGGCGGTATTCCCCCGGAGGAGAGGGCCACCACGGTAGCCACCACCGCCAAGGCGGGCATCGCGCCGGCCAGCCCGCCCAATCGACGCAGGTCCCGAGTCCCGCTTTCGTGCTCAATTGCCCCGGCCACCAGGAACATGCCCCCCTTGAAGGTGGCGTGACTGACCAGGTGCAGCGTGGCGGCCAGCACCGCCGCCTGGGTGCCCAGGGCGTACAGCGCCACTATCATCCCCAGTTGGCTCACCGTGGAATAGGCCAACAGCGCCTTCAGGTCCGTCTGCCGCAGCGCCATCACGCCGCCGATGAGCAGAGTCCCCATGCCCAGGGAGACCAGGGGAATCTCCCAGCTATCTACGCCGGCGAACGCCGGGGTAAGCCGGGCCACCAGAAACACCCCGGCCGTCACCATGGTGGCGGAGTGGAGGTACGCGCTGACCGGTGTGGGGGCCACCATGGCCGAGGGCAGCCAGATGTGGAACGGGAAGAGGGCGGACTTGGTCACGACGCCAATGATTATCAGCGCCGCGGCGGGGACCATCAGCGAGCTGGCTTGAAGCTCGGCCGCTCGGGACCAAATCTCGGGCAGCTCCAGGGTGCCCACGGCCTGGTAGATAAGGACGAACCCCGCCAGCATCGCCAGGCTGCCCAGGGTGGTAACCAGCAGCGCCTGCACCGCGTTGAACCGTGACTCTTCCTCGCCGTCGGTGAGCCCTATAAGAAAGAAGGAGCTGACGGTGGTCATCTCCCAGAACAGGTAGAGGACGATCAGGTTTGAGGCGGTGACCAGCCCCAGCATGGCGCCGCTGAACACCAGCATCCAGGCGTAAAACTTGAGGCTGTTGGCGTGCCCGCGCATGTAGGACTGGGAGTAGAAGAGGATCAGCGATGCCATTCCCGTGATCAGCAGGACGAAGAGGATGGAATAGCCGTCCAGCAGGAACGAAAACCGGACGCCCAGGGAATCCACCCAGGCATACGAAAACGACGCGGCGTCGCCATCGGCAATGCCGGAAAGCTGGGACAGGGCCAGTCCGAAGAGGGCGGCCATCAGCGCCGCAGAGCCCCATCCCAGGTACTGACGCCATCTGGACGGAAGGAAGGGCGCCAGGGCTCCGGCGCCCGCGGGTAGCGCGAAGAAGAGGAGTACCATTTTTAGGTTGAGCCGCCTCTCCGGGCCACCGCTGTCAATCCGAAAAGGGCGCCATGGAGTGAATCAGCCACGGTGGTTGAAACCGGCACCGCCAGGGATGAATATTTTGGGGCGGGAGATTCCAACTGTACGCAGGATGAACTGTTTCGGCGCCGATTAGCTGGGGCGATGGTTGGCTGCTCCTGAGGGCTACAAATCACAGGTTGATGGTTCCCACCCCCCGCCCAGGATGGTTTTATTTTAAGTATTGAGGGACACCCTCAAACTCCCGGCAGGGAACCAGGTTCCCTTCACTCCCCTGTGTGGTTGGTATCGAACGAGCTAAGAGGGATTCAGGAACTGGAGGGGGTTGGGGCGTCCAGTTTACCAGTGCGGCCTTCGCGGTTGCACCTTCAACCAGCGGCGATTGCTCGGCGTTTAACCCGTTCTTGACACCCCCAAAGGCCGCCAGTACCATCCCGTTGTTCCGCAAACCGCCGCATATTACGGATGGACACTATAAAGAGGGGTGCCGACGGTGAAAAGCATCAACATAGACCGGAGTAAACCGCTGAGAGACGAGCCCAACACCGGGCACAACCGATGGCATCCAGACATTCCGCCCGTCGTGGAGGCGGCGGAAGGGGAAGAGGTGGTGCTGGAGACTCGAGACGCCCTGGACAGGCAGCTAGGCCCCGGCGTTACGGAGGCGGACTTCGGGGCCGTAGACGCGGGGGCCATCCATCCCCTAACGGGCCCCGTTTACGTGCAGGGCGCCCAGCCCGGCGACCTGCTGGAGATCGAGTTTGTGGACATAGTTCCGCAACCCTTCGCATTCAGCGCCATCATTCCGGGCTTCGGCTTCCTTCGAGATGTTTTCACCACCCCGTTCATGGTGCACTGGTCTATTTCAGAGGGCTGGGCCACCTCGCCACAGATACCAGGTGTGCATATACCGGGGGCGTCGTTCATGGGCGTTTCCGGGGTGGCGCCCTCCGCGGCGCAGGTCGGCCAATGGACTGCCCGGGAGGCGGAGCTGGCGTCCCGCGGCGGGCTGGTGCTGCCGCCGGACGTTGCCGGGTCCGTACCGCAGTCCGGCCCGGCGGCCACCCACGGCCTTCGGACGCTGCCGCCCCGGGAAAACGGCGGCAACTTCGACGTGAAGCAGCTTTCGAAAGGGGCCAAGCTGCTGCTGCCCGTGGCGGTGGACGGCGCGCTATTTTCGACGGGCGACGCCCACTTCGCCCAGGGCGACGGAGAGGTTTGCGTTACCGCCGTGGAGATGGGCGCAACGGTCAGCGTGCGGTTTCGAGTGCTGAAGGGTGAGGCGCAGCGGCGCAACATTCGCTGGCCCCGGTTCCATCGCGACGACTACTTCATCGACCCGCAGTGGGCGGCGCCCCGGGACTTTATCGCCACCATGGGCATGCCGGTGACGGACGACGGGGTGAACCAGGGCGAGGACCTGACGCTGGCCTGCCGCAACGCGCTGCTGAACATGATTGACCTGCTCCAAGAGCGGGGATTCAGCCGGGACCAGGCGTACGTCATCTGCAGCGTGGGAGTGGACCTGAAGGTCAGCAACGTGGTGGACGTGCCCAACTTTGTGGTCTCGGCGTTCCTGCCGGAGGAGCTTCTGCGGGGGTAGCGCCGTACTTCCTGATCCTTAAATCAAGGCGTGCGCCGATGCTGTTGAAACGTTGCAGTCCTTACCTGGTGGCGACGGTAGCGCTCCTGCTGATAGCTGCCTGCGGGGGTCTGTCTGAAGCAGAGAAGCAACACAATTCCGGCGCGGCGCTGCAGGAAGAAGGACGCTACGAGGAAGCGATAAGGGCCTACGACGAGGCCATCCGCCTCGATTCCCAGTTCGCCGTGGCCTACGGCGGCCGTGGCTTGGCCTATGACAGCCTGGGGCAGCACCAGAGGGCCATCCAGGACCTGGACGAGGCCATCCGTCTCGACCCCCAGCTAGCTATGGCTTACAACAACCGGGGCTTGGCTTACGACAATCTGGGTCAGCACCAAAGGGCCATCCAGGACCTGGACGAGGCCATCCGCCTCGACCCCCAGCTTGCGCTAGTACTCAGTCAACCTAATTGTTGGCAGGATAGAGATGGTGAAGCTTGACTCGGGCGTCCACAGTGGAGAATCTCCAGTCAATGGTTGCTCCGGCTTGGTTTCGTTCTGCCTCCAGGGCCGCGATCTCGCCACTCAAAGTCTCTTCATCGGCAATACGCCGGCGCAGGACTCGCCTGGCCAAGACACTGAACTCGATCTCTGCCATGTTGAGCCAACTACCGTGCTTGGGAGTGTAGTGAAACTCCAAGCGTTTGCGTATTCGCCTAGCCTCCTTGGGCTCGAAGGTTTCGTAGAGGGAAGCTGGTTTGTGGGTGTTGAGGTTGTCCAGCACCACCCGGATCTTCTCGGACGCTGGGTAAGCTTCATCGGCCAGCCACCGCATCTGCTGAGCGAAGTCCACCATGGTACGACGTTCGGTCACTGCCACATGCCTCCAGCCCGCCAGGGGCTCGCACAGCATGAACAGGTTTCGGGTGCCATTGCGCTGGTACTCGTAATCGTATCGCTCCCGTCGTGCCGGCTTGGGCGGGATCGGAGACCTCTTTTCCGCCAGCAACTGCTTGGAGGTCTCGTCGAAACAGACCACCGGGCGCTCTGGGTCATAGGGTTCCGCGTAAAGGTCCAGCACATCCTCCATACACGCCACAAACTCGGCGCTCACCTGGGGAATACACCACTCCTTCTTCTGCCACGGCTTGAGACTGTTTTTTTCAACCGCTTGCGAATTCCCTCGTGGGACATGGAGGGCGCCAGCCCCAACTCCACCACCTTGTTTGCCAGGAGCCGCAGGGTCCAGTGGTCATGGCCTGGAGGGGCCTCGCTGCACGCCAGGGCAATCAGGTGCGCTTCCCCCCGCTCATCCAGTTTGGTCGGATGTCCTGGCCGAGGATCTTCCTCCAAGGCCCGCTTCAGTCCTCCCTCCAGGTACCGCCGCTTGGTACGGCACACCGTACCCGCAGACGTGTCCAGCGCCTCCACGATGCGATCACCCCCCAGCCCGTATCTGCCTTTAGCAGAATACGGGCCCGGGCAACCTTTCGCGCTGGGCTCTTTCCCCCGCGAATCAGTCGTTCCAACTGGTCTCGTTCTTCCCTTTCCAACCGGACCACATACCGTTCTCGTCCCATGGCTGCCACCCTCCTACGTCAACACTCCTAAAAAAGGGTAGCAACCTTAGACGTTTTCTTAAACAATTACCAAAACCGAGTTGACTGAGTACTAGCCTACTACAACCGGGGCTCGGTCTACGATGAACTGGGGCAGCACCAGAGGGCCATCGAGGATTACGACGAGGCCATACGCCTCGACCCTCGGGATGCCGTGGCCTACAGCAACCGGGGCTCGGTCTACGATGACTTGGGGCAGCACCAGAGGGCCATCGAGGATTACGACGAGGCCATACGCCTCGACCCCCAGGATGCCGCGGCCTACAACAACCGGGGCTTGGCCTATGTCGACCTGGGTCAGTTCCAGAAGGCCACCATTGACCTGGACGAGGCAATCCGCCTCGACCCCCAGCTCGCTATGGCTTACAACAACCGGAGCTTGGCTTATGCCAACCTAGTACTCAGTCAACCTAATTGTTGGCAGGATAGAGATGGTGAAGCTTGACTCGGGCGTCCACAGTGGAGAATCTCCAGTCAATGGTTGCTCCGGCTTGGTTTCGTTCTGCCTCCAGGGCCGCGATCTCGCCACTCAAAGTCTCTTCATCGGCAATACGCCGGCGCAGGACTCGCCTGGCCAAGACACTGAACTCGATCTCTGCCATGTTGAGCCAACTACCGTGCTTGGGAGTGTAGTGAAACTCCAAGCGTTTGCGTATTCGCCTAGCCTCCTTGGGCTCGAAGGTTTCGTAGAGGGAAGCTGGTTTGTGGGTGTTGAGGTTGTCCAGCACCACCCGGATCTTCTCGGACGCTGGGTAAGCTTCATCGGCCAGCCACCGCATCTGCTGAGCGAAGTCCACCATGGTACGACGTTCGGTCACTGCCACATGCCTCCAGCCCGCCAGGGGCTCGCACAGCATGAACAGGTTTCGGGTGCCATTGCGCTGGTACTCGTAATCGTATCGCTCCCGTCGTGCCGGCTTGGGCGGGATCGGAGACCTCTTTTCCGCCAGCAACTGCTTGGAGGTCTCGTCGAAACAGACCACCGGGCGCTCTGGGTCATAGGGTTCCGCGTAAAGGTCCAGCACATCCTCCATACACGCCACAAACTCGGCGCTCACCTGGGGAATACACCACTCCTTCTTCTGCCACGGCTTGAGACTGTTTTTTTCAACCGCTTGCGAATTCCCTCGTGGGACATGGAGGGCGCCAGCCCCAACTCCACCACCTTGTTTGCCAGGAGCCGCAGGGTCCAGTGGTCATGGCCTGGAGGGGCCTCGCTGCACGCCAGGGCAATCAGGTGCGCTTCCCCCCGCTCATCCAGTTTGGTCGGATGTCCTGGCCGAGGATCTTCCTCCAAGGCCCGCTTCAGTCCTCCCTCCAGGTACCGCCGCTTGGTACGGCACACCGTACCCGCAGACGTGTCCAGCGCCTCCACGATGCGCATCACCCCCCAGCCCGTATTCTGCTAAAGGCAGATACGGGCCCGGGCAACCTTTCGCGCTGGGCTCTTTCCCCCGCGAATCAGTCGTTCCAACTGGTCTCGTTCTTCCCTTTCCAACCGGACCACATACCGTTCTCGTCCCATGGCTGCCACCCTCCTACGTCAACACTCCTAAAAAAGGGTAGCAACCTTAGACGTTTTCTTAAACAATTACCAAAACCGAGTTGACTGAGTACTAGGTCAGCACCAGGATGCCCTTAATGACCTGGGCGAGGCCATCCGTCTCGACCCCCAGCTCGCCGCAGCCTACAACAACCGGGGTTTTGCTTATGTCAGCCTAGGCCAGTATCAGAGGGCCATGGAGGACTACGACGAGGCGATCAGCCTCGACCCCCAGCTAGCTCTAGCCTACGCCAACCGCGCTGTGGCCAACACCTTGCTGGGCAACGACGCAGCTGCCCGACGCGACGCTGATAGGGCCATCCAGTTGGGGTTTGATTCTGCCTTAATCAATGAGGGGATTGAATGGCTAAAGAGGCATCGCTAGCACCCCTCAAATCTCCCTCGATACTGCCCCGACGGCTGCGGGACCCCACCGGCCCGTTGTGACATTAAGGCGTCCTCTACAAATCGGCTCGCCCGGTCGGCGTTAGGCTAGCAACCGGACGGCTTGCTCTAGGTTGGCACATCGGCCTATATTCACGTGGTCAAAGCGCTGGAGGACGCCTCACTCCTCCGAATCTTACTCCGGGGAGGAACCATGGACCCGCTGGAACTCTGCTACGCCACGGTTGAGGAGCTCTCACAGCTTATATCTTCAATGCAGGTCTCTCCGGTGGAGGTGACCCAGGCGCACCTGGACCGCATTGAGGCCATAGACGGGCAGCTCAACTCCTTCATCACCGTGCTGGCGGACCAGGCCATGGCCGCGTCCCGCGAGGCGGAGCGAGAGATACAGTCGGGCCGGTACCGGGGTCCATTCCACGGCACTTCGCTGGCGCTGAAGGACCTCTACTACACCAAGGGGGTGCGCACCTCGTCCGGGGCCAAGGTGTACGACGATTTCGTTCCCGACCACGACGGCGAGGTTACCGCACGGTTCCGGGAGGCCGGAGCCATCCTGCTGGGAAAGCTGAACCTCTATCCCACGGCCATGGGCGGCTCCGGCGTAAACCCGGATTACGGCAACGTGCACAACCCCTGGGACCTGGGGCTGGAGACCGGAGGCTCCAGCAGCGGCTCCGGCGCCGCAGTGGCGGCGGGCCTCTGCTCCATTGCCACCGGGTCGGACACCGGCGGGTCTATTCGTATTCCCGCCTCCTTCTGCGGGCTGGTGGGGTTCAAGCCGACCTACGGTGTGGTCAGCCGCTACGGGGTCAGTCCGCTTTCGTGGAGCATGGACCACTGCGGCCCCATGGCCCGCTCGGTGATGGATTGCGCGCTTACGATGAACGCCCTGGCGGGACACGACCCCAAGGACCCGGCATCGTCAAGCAGGCCGGCGCCGGACTACGTGGCGGCCATCAGAGACGGCATCCAAGGGCTGCGTGTGGGGGTGCCCAAGCAGTATTTCGAGGTCCCCCTTTCCCCGGAGGTGAAGGACACGGTTACCAAGGCCATCGACCTGCTGGGAGAGTTGGGCGCCGAGATTCGGGAGGTCTCCTGGCCGGATTTCCAGGCCGCGGTGACCGCCGGAAGCATAGTCTCGCTGGTGGAGGGGACCGCCATCCACGCCGATGTGGTGCGCCGCCGCGGGGCGGAGTTCACCGCCAACGTGCGGCCCAGAATTGAGGCCGGGCAGATGGTTTCCGCGGCGGACTACATTAAGTCGCAGCAGTTCCGCCGGCAGTACGTGGAAAAGAGCCTTGAGCTAATGGAAGAGGTGGACCTGCTGGTGGGGCCGTCAACCCCGGTGCCGGCGTTCCGGCTGGGGGCCGAAGACATTCCGCTGGGAGGGACCACCGGTTATCTGTGGACCTCGCTGCCCACCTACAGCCGGCCGTTCAACTTCAACGGCTTTCCTGCCATCTCGGTAACTTGCGGCTTCTCCAGCGAGGGGTTGCCCATCGGCTTGCAATTGGCGGGACGGCCCTTTGAGGATGCCACGGTGCTGCGGGCGGCCTACGCCTACGAGACTTCCACCGAGTGGGGTAAAAGGCGGCCGCCCATTTAACGGCAGTCGGTCAAGACGATGGGTGTGACCCTGACAAAGGGGTGGGAAACTGCGAGGTTAGAGCTTGAAGCCCTTCTGAAAGCGCCGGTCGCTGCGGAAGGGGCCGACAACGGCCAGGTTTAGCTGGTCCTCTTGGACCAGGTCACAGGCCACCCGGTCCACGTCTTGCGAGGTCACTCCGTCCAGGGACTCGAGCACCTGCTCCACGGTGGACACCTGGCCCAGCAGCAACTCCTGTCCGCCTTGCCACATGGCCACGCTGCGGCTGTCCTCCATTCGAAGCATCAGCCTGCCCTTGGCGTATTCCCGGGCCATCTCCAGCTCCTCCGTAGAGAAGCCCTCTCTGAGGGAGCGCATCTGTCCCATGATGGCATCCAGCGCCTGGCCGCTGCGGCTGGGCTCCGTGCCGCAGTAGATTATCAAGGAGCCACAGTCGCGGAACTGGCTCAGGGAGCTGTGCACGTCGTAGGCCAGGGCCAGCTTCTCGCGCACCTCCTGAAAGAGGCGGCTGGTCATCCCTTCGCCCAGCATTATGTTCATTAAGTTGGCGGCGTACCGGTCCGGGTGGTCCAGGGGAAACCCCGGAAGTCCAACGCACAGGTGCGCCTGCTCACTCTTCTTGTACTCCACCCGAATGGCGGACTCCTCCTGGCCCAGCCGCACGGGGCTCCAGGGCTGGGGTTCCTTTGGCGCCCAACCAACCGTGCTCTCTTCCAACAGTCCCATGACCTCGTCATGGTCCACGTTCCCGGCCACGGACACCACCACGTTGGCAGGCGTGTACTGGTGGTCCATCAGGTCAACCAGGTGATCTCGGCCTATGCGCTCTACCGATTCCTTGGTGCCGCCTATGTCCCGGCCCATGGGCTGGTCCGGCCAGAGCATCTCGTCTATCAGCAGGTCCACCCTATGGGACGGGTAGTCATACGTCATCCGTAGCTCTTCAAAGATGACGTTGCGCTCTTTTTCCATCTCTTCAGGGTCCAGGAGAGGGTTGATGACCATGTCGGTGAGGACGGACAGGGCCGTCTTGAAGTGGGTCTGGGCAACCTTGCACCAGTACACCGTCATCTCACGGTCGGTGCTGGCGTTCATCACGCCGCCCACGCCTTCGATTGCCGCGCTGACCTGCTTGGCGGTAGGCCAGGACTCGGTCCCCTTAAAGAGAAGGTGCTCCAGGAAATGGGTGGTCCCGGCAATTTCGTCCGGCTCGTAGCGGGAACCCGCCCCAACGAAGACGGCCAGCGTCACGGAGTAGGTCTGGGGCATGTTGGTTGTCAGGACACGAAGGCCGTTGTCTAAGACGGAACGCCGGTGCATATTTTCTCCTTGGTATGGTTGGATTGCCGCCGTGTTAGCCGGTGAGCCAGGCCACCTCGCCGTGGAGGTCGTCCGGGTGCGAATTGGCGGCGAATATCGCGTACTCCTCCTTGGCCTTGCCAATGGTGGTGTCGTCGCCGTGGCCGGGGTAAACGTTGGTATCGTCCGGCAGGGTCAGGAGCCTGGAGGTGATGCTCTCCACCACCTGCTTGAAGGCCTCCGGGGAACGCGTCCTGCCGGGGCCGCCGGGGAACAACGTGTCGCCGGAGAAGAGGTGCTTGCCGGTCAGAATGCAGGTTGAGCCGGGGGTGTGGCCCGGGGTGTGCATCAGCTTTAGTGTGAGCGTGCCTATCTGGATCTCATTACAGTCTTTGAGGAAGAAGTCCGGCTCGGCCGGCGAAAGGTTCCCGGAGTCCTCCTGATGAATCGCCATATCCTTCTGAAGAGCGTTCTTCACCTTTCGAAAGTCGGCTATGTGATCGCCGTGGCCATGGGTGATGAGGACCGCTTTGACCTTGGCGTCACCTATTTCGCTCAGCAGCTTCTCTGACTCGCCCGGGGTATCAATGATTACACATTCCCCGGTCTCCGGGCAGGAGATAATGTACCCGTTGTTGTCCATCGGGCTCATGTGGGGCACCTTGTGAATTTTGACTTCGCCGTCGTAGAGCAGGGGCATTTCTCCTCCTCGAAGCAAATGTACCCTAGTATGTTAACAAACTTTACGTATTCCACCAACACAGGATGCATTACGGCCTAAACCTACGCTTGTTGACACCCCTTTGGGCCAATCCTAAGATAGCCACAATCCTGGTAAGGAGCGCCCATGTTCCCGCGCAACGTTTTCCCGGACACCGCCAGCGTGAACGACGACGGACACCTGGTCCTCGGCGGGTGCGACACGGTGGATCTGGCATCGCAGTTCGGAACGCCGCTGTACGTCTTCGACGAAGATACGCTGCGGGGGCGCTGCCGCGCGTTCGTGACGGAGTTTCAAAACCGGTACGCCAACTGTAAGGTGGTCTATGCGTCCAAGGCCTACATCAACCCCACCCTGGCCCGCCTCTTCGCGGAGGAGGGGCTGGGCCTGGACGTGGTCTCCGGAGGAGAGTTGGCGGTGGCCCAGGCGGTGGACTTCCCCAGTGAGCAAGTCTGCTTCCACGGCAACAACAAGTCCTCGGAGGAGCTGCGGCAGGCAGTAGAGTGGGGGATCGGCCGGGTGGTTATCGACAGCTTTTACGAGCTGTCCAACCTGAACATGCTGGCAAAGCAGGCGGGCAAACGCCAGCCGGTATTGCTGCGGGTCTCGCCCAGCGTAGACCCCCACACCCACCACAAGACCACCACCGGGGTCCTGGACAGCAAGTTCGGGTTCTCTATTGACACCGGGGACGCCGCGGAGGCGGTGCGGCGGGCCGTCTCGGCGCCCAACCTGGAGCTTACCGGGCTGCACTTCCACCTGGGCTCCCCTATCTTTGAGCTGGAGCCCTATAGCACCGCCATGGAGGTGGTGCTGGGCTTCGCTTCCAGCATGCGGGAGGAAGGGCTGGAGCTGCGGGAGCTGAGCCCCGGCGGAGGCTTCGCCATCGCCTACACCCGAGACCAGGCGCCGCCGTCCGTCGGCGAATACGCCGAGACGATAGTGGGGTCCCTGACGGAAGGATGCCAGCGGCTCGGCATGGAGCTCCCCCGCCTCATAGTGGAGCCGGGCCGGGCCATTAGCGGCCCCGCCGGCGTGGCGCTGTACCGCGTGGGCACGGTGAAGGACATCCCCGGGGTGCGCCGATACGTTTCCGTGGACGGCGGCATGGGAGACAACATCCGGCCCGCCCTCTACGAGGCGGTCTACGAAGCTATGTTGGCCAATCGGATGGACGCCCAGCCCACGGAGCGGGTCACCATTGCGGGCAAGTACTGCGAGTCCGGCGACATCCTGGTGAAGGACGCCTTGCTTCCCCCCATAGGCAACGACGGCACCGACCTGGTGGTCATCCCGGCGTCCGGAGCGTACTGCCCGTCCATGGCGAGCAACTACAACCTCAACCCCAAGCCCCCGGTGGTGCTGGTGAAGGACGGCAACGCCCGCTTAATTCGCCGCCGAGAGTCGTATCAGGACCAGATGCTGCTGGACCTGGCCTAGGGCCATCCTACCTTCGAAAACTGGGCGCCCCCGCCCTCTTCTACATGTGGCAAGTTGAAGGACAGGACCACGCCGTCAGGCAGCTAAGCGCGGGCATAGTGTCCGGGCGCCTGTCTCATGCATACCTGCTGGCGGGGCCGCCACAGGTGGGCAAGGGCACCCTGGCGCTGAACCTGGCCCAGGCGGTCAACTGCCTTTCTGACGCGTCGGAGCGGCCCTGCGGCGCCTGCCGCCAGTGTCAACGCATCGCCCTGGCGCAGCACGCCGACGTTCGGACCATCGGCCTGGAGCAGGCGGACGGCAATCGAAAAGAGATTGGGATAGACGAGGTGCGGGACCTGGAGCACCAGGCCCACCTGGAACCTTACGAAGGCGCCTACCGGGTCTTCATCTTCGACGGCGCGGAGAGTATGAGCGAGGCAGCCGCCAACGCGCTGCTGAAAACGCTGGAGGAGCCGCCGCCGCAATGCCTGCTGGTACTGGTGTCGTCCAACGAAGATGCGCTGCTGCCGACGATTCGCTCTCGGTGCCGCCGCATTGAGCTGGTCCCGTTGCCGGAAGACGCCGTAATTCGCTACCTGGTGGAGCGCCAAGATGCCGGGGAGGATGACGCCGCAACGCTGGCCCGCCTCTCGCAGGGACGGCTGGGTTGGGCGGTAACCGCGCTCCGGGACCCCATGGTGATGCAGCGCCGTGACACCGAGCTAGAGCGAATCGCCAGCCTGATGGACGGCACCCTTGAGCAGCGCTTCTACGCCGCCGCCGACGTTGCCACGCTCTTTTATCGCGACCGCGCCCAGGCGAAGGCAGTATTGGACCTTTGGCTTGGCTGGTGGCGGGACCTGCTGCTTCTCAAGGAAGGCGCGCCGGACCATTTGTACAACCAGGACCATCGGGAGGACCTAGAGCGGCGCGCCCAAAGCTATTCCGCCGGTCAGGTGGCAGGCTACATCGCCCGGATACGGGGTACGGTCACCGCGCTGGAGCACAACGCCAACGCCCGTTTGGCGCTGGAGGTGCTAATGCTTCAGATGCCGCGCGCCGGTGCTCCTGCGGGGGCGTAACCAGGCTGGCTCAGTCCGCTATCTGCATAACCACAGCGGTGGCGTCGTCCGGCTTGGCTGGGAGGCCGCCTCCGGGCAGGGGCGCCAGCGCGGCCCGAACCAGCTTCTCGGCCTTGCCTTCCAACTCTCCCTGGCGCAGCAACTCGGCAATCCGCTGGTCAGGCAGGTTGTCGTAGACGCCGTCGCTGCACAGCAGGAGCAAGTCGCCACGCCGCACGGTAGCCCGGCCCGTGGAGGGTTCCGGCCCAATGAAGCGGTGTCCCAGGTCGCGGATGTAGACTTTCCGCTGGGCCAGGTAGCGCTGGAAATCGTCATCGAAACGTTCAAATTTGAGGCGCGCGTTGATCCGATTTGCTTCCTCCCGGCTGATCACGCCTTTGTCGGCGAGCGCCTCCAGAACGCTGTCGTCGGAAGAGAGCAGCGCCAGACCGCCCGAGGCCAGGTGGTATAGGCGACAATCGCCCACGTTGCCCCAGACCAGGCTGCCCCTGGGACGGACCCAGACCACCAGCGCGGTCGCGCCGGTGTAGCCGGCGCCGGGATTGGGGTCTGCCGCCTCCAGCACCGCGGTATAGGCCGACGAAAAGGCGTCCGCGACAAATTGCGGTCTGGAACGGAGTGGCGTTTGAATGCGGTGAACGAAGGAGTCCCGGGCGGCGATAGAGGCCAGCCGTGCGCCGGCGCTCCGCCCTACCCCGTCGAATACGCCCGCCGCCTGCTGCTGTGGCAGGGCAAAGTAGGCGTCGTGGTTCGCGTCCGGGTGGGACGGTGAGGGGAGGGAGAAGGCGTCCATTAGAGTCTTCACTGCTGCTCTGGCGCCGCTTTTCCCGGTTGCTCTCTGCCTAACACAAATGCTTGATTTATCTGCTCCATTTGGGGGCGGCTGAGGGCAAGCTCAGCTCTCCAATTCCTCTTGATTCTTCTCCACCGCTTCGCGCTTGAAAATTGCCAGGGAGTAAGAATTCCCCTCTCTAGCAGCACCGGCACAAGGTCGATTTCGGTGCGCGAGTCAGGAATTCTAAGTTTGGGCCATTCTCCCCGAGGCTCTGACTTTATCTGGTATTGGATGCTCCTTTTAGTCAAGTATCGTACGTTTCGGGCATAGCGCCCTCTCTGTCCGCCTCTAAGGCTTATGTACCCTTCCATCACGTACCAAACCCGTGGCGCCATAGCACCGGCCAGCGTCATGCAAAGCTTTTTATTTATCACCCCTGATCCCAGCATGATGCCCAACCACTCCAGCCTATCTAGAACTCTTTCAAACTCCTGGATTCTTGGATGGAATCTCGTGGCGTCAGGCACCGTAGCATACAGTTCGCGAATAGTATCTACGGTGTCAGGTCTTCTTAGTTCTTCCATGATTGCCTTCGCCCCCTCCAGGTCCCCCTGAGACCTTAGCCCTCGCAATTGCCGGTACGCGAACCAGGCGCCTACCAAGGCTAGGAAGACGCCCATCATTGTCGCGATGGCAGTTCCAATATCCCAAACCGTAGGGTTCGCGTCTGGCATTAGAGCTGACCTGATTCCCCGTCCAAGCAACGATGTGACATGGAAGATTCGCCTGCCGTCGGACGCCGGTTAGTATACGGGACTGGCAAATCTACTTGCCAAATCTACACCCCCACCACCCGCCACTCTCCGCCGGCGTCCAGGGACTCCCGGGCGGCCAGCACCGTGGCCAGGGTCACCCCCGCGTCGGCGAAGCTGGACATGATGCCGTCCTGCTTTCGCGCTCGGACCGCGGCAATGAACGCTTCCATCTCCACCAGATGGTAGTCGCCCTTGGGCGGGTCCTCCTCCACCGGGTCCCCATTAAAGCGGCCCCGCAGCCGGTTGCGCGCGAAGTCCACTTGCAGTCGCCAGTCTTCCCCGAACAGCTCCACCTCCCAGTTGAACTGGTCCATGCCGCAGCTATCCACGTGGGAACCCAGCGCGCCGCCTTCGAACCGGAACGACAGCACCATGGCGTCCTCCGAGTCGGCGGCGGGCAGGTCCGGCTTCTCCTCCCGGTAGCCCACGGCGGAGACCTGTGTGATCTCCCCCACCAGACGCCGGGCCATGTCTATCATATGGATGGACTGCTCCAGCAGCGGGCCGCCGCTGTGCTGCCGTTGCAAGTACCACAAGGGCATATCCCGTTCCAGGTAATAGGACGTTGTGGTGAGGCTGCGCAGGTGGGTCGCGGTCCGACCGGCGATGAGCTCTTGGGCGCGGTGGGCCAGCGGCGAGTAGCGAAGCTGGAACCCCACGGAGTTGACCACCGACGCCCCGTCTATCGCACGGCACATCGCCTGCACCGACGCCATGTCCAAGGCGATGGGCTTCTCCCCAAACACCGCCGCACCGGCGGATGCCGCCAGCTCTACGGCCTCCCTTCGATAGCCCGGCGGCGTGGCCACCACCACCGCGTCCAGCGGCCCGGCGGCCAGCATCTCGGCGGTGCCGCCGAACGCCTTAGCCCCGGTGTCCGCCGCCAAGGTGCGCGCCCGTTCCACTTGAGGGTCCGCCACCGACGCCACACTAACGCCCGGCAGTTGGAGGCAGCTTTCGGCGTGCTTCTTCCCCATGATGCCGCACCCGACGATTCCTACCTTTACCGTGCCGGCCGGATCCACTTGCCCATTTCCGTGCCCTGTTGTCACCATCTGGTTGACCAACCTTTATTTATTCGCTGACCGGGCCAATTCTTCCTTCCCCTATGCAACGCGCAGCGCCACAGAAGGCAGCTCCAAGTGAGTAGAGCGTTAAGGGAAAGACAGTCATGGGCGCCTGAGGGCCGCTGGGTTCGCCGGGTTGGGAGGGGGCAAACGGCGGCGGGTTCAGTCGCCGCCGGGGTTGGCGAGCAGGGCCGCCTCCACCAGCACCCGGGCGTCGTAGCTGCGCATGGGCGGGGAGTCATCTTCGCAGAGCCTGGCCATCTCGTCAGCCTTCTTCACCTTGGCCTCGATGCTGCGAAATATATCAAACGTTGCGCCGGAGGCCCTGTCCCAGGAATACCTGCTGGACTGCTTCAGCCCATTGACCGCCATCTTGCGCCGCAGATTGGGATCGGCCACTACCTTTGTAATGGCGCGCGCCAGTGCCCCTATTTCCATGGGGTCCACCAGTACGCCGGCGTTGCCCGCAACCTCCGCCTGCGCACCATGCTGGGAGGTGATTACAGGGCATCCCGTCGCCATGGCTTCCGCCAACGGGAACCCGAACCCTTCGTAAAGCGAGGCGTAGACCAACGCCTTGGCGGACGCGTAATAAGACGCCAGCACCGTATCATCCACATGGTCCAGGAAGACCACTTCGTCCTGCAAGCCAAACTCGTTAATTGCGGCAACGGTGTCGTCCCGGAAGCCGGGGGACCTGCCAGGGCCACCTATCTTGACCAGCTTTAGCTGCTGGAAGCCGACGCTCCGCTTCACCTGGGCGAAGGCGGCTAGGACCCGTCGCAGGTTTTTGCGCGGCCTCTCCGAGCCCACATATAAGATGAACGGGAAGTCCTGGTGGACCGGCTCCTGGGGATGAAACACCGAGTGGTCCACGCCGTTATGCACCACCGAGACGCGCTTTTCCGGCACCCGGAGGTGTCGCACAATGTCCCGCTTCGTGGCGTGAGAGACGGCTATAAGGTGGTGGGCCTGCTGGATGGCCGCCGCGTCCAGCCGCAGCTTCGCCTGCTCGTCCGGGCATTCGTCAGCGTACGAAATGGTGATCCTCTCCAGGTCATGCACCGTCATCACGTACGGCAAGCCGGCGGAGAAGGCGTACCAGCCGAAGTGCTGGTTGGGGTAGTGCACCGGCTGACACATTTCCTTCAGCGCGTCAACCGCCTCCCACATCTGGGCGGGAGCGGTGTTGTATCTGTCAACCGCAAACACCGGGCCGGTGGCCCGCCGGGCGATCTCCTGGCTGTATCGGTCCATTCCGGAATTTTGCGTGGTAAGGATGCTCACCGTCATTGGGCTAGGTTGACTCCTGCCACAAAGATAAATTCCATGTCGCCAGGGCAATTGGTCTGACGACGGCCGCGCTCCGGGGGAGAGCAAATCTAAAACGCCGCACAGGTGTCTATCCCAGGCTCTCTACTATGGCGTCTTTCAGCGTAGCGGCTACCTTTCGGGCCAGGTCCGGCTCCAGCTCAGGCCAGAAGGGAAGAGAGAGGAGCCGGTTACCGGCGTCCTCCGCAATGGGGAACTCCTCCGGCTCGTGGCCGAACCTCTCAACATAGAACGGCTCCAGATGCACCGGGCGGTAGTGCACCCCGACACCTATGCCGTGGGCCTGCATATATCCGGCCACCCGGTCCCTGTCCACCCCTCGCAGCAGCGTCGAATAGAGGTGGTACGCGTGCCTAACGTGGGGCCTCGGTTTCAATAGCTGTACGTGCTCCGACAACGGCGACAGCAGGCTTTCGTACAGCGCCGCCAGCTCCGTCCGCTTCTGGTACCGCGTTTCCAGCCTTCGGAGCTGCTGTATTCCTATGGATGCGGGAATGTCCCACATGATGTACTTGAAGCCCAGGTCCAACATCTCAAAGTGGGCGAACTCACCGGAAAGGTAGCGAGCCCAGGCGCCCTGGGTCATGCCGTGGTCCCGCAGCACCTGTAGCTTGTCCAGGATATCCTCGTTGTCGGTGACCAGGATGCCTCCGTTGCCCATGGCCAGGTTCTTGGTGGCGTAGAAGGAGAAGCAGTCAGCGTCGCCCAGGCTGCCCACCTTCGCGCCGCGGTACTCGGCCTCCAAGGCGTGGGCGCAGTCGCCCACAACCTTCAGCCCGTGTCGTTTCGCTATATCAAGAATCGGGTCCATTTCACAAGGGTGCCCGAACAGGTGAACCGGGATGATGGCCTTGGTGCGAGGCGTGATGGCGGCCTCAATTTGGGCCGGGTCTATGTTCAACGTGTCCGGCTCCACGTCAGCGAACACCGGAGTTGCGCCCGCGTAGATGATGGCGTTGGCCGAGGCCACGAAGGTGATGGGGGTGGTTATCACTTCATCCCCGGGACCAACCCCCAGCGCCGTGAGGCTGAGATGGAGCCCGGCGGTGCATGAGTTGGTGCCCACGGCGTGCTTTCGTCCCAGGTACTGGCTGAATTCTCGCTCGAACTGCGCTGTCTTGGGCCCTGTGCCAATCACTCCCGAGCGGAGGGTGTCTATCACCTCTTGCTCCTCCTCCGGACCGATGTATGGCTTGATCAAGGGGATGAGTTCCAAATATTCCTCCGTGGCTTCTGGGGGGCGTCAAATGCGAGGTCCGTAAGCCTCTGGTGCGGTCCGGCCGGTCTTCGGTCAGGCACGGAACAGGCGACGCCGGTGCCTGATGTTATATCAGCCCCTGGGCGGCGTCAAGAAAAGTGTAGCGCCCGGGCCGTAGCTTGGCGACGGGGCCGCGACGCCGGTAGGACCCGGTCCGTTGGGAAGGTTTCGGATGCGAAACGCCACAAGGTCCGGCTTCTGCCTCACCGGAATTCGCGGCTAGACTTCCCAAGGCACAAAGGGTTTCCATTCGTCCTGGATGGTCCGGCCGTGCAGGACGTAGTAGGGGCTGGGGTACGGTGCTTGGGGCCGTTTCAGCAGTTGCATCCCGGCTTCCAGGGGGGTGTGCCCCGCTTTCTTGTGGTTGCAGGGGATGCAGGCGCTGACAATGTTCTCCCAGCTCTGCCCGCCGCCCTGCCGCCGGGGCACCACATGGTCCAGCGTTAGGTCTTTGCACTTTTCGCCGCAGTACTGGCAGGTGTGCCGGTCGCGCATAAAGACTTCTTTCTTTGATAGCTTGCGCTTGGCGAAGGGACGCTTGACCATGTACACCAGCCGAATTACCGAGGGGAGGTCAAACGACCGGTCAACGGTGTGTATCTGGCCCCGCCCGTTGGTGAGCAACTCCGCTTTTCCCCTGAACATCAGAAGAAACGCACGCCTAGCGTTACAGACGTTGATCGGCTGGTAGTTCAGGTTCAAGACTAGGACCGGAGTGCTGAGCATTTGGGCGCATTATATTACAAAAGCGGCCCAAATCCATATCTGGCTACAGGTCAGACAGCTCCGCGGTGAGATCGTCTGGCAGCAGGTTGGGGGCGCGCAGCACCACATCGAAGTCTTCCACCAGGAACGTCCCCAGGGCCGAGTCTGAGATCGTCTGCTCCAGGTCCAGTATGGGGAAGGAGTCCACCACGGAGAGCACCGCGGAGGCCACGCTGAAGGCCAGAAACGCCCCCAACACCAAACCGCCCAGCCGGTTGGCCCAGCCCAGCATCAGCACGCCCATAACTTTGTTCAACAGTGTGCCCAGTAGCGCGGTCCCGGCCAGGACCGCCAGGAATACAAGAAGGAAGCCCAGCACGTTCTCCGCGTTGGGGCTGTCGGTAAAGCTATCGAAGACCGGCGCCACGTCGGCGAAGTAGTTCCTCGCCAGGACGATGGCCACCACGATGCCCACCAGCGAGACGCCCATGCGCACCAGCCCGGTGCCCCAGCCGCCGATGGCGGCGACGCCCGCGAATGCCAATATCAGAATGTCCATCCAGTTCATTCGGTCCACCTTGGCGCGGAGAAAAAGTTAGCTCATCACCTACTTGATTTTATCCGACGGCCCGCCCCGCCTTCCTTGCCAAATGGCCCCCGGTTTTGGCCCTTTTACGGCCCGCACCAACAGCAATAGAAACAGGGCGCCGAACAGATAGCCGCCGATCACGTCACTGGGCCAGTGGACACCCATGTAGACTCGGCTGGCGCTCACCACGAGGATTCCCAGGACTATCAACCCCTGAATCGCCCGCCGCAGCCAGGCGCGGTGCAGATGGAGATAACAAAGGTAGACCAGGAAGCCGAAGAACAGCACGGCGTGGACGGCGTGCCCGCTGGGAAAGGCGGCCGACTCCGGACCGGGCGGGAAGAGCAACAGCTCCGGGCGGTCGCGGCCCACCAGCACCTTCACCCCTAACCCCAATAGCTCCGCCAGCGGAATCATCAGGCTGGCGGCCAGCTCCCGTCTCCGGTGCGTGAACCACAGAAGAAGCCACAGCGCCGCCAGGGAAGCGGCAACCGGCCCCAGGTCCCCCAGCCGCGTTATTCCCCGCACCAGATCGTCCATGACCGAGTTGCGGTGCGACTGGAAACTGGTGAGCGCCCATTCATCGCCGGGGAAGGTGGCATAAACAGCGGCCAGGGCGGCCAGCGCCACGTTGGCCACCAGTAGCGCCGCCAGAACGGCAAGCCACAGCCTTGAGCCGGAGGTCAGCCTGTTCACCAGGGCGTTGGCCCGGTGGAAGCCGGCCCGGCGGCGATTCGGTTGGATGATATAATTTCTTGGAAGTAAGCCACGGCGTCCAAAATAACATTGTCGACACCAAGCATCATAGCCATAGACGGACCTGTGGCTTCCGGAAAGAGCGTGGTGGGACGCCTTCTGGCGGCCCGGCTGGGCTATCGGTTTCTGGATACCGGCGTGATGTACCGGGCCATGGCCTGGTACGCCGCGGAGCAAGGAGTGGACCCCCTGGACGAAGCCACGCTGGAGCGGCTGGCCCTAGCCGCCACCATGCGGATGGCAGAGGACGACGGGACGGTGTTTGTGAACGGCCGGAAGGCCCCCTTGGAGGAGCGGCGCCGCGAGATTGACAAGACTGTATCACTGGTTGCCAGGGTGGACGGGGTTCGCAAGGCGATGGTGAAGCAACAGCGCCAGATCGCCGCCACCGGAGGCATTGTGCTGGCGGGCCGTGACATCGGCACAGTGGTGGCCCCGGACGCACCGCTAAAGCTCTACCTGGACGCCTCCGCCAAGGAGCGCGCCCTTCGCCGGTGCAAGGAGCTGGAGGCCCAGGGACTGAAAGTGGAGTTCCAGTCAATTTTGACTCAGCTAGAGGGCCGGGACAAGATGGACACGGAGAGGGAGCACTCTCCCCTCCGGCCGGCCGATGACGCCCACATCATCACTACGGAAGGGATTACGATAGAGCAGGTTTTGAAGAAGGCGCTGGAGCTGGCGGACGGGGACCAGTGAGTTCCCTCTATTATCTGGGCACCTGGCTGGGCAAGCTCTGCTTCAACGTCTTCGCTCGGCGGCACGTTGCGGGAAAAGAATCGGTGCCGCCCAAGGGGCCGCTGATTGTGGTCTCCAACCATCTGAGCAACGCCGACCCGCCGGTTCTCATGTCCAGCCTACCGCGGCGGCTCTCCTTCCTGGCAAAGGACGACCTGTTCAAGAATCCCATAGCTAGCGCCTTCTTCAGGGCCATGGGTGCGCACCCGGTGTCCAAGACGGGACCCGACATAACCGCAGTGCGTTGGGCCCTGCGGACGGTGAATATGGACCGCGCCCTTCTCCTTTTCCCCGAGGGCACCCGGAGCCCCACCGGCGCTTTGCGGCGGGGCTTGACGGGCGCCGCCTACATGGCCCTGCAGACTCAAGCGCCTATCCTGCCAGTGGCAATAACGGGGACCGAGCGCATTCCCGGCTTCTGGCGCATCCTCTTTCCCATGGCCACCGTTCGTGTGCAGATTGGCCAGCCCTTCACGCTGCCGCCGATGGACGGACTGCCCTCTAAGGCGGTGCTTCAGAGCCTGTCAGACATGATAATGACACGCATAGCCGATCTTCTGCCGCCCCAGTACCGCGGCTACTACGCCTCAAAGGCGAAGGAGTCCGCCTTCGAGTCATCCCCAGGAGAGCATCCATGACTGGAACAACCCCTTTCGGCATCTACCTTAACGCCACGCAGGACCAGGTGGTGCGCATCACTTCCACCTACTGGATACCGCCGGCCCCGGACTGGGTCTATCTGACCCCGGAGGTGAACGCCACCCTGGTGAGCATCCGCCAGCTAGTGAAGGAAAAGGGGCTGGCGGCCGAGCCGGAGAAGGTCGCCTGGGGGCGCATCCCGCTGCTGGATGAGGATGAAGGGGAGTAGCCGTTCCTATGGGCCCATTTGCGCCGGTAGCGCCTTACCGTGGTCCGGTTTTGGGCGTAGAATAGTAAAGACGCCACCAGTCCCCAACCCCCAGTTATCACGCTAGGAGCCAAGCCAGCCAACGCCTTGACCGCCGTAGACGATATTAAAGCCCGCATTGACATTGTGGACCTGGTGTCTCAGCACGCCAACCTCAGGCAAGCGGGGGCGAACTTCAACACCCTCTGTCCCTTCCACTCGGAGAAAACGCCGTCATTCTACGTGTTCCCCAACCGCCAGTCGTGGCGCTGCTTCGGCGCCTGCGCCACCGGGGGGGACGTTTTCTCGTTCCTTATGCGGATGGAGAACTTGGACTTCAAGGAGGCGTTGACCCGGCTGGCCTCTCAGGCGGGCATAGAGCTGCCATCACGCCGCACCGAGGCGCGGGACACCTCGGCGTACCAGGCCAACGAGGCGGCGGCCCGCTTTTTCAGCCAGTTGCTGGCTTCCTCCCAGGGTAAGGCGGCCCGGGACTACATTTCGGAGCGGGGCATCACCGCAGAGACGGTGGAGCGGTTTCGGTTGGGGCTGAGCCCCCCTGACGGGCAATCTCTGCGCCGCAACCTGCTATCGCTGGGGTTCCGCGAGGAGCAGCTTATCCTGGCCGGGGTGCTGGCGCAGGCCAGGGAGGGCGGCTATCAGGACCTGTTCCGGCGCCGCCTTATGTTCCCCATCTGGGACGCCCAAGGCCGCATGGCGGGTTTCGGCGGCAGGGCACTGGATGATTCCAACCCCAAGTATCTGAACTCCCGCCAGGGACCCACCTTTAACAAGGGGCGCACCCTGTACGCGTTTCACCTGGCCCGAGAGGCGATTCCGCAGCACGGGGCCGTGGTGGTAGAAGGGTATATGGACGCCCTGGTGGCCCACCAGGCGGGTTTCAGCAATGTGGTAGCTTCCATGGGCACTTCCCTGACGCAGTTTCAGGCGGACATGCTCAAGGGCCTCTCTCAGGACGTGGTGCTGGCGCTGGACCCGGACGCCGCCGGGCAGCAAGCCACTCTGCGCAGCCTGGAAACGTCTTGGGAGGCCATTCACGGCGCCGTTGTAGGCCAGTCCAAACGCGGCGCCGTGTTTCAAAGGCCCGCCACCCCGGACCTGAAGGTGGCAACGCTGCCTGAAGGGAAGGACCCCGACGAGGTGATCCTTGAAGACTCGGCGGAATGGGAGCGATTGATCAGAGACGCGACGCCTTTCATTCAATTCTACTTCCGCGCCATGTCCGCTCAACACGAGCTTTCCACGCCTCAGGGGAAAGCTGAGGTGGCGGAGAGCCTTTCCAAGCTGGTGTTCCAGATTGATGATCCATTTGAGCAGGACAAGCGCTTCAAAGATCTGGCCCAGATGTTGGGCGTCACCGAGGCTACGCTGGAAGCCAGCCTGTCCAGGCAGCGCATATCCAAGGGCCGACAGCCGCCGCGAAGAGACCGGCAAGCGTCCGCCAGCCCCTTCCAACGGCTGGAGCGGGACCCGTTAGAGGAGCACTGCCTGGCGCTGCTGCTCCAGGACCCCGGTCTGGAGCGGTTGGCAACGCATCTTCGCTCCGAGCATTTTCAGCGGGCGGAGAACCGGGAGGTGTTTACAAACTGGAGCAAAGGGAACAGAATAGAAGAGCTGGACGAAGAAATCAGCGTCCAGTTTATGTATTTGTCTCAGAAAGCCCTCCCTCCCTCCGATTTCAAACAGAAAGAATCGGTAATCGTAGACTGCATTCGACGTCTGGAAGAGCGGCGGTTGAGGCAGCTCAAGGCGGAGGAGAGTCTTCGCCTGGCGGAGATGGCGCCGGAAGAGATTTTCCAGCACCAGAGCGAGATATTAGAGATCAACGACGGCATGGAAGCCCTCTTCAAGTCGCGGAGTGTATAAATAGATGGTAAGCACAAGAAAAACGCACGGATCTTCACGGGAAGACGAAGAGTACCTAGAGTCCATAGGCGCCGAGAACACGGGCGACGGCCAGGAACGTGGCGGCAACACGGTGTTGACCCAGGGCGGGGCCCCGGTGGTGCCCGCGTTTACCCCTGAGAAGGCCGCAGTCGACCGCGAAAACGGCGACGAGCAGTGGGCGGCAGGCGGCACCGCCGTGCAGGTTGCCCCCCGTCCGGTGGCGGAGGAGGAGGAGAACGCCGAGGAGGAGCCCGAGTGGGAACCGGAAATGGAGGGGGCGGAGGTACTGGACGACCCGGTACGTATGTACCTGCGCGAGATTGGCCGGGTCAACCTTCTCACCTCCAAGGACGAACGGGTGCTGGCCCGCAAGATGGAGGGCGGCAAGAGGCTTAACCTGCTGGAGGCGGAGGTCCGCGGCGATACGGGGCGGCCAGTTCCGGCCTGGGAGGTGTGCCTTACCATCCTGCACCGGTTGGTGAAGACGCAGCCGATGATGTCTGCGCTGGCGAACCGGCTGGGTCTGCCCACTGTCATGATGCTGTCGGAAATCACGGGCGACCCGAAGCTGCAGGCCGCCATTGACGTGCTTTTGGACGCGGGGTTGATGGACGGGCTGGCGCTGGACCTCAATCTGCCACGCGATGAGTCGGTCAAGAATGTCATTGGGCTGTCGCTGGAAAGCTGGGTCCTCCCCACCCAGATCGTAGACATTTTGGGAGACTGCACCCTGGCGCAGCTTGGCAAGATGCTGGAGAGTGGGGAATGCAGGGCCAAGCTGCCGCCCATGGAGTACATCTACGTCGCCTACTTCGGCCGGATCAGAGCCGAGGCGGCGCGGTCCCAGCAGCACCTGACGGAGGCCAACCTCCGGTTGGTGGTTAGCGTGGCCAAGAAGTACATTGGCCGAGGAATGTCCCTGCTGGACCTGATCCAGGAGGGCAACATTGGGCTCATCCGCGCGGTGGAGAAGTTTGATTACCGCAAGGGTTACAAGTTCAGCACCTACGCCACCTGGTGGATTCGGCAGGCCATAACCAGGGCCATAGCCGATCAGGCGCGCACCATCCGAATACCGGTCCACATGGTGGAGACGATCAACAAGCTGATGCGCCACCACCGCCGCTTGCTGCAAGACTTCGGCCGGGAGCCCACACCCACGGAGATCGGCGAGATCATGGAGCTCACCCCCGAGCGGGTGGAGGAGATCATCAAGATCTCCCAAGAGCCCGTCTCCCTGCAGACCCCCATTGGGGAAGAGGAAGACAGCCACCTGGGGGACTTCATTGAGGACCAGAGCGCCCCGGCCCCCTCCGAGGCAGCGTCCTTCCAGCTCCTCAAGGAGCAGATTGACGATGTGCTGCACACCCTGACGGACCGGGAGCGGCGGGTGCTGCAGCTACGGTTCGGGCTGGAGGACGGCAGAAGCCGCACGCTGGAAGAGGTGGGACGGGAGTTTGGCGTCACCCGGGAGCGGATCCGCCAGATTGAGGCCAAGGCACTGCGGAAGCTGCGCCATCCCACCCGTTCAAGGCGGTTGAAGGACTTCCTGGACTAGGTCTAGCCAGGGCAAAGGGTCTGAAGCCGGGGTAACGACGCTTGGCGAAAGGTGTAACCACTACAAAGGGCTGAACCTCTACGCAGGTGGGGCCTAAGGCCACCATAGGAGTGGCAATTCTAAAGCTTAATCAGCCAAGGCGGTGGGTACCAACATTCGAACGGACCGCAAATCACAGGTTGGTGGTTCCCACCCACCCGCCCCGGAAAGTTTTTCAAGTTAATTTCTGAGGGACACCCTCAGACTCCCGCCAGAGGGGCCATCCCCCTCTGAACTCCCCCTAGAAGGCCTCTCAAGCGGATCATGGCAGTTCTTTTCGGGGTACGGCCTCGGCAATTTCTAATCCAGACGCTCCACGGTTAGCTGGTATTCGGCAGGCAAGCTGCTGCCCCGGGCCAGGCTGCCGATTATCACCACCGCCTCGTCCAGTTCTCCGAAGCCTGGCAGCTCAGCATAGCCCTGCTTCGACGCGTCCAGCTCAAGGGGTGTAACGATCCACTCTCCGTCCCGGGCCTGAACAATCCACACCGAGTAGTCCTGGGGTAATGTGGTGTCCGTCCGGTAGAACCCTTCGGCGCGCCAGCCCTTGTCCTGGGAGGCGTCGTCATAAAAGCCCAGCTCCGGCACCGCGATGGTGTCCAGGCAGAGGCCCGGCGCGTTGATGGCATCGTCGGTGACGTAATGGAAGCGGAGGAGCACCCGTTTGCCGGCGTAGGGCGTCAGGTCCACCTGGTCCTCTACCCAGCCGTCGCTAAAGCCGGAGTAGCCGGGACCAAAGCTGTTGCCCACCGGGTTGCGCGGCGTGGCCAGCGCCCCGGCCAGGATGTCCCACGTCTCGCCTTCATTGGTTGAGACCTGGACGTAACCGTAGTCCCACTCGGATTCGATGTCGAACCACAGGCGGAATTGGAGCGTGGCCTTGTCCAGTCCGCCCAGGTCAAACCGGCGGGTGAGCGTGGTGCTGATGGAATCGCCGCGGTTGCCCCACCAGCAGAAGCCTGCGTTGGGAGGCGGCTCAGGGAACAGGGACACCTCCGCCATCCCGGCGAAGCCCACCGCCACCGATGGTTCGTCCAGGTCCAATAGGACGTAGCGCGCCGAGTACTGGGGTTGCGATAGCGCCATAGTGCCGGTCTCCCGGACTACGTCCGTAAAGGGGACTTTTACCAGCCGGTCCGGGTAGCTGAACGGGCCGTCGCCGACCTTGCGCCAGTAATTGGCGACGGTCCACCGCCCGAAGAGGGTGTTGAAGTCCTCCCCTGTGCCGAACTCCTCCAGGAACCCGTCCACCGCATCTATCCCTTTCTCGCCCGTTTTCAGCAGCGATGTGAGCTCATCTCCAACCCCCGGTTGGATACCCAGGAAATGCGAGAAGAGAAAAGCGGCTCCGTAGCTGGCGGCGCTGTTCAGCGGCTCAATGGGCCAGTAGACGAGCGAGGTAGGCTGAGACTGGGCAAACGTGTCCGCGGTGCGGATGTCGTAGCCCAGGCGCAGCTCCGCCACCTGAGAGAGCCCCTCGTTGAGCCAGGTGCTCTGGCCCCGGTTCAGGTTCCAATGCACGGCGTGCTGTAGCTCATGGGCCAGGGTAGAGAGGTACTCCCGAGAACCAGGAAGCAGGATGCGGGCGTTGATGTAGACCATCTTCCGCTGGTTGCTGTACTGGCGTACCTGGTTGGGGTACTCGTCTGACGAGCTGTAGTAACCGGCGGCGCCCTGCAGCCGGGCGTGGAGGATGGTCAGCCGACCGGAGGCGGTGCCCGGCGGCCACAGCGGGCCGAAAATGTCAGTCACGCCGGGTAGGATGCGCTCTTCAAATTCCCGCGCCGCGTCCTGGAGCTGGTCCCTTGAGACGGAGACATCGTCGGCGACGAACCAGTAGGCGTTGGGTGAGACCAACTCCAGGGTCGCTTCGACCGGACCTACCTCAACGCTCAGCAGGTCGGCGACAAAAAATGTTTCCCGGCTCCCTTCCACCAGTCCCGGGTCCGGGAATGCGCCAACGGGCGGCAGGTCTTGCGGCAGGCCAGGCAAAAGCTGGCGGGCCAGCTCCAGAATATCGGCGTCGGGGGGCCTGGGAATAACGTCCAGCGGCGACGGGGTTCCCGCATTCGGCGTCGCCACTTCCGTGGGGGTGGCGCCGGACGTAACGGCTGAAGGCGCGGTGGGCGCCGTTTCTGCCGTCGCTGTAGATTGACCGGACGACGGCAGCGTGCCGTCGAGGGCCGGGGCGACGGTGGCTTCCGAGGTTGGGAGGTGGGAGGCCGTGGTCCCGGCGCCGTCGGGAGCAAGGCTGGTTTCGGAGGCCTGCGGCGTAGAGGTGTTGGCCACGGTGCAGCCGATGCCGCCAAACAGCAAGGCGACTGCCATCACCAGGATGGCGAATGAGACGGCTGGCGATAGTTTTCGGGCGGAGGTCATGGGCCGGATATAAACGGTGGGCTGATTGGGGCGCGGCGGCGTGCTGTCGGCGGGCCGATTTCGTGACGGTGGGCCATCGTTAGTCAGTATACGCCGCCGTCTGGGAAGCCGGCTCGACCGTGGTCCGGCTGCCGGCAGGATTTTAGGCCGGCCGCCTCACAGATATGCCCTTTTGGCGGGAGAGTCCAGAGAGGAAGCACTCTCATTGGCAGGGGTCTGGGGGAATCAGTCATGGCGATAGGTATGGCCGCCACGATGGGCTGAAAATCGGAAGTTGGTGTTGATAGGGCGCAAGGGACACCCGTTCAACGGTGGGGCTTTGGCCTTCGCATCTACCGGGCGGGGACTTGAATCTTATCGCCCAGCGGTTAAACTATTGTCAGGCCAAATCGATGGCCGTCAAGCAGAGGTGCTAATGAGCGAACACAACGAATCCGAAGGCCGGGGCGGGCTCACCCGCCGCGGTTTCCTGGGAACCCTGTCACTGGGGCTGGCGGGCATCGCCGGCATGAGCCTCTCCATGGGAAAGCTGATCTCTCCGAGCAAGCCGGAGGAGGGTCCCGGCGCCGGGATTCCCGAGGACTCCATCTTCAAGCCACGGGACGAGTCCGGCAAACAGGGCGGCAAGGGCACGGCGTAAGACCGATTCAGGCGGGTGATGTTCGCATAACGGACGGCCGCTCGCCCGGACTGACTAACTGGAAAAACAGACCGCTCCCGGGTCCCGCGTAGCGCGGGGTGCTCCGAGAGCGGTTTTTCTTTGCCTCTTCGTGCCGCCGCGTTAGGCGGCGGGTTTTGCAGCGCGGAAGGTGATGCCCAGCGTGCCGAAGGCGGCGGCGCTGGATTGCTGGGGCGCTCCGCTAAACACGTCCAGCTTGCTGGTTATCTCAAAGCCGGTGAAGCCCACAGCCTCGACCACTGCCTGGAGCTCTGCTTCCAGCAGAGCACCGGCGATTCAACCAGTCCAGAGGTCTATGTTCTCTTTGGCCTCTTCGGGCACCGCCATTTGCACCAGGATATCCCCTATCTGGAGCCGGCCTCCGGGCTTGAGGACGCGGTGCATCTCTTTGAATACCCCCAGCTTGTCCGGGCACAGGTTCACCACTCCGTTGGAGATCACCACGTCCGCCCACTCGTCGTCTACGGGCAGGGACTCCAGATGGCCCCGGACGAACTCGGCGTGGGTCAGGCCGGCGGCGGCAGCGGCGCCGGTGGCCTTCGCCAGCATCTCGGAGGTCATATCCACCCCAACCACCCGGCCGGAGGCGCCCACCATGGCGGCGGCGATGAGGCTGTCAAAGCCCGCGCCGGAGCCCAGGTCAACCACCCGTTCGCCGGGCTGGAGCGCGCCCACGGAAAAAGGATTGCCGGTGCCGGCGAAGGACTCCAGCACACCGGTGGGCACGCCGTCTATCTGCGCTGCCGGGTACCCCAGCTTCTCCGCCAGGGGGCGCCCCGTATGGAAATGGAACCCCTTTTGCGGCTGGGTGGCCACAACGGCGTACTCCTTGCTGACCTCCTCTCGAAGGGTGTCCAGGTCAACATTGGGCACGGGCATCAATACGGTCATACCGGCCTCCAGAAGCTTGGTGTTTAGTCTATGGGGGTTGGGAGCTAGTAGGATAGCACGTTGTCGTGTTCGGCCATCAGGTTCGCCAGATCGGCGGGAGTCATGTACTTGGCATTTTTACCGGCCATATCCTGGTCGGTTACCCCGCGGGCGCGGGCTCAAATGCCTCAAACAAATATCGGCGTCTGGTTGGCGAAGGTGGTGGCGGCTATTTCGCTCAGCACCGGAAAGCCCACCCCGTGCACATGCTCACGAATGGTGTCCTTCACCAGGACGGTGGCGTCGCCGATCAGCGCAACTGTGGGCTGGTGGCCCGCCTCGGTGGCGCCGTTGGCCCCCACGAAGGCCAGGCTGGCGCGGGTAGGATCGTCCGTGCCGTGGGTGGTGACGTAGAGCAGTTTAGCCATCTTTTTTCTCCTTTTCGTTATTCTGAGGCATAAGAATCGTCTACAGTTTTCTTCAGGGTGACCCGGTAGAGCCGGCGGGGAAGATCGCCCTCTTGAAGCTCGGTGATGTCCACCAGTTCGAACCCTTGCGACAGGTGCTCGATCTTTCGGCGGTCGAAGAAGTGCACGATGAAGCCGCCGGACTCGTACAAGTCTTGCCCGCGGCGTTGCCCGGTGCCGTAGTGGGCGTCAGACGTGTTGCGAACGGTGAAGATGTTGAGGCTCCCCACCTTGAGGACGCGCCACATCTCCCGGTACATGGCCTCCAGCTCCGGCAGCGAGAAGGCCATGCATGACAGCATGTGAGAGTAGCAACCGTCGAAGGTGGCGTCGTCGAAGGGGAGGCGGTCTCGAACATCGTGGCATAGCGGCGACACGGCGCCGCTGAGGGAGGCGGCATCCACCTTACGCTGGATCGCCTCGATTCCGGTAGGCGAGAAGTCCAGCACGGTGACGCTAAGGCCTTCGCGGGCGAAGAATAGGGTGTCGCGGCCCTGCCCACCGCCCAGCTCCAAGATGTGGCCGGCGTTCTGTTCGCGGAACTGCTCCAGGGCGTGCCGCGCGGGCGCGCTCTCCTCCCCACCCAGCATGTCCGGATGGAAGGTGAACATCCCGTCCCAGTGGGCGCGCTGGCCCACAATGGCGGCGCTGTTAGCTGTTTGCTGGTCTGGCAATTCGCACGGTCCAGGTAGGAATGGGGCAAGGGCGAGGTGGGCCTGCTTCGTTGACATGGTGTCTTACCCGTCCATTACAATCAATTACCAGTTTTCAACACCACCTATTGAGTAGGTTCAATGCCAGCCCCCAACTTTCATCACCTAGAGATCTTTCACGCCGTGGCGCGGTTGGAGAGCTTCTCCCGGGCCAGCGAGGAGCTGCTAATTAGCCAGCCTTCGGTCTCGCTTCAGGTAAGGGACCTGGAGCGCTACTACGGCGCGCCGTTGTTTCACCGCCAGGGGAGGGGTATCAAACTGACCGACGTGGGCGAGGTGGTTTTCCAGTACACGCAGAAACTGTTCGACACGGTGGAGGAGATGCGGCGGTCGGTGGACGCGTTGAGGGAGACGGTGACCGGCCGGCTGGTGCTAGGCGCCAGCTCCACGCCGGGGGACTACCTGGCGCCGCGCCTGCTGGGGCTGTTTCGCGGCTTCCACCCGGAGGTGGAAGTGACGCTGCACATTGGGAACTCGGACACCATCACGCGGCAGATCCTGGCCCGGGAGATAGACCTGGGGCTGGTGGGGGACCGAATGACCAACGATGCCATAGTTTGCACTGACTTTTATGCGGACGAGCTGGTGGTTTTCGGGCCGTCGGACCATCCGCTGGCGGGACAGCCCATCCCACCGGAGCGACTCTCGGCGGAGCCCTTCGTGATGCGTGAGGATGGGTCGGCCACGCGCCGGATTGCCGAGGCGCGGCTGAAGGAGTTGGGGGTGACGGTCCGGGTGGCCATGGAGCTGGGGAGCAACGAGGCGGTGAAGCGGGCGGTGGCCGCAGGGCTGGGGTTGGGGATGCTCTCCACCCTGGCGCTGGAGGTGGACACCGCCGCAGGTTATGTAAAGCAGATTCCCGTGACCGGGCTGGAGTGCCGCCGCGACTTTTACGTCCTCTACCACGGCGGCAGGTACCTGAACCGCCCCCAGCAGGCCTTCCTGGACCTGGTGACCAAGGCGGCGTGAGGGACGGATGAAGCTCGTTCCGTCAGCCAAACCTCGTCAGGGCTTGTTGGCGTTAACCCTTCTTGCAGCCCTGCTATCCCTAGCCGCCTGTGACCGTGCGGCAAGCCGAACACAAACCGCCCTGCCTGAGCCCAAACAGTTCTTGGAGAACATTTACGCCTCTATGGCTGAACTGGAAAGCGTTCATGGGGAGTTGGAGTTGGCTTTCAGCGACAGAGCGGATGGGAAAGAGCCCTTTTGGGTTTGGTTCGTAGATTTCGATATCCAGGTCGGCGGTGATTCTCGGCTAAAAGGCACCAATGAAGCCCAGGGTAAAGTCATTGACTCTACTGAAACACGCGTCGTGGATGGCATAGTCTATACCCGAGAGCCGTTAACGGCTCCGTGGTCTAAAGAAGACGATCCAGAATTTGAAGCAATGGCCTCTCTGTTGATGGATGAGATGGCCAATTATCCCCAGGAGCTTGATTCGAGCACGGTGACTGTAGGAAAGGTCTACCTTGGTGGAGAAGAGGTCTATCACATATCTGGAAAGAGCACTTATGCGTTAGATCAAGATGACGTTCAGATCTGGGTGGGCCTAAAGGACCTATTGCTTCGCCAGCATCGCCGTGTCGATACCCCCAGCGCCGATACCGTAGAGGAATTAACAGGTCTGCCCATCGCTAAGGAAGGAGGACTCAGGTTCATGATCTCTACCCTGCGCCTAAGCCGCTTCAACGAGCCGGTGCACGTCGAAGCTCCCGACGTGGCGTCCTCAGGTGAAGAGTAGTTAGCGCGTCTGTCAGCTCCGCCCGAACCGCCGCTCTAGCTGCTGTGAGCTAAGGTGCAGCATCGTTGGCCGGCCGTGGGGGCAGGTGTGCGGGTTCTCCGTTTCCTCCAGCAGGCTGATCATCTCCCGCATCTCGTCGTCGGTCAGGCTCAGGCCAGCGCGCACGGCGCTGTGGCACGCCACCGAGGCCGCCAACACTTCCCGCCGGTCCTTGATTCGCGTCTCCTTGGCCACCAGCTCCAGCACCTCGCGCAGCCCTACCGAAGGGTCCGAGTCGCGGAACACCGCCGGGACGCCCCGCAGCAGGTAGGCGTCGCCGCCGAAGGGCTCCAGCACGAAGCCGAACGCTTGCCCATCCCCCGGGGCCGCCTCCAACAGCTCCACCTCCGCCGGGGATAGCTCTACGGTAACGGGCTCCAGCAGCGTTTGCACTTCGGCGGCGCTCTGGGCCTGGCTTTTCAGCACCCGCTCATAGAGGACCCGCTCGTGGGCGGCGTGCTGGTCGATCAAAAAGATGCCGTCGGGGCCTTCCGCCACCACGTAGGTGCTGCCGGCCTGGCCCAGCACCCTGAGATTCGAGTCGGTAATTGACCGCTGTACGGGCGGCCCGCCACCGGGCTCCTCTTCGGCCCGCCGTCCTCCACCACTCCGCCGGGCTGAAAAAAGCGGCGCCTGGAAGTCCAGCACGTCCGGCCGGTGACTCCCTGTTGGCTGGGGGACGATAACCTGGGGCACGGGTGATTGGGCAAGAAGCACTGCCCTTACGGATCGCTGCACCGCGGAGAAGGCCAGGTCCTGGTGCAGGAAACGCACCTCCCGTTTCGTGGGGTGAACGTTTACGTCCAGCTCGTCCAGGGGCACGGTGACGTCCAGCACCGCCATGGGATAGCGGCCCTGGGGCAGCAGGCCGTGGTACGACTCCTCTAGCGCCACCGACAGCATGCGGCTGTAGCTCCACCGCCGGTTGACGAAGAGGGTGATGTTCCGGCGGTTGGCGCGGTGCAGCGACGGCGGGCTGACATACCCCACCACCGCGTAGCCCCCCTCGAACCCCGATTCCACCCGGAGCATTTGCGCGGCGGTGCCGGCGCCGAATACCACGGTCAGCGCATCCTCGCGGCTGCCGTTGCCGGGGGATTGTATGGTGTCCCGGCCGTCGGTCCGCAGGTGGAACCGCACCTCGGGGTAGGCCAGCACGAAGTTGGACACCTGCTGGGCGATGCGCCCCGCCTCGGCGGAGGGGGAGCGCAGGAACTTACGACGCGCCGGGACGTTGTGGAACAGATCAGACACGGTCACCGTGGTGCCCGGGGGGCACCCCTGGGGCCCCTCCTCCAGCGACTCGCCCCAAGGCAGCTTCACCTCCCAGCCTATCTCCGCTCCCGCCGGGCGGCTGACCAGGTAAAAGCCGGACACCGCGGCGATGCTGGGCAGCGCCTCGCCGCGAAAACCCAGGGTGGCGATCTGCGCCAGGTCCTCGGCGGTGGCCAGCTTGCTGGTGGCGTGCCGTTGGAGCGCCAGCGCAACCTCCTCCGCGGGCATTCCGGCCCCGTCGTCAACCACGCGGATGGACTCCACACCGCCGCCGCGGACCTCCACCGTGATGCGCCGCGCCCCGGCGTCCAGCGAGTTCTCGATCAGCTCCTTCACCACCGAGGCGGGGCGCTCCACCACCTCCCCGGCGGCGATCTGCGACGCCACCAGCCCTGACAGGACTCGAATCGTCATGAAAGGGCGTTTCGCTTTGTGGCCACGGACAGGGCTAGCCCGCCAACGCCGCGTCCAGGGACTTGGGCGTGGCGCCCACCACCAGCCTGCCACCCATCTTCACGATGGGACGCCGGACCAACCGTGGCTCCTCCAGCATGAGCCGGATAAGGTCGTCCTGGCTCAGTGACCCTTGGTCTAGCCCCATGGCCTTAAAGCTAGGGCTCCGCCAGGAGAAGACCTCGGACAGAGGCGTGTCTTTCACCAGGTCTCGAAGCTCCGCCTCCGTGAACGGCTCCTTGAAAAAGTCCCGCTCCTCGAACTCGATCCCATTCTGCGAGAGATACTCCCTCGCCTTGCGGCACCCCTGTCAGCGGGGCCACCAGTACAGGGTCACCTTTTCAGTCATGGCGTACTCCTTTTAAGGATGGCGGTATGGGATCGTCCTTCCCTTCGACAAGCTCAGGATAAACTTGGCCTCGGGACGAGCGGGTTTGAGGCATACGTAGGGGGAAACAAGCCGTTCACCAGGCCTCCTTGGCTTTTAGTTGGAGCTGGTAGAGCCGGTTTATGGCCTCCAGCGGGGTTATGCTCCTGATGTCCATCCGGATAAGCTCCTCCAGCAACGGCGACGGGGAGGAGAAGAGGGCGATCTGTTGGGCAGGGTCGCGCTGGCTCCCGTGGCGGCCGTTTTCGGCCTGGGCTTTCGACGACGCCTCGAGGTCGTCCAGAATCTCCCAGGCGCGGTGCACCACTGACGTGGGCAGCCCCGCAAGCTGCGCCACGTGGACACCGTAGCTCCGGTCCGCGCCACCGGGGACGATCCGATGAAGGAAGGCCAGCTTGCCCCCTTCTTCGCTGACGGCCACGGTGTGATTTCGCACCCGGGGCAGAACGCCCGCCAGCTCCGTCAGCTCATGATAGTGGGTGGCGAAGAGCGTCTTGCAGCCCAGGCGAGGGTGGTTGTGGACGTGCTCCGCCACCGCCCGGGCTATGGAGAGGCCATCATAGGTGCTGGTGCCCCGCCCGATCTCGTCCAGCACCACCAGGGACCGACGAGTGGCCTGGTTCAAGATGGCGGCGGTCTCCACCATCTCCACCATGAAGGTGGACTGGCCGGTGGCCAGGTCGTCCTGCAACCCCACCCGGGTGAATATCCGGTCCACCAGACCCAGCTTGGCGGAGTCCGCCGGTACGAAGCTCCCAATCTGGGCCATCAGCACGATCAGCGCCGCCTGACGGATGAATGTGGACTTGCCTGACATATTGGGGCCGGTGATGAGCATTAGCTGGGCTTCATCACAAGATAGGTAGAGGTCGTTGGGCACGAAGGCGCCCGGGGGCAGCACCTGCTCCACCACCGGGTGGCGGCCTCCCTTTATCTCCAGCGGCCCATCTTCGGACAGATCGGGTTGGACGTAGCCGTGGCGGGACGCCGCCTCCGCCAGTGAGGCCACGGCGTCCATCTGCGCCAGGCTCCGGGCCAGGGCGCCCACGGCCTGGGCGCGCTGGGACACCTGGGCGCAGACCTGCCTGTAAAGCTCCTTCTCCATCTCCTGGATTCGCTCCCGGGCGTTCAGCACCAGCGATTCGTACTCCTTAAGCTCGGTGGTGATGAACCGCTCGCCGCTGACCAGCGTCTGCCGCCGCAGATATCCTTCCGGCACCTGGTCCCGGTGGGCGTTGCTCACCTCCAGGTAGTAGCCGAAGACCCGGTTGTAGCCCACCTTGAGCGACTTGATGCCAGTAGCGGCCCGCTCCTTCCGCTCCAGCCCGGCGATGAACTCCCGGGCGTCGCCGGCGGCGGCCCGGAGCCGGTCCAACTCCTCCGAGTATCCGTGCTTGACCACGCCGCCCTCGCCGGGCTCGCCCTGGAGCTCCGGCGCTATGGCGCCCTCTATCAGTGCCACCAGGTCTTCCATGGGGCGGAGCCCTTCGCCCAGCCACTTGATGGCGCCGGCGTCTTCCTCCTGGAACAGCACGGTGAGGCTTGCCGCAGCCTCCAGCCCGTCTTTCAGCGCCAGGAGGTCCCGAGGGGTGGCCCTCCCTACCAGGCTGCGGCCCAGGATTCGTTCCAGGTCGGCGATGCGGGACAGGGTGTCCCGGACCCGCTCCCGGCGCATTAGATTGACGAAGAAGAACTGGACGGCCTCCTGTCGGGGCAACAGCTCGTCCAGCTTCAACAACGGCTGTCCCACCCAGCGCCGCAGCGCCCGGGCGCCCATGGGGGTCTTGGTGAAGTCCAGAACACTCAGCAGGCTGCGCTCCCCCTGGCCCCAGCGTCCGCTCTGAAAAAGCTCCAGGTTGCGCCGGGTCTGGGGGTCCAGGGCCATGTAGGCCGCAGTGGAGTAGACGGTCAGGGACGAGACGTGGGCCAACACCGGCCGCTGGGCGTTCGCCAGGTACTCCACCACCGCGCCGGCGGCCCCGGTGGCCAGGGGCAGCTTCTCGCAGCCGAAGGACTCCAGGGTGTGTACGCCGAAGTGCTCCAGCAGCGACTGCCGGGCCCGCTGCGGCCGGAAAGCCTGGTCATCCAGCGTGGACAGGGCCACTCCGGCCAACCCGGGCGTCTCCTGCCGGGACTGGGGCGTCAGCACCTCGGCGGGGGAGAGGCGGTGCAGCTCGGCGTTAAGCTGGTCCACCGGCAGCTCCGTGGCGCCGAACTCCCCGGTGGTTATATCAATGAAGGCCAGGCCCGCGGTTTCACCCTCCACAAGAAGGGCCACCAGATAGTTGTTCGCGGCCTGCTCCAGCATGGAGGGCTCCACCACCGTGCCGGGGGTGACAACGCGCACCACCCCTCTCTCAACCAGGCCGCGAGAAGCGGAGGGCTCGCTTAGCTGCTCGCAGATGGCGACGCGGTGCCCCTTTTTGACCAGCCGCGCCAGGTAGGAGTCCAAGGCGTGCGCCGGGATGCCGGCCATGGGCACCTTAACGCCCTTACCCATGCTGCGGGAGGTGAGGACTATATCCAGCTCCCTGGCGGCTAGAGCGGCATCCTCGTCAAACGTCTCATAGAAATCGCCCAGCCGAAAGAGGAGAATGGCGTCAGGGAAACGTTGCTTTATGTCCAGGTATTGACGCCGGATCGGGGTCACAGCGCTCCTTGCGGCCTGGCCGAATGCGCTCATTCTACTGGAAACAGGTGAAAGTGGGAAACGACGTTATGTAGACCTGTAGTGAGAAATCCACCGTAAGAATTCGAGAGAAACTGGGCATAAGGTGTGCTGAAAGGTAAAAAACAGCGCAATTTCGATTGACTTTCTCGGAATCAATTCTCTATAATTCGGTGGTCTCGAAAAGGGACAGGCTATGTCAGGTTGCCGCCAAAACTCAGGCAAGGTGTTGCGGAAAGTGACTAGGAGGGTAACGGTATCAACATAGGAGGTGACAAATGGAACTAATCTTCTTACTGGTTTTGCCTGCGGCCCTGTGGGCCCAGTCATGGTACTTCCTGGGCCTCTACACCAACCCCCGGACTTTGGGGATCATCGCTGGAACCGTGGCGATAACCCTATTGGGGATGGTGATCTTCGGTAGCTCCACCGCGGCGGTGGGGAGCACAACGGCCTTGTACGCTTTCGTACTGGTCTGGGCCATTTACGCGGCGATGGTCGCTGCCGTGGCCCTATGGGGATTCGACGAGCGGACGCTGGGCTTTTACGCCCTCTTCCTCTGGGTCGTTTCCCTCCTCTACGTCGGCTACTACTTCCTGGGCGGTGAGGTTCTTGCGTCCGATGGCAGCACGGGTCTGGTTAGCGCCATCATGGGCATCGTCGCCCTGCTACTCACCGTTGTCGCGGCGTTGATCTTCTTCTACCTCGGTCCTCCCTTTGCACGAATGCGGCAGTCCGCAGGATGGTTCGAGCTGGTGCTCTCCATCATCATAGCGGTGTTGGGTGGGCTGGTTGTCCTGGGTCTTCCCCTGGAATAACCAAAAAAAGATCAATAGCTCTAGGAAATGGTTTATCTACCAGCGGCAACCTGGTGGAATAACGAGAGCCCCGACTAAGTCGGGGCTCTCACTTTTTGTCCGTCCGGCGGTCTTGGGATTACCCCAGACTCCAGCCCAGGCCAGCCTGAGCGATTCTAGATCTGCGTGCCTGTCAGGGAGTCCGTAGCTTTAGGTTACCCGCAGATGACTCTGCCGGGGCGATGGGCATGGGCTCTGCGAGAGTCTGCAAATCATGGGCTGATGGCGCCCACCCTCCCATCCCGGAAGGTTTTTAAAGTTTATTTCTGAGGGACACCGTCAGAGTCCCGGCAGGGAGTTTGTGAGCAAATTGACGTGGCACAGGGGTAGTGGGCAGAGGGGTTGGACGTGCTATCCCTCCCTGCCAGATTCCTCGATCTTCACGCACGGACTCGGAATCTATTATGTTGGCGTCCAGCACCAGGGAGGATGAAAACCATGATTGGAATCCGATGCGGGCGCCACTGTAGGACTTGCTCTCCCCCCGCACCCAGATTCTTCGATCCTCACGGGCGGACACAGCATGACATGGTGGGGGGCGGAATGCGGTATGGGATCGACCTTCGAAAGCTTCAGGATGAGCGGGTTAGTGGCGTAGGAGGCTTATTCTCATAGGAATGACATGGCTTGTGCGGACGCTAAACATGCGACAAGATGGCGATGAAAATACTGACGAAGTCAAAAGTTCACAAACTCAGAGGGAGAATCCCGCCTTTGGACTCCCCATTTGGTTTGCGCGGTTAGCGGTTAGTCCTTCCAGTACCGCTCTTCCTTTACATTGAACCCCTGGGGGGCAAGCCGCTCTTTTACGTCTTCAATCATTCCAGGGTGGCCGCAGGTGTAGACCAGGATTTCTTCACGCGTGAGGCCCAACTCCTTGATGTACTTCTCCACCACGGCGTTAGCCCTCCCCGTTTCCCCCTGCCACCCGGCGTTGCGCTCTTCCTGGGGCCTGCTAACAGTGGGAACGTAGAAGAGGCTCACCTGGCTGCCTGATGCCATCCGTTCCATTTCATCCTTGTAGGTGAACTCGTCCACGTAGCTGGCCCCCTGGATCACATAAAAGCGGTCGCCGGACTTACCTTCGTGGATATAGGTGCGAAGCATGCTCATGAACGGGGCGATACCCGTGACGGTGGATACCATCAGGTGGGACTTTACTTTGGGGTCCAGCGTGAATATCCCCTTGCAGCGGGGGCGAATGCTGATCCGGTCCCCCTCACGCATTTTCCACATTCGAGGGGTGAGGACGCCGAAGGGGTGCGGGACCAGCTCCACGAATATCTCCAGCTCCGGCTCATGGGGGCCGGAGACGATGGAGTAGGCGCGCTCGATTCCTTCCAGGCCCAAGGTGCAATACTGTCCGGGTTTAAACGTCATCGGCTGGTCCGGCTTGAGCCTTATTATCATAAGGTCGTCAGTGATCTCTTCCCGGCGGACCAGGGTTGCTTGAGGCAGCACCTGTTGCTTGGTTGTCATGATCTGCGGTCTAACTCCCTTCCGTGTTCGCCTCTGCCAACATTACCAACCTGGCGCTGGAAACCGTAAGCTCCGGCACCTTCGCCATGGGGTCCGGGTCAGGGCTGGCGCTGAGATCAACCATGAGTTGGCCGAACAGGGCGGTGGATGACACCACGCCCCGCTGGATACCGTCTCTGAAGCACGCGAGGCCACGTACGGCGCCGCCCGCGCACTGCACCTCCACCAGGTCCCCCTCACTAATGCCCAGCATGGCGGCATCGTCACGGTGCAGTTCCACCAGCTCGTTCCGCTCCAACCTGTTCCGCGTACCGCTGACCAGCTTCGCCTCCCGGTCCGGCTGGAGCAGTACACGGCCGGGGGTGAAGATGAAGGCGTACTCCTCCTGGGCGGCTGGGGCGGTGCTGTGGAAATCCGGGGAGTCCAACCGCGCTTTGCCGTTGGGGAAGCCATCAGCGTAGAGCACCGGCGTACCGGGGCTTTCGGCGTTGAGGCAGGGCCATTGAATACCCCTGAGCACCCTATCCGAGTAGAGAATCTGGGTGGGCAAGGGGTTGGAGGCGTCCGGACGGAAAACCAACTGTCCCTCGGACTCCAGGCGGCGGTGGGATACCCCGCCGTAGATGGGCATCAGGGCGGCCATCTCGTCCATCACCTGGGCCGGCGACTCGAAGTCGAAGCCCTGGGCCTGCATTCGCCGGGCCAGGTCACAGATAACCCGCTCTTCCGGCCTGGAGCGGTTGTTCCTGAGCTCGATTACCGGCTTGAGGAGTTGGATGCGGCGCTCCAGGTTGGTATAAGTGCCGGCCTTTTCGGCGAAAGTGGACCGGGGGAGCACTACGTCGGCGTGTTGCGCCGCGGTGCCCATGAAGCTGTCATGGACCACCAGGAACTCCAACGCCTCCAGGGCCGCGGCGGCATCGCCCAGCTCACCGTTGGAGAAGTTTGGGCTGTCTCCCACAATGAACATTGCCTTGACGCCGCCCGAGCGGGCCGCCTCGAAGGTGGCGTGCAGGTCCAGGCCGGTCTGTGAAGGCAACTGGACAGACCACTCTTCGGACAGCCGCTGCCGGGCCTCCGGGTCCGAGACAGGCATGTAGCCGGGCAGCAGATAGGGAACGCAACCGGCGTCCCAAGCGCCCTGCTCGTTGGCGCCCCGGCGCAGCGGGTAGAGGCCGGCGGACGGGCTTCCCAGGTTGCCCGTCAGCAGCGACAGCGACGCCAGCGCCCGCACGGTGTCGCCGTGGAGCTCCGGCGTTATGTTGTCCAGCGCGTAGACTATGGACGAGGGCTCTGCCGGCGCGTACATCCGAACGGCGCGCTCCAGAAGCTCCGCGGGCACCCCGGTCTGCCCTAAAGCCAAATCTATGTCAAAGGTGGCCAGCGTTTGCCGCAGTCCCTGGACCCCCCGGCAGTTATCTTCCAGCCATTCTCGGCGCTCCAACCCCTGTTCCACCATCTCCCTGAGGATGGCGCCCAGAAGCAGCAGCTCGGTACCCGGCTTGGGCCGCAGCCACAAGTGGGCGTAGCGGGTCAGCTCCACCTCCCGGGGGTCAATGACGATGAGCCGGGCGCCGGTCTTCACGGCGCGCTTGATGGGCACGCCCAGGACGTTGTGCTCTTCGGTGAGGTTGGCGTTGAATACCAGGATGCAGCGGGCCTCTTCCAGCTCCCATATGGGGTTGGTGGCGGCGCCGTAACCCACGGTCTCTATGAGCGCCTGCACCAGGCCGGGGCGGGTGTTGGAGGTCTGGTTCACGTTGTTGGTGCCCATCACCTTCCGGGCGAATTTCTGCGCCAGGTAGTGCTCCTCGTTGGTGCTGTTGGGCGAGGTGAGCAGCGCGAATGCACCTCCGCGGTACTGGGTAAGGCGGTCAGCGACGTAGTCCAGCGCCTCGTCCCAGGAGGCCTCCTGCAACTCTCCGTCACGACGCACCAGCGGCTTCTTCAGCCGCTCCTTGCGATTGACGAACTCCAGCCCGAACTTGCCCTTGAAGCAGGCTTGACCCCGGTTGGCGGGGGCGTTTATCTCCGGCACGGAGCGGACCAGCTTTCCGAAGGCGTTCACTTCCAAGTTTAGCTGGCACCCCACCGGGCAATGGGGGCAGATGGTGCGCTCTACTCGCTGCGGCTTCTCCCATTTATGTTCACTTTCAACCAGAGCGCCCACGGGGCAAACATCCAGGCAGGCGCCGCAGAACTCGCAGCCGGACTCCAGCAGCGAGGTGCCAAAGGAGGTGCCCACCAGCGCCTGGCCCGCGCGCTCCGTGAAGGTGATGGCGTTGTCCCCCCGCACCTCCTCGCAGATACGAACGCAACGCCCGCAGACGATGCACAGGTTGTAGTCACGATCGTAGAACGGGTCGCCGGTGTCCACGGGCAGGTTGCGGTACTTGTATTCCAGAGGGGACTCCAGGTCCATGCCCAGAAAGCGAACGGTGTCCTTCAGCTCGCAGCGCTCGTTTTTGGGACAGGTGACGCACCGGTCGTTGACAGATACGTGCCGCAGGCACACGTCCGAGGGGCCGCACAGGTCCACCCGGTGGCACGTGAGGCAGCCGTGGGGATGGTCCGCCAGCAGCATTTCCATTATGTTGCGCCGCAGCTCCTGCACAGGCTCCGTGGTGTTCCGCACCTGCATCCCTTCGGCGGCGGGAAGGGTGCAGGACGCGGGGAAACCGCGGCCGTTTTCCACCTCCACCACGCACATGCGGCAGGCGGCAAAGGGATCCATGCCCGGGTGGTAGCACAGATAAGGGATGTATATGCCCGCGTCCGTGGCGGCTTCCAGTACGGTCTTCCCGGGCTGGGTCTTCACCTGCTGCCCGTCAATGGTGATGGTGATCTCGTTTTCCGCCAAAGGACTACCTCCGACTCTGGGTGGGGGAGTACCAGGGACGCTGGCACTTACCCGTGGCACAGTGCTTCTCCAGGATATGCTGGTCGAACTCCGCGCCGAACTCCCGCAGCGCCGAGGAGACCGGGTTGAAGCCCAGTTGGCCGTGGCCGCACAGTGACCCCGCCTGCATGTTGCCGCCCACCCGGCGCATCAGCTCCAGGTCAGCGGGCCGGCCCTCCAGGGCGCAGATCCGCTCCAGCACCTCCAGCAGGTGGGTCATGCCCGTGCGGCATGGGAAGCACTTGCCGCAAGACTCGAACTGGCAGAAGGCCACCAGGTTCCGGGTGAGGTCCACAACGCAGGTGTCCTGGTCGGCGGCTATGATGCCACCAGAGCCCAGGATGGCGCCGGCTTTGGCCATCGCCTCAAAGTCCAGGGGGATGTCCAGATTTTCGGCGCTGAGGACACCTCCCAGCGGCCCCCCGGTCTGCAACAGCTTCAGCGACTTTCCGTTGGGTACCCCGCCGGCCACGTCGTAAATCACCTGCTTCAGGGTGATGCCCAGGGGGACCTCCACCATGCCGGTGTACACCAGGTCACCGGAGAGACAGAGGATGGCGGTGCCCTTGCTGCGCTCCTGACCGATTTCCGCAAACCAGTCGCCACCCTTGAGGACGATCTGAGGCACATAGGCCAGGGTTTTCACGTTGTTGATATTGCTGGGCTTTCCGAAGAGGCCCACCTGGGCGGGGAAGGGGGGGCGGTAACGCGGCATGGCGCGCTTCCCCTCTATGGACTCCATTAGGGCGGTCTCTTCGCCGGAGACGTAGGAGTCTCCCGTGAGGGCGACCTCGACGTCAAAGCTGAAGCCGGAGCCGAGGATGTTCTGCCCCAGCACCCCGGCTTCCCGGGCCTCATATATGGCGCGCCAGGTGCGGTCGATGGGGCCGTCGTGGCCGTGCCGGATAAATACGTAGCCTTGGCCGGCCCCCGTGGCGTAGCCCGCCAGGATGACCCCTTCCAGCAGGCTGTGGGGGTCGCTTTCCAGGATGCCCTTGTCGTTGAAGGCCCCGGGGTCTCCCTCCTCACAGTTGACCAGGATGTACCTGACGGGGTCCCGTGCCCCGGCGAGGAAGTTCCATTTGGTTCCGGTGGGGAAGGCGGCGCCGCCACGGCCCCGCAGGCCGGACTTGGACACCTCCTCCCGCACCTGGTCCGGGGTCATCGCGCCCAGGGCGCGATCCAACGCGGCGTAGCCGTCGTTGGCGATGTACTGGTGGATGTTGCCCGGCTCCAGGATTCCCGCGTTCCGCAGGGCAATGCGTAGCTGAGGTTTCATCATGGGGTGTTCCGTCAGGTCCCGTAAGCCGTTGGGAGAAGTCTGATTCCATACTCCCAGCGCCAGGTCGTTCAGCGGCCGTCCGCCGCCGATGTGCTCACCCACGATGTCGTCCACGCGGTCCGGCGTTACGTTGCCGTAGACCACGCGGGGTCCGCCAGGCACCAGCACGTCCACCAGCGGTTCGGCGTGACAGAGGCCCAGGCATCCCACCTCGCTCACCACCCCAGCAATGCCCTGCTGCCGAAAGGCCTCTTGGAAGGCGACAACCACCGCGTCTGCCCCGGCGGCCTTGCCACACAACGCCGTGCCCACCCGCACCCACGGTCCGGCGCCGGAGGTGAGCTGCTGCCATACGGCGTCAGACTGAGTCTTCAGTTCCTGGAAGCTAGCCACCGTGCGCCTCGCCGTGGGACGGCTGCTCTTTCAGATCATCGACGATTTTCGCGGCCCGCTCCGGGGTCACTCGGCCGATCAGGTGATGGTTCACGCTCATCACGGGCCCGTTGCCGCAGGCGGCCAGGCAGGTGTTGAGCCGCAGGGAGACGGACCGGTCCGCGGTGGTCCCCTTGCCGGGGAGGTCCAGCCGCTGGGACACCGCGTCTATGACGTTCATGGCGCCGAGGATGTGGCAGGTAGGACCCCAGCACACCTCCACACTGTTCCGGCCAGGAGGCTCGAAGCGGAAGTTAGTGTAGAAAGAGGCCACGCCCCAGACGTCGTTAACGGTGGACTTGGTGAAGCGGGAGACCTGGTCAACCGCCTCTTCCGGGATGTAGCCCAGCTCGTCTTCCACCGCCAACAGGCAGGAAAGTACGGTGATGGTCTTCTGCTTCTGCTCGGTGAGTGCTCGCCCGATGCGCTGTCGCAGACCCTCTGCGGTAGAGGTCACGCAGCCTCCGGTTAATAGTGAATTGTTTTTACTAACGGCCCGGAGATGGTAGCACAGGGGAAGGTGCCGTTCAACGGAGACAAGGGGGGGAGAATCTGGCATGGCGATGGGTATGGCCATCACGATGGACGGCGAATCATAGGCCGGTGGCGCCGGTATTGCCCAAGGCTAACCGTCCTCTCCTATCTGAACGGCCGTAGAAGCCAGCTTCCTAGCCATCAGGGCGCGACGGTGATCTTCGTGATGGAGCCGTCTCCGAGGGCTACCCAGATGCTCTCCCCGTCATAGGCCATGGCCTGGGGGCGTTGCCCCACGGTAACGCTGAAGGGTTCCGAGCCGTCCTTGGCCATGTTCAGCACCTGCTCCACCGGGGCCTGTTCCCCGCCGGTGCTGGCAACCCAGATGTCCGAGCCAGCGGACAGGACGTCAGAAGGACTGGGCAGCACCCGATACTGACCTACAACGTTCCCTTCGGTGTCCAGTTTAGTGACGGATTCCCCGGCAAGCTCCCGGCGTCCCACACTGGCTACCCACAGATGCTCCCCATCAAAGGCCATGCTGCCGGGGGTGTCCACCGGCACGGTCGCCAGCAGCCGGCCGTGGCGGTCCAGCTTTGACAGGGAGCTTCCGCCCTGGTTCGCCACCCACACGTTTCGGCCGTCGAACAGCACGTCCCCAGGTTGCGCCCCCACCTTGTACATGCCCACCACACTCCCATTGGCGCGGAGCTTGTTCACCGTGCCCGCCAGGGAGTCCACCACCCAGATGAAGCGGCCGTCAAAGGTCAGCGCGTCCAGGATGCGGCCGGCCGGGTACGTGCCAACAATCTCCCCGTTTCTCTCCATCTTGGTGACGGTGCCGATGCCGTTGGACACCCAGAGGTAGTTGCCATCGAATACCAAACCCCGTGGGAGACGGCCCGCCTCGAATGTCCCCAGGTTTCGGCCGTCTCGATTGAGCTTGGACACGGTGCCATCGCCCCAGTTGGCCACCCAGATGTATATACCGTCAAACAGGATGGCGACGGGGTTCGTCCCCGCGGAGAAGGGCTGCACGTCCACCGCGGGCAGGGAATAGCCCTCGCCGCGTATTGGAGCGCCGTCGACGGACGCATCGCCGGACTCGACGCAGGCGGTGAGTAGAAGAAGGAGGGCCGCTGCCGCGGTGAGGAGCCAGGTGGTCCGGATGGCGCGGCGGGGTGTATTCATGTCACCGGACTGATGCGGCGGAGGGCGCTGCGGTGCAGCGGGCTTCGGGGGGTGGGTTGGGAGGCCCCGCCGCTCATTGACCTTTGTCGTCGGTGATCATCCGCGCCACCTGCCGCCCCAGCCGGACGCTGTAGTTGGTGCCGCGGTCTTCTGGGTAAATCTGGGTGGTGTTCGCCAGGTAGAGGTCTTTCACAGGGGTGCGCAGCTCCGGAATTCGCTCCGCATAGTTCACTCCAATTATAGGCTGCGCCGCGTCCACCTTGTGGTGGTGGTAGTCCTGCACCCAGGAGCGGTCAAACGCGGGATTGATCCGGTTCAGGTGCGGCAGGTACTCCTCCAAAAGCTCCTCCGCGCTCATCTGGTACAGCGGTTCGTCAGTGGCCGGGTAGTTGGTCAGGTAGACAATGTGCTTCCCCCCGTACAGTGACGGATCCACGAAGTTCGTCTGCTCTATGATCCCAACGAAGGGTATGGAGCGGTCCGCGATGTTGAGCCAGTACTTGGGGGAGAGCGGGCGGTCCAGCACCAGGATGGCCAGCACCGCGGACAGGTAGGTGACGTTGGTCAGCTTCTTCAGGTAATGGTCCGGCAGCGGCGGCGCCAGCCGAGTGAAGATAAAGGAGGGCGTGGTGGCCAGGACGGCGTCGTACTGCCGTGTTTCCGGCCCGCCGGGCAGCTCCAGCTCCAGACCGTTGGCGCGGCCGTCTTCTGTCACGATTCGTTTGACGCCGGCGGAGGTGTGCACCTGCCCGCCCTTTTCGCGAATTCGCTGCGCCAGCACCTCGAAGACCTCGCCAAAGCTGCCGATGGGATAGCCCAGCTTCTCCTTCTCCCAGAACCGGTCCCGGGAGGCGACGCGCAGGTATATTTTGCCCCATAGCCAGGCCATGCTTATCTGGTCATAGTGGCGGCCGAATTTGCCCCTCAGCATGGGCTCCCAGATCACCTGGTAAGCGCGGCGGCCCACCCGCTTCTCCAGCCAGTCCCGCGCCGTGACGCCCTCGAATTTTTGCCAGTTTTTAGTCTTTTGCAGATAGAAGGTAACCAGCCCCAGCCGTATCCGGTCCAGCATACCCAGGGGTTTGAATGCCAGCAGGTCCCTGGGCGTGGCGAAGTTCCAGATCCGGTCGCCGTAAAACAGTCCCACCTTCGACTCGATCCATTGCAGCCGCGGACCCAGCCCGATCTGATGGATCAGCTCGACGATGTCCTTGTCGCTGCGGAACAGGTGGTGGTAGCCCCGCTCCAGCCGGCCGCCCCCCACGTCGAAGGTGGAAGCCTGGCCGCCCAGGAAGGGCGCTCGCTCGAACACCTCGGCCTGGTGTCCCCGCTGCGTCAGGTCGTAGGCCGCCGCCAACCCCAAAGCGCCCGCGCCGATTATCCCTACCTTCATCGCTCTCCACCTACCATCTCAGCCTTTCCTATGGGAACGGCGGTCGACGGGTTATCTTCCCTCCGAGTCAGGCTGGTAAGCGACTCGTGCCCGGACCAGAGGAAGACCAAGCCCAGCGCCGTAATCGGTAGCAACAGGTAGACGTGGAGCATGACCGCGTAGGCCCCCGCCACTCCCGCGCCCACGCCCACCAGCGTCAGCGCCGCCGCGGCGGGAAACTCGAAGGTACCGATGGAGCCGGGGGAAGACGGAATAGCTGTGGCCAGGTTGGACACCGCGGTGACCAGCAGGACTACGGGGACCAGCAGCACTGCCGGGCTGAAGAAGTCCTGTAGGTCAAAGGAGATGGCGATAACCAGGAACATGGCCCCCTCGAACAGCCATACCGGCAGGGAGCGCATGAAAAGTCCGGCGTGCCTCCGGGGTTCCCTCAGCCCGGTGAGGCCGGTGACGAACAGGTTCAATACCTCTATGGCCTTGGGGCGAAGGCGGCTCGGCAGCAGGTTGGCCAACCGCTCAAACTGGCGCACGAAGCCCGGGTTGATGGCCAGCAGGGTCAAAACTCCGATGGCCGCCAGGAAGACCAGCAGCGCCCCGGCGCCGAAGATGCCCCAGGACACCTGCGTGCCCGTGCTGGACTCGTCCACCAGTCCGGCGAGGATAATGATGGGGACCGTTACCGCGGCGAAGAAAAGGAGCGTGAGGCCGTCGTAGACCCGCTCTACGATGATGGTGGCCAGCCCGGTGCTGGTGTTGAACCCTTCTCTTCGCGCCAGATAGTAGGCCCGAACCACCTCGCCCAGCCGGGCGGGCAGCAGGTTGTTGGCCATGTAGCCCACGGTGACCACCGGGAAGAGACGTACCGCCCCGAAGCGGCGCACCGGCGCCAGCAGGTACTGCCACCGCAACGTCCGGAAGAGCACGGCGACGAAGTAAAGCGCCACCGCGGGAGCTACGTACTGGTATCTAGCGTCCGCCAGGGCGCCACCCATCTCATGGATGTCTACCGTGAGGAAGAATAGGGCTATGAAGGCGACGCTGACCGCCAGCCCCAACCAGAGTCCTCGGTTCTTAATCAAGATTTGAATCCAAGGTTGGTGTCAGTCCGCAAACGAGAACAGGTCCGGCATTTATATCGTAAAGCAACTAAAAGTATATCCCCAGCCGAAGGGGGTCACAACAGAATTGGGGCCGGCGTGGCGCCACATCAGTCCAGGTTAACAGCAGCGCAACGCCGTTAGCTACTTAATCTGAAAGCCCCCGGGCATATACGAGTAGAACTTGGAGTCCCACCAAACCTTGCCGATGCGCCGGTGAAGGAAATAGTCCACTACGTCATGCCACGTTTCCCTACGTCCAATGTTATCCTGTACGAAGCCGAAATCCTTTCGGATTTCCTCCCATATTCCCTCTTTCTGTCGGTTTTCGTTGGGCCGGCGATAGATTTCTGGAAACCACAACAGGTCCTTATATGGGCCCTCGCGGATGTAGGCCATCAGGTGCTGGGAGTCGCGTTGGCCGTGGGAGTCCAGCAGCAGCAGCGCCGTGGCAGTGGGCTTCTCTTGAATGGTCTCGCACCAATCCACGTAGCCGCCCTCGTCCTCGTCCTTGTAGCAGCGGTACTCGATATAATCGTCGTTTCGCACGTACCAATTCAGCGGGTACCAGACTTCATAGTCCACATGGGCGCGCTCGGCGGGGTCCCGCGTCAGAAACTCCTCCCGCAGCTCATTGGCCAGGGTGCGCACGTCCTCGCTGCCGCCGGCGTACACCAGCATCTCAGGCCGGCCATCGCCATCTGTGTAGGAGGCCCGGACGCCGGTGAAAGTGGAGAAACCCAACAGCAGCGCCGCCACGCCCAGGGTGGCCAGCCGGAAGCCCATTCGCGGTTTGGCGCGGTACATTAGGGCGGCCACCACCGCCGCCACGACAATCATCGCCGCGGCGGCGACCCACCCGTCCAGGGAGGTCACGCGGCCCTCTCTGAGGTAGCTCTGGAAGAGAAAGACTCCTGTGAGCAGCAGCAGAGGCGCGGCCACCAGCAGCGCCAGGTGCCCCCCGGCCGCCAGCCGGCGCCAGGGCAGCTCTTGCAACAGGTCGCCCAGCAGCTTGGCCGAGAGCAGGATGAAGGGCAGGGTCACGTTCACCAGTAGCCAGGGCATCTTTTCCGAAGCGATGGTGTATATCACGAAGGTGAGCACGGCCCAGAGGACCAGGAATAGGCCCAAGAATCCGCCCTTCTTCAGGTAGTAGACGATTCCGACGGCGCCTATCACCAGGGGCAGAAACTCGTAGAGGGAGCCCAGGGTGACGTAGTAGTACCAGGGCTGGTTGCCCCGGGCCACTTCCTGCTGGGCCAGCCAGTAGCCCAGCCCCTGCCAGACGCCGGTGAAGGCGCCCCCCAGCCTGGTGCAGACGGTGCCAGCGACCCCGCCCAGGGTGTCCGGGCACTCGGAGTAAGGCCGGACCAGCACCCCGAAAAAGCTGGTGTACAGGGTGGTCCAGATCAGGTAGAAGATTCCGGCGCTGATGAGCCACACCTTCCAACGCCACATTATCCCTACCGCGGCGGACAGCACCGTAACGCCAATTAGGATCCCCCCGGCGGCCAGGTAGTTGCGGGACACCTCTACATCCAGCATGGTCAGAACGGCGTAGGCCAGCGCGCCCAAGGCCGCCGCGGTCAGCGTCCGGACGATTCGGCGCGGCCGGTCCCTGAACACCGTGATGCCCCAAAGGGCGGCCACGGCGATGCCGCCCAACACCAGCGCGTCTATCACCACCGGCAGGTCCACCACCGCGGGCGTGACGAAGGGCTCTCCCCACAGGGGCAGGCCCACGGGGTTGCCCGGCGCGCTGCCGGAGTAGGCCAGCACCAACCCCTGCTCACCCGAGCTCTGGAATATGGACGTCAGGGCGGCGAATTGGGGCAGCGTCAGGGTGGCCAACATAAGGAGCAGGGCCGCCGGGCCGGTGAGGTCTGAGACCCTGATGCGGCGTAGCCCCAGCGGGACAAGCTGCGTCACTGCCAGTATGGTCAGCACCGCGCCGAAGATGACCACCAGGATGTACACCGTCTCCTTGGTGGCGAAGGCGAAGCCCAGCACCGCCGCCATCATGTACAGATACCTGTTCTTCTGCTCGTGCAGGTACCTCCACACCAAGACAAACAGGGCCAGCGCCCAGAAGGCCATCAGGATATCGTTGCGGGAGTAGCGGCTGAAGTAGAGCAGCGCCGGAGACAGCGCCAGCATGGTGGACGCGATGAGGGTGGCGGGGCGGCCCATGTAGTTTCGCAGGAAGTAGGGAAGCCCCACCAGCGCCGCGCCGAAGAGGGCGTAGACCAGCCGCACGGTGTAGTCGTCGTCCCAGAAGATGGAGAAGACTGCGGCGTTGAGGAAGAATTGGAGGGGTCCGTGTATCCACGGCTCGTGGCGGACGCCGTTGCCGGTGAACAGGTCCCAACTGTAGTACGCGTGCAGGCTCTCGTCGTAGTGGAGGGGCCTGCCGTCCAGGTCCCATAACCGCAGCCCCAGCGCCAGCGCCACCAACGCGCCGAACATCATCTCGTCCCGGCCGGGCCGGTAGCCCAACAGGGCGAAGAGCCGCTCGGCCACGTATCGGCGGCTGCTAGCTATCAAGGAGGCCATCGTCCTGGTCCCCGTGGTTTCGCATGTAAACGGTTACGCTGCCCCGATGAAAATAGACCTCCATCAGGCTGGGAAATGCGCCCAGACCCTGAAACCCGTACTTGGCCCGCTCTCTGACGCCCACGTAAACGTACCTCACGCCGTACCTTTCCAGCAGGGCGCCCACCTCCTCCGGGTCCTGGCTTTGGTATATGGCCGCCACGTCCTCTTCGCGCCCGTTGAAGGGTACGCTGGAGCCGCGCCATTGTAGCTCATGCCCGGGCCAGTTCAGCAGCGAAGGCAGCCCCGTGGCCGCCGCCACCCGGCCGTGGTCACTGTAGTCGCCGCCCACAGCCTCCACAAGACGGCCCCGCGGCGCACTGTCCCGGAGCCGCAGGATGGCTTCGTACTCGGCGGGGTCCTGCCGCTTTACGTAGGCCAGGCCGTCCAGCGTTGGAGAGTCGTTGGAGCTTTTGACACGGTCCAGCGCCGCCCCGGCGGGGTAGTATAGCGAACCCAGCAGCAATAGCACCGTCACGCCCACCAGGACGTGGCTTCCCAGCTTCAGCGCCGGCGCCCTGGGCAGCGGCTGCGATATCCAGTGGTAGACCCCGAAGGCGGAGGCCAAGGCCAGCAGTAGCCACGCCTGGTAGGTCAGCTTGAAAACGGTGTTCATGCGCAGCGGAAGGAAGTCCTCCAGGTAGAACATCTCCACTCCCATGAGCAGATAGTATCCCAGCGCCGTGAGCGCCAGGCCAAACACCACCGGATGCGGCCCGCTCCTGGCCCGCGCCAGCGCGCTGAACACGGACAGCCCTACCAGAACGATCAGGGGCAGCAGCTTTCCGAACCGGGACCCCACCGCCTTCGCCGCATCCCCCAATCCGTCGTCCGCCAGAATTAGGAAGAAGGCCAGCCCGGCCCACAGCACCACGGGCAGGAGGGTGACGACCACGGCTATTGTCACTGACCCCTCGTCCAGCAGCGCTTGACGCGGCAGCGACCATAGCTGCCTCAGGACGAAGGGAACGGTTATGACCAGGAAGAGCCCCCAGATAAGGAAGAAGTAGAAGGGGCGGGTGCTCACCTCTTCCAACGGCAGGATGCCGGAGGCCTGGCTTTGAAGGTCCAGGTAGAAGGGGAGGAACATCAGCACCGCCAGCCCCAGAATCGGCGCGGCGACGATGCCCGCCTTCAGGAAGGGAATCCACACCGTGGAAGCCTGCTCCCGGAGCGCCCGTGCCAGCAGCAACGCGGCGAAGAGCGCGGCATAGACTGGAAGGTCCCAAATGTTTATGAACGCCAGCGCGCCCAGGGACAGGGAGAGGGCCAGCGCCTCCCAGACGTGCCGCTTGAGCCACTCCAGCCCCAGTGGACTTTGCCCCAGGTAGAGGTTTAGCGACAGCGAGAGGCTGAGTACGACGAACGGCAGCGACAGGACGTGGGCGTGCAGGTCCCCCAGGAGAAAGCTGAAGAAGGGGAACTCGGTGATGGTAAAGTCCAGGCTATCCAGGCCCACCACCGTGTCAATGACCCGGGTGGAATGCCACCACCAGTTATAGTCCTGGGGGAAGAAGGAGGCGCTTTCCGCGGCGGACCTGGAGAGGTCTTTGATGTTGACCCACTGCCAAAACCCCTCCGAGCCCCAGCCCTGGGCCTGGACGAAGTCCAGCACGCCCACCAGGTGGCCTATGAGGCCGATGAACACCGGGGCGGCCAGTGCAAACAGGACGGCCCGAAGAGGCCGCGCCCCGGCCAGCCGCACCAGGTTGTAAATCAGTCCGTAGGCGGCTAGCGACATCAGGGCGGCGATCAGCGCCAAGGACAGGTTGTAGCTGACGCTGGAGGCAATGCCGGTGAGCTTGGTCAGGCCACCCATCATCAGGTGGCCGAAGTAGTAGTAGCTCACGGTGTGGCCCGCCAACCACATGTCCTCCGGCGGAAACGAGTCGGCCAGGACCACCGCGTTCAGGAAGCCGAAGTCCATGGGCTTCTCGGTATGGTTTATGGCCGGCACCTGGGAGGCCACCGCGGCCCATAACGCGAAGACGGCCAGGAATAGCACCTGCCCAACGCCCAGGTGCAGCCGCTCTTGCCACAGGAAAGCGGCCAGCGCCGCGCCGTGACGCCTCACCACCAGCCCGGACGCCAGGGCTATGGCCAGCAGGATGCCAATGATGACGTAGCGGCTGTTTTCCACCAGGCCCGTAAGGCCCAGCACCCAGTACAGGTAGGACGCCAGCAGGAGCCCGAATACCGGCGCCAGCGCAAGACCGCGGTCCGGCAACCGGCGGAATAGCAGATAGCCCAGAGGCAGGGCGATTAGGCCAAGGATTTCGACGGCCAGGAGCCAGAGAAGAATGTTGGCCACGGACTAGTCCGGGCCGCCCGCTGAAGGGCGGCTAGCTCATTGGGGCCAGCAGGGCGTCGATGTATTGATCGGCGTCGAAGGGGGCCATGTCCTGAAGCTGCTCCCCAGTGCCGATGTACCTGATGGGGAGGCCCAACTCCTTCTTCACCGCCACCGCGATGCCGCCCTTGGCGGTGCCGTCCAGCTTGGCCAGAAATACCCCGGTGCAGTTCACCGCCTCAGTGAAGGCCCGGGCCTGGGTGAGCCCGTTGTAGCCGGTCGTCGCGTCCAGCACCAGCAGCACCTCGTGAGGGGCCAAGGGGTCCAGGCGGTTGATCACCGTGCGGATCTTCTTCATCTCCTCCATCAGGTTGGTCTTGGTGTGCAGCCGGCCGGCGGTGTCCACCATGAGGAGGTTGAAGCCTCGGGCCCGGCTTGCCTGAAAGGCGTCGTAAGCCACCGCGCCGGGGTCCGCCCCGTGTTGGTGCGCTATAACGTCCACATCAGCCCGCTGCCCCAAGATTTGGAGCTGCTCTATAGCCGCGGCGCGGAACGTGTCCGCCGCCGCCATGATTACTTTGTTCCCCATCTCCTTGTAGTAGGAGGCCAGCTTGGCGATGCTGGTGGTCTTCCCCACCCCGTTTACCCCTACCACCAGCACCACGTAGGGCTGGGCTTCTAAGTCGGCTTCCCCGTCGGCGGGGGCCGCGCCGTTAGCGGTCATTATCTCCACCAACTGTCGCTTAAGGGCGGCGAAGACTTCCTCCGGCGTTTTGATGGAATTGGCCCCGGCCTGCCGGCGCAGCTCCGCCACTATGCTCATGGAGGCCTCCACGCCCACGTCACCGGAGATGAGCACCTCTTCAAGCTGCTCCCACAGCGCCTCGTCCAGCTCCGAGCTCCGAAGCATGTCCATGATCCGCCCGAACCAGGTGCGCCGGCTCCGCTCCACGGCGGCGCCGGTCTTGACCTGGTCCTCTTTCTTGTTCCGGCGAATGAATCTAAGCATTTGTAAGCGTTTCCAGGGCCTGCACCGCCGCGTCCCTCTCGGCTTCGCTTTTGCTGGCGCCGGTGCCCGTGCCCATGACTTGGTCTCCCACCATTACCTCAATAGTATACGTTGGCCCGTGGTCCGGTCCCCGTACGTCAACAACGCGGTACCTGGGCGGTTCTCCCTTTTCGGCCTGTAAAATCTCCTGGAGACGGGACTTGGGGTGCCGGGCGTCGCGGGGGGCATCCAGCCGCTGTAGCCTCTCCTCCATCCAGCCCAAGACCATTGTGCGAGTAACGGCGGGCCCCTGGTCCAGATATGTGGCGCCCACCAGCGCTTCCAGGGCGTCCTCCAGGTTTGACGGCCGACTCCGGCCTCCGTTGGCCTCTTCACCCTTTCCCATATCCAGGTACTCGCCCAACTCCAAGTTCGAGGCCAACTCCGCCAGGCTCTGGGTCTGCACCAGCTCGGACCGGAGCTGGGTCAGCTCGCCTTCGCTCATGTCAGGGAAGCGCTGAAACAGCTCCAAGGCCACTATAACGCCCAGCACTGCGTCGCCCAGGAACTCCAATCGCTGGTAGGAGGGCAGCGCCAGGTGGGGGTTTTCGTTGAGGAACGAAGGGTGGGTGAGAGCCTCAGAGAGAAGGCTGGGCTTCGTAAATTTGAGGCCCAGCCTTCGCTCCAGCTTTTCAGCTTGCAAGGTTTTGTACCCGGATTAGGAGGGTTTGACCACGGCGGGCCACGGCGGCTGGGGCCGCTTCAACTCGCCGATGTTGTGCCACTGGCCCATCACCTTGGTCAGGGTATCGTACAGCTCCACTGACTCTTCAGGGGTGGGCTTGAACATTTTTAGGAAGGCGGCCTCTCCGTTGGGGAAGACGAAGGTGGGCACGCCAAAGGCCCCGAACTTCTCTGACCCTTCGATGTGGCTCTCGGCGATCACCTGCAATAGCGCCGGGTCTTCCATGTCCTCCCGCAACCGGCCGGTGTCTAGTCCGGCGGCCCTGGCCGCGTCAAGGATTACGTCTATGTCAGTCAGGTCCTTACGGTCTTCGTGGCGGGCCTTCAGCAGGTTGATGCGGAAGTCGCTCAGCTTGTCCTCTTCCTGCCGTGCCGCCGCCAGGTCGGCCTTCAGGGCCAGGATGCCGCGGTTGTTTTCGCCAGGAGGGTTCTCCCAGGCCTTCCAGTCCGGCCCTTCCTTGCTGTTTGCCTGGGCCAGCACAAAGGGACGCCAGTCGACTTCGGTGCGCTTACCCGTCTGATCGTCTACCTGTCGCAGCCAAATGGCCGCGTTATAAACGTAGGGTCAAGTAAAGTCAAAGAACATCTTGAACTTATCTTCTGCCATATGGGCCTCCAAGCGTGGTACGAGTGGGTTGATTGTATTAAGGGGAGAATCAAAAGTCAAAGTTGAGCGTGTTATAATTAAGGCACTGATGGGCGCGTTGCGCGTTGCCAGGAAAACCCTCTCGCTGCTGTCAAATTTCGAGGAATCCCTCTCCCCGGAGTCCCGCCAACTGCTGGATTGTGCCACTTATTCCGCGCGCCAGTTAACGTTTCCGCTGTTCCTGGTCGGCGGACCCGTGCGGGACCTGCTGCTGGGCCGCCGGTCGGTGGACCTGGACCTGGTGGTGGAGGGAAAGGCGGAGCGGTTGGCCGCCGCGGTGGCGGACCGATTGCACGCCAAGCTAACGGCCCACCGCCGCTTTGGCACCGCCACCGTGACGCTGGGAACGCACCGGCTGGACCTGGCGACCGCGCGAAAGGAGTCCTACCCGCGCCCCGGCGCCCTTCCCAAGGTTGCCCCCGGCAGCTTGGATGAAGACCTGCACCGAAGGGACTTCACCATGAACGCCATGGCGCTGGAGCTCGGCGGCGGCGATGGGCGGATTGTGGACCTCTGCGGAGGCCGGGAAGCCTTGGCCAAGGGCCTGGTCCGGGCGCTGCACCGCGTCAGCTTTCGGGACGACCCCACCCGCATTCTGAGGGCAGTCAGGTATGAGCAGCGCCTGGGATTCCGGCTGGAGGAGTCCACCGAGGCGTGGATGCTGGAGGCCCTGGCCGCGGGTGCGCTTTCCACCATCAGTCCCTTCCGGCTCCGGCGCGAGGTAGATCTGTTGTTAGGCGAGCCTTCCGCCAAGGCCTCGGTGCTCAGGGCCGGGGCGCTGGGAGTCTGGAGGGCGTTGTACCCGCCGCTGGAGGACGCCGGCTGGATTGGCCGGCTACGGGAGGAGGGGACAGGGGACCGCCCGGTCCGATTCGTGGCGGCGTTGGCGTGGCCCCTGACTCCGGACCAGGGCGAGGCGTTCATTTCCCGCCTCAACATGCCCAATAACTGGAGCGCCGCCGTGCGGGACGTTATCTTGTTACGGAGGCTTGACGGCAGACTGTCGGAGGAGGGGTTGTCGCGGCGGGAGGTCTGCGGTCTGCTGGATGGATGCAGCCCGGATGCGCTGTCCATCCTGGCGGACTACGCTGGGACTCCGGCTGCCGAGGGCCGCGTGCGGCGCTATCTGGAAGAGTGGCGGTACGTCAAGCCGTCGCTGGGCGGCAGGGAGCTGCTCCGGCTGGGTGTCCCCCATGGCCCCCAGATAGGAGAGGTGTTGGGTCTTCTGAAACGTGCCCGGCTGGAGGGCGCCGCGGCCAACCGGCAAGATGAATCAGCCATGGTGCGTGAGTACCTGGCGGCAAAAGGGGGCTAGCCTATGATGGAAGATGAGAACTGCGTGGTATGCGACGGGGAGTTGGACGAATTTCGTCAGGCCAGTTGCCAGTTTTGCGGCAGGAGGTTCCACCAACCGTGGGACGAGAGCAAGGAAAGTCCCTGCGGCCGCATCATCAGCCACACTGATGCGCTGGCCCTGGTGTACATTTGCAACAATTGCTATACCGAGTCGGAGGACTAGGAAGGAGACGGGATCATGAAAGCTGCGTATATAGAAAGTCACGGCGGGCCGGAGGTCATCCAGTACGGGGACCTTCCCGACCCGGTCATAAGCCCTCACGAGGTGAAGATTCGGGTCCGGGCCGCGGGGCTGAACCGGCTGGACGTGTACGGGCGCGCCGGCGTCCGGGGACAGCTCCGCGAGTTCCCTCCGCCGCACATCCTGGGCGGAGACTGCGCCGGGGACGTGGAGGAGGTGGGAGAGCAGGTAACCACCCTGACGGTGGGTCAGCGGGTTGTGGTCAACCCCAGGATTTCCTGCGGCGTATGCGCGTCGTGCCTGTCTGGCGACGACGACCTGTGCCGGCGGTCCCAGTTCCTTGGGTCCAATATGAACGGGAGCTACGCCGAATACGTAAAAGTGCCGGCGGTGAACGTTCATGCCATCTCGGACGCGGTGAGTTACGAGGCGGCGGCGGCGGCCCCAACGGTGTACTTGCCAATGTGGAACATGCTGGTCCGCAAGGGAAAGGTTAAGCCCTGGGAGACCGTGCTGGTGCTCTCAGCCTCGGCGGGAGTGGGCACCGCGGCCATCCAGGTGGTGAAGCAGGTCATCGGCGGCCGGGTCATTGCCACCACCAGCAGCGAAGAGAAGGCGGCCAAGGCCCTGGAGCTGGGGGCGGACCACGTGATTAACTACACCACGGAAGACGTGGCCGCCCGGGTGCGGGAGCTGACCAACCGGCGAGGCGTGGACGCGGTGGTGGACCACGTGGGGGCGGAGTTCTTCGAAGCGGCCTACAACTCGGTGCGTGCCGGCGGGAGGTACGGGGTTTGCGGGGTAACGTCCGGCTACCAGGCGCAGCTACACCTGGGGGCGCTGTTCACCAAGCAGCTTCACGTGTACGGGGTGTTCATGGGGTCCAAGGAGGACATGCGGCAGATTGTAGCGATGATGGACCGCGGCGCCCTGAGCCCGGTGGTGCACCAGACTTTCCCCTTGGAGCAGGCGGCGGAGGCGCACCGGGTGATGGAGGGAAGGAGCTTCTTCGGGAAGCTGGTGCTTACCGTCTAGGCTTTCCTGCCCGGCCTCAACCTCCAACAAAACGTCACCTATCGGCCCTCTAACGCGCCCAGAAGGGAGAATCAGCCATAGCTATGCGTATTCTTGCCTGAGAGGACATCTAATCACGGGTTGGTGGTTCCCACCCACCCGCCCAGGAAGGTTTTTAAAAGTTTTTCTGAGGGACACCCTCAGACTCCCGGCAGGAAATCCCATTCCAGAGGCCGGACTGAAGTATTTCCGAGGCAGTATCCTCTTAGTGACCGCCCTACTCCAGCTCCACCAACGGGGCCCGGATGGTGATCTGCTGAAGCGGCGTCACGTGGACCAGTTTCACCGTGCCTTCCCGGGGCGCCCGGATGCTCTGCTCCATCTTCATAGCCTCCACCACACACACCTCGTCCCCCGCGGCGACGGTTTCGCCGGGCTTGACGCGGACCGAGAGCACCTTGCCGGACATGGGCGAGCTAATAAGCCCCGACTCGGCTGCCGGGGAGGAAGCGGGCGGCCGCGTGGCAGGGGCGGGAGGAGTCCCCGAAGGGTGTGCAGCGTTTGGTGGATGGGGAGGTCCGCCCTCCAGCTCCACCAGGATTGTGTGCCCCTCAACGGTGGCCTTGGCAGGAGAGCCCAACGGCTCCTCTACCTCAACGGTGTACCACCGCTCCCCAACCTTGACCCGTACTAGCTTTACCGCCACCCGCTTTTTCCAACCTGCCTGGACGCCATCTGTCGCGCGCGGCCGTAGCTCTTCCATGAGCTGGCGTGGTCACCGTTGGGCTCCGGCACCACATACCTGGAGCCGTTCGAGGCTATCAGCGTAGCCACGGCAGCGGCGGCGGCCAGCTCCAGCTCCGCCGTGACACCGTTGCCCGTTCCCGGCGCCGCCGTCAGCGAACCAGCTTCTATCAGATTGGACACCAGCCCGGTGTCGTAGTCGCCGCCGATGAACTCCTCGCTCTCCAGCACCCGCAGCAGGGTTGGGATGTTGGTGCTGACGCCTTCGATAAGGAACCCCTGCAGGGCGGAAACCAGGCGCAGACGGGCCTCATCCCTGGTCTCGCCCCAGCACATCAGCTTGGCCAGTAGCGGGTCGTAGTGGATGCCCACCTCGTATCCCTCATAAATGCCGCTGTCCAAGCGAACGTTCTCGCCCAGCTCCGGCGGCTGGCACCGGGTAATGAGGCCCGAGGAGGGTAGAAAGCTGGAGGGGTCCTCCGCGTATACCCGGGCCTCCGCCGCGAAGCCGTTGGACTTGATCTCTTTCTGCTTGAACGGAAGCGGTTCCCCGGCGGCGATTCGAATCTGGGCCTCCACCAGGTCCATGCCGGTGATCATCTCGGTGATGCCGTGCTCTACCTGGAGACGCTTGTTCATCTCCATGAAGTAAGCCTCGCCCACCGCGGAGACCAGGAACTCGACGGTGCCGGCGCTGGTGTAGCCAATGTGCTTCGCCAGCTTCAGGGCGTTTTTGCTGAGCGCCTTGCGCTGCTTGGCGTTCAGCTTCATGGAGGGGGCCACTTCCAAAATCTTCTGGTTCCTTCGCTGGACGGAGCAGTCGCGCTCCAGCAGATGAACCGTCTTCCCCTTCTCGTCGGCGATGACCTGCACTTCGACGTGCGATGCGTGCTCCAGGTAACGTTCGAAGTAGAGCCTGGGGCTGCCGAACGAATTGCTGGCCTGGTGCCGTGCCCGGTCAATGATGGGCTCCAGCTCCTCGTGCGAATAGACGATCTGCATTCCGATGCCGCCCCCGCCGGCGGCGGCCTTGACCATCAGGGGGAAGCCCAGCTTCTTGGCCCGCTTGAGCGCGTTCCGGTCTCCCACAACGGAGCTTGTGCCGGGGAGGACCGGCAGCCCGGCCTTCTTGGCTATGTTGCGCGCCACCAGCTTGTCGCTCATCCGCTCCAGGACGTCCGGCGACGGACCGATGAATTTGATGCCCGCCTCGCGGCACGCCAGCGCAAAGGCAGCGTTCTCGGAGAGGAAGCCGTAGCCGGGATGAATCGCCTCGGCGCCGGAGGACCGGGCCACCTCGATTATCTTGACGATGTTGAGATAGCTCTCCGAGGCGGGAGCGGGACCTATGGGATATGCCTCGTCGGCCTGAAGCACGTGAAGCGCTTCGGCGTCCGCCTCAGAGTAGACCGCCACGGTGCTGACGCCCAACTGCTGGCAGGCGCGGACGATTCGGCAGGCGATTTCGCCACGGTTGGCGATGAGGATTTTGTTAAACATGGATAGCGGCTAATTATACAACTACTGCTCATCCTCCCGGGATGGCTTTTAAAGACTATATCTCCAAAGCTGAATCGCCTACGTATCTAGCGGGTCCCTGCAGATCAGAGCTTGGAGAGAGAGGACCCTCACTAGGCGGGGATTCCGGGGGAGTCAGCCATGGCGATGGGGATGGCCACTACGAGGGACTGCGAATCACAGGATGGTGGTTCCCACCCACCCACCCAGGAAGGTTTTTAAAAGTTTTTCTGAGGGACGCCCTCAGACTCCCGGCGGCCACCACCCAGGTTACATGCACTTTCCTGTGTGGTTGGTGTTGATTGCGCGCAGGTAGCGCCCTTTCAAAGGCCGGGCTGGGCTATTTTCGGGGCAATCCCCCAGAAGAGTTTTCGGGGGGGGGGGCAGGGTCAACTTAGAATTTTGGTTCATGCTGGTGCCCCGATGGCATAGGGGCGCCGGCCGGTTTGCGGTCAAGCTGGTCCATGAACCTCCTGGAGCGCACTTCCCGGTCCAGCCAGTAGCGCACCGTGCCGTCCAGGATTCCCCGTAGCTGCGCGTTCAGCGAGGCGGAGAGATTCACCCGGGGGGCCGTCAGGGCGGGGCTACGATGGAAGTGCCGCAACACCTTCAGCGCGGGCAGAGATAGTGGGGCCGCTGAGGGCTGGGTGGAAGCGCATTGACCACAGAGGACGCCGCCCAGGTCTATGCTGAATCGGTGGTCTCCAGGGGTTAGCTCCCGGCGGCACTCCACGCACTGGAACAGCTCCGGCATGAAGCCGCACACGGTCAGTAGCTGCCACTGGAAGTGGGCAATGACAACGTCTGACTGATCGGAGCCGGCGAGGCTGCGTAAGGAGGCGAGGAACAGTTGATAAAGGCTGGGGTTGGCGCTCCCCTCCGCGGCGAAGCCGTCCACCAGCTCCACCAGGTAGAGCGCCCTGGCGGTGGCGTCCAGGTCCGATTTGACCGCGGTGAAACTCTCCACACTCTGGACCTGCGCCAGGCTGTCCATACCCCGCCCCCTGGTGACCGCCATCTCCACCCGCGTCAAGGGCTCCAAGTGGCCCATCATCCGGCTGGTGAGCTTTTGCGCGCCCCAGGCCATGGCCCGCAGCTTCGAGCCGTCGCTCTGGAGCAGGGTAACCACCAGCGCCCCCTCGCCCGTGGGGAATGACCGCAAAACGATGCCCTCGGCGCGGTAGTGCCTGCTGGTCACGGGGCTACAGCTCCCGGCGGCCCTGATAGGCCCGGGACAGCGTCACCTCGTCGGCATATTCCAGGTGCCCGCCCACCGGCAGGCCGCGGGCCAGATTGGTCACCTTTACACCCAGGGGCGAGATCAACCGCTGGATATACATGGCAGTGGCATCGCCCTCCAAAGTGGGGTTCACCCCAATGACCACCTCCGTCACCGCCCCGTTCTCCAGCCGCCGCAGCAGCTCCCGGATTTTCAGGTCCTCCGGGCCAATGCCGTTCAGCGGCGAGATCACGCCGTGGAGCACGTGGTAGAGGCCCCGGTAGAAGTTGCCCCGCTCCAGCGCCAGCACGTCCAGTGGCTCTTCCACCACGCAGATGGCCGTCTGGTCACGGCGGGGGTTGCTACAGATGGCACAGGGGTCTATCTCCGTCAGATTCTGGCACTGGGAGCAGAAGATAATACTGTCCTTCACGCCCAGCACCGCGTCCGCCAGCGACTGGGCATCCTCCGAGGGGAGGCGAATGATGAAATACGCCAGCCGCTGGGCGCTCTTGGGGCCAATGCCGGGGAGCCGGTTCAGCTCTCGGATAAGCCTAGCCACCGGCGCCGGGGCGGGGATGCTCTGGTCGTCGCTGGTCATGGGGCGCTGGTGACCTACCTGCCGTTGCCGTTCTGTTCGAAGCCGTGATCGCTGAAGACGCCCATGTCCCGACCCTGGAACACGTGGACGATGAACTCGTCTCGATTGACGCCGGCCACGTCTACCAGCTCTTCGTCAATCGTCATGATCAGGGCCTGCACCGCCTCCGCGGTGAGGCTCTCCGAGACGCAGAGGGTGGCGTGGACGATGCTGCCGGCGTAATGCAGATCAATCCTGCCCACCGTATCGTCCTCCTCCATGATGGCGTACGACTCGGAATTCGGGGTCCGGCAATCTCGCTCAAAAGCGTATTCGACCATTTCGAACTACGACCTCATTCCCGCACCTGGCCGGTGCCCAGGACGATCCACTTGTACGAAGTTACCTCCCGGAGGCCCATGGGTCCCCGGGCGTGGAACTTCTGGGTGCTGATGCCTATCTCCGCGCCGAGGCCGAATTGCCCCCCGTCAGTGAAGTAGGTGCTGGCGTTCACATACACCGCCGCGGCGTCCACCTCGTCCAGGAACCGCATGGCCGCGCCGTAGTCCTGGGTCACCACCGCCTCCGAGTGGCCCGAGCCGTAGGCTTCAATGTGCTCCAGCGCCTGGTCCAGCGAGTCCACCACCTTGACCGACGCCACCAGAGACAGGAACTCCTGACCAAAGTCGTCCTCGCCGGCGGCGGTGACATTGGGGGACCCCAGCGGCCCCAGGATGGAGAGCGCCCGCATGTCGCACCGCATCTCTACACCGGCGGCGGCCCATTCTTTGGCCAGGGCGGGCAGGTACTGGGGGGCCGCCTGGGAGTGGACCAGCAGCGTGTCCAGCGCGTTGCACACCGTGGGCCGCTTGATCTTGGCGTTGCAGGCAATCCGCACCGCCATGTCCAGGTCCGCGGACCGGTCCACGTAGGTGTGACAGACGCCCACGCCTCCGGTCACCACCGGCATGGTGGCGTTCTTGGCTACGTAACGGATGAAATCAGCGCCGCCCCGGGGCACCATCAGGTCAATGTACCGGTCCATCCCCAGCATGGATTCCACCAGCTTCCGGTCCGGGTCGTCCACGAACTGCACCGCGTCCCGGGGCACGTCCGCGGCTTCCAAGGCGTCGCGGACCAGCGCAGCCAGCACGCGGTTGGAGTTGATAGCCTCGCTGCCGCCGCGGAGGAGTGTGGCGTTGCCAGACTTCAGGCACAAGGCGGCGATGTCCACCGTCACGTTGGGCCTGCTCTCATATATGGCGCCGATGACGCCCAGTGGGACCCGCTTCTTCCCCACCATCAGCCCGTTGGGGCGGGTCTGCATATCGAACACTTCCCCCACCGGGTCCGGAAGCGCCGCCACGGTGCGCACGTCCCTGGCCATCCCCTGCAACCGCTCCGGGGAGAGGAGCAGCCGGTCCAGAAGCGCGTCAGTCAGACCCTTGGCCTTTCCCGCCTCCATGTCGCGGCGGTTGGCCTCCAGGACCCGGTCCTGCTGCTCCAGCAACGCCGCGGCGATGCACTCCAGCGCCCCGTCCTTTCGTCCCGAAGGCAGGCGTGCCAGCGACCGGGCGGCCTTCCTGGCCGCCTCACCCTGGGCTTGAAGCTTATCTACGGTGGTGGTCACGTTTTTTCCAATGTTCTCCCAATAGAAATTATTGCTTTCACCATTCCTATGACGCCGCCGCTTTCCTGTTCCCCTGGCTCACGCGGACACCGGAGCGAACAACGTACCCACGTCCTCGCCGCGGTATACCAGCGAAACCACCCCAGGCCGCTGCCCATCGCACACCACCACGGTAACGCCGGCGCCGGTGGCCAGCTTCGCCGCCTCCACCTTGGTGCGCATCCCACCCCGGGACCAGGGCTTCACGCCGTCTCCCACCAGCGCTTCGATATCGTGGTCTATCCTATCGACCCTGGGCACCCGCACGGCCGTGGGGTCCAGCCGGGGGTCCGTGGTCATCAGCCCCTCGGTATCGGTGAGGAGTATCAGCAGGTCCGCCTCCACCAGCCGGGCCACCAGGGCGGAAAGCACATCGTTGTCGCCAAAGATCTCGCCAATCTCCTCCACCGCCACCACGTCGTTTTCGTTAATGATGGGCACCACCCGCCGCTCCATCAGGGAGCGCAGCGTGTTGTGAACGTTGGTCGAGTGCTGGCTGTCCGAGAGGTCGTGCCGCGAGAGCAGCACCTGGGCTATGGTGATGTCCCACCTCTCGAAGAGGGAGCTGTAGGTGTTCATCAGGTGGTTCTGCCCCACCGCGGCCAGCACCTGCCGAAAGGGCACGTTCGGCAGATCGCCCCGTTCGCCCAGGGGCCGGCGCCCCGCGGCGATGGCGCCGGAGGAGACCAGCAGCACCTCGGCGCCGGCCAGTTGGATGGCGGCAATCTGCTCCACCAAGTTAGCCATGGTGGGCAGGTGCAGCCTGTCGCTGCCCCCGGTTAAGACGCCGGTGCCCGCCTTCACCACGATGCGCTTGTAGGCCGTCCGGGACATGCCGTCTCCGGCCAGGGCGGCCGAGGGAATTGTCTTTTCTCCGCTGTTCAATGGCCCCTTCGCTGCTGAGTTGCGGACGCTGTGATTATATCAGTCGTCGTTCCCGCACAGAAAGGACAGGCCCCTCTGAACGTTTACATTCCACCTCAGGCCTCAGTAAAATGCTCTAGAGGGCTGCCCCTCTGTTGGGGAGCCCCAATTATGCTTGTTTTTCGGGAAGGGGCGCTGACCATATGTCCTTGAGAGGGCTCTTTTCGCTGGTGCACCAGTTGCCTGGATACCGCCGCGTCTTGGAGGAGCTGGGAAAGGGGCGCGCCGAGGTGGCGTCCGCCGCGGGGGAGAAGCCGCTGCTGCTTTCGGCGCTGTGGCAAACCCTCGGGAGGCCCATGCTGATCATCAGCCCGCGCCCGGAGGCGGCGCGGCGGATTTACGACCAGCTATCGCTCTACCTGGGCGATAACGCAGCGCCGCTGCTTTTCCCGGAGCCGGACGTGCTTCCCTTCGAGCGGCTGTCGGTGGACGCCGCCACCAACAACCAGCGGCTCATGACCCTGGACGCCCTGGTCAACGCCTCAGAGGACCGTCCTCCGGTGCTGGTGACGTCGCTGGCCGCCATCCTGGGCAAGACGCTGTCCACGGAGACCTTCGCCCACACCTCCCACAACCTGGTGGCGGGAGAACGGATACGCCTGGGAGAGCTGACGTCACGCTGGGTGGAGATGGGGTACCGGCGCGAGGAATCGGTGGAGATACCCGGCACCTTTAGCCTGCGTGGCGGAATCGTGGACGTTTTCTCGCCCAGCTCTGATCTGCCGGCCCGCCTTGACCTGGTGGGCAACGAGATTGAAACGCTGACCCTATTCGACCCGTCATCGCAGCGCTCCGTCCGGGACGTGGAGGAGACTCGCATCGTGCCCGCCCAGGAGGGGCTGCCAGGTTTCGCCGACCGCGACCGTGCTTCGGACCTGATCGGCGGCATGAACCTGACCGACTGCACCGCCGAGGTGCGAGACCGGATTGAGGACGACCTGGCGGCGCTGTTTTCCGGCAGGGAGAGCATTGACGCCGCGTTCTACAACGGGCTCATCAATAAGACCTCGCTGCTGGAGTACCTGCCCCCGGGCTCGCTTCTGGTGCTGGACGGCGAGGGGGACGTGGACGGGGAGGCGGAGGCCATGGAACGCCGCGTCCAGGAGATACACTGGGACCGCGTCTCCCGGGGCGAGCTGCCCGCCAACTTCCCCTCTCCTCATTTCACCTGGGCCGAGGTGAAGGAGCGGTTTGGGCCGCACCCGCTGGTCTCGCTGCAACCGTGGAGCGGGACGGACGGTTCGCTGGGGTTCGGCACGCCCCCGTCCTTCTACGGCCAACTGCCGGACTTCGCCTCCGCCGTCATGGACGCCCAGCGGCAAGGAGGCTCCGTCACCATAGTGTCACGGCACAGCCGCCGAATGGCGGAGATTCTCCAGGAAGCGGACATTGGCGCCTCGGTAGCAACGGAGATCGCGGAGCCGCCCGAGGCGGGGACCGTGCGGATAGTTAACGGATCGCTGGACCAGGGGTGGCGCCTCACGGCGAACGGCACGCAGCACCTCTTGTACACCGACCTGGAGACGTTTGGAACGGTGAAAGAGCGCCGCTCCCCCATCCGGCGGCCCGTCAGGAAGACGCCCTTCCTTTCCCAGTTGGAGCCCGGGACCTACGTGGTGCACGAGGACCACGGCATCGCCCGGTTCGCGGGGACCACCAGCCTGGACGCCACCGGGGAGGAGCGCGAGTACCTGGTGCTGGAGTACGCCGAAAGCGACCGGATCTACATACCCACGGACCATCTGGACCGCATTTCTCCCTACGTCGGCACCAGCGACCGGCCGCCCACGCTGACGCGGCTGGGCGGCGCCGAGTGGAGCCGCGCCAAGGAGCGGGTCCGCGAGTCCACCCAGGAGCTGGCCAAGGAACTGCTGGACCTGTACGCCACCCGGCAGGTGGCCCAGGGGCATTCTTTCGGCGCGGATACGGTGTGGCAGCAGGAGCTGGAGGACGCATTCCCTTATGAGGAGACCCAGGACCAGGCCCGCACCATTGAGGAGGTGAAGGGTGATATGGAGCAGGTCCGCCCCATGGACCGCTTGGTCTGCGGCGACGTCGGCTACGGCAAAACCGAGGTGGCCCTGCGTGCGGCCTTCAAGTCGGTGAACGACGGCCGACAGGTGGCCATGCTGGTGCCCACCACCATCCTGGCCCAGCAGCACTACGCCACCTTCAGCGCCCGGTTGAGTCCCTATCCTGTCACGGTGGAAGTGTTGAGCCGCTTCCGGACGCCCAAGGAGCAGAAGAGCATTGTGGAAGGGCTGAAAAACGGCGATGTGGATATCATCATCGGCACCCACCGGCTGGTGCAGAAGGACGTTCGCTTCAAAGACCTGGGCCTGGTGCTGGTGGACGAAGAGCAGCGCTTTGGCGTGAACCACAAGGAGCGCCTGAAGCGCATGCGGAGCGATGTGGACTTCCTCACCCTCAGCGCCACTCCCATACCCCGCACCCTGTACATGGCGCTGTCCGGCATCCGCGACATGAGCACCATGGAGACCCCGCCGGAGGAACGCTATCCGGTGAAGACCTACGTTGGCGAATACAGCGACGAGGTGGTGAAGGAGGCGGTGCTGCGCGAATTGGAGCGCGACGGCCAGGTGTTCTTCCTCCATAACCGGGTCAGGTCCATCCAGCGTGTGGCCGATGAGCTGCGCCGGCTGGTGCCGGAGGCCCGCGTTTCCGTTGCCCACGGGCGCATGGGAGAGGATGCCTTGGAAAGCGAGATGCTGGCCTTTAACCACGGCGATACCGACGTTCTGGTATGCACAACCATCATCGAGTCCGGTCTGGACATCCCCAACGCCAACACGCTGATCATAGACCGGGCCGACCGCTTCGGGCTGGCGCAGCTATACCAGCTACGGGGCCGGGTGGGTCGCAGTAGCAGCCGGGCGTACTGCTACCTTCTGGTGCCCAAGGGCCGCCGAATCACGCCGGAGGCGGACAAGCGGCTGCGGGCCATCCTGGAAGCCTCTGAGCTGGGCTCCGGGTTCCGAATCGCCATGCGGGACCTGGAGATTCGCGGCGCCGGGAATATCCTGGGCGCCGAGCAGAGCGGCCACATCCACGCCATCGGTTTCGAGCTGTACACCCAGCTCCTTAACCAGGCGGTGGCCGAGCTGCGGGTGGAGCGCGGCGAAGCCAGCCGGGCGGAGCTGAACCTGCGGTCCGACGTTCGGGTGGACCTGCCGATTTCGGCCTATATCCCGCAGGACTACATCTCCCACCTCCCCAACCGGCTGGCGGTGTACCAACGGCTGGCGGCTTTGCGCGACGACGCCCAGGTGGATGACCTGCGCGAGGAGCTGCGGGACCGGTTCGGCCCCCTGCCGGAACCGGCGGAGAACCTGCTGTATATCGTTACGCTGAAGACCCTTTCGGAGCAGGTGTCGGTGCAGTCCATAATGGCCGACAACGGCAACATAATCCTAACGTTGAAGAAGCCGGTGGGCGGCGCCCGCCTGGCGCTGGACAAAGCGTTGGGCGGTTGGGCCAGCGTAGGGAACCAGCAGGTGCGTCTCAACCGGGCGCAGATGGGAGACACCTGGCCCAAGGGGCTGGAAACGGTGCTCAAGGCACTGAAGCAGTTCCAGGATCGGCTGGCCCAGATGGCGGCGGTGGCCTAACCCCCCGCCGCCCGCATTGCCTCTAAAATACACCTTCTACCCCATTCTCGCCCTCCTACGAGAGCCTCAGGATGAGCGGGAATCCCAACCTCTGATTTTCAGTCTTCCGTAGCGCCGGCCTCAGCCGCCATGAGGGATTGCCCCATTCAGCGCGGCCTCCACCTGGCTAAGGCTGGTCACCCGGAGACAATCGGTAATATCAGCGTGGCGGTTTTGCCGGTCCAGCAACACCGGCGTCATCCCCACCCCCCGGGCGCCCTCTACATCGCTGTGGTACTGGTCGCCCACGTGGGCCGCCTCGTGGCATTCCAACCGCAGCCGGTCCAACGCCGCCAGGAAGATGGCGGGATGCGGCTTCTCCGCGCCCATCTCCCTGGCCGTTATACAAATGTCCAGGTAGGGGGCCAGTCCCAGCTCCTCCACCAGCGGTCCCATTTCCCGGTCCAGATTGGACAGCAGGCCCAGGGCATATCCCGTATCCTTGAGCTGACGCAGGGCTGGCACCGTGTCTTCGAAGAGGGTGAAGCGCTTGGGCACCAATGTGGTCAGCTTCCAGACCCGTAGCGCCAGGGTCAAGTCGACGTCCATTCCGGCGCCCTGAAGGATGATCTGCTCGTAGCGGGCGAAGAATTCGTCGCGCTGGGCCTCTGACCGCCGTGCCAGCGTGCTGCGGGCGTTCTCACGGTTGAAGTAAACGTCCGCCAGCGCGTAGCCGGCCCGGACTCGCTCCGCGGTAACTGCCAGGCCCATATCCCGGCAGGCGCCCACCTGGATCTCTTCCACGGGAGGCCAGAACCGCACCAGGGTGTTATAGAAGTCGAAGAAGACCGCTTTTATCATCCCGCTATTCCAGGGCAGTCAGCCCGATCAGCTCTCGTTGACTTGTCCGACCGTCTGGCATCGTTACCTCGGGCAGCGTCACGACTCCCGCGCCAGAACCAACGCCCAGACCGACGCCGCGCCACCCTCTTTCAGGGCTTGAGCGCAGGCCGACACGGTGCTGCCGGTGGTGACCACGTCGTCTATCAGCAGCAAGGTCCGTCCCATGACGCCGCCGGCGCTTTGGAAGCTGCCCTGGGCGTTTCGCCACCGCTCCTCCCGGTTCGCCACCGAGACCTGCGGCCCCGAGTCCCGGTCCCTCACCAGCACTTCAGCCTCTACGGGAAGACCGGTGCTTTTGCCCAGCTCCCGGGCCAGGAGCAGGGACTGGTTGTAACCCCGATGCCTCTGACGGCGGGGGTGCATGGGAACGGGAACCAGGGCGTCAACCGGGACAGGGTTGGCCTCTAGATGCCCGGCCAGCAGGCCCGCCAGCTCAGGGGCCAGCGCCCGCACGCCCCGGTACTTGAGCCCGTGGACCGCCTCACGGATGGCCCCTTCCATCAGGTAGGGCGCTCGAACCCCGTCCGACTCCAGTGGCGCTTCGGCGCAGCGGCGGCAGGGCGACGCCGTGCCGGGTTGGGCGCAACGCCCGCAGTAGGGCGGTTGCAGCCGGGGTAAAGCGGTGAGGCAGTCCGGGCAGAGTGACTGGCCATGCTTCCCGCAGCCCAGGCAATGGAAGGGGAGGAGGAACTCCACGGCGCCGCGCCCAGCGGCGCGCAACAGGCGTGGCAACGCCACCAACTAGGTCCTGAACTCCACTTTTCTGAAACTCTCCGCGTACTGGTAGCCCTCCTGCTCACCCACCTCCTTGCACCAATTCCGCAGCCAGTTAGTCGACTCATCTCCGGACAGGCCGGAGATCTGAGACTTGTGCTTTTTCAGCGCCTCGATTTTCACGTCCATGCTGTTGCTTATGTCAATGAACGTGTCCGAGTCCTCCGCGCCCCAGAACAGCATCGTGCCCACTTTGTGGGGCACCAGCCCCTCGGCCTCGTGTTCCGGGAAGTGGAGCCGGTCCCGGGCATACGGGAATACCGCGTCCTGGGTCACCAGCCCCGTGATTCGATGGTCACGGTGAAAATAGAAGGTGCGCCGGTGCGGGTCCGGGGAAATGACCACGTCCGGGCGGAAGGTGCGGATCGCCTTGACGATGCGGCCGCGGAACTCCTGGGTATCCTCCAACTCGCCGTCCAGGTACCTCAGCGCCAACACCTCCTTGACCCCCAGGACCGCCGCCGCATCCAGCTGCTCCTGGTGCCGGATGCCACGCAGGGTTTCAGGGGTCATGTTGGGGTCCTCGGTGCCTTTGCCTCCGTCACTGCAAAGAACATAGTAAACCTCGGCGCCCTGGCTGGTCCAGTTGGCCACGGTGCCACCGCAGGCTATTTCGGCGTCGTCGGGATGGGGTGTAACTACCAGGGCACGGGCGGGAACGTCCAAGGATAGAGCCTCCAGCATCAGGGTTGTTAGCAAAATTTTACTCTGCTACAATCGCCGAAGCCTGTCAAGGGAACGAATTGCCGCCGCACTTCGGCCAGAGATAGCGTGATTCGTCGGCCCGGCTTCTGACCAGACAAAGCGTAAGACCCTGGCTGGACTGCGCCCCGATGAGCACCGCGTTGCCGATACGAAGATTCCAATGGACTGACATACCGGCCCTGGCGAAGCTGGAGAACAGGCTCCAGGCCGGCCAAGAAGACGCCATGCCGGTTACGGAGCGCTGGCTGGGGGAGTACCTGGGTCAGCCGAACCTTAACGTTACCGAAGACTGCTTTCTCTACGAGGCCAACGGTGGGCTAAGGGGCTACGCACTGGTGTGTCCGGAGCCTTCCATCAGGCGGGGCATCTTGGAACTGAAGGCGCTGCCGGACGCCGGGAACCTGGATGTGGAGCGGGCCCTGGTACGAAGGGCGCTCCAGCGGGCAGCGCAGCTAGGGGCCACGGTGCTGCACATCCAGGTGGACCGGCCAAGCCCATTGGACCGGCTTCTGACGGAAGAGGGTTTCCAGCCGGTGCGAGTCTACCTGAACATGCGCTGGGAGGTCCAACCGCTGCCCAGCGCCCCCCCGCCGGAGGGGTTCAGCTTTCGAAAGTACGGCCTGCCCGGCGACGCCGCTACGCTGGCGCGGATCCAGAACGCGGCCTTCGGCGGAAGCTGGGGGTTTTCCCCCAACACTCCGGAGGAGATCAGCTACCGGGTGGGGATGAGCATCACCAGCCCCGAGGGGATCATCTTTCTCTGCCAGGGAGAGCAGGTCAGCGGCTACAACTGGACCCTGCTCCTGGGCCGGAAGTCCGCCCCGGTGGGGGTGATCTCCATGATTGGCATAGACCCGGAATTCAGGCAGCGGCGGCTGGGCAGGCCGTTGCTGCACGCCGGGCTAGAGTACCTGGTGTCCCAGGGCGTTGCCTTCGTGCAGTTGGAAGTGGACAAGGCCAACGCCCCGGCGACGCGGCTCTACGACTCGGTGGGGTTTCGGGAGATGCGCCAGCGCCAGTGGTACGAGGCCTCGCTGGCCGGCTATTCGTCCGGCAGCGCGTAGTCCGCTTTAACCCAGGAGCTGGAATGGATTTCCGGAGGGGTGAGCACCCCGCCGGAGATGATGATTTTCATGGCTTCGTCCACCGATAGGCTGGTGGAGGTGACGGAGTCCTCTGGGACCAGTGCCAGGTAGCCTGAGGTTGGGACCGGCGTTGTTGGGATATATACGGCCACCATGGCGGTGCCCGCATCGTCCCTGTAGGAAGCAGTGACGAAGCCTATAGACTTGACTCCTTCCTTTGGGAAGTCCATCAGGATCACCCTGCTGTACCGTTCTTCCCAGTTCGCCGTGCCCAGGGCGTCCACGGTCTGGCGGGCGGTGCGGTAGATAGGCCGCACTATGGGGATCAGGTCCACAATGCGGTGTCCGAAGGCGATGAAGCGGCGGCCGATGACGTAGCTGCCGATGAAGCCCGCCACGTAGACCAGGAGCAGGAAGGTGACGATGCCCACGCCGGGAATCTGCCGCCCAAAGACCTCGTCCACTACGTCTCGTATGGGAGGGTCGATAATATCGAAAAGGAACTTGAGTATTAGGTATGTGGCGCCCAGGGGCAGCAGCACCAGAAGGCCCGAGAGGATGTGCTTCCTGAAATGTTGACCCAGCGTTCGCATCCGGCTTCAGGGCGCGGCGTCCGTAGACCCTGCGCCCCCCTTGACCCCCTTCGAGAGTTGACGGCCGCGAAACCACCTTTGCGCCCGGGCGCGTGAAGCCCCGGCCATAGGCCCTGGGCGGACGTGTCAATCCATTATATCAGTGGGCAAGTTGGCCCTTTGGGGAGGGCCATGCTCGTAAGGCTTGAATACTGCCCTAGCCGGAGCAGTGGCCAGGGCTTTAGCCCTTGGTGACCACCATGTTGTAAAGCTGGCGGTCCTCGCCACCGAGGTGATACTTGTACTGCTCGTCGCCCCGGAGAAAGTCGTAGTAGGCCTTACCGGCTTCTATGGCGGATTTCAGGCTCAGCGCCTTGAGCAGCAGCCCAACGCTGTAGTAGGAGTACTCGGGGTCGTAGCCGCTGTTGTAGAGAAGGCGGCTATCCCCATGGTCGAAGCAGAAGGCGGAAGCCACCCGCTGGCCGCCTATCTCCAGGAAGAAGAGCCGGACCATGCCCAGTCGGGACATTTGCCGGGCCATCCCTCGAAAGAAGCGCTCCCGCTCAGGCGTGAGGAAGCGGTACTTGGACTCGCGGCTGAGGCCCAGCAGGCGCAAAAAATCGTCCATCGCCGCTTCAATATCGTCGGCGGCGGTGAGATGGTACCAGCGCATCCCCTCGGCGGTATCCAGACGCCGCAGCTTGCGCCGCAGCTCGTGCCGGTTCTTCTTGGACAGTCCCGCCAGATAGTCGTCCCAGGTCTCCGGCAGGGTCTTGCCGGGCGACACCTCGCCATCAGTGATCTCAACATTGAACCCTTTGGCCCGGGCCTGCTCCGGCAGGTGCTCCAGTGTGGGAGACTCCGGAGTTAGCGAAGGCAGGCGCAGGGTTGTCCATTCCGTCTGCGCCAAGTGGTCAACCAGGGCGTGGAAGAAGGAGGCCTCATTACCGCGCGTGACCAGGAAATCGTTGTAGTCGCACACATCGTCGTCCCCCACCAGGTTAATCTCCCCTCCGGCGATGCGGAGGGCGGCGATGCCCAGGAGCTCCTCCCCACCGTTGAAGCAAAGAAAGCTGAGCGGCTGACCCTGCCCAATCTCCTCCCACCAAACCCGCTGCCATTGGGGCGCCATGAACGGCGTATTTACCGCGCAAAGGGGCAGAATGCTGCTCCACTTCTCCGCCACGGCATCAAATGAACTCATCAGGGTAACCGAAGACATCCTACCTCCCTTGGACCAGCGCCAGCAGCTCTTTGGAATCCATGGCCCCCCTGGCGAAAGGACCCCGGACGGCAGTGGTGACGATGCGGCTGCCGCGGTTCTTCACCCCGCGCATGGTTATGCACAGGTGCTCCGCTTCCAGCACCACGGCCACGCCGTCGGCCCCTAGCGCGGAGCAGATGCTGTCCGCAAGCTGGGACGTCATTCGCTCCTGAAGCTGGGGTCTTCGCGCCACTATCTCCAGGGCGCGCACCAGCTTACTGGCGCCGGAGATTTTCCCGTTTGGTATATAGCCAATCTGCGCCGAACCCATGAATGGCAGCAGATGATGCTCACAGATAGAGAAGAATTGAACGTCACGAAGAAGCACCACGCCTTCCCCCAGCGTCTCTTCGAACACGGTGGTGAACGCCTCTTGGGGGTCAACGCCTATGCCGGAGAAAAGCTCCTGATAAAGCCTGGCCACCCGGTCAGGTGTCCCGAGGAGCCCCTCACGGCTGGGGTCCTCTCCCATCGCTTCCAGGATGGCGGAGATGCTCTGGCGTATCTGGGTTTGGTTGACCATCCGCTGGAACGTCTAGGTGGTGGGCGCCAACAGTGCCGCCTCAACCTCCTCCAGGCTAGATGGGACCTCCACGGTCTCCGTGTTAAAGGTGCGCACCGCCAGCTCCGGGTCCTTCAGCCCCGTGCCGGTAATGACGCACACCACCCGCTGCTCCCGCAGGTCCAGGCCGGAGCGGTGCAGCTTGATAAGCCCCGCCACGCAGGCGGCGGAGGCCGGCTCGCAGAAGATGCCCTCTCCGGCGCTCATAAGCCGGTAGGCGTCCAGGATCTCGGAGTCATCCACCGCGTCTATGGCGCCGCCGGATTGCTCAGCGGCGTTGAGGGCGGCCTCCCAGCTAGCGGGGTTGCCGATTCGGATTGCAGAGGCGATGGTTTCCGGCTTTTCCACCGGCCGCCCCAGGACGATGGGGGCCGACCCGGCGGCCTGGACCCCCATCATTCGGGGGCGCTTCGCCGCCTTTCCGGCGCGGTGATATTCCACGAACCCCTTCCAGTACGCCGTAATGTTGCCCGCGTTGCCCACGGGGATGCACAGAAGGTCCGGCGCGTCACCCAGGTCATCCACAATCTCAAAGGCCCCGGTCTTCTGTCCCTCTATCCGGTACGGGTTAACCGAGTTCACCAGCGTGAGCGGATGCCGGGTGGCCAGTTGGCGCACCAGCGAGAGGGCGCGGTCAAAGTTGCCGTCCACCACCAAAATCCTGGCGCCGTAGGCGTAGGCCTGGGCCAGCTTTCCGGTGGCCACGTCCCCCTTGGGCACCAGGACGGTGGCCGGGATCTCGAAATGCGCCCCGTAGGAGGCGGCCGCCGCGCTGGTGTTGCCGGTGGACGCGCAGATGATGCCCCGGCTCCCATCTTCCAGCGCCTTGGCCACGGCCATCACCATGCCGCGGTCCTTGAACGATCCCGTGGGGTTGCAGCCTTCTAGCTTGAAATATATCTCCGGGCAACCCAGTTCCCGGCCCAGCCGGTTGGACCGGACCAGGGGAGTGCTCCCCTCGCCCAGGGAGATCATGGGGGTAGCCTCTCCCACCGGAAGGTAGGACTTGTACCGGCCTAGAACTCCTTGGGCCATGGCTTTCTGCCGCCTAAGCGGGCAACTCCTCCACTCGAATCAGGTTATCCACCTTTTCCACCACGTCCAGCCCGGTCAGCAAGGCCACGGACTCGCGCACCGCCGCCTCCTTGGCCGGATGGGTGGTTATCACCAGCTCCGCCGTCTGCCTTTGCGAGTCGGTGTCTTTCTGGATTACCGAGGCGATGCTTATGTTTAGGCCACCCAGCACGCGGGCGATCTGCGCCAGGACGCCGGCGCGGTCCGGAGCGGTAAGCCGGTAATAGTAGCTGGTCTCAAGCTCCGTCATGGGGAGGACCTCCAGCGTGCCGTCCAGCGGGATGATGCCCAGCGGCCTGCCGCCGGAGGCGATCCACCGGCCCAACTCCACCAGGTTCCCCACCACGGCGCTGGTGGTGGGCTCGCGGCCAGCCCCCTGCCCATGAAACACGGTCCTGCCGGCCAGGTCCCCTTCCACCTCCACGGCGTTAAATGCCCCGCCAACCTTGGCCAACACGTGCCCCTGGGGGATGAGGGCAGGGTGCACCCGGGCCTCTATGCCCTGGCCCTGCTGCCTGGCGATGGCCAGCAGCTTGATTGAGTAACCCAGCTCATTAGCGTAACGGAAGTCTCGCGCATCAAGGCGGGAGATGCCCTCTCTAAAAATCTGGTCGGGATGGACCCAGGAATGGAACGCCAGGGTGGCCAAAATGGCCAGTTTATAGGCGGCGTCAATTCCTTCCACGTCATTGGTTGGATCGGCCTCAGCATAACCTAGCTCTTGAGCCAACTTCAAGGCGACGGCCCCATCCATGCCCTGGTCTTCCATGTTGCTGAGGATGAAGTTGGTTGTGCCGTTGATAATGGCGTGGACTGAGTGGATGCGGTTGGCCAGCAGGTCCTTCATGAGGGGTCCAATGATTGGGATGCCCCCGCCCACTGCGCCCTCGAATAGAAGGCTCCTTCCGGAGCCTTCCGCGGCGGCCAAGAGGGAGGGTCCCATTTTGGCCATCACCTCTTTGTTGGCCGTGACCACGTCCTTGCCGCGCTCCAAGGCCGTCCTGATGTAGCCCGCGGCGGGCTCCTCCCCACCCATAAGCTCCACCACCACTTGAATTGCCGGGTCCTCCAGCACATCAGCGGGATTAGACGTAAGGAGGCCGGAGGGAAACAACGGGTCTCTGGGCTTCGAGGGGTCTCTGACCAGCGCCTTGCGAAGCTCCAGGGGCGCCCCTATGCGGGCGGCCAGCCAGTCTTTTTTACAGAGCAGGGCGCGGGCAACGCCCCCACCAACAACCCCCAACCCCAACAGGCCTACTCCAATGGGCTGGGGCCGGTTCAACTCCCCTCCTGCTCTCCTCGCCTCTGCTTCGCCGTTTCGTTTATCTGTTTCTGGGCCCACGCGTACAGCTTGCTGTTGTACTTCACCGAGACCCAGCCTTCGGAAGTACCGATCTCAAACCGCTCCTTGATCCACTCCTGGAGGGCTATATCCTTCCTGCGGGCCTGCCAGCGGTCTTCCACCGGCCGCACCTCCGGCCCGTCGGTCACTTTGAAGATATAGTAGTGCTGGCTGCTGTCAATAGGATCGCTGATCTGGTTTAGTGGAATCGCCGGTATGTCATCGGTGCCGAAGATGTGCCCGTCCAGGGCAGGGAACGCCCCTTTGGGCATCCAGCCAACATAGCCGTTGGAATCGGCGAACTGATAGAGCGGCTGGCCCGCGACGTCGTAGGCGAAATCGGACGCAACAATTGCGAAGGGCTCGTTATCCAGGCGCCTCCTGATCCCGGGGACGTCCTGGAACTTTTCCGGGTTCGGGATGTTCGGCCCGGGGAGGAGGGGCACCCTGACCCATGAGACTTCGACGTGCTCTGTCTCCAGGGAGAGGTTGGCCCCAACGGCGTCCCGCATGCGGGAGAAGTAGATCTGCTCTTCGATCAGCGTGCGAAAGTCGCCGTCCGAAAGGCGGTTCCTGTTGAGATAGCTCTGGTACACCTCCTTGCGCTCCCGCTCTATCTGGTCTTCAGATACCTCCTGCCCCTCAGGAACGGGTGGAGTGAAGTTGAACCTGATGAAATCCTCCACGTCTTCCTTGGTTACGGCGACGGCAAAGTCCGGCGCCGCCTGTTTTAGCATCTCCATCTGGACCATCCCCAGGGTAAACGGCCCGGAGGCCACGTTAATATCGTCGTTCCAGAGGACGCGCATGATCTCCATGAGGCCCACAGGCCCGGTGAAGTTTTGACCGGCCTGGATCATCCGGGCGCGTTGCACAACGTCCGCCTGGGTAAACTTGGTTTCGTTTACGTTGGCCAGCGCGGCGCGAGGCGGTAGGAAGTAGTACTTGTACCAACCGCCCGCCACAAGCCCGGCTATGATCAGCAGCACAATGGCGCCGGTGATGATCGCCAGACGGCGGCGGCGCGGGTCATGAAGGGCGTTGAGGCGGCGCATACGCCGGTCAGTGGCTTCTGGTTCTTGCTGGGAGCGCCTTCTATTCCGGGGAGTAGACATTAGGGGAAACCTTTAATGACGGGCGGCCGATTCTGGCTGTGGGAATCCGCCAAGCCTGGCAGGGGCGCGCTTAGTTAACCAGCCGGCCGTGGTTGGGGCTCATAGGCAGCAGCGCCACGGTACGGGCGCGCTTGATGGCCCTGGTCAGCGCCCTCTGGTGGCGCGCGCAGTTGCCCGTCTTGCGCCTGGGGTCTATTTTGAACCGGTCAGAAAGATAGCGCCTGATCCTTCCCACGTCTTTGTAGTCAATGTACGAGACGTGCTCCACGCAGAAGGCACACACCTTCCGGCGCGGCACGAAGCGGCGCCTGGGCCTCTCTCTAGACGGGTCTCTTCTCCGCGGTCCGGTAGTCATCTGGTTGGCTGGTCCTCCGATAAGCTTGTCAAGATTCTAGAAAGGCAGGTCATCCGGGTCCTCTGGGACCTCCGCGCCGGTGTCCCCGCCCGGGTCCATAGGCGCGGACCCCTGGTCCAGGAAGAGGACGGAGCTGGCGATGACTTCGCTTACGAAGCGGGGCTGTCCGTCCTGCCCTTCCCACCGGCGGCTGCGGAACCTACCTTCGATATATGCCTGCCTGCCCTTGGTCAAAAACTGGTTGCATTGCTCCGCCAGCCGGTCCCAGGCCACCACGGTGAACCACTCCGTCTCCTCCCTTCGCTCCCCATCCTGCGTCCGGTACGCCCGATTGGTTGCCAGCCGGAAGGTGGTGACCGGTTTGCCGCTGGGCGTGTAGCGCAACTCCGGGTCCGTGCCCAGATTGCCAATGACCATGATTTTGTTTAGACCAGCCGCCATAACCTAACTCCGCTGCTCTTCAGCATCACCGGCCTCGGCGGCGGCGGGCTGCAAATCCTCGCCGGCGGCGGGCTCTTCAACATCAGGCGCCGCTGGCGTCTCCACCTGGGCTTCTGCGGTGGGCTCAGCAACTTCAGCCGCCGCGGGTGCGTCTACCTGGGCCTCGATGGACGCAGGGGCCTCGGCCTGGGCCGGTTCGGCTTCTGCGGTGGGCTCAGCAACATCGGGCGCCGCGGGCGCGTCTACCTGGCCTTCAGCGGGCGCCGGGGCCTCGGCCGGTTCGGCTTCTGCGGTGGGATCAGCAACATGGGGCTCCGCGGGCGCGTCTACCTGGGCTTCAGCGGGCGCCGGGGCATCGGCGGGCGCCGCTAAGGCAGCTTCGGCCGCCACCGGGACGCCGACAGGGGCCATTGCGGGGGCGGGGCGGGCATCCGGCGGCACAGGCCTGGGCCGCGACTCAACGGTGGGCGTGGCCCGCACCACCATGGACCGTAGCACCGGCTCCGTCAGCCTTAGCTGTGCTTCCAACTCCCGGATGAACGACCCCTCCTGGTTGAACTTGATCAGGTAGTAGGACCCCTCCAGGTAGTTCTGCCCGGCGCGCTTAATGGGGTATGCCAGGCGCCGTGTTCCCCAGTCGTCTTCCGAGACGATCTCGCCGCCCTCGCGGGTCAGCAGATCATTCACACGCTCTCTGGCGCTGGCGTTCTCCTCCTGGCTCAGCGCCGGGTTGAGCACCAACATAATTTCGTAGTCTTGGATTATCTTCTCCCTGTTTAGAAGCTGTCAGCGATTATAGCATTGGCCCGTCTCCAGCCTCAACCGAGTCAGGAGTCAAGGCCGGGTACGGGGAAGCCGGATGCCAGCGCCTCTGCCTCTTCCTTGACGCTTTTCAGCGCGCCCTGGTCATCTCGCCTGGTGATTGCCCGAACTATCAGCTCTCCGATTGTTCTCATATCGTCACGGCCGAAGCCACGGCTGGTCACCGCCGCGGCGCCCAGCCGCAGGCCGCTGGCCACCCTGGGCGGTTCCGGATCGTAGGGTATGGCGTTCTTGTTAACTACGATGGATACGTCCTCAAGGATTTGCTCCGCCTCATTCCCCTTCACCTCCAGCGACCGCAGGTCCACCAGAAGAAGGTGATTGTCCGTGCCGCCGGAAACGATGCGCAGCCCGCCAGCGGCCAGCGACGCGGCCAGCGCCCGGGCGTTATCCACCACGGCGTGGGCGTAGTCCGAGAAGGAAGGCTCCAACGCCTCGCCGAAGCACACCGCCTTGGCGGCGATGACGTGCATGAAAGGGCCTCCCTGGGCGTTGGGGAATACCGCCCGGTCCACCTTTCGGGCCAACCCCGCCTCGGCGAGGATGAGGCCGCCCCGGGGCCCCCGCAGCGTTTTCTGCGTGGTGGAGGTGACGATCTGGGCGTGGGGCACCGGCGAGGGGTGGGCGCCACCGGCTATCAGCCCGGCGATGTGGGCCATGTCCACCATGAGGATGGCGCCTACATCGTCGGCGATACGGCGGAACCGTGCGAAGTCAATTAGCCTGGGATATGCGGTGTAGCCTGCCACAATAAGCTTGGGCTGGTGCTCCCGCGCCAGCTGCTCCACCTCTTCATAGTCAATGGTCTCGGTTTCCCGGTCCACCCCGTAGGCCACGAAGTTGTATAGCTTGCCGGAGAAGTTCACCGGGCTGCCGTGGGTCAGGTGACCGCCCTGGTCCAAGCGCATCCCCATGACGGTGTCACCGGGCGTCAGCAGCGCGAAGTAGGCCCCCATATTGGCCTGGGCGCCGCTGTGGGGCTGAACGTTAGCGTGCTCCACCCCGAACAGCTCTTTGGCCCGCTCCCGCGCCAGCTCTTCCACCACGTCCACGTGCTGGCAACCGCCGTAGTAGCGCCTGCCGGGATAGCCCTCGGCGTACTTGTTGTTCAACACCGTGGCCTGGGCCTCCAGCACGGCCTTGCTGGCGTAGTTCTCCGAGGCGATCAGCACGATGTTGGAGCGCTGTCGCTGGTTCTCCCGCTCAATAGCCTGGGCTACCTGGGGGTCCACCTCTTGAAGGGCGGTCATGGTTCCTCCCGGAACGATGCGGAGAGCCAGCTTCCGGCTATCTCACGCGTATGGCCCCGCTGTCCCGAAAGTGGGCCGTCAGCGGTTGGATAAGTCTACGGGCCGTCTGCGAAGGGTGTCAACGAAACTCTACGCAGGGGAGGAGTATTTGAGGAGGTGTCCTCTATCCGCCTATGACGCACTTCCGAAGAGGGGGAATGCCCCTTCTGGAGACACCCTCGGCAGGTTTCCATTAAGGGACGATGTTTCTATTTTCGCACCAATCAGCGAGGGCGAAACGTTGGGCGCTGTTAGGGGCTACAAATCACAGGTTGGTGTTGCCCACCATCCCGCCCAGTACGGTATTAAAGTTGGTTTCTGAGGGACACCCTCAGACTCCCGGCAGGGAACCCAGGTTCCCTGCACCCTCCTGTGTGGTTGGGCTCTGCGCGGAGGCCGGGTCAGACGGCGGTGAAGCCCCCGTCTATCACCAGCTCGGCCCCGGTAACGTAGGACGACTCGTCTGAGGCCAGGTACAGCACCCCGTAGGCCACTTCGTCCGGCTCCGCGGGACGCCCCAGGGGCAGGTTGTTCATTCGCGGCCCCAGGAACTCCGGGTCGTCCAGCCGGTCCTCGGTCATGGGAGTGCGTATCAGCCCCGGGTGTACCGAGTTGGCCCGGATCCCGTCCCCGGCGAACTCTATGGCGGTGGACTTGGTAAATATCCGCACCGCACCCTTGGACGAGGTGTACGCGGCCCGGTCCACCATACCGCCGATGCCCGCGGTTGACGAGATGTTAACTATGGAGCCGCCGCCCGCCTTCCGCATCTCCGGCGCCACCGCCTTGGTGCCGAGGAAGACCCCCTTGGCGTTCACGTTCATCGTCCGGTCCCAGTCTCCCACCGTCGTCTGCTCTACCCAGCCGGGAATGGAGATCCCGGCGTTGTTCACCAGGACGTTCAGCTTCCCGAAACGGCTCACGGTCTCCCGAACGGCGCGCTGCCAGTCATCCTCGCTAGTGACGTCCAGCCGGATGAACAGGGCGTCCCCGCCCAGCTCGTTGATCTGGGCCACGGTCTTTTGGCCGTCCTCTTCCAAAACGTCGGCCACCACCACCTTGGCCCCCTCCCGCGCGAAGAGCTTCGCCTCCGCGGCGCCCATTCCCCGGGCGCCCCCGGTGATCATAGCAACCTTACCTGCTAGCCTCATCTCGGCCTCCTCTACCGGCGCTTGACGCCTTCGGCATTGTTCAGTATTTAAAGCGGTGCCGGGACCCTGCTCGCCTGTCCGGCAATATATCAGCGGGCGGGCTCCACCACCAGGAGCGAGTACTTGTCCAGGTCTCGCTTCAGGGGAGCCTTATAGGGCACGCCCAGCCCCTCTTCCAGCAGATCTCCCCGCATATCGTAAACCGTTATGTCAATGGGCTGGTCTGGTGCGAAGGGCAGGGCCAGGGACACCTCCGTCTGACCGTATGCCAGGGCGAAGGTCTGGGTGCCGCTCCATACGTGGGCCTTGGCCGGCGCCGCCAGAACCGGGACCCCACCGGTGGCCCGCGCCACGGACTGACCCAAAATAAAGGTAAAGGCTTCATGGTGTAGCTGGTTTATCAGCCAGAGAAATCTGCCTTCCCTGTCGGTTACCAGGTACGGGGCCGTTTCCTGTTGGAGCCTGACGCTCGTATTCGACACCAGCAAAGGACCCGACGCCGCTATCCGCGCCGCCGCGACCTCTCCGGGCCTCACCACGTTGGCCGCCTGCCCCAGACCTATTACGTCTCCGTACGGGCGCAACTCCACGGTGTGGCCCAGCACCTGCCCCAGCTTCGGTGTGACAGGCTGCTGCGGGACCCCTTCCGGAATATCACCTTCGGCGGTGACGGGGAAAGACGTCAGTAGAGAAGTGTGGTACTCGGAGGACTGGGACAGGGCCGGGTTCAAATACTGGAACCGGGAAGGCAGGCCGAACCTCTGCCGCACCTTACCCCAACCACCCGCTTCCGGCACGCCGAACACCGGGTGGATGAACACCGGCCCGGGGTGCGTCTCGGCGTCCAGCAGCGCCAGAATCTCCGCGTCCAGCGTCTGAGCGTTCCGCCAGTAGGGCGGTCCCATCCCCACACCGTCGCCGGTGTCCTCGTTTCCACCGGCGGTGATGACGTAGGTCAGCGCGACGGCGCCTCCGTCCCAAGGGCGGTCGTATGTAAGCACCGTCTGGTACCCCGCCGCCTGCAAGGCGTCGTCTACCAGACCCACTACCGCCAGCGACACCTCCTCGAAGAAATCGGCATTGCTGTAGCCGTCTTCCTCCCCGAATTCCGGCCAGTCTATTATCACGTTAGCTATAGGCAGCGACTCTTCCGGAGCCGGGTGGGCCGCGATACGCGCCAGTATCTCTTGACCCACGCCGGGACGGACCGCCGTGGCCGCGGAGGCAGGCAGGTCCGCGGTCAGCAGAAGGTTACTTACCCCGTGGCGGCGCGCCGCCACCAGCAACAGGTTCCGCCACGGCGCCGTGGCGCAGTTGTCCACCGGCGTGCCATCCGGCAGCTTCGGCTCCGCCTGGTCTATGGACGGCGCCTCCGGGTCCTCCCGTTGGCGGGAGAAGAGATCGCCCAGCGAAAGGGACGTATCGCAGGGCAGCGGGTTGTACGCCCCTACCGCCACCGCCGTTTCCGGCGCCGGGTCCATGGCCCGTGCCCGGGCAAATATGCTTCCGTTGGTGGTACCCAGCAGGCTATCGTCCGTGTATAGGAAGTTGTACACGTCTCGAGTGGTGAAATCGGTGGGATATAGGGAATAGTAGTAGCCGGTCCACACATCTCCCAGACCCGCGCCCGTATGAACGTAGCTGGTCCCCTTTGCCGCCAGGTGCCGCGCGATGGCCTCGTCGTAGTCCGGCGTGAAGGCCTCAGCCGAAACGGCATCCACGCCGGTGGCCGGCACCTCGTCCACGAAGCCCAGCACCTGCTCAACGGTGGGTGGCGGCAGATTGCCGGCTATCAACTGTGACTCTTGTCCGCCACCGATGCCGGAGCCCCCGGCGCGGTTGATTATGTGGGCCAGCGACTCCACGTTCGCCATGACCTTCAGTCCCTGGTTGTGGGCCTCCTGCACAATACCAGGCAGCAGGTCTCCCAGGGAGTAGAAACGCTGCCGGGCGGCTTCCTCTTCCACCGCCAGGTCGCCCTCTCCGGGGCCGCCGTCGTATTGCCCGTCGTAGTCGAAACCGGGGTGCCGAAGGGATGGCAGCACCTCGCTTCGAAGATAAACGGCCCCGAACCCCTCCACCACCATCAGCTCCAGCGTCCCGTATCCTTGCGACGCCAGCCAGGCCAGGTTGCCGCGCAGCAGCTCCTCCCGCGAAGAACCCTCTCCCACCGGTATTATGGAAACCACGGGCTGGTTGTCGTACTCCCCCTCCACGTCCACCTCGAAGGCGGGCCGGCCGGCCGCCAGGTCGGTAAACAGCACGTCCGCCTGGGTGATTATAGAGGGCAGACCCTGGTCCCTATCGGCGAGGGCAAATGAGGCCGTGGGAAGCCCAATTCCTTCGGTACCGGCGGGTGTGGCGGAGGCAGTTGTGGCGGCGGCTCCCTGACCAAGGGTTGCGGTAGGCGGAGCGGTGGACTCTTCGTCGCCCTCGTCATCCCCTGAGCAGGCAGCACCGGCCAGGAGGGTAGCCAGCAGGCACCCCACCAGAAACCGCCGCCATGAAAGACGCCAGCGGCGGTCTAGCCACCATACGGACATATCCAGCCTCACCCTTTCCATCCTGGATGCCGCCGGGAGTCTACGCCGCGCCCTGGGCCCGGTCAACCGACGACCGCGGCGGCTTTCTGAGGCTCCAGAGGGCCTGGTGAAGGGGTGGCTTCCGGCGCATCGGCGCGGCTGTTTCCCCCGCTCGGTTGACACCCCCCAGCGCAGACCAGATGATTGATCTTCGGGTGGCGGTCGCCCTTCGCGCCCGAAGGAGAGCAAGAAGATATGGTGAATCCCCGCCGCTGGACGCCGCTGAGATGGCTCACGGTGCTGGTTTTCCTGGCCACGTTCAGCCTGGGCCTAATAGGCCAGGTTTCCGCCCAGGAACAGGGCGGCCATGCCCTAGTGGCCCAGGTGGACGGCATAATCAACCCGGTGAGCCAGCGCCACATCGCCAAGTCCATTGAGCGGGGGGAGGAGGAGGGCGCGGAGGTTGTCATCATCCTGCTGGACACGCCGGGCGGGCTCCTCTCTTCGACACGCAAGATCGTACAGGGTCTGCTGGAGGCCAAGGTCCCCACGGTGGTGTACGTATCGCCCCGGGGCGCGCAGGCGGCATCAGCGGGGACGTTTATCACCGCGGCGGCCCACTTCGCCGTAATGGCGCCGGGAACCAACATCGGCGCCGCCACGCCGGTGGGCGGTGGCGGTGAGGACCTACCCGACACGCTGGAGAGCAAGGCCACCAACGACGCCGCGGCGCTGATGCGCGCCATTGCCGCGGAGCGAGGCCGGGACGCCGATAAGCTGGAGGCCACCGTCAGGAAGGCGCTCTCCTATTCCGCCAACGAGGCGGTGGAAGGCAACGTGGTGGACTTCATCGCCTCGGACCTGGACGACCTGCTAGCCCAGCTTGATGGACAAGTGGTGCAGATTGGCGGGCGGACGGTAACGCTGAAGACCGGGGACATCCCGGTGCAAAAGCTGGAAATGAGCCTGGTTGATAAATTTCTCTTCATCCTGGCGGACCCCAATATTTCGTTTCTGCTCTTTTCCATTGGCGGCCTGGCAGTGGTGATCGAAGTGATACACCCGGGGCTGATCTTCCCCGGGGTGACCGGGGTCATCCTGCTGGTGCTGGCCTTCGTCAGCTTCGGAAATCTGCCGGTGAACTGGGCCGGCGCCGCGCTCATCATCTTGGCCGGGGCGCTGATCGTTGCCGAGTTCTACGTGTCCGGCTTTGGCGTATTGGGCATTGGAGGCATCGTCGCGTTTATCCTTGGATCAATGCTCCTGTTTTCGCACTTCGGCACCCCATCACCCACCGCTCCCTCCATTCGCGTGAGCCTGTGGGTGCTGGTCCCCTTCGCGGTGATTGTGCTGGGAGGCGGTGGATGGGTGATGTGGAGCATCCTCTCGTCCCGAAAAGGAAAGGCCCAAGCGGAGCTCTCGCCGCAGATTGGACAGGTGGGAGAGGTGGTGGAGGAGCTCTCTCCCCGAGGGCTGATAAGGCTGCAAACCGAGCTGTGGACCGCGGTGAGCGAAGGTCGCTCAACCATCAGCCCGGGACAATACGTGCGGGTGGTAAGCCAGGAAGGCGCCATGTTGACCGTGCGCCCGGAGGTGGCGGCGGAATCCGGGGTTGTGACCCAGTAAGCACGCTTGGCCGGGCTTGTCCCCGCGACAGTTGATAGACAGGCCAATCCAGGCGTGTTATCGTACCGGAAATCCGGGTACCTACAATCTATCGCCGAACTATGAATAATTTCGTCATGTCGACTGTATAATCCAACCCGGTGGCCCCGCAATAGGTGAGGCGTTGAGGAGGTCCAAATGGCATCTGGCGTAGTTGTGGTCAAGCAGTTCCAGCGGATGGTGGTGCTGAAGTGGGGACGCTGGACGGGGAATCAAGATGCGGGGTTCCGCTTCTTGTTGCCCATCGTATATGACGGACGGATTGTGGACCTGCGGGAGCAGGTGGAGCGAGTGCCCACCCAGAAGTACATCACCGTTGACAACGTGGTGATTGACATGGACTTCGTCCTCTACTACCGCGTCCTGGAAGACCAGGCGGAGAAGTCTGTCATTGGCGTCACCGACCACCGCGCCGCCGTGAGAAGCCAGGCGGTGGCCGACCTCAGGTCCATCGTGGGGAACATCACCCTGGCGGCCGCCCTGGCCGAGAGAGAGACCATTCAGGGCCAGCTTCAGGCGGCGCTGGACGCCAACACCGGGCGCTGGGGCGTGAAGGTCACAGGGGTGGCTATCAATGAGATTGACCCGCCCATGGGGGTGAAGGCGGCCATGGAGCGGGAGAAGTCCGCCGACGCCATCAAGACGGCGGAGATTACCGAGTCCGAGGGCCAGCGGCAGGCGGCAATAAACCGCGCCGAGGGCGAAAAGCAGGCCCGTATCCTTGAGGCGGAGGGACATCGCCAGGGGGAGATCCTAACGGCGGAGGGCGACCAGCAGGCCGCGGTGCTGCGGGCCGAGGGATTCAGCGTCGCCCTGGACAAGATCTACCAGGTGGCCTCCAACGTGGACGCCAAGACCATGAACCTCCAGTACTTTGAGGTGCTGAAGGAGTTGGGGTCAAGTCCGGCCACCAAGTTTGTCTTCCCCATGGAGTTTACCTCCATGCTCCAGCCGTTCCTCAACCTGGGCGTCGGGGGCGGTAAGGCCAACAGTCAAGAGTAGGCCGCCCCGCGCCGCGAAGGCAACGAGGCCCCGGCTGCTTTAGAGCGGCTCCGGATGGATGATGCCATAGGTGCCGTCGAGGCGGCGGTAGAGGACGTTGTAATTGGCCTCCTCGCTGTTCATGAAGAGGAAGAAGCCGTGGCCCAGCAACTCCATCTGGAAGATGGCCTCCTCAATGTCCATGGGCTTCACGGGGTAGGTCTTGTTCTTGACCACCACCTCGGAAGCCTCTTCGTCCACCGGCGGCCCTTCGCTTAAGGCGGCGACTTCCGATTCCGCCGCGGCTTCGCGGTCCTCGCCCCGCCGGACGGCCCTTCGGGCGCGCTCGGTGTGGTAGGTCTTCCCCTTGAAGCGGTCGATGCGGCGGAACAAAACATCGGCGGCGGCGTCCACCGCGGCCATTACGGTGGCTCCCCGTTCCTCGCCACGGAGGACCACCCCGTTGACCTCCAGGGTAAACTGCGCGGTTACGCGGTCCTGCTGTGACCGGGCGTTTTGGGAAGTTAGCTCCGCGCTGGACTTGATGGCGGAGGGCAGGTGGCGGCCCACCCGCCCCAGCTTCTTCTTTATGTACTCTTTGCTCTGGGGCTGAAGCTCAAAGTTCCTGACGCGAACAATTACGTCCAACGTTCGCAAGTCCTCCAACTGTTTAGCTAATTGCTGCCCCTGGACTCCGTTCTACGGCGGCCCGGCAGCGGGTCAAGGGCCGGTTGGCCCGCGAATAGCGGCGTTTAGGCGGCTGATAACCGCTGACGCCTGGTGGAGACCGGGCCATTTCGGCCCTGTAGCTTGGGAATTGTGATCAGCCCCTCTTCCGGGATTCCTAGCTGGTCCGCGTCGCCCCGCAGGTGAAGATAGGCCGTATACGCCGTGAGGATGGCGTCTGACCGGTCATGGTTCAGCTTTTCAACGTGGTCATCCATTCCGGACACCAACTCGGGCAGATGCCGGCGCAGGTGGGTCAGGCTCTCCGGACGTCTCTTGGGAGGGAGCCCGTCACCGAATAGCAGTACCTTGGTGGCATAGGGGTACGCCTCCACCAGGTTGAAACCCCGGCGGCGCAAGCCGTTGCGCAGCTTTATGGCCCGATAGATCAACGGGCGGATGATCGACTTTTTCCCGGTGTAGAAGCACGCGATGCCCATCTTGGCGATCTCGACCTCCGCCATGCGTCCCTTGTGGCCGTTGGTGGGGGCGCAAGGACAACTCTGGTCCAGGCAGTGGATCCCCTGCGGCAACCCCAGGGGCGCGTCAATACCTATCACGTCTGGCGGATGGGTGGCCAGCAGGGCCACCAGCTCCTTATAGGTCTTGAAGCTGGAAAGCTGGACCAGGGCGCCGTTCTCGTCAAGAATGGCGGTGGCGCTGGCCCGTTTTGGGGAAGCGGTCAGATCAATTCCCAAACACAGCATAACGTTCCTTCAAAGCTCGCTTTTCTTGTCAATTTCCCACCGCACTATGGCGGCGAATAGAAGTGTCTTAGAGACCATGTTGCCCCTGGAATCCACCCTATCAAGCGCCGCCTAATGACAGGGGTTAAAAGTCTAGCCCAGGCCGGTTGGGCGCCGGTCCAGCAGGGCCAGCGCAAAAGAGTATGGGTCCTGTTTGCCCGATTGCACCTGGTCCAGTAACCCCCGAAGCTCCGGGTCACTATGAATCTGGGCCTTGGCGCGGCGGCCCAGCTCCTCCTCTACCACCTCCAAGAACTCGCCGGTCCGGCGGTCCCGCCGCCTGGTCTCCAGCTCACCGGTCCGGCCAAGATAGTCGCGGTGCATCCCCACCTGCTCCCATAGCTCGGCCACGCCCCGTCCGTTCACCGCCTCGGTGGTCAAGGCGGGCGGCATCCAACCGCCGTTAGACTCGCCCAGTGCCACGGCGCTCCTGATATCGGCGATCATCCTGTCGGCTCCCGGCCGGTCTGCCTTGTTGACCACATATATGTCCGCTATCTCCATCAGGCCCGCCTTGAGGGTCTGTATCACGTCGCCTGCCTCCGGCACCAGTGTCACCACCACCGTATCCGCCACGCCCATGATGTCCAACTCCGTCTGGCCCACCCCCACGGTTTCCACCAGCACCACGTCCTTGCCCGAGGCGTCCAGCAGGCGGACCACCCCCTTTATAATCCTGGGTAATCCTCCATGGCTGCCCCTGGTGGCCATGCTCCGGATGAACACCCCCGGGTCCAGGTAGTGGAGCTGCATCCGGATCCTGTCTCCCAAAAGGGCCCCGCCGCTGTAGGGGCTGGTGGGGTCAACAGCAATGATACCTACGGACAGCCCTTGCTTCCTCAACAACTCGGTGAGGCAGGCCAGCAGCGTGCTCTTGCCCGCCCCGGGAGGACCTGTGACACCAACGCAGTACGCGGCGCCAACGTGAGGGTAGACCTCCCCGGTGACCACTGCGCCCTGGGGGTCACCCCGCTCCAGCAGCGAGATGGCCCTGGAGAGGGCGCGTTTATCTCCCTTTAGCAACTGATCTGAGACCTGGAGCAAGCGCCGTCACCAAGGGACGATTGGGCCGGGGGTAGGGACTGTAGCATTGGCGCCCTGGAGCGTCAAGCCGTTTTCTTCTGATTGGGGCCAGCGTCCGCGGGCGAAAGCTGGGCCGTGCGTCAACACCCTAATAGGGTATTGACACCTGTAATAGGTTAATGTATATAAAGTCGCGAGTTAATCTACATTAACAATTTTAGTAAACCTGGGTTTTATCGGGGTGCGGCGCGCTCCGGGAGGTGGTTCTTGAATCATCAAAAGGAGAGCAGAATGCCACTACAAGGGAAACGTGGCAACCTGAAAGCCAGGGGGTGGGCAGAACTGATTCGCCGGGTAAAGGCGCCCGCGGTATGTCTGTTGCTGTTGACGGTGGCGGCGGTGGCCCTGCTGGCCTCCGCCTGCGGCGGAGACGGCGCCAGCCTGACGGTTTACTCCGGGCGCAGCGAAAGCCTGGTGGACCCGATCATTCAGCGGTTTACCGAGGAGACGGGAATCAAGGTCTCGGTGAAATACGCCGGGACGCCACAGTTGGCGGCAACGCTCCTGGAAGAGGGGTCAAACAGCCCGGCTGACGTCTTCTTTGCCCAGGACCCCGGCGGCCTTGGATCCGTAGAGCAGCTCCTTGCCCCGTTGCCCGCCGGCATTTTGGACCGGGTGCCGGAGTGGGCTCGCTCGCCTGAAAAGCGATGGGTGGGCATATCCGGACGCGCCCGGGTGGTGGTATACAACACGGACAACCTTTCGGAGGGCGATCTGCCGGACGATATATGGGGCTTCACCGACCCGAAATGGAAGGGGCGCATCGGCTGGCCTCCCACCAACGCATCATTCCAGACCATGGTCACGGGCATGCGAAGCGCCGGGGGTGAGGAGAGGACCCGGCAGTGGCTCAAGGGCATCCAGGCCAACTCCTCCAAGTTCTTCGCCAGCAACACCCCAACAGTGGCCGCCGTGGGCGCCGGGGAAGTGGACGTGGGCTTCGTGAACCACTACTACCTGTACCGCTTCCTGACGGAAGAGGGCGAGGACTTTCCGGCGCGGAACTACCACTTGCGCGGCGGCGGCTCCGGGGCCTTGGTAATGGTGGCGGGCGCGGGCATCCTGCGCTCGTCGAATAAAGAGGGCGATGCCAAAAGGTTCATTGAGTACCTCCTCTCGGAGCCGGCGCAGCAGTTCTTCGCCCAGGAGACCTTCGAGTACCCACTGATCGAGGGCGTCAGCGTGCACCATCTGTTGACGCCGCTGGCAGAGATCAAGAAGCCGTCCATCTCTCTGAAGGAGCTGGCGGACCTGGACGGCACGCAGAAGCTGCTGCGCGAAACCGGCATTTTGCCGTAGGACGCCGCTGACCGGTGACTACCAGGGCCAACCAGGCTTCCACACCCTTGGCCGGGGTCTGGGGAAAGATTTTAGGCCCCAAGTCGCGGCCGCCAGCGGTGCTGTGGCTCCCCGCGCTTTTGGTGGCGGCAGCCATGGCGCTTCCCATAGTCTACCTGGTGGTGAGGACGCTGGGGGCAGGGCAAGAGCTCCCGGACCTGCTGTTCAGGACCCGTACCCTGCAAATTCTGCTGCGCTCCCTGGCGCTGATGGCCGCGGTGACGGCGGGCTCCATCATCATTGCGCTGCCGCTGGCCTGGCTCACCACCCGAACAGACCTGCCGCTGCGACGCGTCATCACCATTGTCACGTCCCTGCCGCTGGTGGTCCCCAGTTACATAGGGGCCTTCGTTGTGCTGGTGGCGCTGGGACCCAAGGGAATGCTGCAAGGGGCGCTGGAGGGTCCCTTCGGGGTGGACCGGCTGCCGGAGATATACGGGTTCCCGGGGGCTATGCTGACGCTGACGCTGTTGAGCTACCCCTACGTTCTGCTGCCGCTGCGGGCGGCCCTGGGGAGGTTGGACCCTTCGCTGGAGGAGGCCTCTCGAAGCCTGGGGCAGAGCGGTTGGGCCACATTCCGCCGCGTAACCGTCCCGCTGCTACGGCCCGCCATAGCCGCCGGGGCGCTGCTGGTGGCCCTCTACACCCTTAGCGACTTCGGCGCGGTGTCGCTGCTCAGATACGAGACCTTCACCTGGGCCATCTACCTCCAGTTCGACTCGGCCTTCGACAGGACCCTGGCCGCTGGGTTGTCGCTGGTGCTGGTGGTGGTGGCGGCGGGCATCCTGCTGGCGGAGATGCGCAGCCGAGGCAAGGGGCGGTACTACCGTACGGCGTCCGGTTCGGCCCGAAGGCTTGCCCCGGTGCAGTTGGGGCGCTGGAAGTGGCCCTCCGTGGCGTTTTGCGCCCTGGTGGCCGTCTTCGCCCTGGCGCTGCCCATGACCATTCTGGGCTACTGGGTGGTACGGGGCGTTTCCGCCGGGGAGTCCATCCCCGGGCTATGGAGCGCCGCGGCCAGCTCCCTGTACGTTTCCGCGCTGGCGGCGGGCGCCACCCTGATAGCGGCCATTCCAGTGGCGGTGCTGGCGGTGCGCTTCCCCGGCTGGCGCAGCGCGCTGCTGGAGCGCGCCACCTACATCGGCTTTGCCCTGCCGGGGATTGCCATAGCGCTGGCGCTGGTGTTCTTCGGGGCGCGATTCGGCGGTCCGGTGTACCAAACACTGCTGCTCTTGGTGTTTGCCTACGTGGTGCTATTCCTGCCCGCGGCGGTGGGCTCCATCAGGGCGTCTCTGCTACAGGTGAGCCCCCGGCTGGAGGAAGCGGCGCGAAACCTGGGAAGGGGGCCGTTCCAGGTGCTTTACAGCATCACGCTGCCGTTGATGCGGTCCGGGCTGCTGGCCGGGGCGGCGCTGGTCTTCCTGCTCACCATGAAGGAGCTGCCCGCCACGCTCATCCTGGGACCCATAGGTTTCGACACGCTGGCTACGTCTATATGGTCTGCAGCGTCCGAGGCGTTTTTTGCCCAGGCGGCGGCCCACGCCCTGGTGCTGGTTTTGGTATCATCAGTTCCAATGGCCTTTTTCATGCTGAGGGAGAATCGCTAGCTGTCATGCAAATACCGGCGCTCCGGTGCGCTGGCCTGGGCAAGAGCTACAACGGGACCCCGGCGGTCTCCGGGCTGGACCTGGAGGTGGCCCAGGGGGAAGTGCTGGCGCTCCTGGGACCCAGCGGCTGCGGTAAGACCACCACCCTCCGGCTCATCTCCGGTTTCGAATTGCCGGACATCGGCACCGTAGAGGTGGATGGCAGGACCGTGGCCGGGCCAGGGACCTTCGTTCCACCGGAGCGGCGGCACATCGGCATGGTGTTTCAGGACTACGCCCTATTCCCCCACCTGACGGTAGCCGAGAACGTGGCCTTCGGGCTACCCAAGAGCCAGCGCCGCGAGGCCCGGGTCAAGATGGTGCTGTCGCTGGTGGGACTGACCCGGCTCCAGGGCCGCATGCCACACGAGCTTTCCGGAGGCGAGCAGCAACGCGTCGCCCTGGCCAGGGCGCTGGTGCCCGCGCCGGCCATTCTCCTCCTTGACGAGCCCTTCTCCAACCTGGACGCCAAGCTCCGGCAGCAGGTGAGGGAAGAAGTGAAGGAGGTGCTGGAGGTCAGCGAGGCCACCGCGCTATTTGTTACCCACGACCAGGAAGAGGCGCTGTATATGGGAGACCGCGTGGCGGTGCTGAACGAGGGCCGCCTGGAGCAGGTGGGCACGCCGGAGGAGGTGTACCAGGAACCCTGGTCCTCTTTTGTTGCCCACTTTGTGGGGCTGGCGGACTTCCTTTCGGTGGTTTTTAGGAACGGCGCCGCCTGGACCGAGGCGGGGCCGCTGCCCAAGGACTCGGCGCCACCAGCACAGCCTGACCTGGAGGTGATGGTCCGTCCGGAGGACGTGGCCTTCCGCGTTTCGGACACCGGCAAGGGCAGAGTCATCGCCCGCACCTTCCGGGGCGCTTACACCATGTACAGCATCGTGCTGGACTCTGGGGAGTCTGTTCGTTCGCTAACATCCAACCTACAGCGCCACCCCCTGGGAACGCGGGTGGAGGTAGTGCTGGAGCCCAAGCACAAGGTGGTCTGCTTCCGAAAGGGGCGCGCCGTGGGGCGGGACGGCCAGGGCGGGATTTTCACTCCCGGCCAGATTCGGCGATTCGGCGGCGGCTCGGACTAGGCCTGCGCCGCTTCCCGGGCCCCGGCCAGGGCCTCCAGCAGCTCCGTATCCCGGGTGCTCAGGTTGAAATACTTCGCCTGGGGATGGTGGAAGACCAGCGCGCTTACGGAACCCTCCGGCTCCATCATGAAACCTTCGGTCAGCTCCACGCCTATGTGGCGGTCCGGCTCCAGCAGACGCCATAGCTTCCCCTGGTCTTCCAGCCGCGGGCACGCCGGGTAGCCGAAGGAGTAGCGCCGGCCCCGGTACTGCGACCGGTAAAGCTCTTCTTTGGAAATGGACGGCGGGTCCGGGAACCCCCACATCGCCCGAATCCGCTGGTGCAGCAGCTCCGCGAACGCCTCGGCCCCCTCCAGCGCCAGCACTCGCAGGATGTGGGACGCCAGGTAGTCGCCCTCCTCCTGCCATCGAGCCGCCAGCTCCTGCACCCCCGGACCGACGGTGGTGACGAAGGCCGCCAGGTAGTCCGGCTGACCCTGCGAGGACGCCAGCAGATAGTCCGCCAGGCCTAACCCTTCGCCCGAGGACTGACGCCCAAACTGGAACCACTCCAGCTCCTCTTTACCGTCCGGCGAGAGGAGTTGCACATCGTCTCCCTGGGAAGCGGCGCGGTAGAACTTGAACATCCCGTTGGCGGAGATATCGTCCCGGACCAACATGGCGGATTCCACCTGCCGCACCTTCTGTTGCAACTCCAGCGCCTTGGCGTCACCGGCCTTCAACGCTTCCTCAAACCGGCCGTGGAAGCCCAGGTGACGGACGTAGAGCATCGCCGGGTTTATGTATTCAAACACCTGGCTCAGGTCAAAGTCCCGCAGCAGGTGGAGCCTCAGGTCCGGCGGGGAAGGCGGCTCCGCCACGGGGTCCACCTTGGCCCGGGGGCGCTGTGGCGCGCCAACCCCGGTTGCGCCGGCTTCTTTGGCCGCCTGGTCCGCCAGCAGGTTGGCGGTCTCCGCCTCTATCTCCGATACCAGGAGGCTTCGCTCCTGGGGCAGGCGTATCCGGTTGGAAAGCCCAAGCCCAGTCATGGCGTCCTTGGCATAGGCCACCAGCCCCTCGTACTCCGGCGCGATTCGCAGGCGGGTGAACCGGTTCGTCAGCGCCGCGCCTCCCACCAGCACGGGACAGGCCACCTCCGCCGCCCTCAGGTCGCGCACCGTCTCCACCATCATCTGGGCGGACTTCACCAGCAGGCCGGAGAGGCCTATCATGTCCGGCACGTGCTGCCGGTACGCCTCTATAAGCTCATTGGGCGGCACCTTAATTCCCAGGTTGACCACCTTGAACCCGTTGTTGGACAGGATTATGTCAACCAGGTTCTTGCCAATATCGTGGACGTCCCCCTTCACCGTGGCCAGCACTATGGTCCCCCGGATGGAGGCCTCGTCTTTCTCCATGTGCGGCTCCAAATGCGTCACGGCGGCCTTCATGGATTCAGCGGAGCCGAGCACTTCGGCCACAATCAGCTCGTTGAGCCCGAAGAGCCTCCCCACCTCGTCCATGCCCGCCATCAGCGGGCCGTTGATGATCTCCAGCGGTGTGCTGTCGGCCAACGCTTCGTCCAGATCGTCGAACAGCCCGTCTCGGGTGCCCTCCACTACATACGAGGCGATGCGCTCCTCCAGCGGCATATCAACCCGCGCCTTGGCGGGGGGCTTCCGCTCCCGGAAATGGTCCGCGAAGGCGCCGATGGGGTCTTCGCCCCGCCACCAGATGAGGTCCTCTGCCAGGCGGCGCTCCTCCTCCGGTATGGAGGGGTACCTTTCCAGCCGCTCGGTGTTCACTATGGCCATGTCCAGCCCCGCCTGAACGCAGTGGTACAGCATCACCGCGTTTAGCACCTCCCGCCCAGCGGTGGGCAGCCCGAAGGACACGTTGGAGATGCCCAGGACCGTCTTGGCGAGGGGAAGGTGCTCCTTGATGAGCCGCACGCCCTCGATGGTCTCCACCGCGGCGCCGACGTACGCCTTGTCCCCGGTGCCGATGGGGAACACCAGCGGGTCAAAGATAACGTTCTCGGGCGCCACGCCGTACTTCTCCGTCAGCAGCCGGAAGGAGCGCTGGGCAATTTCCAACTTTCGCTGCCGCGTGATGGCCTGGGCCTGCTGCTTGTCCTCGTCAATGCAGCCCACCACCAGGGCGGCGCCGAAGCTCAGCGCCAACGGGACCACCTCCTGGAACCGCTTCTCGCCGTCCTCCAGGTTGATGGAGTTGATCAAGCTCTTGCCGGGCGTCCACTTCAACCCCTCTTCCAGCGCCTTAGCGTCCGTGGTATCCAGAACGATGGGCGCCTTCACCTTGCGGATCATCTGCTCCAGGATGGCCACCAGGTCGGTCGTTTCGTCCCGGTCCGGGTCCTGCACACAAACGTCCAACACGTGGGCGCCGCTCCGCACCTGCTGCCGCCCCACCTCCGAGGCTTCTTCTATTTTGCCTTCGGCGATCAGCCGCTTGAACCGCCGGCTCCCCAGCACGTTGGTGCGCTCTCCTACCAGCACAGGACGGGTGTCATCATCCACCGTCAGCGCTTCCAGCCCCGAGAGCACCGTGCCGCGGCGCTCCGCCGGGGGCCGTGCCGGCTGGCAGCGCACCGCCTCCACCAGCAGCCGAATGTGCTCAGGGGTAGTGCCGCAGCAGCCCCCCACTACGTTCACCCAACCCCGATCAATGAAGCTCTTCACCGAACGGGCCACCAGCTCAGGGGTCTGGTTGTACCGCCCGTCCTCGTCGGGAAGGCCGGCGTTGGGCACCACAGCCACCGGTAAGCGGGATATCTGGGACAGCGTGCGCAGGTGGTCCCGCATGAACTCCGGCCCGGTGGCGCAGTTCATCCCGATCCAGAGCAGGTCGCGGTGCTCCAGCGACGTGTAGAACGCCTCTATGTCCTGGCCCCCCAGGGTGGTGCCCATTGTCTCGATGGTGCACTGTACCGCCACGGCGATGAGGCGGCCCAGCTTCGCCTCCAGCCGGTCGATTCCCGCCAGAGCGGCCTTTACGTTGAGGATGTCCTGGGAGGTCTCCAGCAGCAGGAAGTCTGCCCCGCCTTCCATCAGCCCGGCGGCCTGCACGTAGTAGTGCTCCGACAGATCGTCCCAGGTCACGCCCCCGGTGACCGAGATGGCCCGGGTGGTGGGACCCATTGACCCGGCAACGAACAGCGGACGCTCTGGGGTGGAGTGACGCTCCGCCACCTGCCGCGCGATGCGAGCCGCGGCGGCGCTGATCTCATGGGCCTGGTCCGCCAGCCCGTACTCCGCCAGCACCAGCGGGGTGCTTCCGAAAGAGTTGCTCTCCAGAATCTCGGCCCCGGCTTCCGCGTAGCCCTGAAGAATGCCCTCTATGGCGGAGGGAAGGGTGATGTTCAGGTACTCGTTGCAGCCCTCCAGCTCGGGGCCGCCGAAGTCCTCCGGTCCCAGCTCCAGCGATTGGATGGCGGTGCCCATGGCCCCGTCCATGACCAGGATGCGCTCAGCAAGGCGTGACTTAAGTATTTGAGTTCGCTCGGTGGGGTTCATAACAGACCTGTTTTGCAGCGCGGTGCGCGAGAGTCGAAACATGATTGTATCCAAGAGACGCCTTGGGCCGCAAGACAGCCGCGTTCCAGCGCCGCATATCAGGCTTGGGAGAATGTGGGATAATAGAAACCAAACATGGCGGCGCGTGGCCGCCTTTTTCGAGGACGAGATGGCCAAAAGCTATTGGATGGTAGTGACCAATCCGGAGAACTTTCAGATTGCCCGGGAGCGGCAATTTGACATGGTGGGCCTCCAGGCACATCATCGCCGCAAAGTGCAACGCATGGAGCCGGGTGACCGGGTGCTCCTCTACATTGCTCACCAGCGGTGCTTCGGCGCCACCACCACGGTAACGGTCTCCATGGTGGAAGACCATTCGCCGGTTTGGAAACCCGAGGGCGGCAGCGACCTGCCCTTTCGAGTCGGCATAAGGCCCGAGGTGGTGCTGGACCCCAGCCAGTATATCGACGCCGATCAGCTAGCGCCCAGGTTGGACTACACTCGCCGCTGGGTGCCGGAGCTCTGGTTCCTGGCCTTTCAGGATAGCCTGCACCTCATCTCCAAGTACGACTTCAACCTGGTGGAGGAGGAGATGCGAAAGATCAAGCGAAACCGCAGGCCCCCTCCCCAGCCGCGGCCCCGTGTCCAGCCGCCAGGCATTACCCACTGCAAACTGGACGAAATACCCTCAGGGCCGGAGATGTCTCAGGTGTCCCGGTAGGGAATTTTCCGGCGTCGGTGTGCCAGGGCGGCCCTAGGGAAGGACTGCCAGCGCCTTTATCTCCACCAGGAAGTCCTCCTGCACCAGTCCGTCTATGACCAGAAGGGTGTTCGCCGGGTAATTTCCGTCAGGGAAAAGCTCCGGGTACAGCTCGGTGCGGGCCTGGATGAAAGGCTGTATGGCGTCGCGGCCCACCACGTAGCTGGTCAACTCCACCACGTCGCTAAACGTTGCCCCCTGGCTGGCCAGGACGGCCTGTAGGTTCCGAAGCACCTGCTTCGTTTGGGCCGCGGCGTCTCCCTTCCCCACCAGGTTGCCCTGGGCGTCCAGCGCCACCTGCCCCGCTATGGCTAGCAGGCTTCCCGGCTGGAACCGGATGGCCTGGGAATAGGCGCCTATGGGCTGAGGAGCGTCCTTTGTGTTTACTACCGTGCGAGATGCCATGGTTTTGCCTCACAAATAGATATATCGTCCATTCAAGAACCCCTGCTGGGAGTGAATCCGTCATTGCGATAGCTGACGCCACAACGGCGGACTGAACCCTCCCGTGTGTTGGCGTTGATTCTGCGCAGGGAACACCCTCGCGCTGGTAGGGTGTCTGGGGGAATGCCCCCTACTCCTCGTTGCGCATGGCCGCCTGGGCGGCCGCCAGCCGGGCCACCGGGACCCTGTACGGCGAGGAGCTAACGTAGTCCAGGCCGATATTGTGGCAGAACTCCACGCTCGCTGGGTCACCTCCGTGCTCGCCGCAGATGCCCACCTCCAGGTCCGGCCGCACTCGCTTCCCCTTCTCCACCGCTATCCGGATCAGCTCCCCCACCCCCTCGGCGTCTATGGTGACGAAGGGGTCCTTGGGCAGGATGCCGTCTTCTATATAGCTGCGCAGGAACTTCCCTTCCGCGTCGTCACGGCTGTAGCCGTAGGTGGTCTGCGTGAGGTCGTTGGTGCCGAAGCTGAAGAAGTCAGAGTACTCGGCCACCTTGTCCGCCGTGAGCGCTGCCCGAGGCACCTCAATCATGGTCCCGAACTTGTACTCCACCTTGGTGCCCTGTTCCCTTTGTACGTCATCCGCCACCTTCGTGAGGCGCTCCCGCAACAACCGCATTTCGTTTACATGGGAAGTGAGCGGCACCATTATCTCCGCGTGGACCGGCCGGCCGTCTTGTATCAGGCTGCAACAGGCGGTGATTATCGCCCGCATCTGCATCCTATATATTGACGGAAAGGTGATGCCCAACCGGCAACCGCGGTGCCCCAGCATTGGGTTGGACTCCCGGGTGCGCTCCAGAAGGTCCAGCACCTGCTCCTTTTCCACCAGGTCAGCGGAGGCGCTGTCGGAATGCCGCAGGGAGGCCACCTCCAGCAGAAGCCGATCGTAATTCGGGAGAAACTCGTGCAACGGCGCGTCCAGCAGCCTGATAACCACGGGCCGCTCCGCCATGACGCGAAGGATGTCCGTGAAGTCCTGGATTTGCAGCTCCTCAAGGTTTTGCAATGCGCGATAGTACGTATGCACCGCCGGAGGCGCGTCCTCCGGCAGCACGGTCCCCGCCCCCGCCAGGTCCACTTCCGGGTGGGTCACTTCCCAGCGCTCCGTGGCCACCGCGTTAAGCAGCACCTGCTGCACCGTGGCTACCCGGTCGGGACCCAGGAACATGTGCTCGGTCCGGCAGAGGCCAATGCCTTCCGCGCCCAGTGACAGCGCCCGCCGGGCGTCCGCCTCCGTGTCCGCGTTGGCCATGATACCCAGGCGACGGCGGCCATCGGCCCACTGTAATAGCTGACTGGCCTCTTCCATATCCTCCAGGTCCGGGCTTATGGTGGAGATGTGGCCCAGAAACACCTCGCCGGTGGTGCCGTCAATGGTGACCTCGTCCCCTTGCCGCACAGACTGTTCACCGCACTGGGCGGCGCTGCCGTCCCGGGAGAAGCTGATCTCCTCAGCCCCGACAATGCAGGGCTTACCCAGCCCCCGGGTGACCACCGCGGCGTGGCTGGTGGTGCCGCCGCGGCTGGTCAGCACGCCGGCGGACTGTAGGATGCCGTTGATATCGTCCGGGTTGGTCTCGGAGCGGATCATGATGACGCTCTCCCCGGCGCGGCCGGCCTCCGCCGCCTCGTCAGCGGTGAAGTAGGCTTTCCCGGTGGCAGCCCCCGGAGACGCCCCCGTCCCCCGGGCGAAGAACGCGCCCCGGGCCACGGCCTCGGCCCGCGATTGCGGGTCGAACTGCGGCACGAACAGCTTGTCCATCTCCTCCGGGTCCACCCGTTGGATCGCCTCGTCGGTGGAGATCAGTCCTTCCCTGACCATATCCACCGCCACCCGAACAGCGGCGCCCACGGTGCGCTGGGCGCCCCTGGTCTGCAGCAGGAAGAGCCGCCCTTGCTCCACGGTAAACTCCACGTCCTGCACGTCCCTGTAGTGCCCCTCCAGCAGCAGCGCCAAGTCGGTTAGCTGGCGGTAGATCTCAGGCTGGCTAGACTCCATCTGGGTGACGTGCTCCGGGGTCCGCACGCCCGACACCACGTCCTCACCCTGGGCGTTGGCCAGATACTCGCCGAAGATATGCCGTTCCCCTGTGCCAGGGTCCCGGGTGAACAGGACGCCGGTGCCGCTGTCCTCCCCGGTGTTGCCGAACACCATGGCCATGATGTTCACCGCCGTGCCCAGGTCGTGCGGGATGCCCCGGTAGTTCCGGTACTCCATAGCCCGCTCGTTATTCCAGCTTTCGAAAACCGCCAGCACCGCCTGGCGAAGCTGTTCCCACGGGTCGCTGGGGACCTCCCTGCCGGCGGTCCGCAGAATGGTCTGCTTGAATTCTTCAACTACGATACGAAGCTGTCCCTCGTTCAACTCGTGGTCCAACCGGACGCCGGCGCGCTGCTTCTGTTCGTCCAGTATCTCTTCGAACAACGCACCGGGCACGCCCATGGCCACGTTGGAGAATATCTGAAGGAAGCGGCGGTACGCGTCCATGGCGGGTCGCTGGTCTCCCATCAGCCTGCCCAGCCCGCCCACGTTCTCGTCGTTCAGCCCCAGGTTCAGGATGGTGTCCATCATCCCGGGCATGGAGAACCGCGCCCCGGAGCGCACTGATACCAGCATGGGGTTCTCCAGGTCGCCCAACCGGCGCCCCACGTCCTCTTCCAGTTCATGCATGTGGGACTGGATATCCTCCCACAGACCGGGCGGCATCTTCCGGTCCAGGTCATAGTATTGCAGGCAAACGTCCGTGGTGATGACGAAGCCGGGAGGAACGGGCAGGCCAAGGCTAACCATCTCCGACAGGTTGGCACCTTTGCCGCCCAACAGGTCCCGCATTTGGGCGCTGCCTTCGGCAAACCGGTAGATATACTTTTGACCCTGAACCATCTAGGGCACGCTCCTGAATTTACTGGATGTCAGAGTAGATGGTAACGCAAACGGTTTAGACTTAACATAGCGTATTTTTAGCTATAAAACGTGACTTGGAGCGGATAGCGCCTTTTGCCCGTGCTAGAATGTGCCCATGGAGCTGTACGAACCACTGTACAGCGTGCGGCACCGCACCAACATTATCACCCGCTCAATAGGCTTCCTGGGCATGTTCCTGGTTGTGCTCGCCATTGTGGTGGGCGCGAAAGGCACGGATGATCTGTTTGATGCGGGAGTGATCCTGGTAGTAGGGCTGGCCCTGTTTTTCACGCACTGGTTCCTGGCGCCGCGGCACTACAACGTCTATGACGACCAACTGATTATCAGCTATGGCAGCCCCCGCAAAAAGGTCATCTTTTTCGAAGAGATCACCGCCTTGGAGGTCATCCGGCACCGCTTTGGCGCGGAGATAAAGGTGCTGCGCAGCGCGGGCCGGGCCGTCCACCTCCAGCCCTGGCACCCCAGACTGTTACACGAAAGCCTGGAGGAGAACCTGCGCCGCTTTCAGGGAGCCGAGTCCGAGGAGGGACCCGCCCTTTAGAACCCCCTGTCCTCGTCTTCCGGGAACCGCTCCGCCAACTGCTCCATGGTGAAACCCTCCTTCCGCACCCGCAGGTCCAGGTACACCAGCGTGGCGCCCACCAACGTGAACGGAAGGAACACCGCCCCCAACAATGCCGCCACGACCGTGGATGCTTCTTCGCTGATCAGCCTCGCTAATTCAGCCGGAATCAACGCTACCAGGGCGAAGAGCACGCCTATCAGCACGTAGACGACGCCGATTCCAAGGAGCCGCCAGAAGCTGCCGGAAGTCAACAGCCAGCTCCGCTTCAGCGCCGCCATGGCCCCCAGCCTTTCCAGCATCACCGCCTGAGGCGCAAAGAACAGCCTCACCAGCAGATAGAAGAGCAATGGAATAACTGCCAAGATTACGGGCAACGTCCCTGAAGCGGCCAGCGCCATACCAAGCACTACGATTAGCGCCAGGCCAACCACAGCGCTTACCACCACCAAGGCGAACCAGCCCCGCATTCCGTCTGGCACGCACCTCCCGACACTTACCTTCCTGCCGGTATAGTAGCGGGCCACCCCTACGGTCACCGCGCCCCCGGCAATGAAGGTGAACAGGACTGCCAGGACCGCAAGCGGTATGGAGACTGCGGCCCCGGCTAGGCTGGATATCAGGCTTAAGGCATCAGGCAGCAACGCGATGGCAAAGAACGTGGCCCAGTTGGCGCGATAGACCCGGAACGTCTCGCTCACCAGCCCGCCAAGGTCCCTGGGCGGAAGCGCGGAGTCCGGACCGGGACCGCCGGGGCTCCCAAGTCCGCTGGATTGTGGGGTCAGCGGCCGGTCGCAGCTACCGCAGAAGGCGGCCTCCACCGGATTTGGCCAGCTACACCGCGGGCAGCCGGCGTGGGTGGGAGGCCGCAGCGGCGAGCCGCAATTGGCGCAGTAGGCCCCTTCGGACGGGTTCTCCGCTTAGCAGGTGGCGCACCGCATGGCTAAACCGAGGTCAGTGCTTCTTCCAGGCCCCGGCTCCAGCGCTCCACCAGCTTGGACACCGGCAGCCGTAGGACGCTCCCCAGGCGGAACTCTCCGCCGCCGCTCCTCCCCAACACCAGCACCGGCACGTTTGTCTCCTCAGCCAGGGTCGTCAGGCGAGGCAGCCGCGCCTCCGCTAGAGAGACCAGGATGCGGGACTGCGCCTCCCCGAAGAGCGCCGCGTCCCAGCGGCCCCGCAGCGTGACGTCGCCATCGAAGCCCATCTCGCCGATGATACAGCACTCCGCCAGCGCCACCGCCAGCCCGCCATCGGAGCAATCGTGGGCGGAGTGGACCCATCCCTCCCAGATGCCCCTGCGGCACAGGGCCTGGACGTTCCGTTCCAGAGCCAGGTCTATGCTGGGCCGCCCGGCCACCTGGCCGTGTTGCCGTTCCAAATACTCGCTGCCCGCCAGATCTCCCACCCGGCCCCGCAGCGAATCAGCGCCCAGCAGCACCACCACGTCGCCCTCCCGGCGGAAACCGGCGCCCGCATGCCTGGATACATCCTCTGTCAGTCCCAGGGCACCCACCACCGGCGTAGGGTAGACCGCCTGTCCCTCTGTCTCGTTATACAGGCTGACGTTGCCGCTGACCACCGGCACCTCCAGCGCCCGGCAGGCCCGGGCTATCCCCCGAATGCACCACTCCAATTGGTAATAGATTTCCGGGCGCTCCGGGTTGCCGAAGTTGAGGCAGTCCGTCAGGGCGATGGGCTGCGCCCCCACGCAGGAGACATTCCGGCAGGCCTCCGCCACGGCGATGGCCCCACCTTTATACGGGTCCAGGTAGCAGTATCGGCCGTTTCCGTCGGTGCTTATGGCGATGCCCAACCCCGTGCTCTTGACCCGTAGCAGCGCGGCGTCCGCCCCACCGGGGGGCAGCACCGTGTTGGTCTGCACCTGGTGGTCGTACTGGCGATAGACGTAGCCCTTGCTGGCAATGTTGGGCGACGCCAGCAGCCCCAGAAGCACCTCTTCCGGCGGCTTCCCGGGGAGAGGGACCTGGGAGAGGGGAAAATCCCGCGCCCGCCGGGCCTCCTTGGATGCGGTCCCCTTGAGGCGGTACAGCTTCGGATGGGTCAGGGGATGCACCGGCAAGTCCGCCTCCACCTTGTCGCCATCCACCACGCGGATGTTCTTGTCCGCGGTGACCCGGCCCAGCACCGCCCACGGCAGGTCCCACTTTTCCAGCACCCGCGCCAGATTATCCTTGTTCCGCGGCGCCGTCGCCAGAATCATCCGCTCCTGGCTCTCGGACAGCATCACCTCGTAGCTGCTCATCCCCTCCTCGCGCCGGTGCACCTGCGACACGTCAATGATAACGCCGCTGCCGGCCCGGTCGGCGGACTCCACCGTGGAGCTAGTCAGCCCCGCGGCGCCCAGGTCCTGAATCCCGGCCACACCGCCGCCCTCGGCGGCCTCCAGGCACGCCTCGATCAGAACCTTCTCCAGGAACGGGTTGCCCACCTGCACCGCGGGACGCAACTCCCGCTGCGCTTCGAACGTTCTGGACGCCAGGCCGGACGCACCGTGAATACCGTCGCGGCCCGTGTCCGAGCCCACCAGCAGCAGGAGGTTGCCTACCTCACCCACGCTGGAGCGCGCCAGCTTCTTAGTCTCCACAATTCCTACGCAAAGCGCGTTCACCAGCGGGTTGCCCGAGTAGCTCTGGGAGAAGACTATCTCCCCGCCCACGTCCGGCACTCCGATGCAGTTGCCGTACCAGGAGATTCCGCCGACTACGCCGTTGAACAGGTGGCGGTTGCGGGGGTTCTCCAGGGGGCCGAAGCGCAGCGAGTTCAGCAGGGCAATGGGGCGCGCGCCCATGGCCAGAATATCCCGTACAATGCCGCCCACGCCCGTGGCGGCGCCCTGAAACGGCTCAATGGCCGAGGGATGGTTGTGCGACTCAATCTTGAACACCACCGCCAGCCCCTGGCCTATGTCCACCGCCCCGGCGTTCTCCGCCCCCGGCGGCAGCAGTACCCGGGGACTCTCCGAAGGCAACAGCGGCAGCAGCGGCTTGGAGTGCTTGTAGCCGCAGTGCTCGCTCCACAGCGCGCCGAACATCCCCAGCTCCACGGCGTTGGGCTCCCGGCCCAGGCGCTCAACAATCAACCGGTACTCCTCCTGGCTGAGGGCTATCTCGTCCAGGGTTTCTCTGGTTACAGGCGCCATGGTTAGGTGCTCCCAACAACGACCAGGACCACCCCTACCACCGCCAAAAAGGTCCCCAAAACCACCCTCATGGTGATCTGCTCCAGCCGCTGCAAAAGGAAATGCGCCATTACCAGGGTAACGATGGGGTTCAGCGCCACGATGGGGCTCACCAGCGTTACGGTGGCCCGGTCCAGTCCCAACACAAGGAACATTACCGCGCACCCGGATGAGACGCCCGCCGCCATCATCATCGCCAAGGGCCACCGCGAGATTCTGGCCCCGCTGACTATCGACTTGGCGGAAAGCATAGAGAGCATGGTCATGCCGAACATCAGCGAAAAGCACGTAAACACGATGGGCGGAACGTCCGTCTCACCCATCCCCTTCTTGGCGATCACGTTACCCGTCCCGTAGGCCGCGGCGGCCACCACCGCCAGGCCTGAGCCTAGCAGCATCCGCCGGTTTGCTGCCTGGCTAACGCGCATCGGGCCGCCTTTCGCTGACTATCAGCCCCAGTCCAATGACCGTCACCAACACCCCCAGACCTATGATGATGTTGGGGCGTTCGCCCAGGGTGATGATGGCCAGGATGGTGGCGAATATAGGGTTCAGCGAAAGGATGGGCGCCACCCTGGAAGCGCCCGCCATGTTCAGCGACGTGTAGTTCAGAAATCGCGCCACGGGAAAGGTGATCACCCCGTAGAAGAAGAACCAAACGAAGGCTATCGCCGCCAGCTCACCAATGTCAGAAAAGTTGAAGATGAGCATCATAACCACGGTGAACGCGAAGCTGGTCGCCACGGAGACCAGGGTGCCTACCGGAAGGCTGACTCCCTGCAAGCCCAGCCGGGCAAATACGGAGGAGGCGCCGAAGCCGAACGTGGCAAGAAAGGCGAAGAGTATGCCCAGCGCCATCTAGGCGCCCGCCGCTGACCGCACTATGGAGCGAAATATGGCGGCGCCGTCGGTGCCCCCCATGATCTCTTCGCAGCAGCGCTCCGGGTGCGGCATCATCCCCAGGACATTCCCCCGCTGGTTTACGATGCCGGCGATGTTTCCCAGGGAGCCGTTGGGGTTGGCCTCCGGCGTCACCTCGCCCTCCGAGGTGCAGTAGCGGAACAGCACCCGGCCCTGCTCCTCCAGTTCTTCCAGCACCTGCGGGTCCGCCAGGTAGTTGCCCTCTCCGTGGGAGATGGGGATTCGCAGCACCTGTCCCGGCGAGCAGCCGCCGGTGAAAGGGGTACCGGCGTTCTCTACTCGAAGGTGGGTCCACTGGCACCGGAACTGAAGGTGTTCGTTGGGCATCAGGACGCCGGGAAGCAGCCCCGCCTCGCACAGCACCTGGAAACCGTTGCAGATGCCTATCACCAGGCCCCCTGCGTTAGCGAACCGCTCCACCGCGGACATGATGGGCGCGAACCTGGCTATGGCGCCCGGCCGAAGGTAATCCCCGTAAGAGAAGCCGCCGGGCAGCACCACGCAGTCAAAGCCGGACAGCTCCTGTTCCTTATGCCACACGTAGCGGGCATCCTGTCCCAGCGCGCCCGCCAGCGCGTGGTGGCAATCGCCGTCGCTCCAGGTGCCGGGGAAGACTACAATTCCAAATCGCGCCCTCTTCTGCGTGAGGGCGGTGGAGGGGCCTTGGCTCAACTCTCCAACTCGGCCAGCAGCTTGGTGACCACCTGATTAACCGCCCCGCCTTCCGCCTTGCCGCGCACCTGGGGCATCGTGAGGCCCATAACGCGGCCCTTGTCCTTGGCCCCGGTGGCCCCTACCTCCGCGATGACCTGCCGCACCAAATCAGACAGCTCGTCTTCGCTGAGCTGGGCCGGGAGATACTCCTGGAGGATAGCCAACTCCGCCGTCTCCTTGTCCACCAGGTCCTGGCGGTGCCCCTTCTGGTACATTTCGATGCTCTCGCGCCGTTGCCGCACCTGTCGAGAAATAATCTCCAGCACTTCCGCGTCGTCCAGGGGCTTCTGGGTCTCCTTCTCCTGGTAGCCGATGCCGCTGCGAAGCAGCCGGATGACGGAAACGCGAATGGCGTCCCGGGCCCGCATGGCCTGGTAAAGGTCCCCTTGGAGCTGGTCCGTCAGCGCCACGCCCGCCCTCCCCTCAGGCGCCTTTGACCTGGCGCATGAGGTCCGCCACCTCTACCGCAGTCATGGCGGCGTCGTACCCCTTGTTGCCTACCTTGCCTCCGGCGCGCTCCATCGCCTGGGCGGTATCGTCGGTGGTCAGGACCCCCATTCCCACCGGTACTCCGGTCTCTAACGCGATGCGGGACAAGGCAGCGGTGCTCTGAGTTGCCACCACGTCATAGTGGCCCGTCTCCCCGCGAATCACCGCGCCCAGACAGACGACGGCGTCATACTTGCCCGACTCGGCGAACGCCTTGGCCACGATGCCCAGCTCCAGCGAGCCGGGGACCCACGCCACCGTGACATTATCGTCCTCGGTATCACAGGTCCGCAGGCCGTCCAACGCCCCCTGCAAGAGACAGTTGGTGACCGCCTCATTGAATCGGGACACCACCACGGCTACCCGGAGGCCCTGGCCCTTTAACCGGCCTTTAAGCTCGCGGGCCACGGCGCTACGTTCCCTCCGCCGTGGCGGACTCGGGCGCCCGGTATCCCATCTGCATAATCTTCTCCAAAAGTTGCTCCTCCGGCAGGTTGCCGGTGAACTGCATAATGCCGTTTATAACCGTCTTTGGCACGGCGTTAACGTTGTACTGCCGCGCCAGATTGGGGAACTCCTGCGCCTCGACTACATCCGCGGTGATCAGCTTGTTCTCCAGCGACATTGCGTGGGCCAACCTGGCCAACACTGGGCAGTGGGGTCAAGTGGGCGTGACGAACACCTGCATGTGGACCGGCTGGTTTACCTTGCGAAGCTGCTTCCGAGTGGTGTTCTCCAGCGGGCTGACCCCCCGGGAGAGGGTGATCAGGTCCTCCAGCAGCGTGGCGAACTCGTACCCCGCCGGGATCCCGTAGTACATCAGCCGGCCGCTGCCGTTGGCCTCCAGTACCGTGGCGGGAATTCGCTCCACCTTGTACTCATCCCGCGCTTCCGTATCCGAGTAGAAATCATAGGTTTTCAGGTGAAGCTTGGGGGAGAGTGCGGTAACCTCCTCCAACATCTCCTGGTTTTGAGGGCAAGTGGGACACTCTCTGCCAGGAATGGTGAGGAGCAAGGAGGAGATGGTGGTGAAGAAGCTGACGGTCACATCTTCCTTCAGCTCCTTGCGAAATCTCCGCTTGATTTCAGCCTTGTTCTGCTCCGGGATGAACGCCATAAAAGGGCCTCCTGCCGCCGACGCCGATAGTTTACATCAGCCCCCAGGCCTTAGCCAGTCCTGACCCCCCAAAGGTAGCACCAACCACGCCTCCGGCGTGCCCAAAACGGGGAGTCCAGAGGAGAAATACCCCTCTGGCGTGAGTCTGAGGGTGTCCCTTAGAACCTAAAATTAAACCTTACTGGGCGGGTGGGTAGGCACCACCAATCTGTGATTTTCAGTCCTCGGGATCCAACGTTTGCATCGGGGCATCCCTGACGCCTCTCCAGATGAGGACCAGCCGGGTGACCAGCGTCCAGATGGAGAACGCCGCTATGACCCCCAGCGCCCAAAGTATGGCCTTGTCCCCCAGCAAAAGCCCCAGGGAGAGCACCACAATCCGCTCCGGGCGCGTCATCAGGCCGCCGCGGGTGTCTATGCCCAGCGACTCTCCCCGTGCCCGGAGGTAGCTGACGCTTTGCGATGCCCCCAGCGCCGCTAGCAGCAGGGTGAAATATACCACCAGGTCCCGGGATTCCGGCGCTATACGGACGCCGTAGATGGCCAGCCCCAGGTAGAGCGCCGCCTCGCCCAGCCGGTCGAACAGCGAGTCCAGCAGCGCGCCTAAGGGGGTGACTCGGTGGGTGAGCCGCGCCAGCGCACCGTCGAACAGGTCCAGCACTGCGCCGGCCAGGAAGATGGCGCCCCCGTAAGTGAGGTGGCCCAGCCCCACCACCACGGCGCCCCCGGCCACCACGAAGAAGCCCAGCAGCGTCACCAGGTTGGGGGTAAAGCCCAGGCGGTTCAGCAGCCGGGCCCCCGGCTCCTCTACATGCCGCAGGACCAGGGCCCTAGATTTTTCGCGGGCCCTTTGCGCCATTGGCCGCCTCAATGGTGGTGCCGTAGTAGTCCAGAACCTGTTTGGCCACCTTATCCCAGCGGTACTGGTCCACCGCCGCCCTCCCTCGGGCGCCCATCTCTTTTCGAAGCTCCGGGTTCTGGATCAGAACGGCCAGCGCGGCGGCCAGCGCCTCCGGGTCCCGCGGCGGCACCAGCAGACCTTGATGGCCGTTCTTGACGATGAACGAGTAGCCCGGGATAGCCGTGGCCACAATGGGCCTGGAGGCCGCCATCGCTTCCAGCAGAACAATGCCGAAGCTCTCTTTGCCCGTGGCCGGTGTGCAGAAGATATCCGCGGTGTGGTAGTAGCTGGATAGCGTTTTATAGTCCACCGCGCCCGCAATCACCACGTCTTGCAGGTTCCGTTCAGACATCACCCGGTGGCAATACTTGTCCAGGTTGCCCGGACCAACAACTATGAGCCGGATGTTGGGGAAGTCCCACTTCACCCGCCCGAAGGCTTCCAGCAGGTATTTCAGGCCCTTGCGCTTCTCCATTCGCCCAACAAAGAGGATGTTCAGCTTCCCGTCCTTGAACTCCGGCACGGGCGCCGCTTCCGCCCCAAAGTAGCCCAGGTCTATACCATTGGGGATTACGTCATACTTGACCGGAAAGAAGGGCGCCACATGGCTGATGGCCGCCGGAGATACCGCTATGTGGCCGTCCAGTTTCTTGAACCAGTACTTCAGCGCGGGCTTACTCCAGATGTACCAGCGCGCGCTGCCGTGGTAGGCGTGGAAGGTGCCGATGTTCACCGCGTTGGAGCACTGGAGAACGGCCAGGTTGAGGTACGGCGCCATGGGCTCGTGTAGGTGGACTACGTCAAACTGCTCTTCCTTGAGCAGGCGGCGCACCTGGCGGTAGATCCAGGGAGACAGCGATATCCGGGCTAAGGAGCCGCCCGCCGGAATTGGCACAGACCGGCCTATGGGCACCACGTTGGGGTCCAAACCGCTGGCTCTAGTGGGGGAGTATGGGGCCAGGATCTTCACCTGATGCCCCATTTCAATGAACTGATGACTCAGGTGAAGGATATGCTCGGTCACTCCACCTGGCCAGGTGAAGTCGTAGGGCGAGACCTGCGCAATTTTCATCCGGGGGCCTCTCTAGGGTCAGGGAGCCTTGGCTCTCACGTCCCGTTCCCCGAAATGAACTCTTCCACCATCTGCCGCGCCACATCGTCACTGTGCTGCTGCGGGGGCGATTTCATAAAGTAGGCGCTGGGGCCTTCTATGGCGCCACCCAGCCCCCGGTCCATGGCCAGCTTACTGCACCGGATGGCGTCCACCACCACTCCGGCGGAGTTGGGGCTGTCCCAAACCTCCAGCTTCAGCTCCAGGTTAATGGGGGCGCCGCCAAAAAGGTGACCCTCCATCCGTATGTAGCACCACTTCCGGTCGTCCAGCCAGGGCACGTGGTCGCTGGGGCCAATGTGAATGTTCTCCGCGCCTATGTCGTAGTCCAACTGTGAGGTGACCGCGTTGGTCTTTGATATCTTCTTGGAGGTGAGCCGCTCACGCTCCAGCATGTTCAGGAAGTCCGTGTTGCCCCCGAAGTTAAGCTGGTAGGTGCGGTCCACCGTCACCCCCCGGTCACGGAACAGCCGGGTCAGCACCCGGTGCGTAATGGTGGCCCCTAGCTGTGACTTGACGTCGTCGCCTATTACTGGGAGGCCCCGGGACTTGAACCGGTTCTGCCAGTAGGGCTCCCGCGCTATGAACACCGGGATGCAGTTAACAAACCCGCACCCGGCGTTCAGTATCTGCTCCACGTACCACTTGGTGGCCTCTTCGCTGCCCACAGGCAGGTAGCTGACCACCACGTCACATTCCCGGTCCTTGAGGATCTGGGTAACGTCCACCGTGGAGCCGGGGGCCTTTTTCACGATGTCCTCAACGTATTTGCCAATGCCGTCGTGGGTCATGCCGCGTTCCACAGTGACCCCGGTGATGGGCACCTCTGCGAACTTGAGGGTGTTGTTTGGACCGGAGAAGATCGCCTCCGAAAGGTCCTTCCCCACCTTGGACGCATCGACGTCAAAGGCAGCGACGAAGTTGATGTCGCCTATCTCATAGTCACCTATTCGAGGGTGCATCAACCCGGGAACAATGCCGTCTTCCGGGACCTCCCGGTACTTGTGGACCCCCTGCACCAGGGACGAGGCGCAGTTTCCCACCCCGATAATGGCGACGTTTATTTTGCCCAAACTCCGCTGCTCCTTGTACGTCTATGGCGGTTGACGAAACTCGCAACCGAACGGCTAGAATTGTAGCAATTCTACTATGGGTTCACAACTTCTGGCCCGTCCAATGCAGACCGGACCGGTAGCGCCGGTTTGCCGGGCCTATTTCGCCTCGTTGATGAAACCCAAGTCGAACGGGAGGTCGTAGTCGAACCACTTGCTCCCTATGATCTTCTCCAGGGGGACCGGGCCCCAATGCCGGGAATCGTTGCTAAAGGGGCGGTTATCGCCCATCACAAAGTACTCGTCATCTGCCAGCGGCGGATATTCCGCGTTCTCGTTCCGCTTCGGGCTCTTCACGTAAGGTTCGCCCAACGGCTCGCCGTCTATGTATGTGACGCCCCGTTTTATGGACACCGTCTCCCCCGGCAACCCGATGACCCGTTTTACGAAATTGCGCTCCGGGCTCAGTGGGAACTCAAAGACCAAAATGCTGCCCCTCTCCGGACCTTCCGACTGGAACGGCAGCCCCTGGGCCTCTTCAGACGTGTCCCAGAATGGCACTAGCCTGGACAGCTTGGCCACCTCCATCTTAAGGTAGCCCAGCTTGTTGACTGTGACGTATTGGCCGGACTCAAGGGTCGGCGACATGCTGGAGCCCTCCACCTTGAAGTTCTGCACGCTGACCTGAAGAACAAAGAAGACGGCCAGCGCCAGGATGATGGCTTCAGTTAGGTCTTTTAACAGCTTGAACACGGCTATATCCTGACAGTCCCGGTTACACAATCCATGTTGATTAGGGACCGGTTAATCATAATTATACACAGCCAAAATCCAGGACAGACAGCCATTGAGCTCCATATTATCCTCGCGTTGGGCGGTACCGGTGCAAGGCCTCCAAGCTCCGAATAGCCCGTCCAGCCGCCCCCCGTTCCGTGGCTTGCCCGCCGGAGTGTTTGACCTCAATTACGCGGCTCTAACCTACTTTGGATTGGTCGCCGAGCGGCCCGCATGACATCCGGCCCGCCGCTGCACCATTCCGCGTCTCATCCTCAACTGCCCGTCCGGGACCGCTCCGAGCAGGACTACTGCTTCAACTGCCTGGTGGAGGAGCACCAGGCCAGGGCCTACAACCTCAGCGCCTATATGCTGGGCGACTGGGCCCTGGCGGAAGACGCCTGCCAGGAGGCCCTGCTTTCCGCCTACGGCGCCTTCAACACCTTTCGCGGCGACAACTTACCCGCCTGGCTCATGCGCATCGTCGCCAACCGGTGCCGAGACATGCTTCGAGCCAGGAAGTCGCGGCCCAACCAGCCCCTGGACTCGTTGGTGGTGGAGCCGGAGGACCCGGTCACTTCGCACATCGCCTCACCGGAGAGCCAGGCGCTCAGCGGGGAGCTGCGGCGCGCCATCCACGCCAGGCTGGAGACCCTCCAGGGAGACCAGCGGACGGCTTTGGTACTGATCGACGTTCAGGGTTTCAGCTATGAGGAGGCGGCACAGGCCATGGACAGCTCTCTGGGCACGGTGAAATCACGGCTCAGCAGGGCCAGGGCCGCCATGCGGGACTTCCTCAGGGCACAGGGGGAACTTATACCATCAGGGATGCGTCATAAGACATAGAGCCATGCTGCGACTGAATTTTAGAAGACATCCCTCTCAGGAAACGCTTTCAGAGTATCTGGACGGGAGGCTGGATGCGCGGGCGGCTGGAAAGCTGGAGGCGCACCTCTCCTCTTGCTCCGCCTGTGGACGCCAGTTGGAGGAGCTGCGCACCACCGTGGGGCTGCTGCGGCAGGTCCCCGTGTTGACGCCCCGACGCTCCTTCATCCTGACGGAGGCCCCCGCCCCGTCCGGCGCGGTAGAGCGCCGAAGGGCACGCACGCCCGCATGGGCGGCGGCGCTGGCTACTTCCGCAGCCGCGGTGGCCTTCTTTGCCGTCCTCTCCACCGACCTGTCGGGCGGGCTCAGCAGCACCCCACCCCCCAGGGATGAAGCCACCCCAACCGTCGCTGCCGCGGCGACAGCGGTGGAAGAGACACAGTCCTCGGCAGAAGCGCAGCTAGCCCCCAGGCCCGGCGAGGAGGGTTCCGCTGCCGAGGCCCCGTCACTAGAGATGGCCGCGCCCGCGGGCACTCCACCGGTGGCCGCGGCAGAATCCTCCGAGGCACCGTCGCTAGAGATGGCCGCGCCCGCGGACACTTCAGCGGCGGCCGCGGCAGAATCCTCCGAACCCCCGTCACTGGAGATGGCGGCGCCCGCCGCCGCCCCTCTCGCTGAGGACGCCGGGTTTGAAACAGAGGCCCAGCAGGCCGGCGGTGAAGTCGAGAGGGTTGTGGCCGAGCCGGAAGCGGCAGAGGAGCTCCCGGCGTCCGCCGAGGAGGAGGACCCGCCGCCGGTGGCCGCGCCCGAAGCGGCAAAGGAACTCCCGGTGTCCGACGAGGAGGAAACCCCGGTGACGGCCGCGGCACCAGAGGCCGCGGAGGCCGTGGAAGACGACGTAGCGGCGGCATTGCTGGCTGAAGCGGAGACGCCGGGCTACTGGCGCGTGATTGAGGCCCTTCTAGGCGCGTCGGCGTTGCTACTGGGCGCGGGGCTGCTGGTCATCTGGCGCCGCTCACGGACTACTTCCCCGTAGCGCCGCGCCGATTGGCGATGGGGAGAATAAGCCAAGACAATAGGCGTCGCTACCACCAAGGATTGAAATTCATGGGTTGGAGGTTCCCAGCCTTTCCCTTGGCTGGATGGAAAGCGGTATGGGCTCGTCCTTCGAGAGCCTCAGGATGAGCGGGTTGGACGCGAAGATAGGGTGGACAAAGATTATGGTCAGGGATACTTCCATCCCGATTCACCTCGGAATGCCGTTCCTCAGGATGAGCGGAAATGGGAAGCCGAAAGGTCTACTCTTGGGGGAATAGCAGGACGACGGGCCGTCGCCGGGCGCGGGTTGCCGCCCAAAGCTAAAAAATAGCGATGGGGTTCACCGGCGCGCCGGTGCCGTTGGCCAGCCGCAGCGGGTTCACCACCGTCATAAACTCGTACCGACCCTCCTCTTTACACCGCTGGGCCACGTCTTCAAGGTTGCAGTTGTCCAATATCCAGCACCCCATCACCGGCAGCACCCCCAGGTGAACCGGCAACAGGAACTCATCATATCCTGAGGGCAGCACGTCGGAGGCCAGGTCCGACCCCAGCATAGCGATGTCCCTCTCTCTCAACCAGGGCAGGCATGCGGCGTGGAGCCCAGAGGCGCCGTCCACCATTGGATTCTTGGGACCTTCCGACTTCCGGCGCTCCCAGTTGCCGGTGCGGATTAGCAGCAGGTCGCCAGGCTCCACCTTCACCCCCAACCGCTCTTCCGCGGCGTCCAGGTCCTCCGGGAAGATGGCCTCGCCCGCCTGCATGTAGTCCACCCCCCTCAGGGTGGGGAAATCGAACAGCACGCCCCGGGTGACCACGCCGTCCTTGAGCAGATCAATGCTCTCGATTTGCGCTCCGCCCCGGGTCCGCACCCCGTGGGCCGGCTGCCCGTTGTACATCTTGTCCCCCAGATAAACGTGGGCCAGGCTGTCCACATGGGTCACCACAAAGCCGTGGAACACCATGCTAATGAACTCGGAAGCGCCGTGGCTTGGCGCTTCCGGCTTGCCCGGCGTGCTGTTCCAGCCCTCGCCGCTCTCCACCATGAACAGCGCGGGGGGCACCCCGGCGTCGGCGGACGGCTCGGCGACAATGGGCCGCGCCAGCGTGACGGTGGTCCCCTTTTCCACCAGACCCACCGCCTGGAGCCGCTTTTCCGGAGTGATCAGGTTGATTGTGCCCAACTGGTCGTCCGGCCCCCAGCGGCCCCAGTTGCTCAGCGATTCGAAGTACCCTCGGACCTCTTGGGCCGTTGGCAGCGTCCTGGCCATGGCTTCCTCCTCTTAGCTAGACGGGTATCTTGGCCACGCCCTGGCAGATCTCCAGCCGGGCGTAGCGGATGAAAGTGCCTCCCAGGGGTATGGCCAAGGGCGCGTTGATAGCCAGGCAGGCTATGACGTGCTTTCTGCCAACCTCGGCGCTGTTGGTGACCAGGATCCGGTCCCTGGCGTTGTAGCCCGTCACCGGCGTGAAGTTGTTTGCCTTGATAGCGTGGGTTGCCATGAATTCCCGCGTGAAGGGCGGGCAGTCCATCCAGACCTCGCCGTAATCATCGGAGCAGGTCTCGAACCAGATCTGCGCCCCGGCGATGTCCACGTGCCTCACCTTCTCAGGCAGGGTGATGGTGAAGCGGTACCAGGCGAAGGTGAACCCCGTCCCGATCACCTCCCGTATATTCTCCGGCTCCTCCCAGGACGAGTCGTCGAAGTCCTTCAGCCGCGGGGGCGACTCGATGTACTTCCCCGCCACCAGCCCCTCGTTGGGCTCGCCGGGCACCAGCCCCGGGGCCCACTTCAGCTTTCCATTCACCAGGGCGCGGTCCGCCGCTTCGTCCAGGTTCAGCACCACCGCGGGCCTTAGCTCCTCCGGGGTGAAGTTGAAAATGATGGGCCATTCTTGGTCCTTGTCGCTTCCCGTTGTCATAGTCACCTCTCAGAAAATTAGCCGCCGGAGCTTCGGCCCCGGCGGCGGTTCGGTATCACGTGGGCGCTGTTCAGCGCGGCCCGCCTATGTACTCTCTCGCCATCTCCTCCATCTCGTTCCTTGATTTGTCCTCCACCGGCCTGGGCTACTTACTTGCGGTGGAATTTCACCACGCGGCGCTTCCTCCCGAAATCGCCGGGCTGCACCACGTAGATGTCGCCGTGGGAGTCCACCCAGGCGCCGTGGCAGGAGATATTCACCTCGGAGCCCCAGCGGGCTATCCGTTCCCCGTCCAGCGTTATGATGCTGAACAGGCCGCCGTTGTGCTCCGGCACGTAGGCGATATCGTTATTGTCCACGTGAACCACCGCGGGGCCTATCAGCTCCAGCTTCCACTGGTCCAGGAAGTCACCGTCCTGGGTGAACGCCTGGACCCGGTCGTTCTCCCGGTCCGCCACCAGCAGACGGCCCCGGCTGTCCACCCAGATGCCGTGGGGCAGGTTGAACTGTCCTGGACCGCTCCCCGGCTCTCCCCAGGACGTGATCAGATCTCCTTCGGCGGTGAACTTGTGTATCCGGCTGTTTCCGTAGCCGTCGGCAACGAATATATTGCCCGAGGGGGCCACCGCGATGCCGGCGGGCAGGTTGAAGGGCGGGCCGCCGTGGGTCACCTTCTCAAAGGCGTCCGACTTGAAGTAATCGTCCGGCACCCCGGTGTTGGAGCGGAACCCCTTCTTGCCCAGGGTTAGCAAGAGCTCTCCTTCCGGGGTGTGCTTGGTGGCCACGCCGGCGTGGTTGTCCACCAGCCAGACGTTGTCACCATGGTCGACGTAGACGGCGTGGGGAAAGACCATCTGCCCCTCACCCCAGGAGTTAAGGAACTTCCCCTCCCGGTCGAAAACCATCACCGGGTGGTCACCCCGGTCATAGACATATACGCGGTCCTGGGAGTCCCCGGAAACCGCCGCGGCTGACATCTCCCAGCCCTCCGGCAGTTGCGCCCATTCAATGTCTACCTCATACGTAAATTCGCCGCTTCCCACCGTGTTAGCCATGTGTAAACCCCTCTCTTATTCCGCGAGCTTTTCGACTCACGGCCCGCGCCTGACCCAGCGCCAGCGGATGCTACCACCACCCATAATACGTGTCAAAACCGCTGCACCGGGAATGGAACTTTTTCCCATCCCGCTCCGTCTTGGAGAGTGAAGAGAATAATTTGAGAGGTGCAATTACCCAATGAAGACTAAACGGACGGCAATGCTAATCTTCACCATGGCCGCGGTGGCCGTGCTGGTCCTGGCGGCCGCGTGTGAACGGAAGGCGGTAGCCGCCGATACGGACGCTAACGGCGCGACCGCGTCGACGTCGCTGTCTCAGGCTGCCGAATACGCGCTGGCCCTGGCTTCATCCTACGGCGCCGGCGGGCAGCAGCTAGGCATATCGGTCACCGGCACCGGCACCGGCACCGCGACGCCGGACCTGGCGCAGATCAACTTGGGCGTCCAGGCGAACGCGGACACCGTGGCCGAGGCGCTGGACCAGGCCAACGGTTCGCTGGCGGCTATGCTCGTGGCGCTGGACGGCCTGGGAATCGATGAGTCGGACACCCAGACCCGGCACTTCAACGTGCAGCCCATGTACGCCTACCCAGAGGTACGGCGCTGCGTAGATGACGCAGAGAACGGCGCTGCGGCGCCAAAGCCCCTGGAATCCGTTCCCGCTGAGGAGTCCAGTTCCCAATCAGCTCCCAGCGCCCCGGCGGTGGAATATCGGCTGGTGGAGGAGAAGTGCTTCACCACCCACGAGCGCGTCCTGGTTGGCTACGAGGTCGCCAACCAGCTAACCGTAATGGTGCGGGACCTGGATAATGTGGGGCCGGTTATTGACGGCGTAGCGGCCGCCGGCGGCGACCTGGTGGTTATCAACGGCGTCAACTTCATGGTGGAAAATACCGCGGAGCTCACAGTTCAGGCCCGGGACGCGGCGGTCAAGGCGGCGCTGGAGCAGGCCCAGCAGTTCGCCCAGCTCACCGGTGTAGAGGTGGGGAAACTGGTCCACATCTCCCAGTCCGGCGGCTTCACGCCCACGGTCCGGGCCGAGGCGTCATTCGACGGGGCGATGGCGGCATCCGCCGCGCCCACCCCCATACGCTCTGGCGAGCTGGAGATCACGGTTTCGGTACAGGCCAGCTTCGCCATCCAATAGCCCGGACGGGCAAACCAGTAAGCAGGGAGGCCCCGATTCGTCGGGGCCTTCTTGTTTTATGTAAAGCGGCTAGAGTCTGTTGTAGGGCTACGGGGGCACTGCTACAATTCCAAAGCGACTAGAGACCCAACCTCCAAGGGTGAAAAGACCGTGGTACTGAGCGACCGGAGCATCAAAGAGGCCCTGGCCAAGGGCCGCATCGTCATAGACCCGCTGGGCGAAAACAGCATCCAGCCGGCCAGCGTGGACGTCCATCTTGGCGAAAAGATTCTGGTGTTCAGGAACTCGAGAAGGCCGTACATCGACGTTCGGGAGGACATGTCTGACCTGAACGAACTGGTTGAGATTGAGGATGATAAACCGTTCATCCTTCATCCCGGGGAGTTTGTGCTGGCAACCCTGACAGAGTACATCAGCATACCGGACGACCTCCTCGGAAGGCTGGACGGTAAAAGCTCCTTAGGACGGATCGGTCTGCTGATTCACTCCACCGCGGGTTACGTTGACCCGGGCTGGCGGGGCCGCCTGACCCTGGAACTGAGCAGCGTAGCCAACCTGCCGATAACGCTGTACAAAGGCATGAAAATTGGGCAGATCTCCTTTATGGAGATGAGCACCCCGGCGGAGCGGCCCTACGGCTCCGTCGAGCTGAAGAGCAAGTATCAAGACCAGACCGGCCCTACGCCTACCAAGCTTTACCAGGAATTTAAGGCGGTAGAGGACCAGATCAACCGGTAAATTGGCGCCCCGCCGCCGCATTGGGTCCCGGGTCCGTGGCTGGTGTCACTTTAACCGTCGCCGTCATACACTTCCCTCCGGCCTCACTTTCCCTCGGTGGCTCAATCTTCTATCCTGTTTCCAGGTGGATGAGTCCAAGTTGCAATGAATGATTGCCCAATAAATGACCCCATGCACCGCGCCCTGGAGCTGGCCCACTGCGCCCTGGGCACCACCAGTCCCAACCCCGCGGTGGGCGCCGTGCTGGTGAAGGACGGCCGCGTGGTGGGCGAGGGCTTCACCCAACCGCCGGGCCAGGCCCACGCCGAGATCGTCGCGCTCCGCGCCGCCGGTGACCAGGCCCGCGGCGCCGTCCTCTACTCCACCCTGGAGCCCTGCAACATCCACGGCCGAACTCCGCCCTGTACCGAAGCCCTGATTCAGGCGGGGGTAGCGGAGGTGCGCTACGCCGTGGTGGACCCCAACCCCCGCGTTCGGGGCGAGGGGCACCGTCAGCTCGACGCCGCGGAAATCGCCACCCATCATCAGCCGGTGGACGGCGCCCAGGAGCTGTACGAGGCCTTCTCCAAGCATATCAATACCGGCCTCCCCTTCGTCACCGCCAAGTTCGCCATGAGCCTGGACGGGAAGATAGCCACCCGCACCGGGGACTCCCAGTGGATCACCGGGGAGCCGGCGCGGCATCTTGTACACCAGTTACGCCGCGCGTCCGACGCCATAATCGTGGGGGTCAACACCGTGCTGCGGGACGACCCTCGCCTGACAGCGCGGGACGGCGACGGAAGTCCCCTGGACCGCCAGCCCCTGCGCGTGGTGGTGGACAGCCGGGGCAGGACGCCCCCGCAAGCCCGGCTGCTGAATTCTCCCGGCAACACGCTGGTGGCCATGGCCGTCAACCACGACGAGACGAAAGGCGCGCTGGAGCGCGCCGGCGCGGAGGTGCTCTGCCAGCCGCACGGCTCAGCCAGGGTGGACCTGGAGGCCTTGCTGGCGGAGCTGGGCCGCCGCGGCGTTGTTAGTGCAATGGTGGAGGGCGGCGGCACTCTACTGGGCTCCTTATTTGACGCCGGCCTGGTGGACAAGGTGTGGGCCTTCATCGCCCCCACCATCATCGGGGGAAAGGACGCCCCATCGCCGGTGCAGGGCGCCGGGGCGGAGATGTTGACCGACGCCATATCATTGGAACGAGTGACGGTGCGGCAGGTGGGTAGCGACCTGCTGGTAAAGGGTTACCCGAAAGGAACGGGATAGAGTGTTTACCGGGATTGTCGAAGAGGTGGGCACAGTCGGCGCCTTCGACGGTGAGCGGCTGCAAATCAAGGCGCGGCGGGTCACCGAAGACCTATCGCTGGGCGACAGCGTGTCGGTCAACGGGGCCTGTCTTACCGCGGTGGCGCTCCACCGTGGGGCCTTCAGCGTGGAGCTGTCCCCGGAAACACTGCGGCGGACAAACCTGGGTTCGCTGGAGAAGGGGCACCCGGTGAACCTGGAGCGGGCACTGGCGGCCACCGCCCGGCTGGGAGGACACATCGTCCAGGGGCACGTGGATGGCCGGGGCCGGGTCACCTCCAGCCGGCTGGAAGGGGAATCTACCATCTTCCGTATTCGAATGCCAAAGGGGCTGATGCGCTATATTGTAGATAAGGGATTCGTGGCTGTGGACGGTATCAGTCTTACAGTAGTCAAGAAATTTAGTTCCTCTTTTACGGTCTCTGTGATACCATACAGCCTCGAAAATACGAATATGAGAAGGCGTCGGACCGGAGATATGGTGAACCTGGAAGTAGACATACTGGCCAAGTATGTTGAAAGCTTATTGGGTTCTCAAAAGTCGCCTTCCCCTGCTGATCATACGAGGAAATCGTAATGCCGTTAATATCGGTGGAAGAGGCGATTGAAGAGTTTAAACAGGGCAAATTCATCATCATCGTTGACGACGCCAAACGGGAGAACGAAGGCGACCTGACCATAGCAGCGGAGTTGGTTACCCCGGAGGCGGTCAACTTCATGACGAAGTACGCCCGGGGGCTTCTCTGCATGCCGGTGACCGACCAGTACCTGGACCGGCTTAACATTCCCTTGATGGCGCAGACCCATGCCGCCGCCATGCACGGCACCGCCTTCACCGTTTCCATTGACTATCTGAAGGATACTACCACCGGCATCTCCGCCTTCGATCGCTCTGCCACTGTTAGGGCCGTCATAGACCCGGAGTCCAACGCCGGGGACTTTGCTCAGCCGGGCCACACCTTCCCGCTGCGCTACCGGGAGGGCGGCATCCTGGTACGGGCTGGCCACACAGAGGCCAGCGTGGACATGTCAATGTTGTCCGGGTTGAAGCCCGCCGCGGTTATCTGCGAGATCATGAATGACGACGGCACCATGGCGCGGATGCCGGACTTGGAGAAGTTCTCCAAGGAGCACAACATCAACGTCGTCTCCATCGCCCAGCTCATCGCCCACCGGCGCCGCACGGAGCGGCTGGCCCAAAAGGTGGGCGAGGCCAGGATGCCCACCAAGTACGGGGACTTCACCATCCACGGCTTCACCGCCCGCTACGATTCGGACCAGCACGTGGCACTGGTGATGGGAGACTGGCAGCCGGACGAGTCGGTGATGGTGCGGGTGCATAGCCAGTGTTTCACCGGGGACATCTTTGGCAGCCTGCGCTGCGATTGTGGCCATCAAGTGGAGCAGGCGCTGAAGGCCATTGCCGACGAGGGGAAGGGCGTTTTTCTGTATATGCGGCAGGAAGGCCGCGGCATTGGGCTGCACAACAAGATTCGGGCCTACCATCTACAGGACGGCGGGCTGGACACCGTAGAAGCCAACGAAAAGCTGGGATTTGAGCCGGACCTACGGAACTACGGTATTGGGGCGCAGATCCTTTCAGACCTGGGTGTGAGAAAGATTCGGCTTCTCACCAACAACCCCCAGAAGATCGTCGGCCTCAGCGGCTTTGACCTGGAGGTGGTGGAGCGGGTGCCCATGCCTGTGGAGGTCACCGACCAGAACGTGCGCTACCTGCGGGCGAAGAAGGAGAAGCTGGGCCACATGATTGGCCTTGACAACTCGGCCTCCGACAGCTAGCCCCGCGGCCCCTGGCCACCTCCCCAAACGCCACCCTCCCATCCCTCTAACATGCCCAAAAGAGGGAGTCCAGAGGGGGAATTCCCACCTGGCGGGAGTCTGAGGGTGCCCCTCAGAAAACTACCCCCCTAAAACCATCCCTACTCCGGCTGCCGGCCTACCGTAGAGAGCAGGTAGGAGTTGAGGAAGCCATCTATGTCACCGTCCAGGACGGCTTCGGCGTTGGACGTCTGGTATTCGCTTCGGTGGTCCTTCACCAGCTTGTACGGGTGCAACACGTAGCTGCGGATTTGGCTGCCCCACTCCACCGATTGCCGTTCGCCACGGATCTCCTCCACCTCCCTGGCCCGCTCTTCCATTCTCCGCTGCAATAGCTTCGCGCGAAGGACCGTCATAGCGTACTCCCGGTTCTGGTGCTGGGACCGCTCGGTCTGGCACGCCACTACGATGCCCGTGGGTAGGTGCGTCAGCCGCACCGCGGAGGCCACCTTCTGCACGTTCTGGCCGCCGGGCCCGCTGGAGCGGAAAAAGTCCATCTTCAACTCTTCCGGGCGAATAACCACCTCCACGTCCTCCTCCTCCGCTACCGGGAGCGCCTCCACGTGCGCGAATGAGGTGTGCCGAAGGTGGTCGTTGTTGAAAGGAGAGAGACGTACCAGCCGGTGAACGCCCTTTTCCGCCTTGAGATAGCCGTAGGCCGTGGGGCCCTCTACCTCAATGGTGGCGCTTTTGATGCCCGCCCCTTCTCCTTCTGAAAGGTCAAGAAGCTGGGTCTTGTAGCCGTGCTTCTCGCCCCACCGAAGGTACATTCGAAGGAGCATCTCGCTCCAGTCTTGAGAGTCCACTCCACCGGCGCCGGCCTGGACCGATATGATGCAGGGGCGGTCGTCATACGGACCGGACAGGGTTAACTGGAACTCCTTGGCATGGAACTCGTCGAAGAACTGCTCCGTCTCCTGGGTCAACTGCTCCTCCAGTGACGGGTCCTCCTCCCCCTGGGCCATCTCCACCAACTCCAGCAGAGAGGCGGCCTGCGCCTCCAGCCCTCGCCAGGCGTCCACCGTTTCCTTGAGCCGGGTGAGCCGCTGCATGCCGGACTGCGCCGCCTTAGGGTCCTCCCAAAACGAGGTCTCGGCGGACTCCGTTTCTATTCGTATTATCTCGTTTTCTTTAGCAGGGACGTCAAAGACGCTCCTGCACCTGGCCAACCTTTTCTACTATCTCCAGTAGCTTCTGCTTCAGGTCCTGCATTCCCCGTCCTTTCTCCAATTCCGGCGCACCCCAGAGGGGCGCCGCGTTCTTTAGATTTTGACTTACGAAGGCGCCGGCGCCAAGGTTAGCCTGCCGGACGCCGCATGATGCGCCAGGCGAGTCGGCTCCGGGACCCGGTAGCCGTCGCCGCATGCCAGCACCCACTCCACTGCGGTCTTGAAGTCAATTTTGTGCCCCACTGATACATATACCGGCGAGACTCCGGTGCGCGTGCGCACGGCCATGCCCACTACCTCCCCTCCGTCCATCATCGGCGCGGTGCTGCCCCGCTCCAGCCCCAGCGGGCCGTGGCTTCCCACCAGCACCGACTTGGCGCAGCCGATGGTGGGCAACTCCATCAGCAGGCCCAGATGGCAGGCCAGCCCGAACCGGCGCGGGTGCGCGTAGCCTTGCCCGTCCACCAACACCAGGTCCGGCGTCAACGTTAGCGCCTCCAGTGCGGCGGCCAGCACCGGGACCTCTCGAAAAGATAGGAACCCCGGCACGTAGGGCATCCCCGGCTCTACCTTAGCCGTTTTCACCTCCCCCGGCGTCAGGCCAGGGTAGCTCAACACTACCGCGGCGCCCAGCGATTGGCCCTGTTGGTCGGCGCCGGAGATGTCCAGCCCCGCGACGCACCGCACCTGGGGGGCAAGCGCGTTGACGAAGGAGACCTGGGGGGCCAGCCGCTCTTGAATGGCCTTCCCCTGGGCGATGGTAACTCGCCACGGATGCAGCTCCCGCAGCCTCACGAGAAGATTATACCATTGGCGGTGGGCTCGGTCTGGGGGAAGCCCGGCATGCCGGTTGGGACCGGTACCGCTATGGATGAAAATTGTAGGCTGGGAGATTCCACCTGTACGCGGTATGAACTATTTCGGTGCTGCTCAGCCAGGGCGATAGTTGGCTGCTCCTAAGGGCTACAAATCACAGGTTGGTGGTTCCCACCCACCCGCCCAGAAAGGTTTTTAAAAGGTTTTCTGAGGGACACCCTCAGACTCCCGGCAGAGGGGCACAGCCCCTCTACACTCCTCCCTTGGTGGGTCTCTCTGACCGGGAGCCGGTCCAGTTTTGTGGGAAAACCCGGCATGCCGGTTTAGACCGGCACCGCTATGGATGATTCCGTTCAAGATACCGGCCCACGCTGCCTCCGTCCGCTCTGGGGGCTAAGGCAGCTACGTTCGGCGCTCACCTCATGTATATTAGGCTCGGTGCTTAAAGTGGACTTCCACCCCAATGGATGATCTGACGCCCTGGCTGACGGTGGCGCTCCTGGCCCTGGGGCTAGGCGCGGGCACCTACGGCGTCCTCATCGGCGCGGGGGGCGGATTCATAATCGCGCCGTTACTGATTGTGGTCTTCGACGTGGACCACGAGGTGGCGGTGGGCACCAGCCTGGTCACCGTCTTCCTCGCCTCCACCTCCGGCGCCGCCTCGTTCCTCAGGCTGCGCCAGGTGGACCTCCGGGCGGCCATGCTGTTCAGCGCCGCGGCCATACCCGGGGCGGTGCTGGGGGTGGTGGGATTGGGCCACGTGCCGTCTGGCTCATTCCAGATAATCTACGGCGTCATCCTGGTGGCGCTGGGCGTCTACATCATCCTCCAACCCCGGTTGGATAAGGCCAGAGACCCAGATACTCCCAGGGCGGCGGTAAAGAATCGACCCGGCTGGTGGAGCAAGGTCAGCAGCCTGGGAACCCGCACCAGCACCGTGGTGACTGCGCAGAGCGGCGAGTACAGCTACACTTACAATGAGCCCATGGCCGTCCTGACCAACGGCGCATTCGGCTTCACTGCCGGCTTCTTCGGCATGGGCGGCGGACCGCTCCGCACCCCGGCGCTGGTCTACCTGTTCCACTTTCCCATGGTGGTGGCGGTGTCAACCTCGGTAGTCTCTCAAGTCCTCTTTACCGCCATAGGCAGCGCGGCCCACGCCGTGGACAATAACGTAGATATAGTCCCGGCGCTGCTCATTGGAGCCGGGATGATTGTAGGCGCGCAGATTGCGGTGCGGACCTCGCGCCGCTTCAGGCCACGGGGGCTGATGCGGCTGCTGTCGCTGGCGCTGCTGGGCATCGGCGCCCAGCTTATAGTGTCGGGGGTGGGATGATGGCCCAACGCTTCGAGTTCCAGGTGGAGGCCCGCGGCGGCCGCGCCAGGGCAGGCCACATGAACACCGGCCACGGCCGGGTGACCACGCCCGCCTTCATGCCCGTGGCAACCCAGGCCACCGTGAAGGGGCTTTCGGCCCGGGAGGTGAAGGAGTTGGGCGCCGACATCCTCCTAAGCAACACGTACCACCTCTACCTCAGGCCAGGCATCGCCGTGATTGAGGAGATGGGAGGGCTCCACCGGTTTATGAGCTGGGACGGCCCGATACTGACTGACAGCGGTGGGTTTCAGGCCTTCAGCCTGGGCCGTTTGGTACGGTTTGACGACAACGGGATGGAGTTCCGCTCCCACGTTGACGGCAGCCGCCACCTGTTCACGCCGGAGAAGGTGGTGGAGTACCAGCGGCGCCTGGGTGTGGACGTGATGATGTGCCTCGACCAGTGCGTTGCCGCCAACGGACCGGAGGAGACCGTGAGACAAGCCATGGAGCGCACCCACCGCTGGGCGGCCCGGTGCCGTCAAGCAGCGTTGGACGGCGGCCCGCCCCTGTTCGGAATCGTCCAAGGGGGAATCTCAGAAGAGATGCGCCGGGAGTCCGCCCAGTTCATTACGTCCCTGGAGTTCCCCGGCTACGCGGTTGGGGGGCTGGCGGTGGGAGAGACCAAGTCACAGATGTACGCCACCGTGGACCTGATGGACCGCAGTCTCCCGGAGGCGAGGCCCCGGTACCTTATGGGCGTGGGCTCCCCGGAGGACCTGGTGGAATGCGTCGCCCGCGGGGTTGACCTGTTCGACTGCGCGTTGCCCACCCGGGTGGCCCGGACCGGCGCCGTGTTCACTCCAGCCGGCCGCATCACCTTGAGCGCATCGCGCTTCAGCGGCGTGAAAGGGCCGGTGGACCCCGCCTGCGACTGCCCAACCTGCCAGGATTACGACGTTGGGTACCTGAACCACCTGTTCAAGACCCGGGAGCTGCTGGGATTGCGGCTGGCGACACTGCACAACCTCAGGTTCATTCACCGGTTGATGGCGCGCATGCGGGCGCACATCCTTGAGGGCACCTTCCAGACCTTCGCCCAGGGGTTCCTCTCCAATTACAAACCGACCGACGAAACGGCCAGAATGAAGCAGAAGGAGAAGTGGCTGGAGTCCAGGCTGAGAGGCTAGCCGCCGGCCACGGCGGGGACGATGCTCACCTCGTCGCCGGAATTGGTGATTGTGCCGACCCCTTCCAGGAACCGCACGTCTTCACCGTTCAGATAAATGTTGACGAAGTAGCGAAGCTCCCCGCTCTCATCCAGCAACCGCTCTTTGAAGCCTGGGAAACCTGTTTCCAGGTGGTCTATCATCTCAGAGATGCTGGCCGCCTCGACTTCCAGCTTGTCCTGGCCGTTGGTCAGACGTCTCAGCGGAGTGGGCACCCTTACCATGACTGCCATATTACGGCATCCTCCTTGGACCGCTGCGCTATTGGCGCGCGGCCGGCTAACCTTCTATTACGTCCCCTGCCACCGGGTCAACCCTGACTCCTACGGAGCCGACCCAGTCCAACCCCGCCTGAATTTCGGTCTCCTCGCCCTCCAGCTCCAGCACCACCCAACCCATCTCCTCGCGTACGTCGGCGCGCCGGATGTTGGTGATTATCCGAAACTTCTGGCCCAGGTCATAGATAATCGGGTCGGTAACCAACTGCGTGGGAAACGTGAACTTCACCCTCTGCTTGGCCATGGGGTTACCGCCCCGCCGCGGAGAGGCCGTGTAGCGCCTCTTCGAACTCTTTCATCGTCGGCCGAATGGAGAGCGGCTTCACCACATCCATTACCACCTCTTGTGTCTTTAGCCCGTTCCCGGTGATGTACGCCACCGTCAGCTCGTCCCGCCCTATGAGACCCCGCTTAACAAGGCCGCGCAGCCCAGAGATCACCACGCCCCCGGCCGTTTCGGTGAAGATTCCCTCCGTCTGCGCCAGCAGCTTCATCCCCTCAGCCACCTCTTCCTCCTGGACGGCGTGGGCCGCGCCTCCCGCGTCATTCATGGTCCTTATGGCGTACACGCCATCGGCGGGGTTGCCGATGGCCAGCGACTTAGCAATGGATTTGGGGCGCACCGGCTTCACCACGTCTTCCCCTGCGTTGTAGGCGTCCACCACGGGGGAGCACCCCACCGCCTGGGTGGCGTACATACGCGTGGGCACCGGGCCTTCCATCAGGCCCACGTCAACCATCTCGTTGAAGCCCTTCCATATTTTGGTCAGCAGCGCCCCGGAGGCCACGGGCACAATGGCGTGCTGTGGAAAGCGCCAGCCCAACTGCTCCGCCACTTCCAGCCCCAGCGTCTTGCTCCCCTCCGCGTAAAAGGGGCGCATGTTTATGTTAACAAATGCCCAGTGGTAGTTGTCCGCCACCTCGCTGCACAGCCGGTTCACCTCGTCGTAGCTGCCCTGGACGGAGACAATGGTGGGTCCGTAGATGGCGGCGCAGATAACTTTCCCCGCCTCCAGGTCCGCGGGAATGAACACCACGGAGCGCATGCCCGCCCGGGCGGCGTGGGCCGCCACGGCCCCCGCCAGGTTGCCCGTGGACGCGCAGCTCAACGTGTCGAACCCGAACTCCAACGCCTTGGTGGCCGCCACCGACACCACTCGATCCTTGAACGAAAACGACGGGTTAACGCTGTCGTTCTTAATGTACAGGTTGTTCAGACCCAGCGCCTCGCCCAGGTTCTTGGCCTTGATCAAGGGGGTGAAGCCCGCGCCTATGTCCACCGCGTTCTCGGCGTCCACTGGAAGCAGGTCCTGGTATCTCCAGATGGTGAGGGGACCCTTCTCCACCCGCTCCCGGGATATCTGCCGGGCAATGGACTCGTAGTCGTAGGCGATTTCCAGCGGACCGAAGCAGAAATCGCAAACGTTTAGGGGTTCTACGGGGTATTCCCGGGCGCATTCACGGCACCGGAGGGCGGTAACGAAGGACACTGGGGTTCTCTCTTGGTCTCTTAAATAGGGCCGCTCCGCAAGAGCGACCGTACAGACGATGGTATCAGCGGGCTATTGAGGTGTCAATTGAAGGAATTCCTCATTCTAATGGAGGACTTTTCCGCATTCCAAAGGACGATTAAACTGATGCCCGCTAACGGTACGCTCAGCCCTGAAATGCGGGGCGGCGTGCGGATACAGACGTCCCGTTTGCAAGTTATAAGAACCTCAGGCGGTAAAGTGGCGCCTAGACCCAGACTAACCGTCCTCGGACGAGATTAGACAAAGAGAAGGTACGGCAGCATGCGGAATACCAAGAACGGGACGGGAATTGCGTTCACCGGGCGCATAGCGACCTAGAGCGCCCGTCACAGTTGGTGGATCCTCGGCGCATCCGTGGCCGTGGTGGTCATATCCATGGCCATCATAATCGGCGTCGGCACTGACACCAGGGACGACGACGAGGCCCCCGGGAGAAGCGGGTAAGGCCCAAGACCTCATCGAAGAGAGGTTCTCGGCACCCGTTCCAGCGGACCAGCCTCGGCGAGAACCAACGGAGCAGCTGGTGTTCCTGAACCCGTCGCTCACCGTTGACCACCCGGATTATGTATCCACCGTTGAACGAGTCGCGCGGCAGCTTGAAGCCCTTCCCGAGGTGGCGCGGGTAGCTACCTACTACGACACCGATGACCCTTCCATGGTATCCGACGACCGCCGGGCGATTAGGGGGTCCTCGAAATCGAGCCAGGCAACGCCTCCAGGAAAGTGGAAGTCATCCTAGAGGCGGTTGCCGCTGCCGAGAGGGCAGCGCCCGGTTTCGAAATCGGCATGGTGGGCGCGCTCTCTGTCGAGGTCCAATCTGACCGGATCATAGAGGAGGATTTCGGGCGGGTCCTGAACTTTTCTCTGGCGATAGGCCTGGTCATTCTGCTGCTGGCCTTCAGGGCCGCCGTGGCCGCTGTCATTCCACTGGCCCTGGCGGTGGGCGCCATTGTTAGTGCCATAGCGGTAGCTACCCTGGTGAGCAAAGTGTAACCGCTGGTGGACTTTTACACCGCGATGGTCGAGCTGATGGGCCCGGCGAACTCTCAGGTATAGGTCCACGGTGTACATCCCTCCAGCCTCCCCACCCAATGCTTACTCTTAGCTTAGGGAGAAGGCTTCGGGCGGTAGAATTTTAAACCGCCGACACAGTCGCGGCTCTACCGCCTCTGTGGCACATTATTACTCCGCCGTTTACAATGCCATTCGACTGAGGAAGGAAGTGATCCTAGATTTCTGGGGGTCCTAGAACTAGTACTCAGTCAACCTAATTGTTGGCAGGATAGAGATGGTGAAGCTTGACTCGGGCGTCCACAGTGGAGAATCTCCAGTCAATGGTTGCTCCGGCTTGGTTTCGTTCTGCCTCCAGGGCCGCGATCTCGCCACTCAAAGTCTCTTCATCGGCAATACGCCGGCGCAGGACTCGCCTGGCCAAGACACTGAACTCGATCTCTGCCATGTTGAGCCAACTACCGTGCTTGGGAGTGTAGTGAAACTCCAAGCGTTTGCGTATTCGCCTAGCCTCCTTGGGCTCGAAGGTTTCGTAGAGGGAAGCTGGTTTGTGGGTGTTGAGGTTGTCCAGCACCACCCGGATCTTCTCGGACGCTGGGTAAGCTTCATCGGCCAGCCACCGCATCTGCTGAGCGAAGTCCACCATGGTACGACGTTCGGTCACTGCCACATGCCTCCAGCCCGCCAGGGGCTCGCACAGCATGAACAGGTTTCGGGTGCCATTGCGCTGGTACTCGTAATCGTATCGCTCCCGTCGTGCCGGCTTGGGCGGGATCGGAGACCTCTTTTCCGCCAGCAACTGCTTGGAGGTCTCGTCGAAACAGACCACCGGGCGCTCTGGGTCATAGGGTTCCGCGTAAAGGTCCAGCACATCCTCCATACACGCCACAAACTCGGCGCTCACCTGGGGAATACACCACTCCTTCTTCTGCCACGGCTTGAGACTGTTTTTTTCAACCGCTTGCGAATTCCCTCGTGGGACATGGAGGGCGCCAGCCCCAACTCCACCACCTTGTTTGCCAGGAGCCGCAGGGTCCAGTGGTCATGGCCTGGAGGGGCCTCGCTGCACGCCAGGGCAATCAGGTGCGCTTCCCCCCGCTCATCCAGTTTGGTCGGATGTCCTGGCCGAGGATCTTCCTCCAAGGCCCGCTTCAGTCCTCCCTCCAGGTACCGCCGCTTGGTACGGCACACCGTACCCGCAGACGTGTCCAGCGCCTCCACGATGCGCATCACCCCCCAGCCCGTATCTGCCTTTAGCAGAATACGGGCCCGGGCAACCTTTCGCGCTGGGCTCTTTCCCCCGCGAATCAGTCGTTCCAACTGGTCTCGTTCTTCCCTTTCCAACCGGACCACATACCGTTCTCGTCCCATGGCTGCCACCCTCCTACGTCAACACTCCTAAAAAAGGGTATCAACCTTAGACGTTTTCTTAAACAATTACCAAAACCGAGTTGACTGAGTACTAGCACAAAATTTAGTTTTTGAAGTGTAATCCCATTGGCCGTGACCAGCACAGTAAACCGGCACGTATGCCAGACCCACGGAGAACCCCAAACAACAGAATTAAAAGGGAGGCGAAAGGACATGGCGACACAGAAGGGAATCGTAAATGGCGTAAACGTTGACACACTTTTCGGAGTCATTGACGCGGTCAGCGGGAATCCGAAAGTCGCGGATTTTCAATTTCGTATCACAAATAAGTGGGCGAACGGTGGTCACAACATTAGCAATGTAGGCAACTTCTTCGGGGCCCTTGAGACTCAGACAAGGGAAGGTTTCGTGCTGGAAAACGCTGATCATCAGGTACTACTTGGCGAGGACCAGTCAGCGAACCCAGTGGAATACGTTCTACACGCCCTGGCGGGCTGCCTAACTACCACCCTCGTTTATCACGCGGCCGCCAGGGGACACAAGATCACCTCCGTCGAATCGACTTTGGAAGGTAATCTCGATCTCCACGGCTTCCTTGGAATGGATGAAAAGGTCAGGAGTGGTTTTAGCGACGTCAAGGTAACCATGAAAGTCCAGGGTGATGTGCCGGAAGAAATCCTGCAGGAGCTAATCCAGGTTGCCAAGTCCCGCTCCCCAGTGTACGACATGATTGCCCACCCGGTGGACGTCGCTATCGAGCTGGGTAAGTAACGCAGGCGAAGGGCTACCGGTAGTTGGTCCCGTCTAAGGTTTCGTGGATGGAGCAGAAGCTTTGCAATATTCGGCAACGCGACTAATAGGCCTTCTGGATTGACCGGCCAACGGCGGCGTTCCGTCCGGGCTTAAGAGGTTGTGCCTTAGGAACGATAGGAGAAGTCCAGGTGGGACGTCACAACCACCGCCAAGCATGTTTTCTGGTGAAGTTCAACTCTGCCTAATTTGCCCAATCAGAGAGAGCGTGACGTGCTAGGCCGAGAGCGCTTCGGCGACGCCTTTTATTTTTCCTGGCCCTTCTTTCGTCAACTCAGAGACCGTTTTTACGACGTTCGGGTGCTCCAATCCCGATACTAGGAAGGTCCACCGCCACGCGCGCTGGGTCTTCGCCGTGATCTCCTCTTTCTCCGCAGCCGAGAACGTCCGGCCCGTCACCTCCTCAAGTGCCTCTATGTTCAGCCCGATCTGCTGCAAAAGGAGCCCGTCGATCGCCCCGCCAAGCTCGATAAGCTCATCGATCGCTGTCTCCCGTTCTTCAGGTGTCAGCGTTTCGGCCACCTCGCCGATTAGCAACGTGTCCAACTTGGCGTGCTGCGCCTCTTCCATCCAATGGAACCTCAAGAGATCGCGGAACAGCCCATCCAGGTCAGCGTCATCCCGCACATGCTCGATGTAATGGAGCTGCGTGAACCATTCGATAACCGTGGTCAAGAGCAAGACGGCCAGCTTAGATTTGCTCCGAACTACCTTCGCCACCTCTTCCCGGCCAGGGATCAAGCCACACTCGCTGCCGAAACCCTGGTCGAAGAGACGAACCGACCGCCGGAAAAGCTCCTGATGCTTGAGATCTTCTTCAGCGAACCGCAGTAGTGAGCGGATCTTGACTTCATCACCATAGGCATCCTTCATAGCCTCTTCCGCTATCGTGGGAACGATAAACTCCTCCACGAACGCGAAGATGTGGCAGTAGCCATTGCCCACGATCTGATTCAACTGACGCTTCTCATCGTTGTTCAGACATCCAATTTCATCCACGCCGGTCAACCTATTCGGCAGGAAACGCTTCGAGAAGTCGAAATTCTTGCCTCCCAACACATCGTCCTCCCTCCACGAGACCTTCTTGGAGTTGTCGAGACAATCTTGGTACGTGTAGTTGTGCGAAACCATGGGGTTCGCTCCTTCTCTTGGAGAATCTTGGATTCGTTGGGCTATACTTTGGGGTCGGCCCCATTCGTGAAGGACTTTTTCCTCACGCTGCCTTTAGCCAGAAGTCTCCATATCAAGCTGCCTGGACCCAAGCAACTCACTACCAATAAGGAGAGCCACGGTACTATCGCTCACGAACGCCGTCAACTCCCCATCAAGCTCAAAAACCATCCAGCGGCGGCCTGACTAGTCCTGGTACCCAATGCCAACCAGTGTGAAACTGCCCTCCCACCTTGAACGTATCAGTATTTGAGAAGGTAGGAAACGGTCAGCTTGGCCCTCCGCAACACCTTGCCCGGTCTGATGCGTGTGCCACCTCTTGATTGGTCCCTTGGCGGCTCCCTCCAGTCGCCAAGACCCCCCAACTGCCCGGCCAAGTCGGCGCAGTTGAAAGCCCCCTCCCCGATTGCATTGGGGAGGGGGCTTCTATCTTTGCCGGGAGCCGAGGGCTCCTGCCTTTACGCGCCGGGCGTTAGCTCTTCAAGGCCGCGGGAGTCTTGACCTCTATCTTCACCTGCTTGGGCTTGGCTTCCTCGCTGCGCGGTATGGTGACCGTGAGGACCCCGTTTTCGTAGCTGGCGGTAGCCTTCTGCGTCTCCAGGCCCTTTGGCAGGCTCACCGTCCGGTTAAACGAGGCCACTCGGCGCTCCCTCACCAAGTAGTGCTGCTCCGGCCCCTCCTGCCCCTGCGTCTCAGCCTTGACCTCGCCCTTGATGTTCAGCTCAGTGCCGGTGATGGTCAGCTCCACCGCTTCCGGTTTGAACTCCGGCGCGGTCACCTCTACCACCAGCATGCCATCGGTGTAGTACATGTCCAAGGGGGCCGTGCTGTCCACGTCCCAGTAGCGCGGCAACTGCTGGAGTGGCCGGAAAAGGTGGGACCACATCCGGTCCACCTCCCGGTCCATCCTATTCATGTGCGCGAAGGGTACCCAACGCTGGATTGCCATTCTTGTGCCTCCTAATACTGCTATCAAATCGCAGGCGGGGCGCTCCCCTGACCTGTCATCCCAAAGTCTATATAGTTGATAGTATACTGTCAAGTATACTTATGTTTATCCGACAATAGTACTTTCTATCACACCATCATGTATATTGACACATCACCGTCCTTTAACTAAAATAGTAGCTGTAAAGTTATGGCAGCGGGAATGAACAACTACTATGAAATACTGGGCGTGCCCAGGGGCGCGTCGGAGGCGGATATCCGCAAGGCCTACCGCAGCCTGGCGCGTCAATACCATCCCGACGTGAACCCCAACGACCATGACGCTGAAGCGAAGTTTAAGCAGGTAAACGAGGCGTATCAGGTCCTCTCGGACCCGGACAGCCGTGCCAAGTACGACCGTTACGGCGAGGGCTGGAAAACCGCCGGCCGTTACCAGGAAGCGGGGGCCAACCGGCGAGACGAACACTTCGGACGGTCCTTCGACTTCAGCGACCTCTCGTCTATCTTCGGCGGCGGCGCCCGGCGCGGCAATTTCGATGAGTTCTTCTCCCAGGAGAGCCGCGGCGTCCATCGCTCCACCGTCGAGCATCCGGTGGAGTTGACCCTGGAGGAGGCGTTCGCCGGGGCCACGCGGCGCCTGGAGTTTCCCGCCGTCTATGGAGAAGGCGTTCCGCGGCGCGTGGAGGTGAAGATACCCCCCGGCGTGGACAACGGCGCCAGGGTCCATATCCCCCTGGGCGACGACGACGGCCAAGACCTCTACCTTCGGGTCTCCGTGCGGCCCCACCCGCGGTTTCAGCGCAAGAGCGACAACCTCACCACCGAGGTGGAAGTCCCGCTGGTGGACGCGGTGCTGGGCGGCGAGGTGATGGTGTCCACGCTCACGGGCCGCGTGGCCCTGAAAATCCCGGCGGAGACCAATAACGGCCACACCCTGCGGCTCTCCGGCCAGGGCATGCCCCGGCTTAGCGACCCCTCGACCCGGGGCGATCTATATGTGAAGGCCAAGGTGAAGCTGCCCAGGCGGTTGACCCAGGAGGAACGTGAACTGTTTGAGCGGCTCAAGGAGCTGCTTTCCATGGCCAGGAGCGAGACAGATGCAGTTTGAGCGAGAACGGCAGACCGAACCCTATTTTGTTATCAGCGTGGCTGCCAGGTTGGTGGGGCTCCACGCCCAGACGCTGCGCTACTACGAGCGGGCCGGGCTGCTGAGCCCCTCGCGTTCCGGCGGACGCCAGCGCCTCTACTCGGTCATAGACATCGAGAGGTTGCGCCGCATCAAGACGCTGACGGACGAGATGGGCGTAAACCTGGCCGGCGCGGAGGTGGCGCTGAAGTTGATGGACCGCATCAACCAGATGCAGCAGAAGATTGACCAGCTAACGGACGAAGTAAAGCGGCTGCGGCCGGCCAACGGCGGCAACCGCGGACGCCGCCCACGAGAGGAATAAGAAGATGGTATTACGCCCAGAAAGATTCACCGAACAGGCCCAGAAGGTGCTGGGCGAGTCCCAGGATATTCTCCGCCGCTACCGGCACAGCCAGTGGGACCTGGAGCATATCCTTCTGGCCCTGCTGGACCAGAAGGGCGGTCTGACCGGGGAGATCCTGGAGAGCCTGGAAGTCTCTGTTGAGACGCTGCGGCAGCAGGTGGAGCAGGTGCTGGAGAGCTCTCCCAAAACGGAGTTTCCCTCCAACCAGGTCTACCCCACCCCGCGTTCCCAGCGGCTAATGGAGAACGCCGCCGCGGAGGCCCAGCGCTTCAAGGACGAGTTCATCGGCGTGGAGCACCTGCTCATCGCCGCCACCGCCGAGGAGCAGGGACCCGCGGCCGCCATCCTTGCCGAAATGGACATCACCCAGGAGAAGGTGTACCAGGCCCTGGCCAAGATCAGGGGCGCCCACAGGGTCACCGACCCCAGGGCGGAGGAGAAGTACCGCTCTCTGGAGCGCTACAGCATTGACCTGACCGGCCTGGCTAAAGAGGGGAAGCTGGACCCCGTGGTGGGCCGCGACCAGGAGATTCGCCGTGTAATGCAGACACTGACCCGCCGCAAGAAGAACAACCCGGTGATTATCGGCGAGGCCGGCGTTGGCAAGACCGCCATCGCCGAGGGGTTGGCCCAGCGTATCGTGGTTGGCGACGTGCCCAGTTCCCTCAAGGACCGCCGCGTCATGGCCCTGGACATGGGCGCGCTGGTGGCCGGCAGCAAGTTCCGCGGCGAGTTCGAGGAGCGCCTCAAGGCGGTAATAGACGAGGTGAAGGCGGCCCAGGGCGAGATCGTCCTGTTCATTGACGAGATACACACCATGGTGGGCGCGGGCGGCGCCGAGGGGGCAATTGACGCCAGCAACCTGCTAAAGCCCGCCCTGGCCCGCGGCGAGCTCCAGTGCATCGGCGCCACCACCCTGGACGAGTACCGGAAGTACATTGAGAAGGACACCGCCCTGGAGAGGCGGTTCCAACCCGTGTTCCTGGACGAGCCCTCGGTGGAGGAGACCGTGGAGATTCTAAAGGCCCTGCGGCCCCGTTACGAGGCTCACCACCAGGTCAAGATCGACGACGGTGCGGTGGAGGCCGCCGCCCGGCTTAGCCACCGCTATCTCACCGAGCGCCACCTGCCGGACAAGGCGGTGGACCTGCTGGACGAGGCTTCCAGCAAAATGCGCCTGGACGCGGAGAGCCTTCCCGCCCATCTGAAGGAGAAGGAGGCGCGGCTTCGGGAACTGACCGCGGAGGAGGAGGCTTCCGCCCAACGGGGCGACTACGAGAACGCCGCCGGGGTGAGGGCGCAGCGTTTGCGCCTGGAGCCGGAGCTGACCGCCGAGCGTGACGCCTGGTTTAAGGAGCACAAGATTGACCTGGTGGTGGACGCCCAGGATATTGCCCGGCTGATCAACAACTGGACCGGCATCCCGGTGGCCCAGCTATTGGAGGGGGAGGCGGAGCGGCTGCTGCACATGGAGGAGAGCCTCCACGGGCGCATTATCGGTCAGGACCAGGCCGTCACCGCCATCGCGGAGGCCATCCGCCGGTCTCGCTCCGGCCTCAAGGACCCGCGCCGTCCCATCGGCAGCTTCATCTTCCTGGGCCCCACCGGCGTAGGCAAGACCGAGCTGGCCCGGGCGCTCACCCAGTTTCTTTTCGACGGCGAGGAGAGCATGGTCCGGGTGGACATGTCTGAGTACATGGAGAAGCACACCGTATCGCGGCTCATAGGCGCGCCCCCGGGCTACGTTGGCTACGAAGAAGGCGGTCAGTTGGCGGAGGCCGTGCGCCGCCGACCGTTCCAGGTGGTGCTGTTTGACGAGATTGAGAAGGCGCACCCGGACGTGTTCAGCATCCTGTTGCAGATCATGGAGGACGGCCGGTTGACGGACGGCCACGGCCGCACCGTGGACTTCCGCAACACCGTGGTGATCATGACCAGCAACCTGGGCACCGGCAACCTTCGGGCGCCGGTGGGCTTCCACACCGAGGGGCGCGGTGTGCTGGACGAGGAGCGGCTGAAGGACTCTGTTCAGGAGGCGCTCAAACGGGCCTTCCGGCCGGAGTTCCTCAACCGAATCGACGAGATTATCGTCTTCAACCCCCTGTCCCGGGAGCAGATCGGCCAGATCGTCCTTCTCATGGCCAATGAGGTCCAGGACCGCCTTGCCGATCACCAGATCACATTCGAGCTTTCCGACGCGGCGGTGGAGTGGCTGGTGGCCGAGGGGTACGACCCGCAGTACGGCGCCCGGCCCCTGCGGCGGGCGCTGCAGCGGTACGTGGAGAACCCCATGGCCAAGAAGCTGCTGGCTGGCGAGTTCAAGGAGGGTGACCACCTGCTGGTGGACCAGCAGGACGGCCAGCTTACGTTCAAAGCGGTGATAGAGGTGGCGGTCGCGGCGTCGGGCTAGCCCCGGCGTTCCGCCGCTACGGCCCCCGTTTGACCAAACGGGGGCCGCTGACATGTCAGATCATGCCGGGGATAGAAGCCCAAACGGCTTCCAGAGCCTCCCGCGCCACTCCACTTTCCGTCCACCACCAGGTCATTCTGAGCCGGTCCTGGAGCAGCGAAGATTCCGGGGGCCGGAGGGTGCAGAACCGTGCCCTCGCCTCCGGTTTTAAAAAATCCCGCACGCGAAATCGGCCTAAATCCGCCGGATTTGGCCGCTCCGGTGGGTGCGTTTACGGAATATGTTAATCAGGCGCCGCTACGAGGCTAACTAAACATCACATTTTGAGACGGTGTTCACCATTTCAGTGGAATGTGGTATCATAAAAGACACAAATATTCCACGCCGCAAGTCGCTTATCCACGGAAAGACCAAGTAGAGTTAACATAAAGCACTATTCTCACTAGTTAGCTTCTCTCCAGTAGCCCGTGGCAGTGTCTGGGGGTGTGGTCGGGTGACTACATACTTGCTGATTCGGCTTGTCTACCTTGTCATTTTTGCCCTGGCTGGTTGGGGCGTAGGCGCGGCTGCCTTCCAAAATGCGGACGGTTCAACGGAGTACGTCCCCTGGGTCCTGGTATGCATCGGCGCCGGGGCCGTCCTGGGCCTCCTGGTAGGACCGCTGGCGTTGGGCAAAGGGTTGCGCTTCGTCCTTAACGAGCTAGACCGTATACCCTCTTCCACCGTCCTGGCCGGCACCCTCGGCTTGGTGGTTGGGCTGGTGGTGGCGGTCCTTGTCTCCATTCCCTTCTTCCAGTTGGACGGCAGTCTCAACTGGATAGTCCCTCTGGCCATAAGCGCCGTGCTGGGCGTGGGCGGGGTCTCCGTCGGCGTCCGGCGGGAGCGTGACTTCCGGGGCGTGGCGCCCACCACTCACCGGGGCAACCATCCTGCCAGCCACGTAAACGGCCACATTCTGGTGGACACCAGCGCCATAATTGACGGCCGCATCGCGGACCTGACCGAGACCGGCTTTGTCCAAGGCACCCTGGTGATTCCCGGTTTTGTCCTGGATGAACTGCGCCATATTGCCGATTCCAGTGATTCCATGCGCCGCACTCGCGGACGCCGCGGCCTGGAGGTGCTCTCCAAGCTGCGCAAGGACGGCGACCTGCCGGTGCAGATCCTGGACGCCCACCTGACCAACGGCACCGAGGTGGACGCCGAACTGGTCCGGCTGGCCAAGACCATGAAGGCCTACATCCTCACAACGGACTTCAACCTCAACCGGGTCGCCGAGCTGCATGGAGTCGTCGTCCTCAATGTTAACGAACTGGCCAACGCCCTGAAGCCCGTGGTCCTTCCCAACGAGGACCTGGCGGTCCACATCATCCAGGAAGGCAAGGAGCCCGGACAGGGCGTGGCCTTCCTGGACGACGGCACCATGGTGGTGGTGGAAGGCGGCAAGCGGCTTATTAACTCGGTGCAGACCGTAATTGTGACTCGGGTGCTCCAGACCGCCGCCGGGCGGATAATCTTCGCTCAACCCAGGGGCCAGTATTAGATGCACTGCAACCCGGGCGACTCCGGCATTGAAGCCGGCGGGTCGTTGGGGGTGGTGCTCCTGGGGGCCGGGGAGAGCCGGCGCATGGGCGGCATCGACAAGCTGTTCGCCTCCCTGGACGGAACCCCGGTTTTAGCCCACTCGCTCGGCGTATTCGCTTCATTTCCCGGCGTCTGTCAGATCGCGCTGGTGCTCTCCGAGACGCTGATGGACCAGGGCAGGGAGATGCTTGCAAGCCGCGGCTGGGAGCAGCTGGCCACCGTATGCCGAGGTGGGACGCGGCGCCAGGACTCCGTGAACGCGGGCCTGGAGGCGCTTACTCCCTGCGATTGGGTGGCCATCCACGACGGCGCCCGCCCCCTCATAGACCACCGCATTTTGCGCTGCGGCTGGGAGACGGCCCGGGAGACCGGCGCCGCCGTCTGCGCCGTCCCGGCCAAGGACACCATCAAGCTGGTCGACCCGGAAGGAATGGTCACCGATACGCCTCCCCGGGAGCGGCTGTGGCAGGTGCAAACGCCCCAGATATTTCGCTACGAACTGCTGGCGGATGCCCACCGGCGCGCCCAGGGGACCTTCACTGACGACGCCTCTATGGTGGAGAGCCTGGGCGGCACGGTGAAGGTGTTCCAGGGCTCTTACCGCAACATCAAGATAACCACCCCGGAGGACCTGCTGGTGGCGGAGGTCTTGGCCCACAACCCTCCATCCAGGGTTGTAAGCTCTTGACCCTCCGAGTGGGCCAGGGGTTTGACGCCCACCCACTGGCGCCTGGCCGGACGCTGGTACTGGGCGGCGTGGAGGTGCCCTTCGACCGGGGGCTGGAGGGGCACAGCGACGGCGACGTGGTGGTACACGCGCTGATGGACGCGCTCCTGGGCGCCGCCGCGCTGGGGGACAAGGGCGCCCACTTCCCCTCCTCCGACCCTGCCTTGAAGGGAATATCCAGCCTCAAGCTGCTGGAAAAAGTGGGCTTGCTGCTGTCAGAACGCGGGTGGCGGGTGGGAAATCTCGATGCTACAATACTGGCGCAACGGCCCCGTTTGGGGCCGTTTGTGGGCCAAATGCAACAGAATATTGCCGCCGCTTTGCGCACCGATTCTTCGAAAGTAAGCCTCAAGGCCACCACCACGGACCGTCTCGGTTTCACCGGCAGGGAAGAGGGGATGGCCGCCTACGCCGTAGCGTTGATAGAGACCCAGGAATGAAGCTATACAGCACCCTTTCCGGACGGCTCGAAGAGCTAGCTCCCTCCGGGGACGAGCTCAAGATGTACGTCTGCGGCATCACCCCCTACGCCCCCTGCCACGTGGGACATGCCATGAGCTACGTCATTTTTGACGTTCTTCGCCGCTACCTGGAGTTCAAGGGCTACCGGGTGCGGCACATCCAGAACTTCACCGATATTGACGACAAGATTATCAACCGCGCCAACCAGGAGGGCATCACCACCACGGAGCTGGCGGAACGCTACATCGAAGAGTACACCGTCGGCATGGACCGGCTGAACGTGAAGCGGCCCACCGCCTATCCCCTGGCCACCGAGTCCATTCCCAAGATGCTGGAGGTGATCCAGGGCCTGGTGGACGCCGGGTTCGCCTACCCTTCCCAGGGAGACGTCTATTTCCGGGTAGATAGAGACGAAGACTACGGAAAGCTGAGCCACCGCTCGTTGGAGAGCATGATCGCCGGCGCCCGGGTGCAGGTGTTGGAGGGCAAGGAGAACCCCATGGACTTCACTCTGTGGAAGGGGGCCAAGCCGGGAGAGCCCTCCTGGGACAGCCCCTGGGGTCCGGGCCGCCCCGGCTGGCACATCGAGTGCACCAGCATCTGCCTGGAGCACCTGGGCGAGACCGTGGACATCCACGGCGGCGGTTTGGACCTGGTCTTCCCGCACCATGAGAACGAGATCGCCCAAAGCGAGTCCTACACCGGGGTAACACCCTTCGCCAAAGTGTGGGTCCATAACGGGATCCTTAACCTGGACGAGGAGAAGATGAGCAAGAGCGTGGGGAACCTGGTCCAGGTCTCCGATGCGCTGGAGCGCTTCAGCCCGGACGCCCTGCGGCTCTACTTCCTCAGCTCCCATTATCGAAGCCCCCTCAGCTACAGCGACGAGGGCGTCGCCGCCATGGAGCGGGCCCTGGAGCGGCTCCATACCGCCCTCCGTCCCTCCCCCGACGGCCGGGATTCCGCGCCGGACCCACAGCCCTTTGAAGCGCAATTCACCGAAGCCATGGACGGTGATCTGAACACCCCCCAGGCCATCGCGGCGCTCTTTGACCTGGCCCACGAAATCAACCGGGCCAAGGACCTGGGGCAGCAGCCGGCCGGGGCCCAGCAGGCGCTCAGGCAGTTGGGCGGAGTGCTGGGGTTGAGCCTGGAGGACACGTCCCACGACGGCACGGCGCCCCTGGCACCCGTGGCCGCGGTCCTGGCGCAGGTGGGCGCCAACCTCAACGCCTCAGGGCATCACAACCTGGCCGGCTGGGCGGACGCCCACGCCGCGGACGCCGACGCCGCCACGGTCATTGAGACCCTGCTGGCCATCCGCCGCGAGCTGCGCCAGCTCAAGGAGTTCGCTATGGCGGACACCATTCGAAACGGGCTGGGGGATCTGGGCATCGGCCTGGAGGACACGCCGGAAGGCACGCTCTGGCGGCAACGCCAGGCGGTAGAGTAAACCAGGGACCCCAAACCCGGCTTTGATCTTATTGCCTGGAACTACAAATTTGCCCGTTACCCCTACATTATGTCCAGTCAGTCTCGCATCCGGTTTACTTGCGACCAGAAAGGACCGGTAAGTGCTGGACGCCTCCCTGGTTGAGAAGCTGACGGAGTTGTTGGGCGCTTCCGCTGTAATTCAGGACCCGGAGACTGTCGAACGATACTCCACTGACGCCCTAACTCCCTCCCGCGCCTTCGCCGCCGCGCCGCTGCTGGACCACACCGCGGACCTGGTGGTGCGGCCCAACTGCACGGAACAGGTCTCCGCCGTGGTGAAGCTGGCCTCGGCGCACCGTGTCCCGGTTGTGCCCTACGGCGGAGGCACCGGCGTCATGGGGGCGCTGGTGCCCCTGCGCTCCGGGATTATCCTGGACCTGGGCGCCATGGACCGGGTGCTGGAGGTGGACCCCTTGAGCCGCACCGCCACCGTGGAGGCGGGCACCGTGTTGGAGCGCCTTGCCAAGACGCTGGACGGCCAGGGTCTCATGCTGGGACACGACCCTTGGAGCGTGCCCATTGCCACCGTGGGAGGGACCATATCCACCAACGGCGTAGGGTACCGCGGCGCATCCGTCGGACCCATGGGCGCCCAGGTGCTGGCGCTGGAGGTGGTGCTCCCCTCAGGTGAGGTGCTCACCACCCGCCGTGTGCCCAAGTACTCCAGCGGACCCAACCTGAACCAGCTATTCATCGGTTCTGAGGGCGTCTTCGGCGTTATCACAAAGGCCACCCTGCGGGTCTTCCAGAAGCCGGAAGAGCGGATCTTCTCCACCTTCCGTTTTCCCTCTTTCGAAAAGGGGTTCCAGGCGGTGAACGGCATGTTCGGCATCGGGCTCCGCCCTTCCGTGGTGGACCTCACTGAGGACTTCGAAGGCGTCCACCTCTACCTGGTCTTCGAGGGGTACAAAGAGCAGGTGGAGGCCCAGCGCCGCCGTTCCGGGCAGGTATGCGCCTCCGCGGAAGGGCGCGACATGGGTCCCACCGAGGCCATCATCTACTGGGACACTCGCTACCAGATCGCCGAGCACTACCGCGACAGCGTGGCCGGCCGGTCACGAAAGGAACGATGGGAACGGCAGTCCAGGGCCTTTGACTATCTCCACGTGGCCCTCCCCGCCTCCCAGGTGCTGGAGTACCGCCGCCGCGCCGACGCGGTGCTGAAGGAATACGACATCCGCGTCACGGAGTACGCCATCTGGACCGAACCGGAGCTCTACTCCATGCTGCTGGTGCCCGGCGACCTGACCAAGGAAGGGGACCTGCCGGTGGCCGTGGACCGGGTGCTCATGCTGGCCCAGGACATGGGTGGAATCATGGAATATTGCCACGGCGTTGGCGTGAAGCTCTCCCACCTGCTGGCCCGGGAGATGGGCATGGGACAGGAGGTGGTTGCCGCCCTAAAGAAGGCCCTGGACCCGCATGACATCATGAACCCCGGCAAGCTGGGGTTATAGCCACCCCAGCCTTCCGAGGGCTATATATCCCGAACACTGGCCTGTCCCACATCGCAAAGGCGCTATCCAGCAGCACCACATGCCGGCCACCCCTCCCTCACTCCACCTGGGGCCGTAATACCGCCGAAAATTGTGACTTTTGTCACTATCGCCCTGTTGCCGCCAAATCTACCCTTACTTTAGTGGCCGGGCCAACTCCGTAATTCGCGGGTGGACCCGATGGAAAAGCAAGGCGGCTACGGCAGCCTAGTGAAGAAGCGGCGACTATGAAATTGCGGGCTGTGGGCGTGGTCTTCGTTGTTATCGTCGGCATAGTTTTGGCCGGCTGCGGCGCTTCGCCCACACCAACGTCCACCCCTACGCCATCCCCCACGTCGGCCCACGCGGAGGTGGAGCTGCACCACTGGATGGCCCTGCTGTCGCTGGAGGTGGATGACGTTGGCGAGGCGGTCCACCACGTTGGGCGCATCATAGAACTGGTCAGCGGAGACCATCTGCACAATATGGAAGAGGCAATGGAGCTCCTGGAGCAAGGAGACCTGCACGAGGCGGAGCACGATATCGAAGGCATGCTCACCGGCGCCGCCGCGCCCGAGGTCGCCCCCGAAGCTATGCACCTGCGGATGGCCTTAAGCTCCATTGAAGTCGATGACGCCGACGGCGTCGTCCACCACATGGAGCACTACCGGGAGTTGGTTGAAGGCCCCTCGGCCCTGGCGGCCGATGAAGCCATAGCCCTGGTGCAAGCGGGGGACCGGCACGATGCCGAGCACCAGATAGAGACGTTAATGGAAGGCGCCCACGAAGCGGAAGAGCACCACCACGGAGATGAGCACGAGGAGTAACCCGCCGGCTACGAACCCCTCGATACCAGCAAAGCGTCGCCGATGCGCCCGTCCAACTCCGCCGCCGCGCTGCCGTTCTTCACCGCTAGCTCCAGCGTATCGTAGCTTCCTATGAGGGCCATCAGCCCTTCGCCCTCCGCGTAGAAAGCGCGGAGGCCAGAGATTCGCCGGCCCTTTACCTCTATCTCCACCTTTTGGCCCTGGTCCAGCGCATGTCTGGGGATGTCTGTGACCATGTTGCCGAAACGGTCGATGTGGACCACCCTGCCTTGGAGTCTATCCCCCTGCCACTCCGGCGTCGCCAGCGGTAGGCAGGTAATCTCGTGGACCCTCTGGCCCAGCTCCTGCGGCGAAACCCCCAGGGTGAGGTGCGCGGCGGAAGGGGCGAATACGTCTCTCCCGTGGAAGGTGGCGCTCAAAGGGTGAAGCCAGTAGCTGGAGTTGGTCAGGTGGAACGCGCGCCAGCCTTCCGGCAGGGAGACCTGGCCCTGAGGGTTCGGCGACGAAGGGCCGCCGTCCCTGAGCACGTGGCTAAGCACCCCGTTGTCCGGCGCCACAAACCGCCCCTGGGGCGTTTCCAGCAGCAACGGGCGGCGCGTGGAGCCTACCTCCGGGTCCACCACCACCACGTGCACCGTGTGATTGGGGAAAAAGCGGTAGCTGCTGCCCAGCAGGAATGCGCCCTGTTGAATGTCCTGGGGTGATACCTGGTGCGTCAGGTCCACCACCTTTGCCTCCGGATTGATCCGGAAAATAACGCCCTTCATCACGCCCACGTAGGGGTCGGCCATGCCGAAGTCGGTGGTGAGTGTGATTACGGGACGGGACGGGGACGCCACCAGGGGTCCCTCAGGTGAGTCTGACGCTGACGATTGAGACGGAGATGAATAGGACTACCAGGACAATAGTGAGCTGGAAGAGGGTCCGCTCCAGCCCCCGGCGCACGCGATAGGCCGCCGTGGCGCTGCCGAAGAGCCCCGTACCCATCTCCCTCACCTGGAGCAGGATCACCAGCACCAGAGAGACGGAGATTAGGATCTGAACGGCGTTTAGGATATTGTCCAAATCATTCCTCTAGCTAGCTATTACGCGTCGCTTCCAGCCCCTTCTTCACCATCTCTCCCGCCACCGCCGGATTCGCCTTCCCCTTGGTTAACCGCATCACCTGTCCCACAAGGAACTTGGCCGCCGTCTCTTTTCCGGCCAGGAAGTCGGCCGCCGCCTTGGGGTTCTCCTCAATGGCCTGCTTGACCGCTCCCTCCACTACGGATGAATCGGTAATCTGAGTGTAGCCCTTCTCCTCTACCACGTCCATTGGGGACTTTCCGGTCTCAAAGCTCTCTTCCAGCACTGTCTTGGCCAGCGTGGAACCCAGGGTGCCGCTGTCCACCAGCCCCACCAGCTCCGAGAGGTGGGACGGACGAAGTTTGGCCTCCTCCAGCGTTATGCCGTCGCGGTTGGTCAGCCGGGCCACCTCGCCCAGGAGCCAGTTGCTGACGGCCTTGGCCCGCTGCTTGAGGCCGTCCGCCGAGGCGCCGTTGGTCTCCACCGCCGCCTCGAAGAAGTCCGCCGTGTCCCTGGCGGCGGTGAGCTGCCCCGCGTCATATATAGGAAGGCCGTACTCCCGCAGAAACCTCTCCTGCCGCCTGGCAGGAAGCTCCGGCAGCCCAGCGCGGATCTGCTCAACCCAGTCACCGCCGGGCCGTAGCGGGGGCAGGTCCGGCTCCGGGAAGAAGCGGTAATCATGCGCGTATTCCTTGGTGCGCTGCGATACCGTGACGCCCCGCTCCTCCACCCAGCCCCGGGTCTCCTGCACTACCCGGCCACCGTCCTCAACGATCTCCTGTTGCCGGACCACCTCGAACTTCAGGGCGTTATAGACCGCCCGGAAGCTGTTCATATTCTTCACTTCGGCGCGGGTCATGTACTCTTGGGTTCCCATGGGCCGAATGCTCACGTTGGCGTCGCACCGGAAGCTCCCCTCCGCCATGTTCCCCGTGGTTACCCCTATGTGTTGGAGGATGGAACGTAGCGCCAGCAAGTACTGCCGCGCCTCTTCTGGAGACCTGATATCCGGCTCGCCGACTATCTCCATCAACGGCACGCCGGACCGGTTCACGTCCACCAGGCTGTAGCTCTCCCCGGTGGCGCTCTGGACGTGCTGCAACTTCGCCACGTCTTCTTCCAGATGGACCCGGGTTATGCCTATGGTCCGCTTTTGGCCATCGCTCTCCACCTCCAGGGCGCCACGGATGGCGATGGGCAGGTCAAACTGGGAGATCTGGTACCCCTTCATCAGGTCCGGATACGGGTAGTTCTTCCGGTCGAATTTGGTAAGTTCAGAGATCTGGCAGTCCAGCGCCAGCCCGGTGGCGATGGTGTACTCGATGGCTTTCCGGTTAATCACCGGCAGGACACCGGGCATGCCCAGGCAAACGGGGCAGACCAGCGTGTTGGGCGCCGCCGACTGATAGTCCGCCCGGCAGGCGCAGAACATCTTGCTCTTGGTGCGAAGCTGGACGTGCACCTCCAGCCCAATGACGGTCTCGTATTGTGTGGCTGTTGTCATATCTAGGCGCCGGTGTGGCGGACCCGGTTGGTCGCCGGAATCGTTCCGGCACTCAAGTATAGCAATGGTGACCGGAGACCATCAATCGCCAAGCGCAATTTAGGAAGGGAATAGTGGGCTGGGGCCGGTTGTAATCAGCCGCGTGGAAAATACGGCAATATGCCGATGTAGCCATCCCAACGGCTAGCCCCGATAATCGGGCCAGGCGTCCGGGCCAATCAGCGGGACGAACCGGCACAGCCCCACGTAACTCACCGACAATCCCTCTCCGGTGCGGAGCACCTTCACCAGTTCCTGGCTTTCCCTATCGCCGATGGGTATCACCATGCGGCCCCTCACCGAAAGCTGCTCCACCAGTACCTGCGGCAGCTTGGGGCTGGCGGCGGTGACAATGATGGCGTCGAACGGGCCTTTCTCCGCGCAACCCAGGGAGGGGCCCGCGGCCACCACTTCCACGTTATGACAACCCAACTTGCGAAGCGCGGCGCGCCCCGCATCCACCAACGCCGGTACCCGTTCCACGGTGATAACCCGCCCCTTGGGCACCAACCGAGACAGCACCGCCGCCTGGTAGCCGCTGCCGGTCCCCACCTCCAGAACGCGCTCGCCCCCTTGCAGCTCCAGCAGGCTGGTCATTACCGCCACCATGAACGGCTGCGAGATCGTCTGGCCTTCCCCTATGGGCAGCGGCACGTCGTCATACGCCTGTTGCCGGTATTCGGGGGGCACAAACGCCTCTCTGGGCACCTCGGCCATGGCCCGTAGCGCCCTTTCGTCGCTTATCTCCAGTGTAAGCTTCCGAAACAGGCGATGCTTAGCGTAACTCAGGTTATATAGCATTACGAAAATCGTCTAACCTAACTTTATCATATCGTTATGTTGACCGCAATCGAACGCCGGGGCCTCCTGAACAGCCGGCGCCTCAACCAGTCTCATCAGGCGTTCTTGAGGCGTGGACGCACTGAGCGGCATTGTGATATGGTTCACAAAGCCACTTCCGGCGGTGGCTCTTGTCCTTCCAAAAGGCGGCATTCTGCTACAATGTAATGCGAATCTGGACCCCTCCCGCTTGCCGGTGGTGCGGGTCCGCATCGGAAGAGCTAGAGACTTGAGCGCAACCGAAAAGGCCATGACAACAGAGGCATCCGAGAACGGCGGCGCGGCGGCCGGCCGGGCGCAGGCTATGGACCTGTTGGACCGGAAGCTGCTGAACATCATCCAGTCGGAGTTCCCGCTGGTGGATGAGCCGTACCTCCAGATCAGCGAGGAGCTTGGCATCCCCGTAGCTGAGCTGCTGGAGAGGCTGGCCACCCTTCGCCAGGGCAACGTGGTGCGCCAGATCAGCGCCATCTTCGACACACGCCGGCTGGGCTACAAGACCACCCTGGCGGCCATGGCCTACCCGCCGCAGGCGCTGCATGACGCCGCCCTAATTATCAACCGCCACCCGGGAGTGAGCCACAACTACGCCCGGGAGGGCTCCTACTACAACCTCTGGTTCACCTTGGCCGTGCCGCCACAGGAGAACCTGGAGCAGTCGATTGATGAGATGGCCCGTCAGACCAAGGCGCTATCTCACCGGCTGATGCCCACCATCCGGTTCTTCAAGATCGGGGTTAACTTCGACATGGTGCAGGGAAAAAGCGCGGCGCACCAGTACAGCCCAGACGGGTTTGACCGCCCGGAATCCGGTGATTGGAACCGGCCGGTGTCCCTGGAAGAGTCAGACATCCAGGTGATCCGAGAGTTGCAAGAGGACCTACCCATGGTGAGACGCCCATTTGACGCCATGGCGGACCGGTTGGGCATGACCACCTTGGAGCTTTTCGAACAAGCCCGCCGCTTCCAGGAGATCGGGATCATGCGGCGCTTCAGCGCCGTGCTGCACCACCGCCGCGCCGGCTTTCGCGCCAACGCCATGGCGGTGTGGATCGTGCCTGAAGCCCAGGCCCACGAGGTGGGCATGACCATGGCGCAGAACCCCGCCGTGACCCACTGTTACCAGCGTCCCACCTTTGAGGACTGGCCCTACACCCACTTCACCATGGTCCACGCCACGACAAAAGAGGGCTGCGAAGAGGTGGTCCGGCAGATTTCAACCGACACCGGCATCTCTGACTACCTGGTTCTCTACAGCACCCGCGAGTACAAGAAAACTCGGGTCCGCTACTTCGTCTAACCCCCGCCGATCTCTACGGCAAGGACCGCCATGGCCGCTTATTACCCCGTATTTCTGGACCTGAAGGGGAGAGTCTGCGTCATTGTGGGCGGAGGAAAGGTGGCGGAGGGGAAGGTACGGCAGCTCCTGGAGTGCGGTGCCACGGTGACCGTGGTTAGCCCCAACGCCACGCCGTCTATCAAGGACCTGGCGAATTCGGGCAGCCTCCGCTGGCATCCACGCAAATTCGAGCCGGGTGACGTTAAGAACGCCTACCTTGCCATTGCGGCCACAGACCGGCCGGAGGTCAACCGCCTCGTGGCGGAAGAGGCGGACGCCGGGAAGGTGCTGCTGAACGTGGTTGACACCCCAGAGCTGTGCGGCTTCATTGCTCCTTCCGTTGTCCGGCGCGGCGACGTGGTCTTCGCCATATCCACCGGAGGGGCCAGCCCGGCCCTGGCGCGGAAGCTCCGGGAGTCGCTGGAGGCCAGCGACTTGCTGGACTACGCCGAGCTGACGCCGCTGCTCTCCAAGGCCCGCCGGGAAGTGAAAAGGCGCGGCCTTACGGTTGCGCCGGAGCTATGGCAGCGCCACATTGACATGGCGCTGGTGCGCTTAGTGCGGCAGGGCCGCGAGGAAGAGGCGCTGGAGGGGATCCTCGCATCGCTGGCCGGGGACGGCGCCGGGCCATGAAGCCCGTGGTGGTGGGGACCCGAGGCAGCCGTCTGGCGCTGATACAGACCGATGAGGTGGTGCGGCAACTTCGGGGCGGCAACCCGCAAGCCGAAGTGGAGGTTCGGGTCATTCGCACCGGCGGGGACCGCTCCTCCGAAGCGCCCATATCCAGCCTGGGGCTGGGGGTATTTGTTAAAGAGATCGAGGAGGCGCTGCTGCGGGGCGAGATTGACATGGCGGTCCACAGCCTGAAGGACCTGCCCTCCGTGCTGCCCGAGGGGCTAACGCTGGGGGCGCTATGCCGCCGCGCCGACCCCAGGGATGTGCTTGTAAACCGCTGGGACCTTCCCTTGGCCCAGCTCCCTCCGGGGGCGCGCATAGGCACCAGCAGTCCCCGCCGGGCCGCCCTGGTGCTGTCGCAGCGCCCGGACCTGGAGGTCAAGTCCATCCGTGGCAACGTGGACACACGGCTGAAAAAAGCGAAAGGCCCGGACTACGACGGCGCGGTGCTGGCGGCGGCGGGGTTACAACGGCTGGGCCTGGAGGCGGCGGTCACCGAGTATCTGGACACTGAGCAGTTCGTTCCCGCGCCGGGCCAGGGCGCCCTGGCCGTGGAGGTCCGGCGGGACGATGAACAGGTTAGCGCGCTGGTTGGCGCCGTGGACCACCTGCCTACGCGACTAGCGGTCACTGCCGAGCGGGCCTTCCTTGAGCGGTTGGGCAGCGGCTGCCAGGTCCCCGCCGCGGCCTACGCCCAGGTGGACGGCGACGCCCTGACATTGCACGCGGTGCTGGCCTCCCCGGACGGCCGGAGTCTATTTCGAGCAAAGGCGCTGGGCCGGGCGTCTAACCCCCACGAGGCGGCCGCGGAGGCCCTACGACGCCTCATCGACATGGGAGCCTCCAGCCTGCTTTCCAGCAGCGAGACGCGGTGACTCCCCGGCCCGGCACGGTGTACCTGGTGGGCGCGGGACCTGGAGACCCGGGTCTCATCACCGTCAAGGGGCTACGGCGCCTCCGGGAGGCGGACGTCATAGTTTACGACCGGCTGGTGGAACCCGCGTTGCTGGGAGAAGCCAGGAAGGGCGCCGAGATCATATACGCCGGCAAAGAGCCGGGACCTGTGGGCACCCACCAGGAGGACATATACCCGATGCTCTTGGACCGCGCCAGGGAGGGGAAGCGGGTGGTCCGCCTGAAGGGCGGCGACCCCTTCGTCTTCGGCCGGGGTGGTGAAGAGGCCCAGGTGCTGGCCATGGCGGGGATCCCCTTCGAGGTAGTCCCCGGCGTAACCTCGGCGGTGGCGGCCCCGGCCTACGCGGGCATACCCCTGACCCACCGCGAGGCCGCCTCTTCCTTCACCGTGGTCAGCGCTGTGGAGGACCCCGGCAAGTCCCGCTCCAGCATCAACTGGGAGGCGCTGGCCCATACCGGCGGCACCCTGGTGGTCATGATGGGGTGGGGCGCCCTGGAGCGGGTGGTGGCCGCGCTGGTGGACAACGGCATGAAGCGCAACACCCCGGTGGCCCTGGTCCAGCGGGGCACTTGGCCGTCCCAGAAGACGGTCACCGGCACGCTGAAGGACATAGTACGCAAGGGCCAAGAAGCGGAGCTGGGGCCGCCGTTGGTGGTGGTGGTGGGCGACGCCGTGAAGCTGCGCCGCGATATTAGCTGGATGGAGGAAAAACCCCTCTTCGGGCTGCGAGTGCTGGTGACCCGCTCCCGCAGCCAGGCCTCGGTCCTGTCCGGCTTGCTGGCCGACGAGGGGGCGGAGTCCGTGGAGGTACCCACCATAGAGATCGCCCCCCCGGACGACCTCACCGAACTGGACCAGGCCATTTCCGGCCTATCGAAGATCGACTGGCTGGTGTTTACCAGTGTCAACGGCGTGGACGGTTTCTTCTCGCGGCTACGCACCCTGGGGCTGGACAGCCGGGCGCTGGGGCGCTGTAAGGTGTGCGCCGTGGGACTGGCCACCGCATTGGCCCTGGAGGGCAACGGCCTTCGGCCCGACTTGCTGCCCGGCACGTACACCACCGAGGCCGTGGCGGAAGAGATGGCCCGCGCCGGCGTTACCGGACGCAGGGTGCTGCTGCCCCGCTCAGACATCGCGCCGGAGCAGCTCGCGCACACGCTGGCGGGCCACGGCGCCCAGGTACGTCAGTGCGTCGCTTACCGTACTTTGACCCCTCAGGGCTCCAGAGAGACGGCCCGGAAGGCGCTGACAGGTGGTAGAATAGATGTGGCTACCTTCACTAGTTCGTCAACCGTACGAAATCTGGTTGGGCTGCTGGACGGTGAGTCCGGCCTGCTGGAAGCGCCTTTGGTAGCGTGCATCGGACCGGTAACCGCCGCGGCGACCCGGGAGTTGGGGGTAAGAGTAGACCTGGTGGCCACCCAGCATACCGTCCCCGGTCTGGTGGAAGCGCTGAAGAAACACTATTTTGATCGCAGAGGTGACTAGGTAACCATGGTGGCCTTCCCGGAGCTAAGACTGCGCCGTCTCAGAGAAGGAGAGCCCCTGCGGACCCTTCTGCGGGAGACGGAGCTCTCCCCCAAAGACCTGGTCTATCCCATATTCGTCACCCACGGCCGCGACGTTCGGGAGCCGATAGGCCCCATGCCCGGTTCCTATCACCTCTCCTTGGACCACCTCCTGGAAGAGGTGAACGAGGTGGCCGAGCTGGGCATTCCGGGTGTGATCCTCTTCGGCCTGCCGTCCCACAAGGATGACATCGGCTCCGAGGCCTTCCATGAGCACGGAATCATCCAGGAGGCGATTCACGTGATCAAGCAGGCGGTCTCCGGCCTATTGGTTATCACTGACGTTTGTCTGTGCCAGTACACCTCTCACGGGCACTGCGGCGTCCTGGAAAACGGCCATGTCGACAACGACAAGACGGTGGAGCTATACGCGCAGACCGCCCTGTCCCACGCCCAGGCCGGCGCCGACGTGGTGGCCCCGTCCGGAATGATGGACGGTCAGGTGAGGGCGATCCGAGGCGGGCTGGACGAAGGCGGGTTCCGCAACATACCCATCCTGGCCTACGCCGCCAAGCATGCCTCCGCCTTCTACGGTCCTTTCCGGGTGGCGGCGGACTCGGCGCCCCAGTCCGGGGACCGGCGCAGCTACCAGACGGACCCCGCCAACGGCCGTATGTCGCTACGCGAGATTCAGGCGGATATAGATGAGGGCGCGGACATGGTTATGATCAAGCCCGCCCTTCCCTACCTGGACATCATTGCCAGGGCCAGGGACCGGTTTGACCACCCCATTGCAGCCTACAACGTCAGCGGCGAGTACTCGCTGGTGAAGGCGGCGGCGGAAAACGAGTGGATCAATGAACAGGACGTTACCCTGGAGCTGTTGACCAGCATTAAGAGGGCGGGGGCGGACTTCATCATCACTTATCACGCCAAAGACGCCGCACGCTGGCTGCTGGAGCGAGGCTAAACGCTTCCAGCGTTACCACGCCGCGACGCCAAAAAACTCCATTTTCCCCTCGTTTCCCCCTCGAATTGAGCGGGACGGTCTGGCATAATCGCGAGACGGCGCCCTAGCACCAAGGCCCCGCGACGCCGTGGCTTCCCCTACCTGGATTTGGCTTGAGTAAGCGTGGCTGATACTTACACCAAGGCATACAGCATTTTCTCTTTGAAGGGCGGAGTGGGTAAGACCACTATTGCCCACGCCCTGGCCTGCGGTCTTGTCAAGGATGGTCACAAGGTGGGCTTCCTGGACGCCGACTACAGCAACCCGGTGGCGCATCTGCTGTTTGACATTCCCCATCAGCGGCACAAGCCCCTGCCTGACTTTGGAATTGAGCCGTTGCACCTGAACGGGCTGCAATTCGCCTCGGTGGGCTTCCTCTTCTCGGCCACCGGCGCCAGCCGCCAGTCGGCGGACCGCCGCGCCAGGGTGCTGGAAGATATGTGCGGCTCCTTGCGCTGGGACCCCTTTGATTATCTGATTGTGGACATGGCGCCCTCCTCCACCGAGGAGAACAAGACCATCCTCTCCAAGCTGGACCCCCAGGTGGTGATTGTTGCCGAGGCGGGGCCTCTGGCCGAGCGGGGGGTGGAGCGCAGCGTCAATTTCCTCAACGCGGCCCGGGCCCAGGTGCTGGGCGTAGTGGGCAACAAGGGGTTCGACGCCAGCGAACTGGCCGAAGAGTACGACGTGCCCTATCTACTCACGCTGCCCTACGACCCGGTGGTAGGCTTTGACCCCAACATATTCACCAAGGCTTCGCCCAAGCGGTTGGGCAAGGTGGGCTTAAGGCGCCGCGGCAAGCGAAAGGTGCTCCGCGCTGGACTTGAGGCCTACGTCAAGGTCCGAGAGTGGCGCCAATGACCACCACAGAGCCCTTAATTAAAAGGCTGATCCGGGAGGGCTTCATTACCCAGGTATCCAAGCCCAACCTGCACCCGGACCTGGTTGAGCTCTTCAAAGGCCTCTCCGGCACCTACTTTTATGTGAACATTGAAGGGGATGACGGCGGCAACTGGCTGTATAAGGTGAACGCTGAAGCAGACCCTATCGCTATTGAAGAACGGGACTCGGCGGAGTTGGACAGCGAAGAGTACCGCAGCAATCATTTCGTCCTGGCCCTGCCGGACTGGGTTCTCTACGACGCGCTGATAGGCGAGATTCCTCTGGAGGAAGCGCTGGATCACGCCTCCTGGGGCGGTGGATTCGCCAGCCATCCCACCTGGACTTTTTTGAAGATGTCAGATATGTTGCAACAGTTCGAGTCTCTGCTAGATAAGCAGGCTATTGTCAGGCTGGTGCGGGGACGATAGGATTGCCAGCATTCCGGAGGTGAATTTTGTTTGCTAGATTGGTTTACGCAGAGCTATCGGTGTATCCCGGCACCCGGGAGCGGGCCGAAAAAGTCCTCACCGCGCTTAAAACCGAGTTGGGCCAGGTGGAGGGGTTGAGCAGCTATACGCTGTTCAATAATTGGGCGCAGGGCCAGGTGGGCGCGTTTGTGGTCTGGACCACCAAAGAGGCGGAAGAGAAGGCCTGGCACAGCATAAGGGGCAGCTTGGATGATGCTAGGGACGTGATGTGGAAGGGCCGTCCGCTGTTCGGCCTGTTTGACGTGTTTGACCAGGGCACCGGAGCGTCGGCATCGGCAGCCCCCGCAGCGGCGGCGCCGGCCAGGCGCGGGCGAAAGCCCGGCACTACCGCCGCCAAAAAGCCCGCCACCAAAAAGCCCGCCACCCGGCGGACCGCCGCGGGGGGAACGCGGCGTGTGGTCAGGCGCAGCCCCCGGGCCGCGTAGCCGCAGCTTTCGCTAAAAGTAAGAAGCCCGCTGTTTACCAGCGGGCCTCTGCCCGATTTTCGGGTTTCTACTGGCCTATCCCGGGTATACGATCTCGCCGCCGGATGTCTGGCGGGAGGGCTGCCGCACCGGGTTGGCGCCCTTGGACTTCCAGAATATCTCGGCTATGTCCTGGGTGGCCTTGAGTAGCGCCTGTGCGGCGGCGGAGCTGGCCCCCTGCCGCGCTGCGGAACCCGCCCTCATGGCGTCCCAGAACAGGTCATGCACGTTGGGGTAGTCCTTCAGATGCTCCGGCTTGAAGTAGTCCCCCCAGAGGATTCGAAGCTCCCTTTTGGCAATCTCCGCGTGCTCCTCTTTGGCCGCGATGTAACGAGATAGCTTGTTGGCATGCGCCGCTACATCCGCGGCGGAAGCACCGGCGCCCGGCGCTTCCAGGGCGTCAATCAGCATATCCATGCGTACCACGGTGTGGGCCGCTATCTGGGACAGGTGTGGGTCATAGATTCCGCAGGGAACGTCGCAGTGGGCGTGGGCCACTCCGGCGGCTGGGAATGAGCGGACGGTTTCAACTGCCCGGCTGAGAAAAGACATGCCTGCTCCTTTCCAATGAGCCTAATTTAGACCGGCGCAGTATACTGCAAAACGGTACCAGTGCCAACGACAACATCGTCATGCGGGACTCGCCGAAGGCTTCGGCCGCCTTGATTCGTTTCAGCCGGCTCTGTCGGCTGGCGTCATTCTTCGGACGGCGGCGGTACCGCGTGGAAGGCGACAGCATGGCGCCGGCGCTCCGCTCCGGAGGGCAGGTGTCCATAGACCGGAATGCCTACCGCCATCACCCGCCATCCAGGCTGGACGTGGTGCTGTTCCGCGCACCCGCCCTGGAGGGTAAGGCGCTTTTAAAGCGGATTATGGGACTGCCCGGCGAAATGATAACGCTGGCGCAAGGCCGGGTACATGTAAACGGAGAGCCGCTGGAAGAGCCCTACGTGGCCGAAGGCAACGGCTTGGACCCGGCGCTGGACCTGGAGTGGGGCCTGGGGCCGGACGAATACCTGGTGCTGGGCGACAACCGAGGCGACAGCCTGGACAGCCGCCGCCTCGGCCCGGTGAGATCGACGTGGATTGAGGGAAGGGCGCGGGAGGGGTAGGCGGGTGAATCTGACGGCGATTCGCTTTTGCTTCTTTCGCCGCTCCCCACACCTTCGCCACAGTGCTAAAATGGGACTGGCTTGTTGATTAGGGAAGGATAGATGCCGCAGGAATACATCGTCATCCGGGGCGCCAGGCAACACAACCTCAAGAACGTTGACGTCAACATACCCCGGGAGAAGCTGGTGGTCATCACCGGCGTCTCCGGCTCTGGAAAGAGCTCTCTAGCCTTCGACACCATTTACGCCGAAGGTCAGCGCCGCTACGTGGAGTCCCTGTCGGCCTACGCCCGCCAGTTCCTGGGCCGGATGGAAAAGCCGGACGTGGAGTACATTGAGGGTCTCTCGCCCGCAATCTCTATCGACCAGAAGGGCGTTTCCCACAACCCCCGCTCCACCGTGGGCACCGTAACCGAGATATTTGACTACTTGCGCCTCCTCTTCGCCAGGGCTGGCCGGCCCCACTGCCCAAAGTGCGGGCAGCCCGTGGCGCGGCAGACGGTGCAGCAGATTGTGGACTCCGTCCTTTCGCTCCCCCAGGGCAGCCGCATCATGGTGCTGGCGCCGAAAATTCGGCGGCGAAAGGGCGAGCATAAAGAGGTCTTTGAGGACGCCCGCAAGGCCGGCTTCGCCCGGGTCCGCGTCAACGGACAGGTAATGCGCATTGAGGACACTGACAACCTGGCGCTGGACAAGCAGAAGTGGCACTACATTGACCTGGCGGTGGACCGGCTGGCCATTGACCAGGACGTGGAGCGAGGCCGCGTTACCGACTCTATTGAGACGGCGCTGCGAGAGGGTGACGGGGTGGTGCAGATTTCCGTTGAGGACGGCGACGAGCAGGAATTCTCGGAGCAGTTCGCCTGCGTGAAGTGCGGCACCAGCCTGCCGGAGATTGAGCCCCGGACCTTCAGCTTCAACAGCCCCCACGGCGCCTGCGCCGCCTGCACCGGGCTGGGGTTCAAGCTGGAGGTGGACCCGGACCTGGTGCTGGCCAACAAGGACCTGACGCTGGCCGAGGGCGCCGTGCTGCCCTGGTCCCGGGCTGGCTCCTCCTCCCCGTGGTACGGCAGCCTGCTGGAGTCCGTGGCCCTGGCATACAACTTCTCCAACAAGGTGCCCGTAAAGCAGCTATCCAAGTCCGTCATCAACCTGGTGCTGTACGGCAACGAGGGAAAGTCCGTCACCATGCGGCACAAGACGCACCACGGCCGGGTGTATAGCTGGGACACTAATTTCGAGGGCGTCATACCCAATCTGGAGCGCCGCTTCCGCGAGACCGACTCGGACTGGATCCGTGGCGAAATCGAGCGTTACATGGCGGCCCGCCCCTGCCAGACCTGCCACGGCAAACGGCTGCGACCCGAGGCGCTGGCGGTGCAGGTCACCGGCCGCGGCATCATGGATGTCAGCGGCATGCCGGTGACGCTGGCGCTGGCGTGGGGAGGTCAGCTCGCCTCGGCGGACGGCGGCAACGGAGCTTCGGCGCCCCTGACTCCCCGGGAACGGGTGATAGCCGAACCCATCTTGAAGGAGATCGTCGCCCGTCTAAAATTCCTGGAGGATATCGGGCTGGGCTACCTCACCCTGGACCGCTCGGCTCGGACGCTTTCCGGCGGAGAGGCCCAGCGCATCCGCCTGGCCACCCAGATCGGCTCCGGGCTCACCGGGGTGCTATACGTTTGTGACGAGCCCACCGTGGGGCTCCATCCCATAGACGACAACCGGCTGATCGGCACCCTGAAGCATCTGCGGGACCTGGGCAACACGGTAATCGTTGTTGAGCACGACGAGGCAATTATGCGCGCAGCGGACCATATCATAGACCTGGGCCCCGGCGCGGGGGAGCACGGCGGCCAGGTAGTGGCCACGGGCACCTTGGACCAGATCAAGGCCAACGACGGTTCCATAACCGGCCTCTACCTCAGCGGCAAGCGCCGCATTCCGGTGCCGCCGCAGCGCAGGCCGGGCAACGGCCGGAAGCTGGTGGTGAAGGGCGCCGAGGAGAACAATCTCAAGAAGATCAATGTCACCTTCCCGCTGGGCAAGCTGGTCTGCGTTACCGGCGTTTCCGGTTCGGGCAAGAGCACCCTCATATATGAAATCCTGTACAAGCGGCTGGCCCAGGTGATCAACAAGGCCAAGGACCGGCCCGGCAAGCACCGCTCGGTGGATGGAATAGAGAACCTGGACAAAGTGGTCAACATTGACCAGTCGCCCATCGGCCGCACGCCCCGGAGCAACCCGGCCACCTACACCGGCGCCTTTACGCCCATTCGAGACCTCTTCTCCAGCCTGCCGGAGTCCAAGGTCAGGGGCTACGCCCCCGGCCGCTTCTCCTTCAACGTCAAGGGTGGCCGCTGCGAGGCGTGCCAGGGCGGGGGTTACACCCAGGTTGAGATGCAGTTCCTGCCCGATGTCACCGTTCCCTGCGAGGTTTGCCTCGGCCAGCGCTACAACCGCGAAGCGCTGGAGGTTACCTACCGCGACAAGAGCATCGCCGACGTTCTGGGAATGACTGTGGACACGGCGCTGGAGTTCTTCTGGAACATCCCCAAGATCCGCCCCAAGCTGGAAACCATGCGCGACGTGGGGCTGGGGTATATCCGGCTGGGCCAGCCAGCCACCACCCTTTCCGGCGGCGAGGCGCAGCGGGTGAAGCTCTCCACCGAGCTCTCGCGCAGGGCCACCGGCAAAACCCTGTACCTGCTGGACGAGCCCACCACCGGGCTATCGTTTGAGGACTGCGCCGCGCTGCTGAAGGTGCTCCACCGGCTGGTAGACTCCGGGAACTCGGTGATGCTCATTGAGCACCACCTGGACATGATTAAGAACGCCGACTGGATTATTGACCTGGGGCCCGGGGCCGCGGACCTGGGCGGCACCGTCGTCGCCACCGGCACCCCGGAGCACGTGGTCCGGACGCCTGAGTCCCACACCGGCCGCTACCTCAAACCGCTGCTGGAGCCCGCCCCCGAGCCCATCGCCGTCCCGGCGGATTAGGGGGGCATCGTCCATGGTCCATATCGCTGGCTTAGCCACTGTACGAGGTGGCAAACATTGTTGCCACCCATATACCGATATGGTAGATTTATATTGAAAGTGCGGAGTGGTCGGACTACGTCGTCCCGTTCGCGGGATGGACGCCGGACATAGCCGCGCTTTTCTTTTTAAGCGATCTTGATGGTCGGAATCTCCACGCCATGAACGTGAGAGGGATCCTTCTTGCCAGGAAATTCCTATCGCCACTTAGGATAGGCTCTTCCGGTCTTAGACCCAAACGAGCCTTAACAAACGTCGTAAGGTCACGCTTGGCCTCGGCACGTCTGGAGCCTGCGCCATAGTAATTGTGCTGGTCTTTCCAATCGAACTGGACACATCCAAGCAGGACGTCTACTAGCTGCAAGAATACGGACATATCTGAGGTAGCGCGAAGGCACCCTTCAACGTTTGGGACCGAGCAGACCACTTCTTCTAGCCGCAATCTGGCCTCCTTGGGTTTACCTTGCAGGTCCACTATGGCAAATACCATCCGATTGAGCCGCCTCTTGAGCAGCTCCTTTGCCAGGGACAGGTATCCAGCCCATGGACCATCTCCCAGTGTCGCCAAACTAAATTCTGGATCTAGGCGATCGACCAATACGGAATGAAATCCAAAACCGGGCAGTGAAAAATAGAGGTTTAGCAGATCAATATATTGTTGGAGATTGTGCTTGGTCACTTCAGAGAATTTGTACTCGTGATGTCTGGTTGCCCACATCAACCTATCCAGTTCTCCCAGAGTCGGCACTCTTGCGTCGTCGAGGATTGCACGACGCATTTGGCTTCGCCGGGATGCTCGAGTGCTCCCGAAATTGAAATGCAACTCATATAGGGGGTCTGTAACGAGTTGTGGTTGCTCCACCAAAAGCAATCCAATTCCGTATACGGGTTGCGTGGTCAGTGAGCCAGTTAGGACCCCAGTTTCGTCTACGAATGCCGGACAAATTTCCAATATGTTCCTCGGCGATTAGTGGTACAAGTATTCTACAATATCTTGTTGTGTGCAGGTAACCAGCTACTAGATCTATACAAGTTGTGCATTGATTTCGTTGTGGCTGACCCTCCCCCCCACCTCCCTTCGTTGACTCCGTAAACCCTCCGCTCTAACATTGCCCCTGTTCGAATTTCCCTAACGCCGGTTGCCGCCGGGCGCCCTTGCGCCCCGCCGGCTTCGCAGGAGGTAGTCATGCCGTTCGATCTATTGAGTCTGTTCGACTACGAGGCCAGGGCCAAGCAAGCCCTGCCGCACAACGTCTGGGACTTCATTGCCGGTGGCGCCCAGGACGGCGTCACCACCCGTCACAACCGCGAGGCGTTCGAGGCCATCGCCCTTCGACCCCGCTTCCTGCGCGACGTCACCCAGCGCGACCTCTCCACCACGGTGCTGGGCCAACCCATCAGCTTCCCAGTAATGATCTCTCCAGCTGGGGGCCACGCCTTCGCCCACCCGGAAGGGGAGCTGGCCACCGCCCGGGGCGCCGGCGCCGTCGGCACTCTCTTGGGCCTCAGCACCAGCTCCACCTACTCCATCGAAGAGGTGGCCCGGGTTGCCACCGGACCGCTGTGGTTCCAGCTTTACCACTGTGGCGAAAAGCTCTCCACCATGCTGGTGCGCCGCGCCGAGGAGGCCGGTTACGCCGCCATCTGCCTCACCGTGGACACGCCCTTGTCCAGTCCCAAGGAGTGTGACGTTCGGAACGATTTCCTCAGGCCCGTGCAGGCGCAGCTAGGCAATTTTATGGGAGACGCGGCCCAGCTCGGCTTGGAGCCCGGCACTGAGATGGCCTCCTTCTGGGAGCGGCCCCCCACCGTCCCACTGACCTTTTCCCAGCTTGAGTGGCTTCGGTCGTTGACCTCCCTGCCCCTCGTAATAAAGGGAATACGCACCGGGGAAGACGCGCGCCTCTGCGTGGAAAACGGCGTGGACGGCATCCTTTGCTCCAACCACGGCGGCAGGCAGATAGACGCCACCCTCTCCTCCATCGAAACCCTCCCGGAAATCGTCGCCGCCGTGGACGGCCGTGCCGAGGTGTACCTAGACTCCGGCATCCGCCGCGGCAGCGACGCCCTGAAGGCCTTGGCCCTGGGCGCCCGGGCCGTGTCCATCGGACGTCCCCTCTTCTGGGGGCTGGCAACGAATGGCGCCGACGGCGTGCAAGGCGTGTTGGAGATCCTGCGCCACGAGCTGGACCAGGCCATGGGTTACTGCGGCGTCACCTCCATAGCGGACGTGGACTCCAGCATCCTGACGCTGCCACCCTCCATGAACGGCGCTCCGCCGTCCTACGTGGCCGAGCTTCGCGCCTTGGCGTCGTTGAAGGACGATGGCATCATCACCGACGACGAGTTCCAGCGGAAGAAGCAGACCATCCTGGCCATCTGACCCCTTGCCCATTGCTCCTGGGAACATCACCCATCGTCTGTTCAAAAAGCCCCCTAGGGGGAGTCCAGGGGCGGCCTTCCCCTTCTGGCGGGAGTTTGAGGGTGTCCCTCAAAATATTCTTTATAAGGAGCACCAGCAATGCCTGATAAGCTAATCGGAGCCCACATCGCCGCGGCGGACAGCCACGAAACCCTGGTCAAGATTCGCCGCGCCGAGGAGCTGGGCGTCCCCGCCGCCTGGATGACCACCAGCGTCTCGGGACCGGACCCTCTCACCATCTTCGCCGCGGCGTCGGTCCAGACGGAACGCGTCCTGCTGGGCACCTCAATAACCACCACCTGGCCGCGGCACCCCGTCTCGGTGGCCCAGCAGGCCCAGGTGCTGGCGCAGCTCAGCGGCGGCAGGTTCCGCCTGGGCATGGGTCCCAGCGGCAGGGCGGGGATGATACAGGCCTACGGCGCCGACTTTCACCACCCCCTGGGGCACCTCCGCGAGTACCTGCGCATCCTCAAGGGGCTGCTTCAGGAAGGTAGCATCGACCTGGCTGGCGAGTACTACACCGCCCGCGCACAGACGGGGACGAAGTACGACGTCCCGGTGATGGCGTCGGCCCTGAGCCCCGGGGCCTTCCGCCTCTGCGGCGCCGAGGCCGACGGCGCCATTAGCTGGGTCTGCCCCGGCGTCTACCTACGCGACGAGGCCCTCCCCGCCCTGGAGCAGGGCGCCCGGGAGGCCGGTCGGCAGACCCCGCCACTGATAGCCCACACCCCGGTGTCCGTCCACGATAACCTTGCCGAGGCCCGAGACGCCGTGCGGCAGCAGTTTGCCAACTTCCCTCGCTCGCCCTTCTACGTTCGGATGTTCCAGCAGGCCGGCTTCCCCGAGGCGGCCCAGGGGACCTGGAGCGACGCCATGATCGACGCCATAGCCTTCATCGGCAACGAGGCGCAGGTGACGGAAAAGCTAAAGACGCTCCTCTCCTACGGCGCCACCGAGGTGCTGGCCTCCCCCACCCCGGCGGGACCCGACCCGGACGCCTCCTGGGAGCGCACCGTCCGTCTGCTTGGGGAGGTGGCACGGACGGTGGGGTAGGAAGACCGAGCGAACCGCCTGCAAGGTTGGTCCCTGGCTCATGCGTCCCCCTACCAATTGGGCACGCCGCACCGGCTACCGAATCGAGGGCTGGTGGGTATGGCGCTGGATAGAGTTGGTATTCCTTACCTTTATCGCGCTGGCGATGGCTGTGCTCCTGATCTACGTGTTGTCGACAGACAAGGCGCTTTTTCTCGGGGACATCGAAAAGTACGGCACCTTCCTCCTCTCCTCCATCGCCCAAGGGCTGGCCGCCATACTGGCGGTCCTGGTCACCCTCACCCTGGTGGCCAACCAGCTCAGCGCTGGCTCCTACACTCCCCGCGCCGCCCAGCGCCGCATCACCGACCCCTAGCTCTGGATAGCCGTCATACTTTACGGCGCCGCCATCGCCTTCTCCCTCATCGGCTTAAGTAGCCTTGAGCGCCGCTGTGTGATGTCCAATCTCGTGATTGGAGGACCCTTGGGTAAGAGCGGCTTTGCCGATGCGATACCGGAGCGACCTCCAAATGATCACTGGAGATTACCAAGACTGTCTGGGTCTTCGGCTTGTGATCTTAGGTAGAGTTCCAAACTAGTCGTCGCTTACGGTGGCATCGGTAGAAGGGACCAGTCGAGCATCCTACTTTTGTACCCCCTTGGAATGGGTAGGTCGACTGATGACGCCTTACAATCCATGGTCGTAACATCACTAGTACTCAGTCAACCTAATTGTTGGCAGGATAGAGATGGTGAAGCTTGACTCGGGCGTCCACAGTGGAGAATCTCCAGTCAATGGTTGCTCCGGCTTGGTTTCGTTCTGCCTCCAGGGCCGCGATCTCGCCACTCAAAGTCTCTTCATCGGCAATACGCCGGCGCAGGACTCGCCTGGCCAAGACACTGAACTCGATCTCTGCCATGTTGAGCCAACTACCGTGCTTGGGAGTGTAGTGAAACTCCAAGCGTTTGCGTATTCGCCTAGCCTCCTTGGGCTCGAAGGTTTCGTAGAGGGAAGCTGGTTTGTGGGTGTTGAGGTTGTCCAGCACCACCCGGATCTTCTCGGACGCTGGGTAAGCTTCATCGGCCAGCCACCGCATCTGCTGAGCGAAGTCCACCATGGTACGACGTTCGGTCACTGCCACATGCCTCCAGCCCGCCAGGGGCTCGCACAGCATGAACAGGTTTCGGGTGCCATTGCGCTGGTACTCGTAATCGTATCGCTCCCGTCGTGCCGGCTTGGGCGGGATCGGAGACCTCTTTTCCGCCAGCAACTGCTTGGAGGTCTCGTCGAAACAGACCACCGGGCGCTCTGGGTCATAGGGTTCCGCGTAAAGGTCCAGCACATCCTCCATACACGCCACAAACTCGGCGCTCACCTGGGGAATACACCACTCCTTCTTCTGCCACGGCTTGAGACTGTTTTTTTCAACCGCTTGCGAATTCCCTCGTGGGACATGGAGGGCGCCAGCCCCAACTCCACCACCTTGTTTGCCAGGAGCCGCAGGGTCCAGTGGTCATGGCCTGGAGGGGCCTCGCTGCACGCCAGGGCAATCAGGTGCGCTTCCCCCCGCTCATCCAGTTTGGTCGGATGTCCTGGCCGAGGATCTTCCTCCAAGGCCCGCTTCAGTCCTCCCTCCAGGTACCGCCGCTTGGTACGGCACACCGTACCCGCAGACGTGTCCAGCGCCTCCACGATGCGCATCACCCCCCAGCCCGTATCTGCCTTTAGCAGAATACGGGCCCGGGCAACCTTTCGCGCTGGGCTCTTTCCCCCGCGAATCAGTCGTTCCAACTGGTCTCGTTCTTCCCTTTCCAACCGGACCACATACCGTTCTCGTCCCATGGCTGCCACCCTCCTACGTCAACACTCCTAAAAAAGGGTATCAACCTTAGACGTTTTCTTAAACAATTACCAAAACCGAGTTGACTGAGTACTAGTGAAGAGCGGTCACAAAGCACACTCAATCCAAAAATCAAGGCCGAAGGAGTCAGAAAGATGGGAACCGTGGGAAACATTCTGACCAAGGAGAGAGCCGGCGCGTTCGAACGAGAACGAGACGCCGCTACAATTCGTTACCTTGAAGAAATTGGCGTATCCAGCGGGTGGCGATGCCTTGAGGTAGGGGGCGGTGCAGGGACTATAGCAACATGGCTGTGCCAACGAGTCGGAACCGCTGGGCATGTGGTGGCGACCGATTTGGATACGCGGTTATTGGAAGCCATCGTTACACCAAATATCGAGGTCCGACGTCACAACATCGTGTGTGATGATCTAGAGAAAGATTGTTACGACTTGGTCCATGCCCGATATGTCTTGCTACATCTCAAAGAATGGGAAGTGGTATTGAAGAAATTGGTTGATTCGATGAAGCCTGGAGGATGGCTTTTCATCGAGGATCCTGACCTGGATGAAATGATGTCCGATGCGGCAACTGAGGATGTAGACCGAGACGTTATTGGTCGTCATTTCGACGCGGTCAAGCAGATGATGAGCAAGTTTGGCATGGACATGAAGTTTGGAAGTAACACATTAAAAGCGTTTAAAGACAACGGACTGGAGTCTTTGAAATCTGAGAGCTCTTCTCAGGTGGTCTTCGGCGGAAGTCAAATGGCAGAACTCTTCCGAACGTCGGTTGAGATGAAGGACAGATTAGTATCTGCTGGATTGCTTACGGTTGAAGATGTCGACGAATTTACAGAACGTACACGAAAACCAACTTTCGTGTTCAGGAGTATGAGGACAGTGTTCACTTTGGGCAGAAAGCCCGCCTAATTCTATCTTAGAATTGAGGTACAACATGATGGATTGTGATCGAAATACGGAAACGATGGGCACCGTCATTAAAGACTCTTTCACCCATCGCATTCAGTCGGCACATGTTGAGGGCATGGAGTATCTCGTTAATGTCCATTTGCCTCCGACCTACGGCATGAACGATGACAGCTATCCAGTTATCTACTATACGGACGCCTTTGTTGCGACGGAAATCGTGACCGGGACTAAGAAGATCCTTGAAGTATCTGGCAAGAATGCCAACACGATTCTTGTCGGTATATCGCATGAGGGCGACCTCATGCGATTTGTTAGTGATCGTTCCAGAGATCTAATTCCGACGCATGTCCCCCAAGACAAAATATTGGTGTACCCGGAAGCGACACCTGCGTCAGGCGGTGCCGGCCACTTCTTGTCCTTTATTGAGAATGAGCTATTTCCTCTCGTTGAGAAGGAATATCGAGTCGACACAAGCAATCGTGGTCTTATTGGATCGAGCTATGGTGGTTTATTCGCAGCTTGGACGATGGTCAATCGCCCCGAACTATTTCAAAGATATCTCTTTGCTAGCGCCGCCCTATACTGGGACGATTACCTGTTCTTTAAACAAGAAGAAGAACTTTGGCAAAAATCCCAAACGCTAAACGCAAAAGTTTACGTCTCTGCCGGTGAGAAGGAACTCGAACCATTCCTGCAGAGCGTTATACGATTCCGTGAACGGTTTCTCGCACACAACTACAAGGGTTTCGAATTCACCTTTCACATCTTGCGTGAAAGAGATCATGCGGACCAATACATGGAAGCACTTCTCAATGGCTTGGAATATTTATACGGGACCGATCATCCAACGACATAGCAGCGGATTGGTTTAGCCCTGAGGCGCGACAAAGAGCCTAACCTGTCCGTCGCCATCGCCGCCTACCGCGAGGCCTTGAAGGTGGGGACCCCCGACGCATTCCCCACCGACCACGCCACCACCCAGAACAACCTGGGCAACGCCCTTAGCAACTTGGCCGCCGTCAGGGACAGAGAGCAGAATCTCACCAAAGCCATCGACGCCTACGCCCAGGCCCTCAAGGTCTACACCCTGGTCGCCTTCCCCATCATCCACGCTCAGATAAGCTACAACCTGGCTTTCGCCTTGCTAGAAAAGGCTCGCTCCGAGACCGGCACTCACCGCGCAACCTCCCTCAAAGAGGCGGCAGATGCGGCCTGCCAAAGCCTGCAAGTGGCAGAGCAAGAGCGGCTGGAAGCTGACGCCACCGAGGCCCGGGAGTTGCTGGAAGAAATAGCGGAGTTAGCCCGGCACGCCTGAGCCCCTACGCGTCGGGGAACATCTTCCGCCCCGTCGCCACCGCCTTCGAAGATTGACGGTCGGAGTTAGGTGGGCGCGGAATGGGGAGAGGTTCACCCCTCTCGCAGCGCGGGCAGCACCTCTTTGCCAAACAGCTCTATGGACCGCATCACGTCCTTGTGCGGCATGGCCCCCTCGTTGCCGTAGAACAGCATGTAGCCCGGGTCCAGCCGCTCCCGCACGTACCGCAGCTTCTTAATCACCGTCTCCGGGCTGCCCACTATGATGTTGTACGCGTCCTGTAGCTGCTCGTAGCTCATCCGCTGCCCGAAGCTGGCGGTGCCGATGACGGGACGCTTCATCTTCACGTCGGCGGCCCGCCTCGACTGGTATCCCGGCGGGTCGTTGTGCTCCCGCGGCCCCCGCTGCCGGTGCAGCTCCGTCCACAGGAACTCCTTGCCTATCTCCTGCGCCTTCTCGTCCGTGTCCGCCACGAAGGCCCGCATCAGGTAGCCGAAGTGCTCCGGACCCGGCTTGAAGCCCGCCGCCGTGGCCGTCTCCATATAGATGTCTCGAAGCTGCTCGGTTATCTCCAGGATGGCCCCCAGGTTCATGTACGGGTAGCCGTGCGTGGCCGCCCAGATAACGCTCTCCGGGCTCCCAGTGCCGGGGAACCAGATGGGCGGATGCGGCTTCTGAATGGGCAGCACCCAGGGGTTCACCACCCGGTACTGAAAGTGTTTGCCCTCCCAGCGGAAGGGCCCCGGCTGAGTCCAGCACTTGATAATCAGGTCATGCGCCTCTTCGAAGCGCTCCCGGTTCTCGTTGGGGTCAATCCCGGACAGTAGCGTCTCCTGCGCCGTCCCCCGCACGAAGCCGGAGATGATGCGGCCCCCGGAGTAGCAGTCCAGCATCGCCACCTCTTCGGCAATGCGCACCGGGTCCGTCACCGGGATGATGTTGCCCAGCATGGCTATCTTGACGTTCTTCGTGACCTTGGCGATCACCGCCGCGTCCAGGTTCGCCGACGGCTTCATGCACCAGTACGACGAGTGGTGCTCGTTGGTCATAATCCCGTCGAACCCCAACTCGTCCGCCCAGGCGTACTGCTCGTGGTACTCGTTATAGAGCTGGTGCGCCTTCTGCGGGTCGAAGTAGGTGTTAGGAAAGTCCAGCCGTCCCGAATCGTACTTCTCCAGGTCTTCGTTGGTTACGTGGCTGTAAGCCTGCTCCGAGAACCAGTAAAATTCAGTGCTCATGGTAATCTCCCTTAAGGTCGAAATCCGGCGGCATTCTGCCTAGACCCCTGAAAGGAACTCCGTCACCGTGGCCAGGAACTCCTGCGGCTTCTCCATCTGGGGCGCGTGGCCGCAGTTGTCTATCACGTGCAGCCGCGAATTCGAAAGCGCGCCGTGGAACAACTCGCCGCTGTTCAGCGGGATGATGGCGTCCTGCCGGCCCCAGATAATAAGCGACGGCGTCTTCACTCGCCTCAAGTAGTCCGGCAGCTTGGGGTTGTGCAGATAAGGCCGCCAGCCCAGCCGCGACAGCATCTCCCGGTTGCTCCACTGCGCCGCCTGCTCCTCCGGGGTAAGCTCCAGCTTCGCCATCTCCTCGTAACCCGGCACCTGGCTTGTGTCGTGAAAAAGCAGCTTCTGCACGTCGGATGTTGAGACCATCATCGTCTCCGCTATCTCCCCCACCTCCGGCTTGATTCCCGCCGCGTCCACCAGCACCAGGCTGCGGAAGGCGTGGGGGCACATGGCCGCCATCTCCGCGGCTATCCAGCCCCCCAGCGAGAAGCCCAGCAGGTGTACTCCGTCCAGACCTTCCTGGTCCAGGTACGAAAGGTAGAAGTGGGCCGTGTCCGTGATGGTGGACACCCACCCCGGCCTCTCCGAACCGTCGAAGCCGGGGTGCGACGGCGCGTACACCGTGTACCGCTCCGAAAGCGCCTGGTGGTAGGTTGTCCAGCCCGGGCTGCCGCCTCCGCCGTGCAGCAGCAGCAGAGGCGCTCCGCTGCCGCCCTTCATCACGCTTAGGTCCGTGCCGGCGGCCTGCACCAGAGTCATCGTCTGGGTCTGAGTCATAAGCTTCTCCTGCGCACCCTTCTAGAGTGCGGCGTTCATCGGTTTATGGGGCATATATTACCCCGGCTACGGGATTCAGGACAGGTCTTCCTTGAACCGCCGGATGGCGTTGATGTGCTGCTCCAGCGACGTATAGCCGGAGCGCAGCGTGTAGAAGCTCACGTGGGTCGCCCCCGCCGCCTCCCAGCCCCGCGCCGACGCGGCCCACTCCCCCGGCGGCTGCTCGTAGGCCACCACAAAACACTCCACTCCTATCTCCATAGGGTCCCGCCCCGCCTCCTGGGCATAGCCCCGTATCTGCTCCAGTGTGCGGTGAAACGTATCGTCCGGCATCACCCCCCGGGTGGTGTGCACCCAGCCATCGGCCATCGTACCGATGCGCTGAAGCACCCGCTCCGGCGAGGGCGGCAGCGTGCCCAGCCACAGCGGTATGGGCCGCTGCACCGGCAGCGGATTGATGCCCGCGTGCCGCACCCGGTGCCACTTCCCTTCGAAATCAACGCTCTCCTTGGTCCACAGCTCCTGCAGCAACGCTATCTGCTCCTCGTAGCGGCGTCCCCTATCGTGGAAGTTTTCGCCCAGCGCCTCGTACTCCACCGCGTTCCACCCCACCCCTATGCCCATCCGAAGTCGGCCTCCGCTGAGCACGTCCGCCTCCGCCGCCTGCTTCGCCACCAGCGCCGTCTGCCGCTGCGGCAGGATGATGATGGCCGTGGAGAAGCCGATGCGCCGCGTGACCCCCGCCAGGTAGCCCAACAGGACGAAGGGCTCGTGGAACTGGTCGCTCATGTCATAGAAGCCCTGCCAGCCGGGGTAGTGCCGGGTGTCCACGCCCAGCACGTGGTCGAAGATCACCAGGTAGTCGTAACCCAGCTCCTCCGCCGCCTGCGCATACTCCCGCGCTGCGCCGGGGTCGGTCCCTATCTGGGTGGTGGGGAATACGGCGCCCAGCTTCATCTACCCGCCGCCCTGGTCGCCGATTCGCACCGCGCCGCCGCGCTAGGGCAGCGCTTCTTTGAACGTCCGGATGGCGTTGATATGCTCGTCCGGCGTGCGGTAGCCCGCTCCCATGGTGTTGAAACCCAGGTGCGTCATCCCGAACTTCTCCCACTCGGACGCCTGCTCGGCCCAGTCCTCCGGCGAACCTGACAACGCGTCCACGCGGCCCTCCAGCCCTATGTCCGCCGGGTCCCGCCCCGCGTCCCGGGCGTACTGGTGCAACCGCTCCAACATGGCCCGTCCCGAGTCGTCCAATTGAAATGCCCTCGACTGGATGAACCAGCCATCGCCCATCCGCCCGATACGCTCCAGCACCGGCTCCGCGCTACCGCCCAGCCAGATGGGAATGGGGCGCTGCACCGGCAGGGGATTGATCCCCGCGTGGCTAACCCGGTGCCACTTCCCCTTAAAGTCCACGCTCTCCTTGGTCCACAGCTCCCGCAGCAGCTCAATCTGCTCCTCGCTCCGCTTGCCACGGTTGTGAAAGTTCTCGCCCAACGCCTCGTACTCCACGTCGTTCCACCCGGTGCCGATACCCAGTCGAAGGCGGCCCCCGCTGAGCACGTCCACCTCCGCCGCCTGCTTCGCCACGAGCGCCGTCTGCCGCTGCGGCAGGATCAGCACCGCCGTCGCCAGCTCGATGCGCTCCGTCACCGCCGCCAGGTAGCCGAACACCACGAACGGTTCGTGGAACTGGTGCTTTAGCTGATAGGCCCCCTCCCAGTCCTTGTGGTACTTCGGGTCCGCGCCCAGCACGTGGTCATAGACTATAAGGTGGTGGAAACCCAACGCCTCCGCCGCCTGCGCGTACTCCCGCACCGCGCCGGGGTCCGGACCTATCTCTGTCTGTGGAAAGATGACGCCGACCTTCATCGGATGCCTCCTGAGCGAGCTGCGTGACTCCGGCGCCAGTATCTTATCTACCCTGGTTGGTGTCAACGAAATCTATTCGCCCAGAATGATTGGTAACAGATAATAGCGTTATCCGGCGTTCCAGACCCGCTGCCCTAAGGCTGGCAAATAAGTTAGAATCGCCCTTTAGCAACAGAAGGAGCGCCAGTCTATAGCATGGTTACGCGTCGAGTTGAGGTCCGTTTCCCCGCCGCCGAGATCGACAAGAAGTGGCAGAAGCGCTGGTCTGAGGACCGGCTGTACAAGGTGGAGGACGGGGACCCTCGCCCCAAGTGGTACGAGCTGACCATGTACCCTTACCCCTCCGGCGACCTCCACATCGGCCACTGGTACGCCATGGCCCCGGCAGACTGCCACGCCAGGTTCCGGCGCATGCAGGGTTACAACGTCCTCCACCCCATGGGCTTCGATGCGTTTGGCCTCCCGGCGGAGAACGCCGCCATTCGCCGCGGAATCCACCCCTACCAGTGGACCATGGGAAACATTGACGCCATGCGGGAGCAGCTCCGCTCCATGGGAACAATCTATGACTGGGACCGGGAGCTCATCTGCTGCCTGCCGGAATACTACCGCTGGACCCAGTGGCTCTTCCTTCAGCTCTACAAGAAGGGCCTCGCCTACCGCGCCCGGGCGCCGGTGGTCTGGTGCCCCTCATGCCAGACCGTGCTGGCCAACGAGCAGGTGCTGAACGGCTGCTGCGAACGCTGCGACACCCCGGTGACCCGCCGCGACTTGCAACAGTGGTTCTTCCGCATCACCGACTACGCCGAGGAGTTGCTGGACTTCGGCGGCCTGGCTTCCTGGCCCGAGCGGATCCTCACCATGCAGCGCAACTGGATTGGGCGCAGCGAAGGCGTGGAGATCAGCTTCGATATCTCTCATTGCGGGCTGGAGCAGCAGGAGCTTCGCACCTTCACCACCCGCATAGACACCATCTTCGGCGTCACCTTCATGGTGCTGGCCCCGGAGCATCCGCTGGTGGACCAACTCACCGCCCCGGAGCGCCGCGCCGAGGTCCAGGCCTACGTGGAGCAGACCCGGCGTCAGACAGAAATCGACCGGCTTTCCACCGAGAAGGAGAAGACCGGCACCGCCCTGGGCAGCTACGCCGTGAACCGGCTCAACGGTGAGAAGCTGCCGCTCTACATCGCCGACTACGTGCTCACCACCTATGGCACGGGCGCGGTTATGGGCGTTCCCGCCCACGACCAGCGCGACTACGAGTTCGCCCGGAAGTACGGCCTGGAGATACGCACCGTCATCGCCCCGTCCGACGGCGAGACCCCGGAGCCCGGCGTCGCTTTCGCCGGCGAGGGGCAGATGGTCAACTCCGGCCCCTACGACGGCATGGGCAGCGAGGCAGGCAAGGCGGCGCTGGCAGACCAGGTGGAGCAGGAGGGCTGGGGTCAGCGCGACGTGTCATACCGCATCCGCGACTGGCTGATCTCACGGCAACGGTACTGGGGCACTCCCATACCCATGGTCTACTGCCAGGCTTGCGGCGAGGTGCCCGTGCCCGACGACCAGCTTCCCGTGGAGCTGCCGCCCCGGACCGATTTCAAGCCCACCGGAGAGTCTCCCCTGGCCTCGGACGAAGAGTTCGTCAACTGCCGCTGCCCGAAGTGCGGCGGCACCGCCCTACGCGAGACCGACACCATGGACACCTTCGTGGACTCGTCCTGGTATATGTTCCGCTTCGCCAGCCCCCGCTACCACGACGGGCCGTTCGACCCCAAGGCGCTGGCGGAGTGGCTGCCCGTGGAACAGTACACCGGCGGCGCGGAGCACGCCGTGATGCACCTCCTCTACGCCCGCTTCTTCACCAAGGCGCTGCGGGACCTGGGCCTGTTCGACTTCGGCGAGCCCTTCCTGCGACTCTTCAACCAGGGCACCATAATCGCCAGCGGCGCCAAGATGAGCAAGTCACGCGGCAACGTCATCAACCCGGACGTTTATGTCAACTCCCTGGGGGCGGACGTGGTGCGCACTTACCTTATGTTCCTCGGCCCCTGGGACCAGGGCGGCGACTGGACCGACACCGGCATCAACGGCGTGGCCCGCTGGATGAACCGCGTGTGGGACCTCTGCCAACGCAACGCTTCTGACTTGCCGCACGCGGTTGAGGACGCCATCCTGGCGGGCACGCGGCGCAAGCTGCACCAGACCATTGAGAAGGTGCACAACGACCTGGACGAGTTCAAGTTCAACACCGCCATCGCCGCTCTGATGAAGCTATCGAATCACTTGAGCCGCGCCTGGGACCAAGGGGAGGTGGACCCCGGCACCTGGCGGCAGTGCGTCGAGAATTTCCTGCTCCTGATGGCCCCCCTGGCGCCTCACGTCTCCGAGGAGCTCTGGCAGCTCACCGGCCATGCGTACAGCATCCACAGCCAGCCGTTCCCCAAGTGGGACTCCGCGCTGGGCGCCGAGGAGACCATCACCCTGGTGGTGCAGGTCAACGGCAAGCTGCGCGACCGCATTCAGGTGCCCGCGTCCATCACCAAGGACGAGGCCGAGGAGCTGGTGCTGGCCAGCCCCAAGGTGCGGGCACAGACCCAGGACAAGACGCTGAAAAACCTGGTCTACGTCCCCGGCCGCCTGGTCAACGTGGTGGTCTCCTAGCCAAACCGTCGTTGACAGTCCCAAACCCTCTATAACCCCACTTCACCACCACCTCACCCTCTGGTGATCGACCCAAATGACCCCTTCTTGGCCTCCAACCCGCTCATCCTGAGGCTCTCCAAGGACGAGCCCATGCCGCTGTCTCTCCGGCCTGAGGAGCGTGTGGCCACCACCACCCCCAGATATCGATTCCTTCGCGTTGGCTGTCCCCAACAACATGACTGATTGGCTGCAAAATAGAAACATCGTCCCTTGAAGAACGCTTGCCGGAGGAGAGTCCAGAGAGGGTGTTCCCTCTCTGGCGGGAGTCTGAGGGTGTCCCTCAGAACCTAAAATAAGACCTTCCGGGGCGGGTGGGTGGGTACCACCAACCTTCGATTTGCGGTCCTTTGCGGTGGCCACGCCCCTCGCCATTACTGATTCCCCCATTAGAGAACCGCCCGTCCCTTTAGAACCGCCCAGGCAACTCACACCGGGTATGCCCTGTCCGGTGGGGACCCACCGCCCCACACCAATCGAGCGCCCAACCAACTTCCAAACCCTATGTGCGGCAGCCCTTCCTATACTAAAATCTAAAACATCTCACCGCGGATAGCGTCACCTAGAGCCAAATGGCAGCACCCTTGCACCCCCGTCTCAACGCTCCCATCTTCAACGTTCTGAGGAACCGGAACTTCCGGCTTCTCTGGCCGGTGGGAATGCTCACCGCCATGGGGGAGCTGTCCGAGATACTGGTGATGGGATGGCTCATCCTTCGCCTGGACGGCACCGTTTGGCAGGTGGCCATGGTGGGGGTCAGCCGCACCGCCACCATGTTCACCATGAGCCTGGTGGCCGGGGCCCTGGGGGACCGGTTCAACCGCGCCCGGATCATCCAGGTGGTGCAGGTGGCCCAGATCGGCCTCGACATGGCCGTGCTCGCCGTGCTGCTCGCCGGAGACATTCAGCCCTGGCACCTCTACGCCGTGGCCGCCCTCCGCGGCGGCGCCCGCAGCTTCGACCACACCAGCCGCCGTTCTTTGATGTTCGACGTGGTCGGGCCTCGATACCTGGTGCAGGCCGCTTCCTTGGACACCATGACCTACAGCACCGGCAAGATCATCGGTCCCGTGCTGATCGGCCTGTTGCTCCAGTTCACCGACACAGCGGTCAGCGCCTACATCGCCCTGGGGGTAATGCACGGACTGGCGTTAGTCGCCTCCGGCTTCGTTCGGGTGGGGACCATCGAACGGCCCCTGCCGAATCGGCCGGTCCTCGGCAGCATCAACGAGGGGCTGAAGTTCGCCGTCAAAAGCCAACCCATTGCCGCCGTGCTGATCACTTCCATCTTCATGAACGTGGTGTTCCAGTACACCGTTTTCATTCCCGTGATGGCCCAGGACTACCTGCACGTGGGTCCCGGACTAATGGGGCTGATGGGTGCCGCAGATGGCATGGGCACGGTGATTGGCGCCATCTTTATTGGGGCGCTGGCGGGCAAGATTTCGCGCCACGGCCGCATCTTCCTTTTGGGGTCAGCCGGCGTTTCGGTGTTCCTGCTGTTGTTCTCCCTATCGCCCTGGTACGCCCTATCTTTCTTCCTGTTGCTATCACTGGGGATGTGCCAGGTGGGTTTCGCCACCATGCAGAGCGGCATCCTCATGATGGCCAGCCCGGCGGGCTACCACAGCCGGGTGTTTGGGGTGCAGCAGCTTGCCATTGGCATGGGCCACTTCGGAGTGTTGGAGGTAGGGGCGCTGTCCACCGCGTTCAGCCTTCCGCTGGCCCTGGGGGCCAACTCCGTTGCGGCGCTGGTGCTGTTGGCGCTTATGGCGGTAGTCTTGCCCGCGCTACGCCATCCCATCCAGCGGATGGACGACCCGTCCGCCGAAGAGCAGCCATCGCAGGAAGCGGGGCAGGACCCCAGGTTGCGGCCGAAAGAGTAGGGTTAAGTGCCCTGCTGCCGTCCCAGGCGAAGGACGGCGTCCCATTCCTCCTGGGTCACCGGCTGAACGGACAGCCGGGAGCCCCGGCGTAGCAGCATCATATCCTGCAGCTCCGGGACCTGCCGCAGCATCTCCAGCGTCAGAGGTTCCGCGAACTTGTCCTGGCTCTGGATGTCCACCATGTACCAGATCGGGTTGTCCGGCGTGCTCTTCGCGTCCGGGTGCTCCGAGTTCGGGTCCCAGGCCGTGTGGTCCGGGTAGCCGCCCCGCGCTACCCGCGCCGTGCCTATCACCGCCATGGGCTTTGCAGTGCTGTGATAGAAGAGAAGCTCGTCACCCTCTTTGATATCGTCCCGGAGCAAGTTGCGGGCCTGAAAGTTGCGCACCCCGTCCCACTCCGCCACCCCGTCGTTGACCAGGTCGTCGTAGGAGTAGGCTGAGGGCTCGGACTTGAACAGCCAGTAGCGGCGGGCCACCCCTTACGCCTTTACCTCCGCCGCCATCCACTCCTCCACCGGCGCGGTGGACACCAGGTGCCGTTGCAAGTTCATCTCCTTGGCGGTGAACCCCAGCGCCAGCCCCACCAGTTGAGGAAGGTGCAGCACCGGCATATTTATCTCCTGCCCTTTGTGCGCCGCCGCGTCGGCCTGCTTGCCGTCCAGCTCCAGGTGGCACAGCGGGCACGGCGTCACCATGGCCATGGCGCCCTTGGCCTTGGCGTCCAGGATGTGGTCGCCACACATCGCCAGCGAGTTCTCCTCGTTGGACGTAAGGATAGGGAAGCCGCAGCACTTGCCCCGGCCCGAGCTTCGCACCGCCTTGCCGCCCAGCGCCTCGATAACGTCCTCCAGCGCCGTCTTTCGCGTCTTCTCAAACTCCTTGGGCACCATCAACTCCGGCGGCCGCTTCAGGTAGCAGCCGTAGAAGTGGGCAATGGGCATCCCGTTCAGCGGGCGCACCACCATCTCCTTCAGCTTGTCCAAGCCGTGGTCCTCCACTATGGCCCACAGCATGTGGCGGATGTCCGTGGTGCCCTTGTACTCCAGCCCCTCTTCCCCCAGGTATTTCCGGTTGATGGACTCCCGGTATTCGTCATCTTTCATGCGGTGGTTGGCCTGGGTCATTACCCCCTGGCAGGTGCTGCAGATCGTCATGATGGGCAGCCCCATCACCTCCGCCTTGGCGAAGGTGCGAGCGTTAATCGGGTCAGACACCTCGCGGCTCAACACCCCGGCGCCGGTGCAGCCCACGTCCTCCATCTCAATCAGCTCAAAGCCCAGCTTGTCGGCTACGGCCCGGGTGGCCGGGTACAGCTCCGGGGCGCCTCCCTGCGAGACGCACCCTGGAAAGAAAGCGTACTTCATTTGCCGTTGTCCTCCCACTTGTCGAATATCCGCTTGATCCTGTCCGCCCCGGGCCGCTTCTTGTGAAACATGTACGGCATTGGGCGCTTCCCCTTCATTCCCGCCTTGATGGCGAAGGGCAGCAGCTTCAGCAAGCCCTTCACGTTAGTATAGCCTTCGGTCTCAATGGCCAGCCTCCCCTCGTCCAACCACCCATGGGCCTTCACCGAGGCGGCGAAGCTCTTGTAGTGGTTGACCACGCTGGGTGGCCCGGCCTCGTTCTTGATCGCCTCGTCGTGCATGGCGAAGATCCGGTCCGTGGGCTCTATGTATTTCGGGCAGTGCTCGCTGGCCTCGAAGCAGTGGGTGCAGTCCCACATGCCGCGCTTCATGCTCAGCTTCTCCAGCCGGTCTTTGGTTCGAGTGTCCCGTGTATCGAAAATCACGCGGTAGGCCTTGGTCAGCGCCGCCGGGCCCAGGAACGTCTTATCCACGTCGATAACCGTGCAGCCCGTGTCGCACAGCCCGCACTGGGTGCAGCTCATCGCCTCTCGAAGGTTCTGCGCCACCTTGTTCGACATCAGGTGTTCCGACCCGTTGGGCGCCTCCCCCGCTTCTACCCAGGGCTCCACCGCCTTGAACTTCGCCCAGTGGAAGGTGTCCGCATCGTACATCAGGTCCTTGACTATATTCACCTGCTTCAGCGGGGCGAGCTCTATGGGACCGTCCTTGGCCCCCTTCAAACCCTTGCTCATCAGCGTGCGGCAGGTGATAGCCCCCTTGCCGTTCACGTTCATCGTGCAGTCGCCGCAGAAGCCGGTCCGACAGCCTGCGCGAAAGGCCAGCGTGCCGTCCTGCTCCTCCCGCACCTGGATCAACGCGTCCAGCAGCGAGGCGTTCTTGTCCACGTCCACGGTGTAGTCCTGGGACGACCCTTTGCCGTTAGTCTCAGGGTCGTACCGCTTGACTCTCAGGGTGACCTCCATGATTAGCTCCCTTCTCCTGGCTTCCACTGCGTCACGACGACGGGCTTGTAGTCTAGCCTGGGTCCCTCCGGCGATGCGGTAGCCACGGTGTGCTTGAGCCATTCGGCGTCGTTTCGCTTCGGAAAATCGGTGCGGTAGTGGGCGCCGCGGCTCTCTTGCCGCCCCAACGCCGACGCCACCGTTACCTCCGCCGCGTCCAGCATGAACCCCAGCTCCGCGGCCGCGGCCAGCTCCATGTTGTAGGCGGCCCCGTTGCCCGCCGCCCCCAGGTTGGCCCAGCGCCCCTTCAGGTCCGCAATCACCACCGCGGCGTCTGTAAGCCCCTGCTCGTCTCTGAATATACCCACGTTCTGGTTCATCGTCTCGCCCAGCCACCTTCGCAGCATGCCCGCCGAGTCCTGGCCCCGCTCTTTACCCATCGTCTGGTTCAGCCGTTGCGTCTCGTCCGCCACCAGGGAGTCGGACGCCGCGGCGCCCGTCGCGTTGGTGGCGTGCCGCGAAGCGGCCACTCCGGCGCGCCGACCGAAAACGATGCACTCCAGCAGCGAGTTACCCCCCAGCCGGTTCGCCCCGTGCGTCCCGGCGCAGGCGCACTCGCCCGCCGCGTACAGCCCGGGAATCGTCGATGTCCCGTTCGCGTCCGCCTGAATGCCCCCCATGGGGCGGTGCATCGCCGGGCGCACCGGCACCAACGACTCCGAGGGATCCAGCCCCTCCAAGTCGTCCAGAAGCCAACCCGTCTCCCGCAGCCGGTCAGATATCACGGACTTGTCCAAGTGCCTCATATCCAGGAACACGTGCCCGTCCTCGCCGCGGCCCTCGCGCACTTCCTGCTCCACCGCCCGGGCGCAAGCGTCCCGTGTCGCCAGTTCCATGGCGTCCGGCGCCACGCCGGACATGAACCGCTCGCCCTCTTTATTCACCAGGTGGGCGCCCAGTCCCCGCGCCGCCTCGGTGATAAGCAGCCCGCGGCCCGGCAACGTGGTGGGATGGAACTGCACCATCTCCATGTCCATCAGCGACGCCCCGGCCCGGTAGGCCAGCGCCACGCCGTCCGCCGTCCCCGTCAGCGAGCAGGTGCTGGGGGTGTACATTCGCCCCAGGTTCCCAGTGGCCAGCACCACCGCCTTGGCATGGAACGCGTGCAACTCCCCGCTCTTGGACTCCCGCGCCATCACCCCCTTGCACCGGCCGTTATCCATCAGCAACGATGAGACGAACCACTCGTCATAGGTGGGGATTTGCACCCTGACGATCTGCTCGTACAACACTTGTAGGATCACATGCCCGGCCGAATCGCCCACGAAGCAGGTGCGCGGCTGCGAGGCCCCCGCGAAGGGCATCACCTCTATCCGCCCGGCGCCGTCGCGGTTGAAAATCACCCCCATGTGTTCCAGCGCAATGACGTCATCCTGGGCGTCCTTGCACAGCGCCTCCACGGCGTCCTGGTCGTTCAGATACGCCCCGGCCCTGATGGTGTCCAGCGCGTGGGCGCCCCAGGAATCGTCCGGCTTAATAGCGGCGTTGATGCCGCTATGGGCACCGCACGAGTGGCTGCGCATGGGGTGCGTCTTGGACACGACCGCCACGTCCGCCCCGGCGGCCTTGGCGCTGAGAGCGGCCCGCAGCCCCGCGAAGCCGCCGCCCACAATGATTACGTCATGCTGTGGCAAAGAACCTTCGTCTCCAATAAATGGATAGTACCTGAATGGACAGTTTCGCCCAATTGTAAACGTGCCCAAAATTTGGTGTCAACAAACGGGTGGGCGGGTGAGGGGGAGATGGCGGGTGAAGGGGCGCATAGCCTGGGCTATTGCCGACTGGCAGGATCCCTAACAATATCTTGTTCACCAATCGTCCACTGCCTGCGCCGCTGGGACTCATGTGCTAACCTTGACGTTGGAGGTCGAGCAAGCCATGTCTACCAATGGACATTCGCTCAACGGCTGGCGCACAGACCCAATATATACCTTTGCTGAGGCCGGACACCTGGCGAATGTGTCTCCTAGCACCGTCCGAAATTGGCTATTTGGGTATAGCACGAAAGAACGAGATGCTCCTCCTCTGTTCCTACCTAAACCAGACCAAGGGCCTATGGTCTCGTTCTTACAGCTCATTGAAATCATGGTGGTTGGGCGTCTGAGAAAACAGGAACACGCGCCGTACCGGGTTGTATATCAGGCTTATCAGAGTGCAAAGCAAGAATATCCCTACGACTACCCGTTTGCTCACATCGAACTCGAGGCGATTGGTGGTCACATCGTCCATCAGATTCGCGGGGCCGTGCGACGAAGGAGCGTACAAGCACTAGATGATATGGGCCAGTGGACACTTCCAGGTCTATTCCGTGAAATCCGCGTAGATGAGTTGGACTACGACCACGACTTTGCTTCGCGATGGCACCCTTTAGGCAAGAGTGTGCCTATCGTCGTCGACCCTCTGTTTAGCTCGGGTGATCCGACCATCGAGGGGCGCGGTGTTACTGTTGGAAGAATCCACAAGCGTTTCAAAGAAGGGGGTCTGTCCATAGATTTCATCGCCAGAGACTATGAAGTTGACCGCGACGTAGTTGAGCAGGCAGTCCGTTTTGCGGAGCATGTTGCCGTTTGATCCTTTTGTGCGATGAAGACGTTGGTACTGGAGTACCTTGAGCATTAGCTTTGGTTGGTTATCCTGCCCATGCTATGTATGACCGCGGTCTGCCTGGACCCCCAGATGTTGACTGGCTCACCATAGCCGGACGAGACGGCCTCTTTGTTTTTAGCCGCAACAAGAAGATGCTGAGGGTGGCCACAGAGCGGCAGACCATCATCAGCGAGAAGGTCGGCATAGTTTTTCTTACTAGCGGAGAGGAAAGCCCCGCCAGAATGTTGAGGCTGCTTCTCAACCGCTGGGACAAACTCGAATTTCTAGATAATAACGAACCCAGGCCATTTGCCAGGTTCGTCTCCCCAAATGGTCAACTGTCTGACATGTACATGAGGATTCAGGGGATCTAATCATCTAGCGAGGTATAGATAATCCCCCTTTCCGTTGCCCCTCCATCTCCCCGGTGCTATCATCACCGTGCGGGAGTGCTCATGAGCAGACGACGAGTGGAGATCACCATCCAGAAGGATTTCCGGCCCCATTTGTCCCGCACCCGGCTCCGCAAGGCCGCCCTCAGCGCCCTCGACGCCGCCATTCCCCGTCAACCCTGCCAGCTTAGCTTGGCTATTTGCGACGACGACACCATCCGGCAGCTCAACCGGGACTACCGAGGGGTGGATGAGGTGACGGACGTCCTCGCTTTCTCCAGCCACTACCCCGGACCTTGGCAAGGCGACGACGCGCCCCCGACTGACAAGACATCCGGCCAAGACGCCTTCGTAATGCCCCCGGAGGAGGAGGCGTTCATCGGCGAGGCGGTGGTGTGCTACCCGCAGATGTGCCGCCAGGCCGCAGAATCGTCTACGCCCCCGGAAAATGAGTTGGTCCTGCTGGTGGTGCATGGGGTGCTGCACCTGTTAGGCTACGACCACCAGGAGCCCGAAGAGCAGGCCGACATGGAGGCCAGGCAACAGCAAGCCCTGTCCCGGATTCTTTAAGCAGTCACAGCCGCAACGTGACCACGGAAACCAGATTGACCAGCCAGGTACTTTACCGTAAGTGGAGGCCCCGCAGCTTCGCCGAGCTGGCGGGCCAGGAGCACGTCACCACCGTGCTGCGCCAGGCCGTCCGCCAGGGCCGCATCTCCCACGCCTACCTCTTCTGCGGTCCCCGGGGCACCGGGAAGACCACTTCCGCCCGGGTGCTGGCGCGCACTCTCAACTGCCTCTCGCCCCAGGACGCCGAGCCTGACAACCAGTGCGCCCTGTGCCGGAACGCGGACCTGGGCCGCGCCTTGGACATCATCGAAATGGACGCCGCCAGCAACCGGGGGATAGACGAGATTCGCAACCTGCGAGAGAGGGTGCACTTCGCCCCGATGGAGGGCAAGTACAAAGTCTACATCGTGGACGAGGCGCACATGCTCACAGAGGCCGCGTCCAACGCCTTCCTTAAGACCCTGGAGGAGCCGCCGCCCCACGTGATCTTCGTCCTCTGCACCACGGAGCCCCACAAGATACTGCCTACCATCATCTCCCGATGCCAGCGGTTCGACTTCCGACGCCTCACCACCGAGATAATGGTCACCCGGCTCCGGTTCCTGTGCGAACAGGAGGGCATTGAGGCGGACCCCAAGGCGCTGGAGGCCCTGGCCCGCTCCGCCTCGGGCAGCCTCCGCGACGCCGAGAACCTGCTGGAGCAGATGGTGGTCTCCTACGGCGGCAAGGTGTCGCTCCCCGACGTTCAGGAGGCGCTGGGCCTCACTCACAGCCAGGCGGCCCGGGAGCTGGTTAACTATATGGTTATGGGCAACACTTCGGCGGCGCTGGGGATCATTGGCCGCGCCTCCAAGGACGGGGCAGACCTCCGCCAGGTGCACCGCCAAGCCGTGGAGTTGCTACGGGCGCTGATGATGTTGCAGGCCGGCGCCGGCGACACGGTGGACCTGGACGGCGAAACCCTGAAAGAGCTGGAGGCACTGTCCGCCAAGGCCGCCACCGGCAAGGTGGTGGCCTGCCTCAAGGCGCTGGCTGAGGTGCAGCTCCGCTACGACGCCGTGGCCTCATTGCCGCTGGAGCTGGCCGTAGTTGAGGCGGCCTCCAGAGCGGCGGTGGAAGCGGCGCCACCGGCTCCGGCGCCTGCCGCGCCACGCCGCAGCCCGGCGCCCCCGCCCACCAGGGCGGCGCCCCCACCGGCCAGGGCTTCGGCTTCGCCCCAGCCACGCACCCCTCCCGCCTACGAAGCCCCGGCGCGTTCCGCGCCGGCCTCCCCCGTGGAGCGCGGCAGCGAACGGCCCTCCGGCCCCCCGGCCGCCGCCCCGGCGCCGCAAACCTACACCGTTGCCTCAGGAGACCAGGTGCCGGTGGAGGCCTGGAACCAGGTGGTCCAGACCTTGCGCCGGCAGAAGGGAAAGCGCTTCTTCCTTGGCGCCCTTCTCAAGGACTGCAGAGCGCCCTATGTTGAGGACGACGCCATGGTGCTGCCCTTCAGCTACCGCTCCAACATGGAGCGAATGGAGGAAGAGCTCCAAGAGATTACAAGCCGCCAGGCCATTGAGAAGGCGCTGGAGCAGTTCCTGGGCGTCTCATATAAGCTTAAGCTGACCCTGCGCGAGGGCGGCGCCGGTGGAAGCATGTCCGCGTCCGCCACCAGCCCTCTGGTGCGGACGGCCAGGGCCATGGGAGGGCGAGTCATAGAGGAGAAGAGGTTGGATGAATAAAAACATGTTAAAGCAGGCCCAACAGCTACAGGCCCGTCTGGCCAAAGCCCAGGCGGAGCTGGAAGAGGCCACTGTGGAGGGCAGCGCGGGCGGCGGAGCGGTGAGGGTGGTTATGACGGGAAAGCAGGTGCTGGAGTCCGTTGAGATCGCGCCGGAAGCGGCCGAAGACGTGGAGATGCTCCAAGACCTGGTGGTGGCCGCGGTGAACGACGCCGGAGAAAAGGTGCAACAGCTCGCATCGTCGAAGATGGGCGCCTTGACCGGAGGGATGAACATTCCCGGCCTTTCCTAGCCGCCGAGGCGGTTTCCACCTCGTAGGCGGGAGGCCGTTGCACATGATTAAGCGCCGCTGCTATCATTCGTCGGCTATCCGGTCAGCGGGGGTCAGCCCCCAGGTATCCCTAACCCGGCTCCCCGCCAGAAACGCTAGACATCATAAAGGGAGGAAGACATGCGATTTCTACTCAAGGTATCCATGCCCATGGACAAGGGAAACGAGGTCATCAAGTCCGGCAAGCTCGGTGAAATCATCGGTTCAATTCTAGAGGAGCAGAAGCCCGAGGCCGCCTACTTCCCCGAATCCGACGGACTCCGGACGGGCTATATTGTGGTCAACATAGACGACCCTTCCCAAATCCCGGCCTTTGCCGAGCCGTGGTTCCTGGGTCTCGGCGCCCGGGTGGAGTTCCACCCGGCCATGGTGCCCGACGACCTGATGAAGGCCGGTCCCGCCATTGAGAACGTGGTGAAAAAGTACGGCTAGCCGCCACCTGGTCCAGTCTATAATGGAAAGGCCCCGCCTCTCGGCGGGGCCTTTCCATTAAGCCGGCCCCCCGTTATCGGGGGTACGCCGCATTGACCGGATCGTCTCCCAGAGGAATATTATCCAAATGGGCAGACTGGTGATCGCCAGCGCCAGTTTACCCCCGGGCTGATAGCCCCGGTCGAATTGGTCCAGAGGGTCCAGCAGCACGTACCTGAACGTCTCAAACACCGCCTGGGGCAGGCTTACTATAGTGATGATCCCGAAGGCGATGGTCACCAGCGTAAGAAAGACGCGGCTTAGCAGGCTCTCCCGCTCCTCGGGATTTTCCAGCCAGCGGCGCCCGGCGAAGTGAGATCCCCAGATAGCCAGGCCTATAAACAGGAAGCTAACCCCTTCAATGAGCCCTTCGTCCAGGGCGCGGTCCAGCCCCAGCCGGCGCCGCTCCACCTCCCTTGCAGTCCGCTCCTCCTCCCTTTCGGTCAAGACCTCGCTCAGCTCCTCCCGCTCCGCCTCGGTGAGCCGGTCCCGGTCCTTCAACTCCACCGCCTGCGGCGCTCGTGTTATAGAATCCCCAGGGAGTGGAATGTACACCGGGTCGTAGCTGAACTCCTTGCTGACCGCGACGGCAAACCCCGCCTGTAACAGGTTAGACGCCCCCTGGGTGAACACCAGCATTCCCGCCAGGATCACCACCAGCAGGTAAATTCGCAACAGGAACCTGAGGTTCAGGTTCAGCGGCTGGCGCGACCGCATGCGCACGAAGAAGACCACCGCCACGCCCGCCACCACCGACAGGCCCACAAAGGCGGCGAAGACAATTAGGACTACCCAGATTACTTCCATGTGGGTTGGCGGCCTCCGTTCATAGGATTGGTAAAGCGCCCCTGGTTATATTGACGGAAGGCAGGCCCAAAAGGTTCCCCGCACGACGCTGGGGCACCAAATCCGTTGCGGGCCGGCGCTCTGGGCCATACCGCCTAGCTTGATTTGCGGGCCAGGACGCGGGTTACGGCGTCCACAATGTCCGCGGTGGCTATGTGGTACTTCGCCATCAACTCGGCGGGTTTCCCGGACTCCGCGTAGCCGTGCAGCGCCACCATCTCCATAGGGGTTGGCGCCTTGCGGGCCAGGACCTGCGCTACCACGCTCCCCAGTCCGCCGTGCAGCAGGTGCTCCTCCGCGGTGACCACCGCGCCGGTGCGCCGGGCCGCTTCCGCCACCGCCTCCTCGTCCAGGGGCCTCAGCGTGTGCAGGTTTATCACGCCGCACTGGACCCCCTGGCCCGCCAAAATGCCGGCGGCCTCCAGCCCTTGCGCGGCCATGGGACCTACCGTGAAAATTGTCACGTCGCCGCCGTCTCGCAAAACGTCGGCGCGGCCCAGCTTGAATTCGTAAGCTTCGTCGTGCACCACCGGCGTGGCCGGGCGGTAGAGTCGAACGTAGAAGGGACCCTCCGTCTCGGCGGCGGCCCTCACCGCCTGCGCCGTCTCCACCGAGTCCGCCGGGGCCACCACGTTAAAGGACGGCAGCGAGCAGGCCAGCGCCAGGTCCTCTATACCCTGGGCAGACATGCCGTCTTCGCCCGTCAGCAGGCCAGCGTGGGTGCAAACTATCTTCACGTTCAGCGCCGGCTGCGAGATGCTAACCCGAATCTGGTCGAAGGGGCGGCACATGCCGAACACCGCAAAGGTGCTCACGAAGGGTATCTTCCCCGAGGCCGCCAGCCCCGCCGCCACACCCATGATGTTCTGTTCCGCCGGCCCGAAGTCAAAGAACCGGGATGGAAACTCCTCGGCGAACAGGTGGGCGAAAGTCGACCTGTTCAGGTCTCCGCCCAGCACCACTATGTCCGGGTTCTGCTTGCCCAGCTCTACTAGTGTCCTGCCGAAGACCTCTCGAGTGGAGGCCGTTGAAAAGGTGGTGGCCATCTTCCGTTGCTACCTCAGCTCAGCTCGCTCAGCGCCTTTTCGTACTGTTCTTTGTTGGGGGCGCTGCCATGGAACGCGGGGTTGTTCTCCATGTAGCTGACCCCCTTTCCCTTCACCGTCTTGGCGATGACCACGGAGGGCCGCCCTCGGGTGGTCTGCGCCTGGCAAACGGCGTCCAGTATCTGCTCCATATCGTGGCCGTCGATCTCCACCACCCGCCAGCCGAAGGCCCGCCACTTGTCCGCCAGCGGCTCCAACTGCATCACATCGCTGGTGAACCGGTCGTTCTGGATACCGTTGCGGTCCACAATGGCGGTAAGGTTATCCAGGTGGTAGTGGTTGGCTGACATGGCCGCCTCCCACACCTGCCCTTCGTCACACTCGCCATCGCCCAGCATCACATAAGTCCTATACGCCCCTGCGCTGATCTTCGCCGCCAGGGCGCATCCCACCCCAAACGACAGCCCCTGCCCCAGGGAGCCTCCGCTCATATCAATGCCCGGCGTCATCACGTGGGCGTGACCCTGGAGGCGGCTCTCAATTGTGCGGAAGGTAGACAACTCCTCGTGGGGGAAGAAGCCCCGGCGCGATAGTACCGCATACAGCCCCGGACAGGCGTGGGCCTTGCTCAGGATGAACCGGTCCCTGTCCGGCCGCCGTGGTTCGGCGGGGTCCACGTCCAGGATTCGAAAGTACAGCGCGGTAAGAAGGTCTATCTCCGAGAGCGACCCGCCGGGGTGGCCGCTGTTCGCGGTATAGGTCATATATAGGATGTCCCGCCGCAGGTCTTTGGCGATGGCTTCCAGCTCCGGGACGGACAGCGCGGCGCCTACCATGATGAGGCCTCCCCTTTTTTACATGAAAAAACCTCGGAATTGTTCCGTTCCGAGGTTCCCTGTGTCCACGGGCCGAAATCCAGGCCGGCCATTAGATTCTTCCTCTTCTGTAAGTGTAGGGGGGTGCGCGGGTGGGATTATAGCAACGGCCCTTTGGAGTGTCTAGCCACCGTTTCCGCGCCGTAACTATAATGCGGGGAGATGGTTATAGATTTCCATACTCACCTGTTTCCACCCGCCTTTCAGCAGCGGCGAGAGGAGGTCTGTCGAAACGACGCCACTTTCGGCGAGCTGTACGCCAACCCCAAGGCGGCGCTGGCCACCGCGGCCCAGCTCGTCGCGGCGATGGACGCCTCCGGGGTGCAAGCCGCCGTGGTCATGGGCGTGGGGTGGACCCACCTCCCCACCGCCCAGGAGGCCAACGACTACCTCCTCCAGGCCTCGTCTGAAATGCCGGGCAGGCTGATTCCCTTCTGCTCCGTCAACCCCGCCTGGGGGGACGCTGCCCTACGAGAGATGGAACGCTGCGCCGCCCTGGGAGCCCAAGGCGTTGGCGAGCTGCACCCTGACACCCAGGGCTTCGACATCACCGGCCGGGCCGTCATGGCGCCGCTGATGGCTTCGGCCAAAGCCCTGGGGCTGCCCCTGCTGACCCACGCCTCGGAACCGGTGGGCCACCTTTACCCCGGCAAGGGGAAGACCACCCCGGAGCGGCTCTGGGCCTTCATCCAGAACTTCCCGGAGAACACCATAGTTTGCGCCCACTGGGGCGGCGGCCTTCCCTTCTACGCGTTGATGCCGGAGGTTGAGGAGTCACTGCGGAACGTCTACTTTGACACCGCCGCTTCCCCCTTCCTCTACCGGCCCCAGGTGTTCGACGCCGCGGTGGCCGTTGTGGGCGCGCAGCGAGTGCTGCTGGGGACGGACTACCCGTTGCTGTCCCCGCGACGGGTTATCGCCCAGTTAGAAGCGAGTTCCCTTTCAGTAGAGCAGCGGACGGCGGTGCTGGGGGAGAACGCCGCGGCGCTGTTGGGTCTATAACCGTGGAGACGCTGCCGGACTACCTGGGAGAAGGGCTGGACATCATTCTGGTGGGGCTCAACCCTTCGGCCTACTCCGTGAAAGAAGGTCACTACTTCGCCAACCCCAGGAACCGGTTCTGGACCGCGTTCAACCGTGGCGGGCTGGTTCCGAAGGAGCTATCGCCCCAGCTCGACCACACCCTCCCTGACCACGGCATTGGCTTCACTGACGTGGTGAAGCGCCCCACCAGCCAGGCCTCCGGCCTGAAGGCGGAGGACTACCGCCGCTGGGCCCCGGTGCTGAAGGAGAAGCTGGAGCGGTTCCGCCCCAGGATCGTCTGCTTCCACGGCCTGATGGCCTACTCCCACTACCTCCGCCACGGGGAGGGAATCCGGGAAAAGCCTTCGTTGGGGCTACAGACCCTCCGCATCGGGGGCGCCCTGGTGTTCGTGGTGCCCAACCCCAGCCCGGCCAACGCCCAGTACTCCCTGGACACGCTGGTAGGATGGTACCGGGAGCTGAAGGCTCTCAGGGACGGGCTCCCGAGTCTATGACCGGCCCGGCTCCCATTCGCACCTTCATCGCCATTGACCTGCCAACCGAGGGCAAGGAGACGCTGGCAGACTTGATGAGCGGGCTGCGGCAGCAGAGCCTGGAGGGGTTGCGCTGGGTGCGCCCCCAGGGGGTCCACCTGACGCTGAAGTTTTTGGGCGACATCGACCCGGAGCTGGTGCCCCAGGTCGATGCGGCCATTCGCCGCGCCGCCCTGGGGGTGGCGCCCTTCGATCTGAGTCTCTCCGGCTCGGGGGTGTTTCCGAACCGAGACGCCCCCAGGGTGGTGTGGGTCGGCGTGGACGGAGACCTTGATGCACTGCGCGGACTCCAGCATAGGGTGGAAAACGAGATAGAGCCGCTGGGGTTTCCCCGAGACCGCCGCGGCTTCAACGCCCACCTGACCCTGGCGCGGGTGCGCGGAAGGCTCCCCACCACCCAGCGCCGACAGCTCACTTCCGCGCTGGACAACCCGACCACCGTGCCCCACTTTCAGTGGCGGGCCGCCGAGGTAATCCTGGTGCATAGCACCCTTACGCCCGATGGCGCGGTGTACAGGAACCTGGCCACCGTGGCACTACCCGGCGGGTGATATAATCGCCAACCACCCTCCCACCGGCGGTCACTCCATGCAGCGGCGCACCTCAACCATCACCCCCCAGCCCCCGTACGACTTCGGCCTCACCGTGGAGTACCTCGCCTCGTTTCAAGGCGAGCGGCGGGTGGATGTGGTAGAAGACGGGCAGTACCGGCGGCTGTATGACCTCAATGGCAGGCTGTTTCTGGCGGGCGTGCGCTCGGTGGGCACCGTGGAGCGGCCGGAGCTGGATGTCACCGTGGAAGGGGAATCGGTCTCGGACGCGGACTTCCACGCCGTCTCCCAGGCGTTGGAGTGGACTCTCATCTCCACCGTGCCGCTGGACCAGTTCTACGCCCTGGTGTCAAAGGACCAGGTGCTCGCCCCGGTGGTTGACCAACTCTACGGCCTCCACCCCACCAGGACCCCCACCGTCTTCGAAGCCTTCGTCCACGCCATCATGGGTCAGCAGATCGCCAACTCCGTGGCCCGGATCATCCGCGCCGCCATGCTGGAGTCGTACAGCCCCACCCATTCGGTGAACGGCCGCACTTACTACGCCTTCCCCGGCCCCGCGGACATCATGCCCCGGGGCATCCCCGGGCTTCGGGGCATCAAGCTGAGCAACCGGAAGGCGGAGTACATCCTGGACGTGGCCACCGCGCTACACCGGGGAGACCTGGACCTGGACGGGTTGCGGGACCTGCCGGACGAAGCGGTGGCGGAGCGTCTGCTGGCGCTGCGAGGCGTGGGCCGCTGGACCGTGGAGTGGTTGCTCATCCGGGCGCTGGGCCGCTTGAACGGCTTTCCCTCTGGAGACCTGGCGCTACAGCGGGTCATCGCCCGCTTCTACTTCGATACGGAGCGGCTAACCGAGCAGGAGTTGGAGCAGTTCTCTCAGCGCTGGGCGCCGTGGCGCTCGCTATTCACCACCTACCTGTTCGTCGCCATACGAAAGGGAATGATCAAACCCTGACTGCCACCCTAGCGGAACAGGTGCGCCAGGTTCTTCATCCCGCCCTTCTTCGACATCTGCCGCATCATCTTCTGCACCTGGGCGAACTGGTTGATCAGCCGGTTCACGTCCTGGGGCGTGTTGCCGCTACCCATGGCGATGCGGCGCCGGCGGCTGCCGTTGATAATGTCCGGGTTGCGCCGCTCCTCCGGTGTCATCGAACGGATCAGCGACTCCACCTTGTTAACGTCGCCGTCGTCCAGACCGCCCGCCGGCATCTTCTTGCTGATCTGCGAAAAGCCCGGCACCATCTCCAGCACCTGGGATATGGGGCCCATCTTTTTGAGACCCTGTAGCTGCTCCAGAAAGTCCTCCAGGTCGAACGACGCCTTCCGAAGCTTCTTCTCCAGTTCCTTGGCCCGGGTCTCGTCCACCACCATCTGCGACTTCTCGATCAGCGTAAGCACGTCCCCCATCCCCAGGATCCGGGACGCCAGCCGGTCCGGGTAGAACGGCTCCAGCGCGTCGGCCCGCTCCCCCGTGCCCAGGAACTTGATCGGCACCCCGGTCACCCGCGTCACCGAAAGCGCGGCCCCGCCCCGGGCGTCGCCGTCCAGTTTCGTCATGATGAGGCCCGTCAGTTGGACGCGGCGGTGGAACTCCTCCGCCACCTGCACCGCGTCCTGCCCCGTCATGGCGTCCAACACCAGCAGCACCTCGCTGGGCGCCGCCTTCCGGTGCACCTGCTCCAACTCTTCCATCATATCGTCGTCGATGTGCAGCCGGCCACCGGTATCGACGAGCGCCCACCCCACACCCAGCTCCTTGGCCCGCTCAAGCCCGTTCTGCACCACCTTCACCGGCGAAGAGCCCTTCGGTTCCTCGTGGTACACCGGCACGTCCATCTGGGTGCCCAGCGCCACCAGTTGCTGGATGGCCGCTGGGCGCCGCAGGTCCGCGGCAATTAGCAGCGACTTCTGTCCCTGGCGCCGCAGCTGTACCGCCAGCTTGGCCGCGGTGGTGGTCTTCCCAGACCCCTGCAACCCCACCAACATTGCCACCGAGGGCTGCCGCGGGCCGGGGGTAAGCTTGTGCTCCTCCCCCGTCAGCACCCGAGTCAGCTCCTCGTGGACTATCTTCACCACCTGCTGCCCGGGGCTGATCGCCTCCATCACATCCTCCCCCACCGCCCGCTCTCGCACACTGGCCACGAACTCCCGGGTCACCTTGAAATTGACGTCCGCTTCCAGCAGCGCCAGCCGCACCTGCCGCAGCGCCTCATCCACGTCCTTCTCCGTCAGCCGGCCCCGGCTGGAAAGCCGGCTGAAAACCGCGTTCAACTTGTCCGTTAGCGCTTCAAACATAGGCTTAAATCAATCCGCTTAAGATTTGGCTCTAGGTGGCAAAAGGCTAATCAATCGGGATCGTCCGATCGGCGGTCACCACTCTAAACCCTAGATAGTTCCTACTTGGATTGTACGTCATCCGCCACTGGTCCAATATATCACGGCCCAGAATGGAGGGAATCCCCATGATCTCGGGGTTGGGTGTTGCAATGCCTAACTCTGTTTCATATAGATAGAGATTCCTGCCCGTTTCCGCGAAAACAACAACTGCAGATTCCACGAAGTTATGGCTGACCCCACCTATTCCCAGAGATGCTATGCCCCCGCTCAAACTACCGTAGTCCAACTCCAAGCGATATCCATCAATTGGCATCAAGAGACTCTTGTCGGCGCCGGTATCTACCAAAAATAGGACATCTCCCGCGATTTGCATTCTAGGAAGCGCAAGGCGGCCTTTAATGTAGGGCCGCCCCGTAAAACTCCCAAACCTTCCGTGAAGCATTAACGCAACAAGATCATCGGAGGTTCGCCTTCGTTGAGGTAGCGCACAATCACACGTCCGCGTGATAGCCCCTGCTTGTCAACCTCCTCCATCAGCCCGGTGAAGCTTTTAGACATGGCTTTTACCTTGCCTTTGTACACCGCTACCCAGTGATTTGGGTATTCCTTTATTAGCTGTTTCTCCATCGCAGTCACCACATTGGCCGATTTCTGGAAGTCCCGCATCTCCTGGTCCACTACGATCGGGTCACCAAAGTACTTCCTTACTTCCTGATCACTGATAGGCTTTGTCATAGTCTGTCCACACTTTTCTGTTCGCTCAAAGCGTTAGCAAACGCTGGATCTTCATCTCCCATTATTAATGCACGCCACAATTGCGGGATTTCTTGAATTCTATCCCAAATACCACCATTCGCGAGAGGCTACCGTCAAGCTTGGTCCCGCAACATTTCGTCTTGCTCGGCGTCTCCAGTTCTGGACTCTTTCAATCTGGACGCACCTTATCAAGGATTGTTATGTCAACAGTATGATAGAATCGCCCACCAAGAAACGGTATTGGTCTGTGCCCCACAAATTTCGCATTTTAGGCCTCATCGTTGTCCTGCTGGCTGCGTTTACCGGTTGTGGCTCGATTGAGATTATAGGAGAAACCTCGTGAGAGGGCGCCCAGCTATCCGGCTACACAATTTGGGTCGACTGCACCGTGAGGAACAATGGGGCAAGCCGTGACGTGACGGTAGTAGGTGAGTTGCGCAACGGTAGTTTCTGGAAGAAACGCGAGACGGGTCTTCTTGGAGAAAGACAGCGAACAAAAGGTCACCCTCCCATTTCCTGAAGCCTCGCTCCTGGACGCTGGTCTAGAGGGATACGTTTACAAGTGCGCAACAGAATAGGGCTAACTCGTACCTGCTCTCATAGTGGTCCAATTCCAATGACTCTTTTCAAGTCTAACCCCTCGGGCCTGATTCTGTGATCCCCCTCAAGCTCTCTTTACAGAACTTCCTCTGCTACCGCGATAACGTCCCGCCGCTGGACCTCTCCGGCATCCACGTCGCCTGCCTCTGCGGCCCCAACGGCCACGGCAAGTCCGCCCTGCTGGACGCCATCACATGGGCGTTGTGGGGCATCACTGCCCGGGGCCGCTCGGCAGACGACCTGCTTCACTTCGGCGAGCAGGAGATGTGGGTGGAGCTGGAGTTCATGGCCCGCGACGCCCACTACCGCGCCGTCCGGCGCCACTCCCGCGCCGGCCAGAAGGGACGAGGCAGGGGCGGCACCAACCTTCAACTCCAGGTCAGCACCGGCAACGGCTTTCAGCCCATCACCGGCAACTCCCTTCGCGATACACAGGCGGCAATCGTGAAGCTCCTGGGCATGGACTATGACACCTTTGTGAACAGTGCTTTCCTGATTCAAGGGAGGGCCGACGAGTTCACCAACAAGACGCCCGGCGACCGCAAAGAGGTGCTGGGCCGCATCCTGGGCCTGGGCCGCTACGACGACCTGCTGGAGGCCAGCCGCGCCAGGGCCCAGGAGCACCGCGACGCGGTGAACCGCGTGGAAGGGAACATCCAGCTCATCGAGTCGGAGCTCTCTACGGCCGGAGACCCCCAGGCGGAGCTGGACCAGGTAGCGCGAGAGCTGGAAGCCGTGGGGCTGCGGCTTGCCGCCCGGCGCGGCGACTTAGAAGCGGCCCGGCTCAAGCTACAGGACCTGGAGCAGAAGGCCCGGCAGGTCTCTACTCAGGAGGCCGGGCTTCCCCAGCTTGAGGCGGAGATTCATCGGCTCCAGGCGGACGTCCGGCAGCGGGAGACGCGGATTGCCGAGTTCGATAAGCTGATTGAGGGCGCCCAGGCCATCGAGAGCGGTTTCGCCGGGTACCGGCAGGCCCGGGACTCCTACGAGGGGATGGACGCGGCGCGGGCACAGTTCGACGGCCTCAACCAGCAGGCCACGGCGCTGGAGCAGGCGATAGCCCAGGCCAGGGCCCGGCTGGAAGAGCAGGTTTCGGGGCTGCGGCAGCGGCTGGAGCGAGAGCTTCAGCCCCGGGCCGCCGGCGAGGCGCAAGCGCTGGCCAGGTTGGAGCAGGCGCGCCAATCCTTGACCCAGGCCGCGGAAGAGGAGCGCACTATCACCGAGGAGCGCCACCGCTTGCAAGGGCTGGCGGCGGATGAGGGTCAGCTCACCGCCCTGCTGGGGCCGCTCAAGACGGAAGGCGAGGAGCTGCGCGCCAAGCTGGACCTCCTACAACTCTCCAGCGCCGAAGCCGTCTGCCCCCTGTGCGCTAGCCCCCTGGGCGAAGATGGCTGCGACCGCCTCTCCGAAAGCTACCAGACTATGATTGAGGAGAAGCGTCAGCAGTACCGCAAGGACCACTCGGCGCTCCAGGAAGTGCTGCGCCTCAAACAGGCGCTGGAGCGGGAGCTACCCGGCAAGGAGCGCGCCCTCAAAGACCGGCAGCAGGAGTCCCAGCGGCTGGTGACCACTCTGGAGCGGGACGCCCAGGAGGCGCGCCGTGCCGCGGTGGACGCCACCGAGGTGCAGGCGCTCATCGACGGCGCCACCCTCCAGCTCAAGAACGAGTCCTTCGCCGCAGAGGAGCAGCAGTCGTTGCGGCAGGTCACCGCCCAGATATCGGGGCTGGCCTACTCCTCGCAGGTCCACCACGATCTCTACCAGCGGATGCAGCAGCTACAGCCTTTTGAGCGGGAGCAGGAGCGCCTCCAGGAGGCGGTACAGCTAATGCCGGCGGAGAGGGAGGCGCGGGACCGGGCCACTGAGACGATTGCAACCTGTAAGACGGAGCAGGTTGACCTGGCCGAGCGAATTCGGGTGCTGAAGATAGAGACCGCGGAGCTTCCCGCCCTCGGCAGGGCGGCGGCAGAGGCCCAGCGGGAGGTTGGGGAGCTGGAGGGGAGGCAGCAAGTCATGCTGGCGCGCCGCGGCGAGCTGGATGCGCGCGTCCGAAGGCTACAGGAGATTAAGCGCCAGTCGGCGCAGATGGCCGGGGAGCTGGTGGGACTGCGGGAGGACCACGGCCTCTACCAGGAGCTGGTCCAGGCCTTCGGCCGCCAGGGGGTGCAGGCCCTGCTCATCGAAACCGTGCTTCCTCGAATTGAGCAGGAGGCCAATCAATTGCTGGCCCGCATGACCGACGGCCGCATGACCGTGAAGCTGGAGACCCAGCGGGAGCTGCGTTCCCGCCGCGGCGAGTTCGCCGAGACGCTGGAGATACGAATCAGCGACGAGCTGGGGCCCCGCAGCTACGAGATGTTCAGCGGCGGCGAGGCCTTCCGCATCAACCTGGCGCTGCGCATTGCCCTCTCCAAGGTGCTGGCCCACCGCAGCGGCGCACCCTTGCCCACCCTCTTCATAGACGAAGGCTTCGGCACCCAGGACACCGCCGGCCGGGAGCGCATCCTGGACGTCATCCGCGCCATCGAGCCCGACTTCCAGCGCATCATAGTCATCACCCACCTGGACGAGCTTAAGGAGGCCTTCCCCGTCCGCATCGAAGTGGAGAAGCGCGACGGCGCGTCCACCTGCTGGATAAGCTGACCCCGGTCCCGAACTTGGGAATCACCGTTCGGGCCTTCCACTGTAAAGGACGCTCCGGGCAGGGACCCCGCGGCAGCAGACACAAGATTCAAGTCCTGCGCGGGGATCCATTCTATAAAATGTAGAGAAGCGGTAAATGCCCATCTCGCCCTCCAACGGGTAGGATCAACGGCACGTTAGTACTAGGAGGAACCAATGGCTGAGAAGCAATCTCCAGGTGGAAAAGGCGGACGGCTGCTGAGGCGTGCCGGGGACACGCTCAATACCGCTACCGGCACGTTAACAGGGAAGAACGTAGAACAACAGGTCGCGGAGTATAGCGAGGTTTACACCCAGGTCTTGCTGGGCATGCACGGTGACTTGGAGCTACAAGGCAGAAAAGTTGGTGACCATGACAAAGAGATCGAGGCGCTCAAGTATCAGATTGCATCTATGAGCGTGACACGGACTATAGCTATAGCCGCATTAGCCTTAGCTCTGTCGGCCTTGGGGGTTGCCCTGTGGGCAGTCCAGTAGCTGATCTAGCAGCCAGGTATCGGCAGCAACATGGCCCGGCTGTGCCCCACAGTGAGGAGTTGCGCCAGCTTTATGATCGCTATGTTGAAGAGCGCGAGAGTTCAATATTGGATGCCGCTGCTGCCATCGCCGCACTCGATGTGCTGGTGTTTGGCGACCAAGTTGACACCGGGGCCATCACGTCTCAAATGGAAGAAGCCTATCGACTTGCATTTTCGAACGTCGCGACTCAGACGACGCTTGTTGAGAAATTAGCTAAGGTGGGCGCCGATTCGGAGGATAAGCAACGCGGGTTTCTAAATCTCTTGAAGGGCAAGTATTTCGAGGTCAAAGTCAAAGACAGGTTCAACGACGGGCTAAATACTGGTGATCTGGTACCCGGCCCAGGACAAACGGCCCAGTTGGCCGCGGACCCTACACAACCTGGATGGGACCTGAAGATACTAAACGCTGACGGTTCAACAGACGAGCTTCTGCAGCTTAAGGCTACGGACTCACTAAAGCCCATCAGCGATGCGCTGACAAAATCCCCTGAGTTTCGCGTCCTGGCAACGGACGAGGGTGTGGACAAGGCGGTTGCCAGTTTGATCAACCCGGAGAATGTCCTCCGCAGCGGAATCAGCGATGTTCAGATCGAGAGTGAGGTGGCGGCTCCCTTAGAGCCTTTGCTCGATAGTCAGCTCGAAGATTTCCTCGAGGCGGCTGCGCCGGGTCTACCGTTTATCATCATAAGTCTCACTGAAGGTACAACGGTCTTGATGGGAAGGCGGGCCTTTGAACAAGCGGCGCACCGTACCCTGGGGGGCGCCACCAAGACCGGTGCGGCGATGGCGGTAGGTGGCCTTTTGGCACTTGTTGATGCCGGTGTTCTGAGCCTGCCAGCCACCTTCCTCACGCGTATGGGGATTGACCGCTATCGAATTCAATCCGGGCTTTCCAAGCGGCTAGGCGCGGACACAGAGCTAATTCGCATGCTAGTTCAGGCCTAGATAAGCGCTCCATACTCTTTCGTTGCGCTTGGCTTTGCCTCTGCTATTTGACAGCTTGAAGGTATTACTAAAGGTTCTTTGCGTTGTCCAGTCCGGGCCGCCCCCTACAGCTCCACCTCTTTCAAATCGCTTGCAGCAATCAGCGGCGCGCCGGTTAGCTGCTGGACCTCTTCGAACGTCCAGCCCGGCGCCACCTCTTTCAACGCCAACCCCTCAACCGTCACCTCCACCACCGCCAGGTCGGTGACCACCAGGCTGACGCAGCCCTGGGCCGTCAGGGGGAACGTGCACTCCTCCACCAGCTTGGGGTTCCCCTGCCGGTCGGTGTGGTCCATCGCCACAATGACCCGCTTGGCGCCCACCGCCAGGTCCATGGCCCCACCTACGTTGCCCACGCCCCGCTGCGGCAGCATCCAGTTCGCCAGGTCCCCCTTTGACGATACCTGTAGCGCGCCCAGCACCGTTACGTCTATCCTGCCGGCGCGGATCATGGCGAAAGCTTCATCGGAGCTGAGGAACGACATTCCGGGCACCGCCTGGAGGAACTGCCCTCCGGCGTTGATCAGGTCCACGTCCTCCTCCCCCTCCTCCACCAGCGGGCCGCAGTTGAGGATTCCGCTCTCGCTCTGGTAGACCACTAGCTTCTCTTCGGTCACATAGTTCGAAACCAGGGTGGGTATCCCGATGCCCAGGTTCACGTAGGCCCCCGCCGGCAGCTCTTTGGCCACCCGCATCGCCACCACGTCCCGGGTCATCCGCTCTTTAGTCACAGGTTTCTCCATTGGGTGTTAGCGGCACGTAGGGCTGCCATCATGCCGGCTAATCGCCGTCCTCCTACCCAACCGCGACCTCAATGCGAGTCACATAAACCTCGGAGTGCAGTCTCTCCTCCATCTCCCCGGGGCTGGCCGTCTCAACGAAAAGCTCCAGCGCTTCCCGGAGATTTTTCACCGCTTCCTCCACGCTATTGCCCTGACTGGCAATATCCAGCTCCGGACAGAGGCTCACGTATAAGTTGCCCTCTCGTTCAATCACTGCTGTCACCTGAATATTGGTGGTCATATCAACCGCTCTTTCTAATTAGACTTGGCCGCCGAGTTTGCCACGTTGTTTGCTGGTAAATTCTAATCCACCCGCTCAAACGGCAGAAAGTCCGCTGGCCTCTTCACAATCCGGTCCACGTACACCCCGGGGGTTACTATCTCGTCGGGGTCCAGCCCCCCCGGCGCCACGATCTCGTCCGCCTCGACAATGGTCACGTCCCCGGCCCGGGCCATGGTGGCGTTGAAGTTCCGCGAGGTGCCACGGTACACTAGGTTGCCCAGCCTATCGGCCTTGTGCGCCCGTATCAGTGCGAAGTCGCCCCGGATGGCGCTCTCCAGGATGTGCACCCTTCCGTTGATCACTTTCGACTCCTTGCCCTCCGCCACCAGCGTTCCCGCGCCGGTGGGCGTGTAGAACGCGGCCACCCCGAAGCCCCCGGCCCGGATGCGCTCCGCCAGCGTCCCCTGGGGCGCCAGCTCCATCTCTACCTCGCCGCGGCGGTACGCCTCCTCGAACGCCGTCGGCCGCGAGGGCGACGGCGAAACAGGGAACGACGCGATGGCCTTCTTGATCTGCCCGTTCTCCACCAGGATGCTGTGGTCTATGGCCTGCAGCCCCGGCTTCGGCGGTGTTCCGAAGGACGCCACCCGGGCGATGCCCGCCGTGTTTCCCACAATGGTCAGCCCCTTTGCCCCCTGCTCCCGCAGCGCCACCATCAGGTAGTGCGCCATACCCCCCAGGCCGCCGAAGCCGTCCATCAGGATGGTGGCCCCGTCAAAAATATCCGACACCGCGGACAGGGCTGTGGGGTAAACCTTGTCCACCGGCGCATAGTCCGGCAGCGAGAAGTCCATCTCCTTCAGCTCCGGGGAAACCAGCAGCGCCGGCCCGGTGAGCCGCTGCACCGCATCCACGCTCCACCCCGGCGCCACCTCCTTCAGCAGCAGGCCCTGGGGCGTCACCTCTATCACCGCCAGGTCCGTGACTATCAGCTTGACCTTCTGACTTACGGTCAAGGGGTAGGTGCATTCCTTCAATATCTTGGGCTGTTCCTCGCCCAGCGTGTGCTCCATGACGATGATGAGCCGCTTTGCTTGGTTGGCGAAGTCCAGCGCCCCGCCGGGGCTGCCGATGCCCCGCTCCGGTATCATCCAGTTCGCCAGGTCCCCCTTCTCCGAGACCTGCAGCCCGCCCAGCACCGCCACATCCAGCCGGCCGCTGCGGGAGATGCCGAAGGCGTCGGCGTGGTCAATGGCCGCCGCGCCCGGCAGCAGCGTGACGAAGTCCGCCCGGGCGTTGATCAGGTCCCGGTCCTCCTCCCCCTCAGCCACGTATGGGCCGAAACCCAGCAGGCCGTTCTCCGAGTGCAGGATGACGCCCCGCTCCGGCGTGACGTAGTTTGACACCAGCGTGGGCAAGCCCACGCCCAGGTTCACCACCTGACCGGGGCGGAGCTCCGCCGCGGCGCGCAGGGCCACCAGATCTCGGGTGATTCGTTCCGCCATCGCCGGGTCCTACGGCGCCTCCACCAGCCGGTGGACGTAAATCCCCGGCGTGTGTACCCGCTCCGGGTCCATCTGCCCCGGCGCAACCAGCTCCCGGACCTCGGCAATCGTCACTGTGGCCGCGCCAGCCATCAGCGGGTTGAAATTGCGCTGCGTCAGCCGGTAGTAGAGGTTGCCCAGAGTGTCACCCTGGTGCGCCGCTATGAAGGCGAAGTCCGCAAAAAGCGGTTCCTCCAGAATTTGCTCTTCGCCGTCAAATACCCGCTTCTCCCGGCCGCCTTCGAAGGGGGTGCCGGCGGCGTTGGGAAGGAAGAACCCGCCAATGCCGGACGCCGCGGCCCGTATTCGCTCCGTCAACACACCCTGGGGGACCAGCTCTATCTCCAGCTTTCCCCGGCGCCACATCTCCACGGCGGGCACGTTCTGGTTTGGGTTCCCAACGAAAGTGGTGATGACCTTTCTAACCTGGCCGTTCTCCAGCAGGTTGGCCACGTCGTACTCGTTATCCCGAACGGCCAGGCAGGTGTTGCTAATGCAGGTCAGCTCCCGGGCGCCCTGCTCCATCAGCCCCCGCACCAGGTTTTGCGCCGCGCCCGGCATCCCGAAGCCACCCAGCATTATGACGGCCCCGTCCGGTACGTCGGACACCGCGTCCAGGGGCGTCGAGTAGATTTTTCCTTGGTTCATTACAAAGGAGTGGGGTGGCCTATCCAGGCCACCCCACGTTGGTTCCCGTATTTGCGAAGAAAGGGCTTCCGGCTTAGTAGTCCATGGGAGGCATGGCCGGGGCCGCGGTCTTCTCAGGTATCTCGGTGATCATCGACTCGGTGGTGAGCACCATGGCGGCCACGCTGGCCGCGTTCTGTAGAGCGGAACGCGTGACCTTTACCGGGTCAACGATCCCTCGCTCAAACATCTGACCGAACTCACCAATCTCGGCGTCGAAGCCGTAATCATCGGCGTGACTTCTCACCGCCTCCAGGACAACAGAGCCTTCCCTGTCGGCGTTTTGAACTATCAGCCGTAGCGGGACCTCCAGGCACTTCCTGATGATGTTCGCACCCACCAACTCATCGCCGGTGAGCCTCTGCGCCCTATCATCCAGGGCCCGCTGCGCCCGTACCAAGGCGACTCCGCCTCCGGGCACTATCCCCTCTTCAACAGCCGCGCGGGTGGCCGATAGCGCGTCCTCCACCCTCGCCTTTCGCTCCTTCAGCTCCACCTCGGTGGCGGCCCCCACCTTGACAACCGCAACCCCGCCCGCCAGTTTGGCCATCCGCTCCTGAAGCTTCTCCCGGTCGAACTCGGAAGTGGTGTCCTCAATCTGGGCCCGAATCTGGGTGATGCGGCCCTTGATGGCGTCCTCGGAGCCGCGCCCATCTACTAGGGTGGTCTCCTCTTTGGTGGCGGTGATCCGCCGCGCCTGTCCCATGTCGGCCACCGTGGCCGAGTCCAGCTTCCGGCCCGTCTCCTCGCTGATGACGGTGCCACCGGTTATGATGGCGATGTCCTCCAGCATGGCCTTGCGCCGGTCCCCAAACCCGGGGGCCTTAACTGCCAGGCAGTTAAGCGTGCCTCGCAGCTTGTTCACTACCATCGTGGCCAGCGCCTCGCCGTCCACGTCCTCAGCCACCAGCACCACGTCTTTCTTACCCATCTGGATCAGCTTCTCCAGCACCGGAACCAGGTCCGATACCGAGGAAACCTTCTTGTCGGTGATTATTACGAAGGGATCCTCGATCACAGTCTCCATCCGCTCCGAGTTGGTGACGAAGTAGGGCGAGATGTAGCCCCGGTCTACCTGCATCCCCTCTACGTATTCAATCTCGTCCTCTATCCCCTTGGACTCTTCAACGGTGATGACCCCGTCCTTGCCCACCTTCTCCATAGCGTCGGCAATGATCTGGCCGATGGAATCTTCGTGGGCCGACAGCGACGCCACCTGGGCGATCTGGTCCCGGCTGTCTACCGAGCGGGACATGTTCTTTAGCTCTTCCACCACCGCTCCCACCGCGGCCTCAATGCCCCGCTTCAGCGCCATGGGGTTGGCCCCCGCGGCGGTGTTTCGGAACCCTTCGGTAATGATCGCCTGGGCCAGCACCACTGAGGTGGTAGTGCCGTCACCCGCTATGTCGTTGGTCTTGCTGGCCGTCTCTTTCAAGAGCTGGGCGCCCATGTTTTCAAAGGGGTCCGGCAGCTCTATCTCTTTGGCTATGGTCACGCCGTCACTGCATACCTGCGGCGGACCGAATTTCTTGTCCAGTATGACGTTCCTGCCTCTGGGGCCCAGGGTCACCTTCACCGTATTCGTCAGGATGTCAATACCAGCCTTGATTTGCTTGCGCGCCTCTTCGGAATGAATTACCTGTTTACCGGCCATCTTCGGGCTGCCTCCTCGTTAGTTCAATTTCGCCAGGACGTCGCTCTCCCGTAGGATCAGGTACTCCTGATCGCCGTCCTTGTATTCGGTTCCCGCGTACTTGGAATAAATAATCTGGTCCCCTACCTTCAATTCCATGGGGACGTGGTTCCCCTCATCCGTAACCCTTCCCGCGCCCACCGCAACAACTTCACCTTTTTGGGGCTTCTCTTTTGCGGTATCGGGCAGAATGATGCCCGAGGGGGTGGTCTGCTCCTGTTCCGTCGGCTGGATTACCAACCTTTCTCCTAGTGGCTTGAACTTCACCAATGCCATGTCCTCCTTGTGCCAGATGATCGTCTGGGCTTTGGTGCCTTCTCGAATTTAGCACTCTGACTAGCAGACTGCTAAGGCATGCGGTATGGTAAACTACGCCTCCAAAGCTGTCAATAGGCGGGTCCACCGCGGCACATTGGGCCACCATGCCGGCGGGCCCCGGAGACCTGAGTTGGCTGATGCACCGGCGGTTTTCACGCTTAATGGGCCCGTCGCCCTTGTCACCCTGGACCGTCCGGAGACCGGCAACCTGATAACCCCGGGAATCTCTAGGTCGGTGAAGTGCGCCTGCGCCCAGGCAGACCAAGACCCCTCCGTCAGGGTGTTGGTTATCACCGGCGCCGGCGGCCACTTCTCCCGGGGCCGAGACCGCCCCGCCCCGGAGCCGGCCCGAATTCCCGGGTCCGGCTTCGACGATTGGCTGGCGCCGCGCCGCGTAGCCGCCGCCGTGGCCTCGGTGAAGGTCCCCACCATCGCCGCCATTGACGGCGACGCCTTGGACCACGGCCTGGAGCTGGCCCTCGCCTGCGACCTCCGCATCGCCTCCCAAGACGCCCGCCTGGGCATCACCGATCTCCTTTCCGGCGTCCTGCCCTGGGACGGCGGCACGCAGCGACTCCCCCGGTTGGTGGGCGTCCCCCGGGCGCTGGACATGCTGCTTACCGGCCGGCTACTGACCGCCCAGGAGGCCGCCGCCATTGGGCTGATCGGCCGCGTCGCCACGCCGGGTGGCGCGCTGGCGGCGGCGCTGGAGATGGCCCAGGCCATCGCCCAGGCCGGACCCATCGCCGTGCGCTACACCAAGGAGGCCGCGTACCAGGGCGCGGACCTGTCGCTGGAACAAGGGCTGGCCCTGGAGGCGGACCTCAGCTTCATCCTCCAGGGCACCGCCGACCGCCGAGAGGGTCTCCAGGCGTTCCGCCAGAAGCGCAAACCCCGGTTTACCGGGGAGTAGCCCCCATGCCCCCTTTCCAGACCATTGAATATCTAAAGGAAGGCCCCGTGGCCTGGCTCTGGCTCAACCGGCCCCGGGTCCGAAACGCCTACAACACCGTCATGCGCGACGAGCTGTACCAGGTCCTTCAAGCGGTGCGCGATGACCCCGAGGTCCGGGCCGCCGTCCTGGCCGGCCGCGGCCCCTCCTTCTGCGCCGGCGCAGACCTCACCGAGTTCGGCACCACCCCCTCCCAGGCCATCGCCCGGCAGGTGCGGTGGCAGCGCGACGTCTGGGGTCTCTTTCTAACCTGCCCCAAGCCCCTGGTCGCCGCCATCCACGGCCACTGCATCGGCTCCGGCGTCGAGATGGCGCTGCTCTGCGACATACGAATGGCCGCCGAGTCTGCCAGCTTCGCCATGCCGGAGGTGTCGCTGGGCCTCATCCCCGCGGCGGGTGGCACGCAGACCCTTCCGCGGAGCATCGGCATGGGCCGGAGCCTGGAGCTGCTGCTTGCGGGACGCCGGCTGGACGCCGCCGAGGCGCTGGAGCAAGGGTTGGTTTCCAGGGTGGTCCCGGACTCTGACCTGAACGATGAGGCCCGGCTGCTGGCGGACGCCCTTTCGCGGCTGGACCCAGCCCTGGTGCGATTGGCCAAGCGCGCGGTGCGGCAAGGCGCGGAGCTGCCGTTGGCCCAGGGGCTGGAGCTGGAGGAACGCCTGGTCCTGCAGTTGGGCGCCGTGACCCACGGCGGCAGAGGGCTATAATATCGGATAGTCTCAACTTGAGACCCAGTCCGCCAGATGCACACCACCGAGTTTCTCAACATCGCCAGCGCCATCGTCCCGGAGCGCACCGCCGTGGTGTTCGAGCAGCGCCGCCTCTCCTTCCAGCACATGCAAGAACGGGTGAACCGGCTGGCCAACGCCCTCTCAGCGCTGGGCGTGGGACCCGGGGACCGGGTGGCCATGGTCGACGTCAACTGCCCGGAGCTTATGGAAGCCTATATGGCCACCGCTCAGTTGGACGCAATCTTCGTGCCGTTGAACTACCGCGCCCGAGCCGACGAACTGGCCTATATGCTGGGCGCCTCCGAGCCTACGGTGCTGCTGGTTGGCAAGCGCTACGGGGAGTTGGTCCGGTCCGCCGCCCAGTCAGACGGTTTCACCGCGCGGCTGGTGTCGGTGGAGGAACCCCAGGACCCGTGGCTTTTCTACGACCGACTGCTGGAGCAGTCCAGCGAAGATCAGCAGCATTTCCCCACCGGCGGCGACCGGGACACCACGTTGCTCCTGTTTACCGCCGGCACCACCGGGCGGCCCAAGGCGGTGATGCTCAACCACCACAGCTTCAGCTCCTATATGCTCTCCAGCGTCCCGCCGGCGGACCCCGATGTTGAGGAGCGCAACCTCCTCTCCGTGCCGCTTTACCACATCGCCGGCATGCAAGGCGCCTTGGCCGCCATCTTCGGCGGCCGGACCCTGCTGCTCATGCGCCAGTTCGAGGCGGAGGCGTGGATGGAGTTGGCCCAAAGGGAGCGCGCCGACCGCTCCGGCGTGGTGCCCACCATGCTTAAGCAGGTGCTGGACCATCCCAACTTCAACAACTATGACCTCTCCAGCCTCAAGGTAATCACCTACGGCGCCGCGCCCATGCCCCTGGACGTGGTGAAGCGCGCCATCGCCGCCTTTCCCAACGCCCAGTTCATCAACGCCTTCGGCCAGACCGAGACCGCCTCAACCATCACCATGCTCTCGCCCGAAGACCATGTCCTAAAAGGCTCTCCCCAAGTGATCGAGACCAAACTTCGCCGCCTCACCTCGGTGGGCAAGCCCCTCGAGGACGTGGAGGTGGCAATCATGGACGAAGAGGGCGGTGAAGTGCCCATAGGCCAGGTGGGCGAGGTGACGGCCCGCGGCCCTCGGATCATGAGCGGCTACTGGCATGACCCCGACGCCACCCGGTCGGCCTTCCACGGAGGCTGGCTCTTTACCGGAGACCTGGGCTACCGCGACCAGGACGGCTATATCTATCTTTCCGGCCGCTCCAAGGACTTCATCAAGCGGGGCGGCGAGATGGTCTCGCCGGAAGAGGTGGAGCAGGTGTTGATGTCCCACCCGGCGGTGGACGACGCCGCCATCATCGGCGTCCCGGACCCCCAGTGGGGGGAGCGGGTGCGCGCCGTGGTGGTGCTTAAAGGCGGCGGCCCCGCCACCGAATCCGAGCTGATTGCGCACTGCCACCAGCGGCTGGCCAGCTTCAAACGCCCCGAGTCCGTGATCTTCGTGGAAGAGCTACCCCGCAACCCCCTGGGCAAGGTGCTCAAGCGGCTGCTACGAGAGCAGTACAGCGCCCCGGTGGACGATACGGGTTGTTGACGCGCCAGTAGGCCAAAGCTACACTCGCCGCGCCCAACTACAGCGTCACAATAGATAGTACATTGAGCAATCCGCAGAGCTTCTCAACCCCTCACCCCGCCACAGCCTTCGGCGTGCCTTCCCGCTCCAGCTCCGTAATCATCCTCATGACCGGCGTGCCGGGAGTGGGGAAGACCACCCTGGGCAACGCCCTCATGGGCGCCCTGGGTCTCACCCACCATATAAGCACCGGGTTCCTCCGGGCCGCCATTGACATGTACCTCCAACCGGAGCAGTCCGCGCTGCTGCGCCGCCACGCCTTCGACGCCTACGAATTGCTGGAGGACACAGCGCCCACCGGCGAGAACATCCTCCGGGGCGCCATGGCACAGTCCGAGGTGTTGAAGCCCATCTTCAAAGCCTGCATCGGCAGGGCGCGCCGCGAGGGCATTGGGCTGGTGATGGAGGGCAGCCACTTCATCCCGGGCTTTGTTGACCCTAAGGAATACGGCGCCGACCTGCTCTGCGTCCTGGACGTTCCGGACCGGCGGGAGCTGACGGCGCGGGCCCTCTCGCCCAACCACCTCCACCGAGAGCTATCCACCTTTGATCTGGAGCGCCTGGTGATGCTGCAAGACCAACTCCTGGCCGCCGCCCGCCGCCACGACAGCCCGGTGGTGGTCAACGTGGACCTGGACGCCGCCGTCCGGCAGGTCCGTCAGCTTGTGGACGCGTCCGCTACTTCCTCTACGGACTCCTGACCCTCCAGACTCTCGTCCAGAAGCTCCAGCACGTCCCTGACCCGCTTCTCCCCAGACAGCCCCTTGGCCTCTATTCCCTCCTCCAGCATCTGCAAGCAGAAGGGGCAGGACACCGCCACCGTGTCGGCCCCGGTCTCCAGGAAGTGGTCCGTCCGCATGTGGTTGATGCGGGTGCCCCGGCTCTCCTCCACCCACATGTGCCCTCCCCCTGCGCCGCAGCAGAACCCTCTCTCCCGGCACCTTGGCTCCATTTCCACCAGCTTCAGCCCGGGCACCGCCCGAGCCACCCGCCGAGGTTCATCGTAAATCCCATTGTGCCGCCCCAGATAGCAAGAGTCGTGGTAGGCCACCTCGCCCGAAACCGGCCGCAACGGCCGCAGCTTCCCCTCCTTTATCAGCCCGTCCACCAACTGGCTGTAGTGCACCACGTCGAACTCCCCGCCAAGCTGCGGGTACTCGTTACGCATCGTGTTGAAGCAGTGCGGGCAAGTGGTTACCACCTTCTTCACGTTGTACCGCTTCAACGTCTCAATGTTCTGCTGCGCCAACGTCTGGTACAGGTACTCGTTCCCCATCCGCCGCGCCGGGTCCCCGGTGCACCGCTCCTCCTCGCCCAGGATCGCGAAGTCCACCCCGGCGCGCTTCAGCACCCGCGCCATGGCGCGGGCTATCCGCTGGCTCTTCTCCTCCAGCGCCGCCGTGCACCCCACCCAGAACAGCACCTCCGCCTCCGGGTGCTCCGCCAGCGTCTTCACCCCCAGCCCCTCCGCCCAATCCGTCCGGTTGAACTGCGTCCCCCGCCACGGATGGCCCCGCTGCTCCATGCTCATCAGCGCGTCCTTAGCCGACTGCGGCATCTTGGACTCCTCCAGCACCAGGTGCCGCCGCATATCCATAATGGTGGGCACGTGCTCCACCTGCACCGGGCACTCCTCCATACACGCGCCGCAGGTCACGCAGTCCCACACCGCCTCCTCCGGCACCGCACCGCCTATCAGCAGCGGCAGCTCCGCGGCTTGACCGTTCCCGTTCCCTTTGGCGGCTCCGGCCGTCTCCAGCAGCAGGTCCTTTATGTTCTCCACCACATGCATTGGGGAGAGCACCTTACCAGTCAGGTTAGCCGGGCACGAATCGGTGCAGCGGCCACATACGGCGCAGGCGTAGCCGTCCAGGATCTGCTTCCAGGAGAAGTGCTCCACCTTTCCCGCGCCGAAGTGCTCCGCCGTTTCCAGCTCTATCGGCACCAGCACCCCGCTGGGCTTCAGCGACTTGAACAGCGCGTTGGCAGGCGCCGCCACCATGTGCATGTGCTTCGAGAAGGGTATATAAATGGAAAAGCCCAGTATCACCAACAGGTGCAGCCACCAGAAAAGGCCGTGCAGCAGGTTCGCACCGTCAAGCCCCAGTCCCGCGTCGTGGAACGCTCGTCCAACTGCGCCGCCTATGATGATGGACGTCTCCGGATGGGTCACCCCCAGGGCCTCGGCTTTCGCCACGAAGAACGCCCCGGAGAGCAGGGACGATACCATCAGCGTGCCGATCAGCCCCACAATCAGTATGGCGTCCTTGCTTCGTGTCAGGTCGAACGACAGCCGGTGCGGCTTCGCCAACCACCGCCGCACCAACGCCCACCCCAGGGCGGATAGTATGGCCACCGAAACGATGTCCAAGTACATGGCGTACACTTTCGCCCCGGTTTCCGTCAGCAGCGTCTCCGAAAACGGGCGCCACGCCGCGTCTCCAAAGATAAAGATAACGTAGCTCAGCAGGAACGACAGGAAGCCGTAGAAGATGACTATGTGTCCCAACCCCGCCTTGTCCGGCAGGGAGAACCGCTGCATCACCTTCCGTTGGCCCATAACCACCAGCGTGAAGTTCAGCAGCCGCCGCAGGGGTTGGTCGAATTGGAACTCCCGCCGCCCCCGCAGAAGCTGGCTTATCACCCGTTGATAAAACAGGTACCCCGAGGCGCCCAGCGACACTATCAGCGCGGCGTACACTCCCACCCAGACGTCCAGCTCGCCGAAAATGCTTTCAGGCGGTACCATAAATGCTCCTTCGGATGTTACGGCTTTCAGCCAACACAGAGTTTAACATCACCATGTTCAGTGCATCAAAGGCGCGAAAATACCGCTGCCACGCCGATTCAGATTGTCTTGACACTCAGAAATGCCTCTGCTAGCATGGCGTGCATCGCTTAACGATGTATACCGTAGGATACCTGGTCTGCCCCTTTACTTGTTGATAAAAGGCCGAAATGCCTAAGGTACAAACCCCCAACGTTTCCCCCGCCCTGGACACCTCCCGAGCCCTTCCGAGCATATTTACCCGCTACGGTGAAGCGCTCCAGTTCGAGTTGCGCGCCGCCCTGGCGGACCGGGACGGTGAGGTGCCCCCGCCGCTACGTTACCACATGGGTTGGACCAGCGAATCGGGCCGCCCTCTGGCAGACCCCGAGGGACAGGGCAAGGCCCTGCGCCCCACCCTCTGCCTCTTCGCCTGCGAGGCGCTGGGCGGCGATTGGCGCTCCGCCCTCCCCGCCGCCGCCGCGCTGGAGTTCATCCACAACTTCTCCCTGGTCCACGATGACATTCAGGACGGCGACACCGAGCGGCGGCACCGCCGCACCCTATGGGTCATCTGGGGCCAGTCCAAAGCCGTGGTGGCGGGTGTCGGCATGCACTGCCTGGCCGCCCTGGCCCTTTCCCGCTGCCGTCACTCCCATACCAAGGCCCTCCAAGCCTCCCGGCTTCTGGTGGAGAGCTCCCTCGCCATGATTGAGGGACAGTGCCGAGACCTCTCTTTCGAGCAGCGGTTGGACATTGGCCTGGACGAGTACCTGGAGATGGTCCGTCTAAAGACCGGCGCCCTCATTCGTTGCAGCGTAGAGACCGGCGCCCTGCTGGCCAGCGACAATCCGGCCCACGTCGCCGCCTTGGCCGGCTACGGCGCCCACCTGGGCCGCCTGTTCCAGATACGGGACGACGTCCTGGGAATCTGGGGCGTCCAGCAGGAGACGGGCAAGCCCTCCGGCAACGACATCCGCCGGCGCAAGAAGTCGTTCCCCATCGTATTTGCCCTGGAGCGCGGCAGCCCCGCCGGCAAGCGGCGATTGGCCAGCATATATAAAAAGGAAGCCATCCAGGAACCGGACGTGGATGAGGTGCTGGAGATACTGGAGGACTCCGGCGCGCCGGAGCGCGCCCACCAGATCATTTCCCAGGAGGCCGGGCTGGCCATAGACCAGCTCCGGGGGGCGCCACTGACTCAATCCGCCAGGCGCGAGGCCCAGGAGCTGCTGGACTTCCTCGTCGCCCGGAACTTCTAAAGGGGGACCGCCACATGGCCATTGAAACTGCCAGCCCACCTGAACCTGGGACCGTCGCCACCAAGCGCACTGGGACCGCCAAACGGCCCTTTGAGCTGGGTATCAAAGTGGCGTCTTACATCCTGCGCCAAAAGCTCAAGGGGCGCAGCCGCTTCCCCCTGGTCACCATGCTAGAACCCCTGGAGATGTGTAACCTCTCCTGTGTCGGCTGCGGCCGTATCCGTGAATACAAGCCGGTGCTCAACAAGATGATGCCCTTGGCGGAAGCGTTGGCCGCGGTGGAGGAGTCTGGCGCACCCATCGTCTCCATTGCCGGTGGCGAACCCACCATCTACCCGCAAATAGACGCCCTCATAAACGAGCTGGTGCGTCGAAAGTATTTCGTCTACTGCTGCTCCAACGGCCTCCTCATGGAGCGGGTGATGAAGAAGGTGCCTCCCTCTAAGTACTTCGCCTGGGTCATCCACATGGACGGCATGGAGGAGAAGCACGATGAGTCCGTGGCCCGGTCCGGCGTGTTTAAGAAGGCCATGCAGGCCATTGACAGCGCCCTGGACAAGGGCTACCGCGTCTGCACCAACTCCACCCTCTTCCGCGGCAGCGACGTGGACGACCTGCATGAGCTGTTCCGCACCATGTCAGAAATGGGCGTGGAAGGATGCATGGTGTCGCCCGGCTTCGACTACGATGCGGTGGACGACCGGGATCAGTTCCTGCTGCGGGAGGAGTCCAAGCAGGTCTTCCAGAAGGTGCTGGACCCGGAGACCACCAAGGACATCCGGTTCTACAACAATCCGCTATACCTGGACTTCCTTCGGGGCAAGCGCGAATACCAGTGCACCGCCTGGTCCAACCCCACTTATACCGTGATGGGTTGGCGCCTGCCCTGCTACCCCCTGGCCGACGAGCACGTGGACAAATTGAGCCGGGTTATGGACAAGAAGGTGTGGGACCGATACGGCGTGGGCAAAGACCCCCGCTGCGCCAACTGCATGATGCACTGCGGTTTTGAGTCCGCCACCATCTTCGGCGCCATAACTAGTCCCAGGGACTGGTTCACCATGATCAAGTCCGGCGCCATAAGCAAAAGCGGAATTACCGCAAGCTAGGAAAAGGATTGATCGCCATAGTTGCCGCCATAAGAGAAGAAGTGACCGGCCTGAAGGGGCTGCACCGCCAGTCCGGCGGTCAGGCCCAGGTGGTGGTCTCCGGCGCCGGCAAGGAGCGGGCGCTGGCCGCCACCCGGGAGCTGCTCCAGCAGCAGCCGCGCCCCTCCGCCGTGGTCTCCACCGGCTTCTGCGCCGGGCTCCTTGACGAGCTCCACACCGGTGACCTGGTCCTGCCTAGGACGCTGTATCTGGCCGGCGCCGGCGAATCGCTGTCCGCCGACCGGCGTCTCTCCCAGCTCGCCGAGGACTGTATCCACGAAAACGTGATGCCCTACGTGCGCCGCGATTCGGTCACCGTGCCAAAGCTGCTTTTGACGGTGGATGAGAAGCTGGAGGCCGGACGCACCTACAACGCCCAGGCCGCCAGCCTGGAGGACTACTGGGTCTGCTGGGCCGCCTCCAACGCCGGCGTCCCCTGGGTCTCCACTCGCGCCGTGCTGGACACCTCCCTCCACTCTATTTCACCGGGCATTGAACGCTTGATGTGGCTGCGGCAGGAGAAGGGCCAGTTGAGAGGTGTCCTTCACGCCATTGGTAGACCATTGGACTACCCCGCTCTCATACTGCTGGCTCGCAGGGCACGGCACGCCGCCAACCGGCTGGGCCTGTTCCTCCGGGCCTTCGTGGACAAAGCGCTCAAAGGAGGGATTGCCGCTCAAGGCTGAATCGAAATTCCGTTGAAAGTTTTGGTTACGGGGGCAACCGGATTCATTGGCGGCAACCTGGTGCGAGCCCTCGGCGCTGGCGGATACCAGGTCCGCGCTCTGGTTAGACCCCAGAGCAGCACATTAACACTGGAGAATACAGGGGTGGAGCAGGTCCTGGGGGACCTGACCGACAGGGCCTCGCTGGCCCGCGCCCTGGCCGGCTGTGACGCCCTGTTCCACTGCGCCGCGCTCTACAGCTTCTGGAGCCCTCGGCCCCAGGACATGTACCGCGTCAACGTGGACGGCACCCGCCTGGTGCTGGAAGAGGCGCTGAAGGCCGGCGTTAAGCGGGCCGTTTACACCAGCACCGTCTCCACCATTGGCATCCCCAAGCGCGGCCTCGGCGTAGAGGAGATGGAAACCTCGCCCCGGCGCCTCATCGGCCACTACAAACGATCCAAGTTTCTGGCGGAAAAGGAAGCGCTACAGATGAACGGAAAGGGGCTTCCCGTGGTGGTGGTGAACCCCACCGCCCCCGTAGGCCCTTGGGATGTCAGGCCCACCCCCACCGGAGGCATAATTCTGGACTTTCTCCAAAGAAAATTTCCGGCCTACATCAACACAGGGATGAACCTGGTTGACGTGGAAGACGTGGCCCTGGGTCACGTCCTGGCCCTGGAGAAGGGAACGCCGGGAGAGCGGTACATCCTGGGCAACAGGAACATGACGTTAAAGGAGGTACTCAACAATCTGGAGGCGATTACAGGCGCCGAAGGCCCGCGGCTCAAGCTGCCGCTGGACCTGGTGGTGGCCCTGGGCTACCTCGACTGGCTTGTGGAAGGCAAGCTGTTGCGGAGGCGGCCCGCAATTCCGCTGGAAGGCGTCAGGGTCGCCCGGAAGCCCATGTATGTGAGCAGCCAGAAGGCTATCACGGAGCTGGGGTTCCCCCAGAGCCCCGTGGACGGTGCGCTGGAAAAGGCAGTGACCTGGTTCAAGGCACACCGCCAAGCCTAGGACCCGCCAAGACACAGATATCAAGAGATATAAGAGGAAATGACTAAGGTAGCAGATAGAGTAGAGCAAGAGCTGAGAGCCAAAGTGGGGCGGACCGTCCGCCGCTCTCAGCGCTACATGCTCAAAATTCAGCATCAGGAGGGCTTCTGGTGGGGGGAGTTAGAGTCCAACCCCACCATGGAGGCCGAGTACCTCATGCTCAGCTACCTGCTGGAGCGGGAGGACCCGGACCGCTGGCGAAAGATAGCCAACCACATCCTGGGCCGCCAGCAGAAGGACGGCTCCTGGGCCCAGTATTTCCAGGCGCCCGGAAACCTCAGCACCTCGGTGGAGTGCTACTTCGCCCTCAAGCTGGCCGGCATCTCAGCCGGCTCCCCGGAGATGCAACGCGCCCACCGCTTCATCCTCTCCCGGGGAGGCGTGCCTAAGACCCGCGTCTTCACCAAGATATGGCTCGCCATGCTGGGCCAGTTCGAATGGTCCGGCCTGCCCGTGGTCCCGCCCGAGATAATGCTCCTGCCGGACTGGTTCCCCTTCAACATCTACCAGTTCTCTAGCTGGGCACGGGCCACCATTGTTCCCATGAGCGTTATCCTGGCGGACCGGCCCACCCGCCCCGCACCGGACTGGGCCACCATTGATGAACTCTACCCGGACTCCAACCGCCACACCGGCAACGGTACGTCCCGACCCAAACCCCTCCCCAACCTGCGCACCCTCCTCTACGGCGCGGACCGGCTGCTGCGCCTGTACCAGCACTCGCCCATCAAGCCCGGACGGGAGTACTCCCGGAAGCTGGCCGGGGAGTGGATCCTGGCCCACCAGGAGGCGGACGGTTCCTGGGGCGGCATTCAGCCCCCCTGGGTCTACTCGCTCATCGCGTTGAAACACCTCGGCTTCTCCCAGGACCATCCCTCCATGAAAATCGGCTGGCAGGGATTTGAGTCCTTCGCCATCGAAGAGGATGACACCTGGCGGGTCCAGGCCTGCATATCCCCGGTATGGGACACCTGCCTGGCCCAGGTCGCCATGCTGGAGTCCGGCATAGACGCCGGTCACCCCACCATGGAGCGCAGCACCCGCTGGCTGCTGGACAAGCAGATCCTCCGGGGCGGCGACTGGCAGGCGAAGGCCCCCCGAACCCCGCCCGGGGGTTGGGCCTTCGAGTTCGCCAACGATAATTACCCGGACATTGACGACGTGGCCGAGGTGGTTATGGCTCTGCGGCTGGCCCGCCTGCCCGAGGACGAGGAGCCGCGCCGACAGGAAGCCATCCAGCGAGCCGTCACCTGGCTGCTGGACCTCCAGAGCAAGAACGGCGGTTGGGCCGCCTTCGACAAGGACAACAACCGCACCTATATGAGTAAGATACCCTTCTCGGATTTCGGGGAGACCCTGGACCCGCCCAGCGTGGACGTTACCGCCCACGTTGTGGAGGCCCTGGGAAAGCTGGGCTACGACCGTAGCCATCAGCCGGTGGACAGGGCCTACCGCTACATCCGGGCGGAACAGGAAGACGACGGCTCCTGGTTTGGCCGGTGGGGCGTCAACTACATCTACGGCATCGGCGCCGTGCTCCCCGCTCTTGAGGCCATCGGCGAGGATATGTCCCAACCTTACATCCGCCGCGCGGTGGACTGGCTGCTGGCCCACCAGAACGCAGACGGCGGGTGGGGTGAGAGTTGCGGCTCCTACGTTGACCCCTCCCTCAGGGGCCGGGGCGCCAGCACGCCGTCCCAGACCGCCTGGGCGCTGCTGGCGCTAATCTCCGCCGGAGATTCCAACAGCGAATCCGCGGCGCGGGGCTTCCGGCTCCTCTGTGATACGCAGCAGGACGACGGCTCCTGGGATGAGCCTTACTACACCGGCACCGGCTTCCCAGGCTACGGCCTGGGCCAACGCGTCAAGAAACTCCCAGGCCCGGGCCAACCGGGTTACCAGGGTCTGGACATGGAAGGCGCCTTTATGATCAATTACCACCTTTACCGGAACTACTGGCCCCTCACGGCACTGGGCCGCTTCCAAAAGACTATTGCAGAGTAGGGTGATATGAGGAAGCTCGAGACATTTAACGCCAACGGAATTCACAAGCTATTGGACGCCGAGGCGAAGATGAGGCTCCAGGTTTTTTGCCTTAGACTGGAGACCCAGTCCGCGCCCGAATTCATAGACTTGACGGAGCACGTCAGAAGCTGCGTCGAACAGTCTGGCATCCTTAACGGGTCGGTCACCGTCTTTTCCAAGCACACCACCGCGGCCATCAAGATCAACGAGAACGAGCCGCTGCTCCTTAAGGACATGGAAAAGTTCCTCGAGGGCATTGCCCCTCGCAACGGCGACTACCAGCACAACGACTTTACGATCCGAACGGTCAATATGAACGAGGACGAGTGCCCCAACGGTCACGCCCACTGCCAACAGCTCCTCCTCAGCACTAGCGAGACCATTCCGGTGATTGACGGTAAGGTGCAGATTGGCCAGTGGCAAAGCCTGTTCCTCATTGAGCTTGACCGCCCCAGGCCCCGGGAGGTGCTCGTCCAGATAATGGGAGGCTGACCCCTTGACGTCCCTCCTCGCCTCCGACAGCAAGGTCTGGGGCCGCGTGGAGGCCCAGGATTTCTGTCGCCGCCTGGCACAATCCCACTATGAAAACTTCACCGTAGGCTCTCGGCTGCTGCCCAGGGATAAGCGCCAGCACGTTTACAACCTCTACGCCTACTCACGCACCGTGGACGACCTGGGCGACGAGGCCGAAGGCGACCGCGCCGACCTGCTGGACCTCTGGCAGCAGGACCTGGAGCGCTGCTACACCGCCACCCCACGCCACCCCGTCATGGTAGCCCTCCAGGAGACCATCCACGCCTTCAACATTCCCAGGACCCCGTTCCAGAAGCTGATCGCCGCCAACCAGATGGACCAGGAGACCAAGCGCTACCCCACCCTTCGGGAGCTTGTTCACTACTGCGATCACTCCGCCAACCCCTGCGGCCGCCTCTTCCTCTACGTCTTCGGCTACCGGGACGAGGAGCTGCACCGGCTGGCGGACCAGACCTGCACCGCCCTTCAGCTAACCAACTTTTGGCAGGACGTCACCCGGGACTACGCCATGGGCCGCATATACATCCCGCTGGAGCACATGGCCCTCCACGGCTACACCGAAACGGAGCTGGGCCGCCGGGAGTTCAACCAGCAGTTCCGGGGTCTCATGGCTTTTGAGGTGGACCTAACCCGCCAGATGTTCCGCACCGGCCTGAACCTGCTGGACCGCGTTAGCGGGCCTGCCAGGAGCGACATCGCCCTGTTCAGCCGCGGCGGCCTCGCCGTGCTGGACGCCATTGAAAAGCAGGACTATGACGTTCTCGGCCAGCGGCCCCACCTCTCCAAGTTTCAGAAAGGGAGGCTTTTCCTCTCTACCTGGATTAACATGAAGATGGGGCGCGGAATCCGAGTTTAACTGGGCTTGCTTCTCTAAAATGCGCCCACCTCAACTTCTAGGACGCCGGAAAGGGGGAGTCCAGAGGGGGATACCCCCTCTGGCGGGAGTCTGAGGGTGCCCCTCAGAAACTATTTTCAATCACCGTCCGGGGTGGGCGGGTGGGCACCACCAAACTTCGATTTTCATCCATGACGGTGCCCCGATACGATACGGACACACCCAGTTCCCCGGTGAAAGGAGCCCGCCTTGCTCCAGGTAAATGAGGCATACGAAGAGTGCCGGCTCATTACCAAGCGTGAAGCTAAGAACTTCTTCTACGCCTTCATCACCTTGCCTCCTCACAAACGAAGGGCCATCTACGCCGCCTACGCCTTCTGCCGCCACTGTGACGACGCCGTGGACCAGGAGATGGCCCCCGAAAAGAAGCCCGAAATCCTCCGACAGCTTCGCGGGAACCTGGACGCCGCCTACGGTGGGTCCCCGGACGGCCCGGTGTTCACCGCCCTGGCCCACGCCGCCGAAACCTACGACATCCCGGCGCAATATTTCCACGATGTTATCAACGGCGTCGAGATGGACCTTACGAAAAACCGATATCAGACCTTTGAAGAGCTGAAGCTCTACTGCTACCGCGTCGCCTCCGTGGTGGGGCTCATCTGCATTCAGATCTTCGGCTACCGTGACCCCGTGGCCCGGCAGTACGCCGTGGACCTGGGTCTGGCCATGCAGCTCACCAACATCCTGCGGGACGTACAGGAGGACCTGGAGCGCGGCCGTATCTACCTGCCCCGGGAGGACTTAGACCGCTTCGGCTACACCGAGGAGGAGCTTGGACGCGCCGTCACCAACGATGCCCTGCGCGGCTTGATGACCTTCCAGGCGCAGCGGGCCAGGGAGTACTTTCGCCAGGGTGGCAAGCTGATGCCCTACCTCTCGCCCCGCTCCCGGGCCTGCCCCGCGGTGCTGGCCCAGCTATACAGCCACATCCTGGACCGCATAGAAGCCAACGGCTTCAACGTCTTCGATGGTAGAATTAGCCTCAGCGGCAGGGAAAAGCTGCTGGTTACCGCCACAACATGGCTCAAGAGCTTTCTTCCCCAACCAGTCCCCACGTAGTTGTCCTCGGCGGCGGCATCTCCGGCATGGCCGCCGCCTGCCGCCTGCTGGACTCCGGACGCCGGGTGTCCCTGGTGGAGAAACGCCCCTACCTGGGTGGCAGGGCCTTCTCCTTCGTGGACCGGGAGACCGGCCAGGAGGTGGACAACGGGCAGCACGTTTTCCTCGGCTGCTGCACCTACTACATAGAATTCCTGAAAAAGCTGGGCACCTTGGACCAGACCTACCTTCAGCCCAAGCTGGAAGTCAAGGTGATGGACCCCCGCGGCAAGACCGGGAAGCTCAGCGCCTCGTTTCTCCCTAATCCGTTGCACTCGTTACCCTCCTTCCTGGCCTACCGGCACCTTGGCGCCTGGGAGAAGCTGATGGGCGTGGTGGCGTTGCTGCGAATCAAGTACTCGGACCGGACCCGCGCCGACTTCGAGCGCCAGTCCTTTTACGACTGGTTGAAGCGCAATCGTCAGTCCGACCGCGCCGTCGATAACTTTTGGAACCTGATCATCAAGCCCTGCGCCAACGACGACGTGCGCAGCGTCAGCGCCTCCATGGGGATGATGATCATCCAGGAAGGGCTGCTAAGGACCAAGGGCGGTGGCCGCGTCGGATACGCCAGAGTTGGGCTCTCCAAGCTGATGGGCCAGGCGGCGGAGCGATATATTGAAGAGCGGGGCGGGCGCCTGGTGCTGGGCCGGTCCGCCACGGCCATACTTGTGCAGGACGGCGCAGCCACCGGGGTCCGGCTGGACAACGGCGAATCGCTGTCCGGCGACGCGCTCATCAGCGCACTGCCCGCCGACGCCCTGCTGCCGCTGCTGCCGGACGAGGCCCAGGCTCTCCCTTACTTCGCCGCCGTGGGTCAGCTCACCACGGCGCCAATCGTCAACGTCCACCTCTGGTACGACCGCCCCGTGATGAAAGACCACTTCGCCGCCTTCGTAGACTCTCCCCTCCAGTGGGTCTTCAACCGCGGCAGCATCCTGGGAAGCAACGGCGCAGAGGGGCGTCACATCAGCATCTCCCTCAGCGGGGCCTTCGAATACATTAACCAGCCCAAGGAGCAGGTGCAGGATATGATGGTGCAGGCCATGGCCAGGGCCTTCCCGGCCGCGGCGGAGGCCCGGCTGGAGCGGGCGCTGGTGGTAAAACAGGACAAGGCCACCTTCCGCTGCCTCCCCGGCACCGAGGCCCTTCGGCCCCAGGCGGTTACGCCGGTCAAAGGTCTCTACCTGGCCGGCGAGTGGACCGATACCGGCTGGCCCTCCACCATGGAGGGGGCCGTAAGGAGCGGCGTAGCGGCGGTGGACGCCGTGGCCGCGGGTGCGGGCCTTTGAAGGCGCTGGTCCTGGCGCCCTTCTCCACCGACGGCCTTTCCCAGCTCCGGCAACTGCTGGACGTTTCCTACGAGAGCTGGACCGATACCCGCAAGCTCTACGACCCCCAGGAGCTGGGCCGCCGCCTCACCGGCGAGTCCATTTCAGTCCTCCTGGTGGAAGCCGACTTCGTTTTTGAAGAGCTTTTTGAACTTGCCCCTGACCTGAAGCTCCTCGGCGTCTGCCGCGGCGAGCTGGACCACGTCGATTTGGACTCCGCCACAGAGCACGGCGTGCTGGTGGTCAACGCGCCGGGGCGCAACGCCCGCGCGGTAGCGGAGCTGACCCTGGGCTTCATCCTCTCCCTGGCCCGGCGAGTCCCCTACCTCCATGATTATGTGAAGTCTGGCCGCTGGCAGGACCCCGTTGAACCGTACCTGTCTTTTCAGGGCTCGGAGCTGGAGGGAAGCACCCTGGGGTTGGTCGGCCTGGGCCACGCCGGCCGGGCGGTAGTCCGGGTGGCCCGCGCCCTGGGCATGGAGGTGCTGGCCACCGACCCCTACGCCGGTGCCCTCGGCCAGCGCCTGGACGGCGCGCTGCTCACCGCCCTGGACCGGCTCTTGGAGCGCTCCCAATTCCTCTCCCTCCACGCCCCCCGGTCAGAGGAGACCGTGGGCCTCCTTGGCGAAAGCCAGCTTGGCTCCATGCCAACCGGCGCCTATCTGATTAACACCGCCTTCTACGAGATGGTGGACGAGGCGGCGTTGGTGAAGCACCTCAAGTCCGGCCACCTCGCCGGTGCCGCCCTGGATGTGCACCCGGCCCACCCCCTGCCGCCAACCAGCCCCCTCCTTGCGCTGGACAACGTCATCCTGACCCCTCACATCGGCGGCGCAACCCACCAGACCGTGGAACACCACTCCGCCATGATGGTGGCGGCTGTCCGCCGCTACCTGGCCGGACAACGGCCCCATAATCTGGCCAATCCCCAGGCCTGGCTGCGCCGTGGCAGCTAGCCTCCTCGCCCTGGACCTGGGCAGCAGCCGCGTCCACGCCGTGGTGGTGGACCGGCGCGGCGTCCCGCTGGGCTCGGCGGAGGCGCCGCTTCAGGTGGCGCCCACGGCCGGGGAGTCAGAGCTGTCCCGCCAGATCGACCCTCGGGGGCTGCTGGACGCCGTGGCGTCCGTCGCTACGAAAGCCCTGAATGAAGCCAAGGTATTGCCGGGGGAGGTGGAAGGAATCGGGGTTACCGGCCAGCGTCAGGGCATCGTCTTTATGGACCGCGACGGCGCTGAGCTCCTCGTCAGCCCCAACCTGGACCTCCGCGCGGTGTTCGAAGGCTTGTCCCTGGAAGAAGAGTTTGGCCCGGAGCTCCGGCGCGTCACCGGCCATTACCCGCCGCTGCTGCTGGCCCCGGCCCGCCTCCGATGGCTCCAGGCCCACCGGCCACATCTCTACGACCGGCTCTCCTGCATCTTGACCCTCCCGGCCTGGCTGGTGTACCGGCTCACCGGCGCCGCCGTTGACGAGCCCTCCCTAGCCGCCGCCGCCGGGTTGCTGGACGTATCCACCCTGGATAGACCGTCCGGCCTGCTGGGCAGGATGAACTTCCCGGCAACCGCGCTACCGCCGCTGTTGCGCTCAGGAGAGGTGGCGGGGCGGCTGACCCCAGGAGCGGCGGCGCGTTTCGGCCTCAACCCTGGCACAACCGTGACCCTGGCCGGGGCCGATACCCAGTGCGGCATGTTGGGAATGGGGCTGGCGTCCCCCGGGGAGATGGGACTGGTCACAGGCTGGAGTTGCGCCGCCCAGCTCATCACTGAAACACCGTGCTATGATGCCGATATGGACTCCTGGCTGGGCTGCTTTCCCCTGCAACACCGCTGGGTGCTGGAGGCCAACCTTGGGGACGCCGGCAACGCCCACCGCTGGCTCAAGGGTCTCCTGCTGGGCGACGGCGCGTCGTGGCAAGACGCGGAGCGCCTGGCCGACGGGGCCGTGGCCCCGGAGGGCCACGGGACCTGGGCCTTCCTTGGCCCGGGGCCGGCGACTGCCGCCGCCGCGGGCCTCCAGCGCGGCGGCCTCCTCTTCCCCACCCCCCTCAGCTACCGGACCCCCCAGGCCGGAGAGCTGTTCCGCGCCTTTTGGGAGGGCCTGTGCTTCAGCTTGAAGGCCAATTTGAAAGCTCTGGGCCAACCCCACGGCCCGCTCCACCTGGGCGGCGGAATGTCCCGCAGCAAGCAGCTCGCCCAGACGCTGGCCTCCGTGCTGGACACGGAGGTCCGGCGCAGCGAGGCCGCCCATGTGAGCGCCCTGGGCGCCGCCCTGGCCGCCGCCACAGCCGCTGGGCTATGCGAAACGTTGGAAGAGGCGGTGCGGTCCTGCCGATCCTCGTGGGAGTGCTTCCAGCCCGATGCCGCCGGCGTCTTGGAATACCAGGACCGGTTCCAGGAGTGGACCGTCCTCTACCACCGGCTTCAGGACGAGCAGCGTGGTATCTGACCCCTGGCGGCCGCAGCGGGAGGCGCTCTGCCAGGCCTGTCGCCGCCTGACCGGGGAGGGCATGGCCGTGGGCTCCGCGGGCAACGCCAGCCTTCGGCTCTCGTCCGGCAGTAGCGGCCTGGTGCTAATCACCCCGATGGGACGGCCGCTGGACCGGCTTACGCCGGAGGAGCTTCCCCTGATAGACATGGAGGGTGATCCGGTGCAGGAGTCCCTCCCGCCCTCCTCGGAGACGCTCCTTCACCTGGCTACGTACCGCGCCCGGCCGGAGGTTGGCGCCGTGGTACACACCCACCCGGTGTTCGCCGGCGTTTTGGCCGTGGCGGCCAGGCCGTTGCCGCCGGTCCTGGACGAGATGGTGATCAAGCTGGGCGGCCCCGTATCCGTGGCTGACTACGCCTTCCCCGGCACCGAGGAGCTGGCCGCCGCCGCCGTACTGGCGCTGGGCGACCGCATGGCGGTGCTGCTTCGAAACCACGGCCTGATTACCGCCGGGTTGACCCTGGACGACGCGGTGGAGAACAGCCTGCTAACGGAGCGCGCCTCGCAGATTTTCGTATATACTGCACTCCTGAAAGAGGCCAACCCGCTTCCCGATGACATCGTCCAGATGGAACGGGAGCTCTACAAGATGCGCATCTCAGCTAAACTGTCCAACCAAGAGGGTCATGGTCACCGTACCTAGCTTCATCCTGCGGCGGCTCTACGTTAAGGGCAGCCTTCAGAGCACCAGCCGCGGCATGGAATTCCAGCTCCTCAACAAACTGGGCTCCGGCTACGCCAAACGGGTGCTGCCGCTTTCCTTGGACGGTGATGAGATACCAATGGAGCAATGCGCCTTCTACGTCAACGGCGCCAAGGCCCCCTTCGCCGAGGTCAACGCGGAGAACACCTTCACCATCGCCCTGAACCAGGTGACCACCGTAGCCGCCGAGGGGGTTAACCTCACCGGCGGCCCTCACAAGATCGGCATGGCCTTCGAGGTGCCGGGTCTGGGCGTGCTCCGGTTCGACTTCGTAGACACCCCATCCAATGGTTGACGCCGTTTCCTCCCCGGTGGTGGCGGTCACCGGCTCCGCGGGCTACATCGGCACCCGGCTCCTCCAGCAGCTCGAAGACGCCGATCGCGTCGCCAAGCTGGTGGCCATAGACGTCAAGCCGCTGGCCATGCCCTTCCACAACATCGACGCCTATCGCCTCGATATCACCCAGCCCATTGACGCGGTCTTCCACGACCACCGGGTCAGCACTGTAGTCCACCTGGCATTTGACATGCGGCCCGGCCGCAACGCCCAGGAAGCGCAGGCCATCCACCACAACAACGTGCAAGGCCTGGAGAACCTCCTCCGGGCCTGCCGCGCCGGAAAGGTGGCCAACCTGGTCTACCTCAGCAGCCACACCGTCTACGGCGCCTACGCCGACAACCCGGTGCCTATCCCGGAAGAGGCGGCGCTGCGGCCGCTGCCGGGTTTCCAGTACTCCCAGACCAAAATAGAGTGCGAGGTGCTGCTGCGCCGTTTCGCCCAGGAGAACCCTTCCACCGGCATCACGGTGCTACGCAGCACCATGGTCATGGGTCCGGGAGGCATTGGCTACGTCGCCCGGGGCTTCCAGAAGCCCTTCCTCATCCGAGTGTTGGGGCATGACCCTCCCCTCCAGTTCACCCACGAGCACGACCTGGCCCGCCTGCTGGCACAGTTTAGCCTGGAGCCCAGGCCCGGCGTATTCAACGTAGCCGGAGAGGGCGTGGTCCATTACAGCCGGCTCGCCAAGATTCTGGAAAAGCGGCTGGTGGCCCTGCCCCCGGTCATCGCCTATCCGCTGGTCCAGCTAGCCTGGAAGCTGGGGTTCCAGACCGATGCCCCCGCCGTCGGGCTGGACCTGGTGCGTTACCCCATGGTGCTGAGCACCGAAAAGCTGCGGCGGGAGACCGATTTCCAGTTCTACTACACCGCCGAGGAAGCGGTCTCCTCCTACGTCGCCTCCAACTGAGAGTTCTTGAAGTTTTGACTTCTTCGGCATTTTCAGCGCCACCTTGTCCCACGTTGAGCGTCCGCACAAGTCATGTCATTCTGAGTCCGTTCGTGAGGTTCGAAGAATCTGGGTGTGGTGGGCGAGCACATCCAACCCTTGCGCCCACTATCGCTGTTCCAGCTCAATTTCTCACAAGCTCAGAGGCTCTCGAAGGACGAGCCCATACCGCATCCTGGCTATCCGGAAGAGTGAATCTACACCACCAACCTCCAATTTTCAGTCCTTTCCGGTGCCCCACCAGCATCGGAGCACAACCCCCAAACAGAATCGCTCGGTATGCCCTTGACGCTACTTTAATTGTATGTAACCATGTAAAAGTTAATTGTTGAGTCTTTTACTCGACAATAGGACAGAGCAGATACATTTGAAGTCAAAAGTGGGATACAGGCTGACCCGCGGGGGCCTTTCCGGTGGCATCGTCTCCGGCAGCGCCGCCTTGCTGAGGTGCCCCAACTAGCACCCGCGACAGGAAAGCTATCAGACCCCCCGAGGGCTACCTAGGGGGGATCTTGTTGAGAGCAGCCTATTGCTCCTCACGCCCGTAAGGATGAAAACATGACCGTTGCCAACACAGAAGTCGACGCTGTAGCCGCCCAGGGCTACAAGTACGGCTGGGTCACCGATGTCGAATCCGACGTCGCTCCCAAGGGCCTCAACGAAGACATCGTCCGCTGGATTTCGGCCAAGAAGTCGGAGCCGGAGTTCATGCTTAAGTGGCGTCTCAAGGCCTTCCGCCACTGGCTCACCCTTCTGGAAAATGACCAGCACCCCAAATGGGCCAACGTGCACTATCCCCCCATAGACTTCCAGGACGTACGCTACTACTCGGCGCCCAAGGCCAAGGCCAAGCTCGATAGCCTGGACGAGGTGGACCCCGAAATCCTCGCGGCCTACGAGAAACTGGGCATCCCCCTGCAGGAGCAGAAGCGCCTCGCCGGCGTGGCCGTGGACGCCATCTTTGACAGCGTTTCCATTGCTACCACATTTCGCGAAGAGCTGTCGAAGCACGGCATCATCTTCTGCTCCTTCTCGGAGGCGCTTAAAGAGCACCCGGAGCTGGTCCGAAAGCACCTGGGCTCCGTGGTCCCCTACACCGATAACTTCTACGCCGCCCTTAACGCCGCCGTCTTCTCTGACGGCTCCTTCTGCTACATACCCAAGGGCGTCCGCTGCCCCCTGGAGCTCACCACCTACTTCCGCATCAACACCGCGGAGACAGGCCAGTTCGAGCGCACCCTCATCGTCGCCGAAGAAGGCAGCTACGTTAGCTACCTGGAGGGCTGTAGCGCCCCCATGCGTGACGAAAACCAGCTCCACGCCGCCGTGGTTGAGCTCGTCGCCCACGATAACGCCGAGATCAAGTACTCCACCATCCAGAACTGGTACCCCGGCAACGAAGAGGGCAAGGGCGGTATCTACAACTTCGTCACCAAGCGGGGCCACTGCAAGGGACAGAACTCCAAGATCGCCTGGACCCAGGTAGAAACCGGCTCCGCCATCACCTGGAAGTACCCCAGCGTCATCCTTCAAGGCGACGGCTCCATCGGCGAGTTCTACTCCGTTGCCCTTACCAAGGGCTACCAGCAGGCGGACACCGGCACCAAGATGGTCCACCTGGGCAAGAACACCCGCAGCAAGATAATCTCCAAGGGCATCTCCGCCGGGCACGGCAACAACACCTACCGCGGCTTGGTCCGCGTCATGCCCAAGGCCGACAACGCCTGGAACTTCACCCAGTGCGACTCCCTTCTCCTGGGCGATAAGTGCGGCGCCCACACCACCCCCTACGTGGAGGTCCGCAACAACACCGCCCACCTGGAGCACGAGGCCTTCACCTCCAAGGTGGATGAAGAGATGCTCTTCTACTGTAGCCAGCGCGGCATGTCCAACGAAGACGCCCAGTCACTGATAATTAACGGCTTCTGCAAAGAGGTCTTCCAAAAGCTCCCCTTCGAGTTCGCCGTGGAGGCGACCCGCCTCTTGGAGCTGAACCTGGAAGGGTCCGTAGGATAGAGAGTAACCAAATGCTTGAAATCAAGGACCTGCACGCCGCCATCGACGGCAACGAAATCCTGAAAGGCGTCAACCTTTCAGTGCCCAAGGGCCAGGTGCACGCTATCATGGGGCCCAATGGCTCCGGCAAGAGCACCCTGGCCAACGCCCTGGCAGGCAAGCCCGGCTACGTTGTCACCTCCGGCCAGGTCACCTTCTTGGGCCAGGACCTGTTGGCCATGGCCCCGGAATTGCGCGCCCGCGCCGGCCTATTCCTCTCATTCCAGCAGCCCGTGGAAGTGCCCGGGGTGCGCCTGGACCAGTTCCTCCGCGCCGGGTACAACGCCATCAACAAGAGCAGGGACCTGGAGGAGTTGGACCCCATCAAATTCGATAAGCTGCTCCGCCGCCAGGCCAAGATCGTGGAAATGGACCCTGCCATGACCCGCCGCGCCGTCAACGAGGGCTTCTCCGGCGGCGAGAAGAAGCGCAGCGAAATCTTGCAGATGGCTGTGCTGGAGCCCAGGCTGGCCATCCTGGACGAGCCAGACTCCGGACTGGACGTGGACGCCCTTCGCATTGTCGCCGGGGGCATCAACCAGCTTCGCACGCCGGAAAACTCTCTACTCCTGGTCACCCACTATCAGCGCATACTTGACTACATCATCCCGGACGCGGTGCACATATTGGTGGACGGCCGGATTGTCCGTTCCGGCGGCAAAGAGTTGGCGCTGGAGATAGAGTCCGAAGGCTATGACAGGTACGAGGAGACCGGCAAAGAGCTCCTCCAACCCGCAGGCTAAGGCACGGACCGCACATGACCCAGACGCTAGACACCGCCGGCCTTACTACTTACCGCGCCGCCCAGGACACGCTGGAGAACAACGGCCTGGCGCAAGACCCAGCCTGGACCCGAGAGCTTAGAAAATCGGCGCTGTCCACCTTTCTCTCGCTGGGATTTCCCACCGCCCGCCGCGGCAACGAGGCATGGAAGTACACCAACGTGGCGCCCATCGCCTCCGTGCCCTTCCAGCCTCCGGCCCCGTTGCAAGCTGAGGAGCCCGGCCCCCAGGAGTTGGCCCGCTTCACCTTTGACGAGACTTCCTGGAACCGGCTCGTCTTCCTCGACGGCACCCTGTCCGAACGGCTATCTTCCACCTCTTTGCTCACCAGCGGGGTCACCGTTCAGGGGCTGGCAAGCGCGCTGCAGAGCCACGGCCCCCTGGTACAGGAGCACCTGGCCCGGCTGGCGGACTGCGAAGACCAGCCCTTCACCGCCTTAAACACCGCCTTCCTTCACGACGGCGCACTGGTGCACGTGCCCAAGGGCGTTCAGGTAATCCAGCCCATTCACCTCGTATTTCTGAGCACCGGCCGGGGGCCGGACGTGGCCACCCACCCTCGAGTGCTGGTGGTGGCGGAGACCGGCAGTCAGGCGACTGTCATCGAGAGCTGCGCCGGGCTGCAAGACGATCGCTATTTTTGCAACGCCGTGTCTGAGGTGGTGGTGGAGGACAACGCCTCCGTGGACCACTACCGCCTCCAGCGCCACGGCGCCGCGGCCTACCACGTCGGCAGGACCCAGGTGCGGCTGCACCGCGACGCCCGCTTCTCCTCCGTGGCGCTGGACCTGGGCGGCGCCCTGGTCCGCAACGACCTTACCGTGGTCACCGACGGCGAAGGGGCCTCCTGCAAGCTCAGCGGCGCTTATCTCACCTCCGGTACTCAGCACGTGGACAACCAGGTCATCATTGACCACGCCAAGGGGCACACCTCCAGCAGGGAGCTCTACAAAGGCGTTCTCAGCGGAAGCTCCCGCACCGTGTTCCACGGCAGCATCATCGTCCGAGAGGGCTCCCAGAAGGTGGACGCCCGTCAGGAGGACCGCAACCTGCTCCTCTCCGCGGAGGCTGAGGCGGATGTCAAGCCCGCCTTCTGGATCTACGCCGACGACGTGAAGTGCGGACACGGCGCCGCCAGCGGCCGGCTGGACGATAACGCCCTCTTCTATCTCAGGAGCCGCGGCCTGGACGAGGACTCGGCCCGGAGGCTGCTAATGCGGGGCTTCGTCAAAGAGGTCATAGATAACATTCAGTGTGAGTCCCTTAAGCTCCACGTTGAGAATCTGGTGGATGCCAGGCTGGAACAGCTCTAGAATCCGCCCGCTGAAAGGCGCCCCATGTTAGATATTGAAAAGATTCGCGCGGACTTCCCCATACTCTCCCGGAAGGTCTATGGAAAGCCCCTGGTCTACCTGGACAACGCCGCCACCTCCCAGAAGCCTTCCCAGGTAATAAACGCCCTGGTGGAGTACTACGAGGGCTACAACTCCAACGTACACCGCGGCGTCCACTCCCTCAGCATGGAGGCCACCCAGCGGTACGAAGAGGCCCGGGAGAAGGTGGCCACCTTCATTGGCGCCCCTAGTCCGGAGTCCCTCATCTGGGTGCGCAACACCACTGAGGCCATCAACCTGGTGGCCGCCACCTGGGGCAAGGACAACATTGGCCCCGGCGATGAGATCCTGACTACCGAGATGGAGCACCACAGCAACCTGGTGCCCTGGCAGCTACTGGCCCAGGCCAACGGCGCAAGCCTGCGCTTCCTCCGCGTGGCCGACGATTGGACCCTGGACCTCTCCAACCTGGACCAGCTCATCAACCACCGCACCAAGCTGGTGGCCCTCACCCACATGTCCAACGTACTGGGCACCATCAACCCGGTGAAGGAAATTGCGCAGAAGGCCCACGCCGTCGGCGCTGCCGTGTTGATTGACGGCGCTCAAAGCGTGCCCCACATGCCGGTGGACGTTCAGGACCTGGACTGTGATTTCCTCGCCTTTTCCGGCCACAAGATGCTGGGTCCCACCGGCATCGGCGGCCTTTATGTAAAGCCGTCCTTCCTGGAGCAGATGGACCCCTTCCTCACCGGCGGCGAAATGGTTAAAGAGGTCACCCTGGAGACCGCCAGTTGGAACGACCTCCCCATGCGCTTCGAGGCGGGAACGCCCAACATCGCCGACTCCATCGCCCTGGGCGCCGCGGTGGACTACCTACAGGCGCTGGGCATGGAGCAGGTGCACCAGCGGGAGACGGAGTTGACCCGCTACGCCCTGGACTGCCTCAAGGAGTTCGCCGAGGACTTCATCTTCTACGGCCCGGAGGACCTCTCCATCCGCGGCGGCGTCGTCTCCTTCTCCTCTCCGGAGATACACCCCCACGACCTGGGCACCGTCCTAGACCGGGAGGGAGTAGCCATCCGCGCCGGCCACCACTGCGCCATGCCCCTCGTCCGGGGCAAGCTGGGGCTCGCCGCCACCGCCCGCGCCAGCTTTTATCTCTACAACACCGAGGAGGAAGTGGAGCAACTGGCCCGCAGCCTGCGAAAGACGCTAGACTACTTCAGCCCCGCGCCGTCGGCCAAGACTCATTCTTAGCTTTTGCGGGCCTGACCCTGTCCCGCGGCCGGCCGCTACTCCCCAGTCCTACTGATGCAAGACACTTCCTACGACGAGCTGGATGACATCTACCAGGAGGTCATCCTGGACCACTACCGCAGCCCCCGAAACAAGGCGGAGCTGGCGGACCCGGACCTCTCCTCCAGGGGCTTCAACCCCTTCTGCGGCGACGAGGTCATCCTGGGCATCCAACTGAGCGACGACGAAAAGGTCCAGGGGGTAGGATTCACCGGCCAGGGCTGCTCAATCAGCCAGGCAGCAGCCTCCATCCTCACCGAGCTGGTTAAGGGCAAGAGCCTGGAGGAGGCGGAGGCGCTTTCCCAGCAGTTCAGGCAGCTCATGCAGGGCAAAGAGTTCAGCGAAGACGAGCTGGAACAGATGGGCGACCTGGAAGCGCTTCAAGGCGTTCGGAAGTTCCCCATACGCATCAAGTGCGCCCTCCTGGCCTGGGCCACCCTGGACGACGGCATCGAAGAGTACCGCGCCAAGTCCGCCTAACCCCGCCCCCCCTCCTTCTTCCCTCGCCCTTCCGGCGTTGCTCCTCGGCGAACCGAGCCTACTCAAATGTAATGTCATTCCGAGTCCGTGCGAGAGGATCCAGGAATCTGGGTGGGGAGAGAGCGCCACCAACTGTCGCGTCCACTTCTACCGCCAACCGCATAGTAAGGTGCAGGGAACCCAGGTACGCTGCCGGGAGTCTGAGAGTGTCCCTCGGACAAACTTTTAAAAACCTTCCTGGGCGGGTGGGTGGGCACCACCAACATCGGATTTGTAGCCCGTAATGAGGGTAACGGGAACCTGGTTTCCCGATGCTTTACAATACCCCCACCACACCTCCAGGGAGAAGACCCTATGACCACCTACGTGCAACTCCTGAGCCTGACGTCTGAGGGCCGGGAGCGAATGCTGAAAGACCCGGAGATGGTGCTGCGGGTCCAGCATGAGGTCAAAGTCCCCGGCGTCCAGGTGCTGGGATTGTACGGCGTCCTCGGCCAGTGCGACTTCGTCAACCTTGTGGAGGCCCCGGACGACGCCACCGTGGCCCGCTTCTCCTTGGAGCTGGGTGTCCGGGCCGGCGTCACCATCGTTACCATGCCCGCCATACCCATCGGCCGATTCGAGGAGGCCACCGCCACGCCGCTATTGGAGAACGAGACCTCCCTGGAGCTGCCCCAGGTCTAGCTCCGGGCGGCGTCAGTCTTCCGACAGCCACGTCTTGGCCCAGTAAAAGTATTCTGACGCCGCGCTGTTCGGCGCGAATCCACGCACGTTTTCCTGCAATAGCCACACCGTGGTCTGGTTCACCGGGCTGAACGCGTACCCCTCCTCTATTAGCAATTCCTGAATAGACCGGATCAACTCTCCCCGGAACGGATCGTCGAATAAGAGCTCCGCCTGCGCCTCTATCAGATCGTCCAGCGCCGCGTTGCCGTGGTCCAGCACGTTCCACTGCCCCGCGCTGTGGTACGCCGAAAAAAGGTAGCTGCTGGGCCCCGAGGTGGGGGGCGCCGGCCCCACGAATAGCTGATGCTCCCGCTCCTGCCACACCCGCTCCGAATATTCCACCGGGGACAGCACCTCCATTCGGGGGCGAAATCCTGCCTCCTGAAGGTCTTCCTCCATCCGCCGCCCCAGCTCCCGGTACAGAGGCCCAAAGTCCGCCACCAGCAGCCCCACCTCCGGCGCCTCGCCACCTAGCAGCGCCTTCGCCTCCGCCGGATCGTTGAACAGCGCCGCCGACCAGCCCTGGTCCACCAGTCCAACCGCATCCAGCACCGGCACCCCGGCGCCCAGGAACCCCATGCCGCTCCACACCCCGTCCCGGTAACCCACCGGGTCCAGCGCCTTGAACAGCGCCCGGCGAGTGTTGGCATCGTCGAACGGCGGCCGGCCCGCGTTCACCGCCATGACAGGCCCGCGTCCCGCCTGGCGCGAGAAGAAGGTGGGAAATCCCTCCAGGCTGGGTTGATACTCCGCCCGGGTTCCCGGCGGGATGTCGTACACGTCCAGCGAGCCCGTCAGGAAGGCCGCCACCTGGGTCTCCGGCGCCCGTATCAGCAAAAAGTCCAGCCGCTCCAGGAAAGGCAGCCCCTTCTCGAAATAGTCCGGGTTCGCCTCTAATGACGACCCTACGTCCCGCTCCGTCTTTAGCCACCGCCAGGGGCCGCTGCCCACCACCGGTCCGCTCTCCAGCCCTCCCACGCCCTCCACCACCTCCCTGGCCACTATCTTCGAGTGGCCGTCCGCCAGCGCGAGGAGGAAGTCCGAATCGTGGCGGTGGAGGTCCACCCGCAGGGTGACGTCGTCCTCCGCCTGGACCCCGGCCATGGACCTGAGCAGCGAGGCGTTGGGCCAGCCCTCGGTGGCCTGTCGCTCGTAGCTGAACGCCACGTCTTCCGCCACCAGCTTCCTACCGTTCACCGGATGGATATCCTGCCACCGGACATCGTCCCGCAGGTGGAACCTGTAGGTCAGCGGGTCCGGGATCTCCCAGCTCAGGCACAGCTCACACTCCAGCGCCAGACTGGGCTGAATGATGTCCGGGCCGGTCTTCAGCCTCAGCAGCCTGCTGTAGGCTAGGCCCGGACCTCGGGCCGCCAGCGTCTCGGACACCTCCTGGTGTACGTCCCGCGACCCTATGTCCGCCGTCACTAGCGCCGTCAACCGGCCCCCCGGTTCTCCCGCCCGTGGTGTGCGCGGCACCGAGGTGGGCCGTGCCGTCGCCGTCCCCTCCGTCCCACCAGTGGGCGAAGCGCCGTTTTGCCCTGGTGTGGATTCCGAATCGCAGGCGGCCAGCAGCCACAAGCAGGCCGCCACCGCGGCCAGGAGCGTTGCTACCGTTAGCCTGGATGTCTTGAGCAAGTCCGTCACTGGGCCAGGGCGCGGACATCCGGGCCTCGCCACAGCCACCGCGGGGTAAAAGGTGCTAAATTAGACTGGACGTCCGTTCTCTCTGCTCCTGCCCGGATAGGGCCGCTAGTATAATTTACCGGCTTTGAGCTTGCTTAGGGAGCTGAAATGCTACAACTGACCGATTCGCATACCCATCTGGACCATTTCCCTCCCTCGGAGATTGCCGAAGTGCTGGAACGGGCCGCCGCCGCGGGCGTGGGGCTTATCGTCTGCGCCGGCACCACCTTGGACTCCTCCGCTCAGTGCGCGGACCTGGCCCAACGCCACCCCGTCCTCTACGCCGGGGTGGGCCTCCACCCCATGGACCTGCAAGGCCCCCTGGACGACGACACTTACGCCTCCCTGGAACGCCTGGCCTCGGAGAACCCCAAGGTGGTCTGCGTCAGCGAGGTGGGGCTCGACTTCCAGCCAACCTCCCCGGCCCAGGAGGTGCAGGACCAGGCATTCCGCCGTCAGATCGGCCTCGCCCGGGAGATGGGCAAGCCCATAATATTCCACTCCAGGGAGTCGCACCCGGAGGTGCTGCGGACCCTGCGCGAAGAGGGCGCCGCCGAGGTGGGCGGTGTGATGCACTATTTCCAAGGGGACCGGGCCACTGCCGATGAGGCCATGGACCTGGGCTTCTTCATCTCACTGGCCAAACCGCTCCTGCGCCTGCCGGAGCTACAAGAGGTCGCGGCGGAGCTGCCCCTGGAGTGGATAGTCCTGGAGACCGACGCCGCTCCCCAGCCCTGGAAGAAGTACCGCCGAAACTGGACCGAGCCTTCCCACGTCCTCCAGGTGGCTGAGAAGCTGGCAGAGCTAAAAGACATGCCCCTGGACCAGGTCGTGCAGCGGACCACCGATAATCTACTGGGCCTGCTGAAGCTCCAGCGGGACAACCTGGTTCCCGCCTAGCTCTCGTCGCCCCAGCCATCTCGAACACCGGTCCCGTCCGGGTCCCAGCCACCTGCGCCGGCGGCGCCGCTACGGACCATCCTCCGGTACACAGACCGCACCATCACCACGGCGGCCACTAGCAGAACAATGCCGCCCAGCACCATCCCCTCGAACTGGAGGAACAGGCTGTCATTGTCGTTTCTACCGTCGGACCCCTGGCTCGCCGGCGCCCCCCTCCACCGCTCCTCCAGGCCCGCCCGGTCGAACCCGTACACGTCCAGCATCGCCGCATCCAGCCGCCGCCCGCTGTTGAGCCGGTCTAGAAACCGTCGAAAGGCCTCGTCGCCGTACCCCTCCAGCATGAAGCCCACTACGCTCTCCGACTTTCGATAGAAGAAGCCTATGGCCGCGGGAGTGCCGCCTACGGCCCCCATGGAGGTCAGCGGCAGCTCATACCGCCTCCCTGACGCCAGCTCCCTGGCGGAACGGGGACTGGACCCCGGCTCCATGTAGCTGGCGAACCCTTCGTTCAACCACGCCGGCACGGGCACCAGCGCGCGTGATAGCGCCTGGTCCAGCAGAAGGTGCGTTGTCTCGTGGGTAATTATGTCCCGGTGCAGCCCCACCGCGGTGAACGCGTTCCACTCCGAGAAGGCGAACCCGTGAAATATCTGCCGGTCGTCAATGGTGGGGCTCAGGTTGGGAAAGGCCAGGTCTGCCTCGTCTCGGGTGTTGTATATCACCCCGTTCACCGGCGCTTCCAGCGTGACCCCCAGCAGCTCCTCCACCCTGGCCAGGGAGGTTTGAAGCTGGCTGGTAACCGCCTTTACCCTCCGTTCCGGCTGGTCATGCCACATGAGGGTAAGCTGGCCTATGGAAGTGGACTGCCATTCGAAACGCGGATCCGAATACGTGAGGCTGCCCGGTTCGGTGCGGCGCTCGTTGCCCGCCGCGTCCAGAATGGTGTAGAAGAACTCCACCTCCGCGCCCGGCGGGATGTAGGTGGTAGCGGATGGGTCCAACGTGAAGCTGGCGGCCACCCTGGTGGCCGGGTCCAGCGCCAGGTACGTATAGGTCCAGGGTCCCCCATGGGCGTTTCGGTAGCTCAGCCTTATCTCTACTATCTCCTCCTCCGCCTCCACCTCCAGGTCAAACGTCACGCCCCGGGGCAATTTGACGTCGGCTTCCTGCCGCACCACCTCGATGCCCCCGCCGGCGGCGTGAAGCGGCGGAGCGCCGCCCAGTAGGACGGCTAGGGCCAGCAACATCACCGCCGCCACAGCCACCAACGGCCACAACCCATAGCTTGCGGGCAGTTTCAGCGCAGCCATATCACCAACAGGAAATCCAAGGGTGCCTCAAGAATAGCCATTCGTCCCTCCCCTTCCCGCTCATCCTGAGGCGCTCGAAGAAGAGCGGGGACCACCAACCTCTGGTTTGCAATCCTCTCTAATAGCAGTGCACATCTAACAATACTACGGCCCCATTATATCTTCGGCCCTCATCAATCACCTGAACTCACCTACAGACGTTGCAAAGTTCGGTGCTTTGGCCCTAGCCTAAGGGGACTTACCGGCCGCGGCGTGTTGTCTCTCCGGCACCACCGTGCCCGTCAGTCACCAAAACAACCAACAGAATAATCAGGAGCGCGATTATGCCTGGTAAGCCGGAGCCCTTGGACATTCCACGGAGCATGCTGGAGCAGGTTTACCTAGAAGCACGCCGCACCTTTCCCGCCGAATGCTGCGGCTGGCTGGCCGGCCCTAGCCAAGCCCGCGCCGTCTCCCAGGTACGGCGGTGCGTCAACGCCCAGGCCTCCGGCGCCCACCCTACAACACCGGACCGCAGCGCCGAGACCGCCTACGTCTTCACCAGCGACGACCTAATGGCCCTGAACCGCGGCCTGGACACGGACACTCCGGCGCGCATTATCTATCACTCCCACCCCAACGGCCGCGCCTACCTCTCCCCCACCGACCGCGAGGTTGCCGCCAGTCCGTGGGGCGATGGCCCCGCCTACCCGGTCCAGCAGCTCGTCGTAGGGGTTGGTAGCCAACGGGTAGTGGGCGCTGCATTATTCGCCTGGTCGGATGAAGATGGCGGCTTCGTCGAGATCGCCCGGTACGAAGGCGCAGACATCTAGCCGGATGACGCCGGGCCGGTTTCGCGCCGCCACCGTATTATTCAACATGGCGCACCCCATTCGCGTACTACTCCCTTGCCTGGCCGCCGCCGTGCTGCTGCTGGCCGCCGCCTGCGAAAGCTCGGCAAACCTCCGGCAGTCAAACGGTCCCGGAATCCTCTCCGAAGGCGGCCAGACCTCGGCGGAGGGCGCCTGGGTAGCCGGGCGCACTAACGCCGTGGCCGCCATCTACGGCCTCTCCAGTGAGGGCCGCCAGGTGGTTAACCAACTGGACGTGCGGCAGATGGCCGGCCGGCCGGGCTACTTCGGCAGCTTCGGGTTCTTCGGATGGACCGGCATCGGCGAGGCCAAGCCCATCCAGGTCATCCACGAGTTGGGCCACTCTTACTGGGGTGCCTTCCCCATCGAGGGCCTTCCCGATCTAAGCTGGCGCCCAAATGGTGGCGGCCTCTCCCCTGCCATGCGCCACTATCACCAGGACGTGCTGAGGTTCATGGCCCAGCCACCGGACGACTTCGAGCCCTTGCGCCACAGGCTCCGCCTCCTGCCCGAACTATCTTCGGCCAACACGGACCCACTCTTCCACACCGTGGAGGCGGACCTCATCTACACCGTGGGCGGAGACCTGGACCTGCTGCCGCCCATCCTGCGCAAGTATTTCTCCGGCTTCCTCACTCCGGGGCCATTCCACACCTGGGTCGAGGCGCTCTCCTGGTACCAGGCCTTGGACGCCGAAGACCGGCGGCTGGCCAACAGCTACCTGGGCCTGGAGCACCTGGACCTGCGGCGCTACGACGGCCTGGCCCCGTCCCGGCTGGAGGGCGTCAGCCTGCCGGTGGCCGGCCTGCTGCGGGAGGAGGAGCGACAGCGGCTTCGCGACTTCGCCCTGCAGTTCGACCTCCTCACGGGACCCACCGAGGACCCTCCCGACTTCCGCTTCTGGCGCGGCTATCTCGGCGACAAGCTGGCCCTGCACCGCCGTGAGCCGGGGTTCCTGGCAAGCCTGGCTATCCCCAACGCCGCGCGGCTGGCGGATACGCTGGACTTTTTCGCTGGCCTCTCCGGCCAGGCGCCGGACGCCAAGGCATCCCTGGTGCTCCGCGATATGGAGTCTCGGCCCCTGGTCGCACCCCTGCTCCCCGTTCTGGACAACGCCACCCTGCTGGCGCTGACCCGCCAGGGCGGCCGCATCCCCTCCGGCGCCACCGTGGGAGGAATGCGCGAGTTCGTTCTCCTGCTGAAGGGCCTTTCACCCATCGTTGACCGGGTTCTTGAGGGCGGGCGAAGGGACCCCCAGGACGGCGCGAAGGTGCTGGCTAATTACGCTGGGGAAGTTAATTTCAAGGAGCAGCGCGAAGCCTTGCGCCTCTTCTTCGGCCTGCTGCGCGACGCCGACCGCGACGCAGCGGCAGATACGGTTGCCGCGCTGGGCGACGGTCTGCTGCGCCGCCTGCTGGAACCGGTGCCCGCGGAGCTCCGCTTCACCCTGGAGCCGCCCCGGCTCCTCTCCGCGCTGGGCATCAGCAGTGACGCGCCCCCGAACAACGTAGCCGAGGGTATCACCTACATGGTGGAGAACACCTCCGGCAACTTCCGCATCGACGAGCCGTTCGATAACGAGCTTTACCGGCTGATGGCCGCCCGGCCTCCGAAAGACGCGCTGGACATCATCGCCGCCTCCCGCTTCCCCGTGGAGCGCTTCATCCTGGACCACCCGCAGGACGCCGCCGCCGTATTCCGCGCCAACCTGGACACCACCGCGGCCCTCGTCCTCCGCAGCGACTCGGTCACCTTCCCTCCGGCCCGCTTCGTTTACCGGCTGGCCCACGCGGACCCAACCCTGGCGGCGGAGCTGCTAACTTTGCTGGACCAACAGGGCCACCGTGCGCTGGTGTTGGATTCCCTCGCCCACCTCGCCTACGACGCCCGCCGCGCCGCCCAATTCCCCGGCCTCCCCATCTCCCTGGAAGCGGACGGTCAGTTCCTGGCCGCCCTGCTGGAGTTACAGGGCAGCGAATGGCTAAAGCAGGCCCTCGCTGATTCCGTCGAACGCTACCAAGCCCAGGTCACCGCCGGAGACCTCCCCCCGGACTTCTTCACTGCCTACCGCGAGACGCTGACCGCCGCTGCCGAGTCGCTAAGCGACGCATCACGCAAGGAAACCCTGCAGCGCTTGATAGGTGACATACCCGCAAGATAGCCCCTCAAAGCCCGCTTCTACTCGCCACCACACAGGAGGGTGCAGGCAACCCAGATGGTGCTGCCAGGAGTCTGAGGGTGTCCCTCAGCTCCCCCTTACTCCACCCGCCTGCGGCGGTTCTTCACGTAGTCCACCAGCACATACTCACCCAGCGCCTGGGGACTGCTATAGAACGCCCTACCCTTGTTAATCCGCGTTATCTGGTCCACAAAATTCATTAGCTGGTAGCTGTTCTCCAGCATGAACGTGTTGATAATAATCCCCGCCTGGGTGCACCGCCGCACCTCTTTCAGCGTCTCCAGCACCGTCCTTGACGTGGGCGGGTAGTTAAAGTACGCGTACTCCCCCTCCAGGTGCGCCGTGGGCTCCCCGTCCGTGATGACGATAATCTGCCGCGTGCCCGTTTTCTCCTTCGACAGCAGCCTGCGCGACAGCATCAGCGCATGGTGCAGGTTCGTCCCTGGACTCCACGTGTTCCAGGTGGTCTTCAGCAGCTCGTCTTCCCTTATCTCGTAGGCGTAGTCGGAGAACCCTATGACATAGAGCGCGTCCCGAGGGTACTGCGTGCTGATCAGCGAAAACAGCGCCATGGCCACCTTCTTCGCCGCCTGGAACGCGTCGAACATCCCCATGGAGCGGCTCTGGTCCAGCAGCACCACCGTGGCCGCCTGGGTGGAGTGCTCGCTGCGATATATCTCGAAGTCGTCCGGCGCCATCCGCACTGGGATACTGGGGCCATTGCGAAGCACCGCGTTCTTCAGGCTCTGCTGTAGGTGCACCTCGAACGGGTCCCCGTACTCGTACGCCTTCGTCTCCTCCAGCCGGTCCCCGCTGGCCCCCCGAAGGAACATCTGGTGCGAGCCCACCCGGTCCTTCTTTAGCTGGCTGAACACCTCCTTTAGCGCCCGCTGCCCTATCTTCCGGATGCCCCGGGGCGTCAGCTCCGGCTGGTCTCCGCCGGTTATGTAGCCCGCCTCCTCCAGCATGCGCTGTAGCTCCTGAAGCTGCTCCCAGTTCTGCCGCGCCTCCTCCCCCAGAAGCTCCGCCAGCTTCTCCGGATCTATCTCGTCCAGGTCACCGGTGCGCATCGCCTGCCGAAGGTTCCCCTCCATCTGGTCCATCTGCTGAAGCTCGCCCATAAGCTCCATCGCCTGCTCCAGCGTCAGGCTGTCCTCCCCCATGAACGGGTACTGCTTCGCCAGATCGTTTATCGGCATCATACGGTTCATCAGAGCGGCCAATTCGGCCATCTGCTCCATGGTCCCGGGGTCCATCGCCGCCCCCATCGCCTCCTCCAGATCCCGCCTGGCTTCCAGCGACATGCTGTTCATCAGCGACTGCATCTGCGCCATCTGTTGCTGGATTCGCTGCATCAGCTCTTCCAGGCTCTGCGGCGGGTTGGGTCCGAACATCTGCCCGAACTTCTCCATGAACGATTGGAAGTCCGGCTCCAGCCCCATCATCTTTTCCCGCAGCATATGGTTCAGCTCCCGGAGCATCTCCCGCATCGCCTCTATTCTCTCCGGGGTCATCCCCTTTAGCTCCTCCTTCATCCCCTGGACCATGTTGTCCGCCATCTGCTGCTTCAGCATATCCAGCAGCTCCTGGAACAGCCGCTGCGCCTCCGGGTCCATGAAGTCATACGTTGAAAGCTCCTGGATTGCCCCGCCCACGCTTTCCGGCAGCGCGTCCAGCTTCTCATGGTGCGTCCGGGCCCGCTCCTCCAGCAGCCCGCTCATCTCCTCCATCTGCCGCCGCTCCGGTCCCTCGGCGTCCTTTATCTCCTGCGCGGCGTCCTTCAGCCGGCGCTGGATCCCCATCCGCTCCGTGTCCACCACCTCGTCCAGCCGCTTCTTCAGGTCGTCCATCACCGAGTCCATGTTGTGCCGTTGGAGCTGCTGTTGCCGCTGGTCTCGAAGCCGTTGCAGCATGTCTTGAAGCCCCGGCATTCGCTCCCCGTTCTGCCCCTGCATGCCCCGGCGGAACAACTCTCGCATCGCCTTCAGCACGTCGCCTTCGGCGAACAGGTCGTCGGTCAGCCGCTCCATCAGCTCCTCGGCGTCCACGCTGAAGATGCTCTGGCTGCCGTCCCAACGGGTATAGCGGTATCCTGGACTTATCATCAGGCTTTCCTCTGAATTACCAAAATCGTCTTTAATAGGATTCTTGAGAAGGGGGAGTCCAAAGGGGCAATTGCCTCTCTGGCGGGAGTCTGAGGGTGTCCCTCAGAAATTTTTCTTAAACCATCCGGGGTGGGAGGGTGGGTACCACCAACCTGTGATTTTCAGTCCTCTCGCGAAGCAAAGCCATCGTTAATGACGATTACCGGGTGTGCAGTGTCGCGCCCCTCCCGGGACGCCTCCCTCCATGCTACGCTTGCCCGGTAGCACTGGCAAGCAGAGGTCCCGCCAATAGCGCCCAAACCGCGCCTCCGTGCCTCACATCGTTTGATTGCCCTCCGTGCGCCATGTTACGCTTAGTACACGAAGTACCTGGGGAACGGTTGCATGAGAGAGGTCATTGAAGAAACGGTCCGACTCCTGGAGAAGGGCGAGCCGTGCGTGCTGGCCACCGTGGTCAGGACCAAGGGTTCCACTCCACAGAAGCCCGGCGCCAAGCTGATCGTCCGGAAGGACGGCACCGCCGTGGGCACCCTGGGCGGCGGCTGCGTCGAAGGCGACATCTGGTTCGCCGCCAAGGAGATCATGCGCCGTAACGGCGGCCCGGAGTTCCGCGACTACTATCTGAACGAGGACATCGCCGCCCGCGACGGCCTGGTCTGCGGCGGCACCATGTACTTCTTCCTGGACCCCCTAACGGAGTCCAATGATTACCTCCCCTTCGGACGCGAGATCCTTGACGCCTATAACGGCGGCCAGGTGGTGGGCGTGGCCACCGTGGTCCGCTCCGACCAGCCCCAGCGCATGGGCGCCCGGCTGCTTCTCCGCCACGACGACACCACCCAGGGAACCCTGGGAGACTCGGACCTGGAGCACCTGGCCCTGGAGGCCATCCGCAAGGTGGCGGAGGTAGGCAACAACGAGCACATCCTCACCGCCGACGGTACGGAGCTCTTCGTCGAGGGCTACACCTCCCCGGCCACCGTGGTGCTCATGGGCGGCGGCCATGTGGGCAAAGCCACCTCCCTGGTGGCCAAGAACCTCGGCTTCCGGATATATATCGTGGACGACCGCCCCGAGTTCGCCAACAAGGAGCGCTTCCCCGAGGCGCAAGACACCATCGTGGCCGAATTCGGCAAGGGCCTGGACCAGATTCCCATCAACGTGAACACCTATATCGTCGTGGCCACCCGGGGCCACAAGCAGGACGATTTGGCCCTGGAAGCGGCGATTCACACTCCCGCCCGCTACGTTGGGCTCATGGGCAGCCGCCGCAAGACGTTGCTTATCTACAAACACCTGCTGAAGAAAGGCTACTCTCCGGAAACCCTGCGAAAGGTCAAGGCCCCCATCGGGCTGGACATTGGCGCCCTAACCCCGGAGGAGATCGCCGTCAGCATCATGTCAGAGCTGGTCATGGTCCGGCGCGGCGGCAGCGGCGGCACCATGCAAATGGACGAGAAGTTCTTCAACCGCGCTATGCAGCAGGCAGGGGTCAAGGAGTGGGCCGCGTCTGTGCCCTCCTCCTAGCGGCGGGTCTCTCCCAGCGCATGGGGGAGCCTAAGCCCCTCCTAACCTGGCGGGGCCAGACCCTCCTCAATTACCAGGTCTCTACCCTTCAGCATGCGGGCCTCAGCCCTATCCTGGTGGTCCTAGGCCACCGCGCCGATGAGCTGGAGGCCCAGCTTTCACCCACCCAAGCCCTTCGTTTGGTGCGAAATCCAGACTACGAGCAAGGCCGCAGCACGTCCGTTCGCGCCGGCGTCAACGCCCTGGACCCCTCCCAGGTCGACGCCGTCCTGGTGCTCAACGTCGACCAACCCCGCCCGGCGGCGCTGGTGTCCTCCGTGCTACAGGCGCACGAAGAGGGCGGCGCCCTGATCACCATCCCCACATATCGGGGCAAAGGCGGCCACCCTGTGGTGTTTTCCGCCGAACTGCTGGGCGAATTGGCTCAAGTCTCGGAAGCCACCGAGGGCCTCAAGGCACTGGTCCGCCGCCACGAAAATGAGATAAACAGGATAGAGCTGGGACTGGAAGAGGCCTTGCTGGACCTCAACACCGAGGAACAGTACCGCCGCGCATACGCCCTCTACGGCCAGCAATAGCCCTTCCCTCTCGCCACGCTGCCCCAAATGGGGTCCAAGGGGGAACCTCCCGCTGGCGAAATTCTGGTGCCCTTCAGCGATGGGGGCCGGACGGGAACCACCAACCCCTGATTCTTACCCCTGGTGGCGCCAAAATGCCACCGGCGCATGAACGATTCCCCTGTGTTACCATGATTCGGTTCTTTCAACGATGCACGGGAGGCGGCCATGCAGGCGCTGCAAGGCATTCGGGTGCTTGACCTCACCAGGGCACTCGCCGGACCCTACTGTACCCTCATGCTGGGGGACTATGGGGCCGACGTTATCAAGATTGAGCTGCCCGGCCGCGGTGACGATACCCGGCAGTGGGGGCCTCCCTACATCGAGTCCGAAAGCGCCTATTTCCTCTCCATCAACCGCAGCAAGCGGAGCCTCACCCTGAACCTCAAGGAGCCCCAGGGCAAAGAGATCTTCATGCGGCTGGCCCGTGACGCCGACGTGATTGTGGAGAACTTCACCCCCGGGGTCATGGGCCGCCTGGGCATTGACTACGATTCCGTGAAGAAAGAAAACTCTCGCGTCGTTTTCTGCTCTATTTCCGGCTTCGGCCAGACGGGTCCCTATCGCAGCAAGCCCGCTTACGACCAGATGATGCAGGGCGTCGGCGGCATCATGAGCCTCACCGGCGAGCCGGACGGCCCTCCACAGAAGATGGGCATCGCGCTCACCGACATCGGCGCTGGTATGCTGGGCGCCTTCGCCGTGATGACTGCCCTGTTCCACCGGCAGCACACCGGCGAGGGCCAGTACATCGACATCTCCATGCTGGACAACCAGGTATCCTGGCTCACCTACCAGGCCGGCACCTACTTCGGCACCGGCAGCCCGCCGCCCCGGTTGGGCGCCGCCCACCCCAACCTGGTCCCCTACCAGGCGTTCCAGTGCTCTGACGCCAAGTATGTCAACGTGGCGGTGGGTAACGAACGCTTCTGGCAGCGCTTCTGCACCGCCCTGGGCCGGGAAGACCTGGCGGAGACCCCGGAGTACGCCGTGAACCGAGAGCGGGTCAAGAACCGCGCCAAGCTGGTGTCCCTGCTTCAGCAGGAGTTCGCCAAGCAGACCGCCGCGCGGTGGGTTGAAGTGCTGGAAGAGGCCGGAGTCCCCTGCGGCGCCATCAATGACCTGGCGGACGTCTTCTCAGACCCCCAGGTGCTGCAACGAGAGATGCTCCTGGAGATGGACCACCCCACCGCCGGCAGGATCAAACAGACCGGCCTGCCCATCAAGTTCTCCGGCACCCCCGGCGCCTTGAAGCTCCCCCCTCCGGTTTTGGGCCAGCACAACGCGGAAATCCTCTCGGAGTTGGGATACACCCCGGACGATGTCAGCGAGCTACAGCGCCAGGAAATAATCTAGTCTGGCATCTTCCTTGCCTCCCCATGCCTCTTTGATTATTATTTGGCAAACTCTTCACCATAGGGGCGTTGGCGTATGGATTTAGGTCTGAGGGAACGAGTGGCGATTGTTGGGGGTTCCAGCAAGGGGATGGGCAAGGCCACCGCTCTGGCATTGGCCCGCGAGGGCGCTTTCGTGACGGTCTGCTCCCGCTCCGAGCCAGACCTCCGGAAGACCGAGATGGAGATTGCCCGCACCGCGTCCCAGCAGCACGTGCTGGCCATTCCAGCGGACCTGTCGAAGCCTGACAGCATCAGGCGGGTGGTTCGCGAGACCTTCAACCGGTTCGACCGTCTGGACATCGTCATCAACAACATCGGCGGCCCTCCCCAGGGAAAAGCCGCCGACCTGGAAGACGAACAGTGGTACGCTGCCCTGGAGATGAACTTCCTCAGCGCTATCCGAATGAGCCGCGAGGCCATCCCTTACATGAAGCAGCAGCGTTGGGGTAGGATTATCAACCTCCTCTCCAACGCCGTAAAACAGCCCACGCTGGACCTGGTGCTCTCCACCGCCACACGCTTGGCCGTGGTGGGCTACGCCAAGAGCCTTTCCACCGAGGTCGCCCCCTTCAACATCACCGTCAACAACGTCCTCCCCGGCGCCGTGCTCACCGACCGTATGACCTCCCTCTACGATGCCATGGCCGAAGCCCAGGACAAGTCCGCCGAAGAGCTGATGCAGGAGGCCACCCGTCAGATACCCATGCACCGCCTCGGCAGGCCCGAGGAGATGGGCGACCTCATCGCCTTCCTCGCCTCGGAGCGCGCCAGCTTCATCACCGGGCAGAGCATTAGCCTGGACGGCGGCGCCCTGGCCTCCGTCATCTAGCCGCTAGCCGCCACGCTGGCTGGCGTACACCCCCTCCATAGACCCCCCTATCTCCTCCACCCTCAGCCCCTTCACCGCCACTTCCGGCGCCCACGTCACCTGGTCCGAGTCCCACCGCACCGTGCCCCGAGGCTCCTTGCCTATGGCCAAAACGTTTCTGATCAAGCTCAACACGTTATCGTTCAACCGCAGCGTGTTGGGCCGTAGCGGCGCGGCCAGACGGCCTCCCTTAATCACAAACGAGTCCGCCACCACCGTGCCGCTAAAGTCGCCCGCCGTTATGCCGTTCACCGGGTACGTGTACCACAGCCGCCCTATGTACAGCCCGTCTCCCACCGCTTCCAGCAGCTCTTGGGTGGTCTTGCCTTCGCCGGTGGTCAGGAACAGGTTGGTGGGAGTTGTGCCCGGCGGCGCGTCGAAGTTCCTACCCCCACCTCCTCCCGTGCGGAACCCATTCCGCGGCGCTATGGCCTCTTTCACCCGCTCCGGCGGCGCACCCAGCTTCCGCTTCCCGGCGGGGTCCCGCAGCATCCGCTGGTACTCGTAGAAGTTAGACAGAAGCCCCTTGAGCTCGCCATTTTCAATCAATTGCGTCCGCCCGGTGGGGAGACCTTCGTCTGTAATCGCCTTGCTGGCCGCCAGCCCGGGCAGCGAGCCGTCGTCATACAGATGGAGCAGCGGTGAGGCTACCAATGCCCCCATCTTGCCCATGAACGGAGAGACCCCGGCGTAAAAGCTGCTCAACTCCAGCCCTGGCAGCAACACCCACTCCAATATCTCGGCCACCGCCTGGGGACCCAGCACCACGTTGTAGACGCCCGTGGGCGCCCTCACGCCGCCAATCCCGCCGATGGCGTTCCGGGCCGCCTCGACGCCCGCCGCCATGGCCGCCGCGTCCATCCAGCCACTGATATAGAACCCTGTGCCCTTGGCCTCCTGCCGCTCCACCATCGCCGTGGCGAATGACCGCAGAATAGTGGACTCGTCCGTCTGGACCCTGGGGAAATGGAACGACCCTATGGCCATCCGCTCCTGGAGAATCATCACGTCGCCGCCCAGGATAAGCCCTTGCCGGGGTAGCTCCTCCGGTGAACCCGCCAGGTCCAGCAGCTCCTCGGAGCTGTTGAAGACGTCCAGCGCCCCCTCCAGCGTCCTCCATCCTAGCTTGACCAGCCCGTTTCCCGTGGCCCGCATCAACGCCGGGTCGTGGTAACCGCGCAGCGTGGGGCCGTGGAGCGCCGGCGTGGGCAGCGAAACGAACTCCGGGTCCAGCACCGCGCCCTTCCGCGCCTTCTCCAGCGCCCAGGCCACCCCGTCCAGCGAAAGGTCCGCGGTCTCGCTGCCGAAGCCGCTCTTGGTACCCTGGGGCGTGGCCAGCGCCACCCGGACCCCCAACCCGAACGCCTCCAGCGACTTCGGCTCCTCCACCCCGTTGCTCGGTATATGCGAGGTGTAGTTCAGCCGCACCGTCAGGTTGTTGTTGGCCGCGGCGAACACCTCCGCCTCCGTGACGTCCGGCTGCCCGCGCAGGTAGCCCAGCGCGTCTCGCACGGACCGCCTAAGCTGTGCCAGGGGAATCATTATTGCGCTTCCCGACTTACCGGCTCGGTCCCGTCCATACCCATTACTCCCATATTGTGCCGGCTGGGCTCACGTGGGCAAACGACGAGAGGAGAGTCAGTCACAGGTGATCTAATAATCTCTGCAACGGCCCAGCAAGACGGCCGGTTGGTCTAGCCGCCCAACCAATGCCATCACTTGCTAGCGGCTCCCAGCAGCCATCCCGTGGTGGGCACCAATCTCCGGCCCACCGGGTCTACCGCCAGTAAGAGGCCCTCCAGGGTATGCGCGCCTAGCACAGCCCCCTCACCCTCGGCCCCAAACACCACTAAGCTTATTTCTGCCTCGCCGTTAACCCTAATCCAGGTCTGTCCCATATCCCTCTCGATGCGCCGCCCATCGGCCAGCGCAAACGTCGTTCTGCGTATCGGCCGGACTCCTAGCCTTTCCAATACGGACCCTGGCACTATAGAAAAGCTGGCCCCAGTGCCTGCCACCGCCTCCACCGTCTCGTACCGCTCTCCCTCAGGGTCGCCTATATCAATGCTATGCTTAAAAGTGCCCGTTACCCGCCTCCCGTCAGCCTCGCCACGCCCCGCATCGTGGGGCCTCCGTTGCTCATCCGCTTCGCCTGCATCGGCTGCCCCTTGCCGCAGTTGGGTATGGGGTACATGCGAAAGTCTTTCCCCACCGCGTCAATGCTCATGAAATAGTCCCGGCTGTCCGAAGTTATCCCCCCATCCCGGTACAGCCGCCCCAGCTCCCCGTTCCGTATCTCGTACACCTTCACCGCCGTGATTCGAAAGTTCTCCCGCGACTCGGCAATGGACGGCGTGCGGTGCCCCGAAACGAAGTACCCATGCTCCACCTCTCGCACCATTTCCCCGGGGTCCCGCTCCCCCGCCGCGAACACCGTGTTGGACATCCGAATCAGGGGAATCAGGTGCGACTCCGAGGCTCGGAAAGAGCCATTCGGCGCAACCCCCAGCACCGCGGCGGTCTGCCGGCTGTTTAGGAACTCCTCAAATACGCCGTTCCGTATCTGGTAGGCCCGCCGTGCCGGGGTCCCCTCATGGTCGTAGTCGTAGTGACCGTACCCCTCCAGCGTCGGGTCCGAGAACGCCGTCACCAACGGTGACGCCACCTGCCGCCCCACCTGGCTCTCTTGCAGGTCCTTCAGCAGCCAGCTTCGCCCCGCGTACGCCGTCTCCAGCTTCAACGCCCGGTCCAACTCCGAAGGGTGCCCCACCACCTCGTGCACCAGCAGCGCGTTGAAGTGAGGGTCCGTCACCACCACCTGCGCCTTATCCGGCGGCCTCAGCACCGGCGCGCCCGCCAGTTCCAACGTGTCCGCCCCCACCTTCCCGCAGAAGCTGACAAAATCTGGCAGGCGAATAGCATCGCTGTGATGGCCCTCGGTCAGCACCTCCCAACCCCGCTGGTGGCCGGTAAAATCGTACAGCTCCACCGCCCCCTCGTCACCCTGGCACACCACCACTGCGAACCCCTCCGTCTGGGCATAAGTCTGCTCTATGTCCCCTCCCTCCGATGAGCAGAACAGCTCCCGAATGAGCGACGTGGTGACCGACGTTGCGCTGTACACCACTTCCTTCCCCGCGCCCAGGGCCGACCGGCAACCCTCCACCGCCATTCGCAGCGTTTCATCAGGGGAAACTGACCTGGGATCGTCCCGATACGCCACGGCCACCGTGTCTTGCACTGCCGGCCCCGGCGCCAGGTTGGCCTCATATAGGCTCTGCCCTAGCGCTCTTACCCGCTGCTTCAGGCTGGACTTGCCTCGGGCGCTGGCCATGGCGCGGCGGTGCGCCTCCCGAAGACCCTCCCACACCACCTGCTCCAACCTCTCGGCGTCCGGGGGGCCCAGCACCCTGCCGTAGTAGCCCGGCGACGCGGCCCGCCCCCCCGCGATCACCCGCACCCCAAAGCTGAACGCCGCATCCTCCGCCGACGCCTTCGGCTGGCCGTTCTCCGACGCCGCGCCCCTCTCCTCCCGCAGCTCCAGCCTTACATCGCAATATCGCAGCCCGGGCAACGTCTTCGCCTTCTCCGCCACCAGGGCTCGCACCATGGGCCGGACCCGGTCCACCAGCTCTACGGAAAGCGCGCTAGCCATGGGGCAAGGCTCCTGCAATAGATAGGCCGGCCAAACGATATGCCCTCGGGCAGCCGCTCATCCACCCCGTCCCACCCCTATCCAGTGACCGCCCCCTGGGACGCCGAGGACACCAGCTTGGCGTACTTGGCCAACGCCCCGGTGGGGTACTCCGTTGGCCGTGGCGTCCACTGCGCGGCTCGACGCTCCAGCTCCTCCTGGGATAGATCCACGTCCAGACGGCGGTTGCCGCAGTCCACGGTTACGGTGTCACCCTCCTGCAACAGCGCGATGGGTCCCCCCACCGCCGCCTCCGGGGCCACGTGGCCTACCATCAGCCCGTGCGTTGCACCGGAGAAGCGCCCGTCGGTCATCAGCGCCACGGTCTCTCCCAACCCCTGCCCCACCAGCGCGCCGGTTACCGTCAGCATCTCCCGCATCCCCGGTCCACCCTTGGGGCCCTCGTACCGGATCACTACTACGTCTCCCGCCATTATCTGCTGCGCCTGAATGGCCGCGAAGGCGTCCTCCTCCCGGTCGAACACCCGGGCCGGCCCCTTCTGGTACAGGTGCTGCTTGCCCGCCACCTTCACCACACACCCCTCCGGGGCCAGGTTGCCCTTCAGGATCGCCAGCCCTCCGCTGGGGTCTATGGGGTCCTCCACTGTCGATACGATATTCTGCTCCACGTCGGTCCGCACGCCCTCCAGGTTGGCCCGCAGCGTCTTGCCCGTGACCGTCATCACGTCCCCATGCAGCAACCCCGCGTCAAGAAGCCGCTTCATCACGAACGGCACCCCGCCTATCCGGTCCAGGTCCGCCATCAGGTAGCGTCCCCCCGGCTTCATGTCCACTATGTACGGCGTGCGGCTGCTTATGGTGTCGAACTCTTCAATGGTGAAGGGCACCCCCGCCTCCTGGGCTATCGCCAGGAAGTGCAGCACCGCGTTCGTGGAGCCCCCCATGGCCGCCACCACCGTGATGGCGTTCTCAATCGATTCCTTTGTGATGATGTCCCGCGGTCGAATTCCCCGCTCCATCAGCTCCATCACCTGCTCGCCCGCCCTGTGCGCCATCTGCAGCTTGCGGCCGTCCACCGCGGGTATCGACGCGTCGCCGGGAAGCGCCATGCCCAGCGCTTCTATGGAAGAGGACATCGTGTTGGCCGTGAACATCCCCGCGCAGGAACCTGGCCCGGGGCAGGCGGCGCACTCCACCTCCCGCAGCTCTTCCCTGGAGATGCTCCCCTTGCTGTATGCCCCCACCGCCTCAAACACGTCTTGAATGCTCAGGTCCCGACCCTGATATCTCCCCGGCAGGATGGTGCCGCCGTAGACGAACACCGAGGGAATGTTCAGCCGCGCTATGGCCATCAACATGCCCGGCAGGTTCTTGTCGCACCCCGCCACCGTCACCAGCCCGTCGAACCCTTCGGCAAAGGCCACCAGCTCTATCGAGTCCGCAATCACCTCCCGGCTAACCAGGGAGGCCTTCATCCCCTGGGTGCCCATGGAAATCGCGTCGCTCACCGTTATCGTCCCGAACTGGAACGGAGTGCCCGAAGCAGCCCGCACCCCCTGCATCGCCGCCTGGCACACCTGGGACAGGTGCGCGTTACACGGCGTCACATCGCTCCCCAGGTTGGGTACCCCTACGAAGGGTTGCTCCAGCTCCCGGTCGTTCAGTCCTACGGCCCGCAGCATCGCCCGGGCCGGCGCCCGGTCCGCTCCGTCCATTATCACGCTGCTATTGGGCCTCATTCGGGACGTGGTCTTGGTGGTCATCCGGTTCTCCTCTGCGATGCGACTTCGCGCCATTATAAGGTGACGCCGGAAAGGGGTACAACGGCCCGAATAATAGCGTGTACCCGCCACGGCGCCCGCGCCAAACGCCCCGTTTGGAACGGCTAACGGCCTTGGGCTATAATTCGCCAATCTTTCACCGAAGGGACACCGTGTCACTACCCAAGGCCTTCGTTACCCGCATGGTCCCCCAGCCCGCCCTGGAGATGGTGCGCGCCGCCGCCAACGTCGAAGTCTGGCCCCACGAAGCGCCACCCTCCCCGGAAGAGCTCCGCCATAAAGCCTCCCAGGTGGACGGCCTCTTCATCAACATCATGGACCGGGTGGACGCCGCGCTCCTGGATGCCGCTCCTGGACTTAAAGTCATCAGCCAGATGGCCGCCGGGCTGGACAACGTGGACGTGGCCGAGGCCACCCGCCGCGGCATCCCGGTGGGCTACACCCCGGGGGTCGTCTCCGAGGCCACCGCGGACCAGGCCTTCGCTCTGCTTCTCTCGGCGGCCCGGCGTCTGGCCCAGTCCGAGCGGTGGCTCCGCAGCGGGAGCTGGAACATTGCCTTCCACCCGCTACACTGGCTGGGCGCAGAGGTGAACCACGCCACCCTGGGCATCGTCGGCATGGGGCGCATCGGCCTGGAGATGGCCAAACGCGCCCGCGGGTTCGATATGCGCATCCTCTACCACAGCCACACCCCCAAGCCGGAGGCCGAGTCCCTCTATGAGATGACCTACACCGACCTTATCACCCTGCTGCGCGAGTCAGACTTTGTCAGCCTACACGTCCCCCTGACCCCGGAGACCCGCCACCTCATCAGCGACGAAGAGCTGGGACAGATGAAGCCCACCGCCATCCTCATCAACGCCGCCCGGGGGCCGGTGGTCGATTCCAAAGCCCTCTACCGGGCGCTGAAGGAAGAACGCATCGCCGGTGCCGGACTGGACGTCACAGACCCGGAGCCCATCCCCTCGGACGACCCTCTGCTCACCCTGGACAACATCGTCATAGCCCCGCACCTGGGCAGCGCCAGCGTCCGGACCCGCACCGCGATGGCCGTCATGGCGGCCCGCAACCTCATCGCCGGCCTACAAGGGGAGCGCCTCCACCACTGCGCCAACGAGCAGGTGTACGGCTAAATGCCGGACGCAGAACTGCCCCCACCGGTCCCGGAGTCCACAGGACCTTTGTCCGAAGCCGCCGATTCGCTAGAAGATGACGCCGAGCTATACCCGTTCTACCGGGCTATAGACCCGGTCTTGGATACGCTCTGGGACAATGAAATGGACGCGATCTACGACGATCTTCCCGAGGTTACTACCAGCCTTCCCCCCTCCCATCTAAGCAGGAGAGTGCAGGGAACCTAGGTTCTCTGCCGGGTGTTTGAGGGTGTCCCTCAAGAACTAATCCCCTCAAAAAAATGCTCCAGCGGCCCGTGGCCACCGCCTATCGGCCGCGCCGTCCTGATCGCCTCCGTTACGTACCGTTTGGCCTGACGCACCGCCTCCTCCAGCTCCAGCCCCTTCGCCAGTCCCGCCGCGATAGCCGACGCGAACGTGCACCCCGTGCCGTGGGTGTTCCTGCTTTCGATACGGGGCACGATGAACTCCCTCACCGCCGCGTCACCGATATAAAGCCGGTCCACCGCCGCCCCCGTCAGGTGACCCCCCTTCACCACCACCGCCTTTACCCCTGTCTCCAGGATGCGCCGCGCCGCCTCGGCCACGTCCTCCGGCGACGCAATTTCCATCCCCGCCAGCACCTCCGCTTCCGGCACGTTGGGCGTCACCACCGTGGCCAGCGGCAGCAGCTCCGTACGAAGCGCGTCCACCGCATTCGAATGCAGCAGCCGGTCCCCGCTCTTCGCCACCATCACCGGGTCCACCACCAGCTTCTCTACCCCATGTCGCCGCAACTCGTCCGCCACGGCCTCAATTATCTCCACGCTGGCCAGCATCCCCGTCTTCACCGCGTCGGCCCCTATGTCCAAAAGCACCGCCTCTATCTGGGCGCGAATGTTGCCGACCGGCACTTCATGCACGGCGGTCACTTGTAGCGTGTTCTGGGCCGTAACCGCAGTCACCACGGACGTCCCGTAGACCCCCAGCGCGGCGAAAGTCTTTAAGTCCGCTTGGATTCCCGCGCCCCCACCCGAGTCCGACCCCGCTATGGTCATGGCCCGGGGGACAGCGTTCACTGGGGCCACGCCTCGCCGTGGTAGGCCATCTCGAAGAACATGTACTCGTAACGCAGGCAGTCGCGAAAGATTCGTTCCAGCCGCGCCCTGTCCGGGTCCTGCGCCGCGTCCAGGGTCCGCCGCATATAAGAAACGAAGTCCGAAAGCTCCGGGCCGGCGTGCAGATCTATCCACATCTTGTAGTACCGGTTCTGGGGGACCTTCCCCGCCGCCACCAGCCGCTTCGCCCAGTCGTTATAGTCCCACTCCACGCACAGCAGCGCGGCGATGATCTCTTCAAAGCTGCCCTGGTTGGCCACGTTCACCAGATAGCCGTTGAACCCTAGGGACGTCGGCAGCGGTTCCAGCTCCCGCACCTGCTCCGGCGTCAGCCCTTCCTCCCGAAAGTAGTCCTGGAACAGCAGCTCCTCGCCCCGCAACACACCGTCAAGAAACCCTGAAATCTGCCGCGCGTCGTCAAAAGTTGGCGCCTTCGAGACGCCCATGCTCAGCAGGTGGGTCCAAGCCCTCAGAAACAGGTGGTCCTGCTCAAAATAAACCTTGAACTTCTCCCACGGCAGCGTGCCGTCCCCCATCTCTACCACGAAGGGATGGCGGACCATCTTCTCCCACAGCGGCGCCACGCCCTTTTGAAGCTCTTCGGTCAGACTCATCCGGTCCGGCCTCCCTCTTTCAACGGGTGGCGCGCCACAGGACGCAGCAGCGCCAGTTCTTGCAGCGTCAGTTCCATGACACGGCCCGGCAACAGGTTGCCCAGCTTCAGCCCGCCGATGCGCACCCTCCGAAGCTGTTTCACCGTGCGGCCCGCCGCCAGAAACATCAGCCGCAGCTCCCGCTTCTTTCCCTCATGTATCGTCACCGAGTACCACGCGTCCAGTAGCTTTCGCAACCTGACAATCCTGGCCGGGGCGGTGGGCCGGCCGTTGATGCGGACACCCCCTTCCAGCTCCACCAGTTGCTCCTCCGTCAGATGCCGGTCCAGAAGGACGTGGTACTCCTTTTCCACCTCGAATTTTGGGTGCGTCAGCAGGTGCGCCAGGTCACCGTCGTTGGTCATGATCAGCAGGCCGGACGTGCTCGCGTCCAGTCTGCCCACCGGGTAAAGGCGGAAGTCCCGGAACGCCGCCGGCACCAGGTGCACCACCGTGCGGCGGCCCCGCTCGTCGGACACGGTGGAGATAACCCCCACTGGCTTGTTCAGCTTCAGGTACACCTTTTGGGACGGGGCGGCTACTGCTTGACCCTCCACGGTGACTTCATCAGCCTCTGGGTCCACCGGCTTGGAGGACTGCTCCACCACAGCCCCGTTCACCTGCACCTTGCCATTCACCAGCAAGTCAAAGCAGCGACGCCGCGACCCTACTCCCGCGGCCGTGAGAAATCCAATTATCGGTTGCACCTGCCCCCCTAGTTCCCGATCCGCTCTGCGAATTCGTTGGTGAAGGCGTCCTGCGCCTTCACCTGGTCCTTCAGCAGCCCGTTCTTCTGCATCCAGGCGGTGAAGTCCACCCACCGTGCCCGCTCCTGCCATCCCACCGTCGGCACGCCCACCGTCCACAGCGGCGCTATCAAGTCCACGCCGGGCCGGTCAATCGCCTGGTCAATCTCCGGGTGCGCCCGGGCCAGCGCGTCCACCGCCGCCTGCGGGTCCTTTCCCGCCTCCTCGTATCCCCGCAGGAACGCCCTAACGAACCGCCGCGCCGTGTCCGAGTCGTTTTGGAGCAGCTTTTCGTTCGTCACCAGTATAAGCTCGTAGTAGGCGGGCACCCCCCAATCCTCCATACGAAGGATGTTCACCGGGTACCCCTCGTTCTCCATGGCAATCGACTCGTGCGTCCAGTAGCAGCCCACGCACGCGTCCACCTGCTTTCCTATCAGTGCGGCGCCCAGGTTGAATCCCACGTTCACCAGCTCCACATCCTCCAGGCCCCGCGCCCCGTCCGCCTTCAGCATAGTATCCAATAGCGGCTCGTTGGTGGGTATGCCGGGATAGCCCACCTTCTTCCCCACCAGTTGCCCCGGCGAGGTAATGCCCGACTCTTTTAGCGTCATCACCGAGTTCAAGGGCCGTTGTACTATCCCCGCTATCGAAACCACAGGCACTCCCTCCCCTCGCGCCAGCAGCAGGTCCGGCTGGTAGTTTATCCCGAACTCGTCCGCCCCACTGCCCACCGTCAGGAGGATGGAGGACGGGTCCTCCGGCGTGTAGGCTGTCACCTCCAACCCCTCCTCCGCGAAGTAGCCATTCTCCATCGCCACGAACAGCCCCACGTGGTTCGCGTTGGGGAACCAGTCCAGCGCCAGGCTGACCTTCTTCAAACCCCCGTCCGAATCGCTGCAGGCCGCCAGAAGAAACAGCGCCCCCGCTGCCATCACCGTGAACAGTAACCTCTTTAACATTTGATGTCCTTCCCCGGCCAACGCCTCGGCCCTGGCCGGTAACCTTCGCCCGAAAATGTAACTTTTCTCCCCCTATCGAGGGGAAGATTAAGAGGGGGTGCGGACCTCCCTCTGATTCTCATCCTCTGTGGCGGCAACACTCATCACCCTGCCTAACTCCTCTGTTTTTCCGCGTGGTACCAGGGCAACGAGACCCGCTCCACCACCGCGGCTATAACGAATAGCATCACTCCCATAACCGCCAGGATGAAGATGGCCGCGAAGACCCGCTCCGTCTGGAACTGCGGTATCGACCGCGTCATCAGATATCCCAGCCCCTGGCTGGCCCCCACCCACTCCCCTATCACTGCCCCTATCACGCTCACCGCCACCGCTATCTTTACGCCGGAAAAGAGGAACGGCAGCGATGACGGCACCTGGAGTTTCGAAAATATCTGCCACCGGGACGCGCCGAACGTCTTCATCATCTTCACCATGTCCGCGTCTACGGATTTGAGCCCGTCCACCATGTTCACCACTATCGGGAAGAAGCAGATCAGCGCCACCACTATCACCTTGGGCGTCATCCCGTAGCCCACCCATATCAGCAGCAGCGGGGCAATGGCTATCACCGGCACCGTCTGCGATGCGATGACGAAGGGGTACACGGACCGCTGCACCAGCCGCGAGAAGGCTATCCCCAGCGCCAACGAAACGCCCAGCGTGAGCGCCACCGCGAACCCGATCAGCACCTCCTGCAGCGTCACCAAGGTGTGCGTCCACAGCAGCGCCCGAGACTGGTACAGCTCGGCGAATATCGCCGATGGCGGCGGCAGCATCCAGTCCGCCACGTTGGCCAGCCGCACCGATGCCTCCCAGGCCCCCAGCGCCCCCGCGATTATCAGCGCCGGAAGCCCCCACCACAGCGCCGAAGTGAGATACGGTCGCGGCGACCCACCGGGCCACCGCGTCGGGGCGGCCTCGGCTACGCGGGGCGAACCTACCGTTTTCGCGTCCATCACTAGAGCCGCGTCCCCTCTTCTCTCAAGGACGCCAGCAAGGTCGCCTTCAATCGCACGAAGTCTGCTTCGGTGACCGCCTCCGCGGACCGGGGCCGGGGCAGCTCCACCTCCAGCACTCGCTTCACCCTGGCGGGCCGCGACGTCAACACGTACACCCGGTCCGAGAGCAGCACAGCCTCCTCCACGTCATGGGTGATCAGCACAATCGTCTTCCCCAGCGATTGCCACACCCCCAGGAGCCACTCCTGCATCTGGCTCCGCGTCAACGCGTCCAGCGCTCCGAAGGGTTCGTCCAGCAGCACAAGCTCCTGGTCCGGCAGCAGCGTCCGAAGAAACGCGGCCCTCTGACGCATCCCGCCGGAGAGCGTCGACGGCCACTGCCCCTCGAAGCCCGCCAGCCCGAACAGCTCCATCATCTCCAGCGCCCGCCGCCTTGCCTCGCCGCGGGGTTCGCCCATCAGCTCCAGACCCAGCGCCGCGTTGTCCAGCACCGTGCGCCAGGGCAGCAGCAGGTCCTTCTGGGGCATGAAGCCCACCTTCCCCAGACGCGGCGCCAAAGGGTCACCGTCCAGCTCTATGCACCCTGACGTTGGCTGGTCCAGCCCCGCCAGGCAGTTCAACAGGGTTGTCTTTCCGCAGCCGCTGGGCCCTATAACCGAGACGAAGTCTCCGGCGCGCACCTCCAGGTCCACGCCGTCCAGGACGGGCACTTCTCGTCCATCCACGGCAAAGCCCTTGCGAAGACCCTGCACACTCAGCTTCGTTCCGGTGGACACCGCCATTGTCAGATCGCCTCTATGTGTTGTGGCGAAGGTCCTGAGGAAGCGACGCTGCGCCTCGTTGCTACCCCTGTAGGACAGAAAAACAAACGGCCGCCTGATCGAAAAAAGGCGGCGTCAACAAAAGCTGCGAGTTCTTGGGCCACATTCCCTCCGCTGGCATTACCCAGATCAGGTCGTAAGGGTCGGCGACATCGCATGGTCGCCCTCTCAGCCCGGCTCCACCGAGCTCCCCTACGGGTACTCTAAATTGTGCCTGAATTGTAGCCTTTAGGCTCCCATCCCGTCAAACGCGTTGGTGCCGTCGCGTCCCAAAGTGCGGCTAGGAACAAACGATGGCGAAAACCCTGCCCGTACAGCGAAACATTAAATGCGAAAGGGAAATACCATTGTTCCAGGCGGTGATTCCCCGATGCCACGCCACACGGGGCGGTTATATCTTACTTCTAATAGCCCCCCTACAAACCCACAATCCGTATCGTCGAATGCGCTTTGTAGATCCGGTTTATGTTCAGTAGCAGCGCCGTCAGTTCCTCCACGTAGCGCGCGCTCTCCAGCAACGGTCCCTGCGCCTCGTACGGCACCGTGATAATCACCACCTCGGCTTGCTTCGCGGCCGCCAGGTTTCCGGCCCCGGTGATCGACGCCCCGGGTGCCGATTCCGAAAGCTCCCGCGCGCTGTTGGCCGCCCGCCATACCGTGAGTGAGCCGATGGTGATTGGCTCACTCACGGTATGGCGGGCACCTCTGTAATTAAGGCGCTAACCCTCCTCTGGGGGCTTTTCCACCGCCTTTTTAATAAGGCGGAGCAAGTCCTTGGGCGGAAGCAACGTAGCAGTTTCCGCCCAAGGAATTTGTCTCTTAACTCGCCTTCCTCGTAGGAGGGGCGTAACGGGTTCTTTCTCTTTGATCCTGGCATCCTCCTATCGTAAAATGTCTAGGTCAGGAAATTGTTTCAGCTATGAGGGGTAACTCATGTCGTTTTTCAGACCTGCAAACACTGGGACGATGGTTTTGGGACCGGGCAATATATACACCTTTCTCGCAACCACGGCGGAGACCGATGGGGCTTACTTCGTCTTGGAAGGAATGGTTCCACCGGAAGCCGGACCTCCTCCTCATATCCATCACGATCAAGACGAGTACTTTTATATCGTCGAGGGACAGTTGGAAGTAATGGTGGGCGGCGAAGTGCGCGAGGCAAAGGCCGGTGATTTCGTGCATGTCTCCAAGGGGACGCCTCATAGTTTCGCAAATCGTTCCCAGACTCCTGCCAAGATGGTCGCGACTTTTGTACCAGCGGGGAACGCCGAGAAATTTTTTAGAGAGGCGATGGATGAGACAACGGACCGGAATGCCCCGCCTCCATCACTCGACGACGCCATGATTCAGCGCATGATCGCTGCGGCGGAACGCAATGGCGTCGAGATTTTGCCTCCGCCGAAAGCCTGACGTGCAATGTGGGGATAATTACCAATATCTTTATTCCATGCGGTGATTCCCCGATGCCACACCGCTCAGGGCAGTTATATCTTACTTCTGATAGCTCCCCCTACACCCCCACAATCCGTATGGTCGCGTGCGCCTTGTATATCCGGTTAATGTTCAGCAGCAGCGCCGTCAACTCCTCCACGTAACGCGCGTTCTCCAGCCCGCCGCCATCCACCGCCCGCAGCTCCTTGATAACCCCCACCATCCCCATCACCCGCACCTTCGCCTCCTTGTCACCGCCGCACACCACCACGTCGCCCTGCATCTCGTGGCCCGAGTCCAAAAGCTCCACCGCGCTCAGGTTCTGGAACGCCCCCACCACCCGGGAGCGCGGCAGCAGCGCCTGCGCCTCCTCCGCCGCCGACCCCTCCTCCACCCTTATCGCCCGGGCGCGCCCCTTCTCGAACGCCAGCGGCGCTATCACGTTAATCACCAGCTTGTCCGCTAGCGCGTCGCCCAGGCTCTCCAGCAACGGCCTCTGCGCCTCATACGGCACCGTGATGAACACCACCTCGGCCTGCTCCGCGGCGGCCAGGTTTCCCGCCCCGGTGATCGACGCCCCGGGGACGGTTTGCGACAGCTCCTGGGCACTATTGGCCGCCCGTTCGCCGTCGCGGGAGCCGATCACCACCGCCTCGCCGGCCAGGGCGTAGCGTAGCGCCAACCCCCTGCCTTCGGGACCCGTGCCGCCGAGAAAAGCCAGCATAATTAGCCTCCATCCGTCAAACTAAGCGCACTATAAAGCCACCTTCGGCAGGCTGGCAACGGAAGGATGCCAGGCGCCACACCGAGAACCATTCCCGCTTCTACAATCCCCGGCGGGGCCCGTGCTATACTCCCGTCACTTCGCCGCCCATCCACTTCGCACGAGGGTCTCCAGATGACTGACGCCGTGAAATACCTGGAAGGAGGGTCTGTCACCTCCGCCAAAGGCTTCGCCGCCGGAGCCACCTTCGCCGGGCTGAAGACCTACGCCGAGGACAAGCTGGACCTGGCCATCCTCTTCTCCACGCAGTCCTGCACCACCGCCGGGGTGTTCACCAAAAACAGCCTCAAGTCGCCTTCGGTGATCGTCAGCGAGGAGCACCTGGCCACGGGACGCGCCCGGGCGGTGGTGGTCAACAGCGGCATCGCCAACGCCTGCGTGGGGGACCAGGGCTACAAGGACGCCACGGCCATGGCGGAGAAGACCGCCCAGCACCTGGGGCTCAGCGCCGAAGATGTGCTCACTTGCAGCACCGGCGTGGTGGGCGCCGAGCTCCCCATGTCGCTGATTCGCGACGGCATTGACCGCATCGAGCTAACCGAAGACGGCGGTCCCCTGATGGCTCGGGCCATCCTCACCACGGACCCCGGTCCCAAAGAGGTGACGGTTACGTTCCAGCAGGACGGCAAGACCATCACCTTGGGGGGCAACGCCAAGGGCGCCGGGATGATCCACCCCAACATGGCCACCATGCTCTCCTTCATCACCACAGACGCCCAGGTACCGGCGGACTTTTTGCAAAGCTCCCTTAAAGAGGCGGTGGACGACTCCTTTAATATGATGACCATAGACGGCGACACCAGCACCAACGACACCGTGCTGCTGTTCGCCAACGGCGCGGCGGGCGCGGGACCCATCACCGAAGGCTCCAGCGCCGCGCCAACGTTCCAGTTGGCTCTTCGCACCGTCTGTATCGACCTGGCCAAGGCCATCGCCAGCCAGGGCGAGGGCGCCAGCAAGCTCATCGAGGTTGTGGTCGAAGGCGCCCGTTCGGTCGAGGAAGCGCGCAGCGCCGCCCGCACCATCGCCGGCTCCAGCCTGGTCAAGACCGCGGTCCACGGCAACGATCCAAACTGGGGCCGCGTCGTGGTGGCCCTGGGCCGCGCCGACACCGAGGTGGTTGAAAAGAAGATGGCACTCTATATCAACGATGTCTGCATCATGGAAGAGGGCCGTCCGGTACCTTTCCACAAAGATTCCATCGTCGCGCTGATGGCCAAGCCTAAGGTGACCTTCCGCGTTGGGCTCAACCTGGGCGCCGCCCGGGCCACCGCCTGGGGTTGCAACCTCAGCGAAGAGTACGTCACCTTCAACAGCGCCTACACCACCTAGCCCTGGGGCGCGGGGAGCCGTAACAATGGATGGTGGCGCCGATTCCCGGCCCATTGTGGTGAAGATCGGCGGCAGTACCCTGGGCAGCCACGACACCACCCTGCAAGACCTGGTCTCACTGCAAAAAGAAGGCTACCGCATCATCGTTGTCCACGGCGGCGGCAGCATCGTCTCCGACTGGATGAAGCGACAGGGCGCGGTCCCCCGCTTCGTTCGCGGGCTCCGCGTCACTGACGCCACCAGCCTGGAGATCGTCACCGCCGTGCTCACCGGCCTCATCAACAAACAGCTAGTCGCTTCTCTCATCGGGCTGGGCGGCAAGGCCATCGGCCTCAGCGGCGTGGATGGGGCCATGCTAGAATGCCGCATCGCCAACCCGGAGTTGGGCTTCGTCGGCGAGGTCACCAGAGTTAACTCCGAGCCCCTCCAGCAGGCCATGGATGGCGGCTACATTCCCATGGTCTCCCCGGTGGGCGTCCACGCCATCGACGGCTCGGAGCACTCCGGCTCCCTGCTGAACATCAACGGCGATACCGCCGCCGGGGACCTGGCCCGCCACACCGGCGCTTCGCGCCTAATCTTTTTGACTGACGTGCCCGGCGTCCTGGACAGCGCCGGCAGACCCGTGCCCAGGCTCAGCATGCGCGGGGCGCAAATGTTCCTCCGCTCCGGCATCGCCCGGGGCGGCATGATCCCCAAGCTGGAGGCCTGCCTCAAGGCGCTGCCCGCGGTCCCCGTCGCCGAAATAATCGACGGCCGCCAGCCCGGCGCCCTGCGCCAATGCGTGGAAGGCCACAGCGCCGGCACCCGCATCCACGCCGGCACGTAAACCCCCAAGGAGCAAATGTGCAACTAAGGTTCCGGAGCTGATTAGCACAATGAAGTACACGGTTGTCTTACTTCCAGACCCCGATGGCGGATATACCGCCGTAGTTCCCGCCCTTCCTGGCTGCGTCTCCGAGGGCGAATTCGTTGCCGAGACCTTGGATATGGTTTCGGAAGCCATCTCTCTCTACCTGGAGTCCGCCAAGGCGCATGGTGAGGAAGTACCAACCGAGGAAAAAGGGGTTCTTGTGGGAACGGTTGACGTCGCGTCCGGTCATCGCTGGGCCAAAGAAGTCCACTCATCTTCCAAGTCCGTTCCAGGCGCCTGAGGGCCCGAAACCTCCGTCAACCACCCGCCCCGCCTCCCCTCTGCCCACCCACCGCCCCGGTGGACAACCCCTGCCTCACATACTATAGTCATCCACTGGTCACACCTTCCGCACCCTTTGGAGGCAACGCCCGTGAGCACCGACTGGATCTCCCTGGAGAAGCAGTACTACGCCTTTACCGTTCGTCGACAGCCGGTGGTCCTGGAGCGCGGCCAAGGCACCCAGGTCTGGGACGTCGATGGCAAGGAGTACCTGGACTTCACCGCCGGCTGGGCCGTCAACAACTTGGGCCACTGCCACCCGGTGATGGTCGACGCCATACGAGAGCAGGCGGGTACCCTGCTTCAAACCTCCAACCAGTTCTACACCATCCCCCAGCTCCAGCTTGCCCAGGTCCTCGTTGAGAACAGCGCCCTGGACAAAGTCTTCTTCGGCAACAGCGGCGCCGAGGCCGTCGAGGGCGCCATGAAGCTGGCCCGAAAGTACGGCAAGAAGAACCGCAATGGCGCCTATGAGATCATCACCGCCCTCAACTCCTTCCACGGCCGCACCTTGACCGGGGTGTCCGCCACCGGCCAGCCCCACTACCAGGAGGCCTGGCAGCCCCTCACCCCCGGCTTCGTCCACGTCCCCTTCGACGACGTTGAGGCCATCATTGAGGCCACCACTGAAAAGACCTCCGCCGTGATGCTGGAGCCGGTCCAGGGCGAAGGCGGCGTCAACATCCCCGCCGACGATTATCTGAAGCGCGTCCGCGAATGGTGCGACCAGCAGGGCCTCCTGCTCATTCTGGACGAGGTGCAGACCGGCATGGGCCGCCTCGGCAGCCTCTTCGGCTACCAGGAGTACGGCGTGGAGCCGGACGTTATGGCCCTGGCCAAGGGGCTCGGCGGCGGCGTCCCCATCGGCGCTTTTATGTCCAAGGACAAGTGCATGGCCCTGGAGCCCGGCGACCACGGCTCAACCTTCGGCGGCAACCCCCTCACTACCGCCGCCGCTTACGCCTCCGCCAAGTACATCGTGGACAACGACGTTCCCGCCAACGCCAGGGCCATGGGCCGCCGGCTTATGCAGCGGCTGGAGGAGCTCAAGTCCCGCTCTTCGGTAATCAGCGAGGTCCGTGGCAAGGGTCTCCTCGTCGCCGTGGAGTTCACCGAGGACATCGGCGCCCGCGCCCTGTCCCTCTCCAACGAGGCCGGTGTCCTCTTCAACATGGTGAAACCCAACACCCTTCGCCTCATGCCTCCGCTGAACATCTCTCCCGAGGACGTGGACGAAGGCGTGGCCCGTCTGGAACAGGCCCTGGGCAACCTGTAGGCTGGCGAATAATGGCCAAACCTACCGTTCTTCTCGCCTTCAGCGGCGGCCTCGATACCTCCGTCTGCATCCGCTGGATCCAGGAGGAGCACAACGCCGACGTCGTCACCCTCACCATTGACCTGGGCATGGTGGACCTGGAGTCCATCCGCCAACGTGCCCTGGAGATCGGCGCCAAGGAAGCCCTCACCGTCGACGGCCGCGAGGACTTTGTCCGCGACTACGTGATTCCGGGTCTGAAGGCCGGCGCCGTATATGAAGAGCAGTACCCCTTGGCCACCGCCCTGGGCAGGCCGCTCATCGGCAAGTACCTGGTGGAGGCGGCCCGGCGCGTCGGCGCCCAGGCCATCGCCCACGGCTGCACCGGCAAGGGGAACGACCAGGTGCGCATGGACGTCAGCGTCGCCGCCCTGGCCCCGGACCTGAAGGTCATCGCCCCCGTTCGAGAGTGGGGCTGGAGTCGTGAAGAGGAGATGCAGTACGCCCGGGACCACGGCATCACCATCCATGAGCGGAAGAGCCGCTTCTCCGTTGACGAAAACCTCTGGGGCCGCAGCGTCGAGGCGGGCGAGCTGGAAGACCCGTGGCTGGAGCCCCCGGAAGACGCCTATGAGTGGACCAGCTCCGTGGACAACGCCCCGGCGGAACCCCTCTATATTGAGGTCTCCTTTGAGAGAGGCTCTCCCGTGGCCCTCAACGGTGAGGGGATGCGCCCCGTGGACCTGGTGCAGCACCTCAACGAACTGGCCGGTAGCCACGGCGTCGGCCGCATCGACCATGTCGAGAACCGGCTGGTGGGCATCAAGTCCCGCGAGGTCTACGAGGCCCCCGCCGGAGTGACCCTCTTCGCCGCCCATAAGGCCCTGGAGGGCATGACCCTCAGCAAAGACCAGGCCCGCATGAAGCAGCGCGTGGCCCAGGAGTACGCCGACGTTGTGTACAACGGCCTCTGGTACACCTCCCACCGCCGCGACCTTGACGCTTACGTCGAAAGCACCCAGCGCCACGTCACCGGCGCCGTGAGGCTCAGGCTCCATAAGGGGACCTGTACCGTCGTCGGACGCCGCGCGGAAAAGCCCCTCTACAGCCGTGAACTGGCCACCTACGACCGCGGCGACACCTTTGACCACCGCTCCTCCGAAGGTTTCATCGCCATCTACGGCCTCCCCGTCCGCACCCAGGCCCGCCGCCAGCCCGAAGACGAATAACACCGCGGACTAGTCCCGCCTCTCCTCCCCACCCCACCGGGTGGCCCCGCGTCCAATCCCCCGCCCTCTACTCCAACTTCAGCCCCTCAAAATACGTACGGTAATACCCCCGGTCCCTGGTGAGCAGCCGGTCCGCATGCGTTATCGCATGCGCTCCAATCAGGAAGTCCGCCACCACGTGCTGCCGGGTCATTAGCTTTGAACCGCACCCGCTGCATCGTACGTCCTGACCGGTTCCACAGGAGGGACACACCAGAGAATCGGGCCGGCGGCGCGTGTACCCTCTCCATCGCCTGCCCGCCAGATGGAGCGCCTCACCACCCGACGGCTCCAGACGTATCCCCGTCTCTCCCAGGAACCGGTCCATCTCCTCCAGCGACGGGAAGTAGGCGGCCAGCTCCGCGTAAACCGCCTCCGACACCACCGTCGCGCCAGCCCTTAGCGACTCCGTTAATGCCTCTTCCGAGGCATCTCCATGTGGAGCGTCCGGAATCAACACGTCCAGCAGGACATTGGTGTCCACTGCGGTGATCACTGCCCGCGCATCTCCTCCACAAGCTCATCCGGGTCCTGGCCCTCCAGCTTCTCCAGGTACCCACGATACTTACTCAGCGTCCCTGGGGCCAGGTGTTTGCTTACAAGGTACACACCCCTCTCCTCCCTGAACTCCAGCACATCCCCCGGCCGAATTCCCAGCCGGTCCCGCACCTCTTTGGGCACGGTAACCTGCCCTTTGCTAGTAATCTTAGCCTTAGCCATTGGTCTTCCTTTTGTAAGGACTAGTTTCCTTACCTGATTGTAAGGATGTTATCCTCCTCTGTCAAGCGGTATCAGTCTCTTCAAAGCACCCCTCGTCCCTGGCTACCTGGTGCCCCATGGCGGCCACTCCACGGACCATCAGATCCCTACCGGAGCGCCCACCCACTCCTTACCGCTCCGGCACCACCGGCCGGTCATGGGCATCTCTCCTCTGCCGGTATATCTCCTCTACCAACTGCTCCAGCCCTTCGTACTCCGCCCAGGCGCCCACGGCCGCCAAAAGACCCCTTGGCGTGTCAGCGTCCTGTGCCAACCGCTCCAGTTTGTCCACCGCTACCTCCAACCAGTCATTTTGACGCTACCCAAATAACCCTGGGGCGCGACATTTCATCAAAGTGGCAACAGACAGCGTCCCGCACCATATCCATTAGCTCCTCCGGACTCTCGCCTTCCGTGAAGATGCTGCGCCCAACGTCTGTGCTTCATAGCCCCCTTCCGGGGACTCCTCCACTACGAAGATTGTTTCCGTGTTCTCCATAGCCTCAGCCGCCGTCCGATTCTTCACGCCATTCTCTCACCAACTCCCCGGCCAAGTCCCGCCCCTCCGGAACGTACTGCCGCACCAACTCCTGAGCCCGCTGGACTGCCTTCCTAATTGTCACTATCCGCATTTCGCCGTCCTCCAGCACCAGGATCACCACGTCGCCGGGCTTCAGCCCTAACGCCTTACGGTACCCTACTGGCACCACCAGTCTGCCCCCCTGGCCTAGCTTTGTCTTGACCCCCGTTGTCTGCCACCTCGTCAATAATCCACCATATATGAATAACTCTGGCAGACCAATTGCCCGGAGTTTCTCGTGTTAGTACCCTCTTCGTTTTCATGTGGTTCAATTCCCACACGGGTGGTGCCGCAGCGCTGGAGCTGCACATCACCCCACCCCCGCCCACCCCCTCACCATCTGGTACCATATACTGCCAACTCTCCCCGTTACAGAAAAACCACCGCCACACACGCGAATGCCAACTGACCCGTCATCCTACGCCGTCTCCATCCACTTCGACTGCCGCCTTTACCGGCACGACATCGCCGGATCGCTGGCACACGCCCGCATGCTGGCCAAGCAGGGCATCATCTCCGCGGAAGATGCCTCGGCCATATGCGACGGCCTGGAATCCATCCGCGCCGAGATCGAAGCCGATACCTTTCCCTGGCGGCCGAAGCTGGAAGACATCCACATGAACATCGAGGCGCGGTTGACGGAGCAGATCGGCCCCGTCGCGGGCAAGCTCCACACCGCCCGGTCCCGCAACGACCAGGTGGCCCTGGACATGCGCATGTACGCCCGCGAGGTCGCCGCCAAGGCTATCGCCGCCATCACTGAAGTACAACGCTCCCTCCTGGACCAGGCCCAGGCGCACCGGGACGCCGTCATGCCCGGCTACACCCACATGCAGCGGGCGCAACCGGTGCTGCTGGCCCACCATCTGCTGGCCTACTTCGAGATGTTGCGCCGAGACCGTCAGCGCTTTCGCCGCTGCGCCCAGGCCGCCGACGTCATGCCCCTGGGCAGCGGCGCCCTGGCCGGTGCGCCCTATCCCCTGGACCGGGACTTCGTCGCCCGGGAGCTGGGCTTCAGCCGAGTCAGCGATAACAGCATGGACGCCGTATCGGACCGCGACTTCCTCCTGGAGTTTCACTCCGCCGCGTCCATCTGCATGATGCACTTCTCCCGCCTATCGGAGGAGTTGGTCCTCTGGTCCTCCCAGGAGTTCGGCTTCGTTGCCATGGACCCAAAATTCACCACCGGCAGCAGCATCATGCCCCAGAAGCGCAACCCGGACTACGCCGAGCTAGCCCGGGGCAAGTCGGGCCGCGTCTTCGGCAACCTAATGTCAACCCTGGTGACACTGAAGGGGCTGCCCCTCACCTACAACCGGGACCTGCAAGAGGACAAGGAGGCCTTCTTCGATACCGTGGACACCTTGCTCTCCACCCTGGAGGTCTTCGCCCCAATGGTGGCGGGGCTCCGGTTCGACACCGCGCGGATGCTGGAGGCCGCCGAGAAAGGCAACATGCTGGCCACCGACCTGGCGGACTACCTGGTGGCCCGCGGGCTGCCCTTCCGAGAGGCCCACGCCGCCGTACGCCAGGCCTCCGACTACGCCCGCAGCAAGGGCGTCGAGGTGCACCAACTTTCGCTGGAAGAGCTGCGCTGCTTCTCACCCCTTTTCGAGGAGGACGTTTCCGGGGTATCTTTACAAGCGTCGGTGAACGCTAGGAACGTGTCCGGCGGCACCGCGTCCCGGCGCGTCGAACAGGCACTGGAAACAGCAAGAGCGCGGTTGGAGGAGGAAGATGTCCCCTGAACGGAAGATCAAGCTATCCCCGTCCATCCTGTCGGCGGACTTCACCCGGCTGGGTGAGCAGGTCTCGGAGGCCACCCAGGCCGGGGCCGACTATATCCACCTGGACGTCATGGACGGCCGCTTCGTCCCAAACATCACCTTCGGACCGGTGGTCATAGAGGGGCTGAAAAGGTTCACCCACCTGCCCCTGGACGCCCACCTCATGATTGTAGAGCCGGAGCAGCGGCTGGAGGACTTCGCCAAAGCCGGAGTGGACCACATCACCGTCCACGCCGAGGCATGCACCCACCTTCACAGCGTCATCCAACAGATAAAGGCCCTGGACTGTCGCGCCGGCGTGGCCCTCAACCCCACCACACCCATCTCCGTCATAGAAGAGGCGCTTCCCTTCCTGGACATCGTGCTAATCCTCACCGTGAACCCGGGGTTCGGCGGACAAAAGCTAATTCCGGAGGTGCTGGAAAAGGTGCGGCGGCTTCGAGACCTGGTGGACCGGCGGGGTTACGCCGTTGAGATCGAAGTGGACGGCGGCATTAACGCCGACACCGCTGCCGACGTGGCCCGCGCCGGAGCGGACGCCATGGTCGCCGGCTCCGCCGTGTTCAACAAGAAGGAGAGCGTCCCCCAGGCCATCGCCCGCTTCCGCGCCGCCCTGGAAGACGTCTCTACAGGCTGACCTTCGGCACCTTGTGCAGGGTCCGAAGGCAACGGGTGCACGTCTTCACCCGCTTACGGGTACCGTTAATCACCAACGTCAGCTTCTGGATGTTCGGCAGAAACCGCGTCTTCGTACGCCGTTTCGAATGGCTCACGTTATTTCCGGCCACGCCAATCTTGTTACAAAGTTCGCATTTCATGGGCAGTCCCTTTAATTGACCCGTCTCAGGCCCTTAACTACAATTCACTAGCAAAGATAACAAAGCGGGATTCGGTTTACAAGACGAAGTTGGTATCCGGCGAAGCAAAGGTTGAACGGTTCGACGCGCTCCGGCTCCTCCGAGGGCTGGAAGCCGCGACGCTTTGCCTTGAGCGCTACCGCGACCACATCAACGCCCTGAACGTCTTCCCCGTACCAGACGGCGATACCGGCACCAACATGCTCCTCACCATGCGCGCCGTCGTGGAGACGCCCGCCGGCGCGCCGCCGGATTCCCTGTCGGCGCTTGCCGTCCTGGCCGCCCGGCAGGCCGTCCTCGGCTCCCGCGGCAACAGTGGCGTTATCCTTTCCCAGTTCCTCACCGGCTTCGCCCGGGGGCTGGACGGTTGCGAAGACTGCGACGCCACTGTGCTTGCCGCCGCGCTGTCCCAGGGCGCCACCGCCGCCTACGCCGGTGTGTCTCAACCCGTGGAAGGCACCATGCTCACCGTTATGCGGGACCTTTCCGGCGCCGCCGCAGCCCACGCTTCCAACCCGGACGCAGACGTAATCGCCGTGCTGCGCTCCGCGGTGCAGGCGGCCCACGAGTCCCTGCGCAAAACGCCATCCCTGCTGCCCGTCCTGCGGGACGCCGGTGTAGTCGACTCCGGAGGCCAGGGCGTCGTGGTCTTCATGGAGGGACTGCTTTGCGCCCTGCTGGGCCAGGACCCCCATGCCCTGGAGGTAGAGCTCTGCCTTCCCAGCGATGGCCTGGCCATGTCCACAGCCACCGTCAGCCAGCGCTTCCTGGAGTCCACGGCGCAGGAGGAGTACGGCTTCTGCACCCAGTTCCTGGTGGAAGCCGACGGCCTTGACCTCTCCGCCTTGAGGGCCCAGGTATCCCAGATGGGCAGCTCCGCCGTGGTGGTGGGCGACGCCTCCCTGGCCAAGGTCCACCTCCACACCTTTGAGCCCCAGACGGTGCTCCAATTCGCCGCCACCCTGGGCGTCACCAGCCAGGTGCGCATCGACGATATTGACCAGCAGCACCAGGACTTCAGGGCGCTGCACCAGCAGCGGCAGGACATCCCCGAACTGGGCGTCGTCGCCGTCACCTGGGGCGAAGGGTTCGCCGCGCTGTTTCAGGGGTTGGGATGCCACTCCGTGGTACCCTGCGGCCGCACCATGAACCCCAGCACCCAGGAGCTACTTAACGCCGTCCTCCGCACCGGAGCGCCCCGCTCCGTCATCCTGCCCAATAACCCCAACGTTGTCCTAACCGCCAGGCAGGCCGTCTCCCTTTCCGGCCAGGGCGTCCATTTCATCCCCACCACCACCATCCCCCAGGGCGTGGCCGCGCTGCTGGCCTACAGCCCTGACGCCGCGCCGGAGGAGGCCCTTCGTGCCATGGAACGGGCCATCCAGGATGTCACCACCGTGGAGGTCACCACCGCGGTCCGGGACACCCGCCTCTCCGGCGTCGACCTCTCCCGGGGGCAGGTCATCGGACTGCTAGACGGAAAGCTGGCCGGCGCCAACGGCGGCCCCTTCGACGTTCTGGTGGACACCATTCGAAAGGCCCCCTTGGAGACCGGGGGCGTCATCACCATCTATTGGGGCGGCGACACCCAGGAGGCCGAGGCTCAAGACGCCGGAGAGCGGCTTCGGGCGGCATTCTCAGAGCAACAGGTGGACGTGGTCTACGGCGGCCAGCCCTTCTACCACTACCTGGCGTCCATAGAGTAGGAGCTACGCCTTGGCGGTAAGAATTGTCACCGACAGCACCGCGGACCTTCCCCCAGAGTTGGTGGAAAAGTGGGGCATCACCGTGGTTCCCCTGTACGTCAATTTCCACGGGCGCAACGCCTCCGCCGCCCTAGAATCGCTGCGGGACGGCCCGGACATCGGCGCTGACGCCTTCTACCAGCGGCTGGCATCCTCTTCCACCCTCCCCACCACCTCCCAGCCCACCGTGAACGACTTCCTGCAGCAGTACCTTGCTCTTTGCCAGGGCGACGACCGCGTGATCTCCGTCCACATCTCCTCCAAGCTCAGCGGCACCGTCAGTTCGGCGCTCCAGGCCAGGGGTCAGATGGAAGACCCTAAAAAGGTAGAGGTGGTGGACTCCGGCCTGGCCTCCATGGCCCTGGGGCTGGCGGTGCTGGCTGGCGCCCGGGCCGCCGCCGCCGGCCTAGACTCCGAGGACGTGGTCCAGGCGGTCCGCGAAGCCTGCACCCAGACCCAGGTCTTCTTCATGGTGGATACCCTGGAATATCTACAGAAGGGCGGCCGCATCGGAAAGGCCCAGGCCCTTCTCGGCTCCCTCCTCTCCATCCGCCCCATCCTCACTGTGCGCGACGGCGAGGTGCACCCCTTAGAGCGCGTTCGCACCCGCGCTAAGGCCCTACAGCGCCTGGCCTCCCTGGTGGAGGAGCGCTCCCCAGTCTCCGAGCTTTGCTTGATGCACGGCACCACCCCGGAGGACATCACCCGCCTTACGGAGCGCCTGGCCGGCGTGGTCCCCGCCGAAGACCTCATCGTCTCCCGCATCGGCCCGGTCATCGGCGCGCACTGCGGCCCCGGTCTTCTGGGCGTCGCCGTGCAACATTCCGCTTAGTCCCCGCGGCGGACCCCATGCTAAACTGGACTTGTCATGACCACCCATGCTACCGGCCTGTCGCTGAGTTCCTTTCGCAACATTCTGGAGTTGGAGCGGGCCCACCAATACGATAACAAGGCCGTCATGGGCGGCCTTGACCTGTTCGTTCAGCGCTGGTCCTCCGAACTCCATGCGGCGTTCCAGGACGAACCGGACGTGCCCGCGCTCCTCGCCTGTAGCTACGATGGCCTTAGCGCCGCCAAGCGCCAGGACTGGGTAAGCCGCTGGCTGCGTCTTCTCGGCGGCGCCACTACCGCGCCCGCGACTGCTAAGGCAGCCCGCGTGAAGGGTCAGTCGCCAAGCACAACTGCCCCGGCGGCCGTTCCCACTCAATCCAGGCCAACTCCCCCCCTGGACGCGCCCGTCACCCACCTCCGCGGCATCGACGCCAAGACCGCCGCCAAGCTCCAGCGCCTGGACGTTTCCACCGTCCGTGACCTCCTCTACCTCTTCCCCCGCCGCCACAACGACTACTCGCAGCACTCTAAGGTCGCGGACCTGGAGCCGGGCCACGACGCCACCATCATCGCCACCGTCTGGGAGGCCCGCCAGGTCCGCATGGGCCGACAGGGCAACCTCCGCGCCACCGAGGCCGTCGTCGGCGACGAGACCGGCAACCTTCGCGTCATCTGGTTCGGCCAGACCTATCTGGCAAAGCAACTCCCCACCGGCGCCCAGGTGGCCCTCAGCGGCAAGGTGGACCTGTTTCAGCAAGACCGCGTCATGGAGTCCCCTGACTACGAGGTGCTTGGCCCCCACAATCCTATGATTCACGCCGGTCGCCTGGTCCCCGTCTACCCCCTCACCGAAGGGCTCACCGCTCGAAACATGCGCCGTATCGCCTGGCAGGCCCTGGAGCGCTGGGGCGCGTCGGTGGAGGAATTCCTCCCCGAGCCGGTCGCTCAAGACCTGGGCCTCGACCCCTTGGCCCACGCCGTCTCCCAGGCCCACTTCCCTGACGACTTGGAATCCTGGGAAACCGCGCGCCGCCGCCTCGCCTTCGACGAGCTATTGCTCCTCCAGATCGCGGTCCAGCTCCGCCGTCAGCAGTGGCAACAGGACGCCCGGGGCATCCCCATCAAGGTTGACCACAAGGTGCTGGACGCCTTCCGGGAGCGGCTGCCCTTCGCCTTCACCGGCGCCCAGGAGCGCTGCCTCTCGGAGACGCTGTCAGACATGCAGCGGGGCACCCCCGCCATGAGCCGCCTGCTCCAGGGAGAGGTGGGCAGCGGCAAGACCGTGGTGGCCCTCGCCGCCCTGCTGGCCGCCGCCGTGGACGGCTTCCAGGGATCCATTATGGTCCCCACCGAGGTACTGGCCGAGCAGCACTTCAAGACCGTTTCCGCCCTGATGGGCGGGCTGGCCCGCCCCGTACAAGAGGAAAATCTGGTCACCGCCTACGTGGACCCCCACCCCCAGCCCATCTCCGTAGGGCTCGTCACCGGCAGCACGCGCAAATCATTGAAGCGGGAGATCCAGGCCCGCGCCGCCGACGGGACTCTGGACATCGTCATCGGCACCCACGCCCTCATACAGCGGGAGATGGCCATGCCCAACCTGGGCCTGGCCGTGGTCGATGAGCAGCACCGCTTCGGCGTTTCCCAGCGCGCCGCCCTCCGCGGCAAGGGCGACGCCACGCCCCACATGCTCATCATGTCCGCTACCCCCATTCCCCGCACCCTGGCCCTCACCCTCTACGGCGATCTGGACATCTCAACGCTGGACGAACTGCCCCCCGGACGCCAGGAGATCATCACCCGCTGGGTGCCGCCGGAGAAGCGGGCCCCCGCTTACGAATTCGTCCGGAAGCAGGTGCAGAAAGGCCGCCAAGTCTTCGTCATCTGCCCCCTTATCGAAGAGTCGGACGCGGTGGAGGCCAAAGCCGCCACCGAGGAGTTCCAGCGCCTCAGCACCGAGGTGTTCCCCGAGCTCCGGTTGGGGCTTCTTCACGGCAGGCTGGGCGCCAAAGCGAAGGACAAGGTCATGTCCCAGTTCCACGCCGCGGAGCTGGATATTCTGGTCTCCACCCCTGTGGTGGAGGTTGGCATCGACGTTCCCAACGCCTCCGTCATGATGATCGAGGCCGCCGACCGCTTCGGCCTGGCACAGCTACACCAGTTCCGAGGCCGGGTGGGCCGCGGCGAGCACAAGAGCTACTGCCTCCTCCTGTCCGAAAGCCCGTCGGACCTGGCCCGCGAGCGCCTCTCCGCCGTGGAGCAGATCCACGACGGCTTCAAGCTGGCCGAGGTGGACCTCTCCCTCCGCGGCCCCGGTGACCTCTTCGGCACCCGCCAGAGCGGCCTTCCCACCCTCCGAATGGCCCGCCTCACCGACCAGGACTTCCTCGCCCAAGCGCGAGACACCGCCGCCGCCATAATAGAGGATGACCCAGACCTATCTAAAGAGGACCACCTCCTCCTTGCCCAGGAACTCGCCCGCTTCCAGGGCAAAGTCTCCTCGGAAGTTAGCTGAGATCCTTTCTCGACAGGTCCACTCTTTAGAGGTGAGTAGCAAATGCTGGTCCATCGTCACACTGCACAAATCAAGGCTTCTTCGTATCCGCTTGTTTGGAAACGGCGTCACAGAGGCTTGCTTCGACACTGTCTCCGCCAGTTTATACCCCAGTTATCTTCCCGACTTGAATAACCTCTCTCACGTCTCCGCCCGAAACTGTTATCTCCTGGGAAATTGTGTCACCTTTTGATTTGTAAATCTCGTCTACTGCCTGCTGCAGCAAGGCAGCAAACTCGGGGTCAGATGCGATTTTGGTCTCTAGGACTCGTCTCAGGGCATTTTGCCCGCCTTGAGAAGACGGATTCCTCCGAAGATTACGCAGGGCGCTTCCCGCCGGCTTGTCGTCTTTAAAGTTTGCTTTCAAACTGCAGTAGAGCCCCCGGATCTTGTCCATCCCAGTATCCCCGATAGCTCCTCCTATCTTCCTTGCGGCTGCTTCGCCACTCTCTTTAAACAATCCGATCAGGGACGGCAAAATTGCATTTGTTAAGTCTGAAGGGTCCAAATCCGCTACCTCGTAATTTCTAGCTATTTGTGGTGTATGCTCCCCTTATGTAGTCAATTTGCCAATTTGGGTAATGTTGCCTATGGAGCCATTGGAAATATTCACAATCTGGATGATTATGTCACCGCCAATCTCTTTCGCTTCGGCAAAACGCCGCAAGAACTCTTTTATCAGATCAACACCGGACTCATCGACAGCGACCTGCTCGTCAACAAAATACAAACTTTGCCCGATTTGGGCAGTGTATAGATCCGCTTCACCTCTGGCCTGGACCAGCCCAGCATTAACTCCATGCCACATCGCTGCCTCGCTGCGTGTATTCCACATCTCGTACGGCTCTACAGCCCGCACCGAGTCAACGTATCTGCCTCCTCCGTTGATTACTGTATCTGCCCCGGTTGACCAGGCGTTTACAGTTGACACCCGCCCATCCACGCCCGATGCCATCATGCTCGACGTGTTCGATCCATAGGTTTCCCCCTGTACTGTGTTCTGCATTAGCCCAGCGTCAGTCCCATACCACGTCGCTACCTGGCTGCTGGTCTTCCACATCTCATTCGGCTCTACTGCCTGTACTGTCCCAAGGTATCTCGCCCCTCCGTTGATTACGCTGTCTGTCCCCGTTGCCCAGGCATTCCCAGTTGACACCCGTCCATCCGCACCCGATGCCATTATCCTCGATGCGTTCCATCCATAGGTTTCACCTTGAATCATGTTCCGCATCTGCCCAGCGTCAGTCCCATGCCACATCGTCGTGGCGCTACCCAATACGCCCATCTGATACGGCTCCATTAACTGCCCTGTGCCTACGTATCTGTCCGCTCTGATACCCAGTGTGTGCACGCCCGTTGCCCACGCGTTCGCAGTGGACACCCTTGCATCCACTCCCGATGCCATCATGCTCGACGTGTTCGATCCATAGGTTTCCCCCTGTACTGTGTTCTGCATTAGCCCAGCGTCAGTCCCATACCACGTCGCTACCTGGCTGCTGGTCTTCCACATCTCATTCGGCTCTACTGCCTGTACTGTCCCAAGGTATCTCGCCCCTCCGTTGATTACGCTGTCTGTCCCCGTTGCCCAGGCATTCCCAGTTGACACCCGTCCATCCGCACCCGATGCCATCATCCTCGATGCGTTCCATCCATAGGTTTCACCTTGAATCATGTTCCGCATCTGCCCAGCGTCAGTCCCATGCCACATCGTCGTGGCGCTACCCAATACGCCCATTTCGTACGGCTCCATCGACTGCGCTGTACCTAACGTATCTGTCCGCTCCGGTGACGTTGAAATATGAACCAGAGTCGCATCGAGCATGATTGAAACCCTGCTCATCCCCAGCCCCGTTGGACCTATATCTGCTAATTGCCATTTCTAATCACCAATATCTTGTGGTTAGTATCGGGAGCCCGCCTGACATCTTACTATTGACAATACTACCAGAAAAGCCTCACGCGACGATGTCACTTCTTGCAATCTTGCGTCCCTTTCCAGGCTGTATTTGCCATCAAAGGTTCCTTGGCCGACCGGTATGTTGTCTCGCAAGTAGATCATTGGCCATAATCGATCTCTCGCCTCGTGAGATATTCCATATCTGTGACTCTCCGCCCTGTGATACCATCAACCCCCTAACGCTTTGCACGCCAACCCATAGAAATGCCAACCCTCGCTAGAGACATCGTCGCCGAGAAAATCACCCAGGCGCTGCACCTCGCCAAGGAGCGCGGCGCCTTGCCCCTCTCCGCCATCCCCGACCCCATGGTGGAGCGTCCCTCCAACGCCGACCACGGCGACTTCGCCACCAGCCTTCCCCTTCGTCTCGCCCGCGAAACGCGCGTCGCCCCCATGGAAATCGCCGCCGCCTTGGTGGAGCTGATGGCCGGCGGCACGGAGCTGGAGCGCATCTCCGCCGCGCCGCCCGGCTTCGTCAACTTCTTCCTCAGCCAGGACTGGCTCCAGCGCCAGGTCGAAACAATCCGACAGGCCGGCGACAGCTACGGCAACGTCGCCACCGGCAACCCTCAGCGCATCATGGTGGAGTTCGTCAGCGTCAACCCCACCGGCCCCGTCCACGTCGGCCACACCCGCGGCGCCGTGCTGGGCAGCGCCCTCGCCTCCATCCTCCAGGCCGCCGGCCACTCCGTCTCCCGCGAATATTATGTCAACGACGCCGGCTCCCAGATGGACCTTTTCTACGGCTCCGTCCTCGCCCGCTACCTCCAGCACTCCGGCCAAGACGCCGAGATTCCCTCCGGCGGCTACCAGGGCGAATACGTCATGGACCTGGCCAAGGAGATTGAGTCCGACGCCGGGGACCGCTTCGCCACCATGGAACGAGACGCCGCGTTGAAGGAGTTGGGCTCCGTGGCCCGCGAGAAGATGGTGGGCCTCATCGAGAAGGACCTCCTCTCTCTCGGCGTCGACTTCGACGTCTGGTTCCCGGAGCACCAGCTTTTCGATTCCGGGGAGTACGACGAGACTATGCAGGTCCTTCGGCAGGGCGGTTACCTGGCCCAGCGCGAGGGGGCGCTCTGGTTTACCTCCACCGCGCTAGGCGAGGAGAAGGACAACGTGGTGGTCCGCTCCAGCGGCGCCCCCACCTACTTCGCCTCGGACATCGCCTACCACCACAACAAGTTCGTCCAGCGCGGCTTCGACCGGGTCATCAACATCTGGGGCGCCGACCACCAGGGACACGTATCCCGCTTGAAGGCCGCCGTCACCGCCCTGGGCGTAGACCCGGACCGGCTGGACATCATCATCTCCCAGATGGTGACCCTCAAGCTCGGCGACGTGCTGGTGAAAGCGTCCAAGCGCACCGGAGACTTCGTCACGCTACGAGAGCTGGTGGACGAGGTGGGCCAGGACGCCTGCCGCTATTTCTTCCTCGCCCGCGCACCGGGCACCCAGATGGACTTCGATATGGAGCTCGCCACCAAAGAGTCCTCCGAAAACCCCGTCTACTACGTCCAATATGCCCACGCCCGAATCGCCAGCATCCTGGGCAACGCCCGGACCCAGGCCATCGACTGGTCGGAAGGCGACGTCTCCCTCCTCACCGACCCCAACGAGCTCGCCCTGGTCCGAAAGATGCTCATGCTGCCGGAGTTGGTGGAGAAGGTCGCCCAGACGCTGGAGCCCCACCACCTGCCCCACTACGCCCTGGAGCTGGCCACCGCCTTCCACTGGTTCTACGAAAACTGCCGAGTCCTGACCAGTGACCCCGCCGACCGCCCACTGACCCTCGCCCGCCTCAAGCTGGTGGAGTCCGCCCGCATCGTCCTGGCCCGCGTCCTCCGCCTCATGGGCATGTCCACCCCGGAGCGCATGTAGCACCGGCCGCATTGCCGGGTGGGCAAGTGACGAGGGCAATTGCTAGCGTATGTAGAGCTTCGGCCGCTTCTTACACCAACCCTATAGGAGGGCGCAAGGAACCTAGGTTCCCTGCCGGGAATTTGAGGGTGTCCCTCAAACTCTACTTTTTCAACCTTCCGGGGCGGGACGGTGGGCACCACCAACCTGTGATTCGTGGACCCTTGAATGACGACACCCATCATCATCGCCGATTGTTACTAAATAACCCCCGTGCTAGACTTCCGGGTGGCTAGAGAATACCCATCTCCATGAACAACAAAAAAGGCCGTATCCTCTCCGGAATGCGCCCCACCGGGCGTCTTCACCTGGGCAACTACCTGGGCGCCCTTATGAACTGGGTCGACCTCCAGGACGACTACGACTGCTACTACTGCGTCGTGGACGTCCACGCCCTCACCACCCTGGAGTCGCCCAGCGAGGTCAAGGACATCCAGCCCAACATCCGCGAAATGGTGCTGGACTGGCTCGCCGCCGGCCTGGACCCGCAACGCAGCGTCATCTTCGTCCAGTCCCACGTCCCGGAAGTGCTGACCCTCCACGCCCTCCTCAGCATGGTAACGCCCCTGGGCTGGCTGCTTCGGGTGCCCACCTTCAAGGAGAAGGTCCGGCAGATGAACCAGACTGACGAATCCGTCAACTACGGCCTGGTCGGCTACCCCGTGCTCCAGACCGCCGACATCATCCTCTACAAGGGCGACACCGTGCCCGTGGGCGAAGACCAACTCCCTCACCTGGAGCTGGCCCGCGAGATCGTGCGCCGCTTCAACAACATGTTCGGTCCCACCTTCCCCGAGCCCCAGGCCAAGCTCACCCGCTCACCCATCATCCTGGGGCTGGACGGCCAGTCCAAGATGAGCAAAAGCGTGGACAACCATATAGACCTGGCCGCAACTCCGGAGGAGACCCGCCGCCGCGTCATGACCGCCTTTACCGACCCGCAGCGCACCCTCCGCACCATTCCGGGACGGCCCGAGATTTGCAACGTCTACTCGCTGCACAAGATCTTCAACCCTAATGACACCAATACCATTTACGAAGAATGCACCACTGCCGCCCGCGGCTGCGTCGATTGCAAAGCCCAGCTATCCGACGGCATAAATCGCTATCTCGAGTCCTTCCGCCAGCTCCGCGCCGAATTCGAGGCCCGCGACGGCCTCGTGGACGAAATACTGGCCGAAGGCGCCCACCGCGCCCGCGCCGTCGCTCGGGAGACCATCGCTGAGGTCACCGAGAAGATGGGTCTCTCGGCGCCCAGCCCCCGCAAGGCTTGACCGCCACCGGCGACACCCTGCCCCGGTCCTCCAGCGGCCGCTCCGCGCTGGAGATCGCCGTCCACGCGGCCCAGCGCGCCGGCGAAATCATCCTGGAAGGCTTCTACCAGCCCCGCGACTACCGCTTCAAGGCGCCCCGGGACCCGGTCACCACCGTCGACCTCCGCTCCGAGGCCGCGGTCAAAGAGATCCTCTCCCGCGAGTTCCCTGGCTTCGAAATCCAGGCCGAGGAGTCCGGCCTGGCGCCCGGGGACACCGGCTTCCGGTGGTTCGTCGACCCCTTAGACGGCACCCGCAACTTCGTCTCCGGCATTCCCCACTTCTGCGCCGCCATTGCCCTCTCCCACGGCGACAACGTCCTTCTCGCCGCCACCTACGACCCCGTTCGTAAGGAGCTGTTTCACGCCGAGGCGGGGAAAGGCGCATATCTAAACGGCAGCCCCATTTCAGTCTCCGCCAAGCAGCGCCTGGAAGAGAGCCTCCTGGGATTCGACATGGGGTCTACGGACTCCAGTTCCGGCCGCGCCCTGGACATGATTCGAGCCCTGTGGCCTGGCATGCAGAGCATCCGCGTCATGGGCTCCGCCGCCCTGGGCCTGGCCTACGCCGCCACCGCGCGGCTTGACCTCTATTTCCACCACCACCTGTCTCCCTGGGACGTGGCCGGTGGCCTTCTACTGGTGCGCGAGGCCGGGGGCATGGCCGTGGACCGCTCCGGCAACCAGGCCACCCCACAAAGCAGCAGCGTCATCGTCTCCAGCCCCCCTATACTGCAAGAGTTCCTGGACGCCACCTCGGGCATGGAGTGGCGCCGTTAGCCCCTCCGTTGCCCCGCTTTACTCCACTATGCTAATGTTGACTGCACTCTCACAGGCACCCCCCCCGAGATGGGACCGACCGGTGCCAACGCTCTCGGGCTAAGAGGACGGTGCAGGAACCTAGGTTTCCTGCCGGGAGTTTGAGGGTGTCCCTCAAATATCGTTCTAATGACATCTAAACAGACCTCCATCTCATCTGCCCGCATCGACGTCGCCGGCACCCTGGACGACGCCATCGAAGAGTGCTTTCGCCGCGGCTGGACTGACGGCCTCCCCGTCGTCCCACCCACCGAGGCGAAGGTCCTCGCCTTCCTGGACGCCTCCGGCCGTGACCCCTCGGATATCATCGGCATCGAGCCGGTCCGCAGCCGGGTCGTCACCGCGGAGAAAATCGCCATTAACGCCGTCATGGCAGGCTGCCGCCCGGACTACATGCCCGTCGTCTTGGCCGCAGTGGAGGCCATGGTGGACCCCGCCTACAGCCTCCACGGCAGCTCCGCCAGCACCGGCGGTTCCGCCCCCATGGTCATCGTCAACGGCCCGGTACGAAACAAGCTGGGCTTTCAGAGCGGCTACAACCTCTTCGCCGGAGGCCCGGACTTCCGGCCCAACGCCACCGTGGGACGCGCCCTTCGGCTGATCCTGATAAACGTCCTGGGCAACATCCCCGGCGTGCTGGACCTCTCCACCACCGGCTACGGCGGAAAGTTCAGCTTCTGCTTCGCCGAGGATGAAGAGAACAGCCCCTGGGCGCCCCTGCACGTCGAAAAAGGCTTCGCCTCGGACGCCAGCACCGTTACCGTGTCCGCCAGCCAGTCGCCCCTTCAGGTCCGCCACACCCGCTCCGGCACCCCGGAGGCCATCCTGGACACCGCCGCCCAAGGCATGTTATCCCTGGGACCCTCCAACGGCGAAGTCTACCTGGTGCTGCCTTACGAGCACCTCAAGGTGTTCGACGCCGCCGGTTGGAGCAAGGACCAACTCCGGGACTACCTCCACTCCAAGGCCCGCCGCCCTGCGCAAGAATGGGCCGACGCAAACATGGCGGAGCTGCCTTCAACGGGTGCCGAACAGGAAATGGTGCCTGTTCTAAAGGAGCCAAGGTCTCTTATCCCCGTCGCCGGCGGGGGGGCCGGCGGCTCCACTTGCTCCATCATTCCGCGGTGGTCCGGCGGCAACACCGCCTTCTCGGTTACCAGAGAGATAGACGCCGCCAGAATCTAACCGCTACCTATCGGAGGACTTGCCATGACCACTACCGCTAAGACCACCATCCTGGACCCCACCGTGCAGCCGGTGCCCGAGAGCGCCTCGCTGGCCCGTCGCCCCAACAGCCTGGAGGGCGCCACCGTGGGCCTCCTGGCCAACGGCAAGCGCAACTCCCAGGACCTTCTGCGGGCCGTCTACACCTTGCTTGGGGACATCTACCACTTCGAAGGCGCCGTGGAGCTCACCAAGCCCGACATTTCGCGCCCCGCGCCCAAGGAGCAGACGGACCAGCTCATTAAGGAGTGCGACGTCGTTCTCGTCGCCATAGGTGATTGAGGCTCCTGCAGCTCGTGCAGTATGCACGACGCCATCACCGTGGAGAAGGGCGGCAAGCCCGCCGCCTGCATCTGCACCGAGCCCTTCACCACCACCGCCAAGGCCGTCACCAAGCTCCGGGGCCTTGAGGACTACCCCTTCGCCGTCGTCCCCCACCCCATCGGCACCCTGGAGGACGACGACCTGATGGCCCGCGCTCGCCAGGCCCTCCCCCAGGTCCTACAAATACTCCAGGCCAAGTAGCGCCCTCCCTCTACCGGACACTAACAGGCCCAGGTCTCCGCGCAACGAGACCTGGGCCTCACTTTTCTCCAGAATATGGGGCCGCCGCCTTTGTATGGACCCCGTTCCAGGGGAGAGTGCAGAGAGGGGCTGGGCTCTCTGCCGGGAGTCTGAGGGTGTCCCTCAGAAACCCCTACCAATCCATCACCACTTTGATAATCCCGTCGCGGCGCTCCTCATACATTAGGAACGCCTCCTGCGCCTCCTCCGCCTTCAAATGGTGGGTAATTAACGGCGTTGGGTCCAACCGCCCCTGCTCCACCATGTGCACCGTCTGCCTCACGAACTGCGGCATCATCCCCGTCCGGGCGCTGGACGTCGCTATCATCGTCAGGTCCTTGTCCCTAATCTGCCTGAAGTCCACCGCGAAGTTCTCGCTGTGCGTGATCCCGAACATGATGATGGTGCCAAACTGCTTCGACAGCACTATCGCCTGCCGCACCGTCTCATGCTGCCCGGCGGCCTCCACCACTATGTCCGCCCCCACCCCACCAGTCAGCTCCGCCACCGCCTCGGTCACATTGTCCCGCAGCGGGTTCAGCGTCCGGGTGGCCCCCATTCGCCTCGACATATCCAGCCGGTAGTCCTCCAGGTCCACCGCAATCAGCTCCCGGCAATTCATTCCGCTAAGGAACCGGGTGAAGCTCAGGCCAATGGCCCCCTGGCCCAACACCACCACATTCTTGTCAATCACATTGCCCATCCGGTTCACGGCGTACAGCACCGTGCCCATGGGCTGGCACATCACCCAGGTGTCTAGCGACCCGTCCGAGGGCACCGCCACCAGGTTCGTGGGCGACATCGCAAGCGCTTCCCGGAACCCCCCTTGCTCGAAGGGGAACGCTATCACCCGCTGCCCCGGGTTAAACGCCTCCGAGCGGCTCTCCTCCACAACCCCGGCGCACTCGTGCGTTGGCCGCCCCGGCGGTACCGGGTACTGCTCCTCCGGCAACGTCACCGAGAACGATCGAAGGTCGCTGCCGCAGATCGATATTTTCTCCACCCGCACCAGCACCTCGCCGTCCTTAATCTCCGGCGCCGGCACCTCCACAATCTCCATGCTCCGGGGCGCGGTAAGCTGTGCCGCTTTCATCTGTCCTCCTCTACTACTCGAAAAAAGCTCGGCCAATTGTAGCAGATGGGCGGCGTCGCTCCACCGCCGCCAGGCCCTTGGGCGAAGGCTAGTCCCCGTCGCCGGAGGCCGCCGGCTGCGGCGAAGTCGCGCTCTCCCGCTGTGGCGAAGGCCTGTGCTGGAACGCTACAAACGACCCGATCAGTATGACTCCCACCACCGCCAGCGCCGAGGTTTGCAGCCCCTTGAGGTAGTACCCGTGCGATTCCTCCGGCGACAGCAGGCTCACCCCGGCGGGTATCGCCAGCCCCAGCGCCGAAGCCGCTATCGTCGCTCCCATCGTGTGCCCCACGTGCCGCGTCGTCTCAATCATCCCGGAGGCGAACCCTCGCTGCTCCTGCGGCAGCGAGTTCATTATCACCGCGTTGTTAACCGTGTTGAAGATAGCCGTCCCTATGGATGCGGGGAACAGCAACAGCGGTATTATCCAGAACGGGACGTGCAGCGCGAACATGCCCAGCAGCAATACCCCCAGCGCTATAAGTGACATGGCTATGGGCCTCATCAGCCGGGGGCTGTACTTGTCGTAGTACCATCCGGCTATCATCGGAATAAACAGCCCCATGCTCTGGTGCGGCAACAGGATGTACAGCACCAGCAGCGGCCCGTATCCGAACCCCTCTTCCACCATAATGGGCACCAGCGTCATTATCGCCACCATCGAAAGGTGGAAGGTCACGTTGGAGAACAGCGCCATGGAGAATTGCTTGTTCTTGAATTGCCCCAGGTCCACGAAGGGCTGGCGCATCTTTCGCTCCACCAGAAGGAACGCCCCCAGCAGCGCCAGGAAAAGGACGTGCATCGGCACGTGGTAGCGAAGCGCATCCTTGCTGGTGAAAGACTCCTCGCCGCCGTGGACATGCATGCCCGAAAGGATCAGCGCCCCGATGGCGCCGATGAACAGGAACGCCCCGATCAAGTCTACCGGCACCTCCGCCTTCACCACCCGTTGCGGGGGCTGTCGAAGCAGGGGTAGCGCCATCCACAGTGAAAAGATCCCCAGCGGTATGAAGGAGTAGAAGATGATCCGCCAACCTATAAACTGGAGGAAGATGGCGAACAAGATTAACCCTATGAAGGTTCCCATCCGCGCCCCCGTGATGGGCAACGCGAAGGCCCGGCCCCGCTCCCCTGGTGGGAAGTAACCCGCCATGATGGCGTTGGCGTTGCCCATGATAAGCGCTGCCCCCAGCCCTTGGACCCCCCGGAACAGGATAAGCTGCGTCAAGTCCTGCGAGAATCCCGCCAACGCCGCCCCCAGCGTGGAGACCACTATCCCGATAAAGAACACCCGGTTGTGCCCGTGCCGGTCCCCTAGCTTGGCGCCCAGGAACACCGTGCTCCCCAACGCTAAAAGCTCGGCGATCATTATCCAGGCCGCCGTCTCCACATCCACCAGGAATTCGTCCGCTATCGTGGGCAGCGCCAGCGCCACCGGGAAGCTGGCCACCTGCACCAGCAGGTAGGCGGCGGTCAGCCCCAGCAGCACCTGACGCCGCACCGGTGTGTTGACCACCTCCTGATAGGTGCTCAGCAGGCTCATCTAGCCCGTCCCGCCGGTCCCGGGCGGCGCCTGGTCATCGGCCGGTGGCCCAACGTCACCAGCTTGGGACCGTCGGGCGCATATCGGGTCTCAATTGCACAACCTTGCCAGTCTAATTCCGGCGGCCGAAGTGCCGCAAGCCACATCAATTTTATAGATGCCGCATAAGTGCCCCCGGTGCTATGCCTATCAGACAGGAGAGTGCAGGGAACATGGGTCGTGCTGCCGGGAGTCTGAGGGTGTCCCTCAGAAACAAACTCTTTTAAACCTTCCGGGGCGGGATGGTAGGAACCACTAACCTGTGAGTTGCAATCCACTGTGGTGATGCTACCCTTCGCTACGGAGGTGACCCTTGACCTACCAGACCATCAAGCTATCCCTGGACAACCAGGTGGCCTATCTCACCTTGGCCCGCCCCGAGGCGCTTAACGCCTTCAACCCAACAATGGTGGGCGAACTCGCCCAAGCCCTCGAAGCGGTCGCCGCCGACGAATCGGTCAAAGCCCTGGTAATCCGGGGTGAGGGGCGCGCCTTCTGCGCCGGCGCCGACCTGCTCCACCTCGAAGAGGTGTTCGACAGCCCCGCGGACCTGAAGGCATTCCTCCGCCGCGCCAACGATAACTTTCTCCGGCTGGAAGCGCTCCCCATTCCCGTCGTGGCCGTAGTCCACGGCTACTGCCTGGCCGGCGGCCTGGAACTGGTCCTCGCCTGCGACCTGGTCATCGCCGCCGAGGACGCCCAAATAGGCGACCAGCACGCCAACTTCGGCCTCATGCCCGGCGGCGGCTCCACCCAGCGACTGCCCCGTAAGATCGGTCACCAGCGCGCCATGGAGCTCATCCTCACCGGCCGCCGCCTCACCGGCATCGAGGCCGCCCAGTGCGGTCTGGCCCTCCGCGCCGTGCCGCCGGACCAACTTGATGCGGCGCTGGAAGCCCTTCTGGCCCAGCTCAGGGTTAAAAGCCGCACCGGAATGGGCTGGATCAAGTCCGCCGTCAACCAGGGCCTGGACCTCCCCCTCCGCGACGGCATCGCCCTGGAGATCGACTCCTTCGTCGAGTACAGCACCACCTCGCCGCATCCCAAAGAAGGCATCCAGGCCTTCAAGGAGCGCCGCCAGCCCTCCTTCTAACTAGCGCCAAAGAGGAAGGTGCAGGGAACCCAGGTGGTGCTGCCGGGAGTTCTGAGGGTGTCCCTCAGAACTCAAAACAAAACCTTCCGGGGCGGGATGGTGGGAACCACCAACCTATGATTCGCGTCCCTGTGTAATGCCACGACCGCATCGAGGCACCACCCCCTTCCCTTTACAACGCCCCACCACGGCAATACCCTAACCCAAACCACCCTGCGGAGGCGGCCATGGCCAAGCGAGGATTCCAGGTATTCGACAGCGACATGCACGTGCTGGAGCCCCCGGACCTGTGGCAGCGCTACATGGACCCTGGGCTCCGGGACCAGGCCCCCGTTGGCCTCACCGAGTGGCCCATGGACCTCCGAATCCGGCTGGGAGACCGCAACAACCCGGCCCACACGGGCTCCGCCATTCAGACCCAAAAAGACATCGCCGCCTCCCAACTGGAGCAGTACGCCGACGACCTGGAGCGTAACTTCGATGCAAAAGCCCAGCTCATGGCCATGGATAAAGAAGGCATTGATCAGACCGTGCTCTTCCCCTCTCGGGGCCTATACGCCCACGCCTTCGACGACCTGGAGCCGCTCCTCTCGCAGGCCATCAGCCGCGCCTACAACGACTGGCTGTCCGACTTCTGCCGCGAGGGCGACCCGAAGCGCATGAAGGGCGCCGCCATGCTGCCCGTCCACGACGTCTCCATGGCGGTGGACGAGGCCCACCGGGCCGCCCATTCCCTGGACTTCCCGGCTGTCTTCCTCCGGCCCAACCCCGTGCGCAACGGCGAGTACTGGGAGCAGCCCAAGTACGACCCGCTTTGGCGCCAGATTCAGGACTTGGATATAGCCTTGGGATTCCACGAAGGCATGAACTCCAGGCACCCCACCGTGGGCCACGACCGTTGGGACCCCGGCGAGCAATTCGCCCTTAAGCACGCCGTCTCCCACTCCATGGAGCAGATGATGGCCGTGGCATCCTTCACCCTGGGCGGCGTCCTGGACCGGTTCCCCGACCTCCGCGTCGGCTTCCTGGAAGGCAACGGCTCCTGGCTCCCCTTCTGGCTTTGGCGCCTGGACGAGCACCTGGAGTGGGCCGGCAAGCTGGAGCATCGCACCCTCAGCGCCCGTCCCAGCGAACTCTTCCATCGCCACTGCTTCGTCTCCGTCGAGTGCGAGGAGACCCCCGTCAAGCAGGCCATCGACGCCTCCGGCGACGACTGCTTCGTCTTCTCCACCGACTACCCTCACCCAGACACCAAGTACCCCCAGTCCACCGAGTACTTCCTTGACAACATCCCCATCACAGACGAGAGCAAGCGCAAAATCCTCTGGGACAACTGCCTCCGCCTCTACAACCTGTGACCCCGCGCACCAGCCTATTTCACCCCATCTTGGCCTCCAACCCGTTTATCCTGAGGCTCTCGAAGGACGAGCCCATACCGCTTTATCTCCGCCCGGATCATGGGGGAGTCCAGAGGTGGTCGACCCCTCTGGCAGGAGTCTGAGGGGGTCCCTCAGAAATTAAACCTTCCTGGGCGGGACGGTGGGAACCACCAACCTGTGATTTGCAATCCACTGTGGTAATGCTACCCTTCGCTATGGCTTACTACCTCAATAACAACGCTCATCATCCGCTTGAGAAGCCCCCTTTGGGGAGTCCAGAGGGGGACAGCCCCTGGGAGGCGGGAGTCGGTGGGTGTCCCTCAGAGACTAAAACCTTACTGGGTGGGACGATGGGAAGCACCAACCTGTGATTTTCAGTCTTTTGTGGCAGCAACACCCTTGGCCATAGCAGAATCTGCTCACAACCAGAAAGGGGAACCTGAGGGCCCTCGCTCAGCCAGAGTCCAACCTACCTAATGCTTAAAGGCGCCTTCATCGGGTTCGGCATCAGCATCCTAATAATGATGATACCCATCGTCCACCTCATCGTCGGGCCGGTAAGCCCATTCATCGGCGGGCTGGTGGGCGGCGCTTCGGCCCGGGCCGGACCTGTCCAGGCGCTGGGTATTGGCCTCCTCATGGGCCTCTTCATGTCCGGACCCGCGCTGGTCCTCATCATAATCTCCCAGGCCCTCTCCGGCTGGGCCGCCCACCTGCTCATCTTCATCGCAATAGGATTGGTCCTGTGGGAGACCGTCTTGGGGACCCTCGGCGCCCTGGTGGCCGCCGGCGGCGGCGGCCGCACCGTCGTCCGGCGCTTCCGCTACCAACGCTAGCCACCGCCCAGGAAACCACCTGCCTGACAAGCCTACCCCTTGAGGGAAGAGTCCAGAGAGGGAGCACCCTCTCTGGCGGGAGTTTTAGAGCCTGTGAGCTTTTTGCCTTATCCCCCACTGTCAGCGCCCCGTTCTCGCAGGCTGAGCGTCCGCACAAGTCATGTCATTCCTATGAACATAGCACCGTCCCTACTCTATCTGCGCCCAACCAGGAGGAGTGCAGAAGGGCTGTGCCCCTCTGCCGGGAGTCTGAGGGTGTCCCTCAGAAATTCGTTTCTTAAACCTTCCGGGGCGGGACGGTGGGAACCACCAACCTGTGATTCGCAACCCTTTGTAGTAGCTATACCCTATCACCATCCGTACGCCGAGACTGCCCCCTACCCCCCAGCGTGCTCATTCAAGAAAGGCAGCACCTCCCCCAAGAACTCCTCCGGCATCTCCTGGTGCGGCGTGTGCGCCGACTTCGGGATAATCGCCAGCCGCGACCCCGGGATACTGTCCACAAAGTACTGCTCCTGGTCCCGGAACGTCTCCGCCTCCCCGAACACCACCAGCGACGGCGCCCGCACCTTGGCGATAGCCCCACGTATATCGAACGCCGCCAGCGACCGCGACCACGCCATGCTCCACGTCCCCGGCTTCAACCGGTCGGCATTGAACTCCTTCAGCGTCTCCTCCGTGGGCGCGTAATACAGCGCCTTCAGTTCCTCCATCGAGTACGGCTTCGGGCTCCCGTCCTCGTTGGCCACCGCGGCCATCTGCTCCGGGAAACCGGCGCGGAACTCGTCCGTCCACGCCGGGCACCCCTCCATCACCGCCGCCCTCACCCGCTCCGGCCTCGTCGCCGCCATCTGCGCCGTAAGCATCCCCCCCAGCGAGTGCCCCATCACCAGCGCCGAATCTAGCCCCACCGCGTCCATGAAATTGAACATCGCCTCGGCGTACTCCTCGAAGGCGTACTCCCGCGGCGGCCTCCCCGAGTCCCCCAGCCCCGGCGTGCACGGCGCGAATACTTTAAATTGCTCCGCCAAGGGCGCCATCACCCGGCGCCAGCTCCCGCACGAGCTCCCCATCCCGTGGATCAGCAGCAACGGCTGCCCCTCACCCCCCTGCCGGTAATGAATCCTCGCATCCGAGGTCGTTAACGTCTGGTCACTAATAGTAGCCATCTTCCAAATCTCCTTCGCTGTGCTTACCGTATTTTCCTCTCCCCCTATCGAGGGGGAGAGCTAGAGAGGGGGTGGCTTAGTCCGCTGTCGGCTGCGGTACCACCTGTCAGCCCTAGGCCCTCTCCCGCTCAAGCGCTTTTAGAAGCCGCCGTAACTCCCTCTCGTAGTCCGCCCCTTCCTCAAAGTTGGCGTAGTTGCGTTCCAGCAGGAAATCTTTCAGGTTCCGCGAACCTCGCTTGACCGGAAAGCCTTCAGCCTTCCATACCTTATCCAATGAGATTGGAATTATCTTTTCCCGGTCTTCGTCCATCTGGTCTTCAATTTCTTTGAGCACACCATCCTTAAGTAGACCCGCAGCCGAGCACAAAACAACAAACTTATCAGCCCCTTGGCGCTTCTCTCTGATCTCCCTCTGGGTAGTCTCGCCAGGGGTATAGTCCATGGAATACACCCAACAGTTCACCTTTTGGGAAGTTAAGTCTCGGTGTAACTGTTCCGCGAATTCTCGGTCCGGTTCACCATACCCAATGAAACATGAGTAGTGTTCAATAGAACCAACCAAGCCCGGTATTGCCCTAATTATCTCCTCCGGCACCCCGGCACCCCGGCACCCCGGAGGAACTCCTCCGGTATGTTGCCGCCAGACTTGAAGATGGTGTCTATTCCGATGGTGCTCGGGCCGTTATGAATGGCCTGGTCTAAATTTAGAGACTCGGAAAGGTCACAATCAGCAAATACGGTCAATGACAGCTCTGCTGCCCGAAAAGAAGCTCCAGCCAGCCGCGAATGATGAAACGTCGCTGCAAAAAAGTTGGCTTCTACGAGGTCGGCCCCAATGAGGTCGGTCAGATTGAGATCGGCCAATGCTAAGCTTGCACCTCTGAGAACGGCTCCGCTTAGATCGACCGCTCCGAGTTCGGCTCCGAATAAATCGGCCCCACTAAGGTCCACCCCGCTGAGCTTAGCCCCTAAGAGGTACGCCCCCCTCAAATCCATCCACTCCCCCGGATGCTCCCGCCTCCACTCCTCAATCGCCTCCTTCCCCCTCCTCACCACCTCCACATGCCCCGGGTTAGCCATCACCCCACCTCCAACGAACTCAAAAACTCCTCCACCGGCACCCTGGCCTGCGTCCCGTCGGCCATCTCCCGCACCGTCACTGCCCCCTCCGCCAGCTCCTCGTCGCCGATGATCACCACCCGCGCCGCGCCGAGGGTGTTCGCCGTCCGCATCTGCCCCCTCAGTCCCCGCCCCTGCTGCCCTTGTACCGCGCTGGCCCCCGACCGCCGTATTTTAGACGCCAGCTCCAGCGCCAGCTCCGCCCCCTTCTCGTCCAGCGACGCTATGAAATAGCCCGGTCCCCCTTCCTCCGCCACGTCCACCGCCTGACGCTCCAGGTTTAAAATCAGCCGCTCCATCCCCGTGGCGAACCCCACTCCCGGCGTCGGCTTGCCCCCTAGCTGCTCAATCAGCCCATCGTACCGGCCTCCGCCCAGAATCGTGCTCTGCGCCCCCTCCTCCGGCGGCACAATCTCGAACACCGTCCGCGAGTAGTAGTCCAGCCCGCGAACCAGCTTATGGTCCACCTGGTACGGTATGCCCGCCACATCCAAGTACCGCCGCAGCCGGTCCCAGTGCGACTGGCAGTCTCCGCACAGGTGCTCCGTGGAAGCCGGCGCCCCGTCCTGCAACGGCACGCAGGACGCCTGCTTGCAGTCCAACAGCCGCAACGGGTTCTGCTCCAGCCGCTGTTGGCAGTCCCTGCAAATCCGGCTCAGGTGCCCGGTGTAATAGCCCCGCAGCGCCTCTATATAGCCCGGCCGGCACGCCGCGTCCCCTATGCTGTTCACCGAAAGCGACAGCCCCTTCAGCCCCAGCGCCGCCATCAGGTCCCACCCTATCTGCACCACCTCCGCGTCCACCATCGGGTCCGGGTCGCCTATAATCTCCACCCCGAACTGGTGGTGCTCCCGGTACCGCCCCGCCTGGGGACGGTCGTACCGGAACACCGGACAGAAGTAGTACAGCCGCACCGGCTGCGGCTGGTTCTGCATCCCATGCTCCAGATATGCCCGGCACACCGGCGCCGTGCCCTCCGGCCTCAGCGTCAGCAAGTCGTTCCCCCGGTCCTGGAACGTGTACGTCTCCTTCTCCATTATGTCCGTCCCCTCCCCCACCGACCGCGCGAACAGCCCCGAGTCCTCGAAAACCGGCGTGTCCAGCCGCTTGAACCCGTACCGCCGCGCCAGCTCCCCGGCCTTCTCCTCCACGTACCGCCAGTACCGCTGCTCATCCGGGCCTATGTCCTTGGTGCCTCTTGGAGCTTTGAACACGCTGCCCTCCGCCTCCTGGAACGGTAGATTAGCCTTAGCCCCCCTGGGGCTGTAAAGAAACCCTTTTGGCGCCTCCCCGGGCATCTCCCGCCTTAAACAACCGGGCCCACACCCTGGACGGATGCGCCGCCATCAACTTATCATAGGGGGTGATGGCGATTGAAGCGACAGCGCCAGACGTTGTAGAGCTGCTGACCAAGGTCCGCGAGTACCTTCCCGAAGATAAGAGCGGTCTGGTGGAACAGGCGTACCGCTACGCCTCCCAGTGCCATGACGGCCAGTCCCGCAATTCCGGCGGCCCCTACATTGAGCACCCCGTCAGCACCGCCCTCTTCCTCGCAGACCTTCGCCTGGACGCCACCACCCTTTCCGCCGCCCTCCTGCACGACGTTGTCGAAGACTGCGGCGTCACCACTGAAGAGCTCACCAAACTCTTCGGCCCTGACGTCTCCAAGCTGGTGGACGGCGTCACCAAGCTCACCCGCATGGAGCCGGACGGGGAGAGCCAGGCCTCCTCACTCCCGCTGAAGGACCGGCTGGAGGCCGAGACCCTCCGCAAGATGCTCGTCGCCATGGCGGAGGACATCCGTGTCGTACTCATCAAGCTCGCTGACCGCCTCCACAACATGCGCACCCTCAGCGCCCTCTCTGAGGAGCGCCAGCGCGCCATCTCCCAGGAGACCCTGGACATCTACGCCCCCTTGGCCCACCGCTTGGGCATCTGGGACATCAAGTGGCGCCTGGAAGACATGGCCTTCCACTGCCTCCAGCCAGACGAATACCGCCGCATCTCCAGCATGCTCGCTACCCGCCGGGAGTCCCGCGAGGCCTACGTTGCCGACGTCACCCAGACCCTCACCGACGAGTTGCGAAAGGCCCGGCTCAAGGCCCAGGTGGTCGGCCGCGCCAAGCACCTCTACAGCATCTACCAGAAGAGCAAGAAGTACGCCGACCTTGGCAAGCCGATGAGCGACATCAACGACCTTTACGCCATCCGCATCCTGGTCCGAAACAGCCGTGACTGTTATCACGCCCTCGGCATCGTCCACAACCTCTGGCGCCCCATCCCCGGCCAGTTCGACGACTATATCGCCAACCCTAAGGACAACCTCTACCAGTCCCTCCACACCACCGTCATGTGCAAGGGCGCCACCCCTCTGGAAGTGCAGGTCCGCACATTTGACATGCACAATCTCGCCGACTACGGCGTCGCCGCCCACTGGCGCTACAAGGAAGGCAGCCCCGGCGACGTTCAGTTCGAGCAGAAGATGACATGGCTGCGCCAGCTCCTGGATTGGCAGCGCGAGGTCACCGCCACCGACGAGTTCCTCGAGTCCGTCAAGACAGACCTCTTCCGAGACCAGGTCTTCACCTACACCCCCAAGGGCGAGATCATCGAGCTCCCCACCGGCGCCACCCCCATAGACTTCGCCTACCGCATTCACACGGAGCTAGGCCACCGCTGCATCGGCGCCAAGGTAAACGGCCGGCTCATCGCCCTGGACTACCAGCTACAGAACGGCGATACCGTCGAGGTCCTCACCACCAAGGTGGCCCGGGGTCCCAGCCTGGACTGGCTCAACCCCAACCTGGGCTACATCCGTACCGCTGGCGCCCGCGGCGCCGTCCGCCAGTGGTTCCGCCGCCAGCGCCGCAGCACCAACATCCAGATGGGCCGCGAGCTCCTTCGCAAAGAGGCCAAGCGCCTCAACCTGAAAATTGACGAGCAGTTCCTCACAACCGCCTTCAAGTACGACTCCTTGGACGAGTTCTACGTCAACCTGGGCTCCGGCGGAATCACCATCAACCAGGTGGTCCACCGTCTCACCGCCGAAGAGGAGCCCGCCCCTCAGCCCCAGCCCTCCCTCCCCTTGACCAGCCCTGGTTCCGGCATCATGGTCCTGGGCGTTGGAGACCTCCTCACTCGCATCGGCCAGTGCTGTAGCCCCTTGCCCGGCGATGAGATCGTCGGCTTCATCACCCGCACCCGCGGCGTCACTGTCCACAAACCCGGCTGCGCCAGCGTCCGCAACGAGGACGAGCGCGAGCGCCTGGTCCCCGTGGAGTGGGGCGTCCAGCGGGAGCTCTATCCCGTCAGGCTAGAGATACACGCCCGGGACCGCGTTGGCCTGCTTCGGGACATCACCACCCTGGTTTCTGAAGAAAAGGTCAACCTGGCCACCGTCAACACCGCGGAGAACGAAGACGCCACCGCCACCATCACCCTCACCGTCCATACCAGCGGCCTGGAGCAGTTGGGCCGGATATTTGCCAAGCTGGACGGCGTTCGCGGCGTAATCAGCGCCTCCCGAATTATCAACGACGGCACCATAACTACCCGCCCATAACCCACTGATGAAAAAGGGGAGTGCAGAGGGACACTCTCTGAGGTTGTGACTTTTTGCCTTCGCCAGTATTTTCAGCGCTATCCTGTCGCATGTTGAGCGTCCGCTCAAGCCATGTCATTCCTATGAAAATAAGCCTCCTGCGCCTCCAACCCGCTCATCCCGAGGCTCTCGAAGGACGAGCCCATACCGCATTCCGCCCCACACCATGTCATTCTGAGTCCGCCCGTGAGGATCGAAGAATCTGGGTGTGGTGGGAGAGCAAGTCCTACCGCGGCGCCCGCTTCGGATTCCAATCCTCATTTTCATCCCCCCTGGTGCTGGACGCCAACATGATCGATTCCGAGTCCGTGTGTGAGGATTGAGGAATCTGGTAGGGAGGTGAGAGCACACCCAACCCCTGTGGCCACTACCGCTGTGCCACGTCAATTTGTTTACAAGTTCTCTGCCGGGCGCCTGCGAGCTTGCCCTTCCCGGATGGGAAGGGGTGTCCCTCTGATTCAAATGTTTTCTTCCCCCTTCCTGGACAGGAAAGGGGTCAGGGGAATGGTCGAATTGGGTTTGTCAGAGTGGTGACAAACCCTTTGACTCCGGCGCTTTTGCCGCTATAATAGGCATCGCTGCACCCTCCCCCGTACCACGGCGCAAGACCTAAACCAGCACTTATAGGAAAGTAATTGCCATCAGAAAAGGCGGCCCGCACCTCGGCTAAGAAGCAGATACGCAACAAAAGCGTCCGCTCGGCAACACGCACCTACGTTGTCGCGGCCTTTAAGAGTATCGCCGACAGCGATCAGCCCCAGTCCGCCGCCGCCGCCGTCAAGCAGGCCATTCGCGCCTTGGATAAAGCGGCCAAGAGTGGCATTGTCCACTCCAACAACGCAGCACGTCGGAAGTCCCGACTCATGAAACGGTTCCACTCCCTCGCTTCTGAGGGGTAGTCCCAGCTCACCTGCGGACCCCTTTGCCTAGACCTTGGTAGTCATTGGCTTTTTTCTTAGCATTGTGCTAAATTGGGCTAGAACTTTTGTTCAAGGGTGGTGTATGCGGCTCAAGAAATTATCCATTCGCCAGCAAAAAATGCTCAGCTTCATCCGCGAGTTCATGGAGGACAATCCCCACCCTCCCACCGTGCGAGACATCCAGAAGGCCTGCAAGATCAGCTCCACCTCCGTGGTGGACTATAACCTTCGCCTCATGGACCGGGACGGCTACCTTCGCCGCCGGCCTGACGTCGCCCGCGGCATTGAGCTTCTGGACGAGGAGGGACGCCCCACCGGCCTCCTCCCTCGCATCCCCGTCATGGGCTACATCGCCGCCGGTGAGCCCTTGCCCGGCCCTGGCTCAGACGGTGGGTCTCAAGAGCCCCTGGAAACCTTGGAGCTCCCCAGGCACCTGGCGGACTTCAAGAAGCAGCTTTACGGCCTGCGCGTGAAGGGCACCTCCATGATTGACGCCCTCATTGACGATGGTGACCTGGTGCTGGTGGAACCCACTACAGACATCCGCAACGGTGACATGGTCGTCGCCTGGCTCAAACTGGAGCAGGAAGCCACCCTCAAGCACATCTTCACCGAGGGCAAAAGAGTGCGGCTTCAGCCCGCCAACACCCAGATGGAACCCATCTACGCCGATGCATCCAACGTGGAAACCCGCGGCAAAGTCGTCGCCGTCTTCCGCACCCTCTAGCGCCTTAAAATTCCATACCAGGTTAGCCCGCGGCCGCCAGAACTGGCGGCCGTTTTGCGTTGACCCGACCCTCCCGAGGGGGAGTCCAGAGGGGTCATACCCTCTCTGAGTTTGTGAAGATATTGAGCAAAAATCCAATGTCTTGTCTCATTTAGGTTTGATTCCAGTCTCAAAACAGGGCCCTTCGGGGATTTCTTAACAAACTCTCTGGCGGGCGTCTGAGGGTGTCCCTCAGAATACATTTTCTTAAACATTCCTGGGCGGGTCGGTGGGAACCACCAACCTGTGATTCGACGCCCCCCCGCCACCGGCGCCCACCGCCATGGGGGATCGCGAAGCCAACGCCCATCACCGCTAATAATTCAGCCAATCACAATGGCGTAGAGGACAACCTGAGACGGCCGGAGGACTTTGTCGGAGTGGGGCTGCTGCCGGGCCTGGCGCCCTATCGCACCCACGCAAGGTGCAATTAGGCGAAGAATTCCCAGACCTTAGAGGAAGTTGTGGTTGCTTGGGAGCGCTTAAATATGCGCCATCAGAATCTCGCGCCAACCACCAGCGAACTGCACCGCCGGGCGGGGTATCTTCCCTACAGAAGGCCCCCCTGAAATATGGCAGACTTCTTGCGGAAAACCTGGACCCGGTGGCGCGTAACCTCCACCACATAGACCCTGTTCTCGTCATCAACTTCCACCGCTATGGGTCCCTGGAAAACCTTCTCACGCTCCGCCAAGCCCTGGGCTACTGCCCTTGCCTTCACTGTAATCGGGTCCAGCGCCACCCGCTCCATGGCCCACTTGGACAGGGTGGCCTCGCCGGTCAGATTCGTGATAAAGCTGCCGTCCGCATCGAACACCTGAAGCCGGTCGTTTTTGTAGTCGGCCACGTAGATGATTCCGTCCTGATCAACAGCGAGTCCCGTGGGCCGATTGAACTCTCCATCACCCTGACCGGAACTGCCGAACTTCATCAGGAACTGGCCGTCCGGGGTGAACTTTTGAATCCTGTCGTTGCGCCAGTCTGCCACATACACGTCGCCGGCCTTATCAATATATATGCCCCAGGGCATGTTGAACTGCCCATCACCGCTGCCCTTTTCTCCCCACTTGAACTTATATTTCCCTTCCTTGGTAAACACCTGCACCCGGTGATTCACGCCGTCTACCATGTAGAGGTTGTCATTCTCATCGAAGGCCATCCCGGAGGGCCGGTTAAATTCCCCGTCACCATCACCCACCGTCCCCCATTTGCCAATCCACTCCCCTTCCTTGGTAAACACGGAGATCCGGTTGAGCCACTCATCGGCCACATACACATTGCCCTGAGAGTCCAGGGCCACGGAAGTGGGCCACATAAAGGTGCCATTCGGCGCCGAGGCGTCGGCATCGTCGGGAGGAACTTGTTGGCCGAAATCTCTGATGAACTCCTCGTCAGCGGTAAATACGGTAACCCGCTTGCCCGGGACGAACGCCGGGGTCTCGGTGCCGCGGCTTAGCACGTGTATCAGGTTTCCCTCACCTATGGCTATCGCCACCGGGTTCAAGAACCCGTCCCCACTGCGGACTTCTTGCCGTCCTATGGTGTGGCTGTACTCGTACGTTACAGGTGCAATCTGTGTAACCATTCTCTCCTCACGTTGGTGGACTGCTCCACCGGCCAGTGGACCAAATACCAGACGCTACAGGGCCGGGTTGCTACTTGATGAAGTCAAACTGCTCGTATGTCCCGCCAAGAATGGACTTGGAGTCCATGCCCATCCATCTCTCCAGCAACGTCGCGTAGGCGCCTCGGAAGTCGTTGTTCCATTGAAGGTCGCCCTCGTCCAGCTTATTGTTCTCCAGCGAGGGATATTCGCCGTACAGGCCACCCTTGACCGCGTCGCCCATTACGAAGGCCACCCCGCCCGATCCGTGGTCCGTTCCCGAGCCATTCTCCCGCACCCGCCGGCCGAACTCCGTGAACATCAAGATCACAATCTCTTCGTTGGCGTTGTGCTCCTTCAGGTCCTGGTAGAAGTCGCTCACGGCGTTGGATACATCGGTCCACAGTTTGGGGAAGGCGGTCGACTGATTGGCGTGCGTATCGAAGGCCCCGGGGTTAAGGCTCGTGTAGAGTACCCTGGTCCCGAAGTCCGCCAGGTGGACCTGGGCTATGTTCTTCAGCCATTGAGCAAACTGGTCGCCGCTGTACTCCACCGAGGAGGAATATATCTCCGGCGCCGTCCGGAGGATGTCGGCGCCTTTCAAAGCATCCAGTCCCGTCTGGGACAGATATTCATTCGCCGGGCCGGTGCCTATCAGCGGAGAGTACATCCTGGCGAATATATCCAGCGCCTCAGTTTTCTGGTCGTCGCCCTTGATACCGGTGAGTACGCCATAGCTCTCCAAGTTGCCCACTGAGGCCACCGAAACTCCAGGGGCGGCCAGCGCCCGGGGGAGGCCGCGGCCAAAGTTTACGGCGGTGAGCACGTTCTCACTCTGGGGGTCTAGCTCCCGTATAGCCTTGCCCAACCATCCATCAGTGACCATCTTCTCCGGCTCGGCGGTGTGCCAGATATCCATGGAGCGGAAGTGCGAGCGGATGGGGCTGGGATAGCCGATTCCCTGAATCACGGCGACCTTTCCCTCGTCGTACAGCTCCTTTATCGGCGCCATGGTCGGATTGAAACCGACCTTGTCATTTACCGCCAGGACCTCCTCCGGCTCCACCTTCAACACCGGCCGGTAGTCCATGTACAAGGGATCGTCATAGGGGATGAACGTGTTCAGAGCGTCGTAGGCGCCAGACATCTGAAGGACTACCAGCACCGGGTCTTTTTTATTGGATGTCATGCTCTTCCTATTCTCCTTACCAAATTCGGCCTTTATCCCTTAGCCTTCTGCGTGACGGGCAACAGACTTAGCAGGCTGGGTTTAGGCGTATATATACTCCTTGGTAGCCACTATCATCTGAAGCATCTGTGCAACTTGCTGAGGGAACTCGTTGCCATCTGTCCGAATCGCTCCGCTCTTCTCAGCGTGAGTCACCAGCACTCGGCGGTTCTCTTCGGACAACTCGTAGTGCCCTAACAACTGAAGGCAACCGTCCACCATCCCCTCCGGGGAGATGGTTGGGCCTCCAGAAGCCAGCCTGTTGATCAGCTCCCGTATCCCCGGGTAGTTTACATCACCCACGCGGTCAGAGGTGAAATTGATGCGCTGGACCAGGGTCCCACCGTCAATCCACTCCTTGCCTGTATGCCAACCCTCCACGGAAGGCGGGTTCAATAGCTCCTGCCCCATAAACTTCATCTCATCGAAAAGGGGCTCGAAGCCCGGTTTTGGAGTCGTCCAATCGCCTATCAAGCGCAGCGTGCCAATTACCGTTTCCACCGGGCTCTTTACCTTGGCAAATCGGGCGTTCTTGAAGGCATCGGACTTGAGCAGCACCCGCAGCATTGAGCGGATGTCGTAACCGGACCGGAAGTACTCCTCTTCCAGCATCTTTATGGTCTCCGGGTCCTGGGGTGGAGTGCTCATCCAGGACGGCACCTGCGCCTCATCAGCAACGAAGTAGCTGTACAGGTGGCGCGAGAGGAACCGGGCCGTCGCCGGCTGCTTGGCGATGATGTCTATGATGTCTTCGCCATTGAAGTTTCCCGTCTCGCCCAGGAAAGTCTTAACCCCCTCATCGTGATCGTCCGGGTTATAGACGAACTGGGCGTCATAGCGGCCATAGGGTTGCCCCGGTATCGCGTTCGCGATTGTCCAACCGGTAAACGCCCTGGAACATTCCTTGACGTCATCCTCCGTGTAGTTGAACTCTCCGTCCATCCCCACGCCCATGGAGAATAGCTCCAGCAACTCCCGTCCGTAGTTTTCGTTGATGGCGCCCTTGTGGCTGAGACAGTTGTCCAGGAAGTAGACCATGGCCGGGTCCCTGGAGACCTCAATCAGCAGCTCCCTGAAGCTGCCCATCCCGTAGCGGCGGAACATCTCCAGCTCCACGTAAGAGACGGCGTAATTGTTTATCTTGCTGTCAGAGGTGCACAGAAGGCCGTGCCAGAAGAGGACCATCTTCTCTTCCAGTTGGGCCTTGGAGTTAATCATTCGCCAGGAAAAGTATTCCGGCACGCCTCGGGTGAAGTGGTTCCATTCAATGAAGTACCGTTCCGCCACGTCCAACTCCAGGCCGTTCGGGTGGTCATCGGGATTCAGCAGCTCTTCCACCGTTGCCTCGTAGCCCTTCGCCGCCCGGGCTTCTAGCTCATCGTACTGGGCGCCAAATCCGGCGCGCCGCATCAGATGGGCCATCAACGCGATATCTTTGTCCGCCATCCGTTCTCCTCCTCGGTCAATGCACACCAGTAACTACCACATATATTAGCATTCCGGCTTAGAAGATTCACGCCAGGCCCATAAAATGAATCCGTTTACTGCTCAGCAAGGTGGTTAAAGCGGAAGTCTACCCCACGGGACGCTCACAAAAGAGCCTCCCGAGGCGTCTCGGGAGGCTTCGGGAACGAGTGCGTGTTCTAAGTGGCGGCGATGGACACCTGACCCCCACCATCACCGCGGCACGCCGCGTCTATGGCGCCTGCGTTACCGTTACCGTCTTGCCCTAAAATGGAAGTCCTTCAATCAGGTGCCGGTGTCTTCGGGAGTCAATTCGCGTCGTGTTGCCGCTCTCATCTGGCGCTCTAAACTACCCGGGTTTACGGGTCTGCTCATGGGCAGCCCTTGGCTTCGTTTTAGCTGCCCTGATCCACAACGTGACGGCAAACGGGGCACCGGCCTCGGCACGAAGGGCATCTGCAATGCGCCTTGGTGTTGAAGACGGAGCTCAGCAGCGCAACGACCACATCTTTGGGCGTCAACCCTTTCTCCTGGGCTGTCGAAATCTGCTCCACTAATGCCTTATTTGCCAGGTAAAGGTCCGCGGTGCTGATTCCCTCCGGGCCTTCCAGAATGTACGTTTGCGCCATCTCAGAAATGCACCCCATGGAAACGTGGGACGGTGATTCCACCGTGGCGCCGGTTGGTTGGTTGATTTCCGTTTCGCACATGCCCATATCACCCTCCACGTTCGAGTCAACTCTGATTTAACTATACCACCATATGCTGAATTCCCCTGGGCGCCATCCTGCAAAATGATGATTCGATATGGATAAGAGAACGATAGGACGGTCAACCCCTTGGTTGCCGGAAGGCCATCCGAACAAGGCTAAACCACTCTGATACCCCGGCGCGGCGGACGGCGTCAGCCAACGGAATTCGGCAGACACCTTGTTCCAGGCCCTGGCAGATGGCTTCGATATTTCAATTCGCGGCAAAAGGGGCGGTCATGTATGGCCATTATTTTGAAGTCCAATCTGGCCGTATGCGTTGGTGGCACCCGGTTGTGTGCGCCGCTATCCCGCTCGGTTTAACCCATGCCCATTTTGAAGCACCATCTCCACAGGAGAGATTCAACCATAACGTTCCCGTCCGCTAAATAAATGCCCGTTCCTGTTGCACACTGGAGCCGTTTTCATGGACTACAGCGCCCGCCCCCACAACCACCCTCCGCCGTTTGCGCCTTCGAACCCCCCCTTCTATAATGACCGCACATCCCAAAGAACATCTTCCCGAGACCCCGATGCTCAATCGGGGCCGGTCCCAATCAGGAGGCTAATCTTGGCTGACTCCCAGGCAATTACAGCGGCGAAAGACCAGTTCGGCGTCATCTTGGAACAGCAACTTGCCCGCATCGAGCGCATGAAGCACGAAGAGGACTGGACCGACTACTCCAAGATGGACACCATCAAGATCGGCATCCTCGGCGGCGACGGCATCGGTCCCTTCATCAGCGCCGAGTCCCGCCGCGTCCTGGAGTACCTCCTCCGTGAGGCCGTAGATTCCGGCAAAGTCGTTTTCCGCGACATCGAGGGCCTCACCATCGAGAACCGCGCCAAGCAACTCAAGTCCATCCCGGAAGACGTGCTGGCCGAGATACGCGAGTGTGACGTTACCCTCAAAGGCCCCACCCATACCCCGGAGAAGGGCGACGGCTGGCCCAACATCGAGAGCGCCAACGTCTCCATGCGCAAGGAGCTGGACCTCTTCGCCAACGTCCGCCCCGTCCGCATTCCCCAGGAGGGCATTGACTGGACCTTCTTCCGCGAGAACACCGAGGACCTGTACGCCGTGGGTAGCCAGGGCGTCAACGTCACTGAAGACCTGGCAATAGACTTTCGCGTCATCACCAGTCAGGGTTCCGAGCGAATTATCGAAGCCGCCTTCGCCTACGCCAAGCGCAACAACAAGGACCGCGTCACCATCGTGACCAAGGCCAACGTGGTTAAGACCACTGACGGTAAATTCCTTGACATCGCCCGCAAGGTCTCCGAACGCTACCCCGGCATTAGCTGGGACGGCTGGTACATTGACATCATGACTGCCAAGCTCATTGACCCGGCCCGCCGTAACGAGTTCCAGGTCCTCGCATTGCCCAACCTCTACGGTGACATCCTTACTGACGAGGCCGCCCAAATCCAGGGCGGCGTCGGCACCGCCGGCTCCGCCAACATCGGTAAGCGCTTCGCCATGTTTGAAGCCATCCACGGCAGCGCGCCCCGCATGGTCCAGTCCGGCCGCGCCCAGTACGCTGACCCTAGCTCCATGATTCGCGCTGGCAGCATGCTCATGGACCACATCGGCTTCCCGGACCTCGCCGCCCGCCTCAACATGGCCCTGGACGTCTGCGCCCAATATGAAAAGAAGATTGTTCTCACCGGCCGTGACACCGGCGCCACCGGCAAGGAGTTTGGAGACTACCTCATGGCCACCGTAGAGGACTCCACCCTCAAGTCCCGGTGGGAAGCCTACGTCAGCGCCTAGCACCCAAACAACCATCAAGGAGTCCCTTTTATGCGAAAGAAGGTAACGGTAGTAGGCGCTGGCAACGTTGGCGCCACCACCGCTCAGCGTATCCACCAGTTGGGTTACGCTGACGTCGTCCTGGTGGACATCGTCGAAGACCTGCCCCAGGGCAAGGCCCTGGACATGGCCGAGTCTGGCCCTATCGTCGGCTCCGACGCCTCCATCACCGGTAGCAACACCTACCAGGAGACCGCCGGCTCGGACCTGGTCATCATCACCGCCGGCATCGCCCGCAAGCCCGGCATGAGCCGTGATGACCTCCTCATCACCAACATGAAGATTGTGGGCAGCGTCACTCGGGAAGTGGTCAAGCACTCTCCGGACTGCCTGCTCATAGTGGTCAGCAACCCCTTGGACGCCATGTGCCACCACGCCTACGAAGTCAGCGGCCTGCCTCGACACCGCGTCTTCGGCATGGCCGGCGTCCTGGACACCGCCCGCTTCCGCACCTTCATCGCCCAGGAGATCAACGTCTCCGTGGAAGACGTCCAGGCCTACGTCCTCGGCGGCCACGGCGACGACATGGTCCCCCTGGTCCGCTACACCACCGTGGGAGGCATCCCCATCTCCGAGCTGCTCCCCGCCGAAACCGTGGACCGCCTCGTAAAGCGCGCCCGCCAGGGCGGCGGCGAGATCGTCGCCTTGCTCAAGGCCGGCAGCGCCTACTACGCCCCCTCCGCCGCCATCACTCAGATGGCCGAGGCCGTCCTCCTGGAGAAGAACCGCATCCTTCCCGCCTGCGTCTACCTGGAAGGTGAGTACGGCATCAGCGGTGTCTCCGTGGGCGTTCCCGTCAAGCTGGGCGCCAACGGCATCGAACAGGTCCTGGAAATTAGCCTCACTGACGAAGAGCAGGCCATGCTCAACAAGTCCGCCGAAAGCGTCCGCGAGCTCATCGAGGTCATGCACGCCAACCAGGCCCCCGAAGCCAAACCCGCCTAAGCCCCTGGCGGGACTATCTTCAACGGCACTACAGCAGAGGGTGAAGGGAACCTGAGTCCCCTGCCGGGAGTCTGAGGCAGTCCCTAAGAATTAAACTCTATAAACCATCCGGGGTGGGGTGGCGTCAATCACCAACCCGTGATTTGCCGCCCCTTACCGTGGCGATATCCATAGCATTTATTCCATCCTTGATGTTAGATATATGTGGAGTGTCCAATTCCTTAAATGCCAAACCCCTCCCCCTCGATCAGGAATATGCCAGATCAGGCCTGGCGGCCCCGCAGCCTAACTGAGGAGGTCTACACCAATGCCACATCGCACCGACTCCGAAATCCAGCTACTGGAGAAAGCGCGTCAGTACTTCCCCGGCGGGGAGACGGGCAACGTCTCCTTGGACGATGACCACGCCTTCCTCGTCAAACGCGGCAGCGGCTCCCACATCTGGGACGTCAGCGGCAACGAGTACATTGACTACTTGATGGGCTCCGGCCCCATGGTCCTGGGCCACGCCCACCCCGCCGTCACCAACGCGGTCGGCACCGCCGTCGAAAGTGGCAGCACCTTCTTCGCCACCAGCGAGTCCGCCGTTCTCCTCGCCGAGGAGATTGTCAACGCCGTGCCCTGTGCCGAGAAGATCCGATTTACCACCAGCGGCACCGACGCCTGCTTCCAGGGACTCCGCATCGCCCGCGCTTTTCGCAAGCGCGACAAAATCCTCAAGTTCGAGGGTGGCTTCCACGGCACCAGTGATTACTCCTTAATCAGCAACCCGCCCAGGCAACTCTTGGACTACCCTCAGGGAGACCGCAGCAGCGGCGGCATCCCCCGCGCCATTGAGGACCTGGTCATGGTGGCGCCCTACAACGACGTCGAGACCACCACCGCCATCATCGAGCGGCACCATGATGAGCTTGCCGCCGTGATTGTGGAGCCGGTTCAGCGCATCCTCGCCCCCAAGCCCGGCTTCCTCCAGGCGCTGCGCGACGTTACCGCCCGGTACCAGGTCCCCCTCATTTTCGACGAGGTGGTCACCGGATTCCGCATGGCCTACGGCGGCGCCCAGGAGTACTACGGCATCACCCCGGACCTGGCAGCCGTGGGCAAAATCGTCGGTGGCGGCTACCCCCTGGCCGCCATCTGTGGCCGCGACGACATTATGTCCACCTACGACGCCTCCCAGTCCGACCCCGACACGTTAGTCGGCCAGATCGGCACCCTTAACGGTAACCCGGTAGCCTGCGCTGCGGGCCTCGCCACCTTGGCGGAGTTGCGCCGTCAGGGCCCCGACGCCTACCAGCGCCTCTGGGCCACCGGCCGCCGCCTCCGCGACGCCCTGGACACCCTCTGCGCCGAGGCCGAAATCCCCGCCCAGACCTCCGGCGTCGACCCCGTTTTCGATATCATCTTCACCGACGCTGAGATCTCCGGCTACCGCTCCACCCTCTCCGCCGACGGCCCCATGAACAACCGCTTCCGCAACCTCCTCCAGGACCAGGGCGTCTTCCGCGGCCCCTCCAAGTTCTACCCCTCCCTGGCCCACACCGACGCGGACGTAGAGCAGACCATCTCCGCCTTCCGAGAGGTAATCACCAAACTCCGCCCATAATCACGGCCCTCGCAACCTCGCATCGAAAATAGCCCAGCCCGGCCTTTGACAGAGCGCCTCCTGCCCGCAGCCAACACCAACCACACAGGAGAGTGCAGGGAACATGGGTTCTCTGCCGGGTGTCTGAGGGTGTCCCTCAGAACCTAAAATAAACCTTTCGGGGCGGGTGGGTGGGAACCACCAACCTCTGATTCGCCGCCCTTTGCGGCAGCCAGAACCATCACAATCCCTGATCCCCTCTAAAATAGCGCCTCATACTGCTTCCATGGCTCCGGTCAGGTTACTTCATCGCCAGCGGAGCAACCTTATATACCATGTCATTCTGAGCCGGTTCGTGAGGAACGAAGAATCTGGGTGTAGGGGGGAGAGCATTTCCCACCTCGGTGTCCACGCCGAATCCCGACCCTGGATTTTCATCCCTGGCGACGGCCCGCTGCCATTGCGGTATGCGGACTTCAACCGAACGGCTAACCGCATAGACTAGCCCAAGCCCTTACCCACCCTCACTCCCACACCGCTCCGCTGCGGTTGGAAGTCCCGGGGGAACGCGGCGCTCCTCCCCACCCCCCGCACCACCAACTTGCTCAACACCCGCATCGCCGAGATGATGTGCCGCGACAGCCCCCATCTCCTTGGCGTCAAATCCCAGCGCCAGCCCCACCAACTGCGGCAGATGAATAATCGGCAGGTTAATCTTCCGCTCCGTTTCTCACTCCTTATCCACCGGCCTCAGCTTCCTAACCACCCCATTAAACGTGTCAGCCAAGTACAGTGCGCCGGTGCTGTCGAACGCCGTGCCATGCGGACCTGCTAACCCCTCGGCCACGTCTCCTAGAAATTCACCGCTAGCGTCGAATTGCAGGACGCGCCCGTTCCTTACGCTCGACACTAAGACCTCGCCCGATGCTCCCGCCGTGACCGCTTGCGCGTCCGAAAGGGGAATAAAGCCCAGGCCCAACACATCCCACCCCTTCACCGGCTCCCCGGCTACGGTGAACCTCTGCACACGCCCGTTCCCCGGCTCCGCCACCCACAGGTTCCCATCACCATCCAGTGATACGCCTATCGGGTTCTGAAGCTGACCCAGTTCGCTGCCCGGCTCACCCCAGGCCATCACGAATTCGCCATCGGAATCAAAGACCTGGACACGGTGATTGCCGTTGTCCGCTACATAGACCCTGTAGTCCGCGTCCACTGCGATGCCCATAGCGGACCTGAACTGCCCTGGAGCAGAGCCCTGTGATCCCCAGGTTGTGAGGTGAGCCCCGTCCGGTGAGAACTTCTGGACCCTATGATTCCCACTCTCGGAGACATAGACGTTGCCCGCGAAGTCGATGGCTATGCCCGTTGGGCTCCTGAACTGGCCGTCGTCTTCCCCTTCTGAACCCCACTGACCCAGAAGCGCGCCTTCGGCGCTGATTTTTTGGACGCGGTTCCCAAAAAACTCGGTGATATACAGATTATCGTCGGCGTCTACGGCTATCCAGTTGGGAGCGCTAAAGCTTATCGGTGCCCCGGGGTCCTGGCCCCAAACGTCAACTTCCATATACCGTGACACGGCTGATGGCTGCTCTCCCCCCCTGCGCCTGCTCACCGCATCCAGAAAGGCAAGATGCGCCTCGGCCCGGACCACCGCGTCCTGGTCCTGCGACGCCGAACCCAACAGAGCTGGGAACACCTCCGGGACCTGATACCCAATCAGGCTGACCGCCTTGGCCGCCGCGCTCCGCACGCCCGGATTTTCGTCGCCGGCCAGCAGGTCCAGCAGGGTAGGTACCGCCTCACGGGCCTCCGTACCCATCTCCTCGAGCCTGCCTATCGACTGCACAAGTGCCTCGGCATCGCGTTGGTCCAGCGACCGGATAAGACTCTCCACACCTTGCAGCGGTTGTGGAGTAGAAGTGGAAGTAGGAGAGGGTGGGACCGTCTCGGTGGGCATCTGGTCTGTCTCAGCTGCCGCTGCCGGGGTAAGAGTGGGAGTAGGCGAAGGTATAGGGACCGGCTCAGGACCGCCTCAAGCAGTTAGGACTAACGCAAGAATAACTGGCAGGAGAAACGCGCGCCCGATGGGTTTCACACTGCAATTATGGAGGTATCGCATCCCGCCATCCAATAGAAGTCGATTGAGTTGCCCGGAGTGCTCACAAAAGCCATGTCATTCCGAGTCCGTCCTTATAGGATCGAGGAATCTGGGTGGATCAGGGTTGAGGGTGTCCCGCCCTGTTTCGCTGTGCCAGCTCAAATTACTCACAAGCTCTGAGGCTCTCTAACGAGAGTGGGATTCCCAGCCCTGGATTTTCATCGCTGGCGACACCCCGCTGCCACCGGCGCCTGGCTCCAACCACCCCTCCCATTGAGTTATATTCGCAACCCAAATTTATCAGAATTGGCCCCTAATTTCCTATGGCAGGCTAAACGTAACCTCAGCTGCATCCCGGCTATTGACCCCACGACCTGTTCCCTGCAAGCTGGCCCACACCGTCACCCCCTGATCTCGCGGTGTCTGAATTGTTAGAAAGCCCTCGAAGATACCCTCCAGCCGCCTTTCCCCTTTCCTTCTCCTACACACCCAGGACCCGTTTGAGCCCAGCACACTTTGTGCCTGTACGGAGTTGTGGAAACTTTGCCGTATTGTCTGATACTTAAGACCTGGAACCGCTGCTAATAGACCCCAGCTAAAGTTGAAGGCTATCCCGACTTCGATGTTGCTTTCACTCACCGTTTCCTCCCGCCTGGGATACATGTCGTGAATCACAGTGAACTCACGGTGGCCTGACACTCGTACATTTAACCTGCCTTCATCAATTCTCCACGTTCCAATCCCAAATGTGGCGGCAATACGGAGGAAGAAATAGTCAACAGGCCGTTCGGTTCGCGGAATACTTCTACGGGGAACTCGGAAACTTTGAATGCCCAAGTGCCAGTATGGATCCGAATCGGCTGGTACTTGGGCATGCGCCTTAGCAACAAAATTGATATACGGTATATTGCTACCGGGCGTCATGAAACCATAGTAGTGTTTCCCTGGTGCCTGTATTCACCGTAAATTGCCAGCAGCTCCTTCGACTCTGGACTTCTGTTTGTTCCCAATAATAGACGCTCACCCAAAATCAGCCTCGCATACTGATTCATGGGAACTCTTTCTATGTCGGTGCTCTGATATCCGAACTCTAACAGTCCGGTTAACACCTCCGCAGCGATAAACTCTATATCCATCACTGAGGCACTACTAGGCGTTGGGAGCGCGCCGATGAACTTTGTGGCCAGTCTCTTGTAACGTCTATCACTGCCAGGAAGAGATTTCAGAGCTGTCAATCCCTCCTTTTTGTACCATTCAAAAATCTTCCCATAGGATCTGCGAAGCCCAATCAGCTTGTGTCCGAGTTGTCGTTCTAGTTGACGTCCAACCGATTTTGGAGGTTCTTCTAATAGGGCTGTCCACGAACCCTCTTCCCCACCGGCGACCTTGATGGTGTCGTTCATTACTATAAAGAACGTAGAAAGATCAGGCTTCTGAGGCGCTCTAAGATATCGGATTTGACTATCAGCGAGTCTATGAACATGCACCAGTCCTTCGGCAAACTTAGTTTCCCCTCTATACTCCCACACTAGGCTTGCCATTCTAGGATCAGTCTTATCCTCCTTCCGTGCAAGTGTCGGGTTCGAATCATCAAAGAGTGCCACGCTAAAATTATTGACGTAGCTCAATTCAGGGTCTTCTCGACAGCTAATTACAAACTCAATTCTATAATGAGGTGATACCAAAACATGACCTCGTGACCACCACAGACCCTTTCCGACGCCGGTGAAAATCTCATTCAGAAATAATGCTTCGACAGTGCCAGGGACACTCGGTTCTCCATGTCTCACCACCGTCCCCGCCCCCGGCAGGAGTTCCAGGATTCTCCAGTGCCACTCCGTATATAGGTGATCGTTTCCCAAACGATTCACCCTAATTGTTGGCGATCCGAGGAATGAATCTCACCAATTAAACCTAACAACATCGATGCCTCTAATATTCCTGGCCCTTTAGGTCTGACGCGATTTGCCTTTAGCAAGCTATCCAATTCTTCAGGACTTTCCGGTGCAGGGCCTATCGTGTTTAGGTGCGCTCTGACACTAGGCCAAAGCTCATTTAGCCTCGTCCTTAGGTCCTCAATGAGTAAATCCATCGGTTTGGCAAGCACTGGTGACTAATCGGGTCGTCGAAGATGGCATTCCAAGTTCTACTTTCAATGATACCAGACTACTGAATCCCCCCTACCCCCGCACCGCCACCTTGCTCAACACCCGTTTAGCAGAGATGATGTGCCGTGACAGCCCCATCTCCTTGGCGTCAAACCCCAGCGCCAGCCCCACTAACTGCGGCAGATGAATAATCGGCAGGTTGATATTCCGCTCCACCTGCTGCATCGCCTTCGGCTGAAACCCGTCCAGGTTCAGGTGGCACAGCGGGCACGGCGTAACCATGGCGTCGGCACCCAGGTCCTTCACCGTGCTGGTATGGTTTGCCACCATCGCCACCGAGTTCTGCTCGTTGATGGTCAGGATCGGGAACCCGCAGCAACGCGTCTTGCCGGGGTAGTCCACCACCTCCGCCCCCAGCGCCTCCATCACCCGCTCAAGCGAGTCCTCCCTCTCCGGATACAGCCGGACCTCCAGCGCCTCGCTGGGCCGCACCATATAGCAGCCGTAGAAGGGGGCCAGCCGAAGATTGGTCAGCGGCCTCACCACCATCGTCTTCAACATCTCGACGCCCAGTTCTTCGATGATTATCCACAGCAGATGCCTAGGCTGGGCCGTCCCCTTGTACTCCAGCCCCTCTTCGGCCAGGTGGGCGTTCACCCTCGCCAGGTACTCGGCGTCCGATTTTAGCCGGCGGTTCGCCTGGCTCATCACCCCCTGGCAGGTGCTGCAAATCGTCATGATCGGCAGGTCTATCTGCTCCGCTATGGCGAAGGTTCGCGCGTTGAGCACGTCACCCAGGAACTGGTTCTTCTCCTGCAACACCCCGGCACCGGTACACGTGGCGCCGCGCTCCTGCAGTTCGTCCAGCTCAAAACCCAGCTTCTGGCAGACCTTGATGGTGGCGGGGTAAAGCTCCGGGCAACCGCCGCGGGATACGCAACCGGGGAAAAAGGCGAACTTCAAGCTAACTCTCCTGTTTAGATATGGACGCCGACACTACTTCTGCTTCTGCTCCTGCTCCGCCTCCACCTTTTTTACCAGGCGTCGCACCTTCTCCACTTCCGGCACCGATTTGTGAAACAGCGGGGGCATCTTTCCCCTCAGTAAGGCCCGCAGCCCCACCGGGGCCATGCTCATCATAGCCGGCAGGTTAAACATGCCAAGGGTCTTTATCGGCAACATCAGCTCGTTGAGCCAGCCGCTGTGGCTGACCGACTCGGCGAATGCCTCCGTGTGACGGGCGCCGTAATTATCGTCGTAACCCTGCTCCATTGCTCGGTCCCGCAACGCCATTATCCGGTCCATCGGCGCCACGTCCTTGGGGCACACCTCCACGCACTCGTAGCAACGCGTGCAGTCCCACACCCCGCTATACTCGCTGAGCATCCCCAGCCGCGACTTGTCCTCCCCGTCCCGGGGGTCCGCCACGAAGCGGTACGCCTTGGCCAGCGCCGCCGGCCCAATGAAGTTCTTATCCACCTCCAGCACCGTGCAGTCAGATACACAGGCCCCACACATAATGCAGGCCATCACCCCCGCCAGATGCACCATATCCTTGTTTGGCGCCAGGTACTCGCCCTCCGGCTCCGGTCCCTCCGGCTGGAGCCACGGCGACACCTGCCGCACCTTGTCCCAGAAAAGCTGCTGGTCCACCACCAGGTCCTTCACCACCGGCATATTGCCCATCGGCTCCACCGTCACCCTGCCGCCGTCAGACACCACTGCCGTCAGCTTGGTGTTGCACGCCAGCTTGGCGTGCCCGTTGATCCGCATGGCACAGGACCCGCAGATGGCGCTTCGACAAGAGCACCTCAGCGCCAGGCTGCCGTCCACCTCTTCCCTTATCTTGATCAGCGAGTCCAGGACACTGGCCGTCTCTTCCATCTCCAAGTTGTAGTCCTGCCAGTATGCTTCCTGGCCGGACTCGGCGGGATCAGAACGTCTTACTGAGACGGTTACTTGCATCAATACTTCCTCTCCTGCGGTTCCCACTGCGTAATCACCGCCGGCAGGTGGGAGATTTCCGGGCCGTCCGGCGTCCTGGTCACCAGGACGTGCTTCAGCCAGTTCTCGTCATCACGGCTTGGATAGTCGGTCCGGGAGTGCGCGCCGCGGCTCTCCTTACGCTCCAGTCCGCTGACCACAATCGCCTCCGCGCACTCCAGCATGAAGCCCAGCTCCAGCGTAAACACCAGGTCCGTGTTGAAATGCCTTCCTTTGTCCTGCAACGATACCGTGGCGTACTGCTCCTTGAACCCTTCCACGTTTTTGCGAAGCGACTGCATCCCTTGCTCGTCCCGGTACACGCCGAAGTTTCGGTCCATCTCAGTGCCCATCTCGACCCGGATCTTGGACCACCGGTTCCCGTTGCTGTCCCGAGAGTAGAGCACCCGGAACTGGTCCTCCGCCTGCTCCGCGTAGGCCTCCACGTTGAACAGCTTGTACTCCATCTCCGCCGTGGCCTGCGCCGCATGCTCACCGGACCGCCGCCCGAACACCACCGTGTCCAGCAGCGAATTCGCGCCCAGCCGGTTGCCCCCGTGTACGCTCACGTTGGCGCACTCCCCGGCGGCGTAGAGGCCCGGGATGTTCGTTCGACCGTCCACGTCCGTCTTGATTCCACCCATGATATAGTGCATCCCCGGCCTGATGGGGATCGGCTCCTTGATGATGTTCACCCCGGCGAAGTCCATCCCAATGTCTACGATCTGGGTCAATCGCTCCCGGATCAAGTCCTCGCCCAGGTGCCGCAGGTCCAGCAGCACGCAGCCGTCAATGCCCCTTCCCTCGTTGATCTCCGTCTGCTCGGCCCGGGACACAACGTCCCGTGACGCCAGCTCCATCATGCTCGGCGCGTACCGCTCCATGAACCGGTCGCCTTCGCTATTGAGCAGATAAGCCCCCTCACCCCTCGCCCCCTCAGTAATCAGCACCCCGCTGCCCGTCAGCGTGGTAGGGTGGTACTGGATCATCTCCATATCCATCAGCGGCGCCCCCGCCTGGTACGCCAGCGCCATCCCGTCGCCGGTGACTATCAGCGCGTTGGTGCTCGGCTCGAACAGCCGGCCCAACCCGCCCGTGGCCAGGATCACCGCCTTGGCCCGAACGACGTAAATCCGCCCCGTGGCTATCTCCATCGCCACCACCCCACAGCACTCCCCCTCCTCCATGACCAGGGACATCACGAACCACTCCTCGTAGACCTTCACGTCGGCCTTCATGAGCTGCTCGTACAGCACGTGGAGCATCGCCTGTCCAGTGAAGTCCGCCACGAAAAACGTCCGCGCCTTTTCCTGCCCCCCAAACGCCCGGGTCCCCAGCCGCCCCTCCTCGTCACGGTTAAAAATTACCCCCATGTGCTCCAGCGAAATAAGCTCCGGCCCCGCCTCGCGGCACATGATCTCAATGGCGTCCTGGTCTCCCAGGTAGTCGCTCCCCTTCACCGTATCGAAGGCGTGCTGCTGCCAGTCGTCGCCCCGGTCCGTAAGCGCCGCGTTTATGCCGCCCTGGGCGGCGTTGGAATGGCTCCGCACCGGGTGCACCTTGCTCAGGATAGCCACATTGGCCCCTCGCTCATGGGCCGCCAACGCGGCACGCATTCCCGCCAGGCCCCCACCCACCACCAGCACGTCGTGTTCCAGCAACCCTTTGCCTCCGAACCAATCTTAACCGACGGCCAATGTTAGCAAATAGCCCATCCCAAGGCAACGAAAACGCGCGAGAGACCGGCCGCCGGAGGCGTTACGGCGTTCGGCCCCGCCTCCCCACCACCAGCATCAGCGACGCTATGCTCTTCGCGTCCTGTATCTCCCCGGCGGCGATCATCTCCGGCACCCGCTCCAGCGACACCTTCACCAGCTCTATGCTCTCGTCCTCTTCCGGCTGCCCCTCGCCCGCTTCCAGCTCCGTCGCCAGGAACGCGTGCATCCCCTCGGTGCAGTAACCCGGCGTCGTCCAGAAGTAGCTCAGCTGCTCCATCCTGCCGGCGCGGTAACCCGTCTCCTCCCGCAGCTCCCGGTGCGCGGCCTCCTCCGCCGCCTCGCCGGGGTCAATGCCACCGGCGGGCACCTCCAGCAGATACCGCTCAATCGCCTTCCGGTACTGCCGCACCAGCACCGCGTTGCCGTCGCGGTCCAGCGGCACGATGCAAACGCAGTCCCCGTGCTCTATGATCTCCCGGCTGATCAGCCGCCCGCTGGGAAGGCGCACCGTATCCACCCGCAGATTGACTATCTTGCCTTCATAGGGCCGAGAGGACTCCACCGTGGGCTCGTTCTGGGGGAAAGTCATCGTGAGCAGGCTAATAGAAAACGGCCCGGCCGGCGCCCTGGTTCGACTCGAAGCCCAACCGCCGCGTCAGCGACCCGTAGAACTCCTCCGGCGCCCGGTCCCGCAGGAACAACCCCGTCATCTCGCTCCTCTCCACCCTCACCCCGTCCCCCTTCTGCAGCGACAGGTCCATAAAACCGTCCACGCTGAAAATCGCCGGGTCCTCTGACTCTATCTGCAGCTCCACCACCGCCGATGAAGGCAGCACCAGCGCCGTCGCCAGCCCAACGTGCGGCGCCACCGGCTTCAGCACCATCTCCTGCGCCTGCGGTTGCAGAATGGGCCCGCCCGCTGAAAGGTTGTACCCCGTGCTCCCCGTCGCCGTGCAGATAACCACCGCGTCGGCCCGATAGAACGTCAGGTGCGCCCCGTCGATCCACGCCTGCACTCGAATAACCCGGGCCACCGCGCCTCGGCCCAGCACCACGTCGTTCAGCGCGTGATAGCTGGGGCTCTCCGCCGTCTGGGCCGACCCTTCTCCGCGAAGCACCCGCACCTTCAGCATCGCCCGCTCCTCCACCCACCCCGCGCCCTCCAGGAACGTGGGAATCTTGGAGAGCGCCTCCTCGGCCCGCAGCTCCGTCATAAAACCCAGGCGTCCCAGGTTTATTCCCAAAATGGGCACCCGGTGCGGGGCCGCCGCCTGCGCCGCGCGGAGAATCGTCCCGTCCCCCCCAACAGTTATCAACAGGTCCGTCTCTTCTATCAGCGGATGCGTGGCAGCGCCGTTGGCCGCCTTCTTCCAGCACCGCCGCAGCGGGCTGACGGCCTGATGCACCTCCTCCGCCATTGCCACAGCCCGAGGCGCTCTGGCGTTAAAGATAATCCCAACCGTGTTGATCGGCTTCACCGGACGGCTACCTTGCATCACTTGAATAGAGATCGCGGTCGAAAAACCGTGGCAACTCTAGCATCGCCTCCAGGGGCAGTCAAACCGCGCTGCCCCAGGTGGTCGTCAGGGATGACCAGACGTAGCCCAGGGCCGGTCGGACGCCTGCCTAAACTCAGTTCGATATTAGGAAGCGTCCGGTTAGTTTAATAACATGTAGGTTCCGTTAAGTTACGTTAATTGAGATGTAAAAGAGTTCTCTGGTAAGGTTGTCTAGGCGCCAGTTCCGCCTCGGAATTCGTGCGCATGACGAATGGAGGGCGAATGTCTAAATCTAAGGCCGGTTGGAGACGCTCAGTAGTCCTGGGACTTACCCTTGGTTTGCTGGCGGTGCTAACGCTGGCAGTGATCGGAATTGTTAGCGCCAATACCAACACCGTTACCGTGCCTGGGGCGGCTGGGTTGCCGGGCAACCTTATTGGGTCGGACGGGTCAGCGCCTGTGGATTCAGGCCTCGATCTTACCAATGCCTCGTAAATTGAGGTAATCGCCTCCGGTTTCACAGGCCGTGTCGGATCTGGCACTGACTACGCCAACGGATGCTGTTTTGTCGCTGAATTCGTCGATGGCAGCGGCACGACGATACCACTACCGCCTACCTATCCTGCGGTTCGAGCAGGTGATTTTCCCGTTGTGCCCTCTGGTCCTCTCCCTATGCCACCTAGTTGGTTTTACCCTATTTCTCCCACTGCGATAACCAACGCAAATTGGTTCTCTACCGGGGGTCCGGGGGTATACAACAGTGGACCATTACCGGTTCCCCCAGGAGCTGTAGGAGTCCGGTACGGCACCATTGACAGCGGCTATGGAGACAACGTAGGCGCGCTTACTGTGACGACATCTATAGTCGCCGCTTCCGGAATTGCCTGCGGGGACACGATCACTGCTGACACCACCCTCACGGCCGACGTAGTGTGCCCCACTGGCTACAATGGGGTTGGACTGGAGATCCAGGCCAGCGGAGTCACTCTCGATGGCAACGGGTACCGAGTAATCGGAGGCGGCGGTTCATCGTCGAAAGGTGTCCAGGTTTCCGGTCAGGCCAATGTTGTCGTTAAGAGCATCCAGCTCGAGAACTTTCGGATCGGGATTTACGCTCCCAATGCACCTGATCTGACCGTCACCGACAGCACCATCGAGGTTAACGTAGTCATCGGCATACAGACCGGGGGAACTACTGATCGGCTGACCCTGTCGGGCAACGTCATATCAACCCGGCTCGATGCTCTGCTGATTGGTGGCGGATCCGGCCACGTCTGGAGCAACAATTACTTCGAGTCGACGGGCTGGTACAGCCACGATAACGGCGTCACCAACGCGATTATCACCGATAACATCTTCGATTCCCCGCTGGGTGCGCGGGCGTACGGGTTGTACATCTACGGTAATGGCAACACGATTACGGGGAACGACTTCACCGGGTACTACATCGGGTTGTGGCTCGGCGGCGGATCGAACAATATTGTGTCGCGCAATACGATCCACGACACCGGGCGGCGGTTTGGAGCCCTGTACATCACCAGCAATACCAGTGGTAGCAAGATCTACAACAATAACTTCAGGAACAATTTTGGGACATACATCAACGATAGGAGCGCCGGCAGAATAGGCGGCAGCGGTAGTCCGAATGTGTTCAATCTGTCCAAGGCGAATGGGGGCGGCAACTGGTTTGACATCTTCGACCAACCCGGCGAGGGCTGTAACGACGGCGACAGTGACGGGTTCTGTGACAGTGGCTATGGCCCCAATAGCAGGGTGAGAAACGCCAGAGATAATTTCCCGCTGACGCAAGAGGTTAGCCCAGCTCCGTCTGACGACACGCCTCCCGCCATCAGCGTGGACGTCTCCGGCGCCTTGGGCAACAACGGCTGGTACACCTCCGACGTCACGGTCACCTGGACCGTCACTGACGACGAGTCTGACGTCACCACCACCGGCTGCGAGACCCAGAACGTCACCGTAGACACCTCCGGCGTTACCTATACCTGTTCGGCGGAGTCCGCAGGCGGTTCCGCCTCGGATAGCGTCACACTCAAGTGGGACGCCACGGCCCCCACCATCAGCGGCAGCGCTTCTCCCGCCCCCAATGGCAACGGTTGGAACAACACCAACGTTACGGTCAGCTACACCGCGGCGGATGGACTCTCCGGCATCGACGCCGGCGCCAGCGACTTCGGCGATGACTTGCTCACCGCTGAGGACGCGGGCCTGTCCGCCAGCGGCACCGTGGTCGACCTGGCCGGCAACTCTGCCTCAGCCTTGGTCGGTGGTATCAACATCGACAAGACCGCTCCTGTGGTCACGGCCCCGGACGGCCAGGTCTTCCCAGAGGATGAGCCCGCTACCTACTCCCCCACCGCCACGGACAACCTCTCGGGCATCGCCACTTTGACCAGCAGCCCACCCAGCGGCTCGCTGCAGCCCATCGGCGTGATTACCGTCACCCACACCGCCGTCGACCTGGCGGACAACTCCTCCAGCGCCACCCACTCGGTCATCATCACCGGCGCCTGCGACTGCACCGAGAGCAAGGGCTTCTGGAAGAAGCAGTTCAGCGGTAAGGGTAAGAAAGCCCAGATAGACGACCCCACGTTGCAGACGTACCTGGACGTGGTCAACTTCGCCAGCGGGGTCTTCTCGGAGACCGTAGCCGCGGGGACCATAGCTCAGGCTCAGCAGGTGCTGGACCCCAAGAACGGGAGCAACCGTGGCGGCAGCGGCAACGGGAGCAACCAGTCCAAGGACTCGGGCTCAGGCTCCGGCAGTGGCAAGAAAAAGAAGAAGAAGGGTGACGACAAGAGCGGCTCGGGCAGCGGCAACAAGCTGGACAAGAAGCGCCGCGACGCCACGTCACAGGCCCTGGCGGCATGGCTGAACTTCGCCAAGGGCGGAATCACATTCGACGAGGCCATCACCATAGACCAGGGCAGCCAGAGTGGCAGCGGCTCGGGGAACGGCGCACCGGCAGAGGTACTCTCCTTCGAGGCCCTGATAGCCGAGGTCGAAGCCATCCTGAACAACCCCAACGCCACCAAGGACGACCTGAACCGTGCCAAGGACCTGGCGGAGTCGGTCAACCAGCACGACGCCAACAACCCCCTGTGCGGCAGCAACTCGGGATCAGACAAGAACAGCAAATCCGGCTCAAGGGACAGCAAGAGCGGTTCCGGGTCATAGGTACCGCGGGAAAGGCTGACGACGCGGTCAGCTACACGTAGATACAACAGGAACGCCGGGCTAACGCCCGGCGTTCCTGTTTCTTGTTCCAGCAGGCTGATAAAAAGGGAGTGCAGAGGGGCTAAGCCCCTTTGCCCGGAGTCTCAGAAGCAACCGCTTGATGTTCTCTTGCACTACGGCAAAGTCTCTTTGCGACAGCACACCCAGCTTTTTTCGTATCGTTCTTCGTTCCATTGTTTGTACTACGCCCGATATCCGGGAAGGTGCTTTCAGTCCCGCCGCCATCCATTCCTCTACTACGCTGTCTCCTAGTCGCTCGGTCTCAATTCGGCTAGTCACCGGCAACATCACCGCATCCAGACGTTCCTTGAGGCGTTGTCATCAACTTTTCTTCTCTGGCTCACTCGGTGGAGGATTAACCGTAACCGGGACCGTTATTTTTAGTTCATTATCCACCAGTATAGAAATTTGATAGTCCCCGGGATTGTTAAATTTTACCCGTGCCAGACCAACCATCTGGTTGATAAACGCCCTCGCACCAGGTTTCCGGGGCTTTGGAATATTCAGCTCTTGACTAATGGCCAGCAGTTCGCTGCCGTCTTCGTCTGACAGCAAGATCCGTGTGTTCTTCTTAGTTCCGAATTCCCCAGACCCAGCACTGTAGGTTGTTACTAGGTACATCTGCGGCAGCACGAATGGCAGAGTCGGCGGATTTATTTCGTTGAAGATTCCCATCACGTTTAGCTTGCCTGAACTCGTGACGTTGGCGTAATCCGCCATTACCGCTAATAAGACATCCATCTAACAATTATGCTTCGCCGCCCGTTCGCTATCAACTTGCCGCTGGACGTTCGAGACGTCGCCCCTATCCCCCTACCCCCCCGTCAACGACCCCGCCGCCACGTCCGTCACCCACGTCATCAGCCGCGGCGCTATCCCCATCACCAGCACCGCCAGCCCGCTCACCCCCAGCGCCACCCGGAACGGCACCGAGGACGGCACCTTCTCCTCCGATGCCGGCTCCTCCATGTACATCACCCGCACTACTCGCAGGTAGTAGTAAGCCGACACCACGCTGTTCACCACCCCCAGCACCGCCAACCACGCCAGGTCCGCCTGCACCGCCGCGCTGAACAGGAATATCTTGCCTATAAACAGCCCCGTGGGCGGCATCCCTATCAGCGAAATCATCGCCACCCCCAGCACCAGCGCGACCATCGGCGCCCGCTGGCCCACCCCCGCGTAGTCGTCTATCTGGTCGCTCTCCACCTTGTTCGAGATGGCGATTATCGCGAAGAACGCCGCCAGGTTAGTAGCCGCGTACGCCGCCAGGTAAAACAGCAGGCTGCTGGCCCCCGCCGACTCGCCTACTCCCCCCACTCGCCCCGCCACCGCCGCCAGCCCCACCATCATGTACCCCGCGTTCGCTATCGTGCTGTACCCCAGCAGCCGCTTGATATTGCTCTGCGCCATCGCCACCAAGTTCCCCACCGTCATTGACACCGCCGCCAGCACCGCGAACAGCATCGCCCAGTCCACGTCGAACGCGGGAAACGCCACGTAGAACACCCGCAGCAGGATGGCAAATCCCGCCGCCTTGCTCGCCACCGAAAGGAACGCCACCGCTGGCGTCGGCCCGCCCTCGTACACGTCCGGCACCCACATCTGGAACGGCACCGATGATATCTTGAAGCCGAACCCCGCCACCACCAGGATTACCCCCAGCAGCAGCCCGTAGCTCCCAAAGGGCACTCCCGGGTCCACCGGCCCCGCCAGCGCTTCGCCGATCGCGGGCAGGTATGTAGTCCCCGCGAACCCCAGCACCAGCACAATCCCGTACAGCAGCAGCGCCGAGCTCACCCCATTCAGCACCAGGAACTTCAGCCCCGCCTCGCTGGACCGCGGCGTCATCAGGAACGCCGCCATCGCCACCATCGGCAGCGCCGTCAGCTCTAGCGACACGTATATCGTTATCAGCTCCGTCGCCGTCGCCAGCGCCATCATCCCTGTCGCCGAAAGCAGCACCAGCCCCAGGAACTCCCCCTGCAACCGCTTCAAGTGCCGCATGTAGTCCACCGAGGCCATTATCACCAGCCCGGTGATCCCCAGCACCAGCAGCTTGAAAAAGAGCGCGAACTTGTCTATGGTCAGCGCCCCAAACACGCCCACCATCTGCCCCGTGGCCTGAGAGTGAACGTCGTCCCACAGCACTATGCTCAACCCCACCGGCACCGCCAGCCCCACCACCGCCACCAGCGCCAGCAGCCCCTTTCGGTTCACCAGCAGGTCCAGCCCCATCACCAGCAGGGCCAACCCCACCATGCTTATCTCCGGCGAGAGCAGATATACGTCGTGGTCAGACATTCGCTATCTCATCATCGCCGCTATGGGGTCTATTCCGGCGCGAAATACATCGGTAAGCAGCGAGGGGTAGATGCCGAACACCAGGATGGCCGCCACCAGCAACGCCAGCGGCGCCGCCTCTATCAGGCTGCAGTCCTTCAGCTCCGCGAACCGCCGCCGCGACGGCCCGAACAGCACCCGCTCCGCCATCCACAAGATATATCCTGCTGTCAGCACAATGCCGAACGCCCCGAACGCCGTAAGCAACGGATACGCCTTGAAGCTCCCAAGAAACACCAGCAGCTCCGCCACGAACCCGCTCGTCCCCGGCAGCCCCAGTGACGCCAGCCCAGCGATCAGGAACGCCCCAGCAACCAACGGCATCCGGCCCGCCAGCCCCCCCAGGTCCGGGATATACCTCGTATGCGTCTTGTCATATATCAACCCAACGGCTAAGAACAACAGCCCGGTGATGGTTCCGTGGGTGAAAAGCTGCATCGCCGCTCCCGTCAGACCCACCGACGAGAACCCCCCGCCGGCTAGCCCAATAGAGCCAATGCCCAGCAGCACCAGCCCCATGTGGCTTATGCTGCTGTACGCAATGAGCCGCTTCAAGTCCGTCTGCCGCAGCGTCACCACCGCGGCGTACAGTATCGTGATCACCGCCAGCAGCGTTAGCTCCAGGGCGTGGTTCTGGGCAATTCCCGGGAACATCCCCACTGAGATTCGAAGCAGGCCATAGCCCCCCATCTTCAGCAGCACCCCCGCCAGCATCACGCTCACCGCCGTCGGCGCGTCCGTGTGCGCGTCCGGCAGCCACGTATGCACCGGCAACAACGGCAGCTTTATAGCGAACGCCACGAAGAAGAACCAGAACACCACCGTCAGCGGCAGCAGCGTCGCCGCCGTCCCGGCCCCGCCTTCCGCCAGCATCGTCATGTCGAAGTGCCCGATGTTGGACGCGAAGAACAGCGACAGTATCCCCACCAGCATGAAGGCGCTGCCCAGGAACGTGAACATCACAAATTTCATCGCCGAGTACTGCCGCCGTCCCGTTCCCCAGATGGAGATCAGGAAGTACATCGGGATCAGCTCCAGCTCCCAGAACACGAAGAACAGCAGGAAGTCCAGCGACACAAAGACGCCCATCACCGCCGTCTGGAGGATCAGCAGCCAGGCAAAGTACTCCCGTACCCGGTGCCGGATCTTCCACGAGGCCAGCACCGCGCAAAGCCCCAGCAGCCCCGTGAGCAGCACCAGTGGCGCGCTCAGCCCGTCCACCCCAAGCTGGTACTGCGCCGTGAACGCGGTGCCCTTTATCCAAACGAACTTGTCTATAAGCTGGAACCGCGCCGTGCCATCCGGGTCGAACCGCGTGAACACGATAATCGCCAGCGCCAGGTCCGCCACCCCAATCGCCACCGCCCACAGCCGCACCAGCCGGTCGTCCCGCAGCAGCGCGATAATCAAGATCGCCCCTGCCAGGGGGAGGAACAGCGTGGCGGTTAGCAGGCCGTCGAACGTGTCCACTGTTACTCTATCCCCATAACAGGTACACCAACAGGATCACCAGCACCCCGGTTGATATGCCCACCGCGTACGCCTGCGCCTGCCCCGTTTGCAGCCGAGCCACCGCCCGCCCCACGTTCCGTGACATCCAGCCCACCATGTCCACCGACCCGTCCACCATGTGCGAATCGAACCAGTCTAAGAACCCCGCCGTCCGCTGGTAAAAGACTCGGTTGACCAGCCCTTCCTCAAAGGCGTGGTCCATATAGTACCGCTGCGCCAGCACCTCCTTCGCCGGGGCCAGCGCCTCCTCCAACTCCTTCGGCGGCCGGCGCCCCTTCACGTACACCACCGTCGCCAACCCAATCGTCACCACCGCCACCGCCATCGTTATCACCGCCAGCCACACATTCAGGTCCAGCGCCCCGGCGTGCAGGAACTCTGCATGCGTGAACTCGCTGAACCAATGATGCGGTATTCCAAACCAGCCCTGCTGCGGGTTCGCCAGGTACCCGGATAGCGCCGCCGCCACCGCCAGCGCCGCCATCGGCATCACCATCACCATCGGCGATTCCGCCAGGTGAACCTGAGGCGCCTCACCCGTGGGACTGGGCACCCGCTGCTCCTCCGGCTCCGCCGCCACCCCTCCCTTGAACTGGCCGTGGAAAGTCATATACAGCATTCGGAACGTATAGAAGGCCGTCATCGCCACCCCAACAATCAGCAGCCAGAACACCACGCCGTCCACGCTGCCCACCCCGTGCCAGGCGTGCCCCAATATCTCATCCTTGCTCCAGAACCCCGCCAACGGAAAGATCCCCACCAGGCTCAGCCCGCCTATCAGCATCCCGGCATACGTCCAGGGCATCACCTTTCGCAACCCGCCCATGTACCGCATGTCGAACGTCCCCGTGGCGTGGTTCACGCTGCCCGCCCCAAGAAACAGCAGCGCCTTAAAAAAGGCGTGATTGAACAGGTGGAAGATGGCCGGGCCATACGCGCCTATGCCCAGGGCCGCCATCATGTAACCCAACTGGCTTATGGTGGAGTACGCCAGTACCCGTTTAATATCGTTGGACACCAGCCCCATGGTCGCCGCGAACACCGCCGTAAACGCCCCAACAATCGCCACCGCGCTCATCGCCTCGGACGAGGCCTGGAACACCGGGAAGAAGCGTGCCACCAGGAACACCCCCGCCGCCACCATCGTCGCCGCGTGTATCAGCGCGCTCACCGGCGTGGGACCCTCCATCGCGTCCGGCAGCCACACATGCAGCGGGAACTGCGCAGACTTTCCCGCCGCCCCAAAGAATATCCCCACCGCCACCCACGTCAGCCCCAGCCCGCCCAGCGCCGCCAGCGCGCCGCTTTCAATCAGCGGCACCGCCGCGTAGATGTCCCTAATCTCCAGCGGGTTCAGCCCGTGGTCGGCGAAAGCGCCCTGGTTGAAAAACAGGTAGAGGATCGCCAGCAGGAACCCGAAATCGCCTATCCGCGTCACCAGGAACGCCTTCTTCGCCGCCGCCGCCGCCGATGGCCGGTGGTGCCAGAAGCCGATCAGCAGATAAGACCCCAGCCCCACCAGCTCCCACATCACGTAAAGCTGGATTATGTTGCTGGCCAGCACCAGACCCAGCATCGCCGCCGAGAACAGCCCCATAAACGCGAAGTACCTGGCGTACCCGGGGTCGCCCTTCATGTACCCCTGTGAGTACACCTGGACCATCAGGCTCACCCCGGTCACCACCACCAGCATCACCGCCGTCAGCGAGTCCACCATCAGCCCGATCCGCACATCCAGCCCGCCGATGGTCAGCCACTCGTGCGACTGGAACGTCAGCGCACTGTTGTCGTTCGTGATGACCGATTGCAGCGTCCACACGGACAGCCCCAGCGCCGCCGTCAGCGCCGCTATCAGCACGTACCCGGCATACCTCGAGTACTGGTTAAAGAAGGGCCGGATTACCAGGGCTATGAGTACCAGGGCGCCGACAGGCAAGAAGAATATAGTCCATACACCGGCCTCAGAGATCATCTAGAGCTTCCTCAGAATCTCCTCGGCAACGTGTTCCCGGCCCCGGGGCACCATGATCCGAAACGGCGACCGCTCGCTCCAGTCCAGGATATCGCCCTCCGGCAGCAGCCGCACCGGCAACCCCTCACCCTCGATCACCTCCTTCCACATCTCGGCAATCATCAGGTTGGGGGCTCGCATAAAATCAACCCACATGGCTGCGTCCTACCGGCTCATCACGTTGGCCTGACTCACGTCCACCGTCCCCCGGCTGCGGTACAGCGCTATGACTATCCCCAACCCCAGCGCAATTTCCGCAGCCGCCACCACTATGATAAACAGCGCCAACACCTGCCCCGTCAGCAAGGTTTGCAGCGCCACCTCGGACATGTTCCCCCGGTCCGCCGCCACTGTCCCGCTGGTCACGTAGCGAGACATTGCCACCGCCGCCAGCGTCACCGCCGTGAACATCAACTCCAGCGACATCAGCACCGTTATCGCGTTCCGCCTCGCCAGCACACCGTACAGGCCCACGCAGAACAGCACCGCCGAAAGCACCAGGAATCGCTCCAGCTCCATCGCTAGTCCTCCCGCACCAGCGACAGCGCGCCGATAATTGACGCCAGCAGCAGCGCACCCGCCGCCCCGAACGCCATCGCGTAGTTCTCTAGCAGCAGCTTCGCCAGGCTTGCCGGCGTGTCTATAAACGCCGCGTCAACAATCGCCCCTGCGTTGGGCAGCGACTCCGTCAGCCGCCAGTCCGTGTCCACGAACACAAATACCAGGGCCGAAAGCAGCAACGCGGGCAGCAGCACCGCCGGCGCCTGCATCCGGTTCGGCAGGTTCCCCTGCTGCACGTTTTGCGTCAGCATCAGCGCGAAGATTATCAGAATGCTTATCGCCCCGGCGTAGATCAGAACCTGCACCACCGCCAGGAACTCCGCCGACAGCAGCACGAAGTGCCCCGCAATGCTCAGGAACACCACCACCAGCAGCAGCGCGGAGCGGAACATGTCCTTCAGCAGCACCACCCCCAGCGCGGCCCCCACGCCCCCTGCCGCCAGCACCCAGAAGACTACATCCGCAAAGAGCAACTAGTCCTTCTCCTCCGTGTCTTCCGCCGCCGCGGTCCCTATCTTGGGCCGTCGCAGCTTCGCCCCCGCCTTCTCCCGCTGATGCCACAGCCACTTCTCCCGGCCCACCTGCTCCCAGGACAACGGGCTCCCCTCGTGCGGGTCGTACCCTTGCCCCTCCAACTGCGGCCGGAACCACGTGCTGGGACGTTTGTCCGCCCGCCGAAGCTCGTCTACGCTGATCACCAGGTCCTTGCGCTGGTCCTGCCCTCGCTCAAACCCGCTCCCCATAAACAGCGCGTCGTAGGGGCACGCCTCCACGCACAAGCCGCAGAACATGCACCTGCCTATATCTATGTCGAAAACTTCCAGGTCGTACTTGTCCCCCTCCTGCACCGCCGTCTCGCTGGGCTTCGTCACAATCTTAATGATCCCCAGAGGGCAATACTTGGCGCAGGATGCGCACCCCGTGCACCGCTCCTCGTACCACACGAACTCCTCGCCTCGAAAGCGGGGGTGCTGCGGTATCCTCTCCTCCGGGTACTGGATGGTAAACGGTGGCCGGATGAAGTTCTTCATCGTCACCATCAGCCCCTTGGCCAGTCCTAGTCCATACATCAGTCCCCCTCCGCCAACCCCGGCGTCGCCGCCATTGGGGCGAAGCGCACCGGCTGCATGCTAATCTTCTCTCGCGTGAACCGCCCAAACGCCGCTATGGACGCCACCGCCAGCGGCACGTTTATGGCCGTCATATACCCCAACTCCGTCCGCGTCAGCACCCCCGGATCATCTGCCCGGAAGTGTCCAAAGAAATAAACCTCCACCGCCGTGGCCACCAGGTTTATCATCGACAGCGGCAGCAAGAACTTCCACGCGAAGGCCATGATCTGGTCTATCCGCAGCCGCGGGAACGTGCCCCTTATCCAAATGAACAGAAAAACAAAACAGCTCAGCTTCAACAGGAACCAGAAGGCCCCTAGCTGCCCCGAAAGGAACGGCCCGGACCACCCGCCCAGGAACAGCGTAGCCAGCATCGCCGAGGCCGCCAGCACCCCTGCCATCTCCGCCGCCTGTATCAGCCCGAATTTTATCCCGCTGTACTCCGTATGGTACCCGGCAACAATCTCTGACTCCGCTTCCATAATATCGAAGGGTGTGCGGTTCAGCTCCGCGGATATCCCAACCATAAACAGGAACGCCCCCAGCGGCTGCACCACTATCAGCGGCAACGTCTGCGCTTCCACCACGCTCACAACAGACATCGACCCCGCGATCAGCACCACCCCCGCCAGCGAAAGCACTAGCGGGATCTCATAGCTGATCAGCATCGCCACGCCCCGCATCGCCCCGAACATCGCGTACCGGTTCCCGGAGGACCAGCCTGCCATGAATATTGCTATCGTGCTTATGGACCCCACCGCCACGAAGTAGAGAATCCCCACGTTCAGGTCCGCCAGGTACGTGTTCCTCCCGAAGGGGATTACCGCCAGGCTCAACAGCAGCGACATCAACATCACGATGGGAACCAGCGTGAACACGATCTTGTCCGCCGCCGTGGGCATCAGGTCTTCTTTGGTTATCAGCTTCAGCAGGTCCGCAATCGGCTGTAGCAGCCCGAACGGGCCCCACCGGTTGGGCCCACGCCGCGCCTGGAATCGCGCCAGCAACCGCCGCTCTCCCCACACGAAGACCGCCGCCCCCAGCAGCGCGCCGTTCACCAGGATTAGGATGATGGCGAACCCGGCAATGAAATAGCCCGCCCACTCGTAGCCTCCGGGGAATATGCCGTCCCGGCCTCCGCACCATTCCGCGTTCCCCTCGTTGCCGGAGAAGAAGCAGTAGATGCCCCGGTAGACCACGTTTTCTTCCAGGAACGGGACCATCAGCGGTCCACTTCGCCCATGTTTATGTCAATACTACCCAGCGTCACTATCATGTCCGCCAGCTTCCAGCCAACCAGCAGCTCCCGAATCGTGGTCAGGTTGATCAGCGAAGGCGACCGTATCTTGCACCGGTACGGCGCTATGCTCCCGTCACTCACCAGGTAGAACGCCAGCTCTCCCTTGGGCGCCTCCACCCGGCCGTACGCCTCCCGGCCCGCTTCCGGCCGCAGAACCAAGGGCAGCTCCGCCCGCACCGGCCCCGCCGGCATCTGCCGCCGGCACTGCCTTACCAATTCCAGGCTCTGCTTCACCTCTTCCACCCGCACCCTGAAACGGTCGTAGTTGTCGCCCCTCTCACCCACCGGGACGTCGAACTGGAGCCGGTCGTACACGTCGTACGGGTCCGCCTTCCGCCAGTCCCACGCCAGCCCGCTGGCCCTTAGCACCGGTCCGCTTACCGAGTGGGCAATGGCCGTGTCCAGCGGCAGAAAACCCACGTTCTTCGTCCGGATCAGGACTATTTCGTTCTCCATCAGCAGTTGCTCCAGCTCCTCAATGAGCTGGGGCGCCTCCGCAATCAACCGGTCCAGCGCCGGCCAGAAGTCCTCCGGCGCGTCCGCGAACACCCCGCCGGGCCGCATATAGCTCACCGTGATCCGCGCCCCGCACAGCATCTCGAACAGGGCCAGAATCTTCTCCCGGAACCGGAAACAATACATCAGTGGCGTCGCCAGCGCCCCCAGGTCCTGCAGGATAAACCCCACCGCCACCAGGTGGCTCGCCATCCGCTGCAACTCCGCCGCCATCACCCGGAGATAAAGCCCCCGCTCCGGCACCTCTACGTCCAGCAGCTTCTCCACCGCCAGGCAATAGGCCTGGTTGTTGGTCATGGACGCCACGTAGTCCAGCCGGTCCGTCAGGGTCAATACCTGAACGTAATTCCGCTCCTCCGCCAGCTTCTCCGACCCCCTGTGCAGGTACCCGAACACTGGTTCCACGTCCACAATCACTTCGCCGTCGAACGTGACGCGCAACCGGAACACCCCGTGCGTGCTGGGGTGCTGAGGCCCAATGTTGATCGTAATCGGTTCGGTTCGAAACGTCATGCCACGGCCTCAGTAGTTCACTACGTCCTCAAAGTCCTTCCGGAGCGGATGCCCGGGGAACCCTTCCCACAGCATGATCCGCTTGTGGTTCGGGTGCCCTTCAAAAGCCACTCCCATCAGGTCCCACACCTCCCGCTCCTGGAAATTCGCCCCGGGCCACACCTCCACCACGGACGGCACCACCGGCGTCTCCCTGTCGTACACCTTCGCCTTCACCACCGCGGAGTGGTTATGCTCAAACGAAGTCAGGTGGTAAACCATCTCAAAGTGGTCCACATAGTCCACGGCGGAGACGGCGTTCAAGTAGTTGAAGCGCAGGGCCGGGTCATCCTTCAGATGGGCCGCAACGTCCCGGATTCGGTGAGGCTCTATCCAGAGGGAGTCACCCTCCCAACACACCTCGGCGTCCGGGAACCGCTGCTGAATTCGTGTGGCCAGTTCCTCTCCTTGAAGAGCCCTGGTCATTACTGTCCTGCGGGTCTCCCCTTGATGCTGTACCTCTTTATCTTCTCGTGGAGCTGCATGATGCCGTAGAGCAGCGCGTCCGGCCTGGGCGGACAGCCCGGCACGTACACGTCCACCGGGACAATATGGTTCACCCCCGGCACCACGCTGTAGCTGGAGTAGTAAGGGCCTCCGCTGGTGGCGCACACCCCCATGGAGATCACCCACTTGGGCTCCCCCATCTGGTCATATATCCGTCGAATTGCCGGCGCCATCTTCCACGTCACCGTGCCCGCCACTATCATCAGGTCCGCCTGCCGCGGCGTCGCCCGGAACGCCTCCATCCCGAACCGCGCTATGTCGAACCGCGACATCGCGCTGGCCATCATCTCGAACGCACAGCACGCCAGCCCGAACGCCACCGGCCACAGCGCCGACTTCCGGCCCCAGTTCAGCAGCGCGTCCACAGACGTCACCATCAGGTTCCGCTCCAGATCGTCCGGCACCTGGATCAACGGCTCCGCCAACGGCTGGCTGTGGGTGTGCCGCATCTCCTCAACAACCTGCCCCTCCTTCCGGTCCAGCGCCGCCGTGTGGGGATAGAGAAGGCTTTCCCTGCCGTTGGTCACGAAGCTACCTCCACTCCAAGTCCCGCTTCCGCCAGGCGTATACCCACCCGAACCCCAGGATCGTGAGAAACGCCAGCATCTCTATCAGCGCGTACAGCCCCAGCTTGCCCAGCCGCGTCGCCCACGGGTACACGAATATCACCGCCACGTCGAATATGACGAACAGCAGCGCATACATGTAGTACCGAAAGTTGAACTGCGCCCACTTCCCGCCTATCGTCTCCATGCCGCACTCGTAGATCTCCAGCTTCACCGGATTCGGCTTCTGCGGACGCACCTTCAGCTTCGATAGCAGGAAGGAGACCATCAGCATACTGGTGGGGACCACGAATGCCACCACGGCAAATATGGCTATAAGGCCGTATTGACGGAAATAGTCTTCCAGCACCGTTGCACCCCCAGCGGTAGAAGCGAAAATATATCATAGGGCCGCAGCCAAAACAAGTGAAATTTTGCACAAACTGTGCCTGGACGCCACTCCAATCCCATCTTTAAGCGACCCCATCCGGCCATAGGCGATAGCCCTGAAAACAGAAGTCCATGCAGCTTTCTTAACCCTCCCCCCGTGACTCCATTCCCAGTCCGGCTCCCATACATGTCATTCCTATCAAAATGAGCCTCCTACGCCTCCAACCCGCTCATCCTGAGGCTCTCGAAGGACGAGCCCATACCGCTTCCTCTCAGTCCAGTGGAGCAGGTGGTTCCCGCCAACCTCCGATTCTCATCCCTTCGTCGTAGCAATACCCTCCACCCTGGCTGATTGCACTGTCAGGCCCAGCACATCCCCGCAATGTTACAATTCAGCCATCGGCACAGGAGGCTGTAATGCAGGCGACTGAGGCTCGCGCAGAGGTGTTTCTCACCGCCTTTCGTTCCCTTACCAAGAAGGAACGAGAACAGATTCTGACCAAGCTCTTGGAAGACCCAATACTCCGGGAAGACCTGCTCGACATGGCGACCTACGAAAGCAGGAAAGACGAACCCACAAGGCCATTTCGAGATTACCTAGCGGAGAAAACCGAAAGGGAATCTGATGCCCTACACCGTAAACACGACAAACGCAGCTGAGAGGGACCTTGAACGGCTTCCAGCTTCACTCTTCCCAGGCAAATGCAACAAAATGGCCCGCAAAGGAGCATCCGCAGCCCGCTTGAAATGCTCTGAAGGGGGAGTCCAGAGGGGGGAATCCCTCTCTGGCGGGAGTCTGAGGGTGTCCCTCAGAAAAACATTTTAAAACCCTCCGGGGCGGGCGGGTGGGAACCACCAACCTTTGATTACCCCGGATAATCCCCCATGCTCATAGACCTCCACACCCACACCTCCCCACGCTCCTACGACGCCCTTCAGACCCCCGGGGAGCTGGTGCTGGAGGCCAAAGCCCTGGGACTCGACGCCATCTGCCTCACCGAACACGACGCCTTCTGGCCCACCGCCGATCTCCAGGCCCTCTCCCGCGGCCACAACCTCCTCCTCCTCCCCGGCTGCGAGATCAACACCGATGAGGGCCACTTCCTCGCCTTCGGCCTCACCGAGTACGTCTTTGGCATGCACAAGCTCCCCGTGCTGCGGGCGCACGTCGACCGCTGCGGCGGCGCGTTGGTCGCCGCCCATCCCTACCGCCGCCGCTTCCGAAGCCCCCGCGGCGACTACTCCGTCCCGCTGGAGCAAATGCTCCACCGCGCCGCCGCCGACGTGGCCTTCCAACGCTGCGAGGCCCTTGAGGCAATCAACGGCCGCGGCGCCAATGATGAGAACCGGTTCTCCCGCGCCCTGGCACAACGCCTGGGCCTCCCCTGCACCGCCGGCAGCGACAGCCACCAGCCCGGCGACCTGGGCGCTTGCGCCACCCAGTTCGAGCAGCGTATCCACGACCTGGACGGCCTTATTCGGGAGCTAAAGGCGGGAAGGTTCCGCCCCCAACTGATTGACCCATCGCCGAGCTAATACCCTTACGACCCACCACTCTGTTACCCGCCTGTCCCCTGAGCACCGGGAATTCGTCTCCCCCTATCGAGGGGGAGACTTACAGAAGGGGTGCGCCATCCTTCCACCCAACCACCACCCTGTAAAACTGTTACCTATGTCCCCGGTTTAAGTGTTACCTATCTGCCCGGTTGCACAAGAGGGGGTGCGATCCCCGCCTCTACCGGCGCACCGCCGACTCCGCCACCATCAGCTCCAGCGCCACGTCTTCGTCCAGCCGCCCCTCCTTCACCGCTAGGTCCATCTCCAGCAGCCGCCCGTACAACGCCTCCAGCCGATGCCAGGGGAACTTCCGGGCCTGCTCCACCGTCTTCTGCAACGGGTACGCGGCCCGTATCTCCAGCCTCGGACCCAGGTCAGCGGCGGCGGCTCCCTGCTCCAACATTTCCTTGGCCAGCGTCACCAGCCTCAGTTGCCTCGCCACCATGGTCAGTATGTAAGACAGATTCGCCCCTCCCACCCTCAGTTGGTGCAACGCAGGCAACGCGGCCCCGGAACGCCCCTCCAGTATCGCGTCCACCGCCACGAATATGCTCGCCTCCCTCACCTGAGGCACCAGCGCCTTCACGTCCCCTTCTTCGATCGGTCGCTCCCCCGCGAACAGCGATAGCTTCTCCAGCTCGGTGTCCAGCAACCGCAGGTTGGGACCTACGTGGTCCCCCAGCAGCCGCAGCGCCCCAGGCGTGATCCCCGCGCCCCTCATCTCCACCCGCTGGCGCGTCCACCGCGTCAGCTCCTCCCGCCTGGGCGCCGGTAGGCTCCGCACCTCGGCGTGCGGGCCAATGCGCGTTAGCAGCCGGTTGTTCTGCCGCAGCGGCCCCTCGGCGAACACCAGCACCGTCGTCGGCGGCATCCCCTGGATCGCCTCCTCTACCCCTTCCCAATCCGACAGTCGGGAGGCGTCCCTTCGCTCCCCCCGCCCTCGGGGGTTCCGCTGCTCCAGGGTGGTCATCAACCCATCCACCACCACCAGGCGCGCCTGCGCCAGGAAGGGCAGGGCGGCGCACACCGCCTGTAACTCCCCCAACTTCACCTCGTCCCCCTGGTAACGGTGGCTGTTAGCCTCCAGCACCTCCGGCGGACCCACCGCCGCGCGCAGCTCCTCCAGCGCCTCCTGCACCAGAAACGGGTCGCCGTGTAATACGTGTACCGGCATTATCCCCTCGGAAATAGAGCTTCCGGCCTCCCATCCCCGCTCATCCTGAGAGCTTGTGAGTTTTTGACTGCTTCCGCACTTTCATCGTCACCTTTTCGCATGTCCAGCGTCCAAATTATTCATGTCATTCCGAGTCCGCCCTTTAGGAATGAGGAATCTGCGTGGAGCCGGGTTGAGGGTGTCCCGCCCTGATGCCCTGTCTCGCTGTACTGGCCTAATTTATTCACAAGCTTTGAGGCCCTCGAAGGAGAGCGGGAATCCCACCCCTGGAATTCCATCCGGGAATAAGGGATTCTCTCCCCTGGCAACGCCGTCAGATTAGCACACCATGGCCTGCCCGGCACCGAAGCCGATTCCTACCCCGTCTCCGGCGGCGGCGTCATCACCTTCCTCTTCAACGTCTAGCCTCTCCCCTCCACCTTCCCCCCTACCCTCACGCCTGCTATCCTACCCACACGCCCCCCTTCGCCGAGGAAATCATGCACGTTATAGGCACCGCCGGCCACGTGGACCACGGCAAGTCCACCCTCATCCACGCCCTCACCGGCATCGACCCCGATAGGCTGCCCGAGGAGAAGGAGCGGGGCATGACCATTGACCTCGGTTTTGCCTGGATCACCCTCCCTTCCGGCCGCGAGGTTGGCATCGTCGATGTCCCCGGTCACGAGCGCTTCGTCCGCAACATGCTGGCCGGCGTGGGCGGTATCGACCTCGCCCTCCTCGTCATCGCAGCCGATGAAGGCGTCATGCCCCAGACCCGCGAGCACCTCGCCATCCTCGACTTGCTAAAGACCAAGCGCGCCCTGGTGGCCGTTACCAAGTCCGACCTGGTCGACCAGGAGTTCCTCGACCTGGCGAAGGTGGAAACGGAAGAGGTGCTGGAAGGCACCATCTTCGACGGCGCGCCCATGATCGCCGTCTCGGCCCACACCGGCGCCGGCCTGGACGAGCTGAAGCAGGAGATCGACCGGATGCTGGCCGAGACCCCACCGCGCCAGGACCTGGGACGCCCCCGGCTGGCTGTGGACCGTGCCTTCACCGTCGCCGGCTTCGGCACCGTTGTCACCGGCACCCTGATTGACGGCACCCTCACCCTTGGACAAGAGGTCGAACTGCTCCCCTCCGGCCGCCGCTGCCGCATTCGCGGCCTACAGAGCCACCGCGCAAAGGTGGAAGTCGCCGACCCTGGCCGACGCCTGGCCGTCAACCTCTCCGGCGTCTCCCACGACGAAGTGCACCGTGGCGACGTTTTGACCAGCCCAGGCTGGCTTACGTCCACCAGCCTGGTCAACGCCAGGGTCAAGCTGATAGGCGGGGCGCCCCGGCCCCTGAAGCACAACGCCTGGGTGGGTTTCCACGTCCTGGTCAGCGAGACCCCCGCCCGGGTCCGCCTCCTGGACACCCGGGAGCTGAAGCCTGGCGACGAGGCCTGGGCCCAGATTCACCTGGCCGACCCGGTGCCCCTGGTCAAGGGCGACTTCTTCGTCATTCGTGACACGGAGACCACCCTCGGCGGCGGCAAGGTGGTGGACACCTCCGCCCGGCGGCACCGCCCCTTCGTCACCTCGGTGCTGGAGCGCCTGGAGGCCATGGAGCAGGGCAGCCTGGACCAGATGCTCCTCGGCGCTGTCGATCAGTGGGGCCCCTGCGACATCGCAACCCTGGCGCAACGCAGCAACCAGACCCTCTCCCAGGTCCAGCCCGTGGTGGAGCAACTCTCCGGCGAAGGAAGCCTGGTCCTCCTCGGCGGACCCCAGGCCCGCCCCGAGGCCATCGCCTACTCTCAGCCCGCCTGGCGTCTCCTTACCACGAAGGCCACTACCGCCCTGACCGAATATCACGCCCAGTTTCCCCTGCGCAAGGGCATCTCCCGTGAGGAGCTACGCAGCCGGTTGGCCCTCACCGCGGCGCTGTTTACCCAGGTGCTCGACCGCATGGCGACCGACGGCACGCTGTCCGACGACGGCGCACAGGTCCGCCTTCCCCACCACGCCGCCGCCCTAACCCCGCCGCAGCAGAAGCAGGTGGACGAATATCTTGCGGTGCTGGAGGCGGAACCCTACTCCCCGCCCACCGGCGCCACTCTGCCGCCAGACCTCCTGGCCCATCTGGCGGACCAGGGAAAAGTGGTCAAGGTAGACGGCGCCCTGGTCTTCGCCTCCACGGCCTACGACAGGATGGTCTCCGCCGTTACCGAGTATATCCAGGCGAACGGGAAGATCACCGTCGCCGATGCCCGGACCCTCTTCAACTCCAGCCGAAAGTACGTCCTGCCCTTGCTGGAGTACCTCGATCAGCAGCGCGTCACCCGCCGCGTCGGTGATGAGCGGGTGCTACGGTGAACCATGTCCCTTGACCTAGCCAAAACCATTCCCCAGGTCACCGCCCTGGCGGCCCACACCCAGCGCGACCGGGAGGACCGCTCGATTCGTGTCGCCCTGGCCGTGGAGCAGATGCGCGCCTCCTCCTTTGATGACGTGCGCGCCAAACAGGCCGCCGCCGGCAACCGCCCCTACTTCTGGGCCGAGGCCACCGAAGGCCTGGGCGCTGCTTACCCCCAGCCTCCCGCGCCCCAGGACTTCTGCGTCGCCTCCGCCGACGGCTCGCACATAGACGTTGACCGCCACCTCCCCGTACCCTGCGCCCTCATAAACACCGGTAGCTGCCTCCTGCGCTACGGCGCCAACCCCGAAGCGCGGCTCTCCAACTCCCCCCGACTCTACTCCGGCGACGAGCTCTACCTCACCCAGCAGGGCGACTCCGTCCGCGAGGTGGGTCTGGATGGTCCCGTTCTCGGCATCCAGCGCACCGTCGAAGAGATAAAAGCCCTCGCTGACCTGCTCCGCGACACCCCTGCCGACATCCCCATCCTGGGCCTCGTGGACGGCACCCTGGTCCTATTCGCCGCCCTGCAACAGGGCCAGCCCGCCCTGTTAGAGAAGCTCCTGCTGGAGGACGGCTTCCTCGCCGCCCTCTCGGAAATTCGCCTCATGGGCCAGCGCCGCACCCTCTCCGTGGCCTCCTACATCAGCCTGCCCCGCGGCGCCGAGGTTGTCAGCGCCCTGCGTCTCTACCTCTGCGATCAGTCCAGCGCCGAGTGCCAGCGCGTATGCTCCCGCCGTCGTTCCCCCAACCAGACGTGCAGCATGGTCAACCACCTGCAAGACTGGGAGATCTTCCAACAGCTCTTGGCCCCCGGCGAGCGCTCCGCCCTGTTCGTCAGCCGGTCAGACGTGGTGGAGAAGTCCTACGGCGACCACCAGGTGCACTTCTTTTATGTAAACACCGGCGAAGAGATCGGCCGCGTCGAGATGCCCCGCTGGGTCGCTTTGGACGAGGCCCTCCTCTCCCTCACCCACGCCCTGGTTATGGACCAGTGCCGCCGCGGCCTCGGCTACCCCGTTGCCATCTCCGAGGCCCACGAGCAGGCGGTCATCAGCGGCCCCGACCGCCAGCACTTCCGAGACATGCTGGAGCTTTCCCTTACCGGCCGCGGCATGCCCGTATTCACCTCCGCCAAGTCCCGCTCCAAGCGCATGGCCTGGGTCTGATGAACGAGGCTGATGCCCGCATCGGCGAAGTGGTGGAGGCCGATTCCATTACGCTCACCGTCCAATGCTACCGGCTCTACGGCTCGCCGCCCCTGGGCGCCATCGTTCGCGCCGGCGACGCGGCGGTCTACGCCGTCGTTACCGAGGTCCGCACCGAGGGGTTGGACCCCTCCCGCCCCGTCACCGCCCGCGGCGAAGCCGAGGCCACTGAGGAGGACGTCTACCTCAACAACCCTCAGCTTGCCCAGCTCCTCACCACTCGCTTCAAAACCGTGGTCATCGGGTACCAAAGTGACACCGGCGTAGCCGTTGGCCTCCCGCCCCTTCCCCCAAAGGTTCACTCCTTCGTCGGTGCCTGTCCCGCCGACACCGTCGAAGAGCTCACCTGGTCCGGCGCGTTCCTGCGGCTGCTGCTGGACGCCGCCGCCCCGGACGAGGTCATCGCCGCCTGCGTTCGCCTGGCCGGAGGCATGGTGAGGGACGGCCAGGGACTTCGAGTCCGTTCAGCCAAGACCCTCGCCCTGGAGCTGGTGGGCCAGGTGCCCCGCCTCAACGCCATGATGCGGAGGCTGGCATGACCACTGACGGCCACCACCCCCAGGGACCCGGCGGCGAGCCCCTGGGCATGGTCGTGGACGGCTCCCTGGCCCATGGCGCCCAGGTGCGCCTCGCCCCCGGCGTCTCCGTGGAGGACGTCAAGGAAGGTACCTACGTCACCATTCAGGGCCAGCGATCCTGGTTCTTCGGCATCGTTACAGACGTCTCCCTGGGCGCCGTGGACCCCTCCGTCCAGACCTCGCCCCCGGACGTGACCGACCCTTTCATCGCCCAGGTGGTCACCGACACCCTCACCTTCGGCGCGCTCTCCGTCCTCCCCATGCTCACCCTCCCTGCCGTGTTGGGCGACGAGGCCAAGCCCGAGCCCGCCAAGACCGTTCCCTCCCACTTCTCCCGCACCTTCCGCGCCTCCGAGCGTGACGTGGAACTGGTCTTCGGCAAGGAGGACCGTACCCACTTCTTCATCGGCAACCCCCTGGACATGGAGACCAAGGTCTGCCTCAACGTCGAGGAGTTAATCAAGCGCTCCTCCGGTATCTTCGGCAAGAGCGGCACCGGCAAGACCTTCCTCACCCGCCTCCTGCTGGTCGGCATCCTCCAGAGCGACGCCGCCTCCACGCTCATCTTCGATATGCACAGCGAATACGGCTGGTCCGGCCAGGACACAGACCGCGGCCGCTCCGTCAAGGGCCTCAAGCAGCTCTTTGATTCGAAGGTCGCCGTCTTCTCCTTGGACCCCGAAAGCTCCATCCGCCGCGGCTGCTCCCCGGACTTCGAGGTCCAGATCGGCTACGAGGAGATCGAGCCCGAAGACGTCGAGATCCTCCGCGAGACCCTTAGCCTCTCAGACGTCGCCGCCAGCGCCGCCTACGAGTTGGAACGAAAGCTTGGCGCCAGACAGTGGCTCCACCGCTTCCTTGAGCTGGAGGGCACCGAGGAGGTCTACGCCCTCGCCAACGAGACCAGCATCCAGCCCAACGCCCTCCGCGCCCTCCACAACCGCCTATCTCGCCTCAAGCGCTTCGGCTTCATGGTACCCAGGGCCCAGGCCGACTCCGTACAGCTAATCCTTCAGCACCTGGAACAGGGCAAACACGTCGTCCTGGAGTTCGGACGCTACGGCAACGACCTCACCGCCTACATCCTGGTGGCCAACCTCCTCACCCGCCGCATCCACCAGCGCTACGTCCACGCCACCGAGGCAGCCGAAGGCGGTGCCGGAACGCCGCCCCGTCCCCTCGTCATCTGCATTGAGGAGGCCCACCGCTTTCTCAACCCCGCCGTGGCCTCCCAGACCATATTCGGAACTATCGCCCGGGAACTGCGCAAGTACAACGTCACCCTAATGGTCATCGACCAGCGCCCCAGCGCCATAGACTCCGAGGTCATGAGCCAGATCGGCACCAAAGTCGCCTGCCTCCTGGACAACGAGCGCGACGTCGATGCCACCCTCTCCGGTGTCCACGGCGCCCGGGAGCTTCGCGCCGTCCTATCGCGTTTGGACGCCAAACAGCAGGCCCTCATCTTCGGCCACGGCGTCCCCATGCCCGTCGTCGTCCGCACCCGGGACTACGGCCCCGGCGGTGACTACCGCGACCTCACCCTCCCCAACTGGCAGCGCCGGGACTGGGGAGGAAACGGCGCCACCACCGAAGGCCCCCCCGCCGCCGAAGAGGAAGAAGACCTGGACCAAGCGCTCCGGGACCTGTTTTAGCGCGGACTAATCGCTGGCCTAAGTAGCACGGCCGAATCCGGACAAGATCCAAATCAAAGGAGGCACCCCATGACCACACAAGCAGACCACCTGGGACTCTACGCCAAAGGCTGGACCGAAGGCGACGTTGACACCATCCTCCAGTCCCTGGCCGACGAGTATGTGATGGACGACCCCAACTCGGGCCGCATTACCAAGGCCGCCTTCGCCGACTACTTCAACGGCTTCAAGGCGCAGATGGACAACCTTCGGGACAAGAGCAGGCCCTTCCTGGAGGTCAGCGAACTCATGACCCAAGAAGCTGACGGCCTCCTCACCGCCTGGGTCTGGTGGGCTGTGCCGGGCACCCCGGTGCAGGGTAGCGGCCTCATAAAGGTTGGAACCCACGGCGTCGTCTCCGAGCGCCTGACCTTTTACACCAAGCTGCCGGACTAGCCCCGACATACCGCCGCCGCTAACCCGCCCTAGGCCGCTTTCGTCGGCGCGTCAAACCCGCAGCTACGGTGCGTGCCGTCGCAGAACGGCTTTTTGGACGACTGGCCGCATCGGCACAGAGCGATTCGCTCCCCCTCCACGTGGAATTCGTTCCCATCCACGTCCACCAGCTTGACCCGTCCTTGCACTATGTAAGGGCCGTTCATGTTCGGCGTTATGGTAACTTCTGCGTCCGCCATCGGTTTTTCCTCCACTTATGCTTTTTGATTAAGATCCTCCCGGAATCACCGTTTCGGCCCCTTTTGGCATCCACCTCAAAGGAGGGCGCTGGGAACCTGGGTTCCCTACCGGGAGTCTGAGGGTGTCCCTCAGAAATTACTTTTTAAAACCTTCCTGGGCAGGTGGATGAGTACCATCAACCTGTGATTCGCAAACCTTTCGGCCAGCGACACCAATCGCAATGAGCAAATCTACCCATACCCCATCCGCTCCAGCTCCCCCTCCCCCATCCCCAGGTAGTGCCCCACCTCGTGAAAAATCGTCTTCCTCACCTCCAGCGCCACCTCCTCCTTGGTGCGGCACATCGCCTCAATGGGACGCTGAAACAGCCAGATCACGTTTGGGAGCAGCGCCAGGTCTCCACCCCACTCCGCCTTCGGCACCCCACCAAAAAGCCCCAACACCTCCTCGGAGTGCTCCAGGTCCGCCTCGCCCAACACCGCCGCGCTGGCCCACTCCTCCACCACCACGTCCAGGTTGTCCAATTCCCGCCGAATCTCCTCCGGCACCTCCAGGAACGAGCGCCGCGCCAGCTCCTCGAACTCCTCACGCCGAAGCCGGATCAACGCGAAATCCTCAGCTTCTCTCTGATCCCCTTCAGGATGTCCAGGTTAGCCTGGTCCGGGCCTCCCCCTTCGAAGCCGGGCACCTCCAGAAAGAAGGGCACGCTGCCGAAGGCGGGATGCGCCATGATGTTTTCGAAACCGCTTATCCCCAGGTGACCCTCGCCTATGTTGTCGTGCCGGTCCACCCCGGAGCCCAACGGCCGCTTCGAGTCGTTGGCGTGTACCGCCGCCAGCCGCTCCAGCCCTATCTCCCGGTCGAACTCCTCCATCGCCGCGTCTAACCCCTCCTTCGATGTGACGTCGTATCCCGCCGCGTAGCTGTGCTGCGTATCCAGGCACACCCTCAGCCGCGGACTACCCACCGTCTTGATTATTCGGCCCAGCTCTGCGAAGTTGGCCCCTATGTGCTGCCCCATTCCGGCGGTGTTCTCCAGAGTAAGCCACGGCCCCTCCGGCGAGCCTTCCAGCACCTCAATGATGCTGTCCACCGTCTGCTTTAGAATAGCGTCGTAGCCCGCCCCCTTGTGGCTGCCCGGGTGGAAGATTATCCCCTCCGCACCCACGTCCGCCGCCAGGTGCATATAGTTGGTCAGCGACTTGACGCCCTTCTGTACAATCTCCGGGTTCGGGTTCCCCAGGTTGATAAGATAGATGCAATGGAAGAAAACGGGATCTATGTTCGCCGCCGCCGCCTTCTCCTTGAACGCCCGCACCGTCTCCTCCGGCGCCGCCTTGAAGGCCCAGGCCTGCGGCGCCGAGCCGAAGATCTGGATCGTCTCGCACCCTATCTCCGCACCCCGGTCAATCGCCTTGTCCAGCCCCCCGGACGTGGACACGTGCGCGCCTAGCCTCATGCTGGTACCCCTCTTGCAACCGTACTTGCTAGCGCAATTATCGGACATCCCGTCGAAGCACCGCAACCGGAGTGCCGCCGTCCCATGAAGGCCCTCGTACTCGAAGAGGCCGGCCCCCGGCCGCTGCTGGTGCAGCGGGACGTCCCCAACCCCGGCGATACCCTGGCCCGTGACGAAGTCCTCGTCGCCGTCCAGGCCTGCGGCTTCTGCCGCCACGACCTCCTGGTCATGCAGGGAGTGCTCCGCCGCGGCGTCCGGCTCCCGCTGGTGCTGGGACATGAGATCGCCGGGCGAGTTGCCGACATGGGGCCGGACGTCACCGGCCTCACCGTCGGCGATGCCGTCGTCTCCCTGCCCAACGACGTCTGCGGCCGCTGCCAGCGCTGCCTCCAGGGCCAGCACCACCGTTGCCTGGACCGCCGCGCCCTGGGCCACGGCGTCCCCGGAGGGTTGGCGGAGTACGTCAAAGTGCGCCGGGCCTCCGTTATCCCGGTCCCTAAATCCATTCCGTGGGAGCAGGCCTGCCTTCTCGCCTGCCCCGTCGGCGTCGCCCTGCGAGCCGTGAGGGAGGCTGCAAGCCTTCAGCCGAGCCAGACCGCCGTCGTCACCGGCGCCGGGGGCGGACTGGGCGCCTCCCTGGTGCAGGCGGCCAAGCTTCACGGCGCCCGCGTGCTGGCCGTCACCTCATCCCCGGACAAGCAGGACGCCCTCCAAAGCTTGGGCGCCGACCACGTCATCGTCACCGGAGAGCTCGACTTCTCCCAGGTCGTCCTCGCCCTCACCGAGGACGCTGGCGCTGACGTCGTCCTTGACACCGTCGGCGCGGCGCTCTTTCCTCAATCCCTCCGCAGCCTATCCCAGTTCGGCCGGTGGGTTGTCCTGGGCGAGACCACCGGCGAAAGCGTCTCCCTCAACCTCGCCGAGCTCCTCTTCCGCAACGCCACCGTCACCGGCGTCACCGGTACTAACCGCGTCATGGTGGAGGAATCCGTCCGGCTGGCCGAATCCGGCGCGCTGCGGCCCGTCGTCCACCGGCAGATGCCCTGGGACCAGATAGCAGAGGCGGCCCGCATGCTCCAACACCGCGAAGTCTTGGGCCGCATCGTGCTGCGGCCGCCCACGCCCCAATGACGGGCCAATTCCACCCCTTCTTCGCCTCCAACCCGCTCATCCTGAGGCCCTCGAAGGACGAGCCCATACCGCTTTCCCGCCATCCAAGGGAACCGGGGGAATCCCTCCAACCCCTGACTCCCGCCTTTCTCCGCAACGGACCCCGCCGCCATGGCTGATTGCCTCGGTAAGGCAAAAATCCTCTCCCCCTATCGAGGCGGAGATTAAGAGGGGGTGCGAGCCCCCTTCCGATTTGCAACCTTTCGCAGTGACCACACCAATCGCTATGCCTACCTCCCAAACCCTGGACGCCCTCCCACCCCAAACGCTAGACTCCCCCAACCCCCACACCGGAGCAAAACCATGAAGGCCATCGCTGGCGCAACCCTCATCGACGGCACCGGCGCTCCGCCCCGCGAGAACAGCGTCGTCCTGGTCGAAGGCCCCACCATTACCGCCGTCGGCAAGGTGGGCCAACTGCCCATTCCCGACGCCGCGGAGCTAATCGACGCCAACGGCCTCACCCTCCTGCCCGGCCTCATCGATTGCCATGACCACCTGGCCCAGTTCGACTACAGCATTCTGGGCAGAATGGGCCTGTCGGACCCCCCGGCATCGAATAGCATCGCCGTGGCCGGGACGCTAAAGCAGACGCTGGAGACCGGCTACACCACCGTGCGCGATGCCGCCGGGATGGGCGTGGGCTACAAGCACGCCGTCGACTCCGGCATCATCCCCGGCCCCAACCTCCTCGTGACGCTGAACTTCCTCACCCCGGTAGGTGGCCAGGCCGATAGGTCCACCCCTTCCGGCCACAGCTTTTTACCACCCCACACCTCCGGCGCGCCCTCCGGCGTCGCCAGCGGCCCCGCTGCCACCCGCGAGAAGGTCCGCGAGCTCGTTCGCATGGGCGCCGACGCCATCAAGACCGCCACCACCGGCTGGGCCTATGACATCCCCGGCCTGTACCCTACCGACCTTGTCATGCACCGCGACGAGTTGGAAGCCTTGGTTGACGAGGCCCATCTCCTGGGACGCCGCGTCCTTTGCCACGCCATCGGCGGCCCCGGCCAACGCTTGGCCGTCGAAGTGGGCGTGGACTCCCTCGACCACGGCTGCTACCTGGACCAGGACCCGGAGCTTTTGACCCTCATGCGGGACAAGGGCATCTTCTACGTTCCCACCTTCAGCGTCTTCACTCACCACGCCGAACAGGGCACTCCTCAAGGCCGCTACTGGGCCAACGCGTTTCGCCAGAACCACGTCCGAAGCCTTCAACTCGCCCGCGACGCCGGGGTCTTGATCGCCGCCGGCACCGACGAAGGCGGCTGGCAGCACGGCAACAACGCCCGCGAGATCAGCCTCCTGGTCAAGAACGGCCTGACCCCCATGCAAGCCATCCTCGCCGCCACCGGCAACGCCGCCCGGTGCCTGGGCCTGGGCGACGCCATCGGCGCCGTGGAAGCGGGCAAGACCGCCGACCTGATACTGGTGCAAGGTGACCCTCTCAAGGACGTCACAATACTGGAGCAGGGCGCCGCCACCCGGTGGGTCATGAAGGGCGGCCACGTCGCCCTGGACCGCATCCCCCACGCCTAACCACCGCCACAGGAGAGTGCAGGGAACCCAGGTTCCCTGCCGGGAGTCTGAGGGTGTCCCTCAGAAACTTGCCCTTCCCCCTACCAGTTAACCAGCCCCGGCTTCTGCTTAGCCCAACCCTCGTCCGAGGGAAAGTGAGTCAGCGACAGCGCCCGCTCCGGCGGCGCCTCGAACCAGTCCGCCACTTTGGCCCGCCACTGCAAATAGTGCTCCGTCTTCCGCACCTCCTCCACCGTCTCCGCCGTTTCGTACACCTCGTAAACGTAGAACCGGTTCGGCACCGCCACGTCCTCCAGCAAATCGAACCGGTAGCACAGCGGCTCGTCCCGCACCGAGATCCTGGCGTCTTCCTTTGATGCCTCCAGGAACGCCTCCCGATGCTCCGCCTTAATCTGGAGGGTTACAAACATACAATACTTGGCCAATCTAACCTCTCTTTGTTCATCCACCCAAAATTAGCGCCTTAGACTGCTTTTATGGCTCCGCTCACGTTACTCCATCGCCATCGGAGCGCGCATTAACGACATGTCATTCCTATGAAAATAAGCCTCCTACGCCTCCAACCCGCTCATCCTGAGGCTCTCGAAGGACGAGCCCATACCGCATTCTGCCCCCCACCATATCATTCCGAGTCCGTGCGTGAGTAACGAGGAATCTGGTAGGGAGGGGAGAGCAAGTCCTATCCTGGCACACCCTTCCGTCCATTCCAGCCTCAATTTTCAGCCCTCCGAGGTGCCGATACCCGTCGCCATGGCTGACTTCCCTCAAAAATAGATACATCGTCCATTGAAGGACACCCTCAGAAAATCTCTTAAAAACCTTCCTGGGCGGGTGGGTGGGAACCACCAACCTCCGATTTTGATCCCTCTGTAGGGGCAAAACCTTTCGCCATGGCTGGATCCCTAGATAATATCCTGCCTGCCTCTCAAACATGCCCTACCATGGCAGACCCCAGCCAGGGCGCTCCCTCTCTATAAAGGCGTCCGCGGCAACCCCCCAAACCACCCTACTCCAGGTGCCCAGACAGCGTAGTCGCTATCCTCTCCAACTCCTCGGAAAGCTCCTTTTGGTTCTGCGCCGTCAGCCCCAACACCGCCCGCACCGCCCCCGCCTCCTCAAACGCTTTCAGCTCCTCCGGGTCCGCCCCCTGCCCAAACACCGACACCTCTATTGACGCCGGGTCCCTCCCAACCTCCTCCGCCAGCTCGCTCAGCCTCCTCCGCGCCGACCTCACCTGCTCCGGCGAATGGCGCACCGGAATCCAGCCGTCCGCCACCTCTACCACCCGCTCCAACACCCGCCGCGCCGCGCCTCCTAGCACTATGGGCGGGTGCGGCTTCTGCGCCGGCTTCGGGTAGCACAGCACCGGCGGGAAATCGTAAAACTCGCCGTGGAATTCCGCCTCCTCCTTTGTCCACAGCTCCTTCATCGCCAGCAGCGCCTCCCTCGTCTGGCTCCACCGCCGCGGGAAATTCACCCCCATAACCTCAGACTCCTCTCGAAGCCAGCCGGTCCCCACCCCGAACACAAACCGCCCCCCGGAGAAGTGGTCCAGCGTTGCTATCGTCTTCGCCAGGTTCAACGGATTGTGCTCTGGCACCAGACACACGCCGGTGCCCAGCAGTATACGGCTGGTGGCCCCAGACGCCGCCCCCAGCCCCATAAACGGGTCCACCATGTACTTCATCCACTCGGGAATCGAGCCGTCCTCCGTCCCGCCGTACGGCGTCTTCGCGTCCACCGGCATCACCGTGTGCTCCGGCAGCCAGATCGACTCGAACCCCAGCTCCTCGGCGCGGTGCGCCAGCGACGCCAGGTCGTACCGGTAGTTATACGCCGGGGTGTTTATCCCAATCTTCATGGGACGGCCTCCAATTGCAAAAGTAGGAACGGCCCCATGTTAGCAATAAAATGCGCCGTGGGCCACGGCCCGAACGCCGCCCCCGCGAACCGTGAAAAGCTGGCCCACAAACCCGGCAGCGGGGTCTAGACCCACCTCCGGCGCGCCGCCGCCAACAGCGCCAGGAACATCACCGGCGCTATGACCGCCACCCAGTCCCAGTGCACGCTGCGGCCCAGCAGCGGGTTCACCCCGGCGCTCAACGCCAGCCCCGCTGTCACAGTTCCGGCCGCTAGCAGCAAAGAGCTTCGCCAGCTCCGACGCGCCGAAGATGGGACCATCTGGCTATCGTCTTGTACGTCGATTTGCCGAGTACCGTCCGTTCGTAGAGTGTTGCGCTGGTTTAGATTCGCCGTAGCGCCGAAGGGTTCCCCGGTTAAGGAGCCCTTCTCCAAAAACTGGTGATATCTCTGGCACGGCGCTGAGCGTTGCAGACAACCAAGCAAGCGCCGTGCTTTAGCACGCGGCGTGGGCGCTCATCGGGATACATCCCCCTGTCAGAGGGGATTACTCTCCGAGTTCGGCGGCACGGTCACCCTCATGTTCAAGCCAAAGGAATGAGCCTGACCCTAGTACCAACGAGGGACTCAAAACCGGTAGGACCGCCGATGTCTAATGACGGTCCAGAGAATAAGGTTAGGTCAACATCCCCGGACTGCCGAAGGTGCATGCGCAGTCCGGCCGGAGGAGGAGGGCCAATGTTCGCTCCGTTGACGAATCCCGACCTGGCATATGACATGTTCAAGCTGAAGGAGAACGAGCTGCTGCGTGAGGCGGAGACCAACCGGCTGGCGCGACAGCTGGTCCCCTGGCCACGTCGTCAGCTTGGGCTCATGGCGAAGGCCGGTAGCCTTCTGGTATCCCTTCGCACGCGGGGCTCCGAGAGGGAGCGGACTCCACCAAAGCTATGCCGCGTCCTGGAGCCTTCCCGGGAGGTGTGAGGCCCACACCCGCAAAGACACCGGAAGTAACTCGTACCAAAGCCGATGCGGTCTGTCATCTGAAGGTACTACCGTCGTTTAGCACCACCGGCCGAGGCAAAGTCCCCCCTTCCGCCGATGTGGAAGGGGGGACTTCCCACCACAATCGATGTTGTAGAAGCCACGAACGCAGAGGAACAAGCGATGACGCGAACGGATGTTGTCATGACCTGGGGGCCGATCAATCTGTTCTACGCCATGAGTACAGAAATTCGGAGGAACGCGAGATGAACAGGATAAAAGGTATTGCACTCGGACTTGGAGCCACTACTCTGATTGTCGTTGGTCTGGCGTGCGGAGCAGGCGAGAAGCAAGTTCCGGCAGAAACAGAACCGGTTTCGAACGCGCAGCAAGCCCAGGGCCAGCCCGGGCCATCCAGCTCGTCCGTCATTCCAATGGGCACCCCTCGGGTCAGCCTGACCTACGAGGGAGTGGTTTACTATCAGAATGCTCTCAGCACTGACGACCTGGCGAACCTCAAAGAGGCCGACCTTGAGATCGTCGGCGTCACTACCGAATCGAACCTCCTCGCTCCCGGCAGTGGGAAGAGCTTGGATATTTACAATCTCAAAGACAGCGAGTCCAACCACGTCTACACACTCGCTCCAGGCCAGAGCTTTCAGAACGAGGACGGCACCATGATTACGTGGGAAACCGCGTGGGTCCGCTGGGCGGCGGCTGCTGGTGATCACGCCTCACCGGGGTCCGCCAAGAGTCCCACTAATGGCCTATGTCTTCCCCCAGTCCCGCTGGCGGTCTCCGTGGGAGACACCTGGACAATCTCGGGACCAGTCCAGCTCACAGATGGATTCCCGACCGAGCTGCCAGCGGGAGCGGCCGCGGTGTCGAGGACGTTCACTGTCGACGGCGTCGCGACCACGACCTATGCCGGTGGCCAAGGTAATGCGTCCATCAATCACCCTACCATTCAGCTTAAGGTCGCAAATGTGACTCGTGACTCGGACGGACACGTCCTGTCAACGGAGGATGACCCTCGAGCAGCGCGAGGGGGCTGGACGCCCGCATCCGTCGTAAACCTCAGCCCGGTGCTGACACCGGATTGGGAATGCCACAAGGAGGCTTGGCTGAACGCTTGGCCTTTACCGGCACAGCCCTCTATCGGTGAGAGGGTTCTTTCGTCGGGCGTGACGGCGGTGGTGTTCACCGTTAGGCAGCCTCTGTTACTGCCAGACCTGGGGATCGAGGTGACCACCGAGGCCCACCACGGCTACGATAAGCTCACCGGGCGCGTCGTGCTCCAACAAGCCCACCATACCGGCACTAGAAACGGCGCGCCTTTCAACTTAGAGATGCTGATGGAGTTGGCGCCCGTGGAATGATAGTTGCCCGTCGGCCCTCCCTCTCACTATCCAGACCAATTCTAGCTGGAAGAGGTCTCCCTGTTACAGGTTCATGGCCAACCGGGTTAGGCTTTGGCCCTTCATCCTGGATTATTACCTTTTAGATATTCGTGCACCGCAAATAGGTGGTTGGGCGGCTACCCAAAGGGCGCGCTAGCGCCCGGAGCCGCTTCCGCTCTACGCCGCGCCCGGCGGTTCTACGCCGGCCGCGCCCGCCGCAACCGGATAATCCGGAAGAACCGCCCAACCTCGCCCTTCTCCCACATCACCAGGAACTGGCTCGCTATGAATATAGAGCTGTAAGTCCCCGCCATAACCCCTATCAGCAGCACCAGCAGGAACTCCCTCAGCGTGGTGCCTCCTATCAGGATCAGCGCCAGCAGCGCGAAGAACGTCGTCAAGCTGGTCCCCAGTGACCGGCCAACGCTCTCCATGATGCTTATGTTAATCGTGTCGGCCAGCGGCCGGTCAATATTCCGCGCCACGTTCTCCCGTATCCGGTCGAACACTACTATCGTGTCGTTCACGCTGTACCCCGCCACCGCCAGCAGCCCCACAATGAACATCGCGTTCACTTCCAGGTCTATCGCCTTCCCCAGGATCGAGAAGACTCCAACAATAATCAGCAGGTCATGCCCCAACGCCAGCAATGCCGCCACTCCGTACCGGAACGAGTTGGGGATGTGCCGGAACGACCACGTGATGAACAGCAGGATCCCCACCGCCGCCACCAGCACCGCTATTATCGCGTTCCGCACCGTTTCCCCCGCCACCTCCGCTGAAACCGTGTCCACCTGCGGCACCCCCTCCACCACACCCACGGACACCGCCAGCTCCGCCAATATCGCGCTTAGCTCCCCTGCCTCCAGCTCCTTGGTACGCACGAACACCGTGTCCGAGGCCAGCCGCTGTATTCGAGCGTCCGAGTGGCCCTCTGCTGCCAGCACCTTCCGCACGTCCTCCTCGGACACCGTCTCCTCAAATTTTATCTCTACGGCCGACCCGCTGGAGAAGTCTATCCCCGCCTTTACCGACGGCGGAATTATCAGCGACAGGATTCCCGGCACCAATATCAGCGCCGATATCAGAAAGTACCACCGCCTTTTGGCTACGAAGTCCATCGCTGCCTCTCCCCTCCCGCCACCCCTGCCGGACGGTGCGCCCCCTCCGGTGAAAATAAGTACAACTTGCTACTCAGCCCGGTGAAAGACAACAACTGCAGGAAGTTCCGGCTAACCATCAGCGCGGAGAACATGCTCAACCCAACCCCTATCGCCAGCGTTATGGCGAATCCCGTGATCCGCGGCTCCCCCAGCTCCCGGCCGAAGAAGAACAGTATCCCGCACGTGATAAACGTCGAAACATTGCTGTCCCGGATCGCCGGCCATGCCCGCCGGAACCCTATCTCCATGGCTGATAGCAGACTCCGCCCCGCCCTCAGCTCCTCCTTCAACCGCTCAAATATCAGGATGTTCGCGTCCACCGCCATTCCTATGGACAGGATCACCCCCGCCAGCCCTGACAGCGTCAGCGTCACCGGTACCATCTTGAATATGGCCAGGATTACCACTGCATAGATCATCAGCGCTACCGCCGCCACCACCCCCGGCAACCGGTAGTACAGCACCATGAACAGCAATACCAGCCCTAGTCCCAGCACCCCTGCCTTAAGGCTGGCCTTTAGTGACTCGTCCCCCAGCAGCGCGTCCACCGTGGACTCCCGCACCAGCTCCAGCGACACCGGCAGGCTTCCCGACTCCAGCTGAATCGATAGGCCCCGCACCCGCTCGAAGGTGAAATCCGGCCCTTCAATGAACCCGGACCCGCTCACTATGGCACGCTGCACCACCGGGCAGATCAGGTCCTCCCCATCCAGCAGGTGCGCCACGCACCGGTTCGGGTCCCCGGCTATCCGCGTGGTCAGGTCCCGGAATATGCGCGTCCCGTTCCCGTCAAACACAAAGTTGACTATGGGCAGCCCCGTGGTTGGGTGCGTCCCCGCGTACGCCCGGTTCAGGTTGTCTCCCGTCAGTGACTCCCCCGCCCGGCCCACCGCGTCCCGGTCGCTGAACTGGGTGGCTCTGCCGCAGGGTCCGTCCAGGCAGGTGCGCTCCTTTATGTCCAGCCGCGCCGTCGCCCCAATCAGCGTTTTCGCCTCTTCAATTCCACCGCTCACCTCAAAAGCCAAAACAGACGCCAACCCGCGTTCCATCTCGGTGCGAAGCCGCTCCTGGTCTTCCGACCCCAGCGTCGGCGTGCGGATTCGGAACGTACTTCCCGCCCCAAGAACAATTATCGGCTCCGGGTTGGTGTAGCCCAGATCAGCTAGTGCGGTCTGCAGCTCCGTGAACGCCACCGGCGCCTGGAACGTCGCCTGAAACTGTGCCGTCGACTCGAAGGACCTGAAATCCCGCAGCGGACTCAGCTCCTCTGACAGCCCCTGCCGGATCTTCTCCAGGTCTTCCTCGGTAATGTCCGGTATGGTGACGCTGAACGAGTTCGGGATGTTGGGCACATCCAGCTCCTTAACCTCCACCTTAAGAAAATCAAACGTGTCCAGCATCTCCCTGAGCCTCGCCTCAATTACGGGGCTGCCGAACGTCACCTCCAGGTTCGTGTCAGAGGCCCCCGGTAGCTGCACCAGCACCCGGTTTTCGCCGAAGCGCTGCACCGTCGGCTCCGTAATCCCGAACGCGTTCACCCGGCGCTCTATGGTGTCAATCACCCCCAGCATCCGCTCATCCGTCGTCTCTTCCCTGCTAAGGCTGAAGTTCTGCAGCGCCACCGTGCTCTCGGACAGCAGCTTCTCGAACTCCGCCTCCTCCGAAGCCGGGTCCGCCCCCTCCTCCAGATTAGGAATCAAGATACTGTAACCCCGGCTCTTGAACTCGGTCACCTGACCCCGGGGGAATCCCAGGTTCGCCAGCGCCGTCAGTGCTGACTCCATCTCTCCCCGGTCCTGGCCTACCACGAACACCAGCTCCAGCAGCGCCGTTTCTATGCTCCGCGTCTCCGTGCTCTCAATGCCTGGCAGCCCCTCCGCCAGCCCTGCATCCAGCGCCCCTCGTTCCTCTTCGTCCAGCGCATCTATCGTCACGCTAAAGTTCTGGCCGTCCCGCGTCTCCACCAGGGCCCCTGCGTGCCCCAGGTTGGAAAACGCCCCCTCTATGTCCACCACCGCCGGCAGCGGCTCAAAGAAAATAATCGCCCCGAAACTCTCCTCCCCCTCCCCAGGTGGGACCATCTGTAACTGGCCCAGGGGATATATCGCGTCCAACCCCTCCCGCAGCGCCGCCTCCTGCACTCCCGCGTCGTCCAGCTTCGGGACATCCTCCAACGTAAAAATGTTGGGCGAGATGCCGATAACCGTCACGTCCGAAAGCCCCTGCCCGGCCAGCGTCTCCTCCACCGCCTCCCGAGTAGGGCCGTCACGCACTACCAGCTCCACCCTTGTCCGCTCCTCCCGCCGCTGCTCAAACCCCTCCAGGTCTACCATCTCCGCCTGAAGCTCCTCCAGGTATTCCTCCACTCGCTCCGAAGCCAGGTCCGGCACGTCCACCGAGAACCGCTCACTGGCAAAGCTGGTCAGCGTGGAGCTGGCGTACCCCAGCGAGGTCAGCGCCGCGCGGACCTGGTCTTCAGACAGCGGCTCCTCAAACGTGGCGCTTATCCGGGCCGGGTTTTGCGCTTCATACACCAAGTGCGCGCCGCCGCGCAGGTCCAGCCCCAGCACCAGCCCCAGCGGTCCCGAGCCGCCCCGGTCCAAACCTGCGCCTGGCAGGTCAATATCCCGGTAGCCAATTATCAGCGCGGACACCAGCACCAGGATACCGATGCCCAGTAATGTTCTTAGGTTTCTTCGCCGCATGGACCTTGCCTAGGCTTCCACCCTGTCCAGTTGGCGGCGCACCCAGTCCACCGCTTCGTCCCGGCTGCCTATCTCCCCTGCGGCCCAGGCCTCATCCACCCCTTCCAATAAACTGCGAAACTGGGGGCCCGGCGCCAGTCCCAGCTCGCTTATCAGATCTTCGCCCGTAATCAGGCGAGGCTTCTTCTGGTTCGGCGGCCACTCCTGCCGCGCCTCCAGAACGTAGTTCACCAGCTCCGCTCTTTTGCCCCAACCCTCCTCTTCCAACAGCGGGCCCCGGGCGGCCATGTAGTCCCCCAGGCTCAAGAAGAGGACCGATGCCGCCATTTCCCCCAGGTCCCGGTAGAAGCGGTGTACCGCCCGCGCTGATGGCGTCTCCAGCCCCTGACTCATCATCGTCGGCCTCAGGTGGCTCTCCACCATCATCCCCACCGCCTTCACACCCTTGGCGCTTACACGCAGCGCGCGAAGCCGTTGCGCCGCCACCTCCGCCCCCTGCTCCGGATGCCCCAGGAACCGCGTCCTACCGGTGGCGTCCACCGCCTTTGTCTGCGGCTTGGCAATATCGTGAAACAGCGCACCCACCTTTAGCCACGTACGGCGGTCGTGCCCATCGCTAAGCGGTTCGGCAAAGTGCGCCTCCAGCGCCCCGTCCCAGTGGACACGGCTGGCTGCCCCGCTGCGGTCCCCCGCCGCGGTCACCACCTCCACCGCTCCCACGGCCTCAATTGTGTGGTCAAATACATCCCAATAGTGCTCTTTTGGCTGGCCCACCCCCCGGGCGTCGGCCAACTCGGGGATTATATGGCAGAGCAACCCTAGCCCGTCCAGCAGCCGAAGCCCCTCTTTGGCCCCGTTGGCCGAAAGCAGCAACAGCAGTTCGTCCCGTACCCGCTCACCGGACACCCGCCCCACAAGGGCGCAGTCCCGCTCAATCTGGCGACCGGTGCGCTCCTCTATCACGAAGCCCAGCCAGTGGCAAAGCCTCACCGCCCGTAGCAGCCGCGCAGGGTCTTCCTGAAATACGCCCCCGCTCACCATTCGGATGACCCCCCGCGATAGGTCTTCCCGCCCGCCGAAAGGGTCCAGCAGCCTCCCCTCCCAACCATCCCGGCCGCCGTCTTCTAGCGGCAGCGCCATGGCGTCAACGGTGAAGTCACGCCGGCCCAGGTCGGCCTCAATGCCGCCCTGCATCGAAGACAGGTCAATCACCCCGGCGCCCTCCGGCAGGACAATGCGGCAAAGGCCATGGCTTTCGCTCAACAACACAAAGGCGCCCTTCGCCTCTTGGGCCAGCTCCCGCCCCAGCGCCACCGCGTCCCCCTCCACCGCTAAATCCACGTCCTTGCTGGCGCGGTCCAGAAGCGAGTCCCGGAGGAAGCCCCCCACTAGGAATGCCGCCGCCTTCCGGGCGGAGAAGAAGGCTTTTAGATCATAGGCGTAGGTATACATACGTTTCGTCGGGTTAAAAGCAGAAGCGCGCGGACTGCGGCGAGAGGAGCTAAGCGATATCACCCTATTCGCCGGGAGAGGCCGCTTCTGTCGGCGCCCCGTCATCTTCCTCGGGTTCGCCTTCGGGCTCGCTGACCTTCCAAAGCTGGTCCTTGTCCACCAGGTGGTCTATATATAGTATCCCGTTCAGGTGGTACGTCTCGTGCTCCAGCGCCTGCGCCAGCAGGTCATCGTCCCCCTTCACCCGAAACGTCTTCCCGTCCAGGTCCTGCGCCCTCACCCGCACCTTGACCGACCGCTTGGCGATCCCCCGGTACCCCGGCAGGCTCAGGCACCCCTCCTCCTCCTCCCGCTCCCCCTCGCGCCGCATCACCTCCGGGTTCACCAGCACCAGCGCCTCCTCGTCCTCCGGCCTCTGTATCACCGCCACCCTCAGGGCCACCCCCACCTGGTTCGCTGCCAGCCCAACCCCGTGCGTGGCGTGCATCGTATCTATCATATCCTCAACGAGTTTCCTAAGTTTCGCGTCGAATTCCTTAACTCTTCTCGTCTTCTGGCGCAGAATAACGTCAGGCGCATATCGCAGTGGCAGGACGGCCAAAGAACCTTACCTCGCTCTGGGGAATCCGACGATTATAGCCACCCCCGCCGAAAAGTGTAAACCCGTCCTCCCCCCTACAACACGCTCACCGGGTCCACGTCCACGCTCCACCCCCGCGGAATCGTCACTTCCGCCAACAACGCGTGCGGCTCCCGGCCCCGCAGCACCACGTGCCAGCGGTACCGCCCCCTGGCCCGCAGCGGATGCCCTGGCGCCGGCCCTATCACGTCCAACCCCGACAGCCCCCGCGCGAACGCCGTGCTCTCCAGCTCTCTCGCCAGCCTGGTTGCTTCTTCCTGGCAGGCCACTTCGTTTGTGTGCAGGAATGTCAGCTTCACCAGCCGGTTCAACGGCGGGTTCCCCTGCTCCCTGCGGTACTCCATCTCTTTGTTGTACAGCGACAGATAGTCCTGCCGCGATGCCGCCTGGACGGCGTAATGCTCCGGGTTGTACGTCTGAATAATCACCCGGCCCGGCGCCTCTCCCCGGCCCGCCCTCCCCGCTACCTGGCACAACAACTGGAAGGCGCGCTCCCCGGCCCGGAAGTCCGGCAAGTGCAGCCCCACGTCCGCCAGCACCACCCCCACCAGGCTCACGTTGGGCACGTGCAACCCCTTGGCCACCATCTGCGTACCCACCACCACCTGCGCCATCCCGCTGGTAAATGCGTCCAGCAGCTCCTGGTGCCCCCCCGGCCCTCGGGCCGCGTCCCGGTCCCACCGCATCGCCGACACCCGCGGCAGCCGCGCCGACATCTCTTCCATCACCCGCTGGGTGCCCAGCCCCAGGTACCGGATGTGGCTGCCGGTACACCCCGGGCACTTCGAAGGTACCTTGCTGCGGCGGCTGCACTGGTGGCACATCAGCTCGCCGCCTCCGTGGTACGTCAGCGACACCGAGCAGCTACGGCACCGCTCCACGTGGCCGCAGTCGCGGCACTGCACCAGCGTCGCCGCCCCCCGGCGATTCAGGAACAGGATCGCCTGCTCTCCCCTCTCCACACATCCCTCCAACGCCTCCCACAACGACCGGCTGAACGGGCTCCGGTTCCCCTCCTTCAGCTCCTCCCGCATATCCACCACCGAAACTTGCGCCAGCCCTCCTCTGTTATCAAAGCCGGGCATCCCCCCACCCTTCGACACCACCGCGCTCAACCCTTCCAAGCCCCCCTTGCCATCACTGCCGGACTCCCTCCCGCTTTCCGATGCCACCCCACTTCGGCTGATCCGCTCGGGAAGATGAAAAAGACGGTGGCGGCCCCGGCGCGCCCGGTGGTACGTCACCACGTCCGGCGTCGCGCTGCCCATCAGCACCGGCACGTCCAGCTCCCGGCCCAGCTTCAGCGCCACATCCCTGGCGTGGTACAGCGGGGCCACCTCCACGCTCTTGTACGTCCACTCGTGCTCCTCGTCCACCACAATCAAACCTACGTCTGGCAGCGGGCTGAACAGCGCGCTCCTGGGCCCCACCACCACGTCGTAGGCCCCCTCCCGCATCCGCCACCACCAGTCGAATTGGGTCCGAAGCGTCAGCCCACTGTGCATCACCGCCACCCGGCCGGGAAAGCGCTGGTTCACCTGGTGTACCATCTGCGGCGTCAACGAAATCTCCGGCACCAGCAGGATCCCCTTCCGTCCCCTGGCCACGCACCCCTCCAGCGCCCGAAGGTACACCTCCGTCTTACCGCTGCCCGTCACCCCGTGGAGCAACACCGACTTCGGACCCGGCTGCCGCCCCTCCAGCGCCTTCTCCAGATAGTCCACCGCTTCCGACTGATGCTGCGTCAGGGTAAGGGTTGGAGCTTGAGGCCTATCCAACGGCACCGCGTCCCCGGCCTCCACCCGCACCCACTCGAACGCCAGCAGCCCCTTCCGCTCCAATCCCTCCACTGCCCCGGCGCCAAAGCTCTTGTTCGCCTCCGTCACCGGCATCCCGGCGCCCGATGCCTCCAGCGCTTCCAGCAGCGCCGCCTGTCGCGGCGCCTTCTTCTTAATAATTAGCTCAGATAGCCCGTCACCCTCCGGGGGTTGAAGCCTCACCAGGGCATGGTAGGCCGGCGACAGCCGGTGCACCGGCAGCTCCCACCGCCGCTCTACCCTCCTCCGGCGCTCCAACCGGCCAATGGCCGCCCCCGCGCCCTTGCCCAGCGACCGCACCGCCTCCCGTTCCGACATCGGGCCGCCCTCCGCAATGCAGCGCCACACCGCCGCGTCCGCCTCCGGATCAATGGACCCCGCGTCCTCCGGCGTCAGCGCCCGGAGCTGCGGCGTCACTCGCTCCTTAAATCCGGGCGGCAGGAGCAGTGAAACAGCTTCGAACAGCGATGAAAAGTAGTAGCGGCTCATCCAACGCGCCAGCCCCAGCCCGGCGGCGGATACCAGCGGCGCGGGCTCGATGGCCGCCTGAATGGGACGTGTCTCATCCACCTGGGGTTGGTCTGTTAGCTCAAATACCACCCCCTGCACCGGCCGGCGTCCCAACGGCGCCCACACCAATTGGCCCGGAACGCATCGAAGCGTAAGGGGGACGCTGTACGTTAGGGTCCGGTCGATGCCGATGGGGGCGTCAACCGCCACTTCGGCGAATCTCATAGCCGTGCCTGCCGGAGGCTTAAAGGGTCTGCCGCGGGCCGGGGGCTACCTGCGCGCCCGTTCCTTTATCCTGGCCGCCCTGCCGAACCGGCCTCGAAGGTAGTACAGCCTGCCGCGCCGCACCTTGCCCCGCCGCGTTACCTCCACCGAAGCAATCCGTGGCGAGTACAGCGGAAACGTCCGCTCAATACCAATGTTCTGGCTGATCCGCCGAACCGTGAAACTCGCCCCGGGGCCATGGCCCCGGCGCTTAATGACCACGCCCTGGAACCCTTGCACCCGCTCCCGCTCACCCTCCCTCACCCGGTAGTTGACCGTTACGGAGTCCCCGGACCGAAATTCTGGGATGTTGGGGTTCGTTTCTACTTTCAGCAGTTGATGGGCGTCCACAGCGTTGGCTTCTCCTCTTTCTTTACGGACATCCCATTGTATATAGACGGACCGGCCTGCGGCAAGCAGCCTATTGTCAGCAATCCGAACTTAACGGCCCTTAGCCCACCAACCTTCGATTTGTGGCCCTTCCTGGTGGCCATACCCTTCGCCATGCCTGATTGCCTCCGGAATCAACCGAACCTACGCCTCCAACCCGCTCATCCTGAGGCCCTCGAAGGACGAGCCCATACCGCTTTCCTCCCGGCCAGGAGACCGGGCGCACACCGCCAACCCTGGACTGTCAATCCGCTGGTGGCGCCGCTCCCAACCCCCAGGGGCACTCTCCCCCTTTACCCCTCGTCCTCCCCCGGCTGGTACCCCATGGTCTTCAGGTACTCCTTGTCCTCCGCCGAAAGACGGGCCCCCCGCAGCAGGTCCGGCCGCCGCTTCAGCGTCCGCTCCAAAGACTTCCGCCGCCGCCAACGCGCTACCTCCTGGTGGTTCCCAGAAAGCAACACCTCCGGCGCCTCCCACCCCCGGAACGCCGCCGGCCGCGTGTACACCGGGTGCTGTAACAGCCCTGTAGTTATCGAGTCGCCCGCCACGCTGGACTCCGCTCCCACCACCCCAGGCAGCAGCCGCACCACCGCGTCCGCCAGCACCATCGCCGGCAGCTCCCCCCCGGTCAGCACGTAATCGCCTATGCTTACATCGTCCGTAATCAGGTGCTCCCTTACCCGCTCGTCCACGCCTTCGTAATGCCCGCAGATAATCACCAGGTGCTTCTGGCGAGACAGCTCCTCCACCAGCTTCTGGTCCAGCACCCTCCCCTGGGGAGACGTCAATATCACCCGCGCCCGCGCCATCTCCAATTGCGTCAGCTCGCCCAACACCCCTTCCACCGCCTCGAAGATCGGCTCAGCCTTCATCACCATGCCCCCTCCCCCGCCGAACTGGTAGTCGTCCGTGGTGTGGTGACGGTCGTGCGTGTGGCCTCGAATGTCGTGCACTAGCACCTCCGCCAGCCCGGCGTCGGCGGCCCGCCGGAGGATGCTGTGCTCAAACGGTCCCTGGAACATACCGGGGAAGAGCGTCAAAAAGTGAACTCGCATGGCTGCTGCCCGGTAGAGCTACTGCGCCCCGGGGTGCCCCCGGGCTTCCTCCCGCAGCAACTCCAGCGAATGCGGCAGCACCGGAATGATAACCTCCAGGCATTCCCGCACCGCCTTGGGGCTCCCCGGCAGCGTGACGATCAGCGTGCGCCCCCGCACCCCCGCCACCGAGCGGCTGATCATTGCCATGGACGTCTTCTGTAGGGTCTGCGCCCGCATCGCCTCCCCCAGCCCCGGCACCTGCCGCTCCACCACCGCCAGGCACGCCTCCGGCGTAACGTCCGTGGGCGCCAACCCGGTCCCGCCGGTGCTCACTATCAGGTCCAGCTTCAAATCGTCGGCCCAACTCTTGAAACGCCCCTCTATCTCCCGCCGTTCGTCCGGGACCACCTCGTACCTCACCTGGTCGTACTGCGGCGAGGGCAGCAGCTCCCTGATCGCCCGGCCGGAGGTATCATCCCGCTGCCCGTGGAATCCGCTGGTGCTGACCGTCAATATGCCTAGCTTAAACATGGTGGCCTCAAGAGGGTCATGGTAGCACAGGGGTACCGCCCCGGAAGGTAATCGGAGGGACGAACAATAGCCCCAACCCAATCGTCATGACTCATCGTTTCACTATCCGGAGTCTACCCGGCGTCCACCAGAGGTCTGCTTGCCGTCTTTTTAGGGGCTTCGTCAGTCCCGTGATTCATCAAAGAAATTTAAAAACAATATAATATTTCATGCTTGAATTCTACCGGACGACGTCCGCGTTGACCTCCGGCTAACACCGGAACAACACCTGGTTAATCTCAATGTAATTACATAATTCCAAAACTTTTCCGGAAATCCCTTGAATTAATACAAAAGTTATGTTAGTCTGCATCCCATTGGTCAGGGAGCATAGGTGCGACGGCGACGGTGCGGTGCTCCCTCCACTCAAAACGCGGGCGAGGTGCTACCTGCATCCCGCCCGGCCTCTCGGGACCATCTATTAGAAGGTCCCTCTGATTACAGGACCCAAGGGCGCTTTTACGCTTTCTGGCGCCCTCTCTTGTCAACCGCAGTGACCGGTTTCAGGTCACAGCCTTGGTATGGAGTACACCTTATTGGTTTCTGTCGCAGATAGGCCGCCGGCCCCGGAAGGGGCCAAACCGCAGTGGCTAAGGGGAGCCGTGGACGCCATCATCTACCACTTGCCCGTCCTCGTGGACGAAGTGCTGACGGCCCTGGCCGTTAGCCCCGGACACAGCTTTATAGACTGCACCGCCGGGGAAGGTGGCCACACCCAGGCCATCCTCGACGCCTCGCTGCCTGAAGGCCGGGTCCTGGCCATAGACTCTGACGCCGCGGCGCTGGAAACCGCCCGCCGGCGGCTGGTCTCCAGCGCGGACGCCCTAACGTTGGCCCACGGCAGCTTCGCTCAGTTGGACGCCATAGCCACCGAAAGCGGGTTTGCCCCGGCCCACGGCATCCTGTTTGACCTGGGCATCTCTTCGCTACAACTGGAGGGTTCCGGCCGGGGATTCAGCTTCCTGCGGGACGAGCCGTTGGACATGCGGTACAACCGCGCCACAGGCCCCACCGCCGCGGAGCTCGTCAACGACACTTCCCCGGAAGAGTTGGGAGACGTCCTGTGGCAATTCGGTGAGGAGCGCCGCTCCAGGGCCATTGCCCGGGCCATTGAGGCCCGGCGGCCCGTGACCACTTCGGCAGAGCTGGCGGGCATCGTTGCCCGGGCCGTGGGACGGCGGCAGCGGGGTATCCATCCCGCCACCCGCACCTTTCAAGCCCTTCGGATCGCGGTTAACCAGGAGCTGGAGAACGTGGCGGCCGGCCTTGCTCAGGCGCTGACGCTGCTGCGCCCCGGCGGCAGGCTGGCGGTAATCAGCTACCACAGTTTGGAAGACCGAATCGTCAAAGAGATGCTGCGCAGGGAGTCCAAGGACTGCATTTGCCCCCCGGAGGCCATCACCTGCGTGTGTGGTCACGTAGCTTCCCTCCGGCTCATCAACCGTAGAGTGATAACCCCGTCTAAGGCGGAAAAGGAACGAAATCCCCGGAGCCGAAGTGCCCGCATGCGGGCGGCTGAACGGTTGCGGGACGATACTACCTAGCCCAACCAGGTCAGGTGAAAGGACAGGAATTCATGGCCAGAGACATCTTCTATACCGGGATAGACATCGGCTCAGACAAGGTGTGCACCATCATCTCCAAAGTGGGGGCGGCGGGAGAGCTGAAAGTCATTGGGGCTGGTGTCGCACCGGCCCAGGGAATGCACAAAGGGCGAATTGTAAACTTGGCCGAGGCCCATAAGGCCGTCCAGGCCTCCCTGGACCTGGCCCACGGCGCCATGGGAAGCCGCGTGCCCTGGGCCTACGTCAACATTTCCGGCACCCATATTACCAGCCTCAACACCTCAGGACTCATCCATCCCTCCACCCTGGACAAGCAGGTCTCGGCAGATGACGTGCACCGCCTCATCAGAAACTCCTACCCTGAGGCGCTGATAGACAAAGAGATCGTTCACGTCACCTCCGTTTCCTTCATGGCGGACAACGGCTACAGCGTCCGAAACCCGGTGGGAATGTACGCCGACCAACTCCAGGTGGAGTCCTACGCCGTTTTGGGCGACCGGATCGCGGTGAACGATACCATCAAGGTGGTGGAAGACTGCGGCATTCCGGTTAAGGGGCTGGTCCTCAGCGCCATGGCTTCCTCAGAAGCCGTCCTCACCCAGGACGAGAAGGAGCTGGGTGTGGTTCTGGCAGATATTGGGTCAGGCGTCACGGACGTGGTCGTCTTCAATCGCGGCAGCCTGCTTTACAACGCCTCAATTCCCGTGGGCGGCTACCACCTGACCCGGGACCTTTCTATTGCCTTCCGAATCCCCTTCTACTCCGCCGAGGAGCTCAAACTAAAGTGGGGCCACGCCTGGCCCGAAGCCTTGGAAAGCGACGAGGAGATCCTGTTCCCCGGCTTCCAGGGCCAGCAGAGCAGGCTTAAACGCCGTGGCGCGCTTTGCCAGCCCCTGATGGACCGGCTTCAGGAGACCCTGGGGCTGATCATGGTCAAGATACAGGAAGCCGGACTGAAGCGCTTCCCCGTGGGCGGTCTCGTCCTCACCGGTGGCACGGCGGAGATCCCCGGCATCGCCGAACTGGCTCAAAACGTGCTGGGTTGCGCCGTACGGGTGGGCCGTCCCCAACTGATCGAGGGTCTCACCCCGGACCAGCAGCGACCCTCCTTCGCCACCGCCATTGGCCTCCTTATGTGGGGTATCAGGCACTACGGCGAGGAGCGGGACTACCGAAACAGCGACAGGAACGATTCTACGCAGAAGACCCACAAGGCTCTTTTCCATCGAATCAAAGAGGCCATATCCGCCCGGTAGCACTTTTCAAAATTTCAACTTAGCTTAGGAGTATGCCATGATGCCTCGCGACCAGGAACCCTTGGACCCCATGCCCATCGCACCCCTGTCCCAGGACGAGCCGAAGCCCTACGGCAACCCGGTGATCAAAGTCATCGGCGTGGGTGGAGGCGGCAGCAATGCGGTCAGCCGCATGTTTAAGGAAAAGATCCCGGGGGTAGAGTACTACGCCGTCAACACTGACGCCCAACACTTGGCCCGTTGCGAGGTCTCTAACAGGCTGGCCATTGGCCAGTCCTTGACCCGCGGTCTCGGCGCTGGCGGCAACCCGGACATTGGCCGCCAGGCGGCGGAAGAGAGCATTGAGGAGATAGAGCGAATGGTCAGCGGCGCCGATATGGTGTTCTTGGCCGCCGGCATGGGCGGCGGCACCGGCACCGGCGCCATTCCTATCATCGCCCAGATCGCCAAGGACTCAGGCGCCCTCACCATTGCCGTGGTCAGCAGGCCCTTTTCCTTTGAGGTGGCCACCCGTCGGAAGAACACTGAGGACGGGCTCGCCCGCGTCAAGGACCACGTGGACACCCTGATCACTATTCCAAACGACCGGCTGCTTCAGATGGAGCACAGCCAGGAACAGACCAAGTCTTGGGACGACGCCCTCCGCTTGGCCGACTCCGTGCTTCACCAGGGCATTCAGGCCGTGGCGGAAGTGGTGACCGTCCCCGGTGAGATCAACGTAGACTTCGCTGACGTTAAGGCGATTATGCACAACGCCGGCCCCGCCTGGTTGGCCATCGGCAAGGGCAAGGGCGAGAACCGCGCCATTGACGCCGCCAAGATGGCCACCAAGAGCCCGCTTTTGGACATCGCCGTGGAGGGCGCCAAGCGGATTCTATTCGTCATGACCGGCGGCCCCTCCCTATCGCTCATCGAAGTGCAGCAGGCCTCCGAGGTTATTCACGAGCTGGCGGACCCGGAGGCTAACGTCATCTTCGGCACGGTGAAAGACCCGAAGATGGACGACGAGGTCAAGGTCACCCTGGTGGCCGCCTCATTCCCCCTGGCGAACGAGAACCTCATCCAGCGCCAGGACGAGCTACGGCGGCTGCTCCGTGACACCGTTAGCCATACCGAAAACGGTGACGAGCTGGACGTTCCCAGCTTTCTCCGCAAGGAGGCCACCTCCCGCACCCGCGGCTACTTCGGTTAGCGCCGCCGTGGTGCTTACAGTTAAGTAATATTCTCGGAGCCAGGAGAAATAGTCCTTCCTCTAATAAAGGGAATTCAACGGCGACGGGAACCTTTTTCAGGCCCCGATGTAAAACATCGGGGCCTTTCGATTTGCAGTCACGCTCCGGTGTGATACCGGCCACCATGGCTGCTCCCCCTGAAAAGCGGCTCCCAGCGTACAATCAGCACCAACCATAGTTGAGAGTGCAGGGAACCTGGGTGGTGGCTGCCGGGAGTCTGAGGTTGCCCCTCAGCAATTAGTTTTTTAAACCTTCTGGGGCGGGTGGGTGGGAACCACCAGCCTGGGATTTGCAATCCGTTGTAATAGCTATACCGGTCACCATGGATCATAGCCGCCACTCTTTTTTCATCCTCCCTGGTGCTGGACGCCAACATGATGGATTCCTATGAAAATAAGCCTCCTACGCCTCCAACCCGCTCATCCTGAGGCCCTCTAAGGTCGAGCCCATACCGCATCCTTGCCAATCGGGAGAGCGGAAAGAGGGGCAACACCAACCTCCCATTCTCAACCCTCCGCGGCGGCCACACCCATCACCATCACCCCTACCCAATTAACCCGATGCCGCTTGTCGCGAAATCCCCACCATATGGTGGTTGACTGCCACCACCGCTATACTATATATTGTGGGCCACCTCGCTCCACATACCAAATTTGGACATAAATTGATACCAGCCCAATGCGTTGCCCCTACTGCACCAGCCTGGATTCCAAGGTCACTGACTCCCGCGCCGCGGAGGACGGCATCCGCCGCCGCCGCGAGTGCGCCCGCTGCGGCCTTCGGTTCACCACTTACGAGCGCGTCCAGAGCACCGCGCTACTCGTCGCCAAGCGCGACGGACGACGCCAGGAGTTTGACCGGGACAAACTTCTCACTAGCGTCAGCATCGCCTGCGCCAAGCGCCCCATTCCCTACCAACAGATCGAGAAGCTGGTGCAGGACATTGAGAGCGAGCTGCAAGGCCTGGGGAAGGCGGAAATTCTCTCGGGCATCATCGGCGAGATGGTCATGGACCGGCTCCCGGATATGGACCGCGTCGCCTACGTCCGCTGGGCCAGCGTCTACCGCGACTTCCAAGACCTGGAGAGCTTCGAAGCGGTGGTCAAGGACCTGCGGCAGCAGCCTAAACAGCAGCAGGACTCCGCCCAGCTCAGCCTCCTGGAGAACGACGTTCCGGACCGGTCCGCCTCCCGCGGCAGGCGTCGCAACCGGTCCGGCAAATAGAGTGACAACAGGGCGTTGACAGAACAGGTCGAAGGGAGCGGAATGAACAAGACCAGGGCGGCCATCTTGGATGCCGTGCTACCGCTGCTCATCCCAGCCCAGGGCATCACCCGCGGGCAGTTGGCCAAGGCCGCCAGAATCAGCTATTCCCAGGCCTGCCAGGTGCTGGAGCGCATGCGTCACCACCGGTTGGTGCGGCGGCACCTGCGCCGGTCCCAGTACATCTACCGCCTCACCGCCTCCCGAAGCACCCTCACCGTGGGCGCCTCCAACCGAATATCTCTCAACTGACCAAGCCTGAAATGACCACTACAGAAGCTGAACATACCGTCACATTCGAAGAGGCTACAGCCTTGCTGAAGCGCTCCCAGGCTCGGCTGGAGGTAGCCGCCGCCAAGGGAATGGAGGCAGCCTCCCTGATAGGTCTGGAGCGGGAGGCGAATCTTCTCATGCGCGCCTTCCGGCAGGCCATAACCGGAACCCCACCATCCGGGCGAGGTCCCACCACCCAGCGAGCGGTCGAATTCCCCGTCCCTTCCCGGCAGACTCCAACCGAACACATACGTTAACGGCGGGCCGATCTCAAACGCGGCCCGGCACGGAATTTTCTATCCAGAGAGGCCATCGTGACCACGCAACTGCAACTTTCTCCAAACGCCGAAATAGTCCTCAAGACCCGGTACCTGCTGGGCAGCGAAACGCCTGAAGACCTCTTCTGGCGGGTGGCTCGCGCCGTGGCGGAGCCTGAAACCGAGAAGGAGCAATGGGCCCAGGTCTTCTTTGACCTGATGGCCTCCTGCCAATTCATGCCCAACTCTCCCACCCTTTTCAACGCCGGCACCGGCCAGGGCACCCTATCCGCCTGCTTCGTCATCCCCGTGGAAGACACCATGGAAAGCATCATGAAGGCCGCCACCACCTCCGCCATGATCCAGAAATTCGGCGGCGGCATAGGCTACGCCTTCTCCAAGCTGCGCTCTCAGGGGACCCCCATCTCCACCACCCACGGCAGGGCCTGCGGCGCCGTGGCCGTCCTCAAGATGTTCAGCGCCCTCAGCGATATGATCACCCAGGGCGGCAAGCGCCACGGCGCCAACATGGGCATCCTCCACGTCAGTCACCCGGAGATCCTGGACTTTATCCACATGAAGGACGGCAACCGGGTAGCGCAGAATTTCAACATCTCCGTGGCGGTCACCGACGACTTCATGAAGGCAGTGGACGAGGGGAGCGACTGGGACCTGATCGATCCCAACAGTCAGCAGGTTGTGGACACGGTCCCCGCCCGCAAGATCTGGGATGACATCATAGACTCGGCGTGGGAGACCGGGGATCCGGGCCTCTATTTCATAGACGAAGCCAACCGGGACAACCCAACACCCCACCTGGGCGACCTGGACAGCACCAACCCCTGCGGCGAAGTGCCGCTGCTGGCCTTCGAAGCCTGCAACCTGGGCTCCATCAACCTGGCCAAATTCGCCAACGGCGGGGCCTTTGACTTTGACGGCTTGGCTGACGTCACCCGCAGCGCCACCCGATTCCTGGACAACGTGGTCACCATCAACTCCTTCCCCATCCAGGAAGTCAAAGACGCGGTGGACAAAACGCGGAAGATCGGCCTGGGCATCATGGGCTGGCACGACGCCCTGGTTAAGCTGGGCATCACCTTCGAATCGCCCCGGGCGCTGGAGCTGGCCGACGAGGTTATGGCACTCATCAACCGCGTCGCCCGCGATACGTCCATCGAGCTCGCCCGGGAGCGTGGCCCCTACCCCGAGTGCCGTGAGGCCGTGCCCATCCGAAACGCCACCCGCACCTGCATCGCGCCCACCGGCAGCATCAGCGTCATCGCCGGGGCCTCCAGCGGCATCGAGCCAATCTTCGCCCTCGCCTTCGTCAAGAACGTCCTGGACGGAAAGCAGCTCCGGGAGGTGAACCCCTACTTTGAGGAGACGGCAAAGCAGCGCGGCTTCTACAGCGAGGACCTGATGGCCGAGATTGCCCGCACCGGCTCCATCCAGGGGATTGACGCCGTGCCGGATGACGTGAAGGCCCTCTTTAAGACCTCCCTGGAGATTGACTACCAGACCCACGTGGATATGCAGGCGTCGTTCCAGGGTCATACGGACTTGGCGGTGAGCAAGACCATTAACATGCCCAACGCCGCCGTGAAAGAGGACGTGGAGCAGGCCTACCGCAAAGCCTACGCCGCCCGCTGCAAAGGGATAACCATCTACCGTGACGGCTCAAAGCCCACCCAGGTGCTGGAGGTGCCCGCCCAGAAGTCTGAGGATACTGAGAAACCCCAGGAAGCTAAGCGGGGACTCACACCCAGGGTGCGCCCCCACCAGATGGTCGGTATCACTGAAAGGGTTCGCACCGGCCACGGCAACATGTACGTAACCATCAACTTTGACGACGAGAATAAACCTTTCGAGGTGTTCTCCACCTTGGGCAAGGCCGGCGGCTGCGAGTCCGCCAGCCTGGAGGCCATCTCACGGCTCATCTCGCTGGCGCTGCGCTCCGGCGTGGATCCCAAGACCATCGCCGAGCAGGTCCGCGGCATCACCTGCGTGCCCGCCTGGGACGAGGGTGTCCTGGTAGGTTCCCCGGCGGACGCCGTGGCCCTGGCCATGGAGCGCCACATCACCGGCTCCGCCCGCGGCGAACGGTGGGGCGGCTACGCCGCCCAGCTAAAGCTGAACACTGATACCAAGGAGATGTCCAGCCCCACCAGGCCTACCACGAGAAACGGCAATGGGAACGGTAATGGAAACGGTTCCAGCGCCTCCCACGGCCACGGCGCTGGGGTGCGCTGCCCGGACTGCAACACCGAGCTGGTCTTCCAGGAAGGCTGCCTCGCCTGCCTCTCCTGCGGGTGGAACCGCTGCGAGTGACCGATTTCTCTCTCCTCCCTTCAGGAGGAGAGTCCGATTCTTAAAAGATAACACCCTCCTAGTGGCGGGGCCCCCGGGACTTGTGCGACGCTAGTCTCGGGGGCCTTTCTTTTATCGTGGCCCACCGAACAAAGGGGATAGATTACAGGCGCACTTCTTTCCAGTGAGCTGGGGGCCGGTCACACGCCCTCGTTTCTTGCTAGGACCTTGACCTCACTTTCCAGTCGGTCACCAAGCCGGTCCTTCACCACCTCCAGGTCGTGCTCGGCCTGAAGATTTAGCCAAAACCGGTCGGAAGTGGTGAAATACCGAGAGAGCCGTAGTGCGGTATCGGCGGTTATAGCACGCTTGCCGTGAACAATCTCATTAATGCGCCTGGGCGGCACACCAATCTCCTTGGCCAGACGGTACTGGCTGATTCCCAAGGGCGTCAAAAACTCTTCAAACAGAACTTCGCCAGGGTGCACCGGCGCGAGTTTTACATTAGTCATCCCAACTGCCTCTCTAATGATAATCCACAATCTCTACGTCGTGAGCATCCCCTTCGCTCCAATGGAAGCAGACCCTCCACTGGTCATTGATCCTAATGCTATATTGACCTTCCCGGTCCCCAGACAGCCTTTCCAGCCGGTTGCCCGGCGGAACGCTCAAGTCGTGGAGCGACACCGCCGCATTCAGGATGACCAGCTTTCGTTGGGCGCTACGCTGGACGTCACTCGGGAGCCTCCGCAGCCTCTCTCTGAAAAACACCCTTCTCGCGTCCCTGTTGCGGAAGCTCCTGATCACCCGTCTATGATAACGCCACGCGTTATTATCATCAACCGGCGATGCCCATCGCCACGGCTGATTCCCCAGAAAATATCCCACTCGCCACTTCTATCACCTGTTAGCCAGGAGGGTGCAGGGAACCCGGGTTCCCTGCCGGGAGTCTGAGGGTGTCCCTCAGAATCTTAAATTAAACCTTTCGCGGTGGACGGGTTGGAACCACCAACCTTCGATTTATAGCCCTTTGCCCTGGTAACACCATCGCCCTAGCTGACCAGCGCCCACCTGCTCCCCTCAAAAGAGAGCTCCCAAATAACGCCCTGCATTTGCGGAAAGCGGGCCTGGAGGATTCCCCCAGTGATATAATCCCCCCAACCTGAGAGAGCGCTAGAAACATGACCCTTCGGGACCTTCCCACCATCGCCCTCACCATGGGAGACCCTTGCGGCATCGGCCCTGAGGTCATAGCCAGGGCGCTGGCCGAAGAAGCCGTGCGAAGTTGGTGCCGCCCCATCGTTGTGGGCAGCTCCTTCGCCATGCAACAGGCCGTAGAGATCACCGGCGTGCCGCTGGTTGTGGAGCGCGCCGACCTGACCAACGGCTCGGCTGCCAGACCTGGCTCTATTGCCGTGCTAGACCCGGGCAACCTGGACCCCGAGTTGATCACAGTCGGCCGGATTTCGCCCCAGTGTGGTAAAGCGGCCATGGAGTGGGTGACCCGCGCTGCGGAGCTGGCCCTTGAGGGGAAAGTGCAGGCGCTGGCCACCGCGCCGGTTAACAAAGAGGCCGCCAGCCTGGCGGGCTACAAGGCCATCGGCCACATGGAGCTGCTACAAGAGATCTCGGGCGCCAAGAACGTGGCCACCATGCTCATGTCCGGCGGCCTGCGAGTGGTGCACCTCACCACGCACCGCTCCTTGAGGGTCGCCTGTGATTACGTCACCCGGGAGCGGGTGCTGTCCATGCTGGAGCTGACCCACGGCGCCTTCCTGGACTGGGGCTTCCCTCAGCCGCGGATAGCCGCCGCCGCGCTGAACCCTCACGCCAGCGACGGCGGTCTGTTGGGCGCCGAGGAAGCGGAAGCCATCGCCCCGGCGGTGGAGGACGCCAGGGCTAAAGGTATCAACGCCACCGGCCCCATACCGGCGGACATTGTCTTTCACCAGGCCATCCACGGCGGCTACGACGTCGTATTAGCTATGTACCATGATCAAGGGCACATTCCCATCAAGGTCCACGGTTTTGAGCGGAGCGTCAGCGTCAACATGGGACTGCCCTTCGTCCGAACATCGGTCGACCACGGCACGGCCTTCGATATCGCCGGTAAGGGGAAGGCGGACCACCTCAGCATGCTGGAAGCCATACGGGCCGCCGCGGCGCTATGCACCGGAAAGGGTCTAACCGGCCTGTGATACAGCCCTGGCCCCAAAGTTCGCGGTGCTATAATCCTGAAAACCCGCCTTTGATTCTAATCTCATGAAGCTGGCATTCATCGGGGGCGGCGCCATGGCCGAGGCCATCATCAACGGCGTCCTCACCACCTCTCTGGCGCAACCCCAAGAGATATCGGTTTCCGATATCGTCGAATCGCGATGCCGCTATCTGACCGACCGGTACCGCGTCTTCGCCACCACCCAGAACGCCAAGGTGCTAAAGGAGGCCGATCTGCTGGTCCTGGCGGTTAAGCCCCAGAACCTGTCCGAGGTTGCCGAGGAGTTGCACGGCGCCTTGGACGACCGCCTGACGGTGCTGTCCATCATCGCTGGGGCGCGCATGTCTACCCTAACCGAGAGCCTGGGCCACCAGGCGGTCATCCGCGTGATGCCCAACACCCCGGCGCAGGTCGGCGCCGGTATGAGCGTCTGGCTCTGCGCCCCCTCCGTCCCGCCCGGCGCCGCCACCCAGGCGAAGGCGGTCCTCGGCACCCTGGGCCAGGAAGTCCGCGTGGACAACGAACGCTACATCGACATGGCCACGGCCCTCAGCGCCAGCGGTCCCGCCTACGTCTTCCACTTCATCGAGTCGCTGATTGAGGCCGGGGTCTACCTGGGCCTGCCCCGGGAAATGTCGCGCACCCTCACGCTTCAGACCGTGCTGGGCAGCACTCGCCTGGCCATGGAGTCCGGCAAGCACCCGGCGGAGCTGAAGGACATGGTCACCTCGCCGGGCGGCACCACGGCCGAGGCGCTGCTGGCCCTGGAGGATGGAAAGTTCCGCTCCACCGTTATCAACGCCGTGGCGGCCGCCTATCGGAAGTCCGTCTCCTTGGGCGAAAAGTAGGCGGTGTAGACAATGGTTGACATCATAGTCATCGTGCTCCGATTCCTCATGTTCGCCATCTTTGCCAGGGTGATCGTTTCCTGGATAGCTCCCCAGAGCGGAACTAACAACCCCATCGTTCAAGTCATCTATCAGATCACCGATCCCATCCTGATGCCATTCCGCCGAATCCTTCCCCGGATCGGAATGTTTGACTTCACCCCCATGTTCGCCATGATCACCATCGTCGTAATCATGCGAGTCCTTGAGTCGGCGGATTGACTACTACCAGGACGCGGCATAAAATTTCATCCACTTTAGGGGAGTGAGTTGGCTATGTACCAGAAAGAGTTGCTGAAAGGCAATACGGAAACCTTACTCCTTTCGCTTCTTTCCGACGAATCCATGCACGGCTACCGGATCGTCAAGGAGATTGACCGGCGTAGCAGCGGCTACTTCCAGTTCAAGGAAGGTACGCTCTATCCCGCGCTGCACCGGCTGGAGGCCGCGGCGCTTCTCCAGGGCCACTGGGGCGAAGGCTCCACTGGCACGGCAAGGCGCTACTACACCGTCACCGCCAAAGGGCAAGAGGTCCTGGCCGAGCGGCTGGCCGAGTGGCGCAAGTTTACCCGCGCCGTCAACCTAATCATGCCCGCCTGGGCTACCCAGGCCGCGGCTGGCTAGACCCCATGGACGCCCCAAGGGACAGCTACATCAGCAATTTGGCCCGCCGGCTAAGGCTGGAGCCCGGCACCAACCACGATATTCTCCGCGAGTTGCAAGGTCACATGGACGAACGGGTGATGGAGCTGGAGTCTCAGGGCTTCACTAGCGCCGAAGCGCACCGAATCGCCGCGCAAGACCTGGGTAGCGAGGACGCGGTGGCCAGCGGCATGTATTCGGTCCATAGCAGGGAGAGTTGGAAGGTCATCCTGGTGGCAACCCTCCCGCATCTACTGCTGGCGGCGCTCTTCGCCCTCCATCTCTGGACCTCCATGCTGGTTATGATCGTCGCGCTGGCGGTGTTCACCTTTGTTGCTTACAGGGGTTGGCGCACGGGCCGGGCCCGGTGGGCCTACTCCTGGATGGGCTACTCGCTGGCGGCGCCCACCATCTCGTGGCTCATGTCACTGATGGCCTTGGGCTATGCCGGCTGGACCTTTGCCACCACCGGCAACCTGCCCTTCGGATTGCCGCTGCTGATATTCTTGATTGTCTATCTGCCACTTAGCCTCTGGATTGTGGCGTCTGTCACCCTGAGGGTTGTGCGGCGTGACTGGCTCCTTGCCTCCCTCACCGCGCTCCCCTTTCCCTTCCTGACCACCTGGATACTCTTCCTCAACTGGGAAGGAGGCCTCTGGGCCGGGTCCGCCAAAGTCCAGGAGAGTGATAGTGACCGGGCCCTGGTGTTCCTGGCGCTGGCCGTCACCACCGCAGTTTTCTTCAAGGTGGGGCGCCGTCTGGTCCAAATTGGCCTGCTAACTCTCTCTACGGCGCTCCTGGTCGTGTTCACCGTGGTGGCCATACCCCTCAGCTTTGGCGTCCTGGCGGCTATCCTGGTGAGCCTGGCATCGGTGGCGTTCCTTCTCAGTCCGGCCATTCTGGAGGCCCGATTGGCGAAACGTTCTCCGCCACACCCCGCGATGCCGGACAACGGAGAGGTTGTGACCCATTGGTTCAGCAGCGCCGGGTAACCGTAGTAGTCGACAGCAGTAGCTGCCTGCCCCAGGACCTGCAACAAGCCTCCGGCATCATCGTCGTACCCCACCAGCTCATTACCAACGATCGCGTATATCGTGACGGCGTTGACATCCAGCCGGGGGAGTTCTACCAGCTACAACAGAACAACGGCAGCCGGACCACCACCTCGGCGCCCGCCCCACAAGCCTTCCTCGACGCCTTTCAGCAGGCGGGCGAAGGCGGCAATGATGTACTCTGCCTCACGGTGTCGCCACGGTTTAGCGCCGCCACCCTGGACTCGGCCTGCATCGCCATGCGAATGGCCCAGGAGCAGGACTCCGGCCAGCAGATCAGCGTCATGGACAGCCAGGCCGCCGCGGGCGCCGAAGGCTTCATCGCGTTGGAGGCGGCCCGCTCGGCAAGCCGCGGCGCCACGCTTCAGGAGCTGGAAGAAAGCACCCAGCGGCTGATACCCCGGGTACACCTCCTGGCCTTCCTGGACACGCTGCACTACCTGGGCCGGAGCGGGAAGATAACCAAGGTCAAGGCCTGGGCCGGCTCGCTGCTGGGCCTCAAACCGCTCACCGAGTTGAGTCACGGCGAGGCGCGGCTGGTCTCCAAGCCCCGCAGCAAAGCCAAGGCCATGGTGCAACTCTTCGGGGTGGCACAGGAGCGGATGGGCCAAAGTCCCGCGCACGTTAACGTGATGCACGCCAACGCTCCGGACGACGCCGCGAAGCTGCGCCAAAGGGTCGAAAGCACCCTCAACTGCCGCGAGATCTTCGTCAGCGAGTTCACCCCCGTCATGGGAGCGCACACCGGCCCCGGCGTCCTGGGCCTCGCCTTTTACGCCGACGCCTAAAGCCCCTCCACCCCGGAGTCACATTGCATACTCGTCCCTGGATAGGGCAGAGTGCATGTATTATTATTGCCAGGTTTATAGAACAGTCCGCATTTCAATCTGCAGCCACACAGGAAGGTGCAGGGAACCTAGGTTCCCTGCCGGGAGTCTGAGGGTGTCCCTCAGAAATAGTTTCTCTCCCCCTAACGAGGGGGAGATTCAGAGGGGGTGCGCCCAACTTCCGATTTGGAGTCCGTTGCTCAAACCATCCCAATAGCGAAAGACTATTCCCCAACAACAAGGAGGACTAACCCCATGGAGATAAGAGTCCTAAAAGAGGACGTTACCAAGGTGGAGACCCCGGCGCTCATCGTCAACCTGTTTGAGGGCGTCAAGTCTCCTGGAGGCGCCACCGGGGCCGTGGACAAGGCGCTGGACGGGGCCATCAGCCGCCTCATTGACGAAGGCGAGATCAAGGGGAAGAGCGGCGAGCTTACCCTCCTCCACACCTTCGGCCGGATTGCTCCGGCGCGGGTTTTGGTGGCTGGATTGGGTAAGGAGGAGAGCTTCAACGTCAACACCGTACGCGAAGTCACCGGCCACGCCTGCCGCTTCCTGCGGGGCAAGGGAATAAGTTCGGTCTGCACCATTGCCCACGGCGCTGGCGTAGCCGGCATGGACCCCACCTCCTCCGGGCAGGCCATCGCCGAAGGCGCCATCCTGGGCCTCTATCGCTTCCGCCAATACATTGACCAGCCAGAGGGCGAGGCCGACGTTGAGCAGTTCACCATAGTTGAAGGCAGCGCCGACAAAATTACCGCGCTCCAGGAAGGGGTGCGCGTAGGCCGCATCGCTGCCGAAGGCGCCTCGCTGACCCGGGACATGGCCAACGAGCCCGCCAACGTCATGACTCCTACGCGAATGTCCGAGATCGCCCGCCAGGTGGCCGACACCGAAGGGCTGGACATACAGGTGCTGGAGCGCGAGGACATGGAGTCGATGGGCATGGGCGCCCTGTTGGGCGTCGCCAAGGGGAGCCGCCAGCCGACCAAACTCATCGTGCTGAAGTACAACGGCGACCCGGACAATCCCTCGGACAACTTGAGCTTCATCGGCAAGGGCATCACCTTCGATACCGGAGGCATCTCCATCAAGCCTGCCGGCGGCATGGAGAATATGAAGGGTGACATGACTGGCGGCGCCTCGGTCATCGGCGCGCTGCAGGCCCTGGCCCGGCTGGGTCCCAAGATCAACATCACCGGCGTGATCCCCGCCACGGAGAATATGCCCGGCGGCGAGGCCCAACGCCCCGGCGACGTCGTCCGCGCCATGAACGGCAAGACCATTGAGGTGATCAACACCGACGCCGAGGGCCGCCTGGTCCTGTCAGACGCCATGGTCTACGCCCGAAGGCACGGCGTCAGCCGCATGGTGGACATCGCCACCCTCACCGGCGCCATCGTCGTCTCCCTGGGCAAGATATGCACCGGCGTCATGGGCAACGACCAGGTCCTGGTGGACAAGGTGATCGCCGCGGGGACGTCCGCCGGCGAAAAAATGTGGCAGCTTCCCATGTTTGACGAATACAAGGAGCAGCTTAAGAGCAACGTGGCCGACATGATGAACGTGGGTGGCCGCGACGCCGGCTCCATCACCGCCGCCAAGTTCCTCTCAGAGTTCGCCGAAGGCGCGCCCTGGGTCCACCTGGACATCGCTGGCACCTACCGCAGCGACGCAAACAAAGGCTACATGGTAAAAGGTTCCTCCGGCGTGCCGGTGCGGACCCTTATCAACCTGGCCTTGGCGGAGGCCTCCTAAAGGCAGTATATTTAGGAGTGCCCCAATGGGGCTGACGGGCCATGGTGAGCGTGGCCAAGCGGTTAAGGCGCCAGGTTGTGGCCCTGGAGATCGTGGGTTCGACTCCCATCGCTCACCCCATCAAGCTCGACGTTCAACGCGCCCCGGTAGCTCAATGGATAGAGCACCTGGCTTCGGACCAGGGGGTTGGGGGTTCAAGTCCCTTCCGGGGTACCACCTTTTCTTGTCTAACCTGACGTGCAAGTTATCCTTGTCACCCTGAGCTGGGACGATACGCCGTGTATTTTGCTTACGGGTCCAACTTAGACCAACAACAGATGACCTCCAGATGTCCCGGAGCAGTTCAGGGGTTGAAAGCCTTGTTGCGTGGCTACAGGTTCATCATTAACTCTCGAGGGGTTGCTTCCGTAGTCCCCAATGGAGAATCCATAGTTGAGGGAATAATATGGCATCTGACGGAAGACGATGAGAAAACTCTGGACCGTCACGAAGGTGTGGCTAAGGGGTATTACCAGAAGCACTGCTTGACCGTAAACCTGTCAAACGGTTCAGGGAGCAAGGCTCTTGTGTATGTTGCAACCACAAATGACGATGGGAAGCCAAGGCCAGGATATCTGGAATCAATCATTGCTGCTGCGGAGTTCCTAGAATTCTCGTCCTCGTATGTGGAGCACTTAAAAAGTCGTCTTGAACATGCCTGACCGAAGGTCTGAGTTCGTAAAGAAGTGGTATGGGCGAGGTCTCAAAGAAAGTGACCCGTTCGACCAGTTTTTCTGTTTTTGGATTGCCTTGGCTGTCGCTGCCGCCCAGTGGAGCACCCTCCAAGGTAACTCACCTAACGACGGCACCGATCGGGATAAGGTAATTCGATACCTGACAGGCCACGAGGAATTCGTCGCGGGCGTTTTGAGTTCATCTCCACAACTCAAATGTCTAGCTGCCAGGATCGGTAGCACGCACAGAAACCCCATCCTGGATACGGGCAAACCGGAGCTACGCGGCAAGTTCCAACGATTCGCTGACCACTACGCGGATTGCCAAAGACTCGACCGTGGAGAGTTGGTTGAAACTTTAGGCGAAATCCTTAATAAGGTCAGAAACAATGTCTTCCATGGTCGCAAGATTTACGATGAGGAAGACGACATCAAAGTCCTGACTTTGGTCAACCCGATTCTGAAAGAGCTACTTCAAGTCTCCGAGCCTGGCATAAACAACTAATATTTCGCTTCAAAGGTTCTCTCTATTGTTCCCAATGCCCCACCCTTTGCTTACCCGCATATGGCGGTTACCGCCCTGCCCAACTTGCAGGAAAGCCCATCACCATCGCCGGTTCCCCCCTACACCCATCCAACCCGCTCCTGCAATCGGTAACGCGCCCCGCCGCGCCGCCCACCCCTATCGCCTATAGGTCGTCTCGCTCCGACGAGAGACCTTCAGAATGACCACCAGCGCTCGTTCGTCATAGATATCGTAGACAATACGATACTGTCCAACCCTGATGCGCCAGGTCCGGTCCACTCCCCGCAGCTTGCGCACCCCTGGGGGCCGTGGCTCCTCCGCCAGCGCCTGGATGAGTGTTGCCAGCCTCGCCTGGATTTCCCGTGCCAACCGCTCCAAGTCCCGCTGGGCCGCTGGAGACAGTTCAACCCGGTAAGGCATTCTTACCCGGCTGAGCCGGCCTTAAGCTCCCGGAAGAACTCCCCAGCCTCCACGCCTCCCTGGCGCTCCCATTCGTGGCGCGCCTCCTCCAGGCCCGTCTGCAGCTCCTCGTCCTCCCTTGCCTCTAGCCACTCACGCACCGCCTCGGCAACTATGTCCTTGGCGTAGCAACCTCTGCGTACTGCTTCCACCTTCAGGGCCGTATACAGCGCGTCATCCTCAAAGATCACCGTCATACGCTTGGACATACTCGCCTCCAGGCGTCTAAACGTTTATCCGTCTGCATGCCCATTGTATCAGTTGATCACATCCCTTTGGCAGCTAACCGGGCCGCCTGGTCACTCCCAACCCCCTGGTCAGAAGCCAGGTACTCTTACCAATGGGCTACCCGAGCGCCACCCTCAAATACAACGGGCCAAGTCCATCCCGTTTTGCGCCCTCGCCCGATTTTTCCAGAAAGTACGGCTCAGGTTGCTTCTGGTATCGACCACACAGGAGAGTGCAGGGAACCCAGGTTCCCTGCCGGGAGTTTGAAGGTGTCCCTCAAAACCAAAACCTTACTGGGCGGTCGTGGGTGGGTACCACCAACCTTCGATTTTGAATCCTCTGATGGCGACACCCATCACCATCAGAGACCTCCCCCCTAAAGCCGGTCCAGCCCGCTCCGGAACTCGGTCACCCGCTCTCGCCGCAGCAGCAGACACACCTCCCCCTCCCGCCGTCGCGCCGCAACGTATTTGCGCGCCAGCTCGTCCCCCAGGTAGTGGGCCGCCCACCGAAGGTACAGCTCCGCCGAGGGCGCTCCGCCCACCTCCACCCTGCCTCGGACCGTCACCGAAAAGTACGGTATCTCCCGCCGGTCGATAACCAGCGTGGCGCTGCCGTTCCGACGCAGGTTCTTCACCTTCTGCGCCCCCTCGGGCGAAATCATCAGAAAGTTCCCCTCCTGCAACAGGTACCAGATGGGCACCGCGTGGGGCCATCCTCCTGGCCCAATGGTGGCCAGCGTGGCGATGTTCGCCCGCCTCAGGAACTCATCCCTTTCGTCAGTCATCGTCGCCTCCTTGCGAAATATCCACCGAATCGGAAGCCTTCGAAACAACGGGCCGGGGCGTCAACAACCTGGGGCCACTTCGAAGGAACAAGCCCCCCGCCACCCCCAGCAACGAGCTGACCATCGCCATGGCGAAAGCCCACCCCAGCGTGTGGGTGGCATCGGCCACAGCCCCCGCCACCGAAGGAGAGATCGTCTGCCCCAGCACCGCCCCCACCGAGAATAGCCCAAACGCCGCCGCGGCGAACTGCACCGGAACGTAGTCGCCCGCCGCCGCCGCGCAGATCGTATAGTTGGCCCGAAGCGTCATCCCTATGAGAACGGCCGCCACCACCAGCGCCCCCGTCACCGGCGCCAGCCAGAAAAGCGCGTAGCTCACTGCCAGAAAAGAGAACGCCAACGTCAGCGCAACCGGACGCCCCATCTTGTCCGATGCACGGCCCCAAAAGACGCTGCCCACCAGACTCAGCACGCCTATCACCACCAACAGGTTTCCCGCCAGGTCCAGCCCGTTCGCCCGCTCCTCCGCCAGGTACGCCCCGAAATACGTCGAAAAGATTCCCACCCCCCAGCCTGAACAGAACGCCATGCCGGTGACCCACCACACCACCCGATTGCGGTACACCGCCAGCGGCCAGGCTCGTCGACTGTCCCCGTCCCGCCTCGGCGAAGGCTGTCCGGTCACGGCTTCCGCCGGGCGGTCCCTCAGCAGCGCCAGGGCTGCCAGGCCGATGACCAGCACCACCACTCCCAGGATGTACCAGGTGTGCCGCCAGCCGTCTATGGGGTCGTTCTCCACCAGTCGAGGCACCAGCAATCCCGCCACCAGGAACGGCACCGCGGAGCCCGACGCCGCCAGCCCCGCCGCCAGCCCCCGCGTCCGGCTGTCAAACCAGGACGAGAGCATTCCCATCATCGGTGTGATGGCGGCGGAGGCGGCGAAGCCCATCACCACCATGGCCGCCAGCGCTACCGCATAGTTCGGCGAGTAGCCAAACAACAGCATCCCTCCGCCGGTGACCAGCGTGCCCACGCCAACGATGGCCCGGCTGCCGTATCGCGACGCCAGCGTCCCGAACACCATGGCCCCCACCATTCGCAACGCGGAGCCCACCGTCATCATGACTCCGGCCTGCGTATAGGTGAGGTCCAGCCCTTCCCGCATGGAAGGAATCGTCAGACTGTGGGTGAACTGCACAAAGGCATAGCCCAGGTTCAACAGAAAGCCCGTCCCCAGAATCACCCCCGAATAGCTCAGCAGCCAAGGCGGTACCAGGCGGGCTAGCGTAGTTTTGTGCATCCGTTAAACGTCCCGGCTTCCCCCTCCGGCTCTAGGCGTGTCCGGGTCCTATGCCCTCTAAAATAACTTTTCAGCCCGCATCCATGGCCCCGGCCGCGTTTCTTCATCGCCAATAGAGCACGCTGATATGTCACGTCATTCCTATGAAAATAGTATCGCCCCTACTATACCTGCGCCTACCCAGGGGGAGTCCAGAGGGTGATGGCCCCTTCTGCCGGGAGTCTGAGGGTGTCCCTCAGAAATTCGTTTTTTAAACCTTCTAGGGCGGGACGGTGGGAATCACCAACCTCCCATTTGCAATCCTTTGTAGTAGCTATACCGGTCACCATAGATGATAGCTGCCCCTTTATTTTCATCCTCCCCGGTGCTGTACGCCAACATGATCGATTCCGAGTCCGTGCGTGAGGATCGAGGAATCTGGTAGGGAGGGGAGAGTACATCCATCGCCGTGGCTCGCTTCTCAGAGCCGGTGCTGCAAACACCTCGTTGACGCGAAATTCCCTCCTGTTTACACTCGCCACAACCCCTAACGCCTACCCTGGGAGGACTCGAAATGCCCAATACCACTGACGTAGCCATCATCGGAGGCGGTGTCATCGGTTGCTCCATCGCCTACCGGCTGGCCAAACTGGGAGTGAAGAGCACCGTTTTCGAGCGGACCACCTTCGCCGGCGGCGCCTCGGGCGCCACCGCCGGGGTCATCGGCCCCGTATGGCACGTCGACCCCTCCATGGACGCCTCCTCCACCCTGGGCCTCCGGAGCCTGGACCTCTTTCCCCCGCTGGCGGCGGAGCTCAAGGAGGCGGGAGTAGACCCCCAGTTCCAGCAGAACGGCATCCTGAAAGTCGCCTTGCATGAAGAGCAGGCCAAGGTGCTACAAGACGGCCTGGCCTGGCAGGGAGAGCTGGGCATGGATGTTTCCTGGCTCGACCACCAGGAGGTATTGGACCGTGAACCCCTAATCAACCCTGCCGTGCTTGGCGGTGCCTTTTCGCAACGCGAGGGCTCCATCCACGGCCAGCAGTACGTAGCTGCCCTGGTCCACGCCGCCTCGCTCCTGGGCGCCACCTTCCTGGAGGGGGTGGAGGTCACCGGGCTGGAATGGAGCGGTGACACCGTCACCGGCGTCCGCACCATCACCGGCGTCTACCACGCCGGACACACGGTGCTGGCGGCGGGCCCGTGGACCGGGCTGGCGGGCCGGTGGCTTGCGGACGCCATACCTGTACGGCCGGTCAAGGGGCAGCGGATGCTGCTGCGGCTGCAGGGCTTCCTGCCCAAGTGTCCCGTCAACAACTTCCAGGGCTACGCCATCCCCCAGGTGGACGGCAACGTCCTCATCGCCTCCACCCGAGAAGAGGGGCTATTCGACCAGCGCGTCACCGCCGAGGGGATACGCCACCTGCTGGAAGGCGCGGTGTCCAACTTCCCCTGCCTCAAAGACGCCACCCTGGTGGGCGGCCGCGCCGGAGTCCGGCCCGGCTCCCCGGACGGCGTGCCCATCCTGGGCCCGGTGCCCGGCTACGACGGCCTCAGCGTCGCCTCGGGCCACGACCAGCTAGGCATTATGTTAAGCACCGGCACCGCCGAGCTCATGGCCGACTTCATCGTCTCCGGGGACATGGACCCACTGGAGTCCTTCAGCCCCGCCCGCTTCTTCTAGCCCATCCTCCGCCTTTCCTTGAAGGTAGTCTGGCCCAGCCTTTGAAAGCGCGCCTCAAGCGCACAATCAACACCTACAGCACAGGAAGATGCAGGGAACCTGGGTTCGCTGCCGGGAGTTTGAGGGTGTCCCTCAGAATTAATCCCCACTCGTTGACCCCACCCTGACCGTTGGTTATCCTCTGCTGGTCGCGCAGACTGCCCTACCCACCCATAGGAGGCCCGCTTGAAGGTCGCCCTCTACAACAGCGTCAAGGACGTTCCCGGCCGGGGACGTAACCTTCAACAGGAAATGCGGGACGTCATCGTAGAGGCCGTCCTCGCCGAAGAGATGGGCTTCGATGCCATGTTCATCGGCGAGCACCACATGGACCAGGAAGGGCTGATCCTCCCATCGCCCATCATCGTCGCCACCGCCGTGGCCGCGCACACCGAACAACTCAAGGTCGGCACCGCCGTCCTGCTGCTGCCCCTCTATCACCCGGTGCACGTCGCCGAGGACATCGCCACCTTGGACATCATCTCCGGCGGCAGGACCATCCTGGGCGTTGGCCTCGGCTACCAGCCCCCGGACTTCGCCTGCTTTGGCATTGACCAGTCTGAAGCCCGGGGACGCTTGGAAGAGGGTGTGGAGATCATCCGGCGCTGCTGGACCGGCGAGACCTTCTCCTACCAGGGCCGACACTTCCAGCTCGAAAACGTCACCTGCGTCCCCACGCCGCTACAGCGGCCCGGCCCGCCGCTATGGTTCGGCGGTGGCGCGCCCGCTTCGGTTCGCCGCGCCGGCCGCATGGGCGACGGCTGGATCTGCACCATGTTCGAGGACGAGCCCACGGCCCGCTCCCTCATTGGTCACTATCAAGACGCCGCCGGCGAGGGCAACGGCCAAGTCGTGCTCATGCGCGACGCCTGGATCGCCAATGACCAGGCCGAGGCGTACCGTCAGTACGAACCTTACTGGTTGCCGGTGGTCAAGTACTACTGGCGCGCTGGACTCCCGGAGCTACAGCACATCAAGTCGGAATCGGACATCACCATGGAGGCGCTGGCCCCGCCCGTCATGCTTATCGGCAGCCCGGAGGATTGCATCGCCCACTTCAAGAAGTGGCAACAGATCACCGGGTCGGACTACTTTATCCTTCGAATAAGGCAGGAGCACTCCGGCGGGCCTCCCCATCGCCAGGTGATGGAAGCGATCCGGCGTTTCGGCCAGGAAGTGCTACCCTACCTGGACTAGCAGGCAATTTCGAAAACACTCACTAGGGAGAAAACCATGGCAGAGCTTTTAATCAAGAACGGAATGATCATTGACGGCAGCGGCAGCCCCGGGTTCTACGCCGCCGTGCTGGTGGACAACGAGCGCATCACCGTCCTCCGGGGTGACGTTTCTCACGTCGAATCTGACCGTGTCATCGACGCCACGGGCCACGTGGTCTGCCCCGGATTTGTGGACCTCCACTCACACGCCGGGCTGACCATCCTTGGCGAGCCGCACCACGACCCCAAGGTCCGGCAGGGCGTCACCACTGAGCTGGTGGGCATAGACGGCATCTCCCACTCGCCTTTCAAGTCCACCGAAGAGCTGAACCGCTACATCTGGCTGGACGCCGGGCTCAACGGCTACCCGCCCCAGCCCGCGGACTGGCTCACCGTCGCCGACCACCTCAGCCGCTACGACAACAAGGTGGCCATCAACATAGCCTACATCCTCGGCAACTCCCCGGTCCGAATCTGGGCCATGGGGTACGAAGACCGGGAGGCCACCGGCGCCGAGTTGGAGGATATGAAGGCCGTAACCCGGGAGGCCATGGAAGAGGGCGCCTGGGGTCTCTCCTCCGGGCTGGACTATCCCCCTGGCCTCTACGCCAACACCGACGAGCTGATCGCCCTCTCCGAGGTGTCTGCCAGCTTCGGAGGCTTCTACCACACCCACGTCCGGTCAAGCCTCGGCGTACACGGCCTGATGGCCCCCTGGGAGGAGGCGCTGGACATCGGACGCCGCAGCGGCAGCCCCGTCCACCTCACCCACTACCGGCAGACCAGCCAGCTCGTTGGCAGCCAGTGGGACTACATCGGCCTCGTCGAACGCGGCCGCTCCGAAGGTATGGACGTCACCTTCGATTGCTACACTTACCCCCACTCCGGCACCAGCCTCACCATCGGCATCCCCTCGTGGACCAAGAACAAAGGCCCCGAGGGGCTCATGGCCGCGCTCCGGGACCCGGACGCCCGTGCTCGAATGAAGGAGAGCTTTCCCACGGGACGGAACGTCACCACTGATGACAACTGGCTCACCAACTTCCAAAAGCCGGAGAACAAGCAGTACGAGGGCAAGCTGCTTACCGAGATCGCTGAGATGCGCGGCCAGGAAGTGGCCGACTGCCTGTTCGACCTCGTGCTGGACGAGGAGCTGGGCATCTCCACCGTGGGCCGCGGCACCAACTCTCACACCCTCGCCAGCTTCGTCGCCCACCCCTACGGCATGATCGCCAGCGACTCCATCCTCTTCGGCGACTTTCCCAGCCCCCGCACCTACGGTTGCTTCCCGCTGGTGCTGGCCGAGTTCGTCCGCTCGGAACGCCAGCTAACCCTGGAAGAGGCCATCCGAAAGATGACCTCCTTCCCCGCCCAGCGGCTGGGGCTCCCCGATCGGGGCCTCCTTCGCGACGGCTTTAAGGCGGACATCGTTATCTTCAACAAAGACACCGTGAAGGTGCGCGCCACCCGCGAGAACCCCAAGCAGTTCCCCGAGGGCATCCCCTACGTGATCGTCAACGGCGTGGTGGTGATCGAAGACGGTGAGAACACCGGCGAGCTTCCTGGCCGTGCGCTCCGCCGCGGTCGCGCCTCCACCTAACCCTCAGGAGTTCCCTCGAAAAAATAAATGCCGTCCTGCCATTCCAACCCGCTCATCCTGAGGCTCTCGAAGGACGAGCCCATACCGCATTCCGTCCCCCATCACGTCATTCTGACTCCGTTCGTGAGGATCGAAGAATCTGCAGAGACCTGGTCCCGAGATCCCGATGCTAATCGGGACGGGCCCTAGAGAGTTGAGGGTGTCCTGCCCTGATGCCCTGTATCGCTGTGCCGGCCTTATTGATTCACAAGCTCTTAGGCCAAGTTTATCCTGCGCTTGTCTAAGGGAAGGAGAGCGGGAATCCCAACCTCCGATTCGCATCCCTCGTTCACGCCCCGTCTTGGCTGACACATAGCATTTCCCCTAAAATAGCGCGTACCCTGTCTAGCAACCTAACATGCTGAAGAAAAATGGGAGTGCAGAGGGGCGAAGCCCCCCTGGATCGAGGGACCTGGTCCCGAGATCCCCATTCTAATCCAGGCCGGGAGTCTGAGGGTGTCCCTCAGACATAAATTCTTCCCCCTTCCTGGCCAGGAAGGGGGTCAGGGGGATGGTCGAAAGGGTTATTCAGCACCGTGCTAAAAGGAACATGAGGACTCCCACATGAGATTAGAAAACAAAGTAGCCATCATCACCGGCGCCGCCCGGGGCCAGGGCGCCGTCGAGGCCAGCCTCTTCGCCCGGGAGGGCGCGAAGGTGGTTGTCGCTGACATCCTGGAGGCCGAAGGACGCCAGGTCGTCGAGCAGATCGTCGAGACCGGCGGCCATGCCATCTTCCTCAAGCTGGACATCACCCGCCAGGAGGACTGGGCACACGCCGTCAAAGAGACCGTTTCCGCCTTCGGCAAGCTGGACATCCTGGTGAACAACGCCGCCATCGTTATGCTGGCCATGCTGGAGGAGACCACCAACGAAATGTGGGACCGGCAGATGGACGTCAACGCCAAGGGGGCGTTCCTGGGCACCAAGGCCGTAGTAGCTGAGATGCGGCGCGCTGGCGGCGGCTCTATAGTCAACGTAGCGTCCCTGGGCAGCCACATCGCCCTCCCGGGACTCTCCGCCTACGCCGCCTCCAAGGGCGCCATGCGCATCTTCACCAAGTCCACCGCCGTCGAGTTCGCCAAAGACGGCATCCGCGCCAACTCCGTCCACCCCGGCACCGTGCGGACCCCCATGGTGGAAGAGTTCTTGCAGGACCCGGAATACGTGCGCATTCGAATGCAGAACTGCCCCTTGGGCCGCGTCGCGGAGCCGGAGGAGATCGCCTACGGCGTCCTCTACTTCGCCTCCGACGAAGCCTCCTACGTCACCGGCTCCGAGCTCATCATCGACGGCGGCCGCGCCGCCCTGTAGCCGTCATTCCAGCCCTTGGACGCACCCAGGAAAAACGGTCTATCGCCAGGTAATGGCTCCACAGGGTCATCATTACCTGAGATGCTGTGAGTTCTTTACATCTCCCGCATTTTCGGCCCTGCATCTGGCAAGTGAAGCGTCCGTAAAAGCCATGTCATTCCTATAAAAATAGCACCGTACCTACTCTATCTGCGCCCAACTAGGAAGAGTGCAGAGGGGCACAGCCCCTCTGGATCGAGGGACCTGGTCCCGAGATCCCCATTCTAATCCACGCCGGGAGTCTGAGGGTGTCCCTCAGAAATTAAACCTCACTGGGCGGTCGTGGGTGGGCACCACCAACCTGTGATTCGCAATCCTTTGTAGTAGCTATACCGTTTACCATGGGTAATAGCCGCCACTCTTTTTTCATCCTCCCTGGTGCTGGACGCCAACATGATGAATTCCGAGTCCGTCCTTTAGGATCGAGGACTCTGGGTGGAGCGGGGTTGAGGGTGTCCCGGCCTAATTTATTCACAAGCTTTGAGGATTGCGTTTCGGCTAACTGTCCACCTAAGCGCCCCTGTATGCTGTGTCTTTTAGGCTATTCACCTCCCATCCAGTCTTAGGCGGAATGCAGCATTTCCGCTATACTCCGTGGTGTCAGGCGTCCCCCTTGGAGATAAACCGTGGAAGCCAAGAAGAAGCGTTTCACCCTGGATTTGGACCTAGTCTTCCAGCGGCGGCTTAAAGTGATCGCGGCTCTCAAGGGCACCAGCATGCGCCGATATTGCCTTGCTGCCATTGAACGGGAGTTGGCGAAGGACGAGGCAAATGGGGTAAGGGCGCTCCCCTTCGGTGATGAAGCGCTTAGCCGGCTTGCCTCCCTCCAAGACGAGGTTTTTCAAGGCCGCCAGGTTCCTGGAGATTCCGCCGACCTGATCCGCGAAGCTAGAGAGGTAATGGCAAAGACTCAGTGAACGGCTTCGTTGTGGTAGACGCTAGCCTGACCATCAGGTGGCTGGTCAATGAAGTTGACACCAAGAAAGCCTTTGCGCTGGCTCGTTCCTGGGCGCAGTCTATGATACACACTACCTCGCCCTCGCCGAGTCAATTGACTGCGAGCTATCGACCGCAGACGGGGCCTTTTACCGCGCAGCCAGTCCTTCGTTCCCTCGCGTCAAATGGCTCGGTTCCGTTCGACAGCGGAGCTGAAGCGCGCCGACGGAAGATCGGCCACGGGACCCTCTACTTGGCCTCCACCGGGCGCTCACCAACGTGTCAACCGTCCTATCAAATCTCCCCTCTCCGCGTGCGGAGAGGGGCCGGGGGTGAGGTATGACCAATGCCCAAAACACTCCGTGGCGCTCTCCACCTAAGGTCTGGGCCAAGCTCCGTTCCCCGGCCCGGGAGATGAGACGTGCCGCCACGCCGGAGGAGAACCTCGTGTGGGAGCGAGTCCGCAGCCGGAGGTTTCACGGCCTCATGTTCCGGCGCCAACACGCCCTTGGCACCTTTATCGTGGACTTCTACTGCCCTGAGAAGCACCTGATCATCGAGGTGGACGGAGACATTCATGAAACCTCCGTTGAGGCAGACGTGACGCGGCAAGAGCATCTGGAGACTCTCGGATTCGTGGTAGTGCGACTGAAGAACGATGAAGTTAAAGAAGACCTGGACCGGGCGCTCAGCAAGGTCTCAACGGTCCTCGTCAATCTCCCCTCTCCGCGTGCGGAGAGGGGCCGTGGGTGAGGTATGGCCTGCACCTGGCCCTCACCAACGTGTCAACCGTCCTACCAAACCTCCCCTCTCCGCGTGCGGAGAGGGGCCGAGGGTGAGGTATGACCTACACCTGGCCCTCACCAACGTGTCAACCGTCCTACCAAATCTCCCCTCTCCGCGTGCGGAGAGGGGCCGGGGGTGAGGTATGACCCAGACCGCGCGCAGCCACCGTACACCCTCCTGCCGGACTACCAACCGCCGCCTGTGCCTAGCGGAGACTCGAACTCGAAAGATCAGTGCTGCCGTGGTGGATATGACTGGCGGAGCCTGTTGGCCTGGGACGGGGACACCCTGGAGAGCCTACTCCCTTGCAACCTCCTACTAACTGAGAAGTAGCGCAGGTCTAGCCCGTCTCAATCCCCTTTGCCTGCCTAATCTCTGCCGTTATCCCAATAAGATCGCTGGTAATTGACTCTCGCCGCGCCGCCCCCCACCCCCCTACCCCCACGCCTCATAAATCGCCCGGGACACCCGCGCTATGCACTCCACGCCTTCGTGCACCGGCAGGATCAGGCTCGGGTCCGTGCTATGCGCCGTCATCACCGTCACCACGTAGCGCGATCGCCGCGTCTCCACCAGCCCCACGTCGATCCGCCCGTGCAGGTACGCCCCAATCTTGTTGTACAGCCTTGCCTCCGGCTCGATATTCGACTCCTCCGGGAACTGGTTGATGGGCAAGTAGCGACCCAGGTAGTCCACGTGCTGGCACCTCGCCATGATCCCCAGCATCTGCCGCGACGCCTCCGCCGAAACCAGCTCACCCCGGGCCATCATGCACACCAGCTCCGTCAGGTCCCCCGCCGAGGACACCGCCACCGCGTCGATGTCGCTGCCCTCAATCTCCTTGAACATCTCCGGCGAAAGGTCAACCCGAAGCTCTATATCCTTCAGCCCCAGCGACCGCATCCGGAGGTTGACCTTCTCATGCCCCAGCCGGTGCGCCAGCATCCACGTCGCCGAGTTGTCGCTCACGGTCATCATCAACGTGCACACATCTTTGACGGTCAGCGACAGCGGGACGTCCAGGTCCCGCAGCACCCCGGTCCCGCCGCGAAGGTCGGACGCCTGCACCGTCATCCTGTCCCCCAGTTCCATCTCTCCTTCCTCAATGCGGGAAAAAAGCTCCGACATGATGGCCAGCTTAATGGCGCTCAGCGGCGGCAACAGCTCCCTCTCGTTAATGAACAGCGTCTCGCCGGTGGTCAGGTTCCGCGCCGCCACACCAACCCGCCCCGAGAAGCGGCGAATGATTCGCTGAACTCGAGGACGAAGGCTCTTTGACCGCTCAGTCGTGGCCATGGCTCACAGCACCGCCACGGGGTTTACCGGCGACCCGGTGCCGCCTACCACCACCAACGGGTTGACGGTAAGCAGGAACTCGTAACGCCCCTCCTGGGCGCACGCCTGTGCCAGCGGCGCCAGCAGCGCGTTATCCACCAACGCAACACCGTAAGAGTAGAGGATGCCGTGGATAGACCAGGGCAGGCCGTATCCGTTCGGCACCATCTCCGTCATGTCCCACACCCACAGGGCGATGTCCCGCTCCCGAATGAATGGCAAGCAGGAGGCGTGGACCCCGGGAAACCGCGACCGGTCCGCCCCGTAAGGGCCGTTCTCCTGAGCGTAAGCCTCCAGCCCGCTGTACACCACCGCCGCGTCGCCGGGCCCTATCGTCAGCCCCTCCTCTTCCAGTATCTCCTCCAGCTCCCAGCCGTGCACCGGGGCGTCCTGAGTAACGTAGGGCGTGCCGCGATGCTTGGGCACGTCCAGCAGCACGCCCCGGGTCATGAAGCCGTCGCGCCAGTTGTCCACCGCGCCGTGGCTCGCGCCGTCGAACGTCAGTTCCTTCGCGGGGTCCCGCCCCTCCCACATCCCATCCTCGTCCCAGGTGTGACACAGGGCGTCCAGGTGGGTCACCGTGAAGCCATGCTGAAAGATGCCCAGGTAGTCCACCGCGGCGCCGCCCGCCTCCCCCAACGAGCCGTGGGTCTTGGTGTAATGCTGTGCCGGCTCCGGGTTGTTCGCGGCGGGGGCCACTGGCAGCGCCCGCGACAGCGACACCGCCCGGCCGCTCTTTACCAGCCCCGCCGCGGCCTTCCTCTTTTCGGCGGTAATCAGGTTATAGGCGCCCGCGCCGTTGGCCCAGCGCCCCCAGTTCCTTCGGTCGTGGAGCCAGGACTGCACCTCTTCCCTGGTTGGCAGCTTGCGTTCCGGCATCAAAGTTCCTTGGTTCGAAATTTATTGCGCCGTGAAGCCGCCGTCCACTATCAGCGGCGCACCGGTGACGAAGGAAGACTCGTCCGAGGCCAGGAACAGCGCCGCGTAGGCTATCTCCTCCGGCCGTCCGAAGCGCCCCATCGGGTGGCGGTCCCGTATCTTTGGGTACAGGTCCGGGTCGTCCACCAACGGCCGCGTTAGGCTCGTCTCTACGTATCCGGGGCAGATGCAGTTCACCCGCAGGTTGTTCTTGGCGTGCGCCAGCGCCAGGTTCTTGGTGAACTGCACCACCGCGCCCTTGGACGGAACATAGGCGCTGAATCCCCCCTTGCCCGTGTACTCGGAACCCACCAGTCCCATTATGGAAGCCAGGTTGATAATGGAGCCACCGCCGCCCTTCAGCATCTCCGGCACGCAGTGCCAGGCCATCAGATACACCCCCTTGACGTTCACCTCCATCACCCGGTCCCACACCTCCTCATCGCTATAGTTCGAAGGGACCACCCGGTCGGCGATTCCCGCGTTGTTCAGCAGCACGTCAATCCGTCCGAAGGCGTCCACCGTGGTCTGGACGATCCGCTGCACGTCTCCGGCCACCGAAACGTCCCCGCTGCTGTGGACGGCCTCGCCCCCGCCCGCGTTGATGCCGTCCGACACCGCCTTCGCCGACGCCTCGTTCACGTCCGTGGCCGAGACCTTGGCCCCCTCCCGCGCGAACAGCTCCGCCGTGGCCTTGCCTATGCCGGACCCGGCGCCGGTGATGAGGGCCACTTTACCTTCCAGTCTCATCTACGCGTCCTCCGTCAAATTCGGGTCCGGCGGCGCAAACCGGCCGGCTCAGCCATTGGCAGCCGCCTGTCGAAGGTCACCAACTCAATGCCCATGCTCCTGGCCACGTAGAGATAGCTGGCGTCATACACCGTTAGCCCAGTCTCTAATGCGAGCTGCAAGACTCCGAGTTTGTCCACTTCACGCCACTGGACATTCATGTCTAGGGCCGTCCTGAGCCCGTTGACTAAGTCTTCTCTTCTGTCCGGCTCGTCCAGTATCTTCTTACGCGCAATAGCTGCCATTTCGTAGCCGAGGATAGTGGGACCAAAGAGCCGGTCATCCCCTAGCAGGCTCGCTGCTTCCTCGGCCCGACTCTCCCCAAAAACCATAGCGCCAATCACCGAGGCATCAGCAACCAGATCGGGCATCGCGCTCTTCCCTGATAATTTCGGTTGAGGTGTCGGCGCTGCGGATTCCTAGCTCTCTGATACGCCGATACGCCTCCTGGGCACTATAGCCCTTAGGTTTTGCTGCCTCCTCCAGGATGGCCAGCATCTCCCCTTGAAGAGAGCGGTGATGCTGCTTCGCCCGCGCCCGGAGCCGCTCCAGCAGCTCTTCCGGTACATTCTTTACCGACAAGCTGGGCATCAATTCAACTCCACATCTGATTCAGTGACATTATAGAACCAGGTGTGCTCAAGCGAAACTCGTTGCACCATAATCGAGTCCAATTCCCTGAGCCCAGCTCTGATCTTCACCCCATGACCATGGTAATACTCATTACCTTCTGTGATCTCGCCCTCGTCAACCGTTGGCTTTCTGCGGCTAACCTCCGCGGCTAAACGCTCGGTAAACAAGTCCTTAACACCCACTCAACATCTCATTAACAATGCCCGGCCGCCAAGTTAACGTCCAGGCCAAATTTGTTGTCCAATTCTCAAATTATTTTTATTGAAGTCTAAAATAGACAATGTTCTTTCTTCACGTCGCAATCATCGCCAGGGGCGGGCTGGAAAAGCAGCTTTTCTATTCCTCTCCGGTCATCCCAGTCGCGCCCACCTTGGGATTGCGTCGAGGACGTAAGATTTCTTTCCCCCTATTGATGTGGAGATTAAGAGGAGGTGCGAATCCCCTCCGACTTCCGCCCCTTGGCGACCATACCATTCACCAAGAAGGACTTCTAAGACGAATGGCGCAGCGTCAGCAGCTCGTCTTCCAGCCCCAGCTCGGACTGGCCAACAATCTCCAGCGTTCGGTCCACGCTGGGCGGCATCAGCGTGCAGGTGCGCACGTCCCGGTAAATTCGTTCCGGAGGCAGCCCCTTATGCGCTAGACGCCCGCCCCCCATTTGCATCACCTTGGACGTCACCATCAGCGACGCCTCCGTCGCCAGGTACTTGGCCCGGGCCGAGAGGATCGCCCGGCCGATGGGGTCCTTCCCCGCCCACCCAAACGCCGATTGATACAGCACCAAGCGGGCGGCCTCCAGCGCCAGATGCATCTCCGCCACGGCCCGCTGTGTCACCAAGCTGTGCGACAGCGGCGCCGGGTCCGGGTCCAGCCGTCGGGTGGATGCGTATTCCACGAAAAAGTCCAGCGCGCGCTGTGCCGCCCCTATGTAAATGGCGGCGTATCCTAACCCGAAGCCCTGCCCCACCCCCACCCGCTCCGCCATGCCCGGCTCTCCTAGTACCGCGTCCTGGGCCACAAAGCAGTCATTAAAAGTTGCCCGGGGGCTCACCGTGGCTCGCATGCCCAGCGTGTCCCAACCACCGTGAATTTGTAGCCCCAAAGCGTCCTGGGGCACCAGCGCCAGCAGGATGCTGCGCGACCCTTCCAGGCTGCCTAGGTTGCAGTGCACCATGTAGCGGTAGGCCCCGCCGGCCATGGTGCAGAAGTGCTTGTCTCCGTTAATCATATAGCCGCCGTCGGACGGGGAGATGATGGTGGCCACGGTGCCTGCGCCGCCACGGCGCCCTGGCTCGCTGCCCCAGCTGCCAAACAGCCGCCCCTCCTCCACCACTTCCGGATAGTAGCTCGCCTTCTGCTCCGGACTGGCTAACGCGTCAATATACCGTTGTACCGTCGAGTGCATGTGGAGGGTCATTGCGCTGTTGGTGCACCCCTGCGCCAGCCCTTCCACCGCCATCATGTAGGTCAGCATGTCCAGTCCCAGACCGCCGTGCTCCTTGGGCACCGCCATCGCCAGGAAGCCCTGCTCCCACAGGTCCCTCCAGCTATCCACCGGATGGGTGCCGGCCTCATCGTAATGGGCGGCCCGGGGCTCCAGGCAATCCATCGCCACTTTCTGCGCCTTGGTCACAATTCTTTTCTGCGATTCCGAAAGGGAGAAATCCATGAACGGCGTCACCTCTACGGCGGCCAGTATACCGTCATCCACGGGACCCCTCCAGTTGGATACCGTCAACGGAAACACGCTGGCCCGCAATGAGAGCGCGGTGTACAATGCGCCATTGGACCGGCCGCTGCGCCGGCGCAAGGAGGGACCAATGGACCTGGGACTATACCTGGAATTTCCCCGGCGGGCCGGTGAAAGCGAGGCCCAGGCTTTTGAGGAGTCCATGGTCCAAGCCAGGATGGCCGAGGAGTTGGGACTGGACAGCGTTTGGCTGGCGGAGCTCCACTTCACCCCGGGGCGCTCCGTACTGGCATCTCCGTTGCTGGTGGCCGGCTACATCGCCGGCGTCACCAAACGCGTCCACGTTGGCACCGCCGTGGAGGTCCTACCCCTGGGCAACCCCATCCGTCTGGCCGAAGAGGTCGCCACCCTGGACCACATCTGCCAGGGCCGCTTCGAGTTCGGCATCGGCCGCAGCGGCGCCGCCACCGCCTACCAGGCGTATAACGTTCCCTACGACGAGAGCAAGGCCCGCTTCTTCGAGACGTTAAACATCATGACCTCCGCCTGGACCCAGGAACGCTTTTCGTTCGACGGCAAGTTCTTCCAATACCATGACGTTTGCGTAGTCCCAAAACCGCTCCAGCAGCCGTACCCTCCACTCCGCATCGCCGTAAACTCGCCGGACACCTTTCCCACCGCGGCGCAAATGCAGCTGCCCATTTTCATAGGACTCAGGGCTCGCCCGGACCTGCTTCAGCAGCGCGTGGAAAGCTATATTCAGGCATGGGAAGAAGCGGGAAACCCCGGCGAACCAGACGTTTGCCTCAGGCTTCCAATCTACGTGGCCGAGACCATGGAGAAGGCGTTGGAAGAGCCCCAGGAGAGCGCTATGTCCTTCTCTAAGAGCCGACTGGAGCAGGCGGTTAACCAGCCCGTTCCCGGGCTTTCCGATGCGGAGAACCAGGAGCGCATCGAACGGGGCAAGCGGGTCAAGAACATGACCTATGACGACGTGCTGGCATCCGACGTGGCCTTCGGCACGCCCGAGGTGGTCACCGAGAAGGTTTTGGCCCTCCAGCAAAAGTTCCACTTCAACAGCGTCATAGCCGAGATCAATATCGGCAGCAAAATTCCCCGGGACCGGGTGGAAAACTCCATCCGTCTCTTCGCCGAACAGGTAGCCCCCCAACTCCGCTAGCCCCACCGCCCCGCCCCTCTCCTCCGGGGTCATCACCTCGAATGAAGCGGTTCAGCCCTTCTATCCCCGTTCATCCTGAGCGGCTGTGAGTTTTTGACATCTCCTGCATTCTCGGCCCTGCACCCTCGCACGTGAATCGTCCGCATAAGCCATGTAATTCCTATGAAAATAGCCTCCTAGGCCTCCTGCCGCTCATCCAGAGGCCCTCGAAGGACGAGTCCATAACACCATTAGAATTCTTCTCCCACTATCAAGGGAGAGAGTCAGAGAGGGGGTGCGAACCGTCCGCAATCTGTTCATCCTTCCTGGTGCTGGATGCCAACACGCTCAGATTCTGAGTCCGTCCGCAAAGTTCGAAGAATCCGAGTAGGGGAGGGCAAGCAGCTCCACCTCTTGCTCCCAGTTTCTCTGCTCCAATTCAATCTATGTTCAAGCTCTTCGTACGTAAAGGCCGTGTCTGTGCGTTGTGTACGCGTCTGGTTGGCGCCCGGTTTTTCTGGCATGGCGTCGTGTATACTCAAGGTGCCGAAGTCTCGCTCCAGCTAGAGAGGACATGAGTGACGAACTGCAAGTCCCGGATGAACTTCAGGCCCCGCCACTTCTCACGCAGTTAATCAGTTGCTTAGTGTCTATTTTAGCGTCCGTCGGTTCCGCTGTAGGCATGTTTTTTGTCCTCTCTGATAAGTATCTCTATATCAATTTAATTGTCTTTTTCGTGGTTGCGCTGATTGGGTATTACCTGGCGACAAGCTGCCTTAGTCGGAAATTCACCGGTAGCTGGAGTAAGTACCCGAACATGGTGCCAAACATTCCCGATTAATTCTCCACCATCGGATCAAGCCCTAAGCAGGCGCATTAAGCCGAATCCTCTGACTGGCATGGCGTCGTGTATACTCAAAGTGCCGACGTCTCGCTTAAGGTAAAGGGCACATGAGTCAGAAACCGCAAGACCCGAATGAACTGCAGACGCCGCCTATTCTTGCTCAGATAACCAGCGGCATAGTCGGGATGGGATTCCTCTTTGGCTTCGGATTTCTCTTCGTTAGCAAACTGGGCGCCGTCGGGTTCGTTCCTACGCTAGTACTCAGTCAACTCGGTTTTGGTAATTGTTTAAGAAAACGTCTAAGGTTGATACCCTTTTTTAGGAGTGTTGACGTAGGAGGGTGGCAGCCATGGGACGAGAACGGTATGTGGTCCGGTTGGAAAGGGAAGAACGAGACCAGTTGGAACGACTGATTCGCGGGGGAAAGAGCCCAGCGCGAAAGGTTGCCCGGGCCCGTATCTGCCTTTAGCAGAATACGGGCTGGGGGGTGATGCGCATCGTGGAGGCGCTGGACACGTCTGCGGGTACGGTGTGCCGTACCAAGCGGCGGTACCTGGAGGGAGGACTGAAGCGGGCCTTGGAGGAAGATCCTCGGCCAGGACATCCGACCAAACTGGATGAGCGGGGGGAAGCGCACCTGATTGCCCTGGCGTGCAGCGAGGCCCCTCCAGGCCATGACCACTGGACCCTGCGGCTCCTGGCAAACAAGGTGGTGGAGTTGGGGCTGGCGCCCTCCATGTCCCACGAGGGAATTCGCAAGCGGTTGAAAAAAACAGTCTCAAGCCGTGGCAGAAGAAGGAGTGGTGTATTCCCCAGGTGAGCGCCGAGTTTGTGGCGTGTATGGAGGATGTGCTGGACCTTTACGCGGAACCCTATGACCCAGAGCGCCCGGTGGTCTGTTTCGACGAGACCTCCAAGCAGTTGCTGGCGGAAAAGAGGTCTCCGATCCCGCCCAAGCCGGCACGACGGGAGCGATACGATTACGAGTACCAGCGCAATGGCACCCGAAACCTGTTCATGCTGTGCGAGCCCCTGGCGGGCTGGAGGCATGTGGCAGTGACCGAACGTCGTACCATGGTGGACTTCGCTCAGCAGATGCGGTGGCTGGCCGATGAAGCTTACCCAGCGTCCGAGAAGATCCGGGTGGTGCTGGACAACCTCAACACCCACAAACCAGCTTCCCTCTACGAAACCTTCGAGCCCAAGGAGGCTAGGCGAATACGCAAACGCTTGGAGTTTCACTACACTCCCAAGCACGGTAGTTGGCTCAACATGGCAGAGATCGAGTTCAGTGTCTTGGCCAGGCGAGTCCTGCGCCGGCGTATTGCCGATGAAGAGACTTTGAGTGGCGAGATCGCGGCCCTGGAGGCAGAACGAAACCAAGCCGGAGCAACCATTGACTGGAGATTCTCCACTGTGGACGCCCGAGTCAAGCTTCACCATCTCTATCCTGCCAACAATTAGGTTGACTGAGTACTAGCGGCCTGGATAATCGGGGATTACCTGATGCTATGCTGCCTCAGTAGGTTATTTACTAGTAGCTGGGGAAAGTACCCCAAATTGCAGCAAAACGTGGATATGAGCGGTTAAGTCCCCACCTTCGGAGCCCCGTCCTTTGAGTTTCTAGGACACCACAACCTTATTAAGACCGGCCCCAATCCCCGGAGGTGACTACGTGCATGTAGGCGTGTTTCTGGACTTCCCCCGCCACGGGCGCAGCAGCGACGCCGAGGCATTTCAAGAGTCGTTGGGCCTCGCCCAACTTTCGGAAGAGTTGGGCTTGGACAGCGTCTGGCTGGCGGAGCTCCACTTCTATCCTGCCGTATCGGTGATTTCCTCCCCCCTCATCGTCGCTTCCGCCGTCGCCGCCAGCACCAAGACCATCAAGGTGGGAACCGCCGTGGAGGTCCTGCCCCTAGGCAACCCAGTGCGGCTCGCCGAAGAGGTCGCCACCCTCGACAACATCGCCCAGGGCCGGTTCGAATTCGGCGTGGGGCGCAGCGGCGCCGCCACCGGTTACGTCGGCTACGGCGTCCCCTACTCCGAGAGCACCGCTCGGTTCTGGGAGTGTTTGGATGTCATCCGGAAAGCGTGGACCCAGCAGAGCTTCTCCTACGATGGCAAGTTCTACCACTACCACAACGTCACCCTGGCGCCTAGGCCCTATCAGAGCCCCCACCCCCCCATCCGCATCGCCGCCAACTCCCCGGACACCTTCCCCGGCGCGGCCAAAGAGGGGCTCTCCCTGTTCATCGGCCTCCGGGGCGTCCCCACGGTGCTCAAGGAGCGCGTGGCTTCCTATCGACAGGCCTGGGCGAATGAGGGTCGGCCCGGCCGGCCCGATGTTTCGCTGCGCCTGCCCGTGTATGTCGCCCATACCATGGCCCAGGCCCAGGCCGACCCGAAAGAGGGCGCGCTCTCGTTCTACCGTGACTTCGTGGCTAAGATCTTCAAAGAGCCCCTGCCGGACCTCACCAAGGCGGAAAACGACGAAAGGGCCGCCCGAGGCGAACGTCTAGAAAACATCACCTACGAAGATATCCTGAAGACGGACACCGCCTACGGCACCCCGGAGGTGGTCACCCAGCGCATCCTGGAGCTAAAAGAAGAGCTGGGGCTGGACGGCATCGTCGCCGAGATGAACTTCGGCGGCAGGATGCGCCGAGAACAGGTGGAAGCCTCCATGCGCCTATTCACCGCAGAGGTACTCCCCAACCTGCGGTAGCCCCCGCATTACGGCGCCTGCGGTTCGTCCTCCGAAGACACAATCGTATCCCCGCTCGCCACCCTCCCCAGCGCCGCGTCGTAGTACCGCGCGTTGTAGAAGTACAGCCCTGTCCCGTCCAGCCGATGCCCGGTAAACTTCTTGTCCGTCCCAAAGCTCCCCGTCGACGTCCGCGTCTCCCCAAACGGCTTGTATGTCTGCGTCCCCACCGAGGCCCCCGTGCTGTCCGTCGCCACGCTGGAGCTCCCCAGGTGGTCCTGGTGCGTATACCGCAGCGTCGCCCCCTCCTTCACCACCACCATCCGGCCCCCCAGCAAGTAGTACTTGGTCACCGTTCCAGTAGTCGTGTTCTTCTGGTAGTACCTATTAGTAACTGCGGTGGTCTAGCCTCTCTCCGTCTGTTAGAGCCATTCGGAGGGGGGGATAGCTAATGGGTGCTCCTCAGGTAACAACCAGCTTCGAAGGTTCAAGTGCTCAGCGACAACAGTCGCGACGTTGTAGGAAACTTCATCAGCCTCGTCACCGACAGCCCATTCCGGGAAGCTTTCAATGAATATGGAAGGTCCGAGATACAATCCTATTGCCCCGTTCCGGAACCGCTTGATTGTATGGGCCGGTGAACTTGACAAAGCTTCCCTCGAAAGTAGCCGTTGATGGGCGGGAGACAAATAGTTGACCCAGAACAATGGCGGTCGAACTTGCCCGGTGATCTCTTTGTATGATGGCCCATATTGCCCTTTGATAACATATGCCAGTTCCGTGAGATCGCCGAAGGCATAAACTGGTTCGATCCTATCAAGGACTGCCAAGCAGAAATCTATTATGTTCTTGTACGATCCTCTTAGGTGTGACCACGCTAGCGCGTTGAAGTCTAGTTCAGCCCTTATTATTGGCCTGGATTCTGCCCCGTTCCTGTCAATTCCTTGGTATTTGTTGGCAACCAGCGAAAGTGGGACACTTTGAGACCCGAGAGATTAGAGATCGGGAGAGGGCTTGGTGAGCTCCCTGAGGGTCTTGTTGTAGCGCCTTCGCCGTTCGATTGTGTGAGCCTGCACCTCCTTCCTGCGCTGCAGTATCCGTTCCCGCCTCCCGTGGAGCACATCTGCAGGTGTCACATTGCCCAGCGCCTTGTGATAGCGCCTGTAGTTGTAGTAGGCCACGAAGGCGGCAAGGGCAGCCTCCAGATCGGAAGCCATCTCGTAGGGGACCTGCTTGACGTCTCTCTTGATAGTCTGGTGATAGCGCTCCAGCTTGCCGTTGGTCTGAGGGTGGAAGGGTGCAGCCCGGATGTGCTTGATTCCCACCAGGCGCAGGTAGTCTCTGAAGCCACGGGACACATATCCTGAGCCGTTGTCCGAGAGCAAGCTGGTCCGGTCGGCCACCGGGACCTCGGTCATGCCAGTCTTGTCTACAGCCTCCTGGACCACCTCGATGAGAGAGTCGGTAGTCATGTCCCGCTGCAGCTTCCAGGAGAGTATGAAGCGGGAATAGTCGTCCATCACAGTGACCAGGTAGTAGTAGCCCCATCCGATGACCTTGAAGTAGGAGGCATCGGTAGCCCACATCTGGTGAGGGCCAGTGGTCTTGCGGTGGTACTCTTGAGAGGCCTTCAACTGCATCTCGGGTGACTTCACCAGACCCTCCCTGCGCAGGATGCGATACACAGTGGACTCGGATACAGCGAAGCCCAGGTTGTCCGTGGTCCACGCTGCCAACTGGCGGCTACTTAGCTCCGGCATCTCCCTGGCCGCTTCCAGGATCGACCGTTCCTCCTGAGACCTAAGGCGGTTCCACGGTGGGGTGCTGACTCCAGGTCGATCCTCGAGGTCTTGGTGATGTTGTTGTAGTCTCAACCACCGGTAGTAGGTGCTCTTGGGAACACCCAGGTCTCTGAGCATCCGACGCTTGGCCAGTGGTGATGTGGCTACACTGGCCAGGATCGTCGCCTTCTTAAGGGCACTCATCCTGCGGTACCTGCGCCGTCTACCAGCGTCGGGATGGCCGTTTTTTTCAGACGGGACACCTGGAGTGAGAGCTCGCCAACGAGCTGTTTCAGCTCGCCGTTCTCCCGCCTGAACTCCACGATCTCCTGCCGCGTGGCATCTCGCACGGTGTCGCGGGACAACCTCTCCTTACCTGCCTCCATGAACTCCTTGGTCCATGCATAGTAGGAGTGGGGCTTGATACCCTCCCGCCGGCACAGGTCGTTCACGGTCACCTCGCGACGGAAACCCTCCAAGACAATGCGGATCTTCTCTTCAGGGGTGTACTTGCGCCGCGTTGCCGCTCTCACCTGGCGGACGAATGAACGAGTCTCCTCGCTCCGCCGGTCTGCGACCCTGGCTTTGTCTGTATCTGGCTGGGACACTTCTGCTCCTTTCCTGAGGTACTCTACCCTCACTACAGGAGCTCACACCACTCTCAGACTCTCGGGTTTTCCACCTCCCATATGTGTCCCATTATCGCTGACGTTCTACATTTAGGAGTGTTGACGTAGGAGGGTGGCAGCCATGGGACGAGAACGGTATGTGGTCCGGTTGGAAAGGGAAGAACGAGACCAGTTGGAACGACTGATTCGCGGGGGAAAGAGCCCAGCGCGAAAGGTTGCCCGGGCCCGTATTCTGCTAAAGGCAGATACGGGCTGGGGGGTGATGCGCATCGTGGAGGCGCTGGACACGTCTGCGGGTACGGTGTGCCGTACCAAGCGGCGGTACCTGGAGGGAGGACTGAAGCGGGCCTTGGAGGAAGATCCTCGGCCAGGACATCCGACCAAACTGGATGAGCGGGGGGAAGCGCACCTGATTGCCCTGGCGTGCAGCAAGGCCCCTCCAGGCCATGACCACTGGACCCTGCGGCTCCTGGCAAACAAGGTGGTGGAGTTGGGGCTGGCGCCCTCCATGTCCCACGAGGGAATTCGCAAGCGGTTGAAAAAAACAGTCTCAAGCCGTGGCAGAAGAAGGAGTGGTGTATTCCCCAGGTGAGCGCCGAGTTTGTGGCGTGTATGGAGGATGTGCTGGACCTTTACGCGGAACCCTATGACCCAGAGCGCCCGGTGGTCTGTTTCGACGAGACCTCCAAGCAGTTGCTGGCGGAAAAGAGGTCTCCGATCCCGCCCAAGCCGGCACGACGGGAGCGATACGATTACGAGTACCAGCGCAATGGCACCCGAAACCTGTTCATGCTGTGCGAGCCCCTGGCTGTAAAAGGCGGAGCTAAAGTGGACCACCTGGACGGATTGACCGCCTGACATTGTGGCGGTTGAAAAATGTACCGTCCTCTGCCATCCATAGGTTCGAAGTCGCGCTTATGGGTGGTGGGATGGATGTACCAGGTGGACGTGTATCTACGGATCCGACGGGCGGTGATGGTGGATGGGATGAGCATCCGGGAGGTCTCCCGGGTGTTCGGGTTGCACCGGGACACGGTGCGCAAGATTCTGGCCTACTCAGCGCCGCCGGGCTACCGGCGACAGACTCCGCCCCGGCGTCCTAAGCTGGAGCCCTTCACCGCCGTCATCGACCAAATCCTGGTAGACGACCTCAAGCGTCCCAGGAAGCAGCGCCACACAGCCCAGCGGATCTTCCAGCGGCTCAGGGACGAGCATGGGTTCGGCGGCCAGTACACCATAGTCAAGGACTACGTAAGGGAGCACCGCCGCCGGTCGCAGGAGATGTTCGTCCCTCTGTCTCATCCGCCGGGCCACGCCCAGTGCGACTTTGGCGAGGCCCTGGTGATCATTGGCGGGGTGGAACAGAAAGCCCACTGCTTCGTCCTGGACCTGCCCCATAGCGACGGATGCTTCGTCAAGGCTTACCCGGCCGAGACCACCGAGGCCTTCCTGGACGGCCATGTCTCGGCCTTCGCATTCCTGGGCGGAGTGCCGCAGAGCATCCTGTACGACAACACCAAGCTGGCGGTGGCCAGGATACTGGGGGATGGACGCCGTAAACGCACCCGGGCCTTCACGGAACTCCAGTCCCACTACCTGTTCTCGGACCGGTTCGGCCGTCCCGGCAAGGGCAACGACAAGGGGAAGGTCGAGGGGATGGTCGGCTATATGCGGCGCAACTTCCTGGTGCCGGTCCCGTCCTTCGAGAGCTTTGAGGCGCTGAACGCCCACCTGGAGCGTCGCTGCCTGGCGCGAATGGATGCCAGGTTGAGGGGCCACTCAGAGAGCATAGGCCAGCGGATGGAACGGGACCTGGAGGCCCTGCTGCCTCTGCCGGCGGTGGCCTACGACGCCTGCGAGAAGCAGGCAGGCCGGGTGAGTTCGCTGTCGCTGGTGAGGTACAGGACCAACGATTACTCGGCCCCGGTGGCCTACGGGCACCGGGACGTTCTGGTAAAAGGCTACGTGGACCGGGTGGTCATCAGTTGCGGGTCCGAGGTCATCGCCCGCCATCACCGCTCCTACCAGCGGGATGATTTTGTGTTCGACCCCGTCCACTACCTGCCCCTGCTGGAGCAGAAGACGGCGGCCCTGGACCAGGCCGCTCCCCTGCAGGGATGGGACCTTCCCGAGGAGTTTGCCACGCTGCGCCGGTTGCTGGAGTCCCGCATGGGACGAAGGGGCAAGCGGGAGTTCGTCCAGGTACTGCGGCTATTCGAGCATTTTTCGCCTGGGGAGGTCCACGCCGCGGTTCGGGATGCCATCCGGTTGGGGGCTTTGAGCTTCGACGCGGTGAAGCATCTGGTGCTCTGCCGGCTGGAGGGCCGGCCGCCCCGCCTCGACCTGGAACTCTATCCCTACTTGCCCCAGGTGCGGGTCAGTATCACTTCCGCCGGGGAGTACATGACATTGCTGTCGGGGAGGGCGGCATGAACAGCCGGTCCACGCTGCTGCTGGAACACCATCTGAAGGAACTGAAGCTGCCCAGCTTCTTCCGGGAATACGGGAAGATGGCGGCCCAGTGCGCCGCCGAGGGAGTGGACCACCCGGGGTACCTGCTCAGGCTCGCCGAACTGGAACTCATCGACCGCCACCAGCGCATGGTGGAGCGGCGGATCCGGTCCGCCCGCTTCCCTGCCGTCAAGACCTTCGACACCTTCGACTTTACGGCCATCCCGTCGGTGAACAAGGCGCTGGTGATGGAGTTGGCCCGCTGCGAATACGTCCAAAACCGGGAGAACGTCATCGCCGTCGGCAACAGCGGCACCGGCAAGACCCACGTGGCCCTGGGACTGGGCCTGGCCGCCTGCCAGAAAGGGATGTCCGTGGGCTTCACCACCGCCGCCGCCCTGGTCCACGAGTTGATGGAGGCCCGGGATGAAAGACGTCTGCTCAGCCTCCAGAGACAACTTTCCCGCCTCAGCCTGCTGATCATCGACGAACTGGGCTTCGTGCCCCTGTCACCCACCGGGGCGGAACTGCTCTTCGAGGTCTTCAGCCAGCGCTACGAGCGGGGCTCAATCCTGGTGACCACCAACCTTCCCTTCGACGAGTGGACCGAGGTCTTCGGGTCGGAGAGGCTCACCGGGGCCCTGCTGGACCGCCTCACCCACCACGTCCACATCCTGGAGATGAACGGCGAGAGCTACCGGCTCAAGCGTAGCAGAGAGGGAGTTGCCTCCCAAACTCAAGACAAGCCTCACCAAGAATAGGTAGCATCAAGACCTTCCTGCCTGTCCTCTGCTGACCCACCCGTAAGCAGGCCATTTCCCTCAACAAGTGGTGCGGACATTTATGCTGGCCAGTTAGCTCGGACTTTTTCGCTGAACATGAACACACCAGGTGGTACAGCTTTACTCCGCCCCAGTGGCCCAACATGCCTCCGCCATTGACACCCTGGCGGGCTGGAGGCATGTGGCAGTGACCGAACGTCGTACCATGGTGGACTTCGCTCAGCAGATGCGGTGGCTGGCCGATGAAGCTTACCCAGCGTCCGAGAAGATCCGGGTGGTGCTGGACAACCTCAACACCCACAAACCAGCTTCCCTCTACGAAACCTTCGAGCCCAAGGAGGCTAGGCGAATACGCAAACGCTTGGAGTTTCACTACACTCCCAAGCACGGTAGTTGGCTCAACATGGCAGAGATCGAGTTCAGTGTCTTGGCCAGGCGAGTCCTGCGCCGGCGTATTGCCGATGAAGAGACTTTGAGTGGCGAGATCGCGGCCCTGGAGGCAGAACGAAACCAAGCCGGAGCAACCATTGACTGGAGATTCTCCACTGTGGACGCCCGAGTCAAGCTTCACCATCTCTATCCTGCCAACAATTAGGTTGACTGAGTACTAGCGCACTACTCGGAAGTCTGATTTTGAAGCTGTTTCAATGATCTCATCTATCCGTGATTGGTCTAGTGAGAATGAATCTATTATCATTAGAACTCTGTCGCCCCCGGCTATATCTGGATTCGATTTTGCAAAGTCGGCTTCTACCGAGAGTTGACGATTCAGCCCATCCGTATCTGTTAATTTTGCGGATGTCACAAACCGCCCCAGCGCCGCGTCGTAGTACCGCGCGTTGTAGAAGTAGAGCCCCGTCCCGTCTAGCCGCTAGTCAGTAAACCTCGTGACCCTGAACTAACTGCCATTCCCACGAGAATTAGGATCATCGGCATTGTCTTGGCTGGCGTAGGGATCCAGACCTAAGCGTTTATATGTGAGCAAATACAATACAACCACTCCTAGGACTAAGATCACGGTTGTAACAACTGTCACCATCGTAGCCTCTAGCAACAAGACGGATGCGGTGATACTCAGTGCCAAACCTGCCACAACTGAAACAGTGGATATCCCTATTACTATCAGTCGACGCAATGTTCGTTACTGGCCTCTTTCAAGCTCAAATACTCCCGTTAAGAGCAGTAATGCCGTCGCTAGGGCTACAGGTGACGCTATCAGGAGCACGGCGTCGCAGATTCTGAGACTAGGATTGCCTTTGGGCAGGGGGTAAGACTCCACGCTGGCAACAAGAAACATCGCCGCCAGGATCAGCAGTATTATGACTTTACGATCCATATCGCGGTGCTTTGACCGCGGTTATCAAATTCCCATCCAATATGGCAATTCAAAGTTTGCCTGACTATCCAGAATCCGGCTTTCACTCGCAGGCACTTGATCGGTGGGGGGCCAATAGGCGTCTTCGATAACTTTCTCTCCCACGGATATTGCAACTGCGCCCCAGCTTATATGACCCAGACCTAGGCCGATTACAACCATTCCGGCAGTCACGGCCAACGGGGTGGCAGGGCCAGTTGCAGGCGACCCTGCAGTCATGGCTGAACCAAGACCGACCAAGTGGACGCCAGAATAAACCAATCCTACACCAAGAATAACAACAACTCCTCCGGTGGCGGCTTGTCCGAAACAGTCCCAGCAATTGTCGACGAATGTTTCTTCTAGGGCTTCCACCACCGGCACTCCAGTGGCCTGCCAGGCGCTCAACAACGCTGCGTTGCTCTTATCGGCTACCACACTAGTCACGGTTGGCACACTAGAGATAGCGTCAACCACAGGAACGCTCACAGTCTGCCAGGCGTTTGTGACTGCGTCCTGAGACTCATGCCAGCCGGTTGAGATTGCTCCTGGCACCCGGTCAACTGTCAGATTCTTTAGATCATCTAACTTGTCAGGGATGTCATCTGCCTTTTTAACTAGGTCCTTAGCTGCCTGGCAGACTTTCCCGAAAATCGAGATACTGTGTCCCGTTGGGTCCGTGAACCTAAGCGGGTTGTTCAGGACATAGGCATACCGGTTCAACGCCTGTGGATTTACCATCGAAGGCACAATCGTATCCGCGCTCACAAACCTCCCCAGCGCCACGTCATAGTACCGCGCGTTGTAGAAGTACAGCCCTGTCCCGTCCAGCCGCTGCCCGGTAAATTTCTTGTCCGTGCCAAAGCTGCCACTGGAACTCCGCGTCTCCCCAAACGGCTTGTACTTCTGCGTCCCCACCGTCGATCCGGCGCTGCCCGTCGCCACGCTTGAACTCCCCAGGTGGTCCTGGTGCACGTACCGCAGCGTTGCCCCCTCCTTCACCGCCACCATCCGTCCCCCCAAATAGTAGTACTTCGTCACCGTTCCCGTGGTCACGTTCTTCTGGTAGTACCCGTTAACAAATACGGTCGTCTCCCCGCCCTCGGTCTTCTTCACCCGCGCCCCGTCCCGTCCGGAGGCTGCCCCGCGAACTTCCTCTCCTCATCTCGATCCTCAACTGGAGATGTTTGTTCTAAGGTTTACCCGTGATCGTCACAATACGGTCAAGCGCTTCTAGCTGAAACCAGGTAAATACCCTTTGATCTACTAGTGAGCCATCCCTGGCTACCGCATGGAATATGAATTTGAAGTAGTTGGCTTCTCTTCTACTATATATATTCCCAACGAATTGGTAAGTGTCACTCTCAAGAGGCTCGATGAAGACGTCATATTGTTCGCAACAGACATCATACGGCTCGGTGGTTTCAATAGGCACAATGTCGAAAAGGATTTTTACTGCCTGGGTTGACCTGTTTTCAAAAGTAAACCGTGGTCCTTGTTCGCAACCGACGACTGCGAAAAGCAACACAATTATGAGAGTCAGGAGCGCTGCAATTTTCCGTTTCATGGCCCGCAGTTGGAGCTATTGCTATTTGCTTCGATTATTCTAACAACAGCCCGCCATAAGGAATATCGGCTCGTTGATAAAATTAACAATGTCTTCCCAAATATAAGTGGGTCCAGTAGTGGGTTGATCCTGGCCAGCTGCGTCTCGAGCTCCTACCTCCTCGGGGTGATAGAGGTAAGCTTCATAAACACTACCGTAAAGCCCAACTCCCAAAACCCACTGTAAGGCGTACTGTGTAAGCCCACCGAAAGTGCCTAGAGGGTTACTTTTCTGACTGGATACATGATGATCTTCATGCGGTACACTCGTTCCAGAAAGATGGGTTCGAGAAATTACGAAGGGTGCAATTGTCACATTGTCCGTGTGCAAAACATTCACGAGCACCCCCAGGAGACCGCCATCCACGACGACGTTGTGGATCTCGGATGTCGGCCCTTGAACCGTGCGCCATTCTCTTATTCCAATTACGTCCTCAATATAGTACGTACCCGCACTTATAGCATACGTCTCAGCCGTATCGATGATTAGCTCGGAAGTTTGACGCACCTGCCCCGCTACGACGGCAGCTGCTGGGGGAACTCTGTCAACAGTTAAATCTTTCAGATCGTCCAGCTTTTCCGGTATATCGTCGATCTTTCCAGGGACGTCACAAGCTTTTCCGACAATTTAAGCTTTCTTTACGAACCGAAATGGTCCTTTACAGTGTCCCGTTGGGTCCGTGAACCTAAGCGGGTTGTTCAGGACATAGGCATACCGGTTCAACGCCTGTGGATTTACCATAGATGGCACAATCGTATCCGCACTCACAAACCGCCCCAACGCCGCGTCGTAGTACCGTGCGTTGTAGAAGTACAGCCCCGTTCCGTCCAGACGCTACCCCGTGAATTTCCGGTCCGTGCCAAAGCTGCCACTGGAACTCCGCGTTTCCCCGAACGGCTTGTACGTCTGCGTTCCCACCGACGCCCCGGTGTTGTCCGTCGCCACGCTAGAGCTGCCCAGGTGGTCCTGGTGCACGTACTCCAGCGTTGTCCCCTCCTTCACCGCCACCATCCGGCCCCCCAGGTAGTAGTACTTGGTCACCGTGCCCGTGGTTGTGTTCTTCTGGTAATACCTGTTTATAAATACGGTGGTTTTCCCACCCTCGGTCTTCTTCACCCGCACCCCGTCGCCGTCGTAGACGTAGCTGGCCGACGCCGCGGTGTTGGCCGTCATCTGCCGCTCCACGTTCCAGGTCAGCGTATCGGCGCCTCTCGTTGTCATGTCGCCGTTGCCGTCGTAGGCGTAGCTGGTGCTCCCCGCCACCATCACCGCGTGGGGCTTCGACGACCCGTAGGTGTAGCTCACCCCCTACTCATAAAAGGCACGTGAAACCTATTCTATGCCCGTCTCAGTGATGACCAACTGCCAGTCCCGTTGGTCTAGTTCCTCTCGAGTGAACGTATGACGGATTATCCGTCCTTCTTCCAAATATTCGACTGCTATTGTGTATTGGGGGTGCCCTCCCACTGTATCTAACAGTATCGTAGCCTGCATGCGACTTTCGACAACAACCTTATCTCCAAAAATCGGCCTCTTCTCGGTGGCGACCCGGAGGAAATTGCCCTCCGATCCTAGAATCCTTATCCCAACCGGCTCAACTAAGGGATTGTGGATCTCTATAGGGATTTCCTCCGGGTCGCATGCCAACCCAATCATGGCCATGTTCGCCAAGACGATCGCTAATCTAAATGCACGCCACTTCAATTGCGATTACGAAAACCCAAAAGAGTTAGCAGCAATAGCCGTGTGTCAAATACGTCGTCATGGGATCGTAACCGTCAACTGCTACATAGGGGGTAGCAGGCCGGGAATGGGGGAGCCGGTGGGATAGAAGTAGGCTGACTCGAATTCACCAGCTCGACTTTCCCACACGTTGTCATAGTACGTGCTACCTGACCGCTGCAGGAGGTAATCAATGTAAAACGCCTCGCCAAAGGCGTACTGGTCAAAAGCGTGGCCCAGTTCATGAATCAGTAGCTCGGTATCTAGGCCTCCAGGGCCAACCCTAATGATGTCTCGTGCAGTTATAATGGTTTGATCCAATGTGATAGCAGCAAGGCGTTCCCCCAATCCAGTGGTCTTTTTCAGCAGTTTCCACGCTGGCCAGCTCCAGCACCCGGACAACGTCTTCCCGCCAGATCATCCCCACCGGGCGGCCGTCCTCCAGCACCGGCAACTGCGGATGGCCGTTCCTCAGCACCAGCTCCAGCGCCCGCTCCAGCGGGTCCAACGCGGATATGGCCTCCAGCTCTCGCGCCGGCGTCATCACCTCGAAAACCTGCCTCCACCCTCTCGCCTCTGCCGCCATCTTGGCTACGTCAGAAACAGTGACAATTCCCACCAGCGCATCGCCGTCCACCACCAGGAAGGCCCTCTGGAGTCCCGGCGACATGTGGAGGTCAACCAGCTACTGCACCGTCAGCCCCGGCGATACCATTGGACATCCGCGGTGGAAAGCGTCGCCAACCGTCCTCCCCAAGAGCCGGCACTTCGTGGCCTCTTGCCGCCTGCTGGAAGAGGCCAGCCAGGAAAGGAACCACCCCACAAATGCCAGCCATAGCCCTCCCGCCAGGCAACGGCCCGCGAAAGTGCCACTTATACCTATGGCAACAAGCCAAAGGGACGTAATTGCTAAGGACGCTTCCACCCCGAAGCAGCGTTCACACCATCCACGGGACTCGGGCCTGTCACAAACCTGGCGGGCGCCACCAGCCCCAAGGCACTACACCCCGTCCTATCGCCTGATCGAAGTTTGGGCCGAACCTTAGAAATTACCTAAACTTCTGTCGGCCATCGCCAGCGACCAAAGGAGATCGCCCCAGGAACGGCGAAGTGCGCCGCTTCGCCGGAGCGCCTATTCGAACCCCGGAGGGTGACTCTTCAGCTCTATGGTGTTGCCCTCGGAGTCCTTGATGTAGAAAGAACGGCCCCATCCCTGGGCGCCCCAGCGACGCCCGGTCCTCCGGCCCAGCTCAATGCCCTTCCCCTCGAACTCCGCCTCCAACTGCTCCATATCCGTAGGCTCGATCACCAAGCAGAAGTGGTCGACGTTGTTGCCATCCGGATTGCGTTCCGACTGGACCAGGTCAATGATGGCGCTGCCGGAAAGCCGGACTGACGGGAACGGGGCGTCACCCGAGCGGAACTCGTCCAACCTGAGCGCCTCTAGCCCCAAGGTGCCCGTATAGAACTCCAACGCGCGATCAACGTCATTCACGTTCAGCACCAGATGGTCAAACCCTATTACCTTCATCAGAACCCTCCGTTACTTAGTAATTCGATACTAATTTTAGAATTTATTGGGGAAAAACTTGACAATTTGCATTTTTCTGCCATTATGTTATGAGGCTGGAACAGTTTAGCACCCGTGAACCACTGGGTATAGCCAGAATTGGCAGACCCAGACCTGGGGACATTGGGACCCCGAGCGGGTCACGTTTAACGGTTCTGCCATCGGTTTAGTAGCTAATACAATGGCTGGCATTCTTAATCTATGAAAATACGATTTGGTGGCCGGCTACATGAAAGGGGGTGCATGAAGAACTGCGGAGGCTGGAGGAAGGCCGGTTACCGGCACCGGAGCCATATGAGCCATCCTAGCCATATACCGCTTATACGTCCTCCCGTCGGGGGGCCCACAGGAGAAAGGAGGTGATGATGCGGCCATGATGACAACCTCAATCAAACTGCTCAGCGATGGCACCATCAAACGAGATGGAGGCTGTATGTTTGGGCACCTACCCAAGACATCTTGGGAAAACTGGATAGTCACTGACCGGAAAAACCGAATGACGCTGGGTCTAAATTGCTTACTGATCCAGCTGGCGGGCAAGAACATCGTCGTCGATACAGGAGTGGGATCGAAAGACGTGGACGGGATGCGGGAAGACTATGGATTGGGTCCCAGCAGGCTGGTAAAGAACCTGAAGAATATGGGAATCTCCACAAACCAAGTAGACGTTGTAATACTAACCCATCTTCATTTTGACCATTGTGGAGGTTGCACCAAGCTAGACCGTACCGGATCGTTGGTTCCTACCTTCCCCAAAGCCAAACACTACGTTCAGAGGCAGTGCTGGGAAGAGGCACTAAAGCCCAGCGAAAGGTTCAAGGACGTGTACTTTGAACGGGACTTCCGCCCCATTGAAGACTGGAGTCAGTTGGAGTTGATGGACGGGGATTACGAAATACTTCCCGGCCTGAACGTAATAATGACCAACGGTCCTGCCAAGGGCCACCAGATTGTGATGCTGAACCACGGTGGCGAGCGGGTGGCCTTCATGGGAGACCTGGTGCCGACAGCAATGCACTTGGACCTGGCATCTATTCCCTCGTTTGACCAATACCCGGAAGAGACCCTTGAAGTGAAGCGAGAGGTGCTAGGCAGGGCAGAAAAAGAGGGTTGGCTCCTGGTCTTTTCCCACGGCATAGACAAGAAGGCCGGCTACCTGGAACGGCACAATGGAGCGGCCTACCTACGGACCATCGAGTTGTAGCAAACGCCTACACTCAAAAGAAGCCGGTAAACCAAGGAAACGGCGGGCTGATTGATCAGCCCGCCGTTTGCATTTACGTTGCCCCAAGCCCCGCTCACATCAACCCGCCTTTGATCACGCCGTTCTCCTCATTTAGCAGCCTGGTCTGCGTGATCCGGTTTGTCAGGTCTTCGTGCGAGGTGGTTCGCACCTTAAGATAGTTGTCGGTGTACCCGAAGTAGACGTGGTCATCCCTGGAATCTGGCCGCTCCCACAGCACCGGACGTAAGCTGCCATAGGCCTGCTGCCGGAAAGACACCGCCTTCTCAGAGGCCAGCTCCAGCATCCTACGAGTCCGCTTCTTCTGCTCAATAGGGTCCGGTTGAGGATCCATATGGGCCGCGGTAGTGCCTGGGCGGGCAGAATAGGGAAACACATGTATATCCGCCAGGTTAAGCTCGCGGCAAAACTGGTAGCTCTCTTCGAACTCCGCCTCTCCCTCACCTGGAAAGCCAACTATCAGGTCCGCAGTGACAGAGGCGTGGGGGATGGAGCTATAAAGCTGGTCCACCGTACGGCGGTAACGGTCCGCGGTGTAGCGGCGGCGCATACTCTTCAGCACCGTGTCGCTGCCGCTCTGCAGGGGCAGATGGAAGTGAGGACAGAGGCGGGGGTTCTCCCACAGGTCCAGCAGCTCCGGGTTGATCTCTTGCGGTTGAAGCGAGGAGACCCTCAGCCTTTCCACGGTGGTGCGCCGCAACAGGCTACCGACCAGGTCCTGGAGACCGATGCCAGGGAGGTCAAACCCGTAGGAGCCGAGCTGGGTGCCTGTGAGCACCACCTCCTTGAAGCCTTCCTCAACGCAAGTCTGCACCCGCTGGACCAATGAGTCCAGCGGAATGCTGCGCTCCCGGCCCCGCACCTTGGGAACGATGCAGTAGGCGCAAATCTGATTGCAGCCCTCCTGAATCTTGACCATCGCCCTGGTGCGACGGAGGCTACCGGAGAGCGGGACGGGAGGACTGGGTGGATTAATGGTCCGTGTCACCCCACCCCGGGTCTGGAGTAGCTGCTGCACCAACGTGTCTTTGTCAAAGTTTCCCACTACCAGGTCGACGCCCGACACGGCGGATACCTCAGCAGGGCTACGCTGTGCATAACAGCCGGTGGCTACTACGGTCGCCAGGGGATTTGCCCGTCGGGCCGCCCGAAGGCCACGGCGCGCCTTTGCATCGGCTACGTGCGTCACCGTGCAGGAGTTGAGGACGTACACATCTGGCCCGTCCTCGGCGCTTACTAGACGGAATCCTGCCTCTTGAAATTGGCGAGCCAAGGAGTCGCTGTCCGCCTGGTTCAGCTTGCAACCGTGGGTCTCAATTGCGACGGTGCGGAGGGTTGGGTTTAGTCGAGCATTAAAGGCCACCGGCAAATCTCCTTGCCATGCTGCTCCAGGGGAAGGGGCGGTTTCCACCGGCGAGCCAGGCTTTGGTCAGGATCAATAAGCCATTATAGAAGACGGCGGAAGGCGGCTCAATGAATTTCGGGCACCCGGACTGCCTGGGGGAATTAGCGGCCGCACCCCCAGCCGCCGCGTTTTATCCGATCAGGGCCAAGAAGTGTTAACCTTGGCCGAAGCCTTGACGCATGGCCGTCCACGCCGCCGCCGAGTTGCAGCCACCGAAATGCAGACCTACGACATATCCACCCCTCTCTCCTCAGAAACCGCGATATACAAAGGCGACCCCAGCTTTCGGTTGCGCTACCTATCCAGGCTGGAGAAAGGCGCGCCGTTTTCGCTGAGCGCGCTGTCCATGGCCTCCCATTCGGGCACACACGTGGACGCGCCGGCGCACTTCATCCAAGGCGCCGCTACCGTCGAAGAGCTGCCCCTAGAGGCGCTGATGGGCCTTGCATACCTGTACGATGCGGGTCCCGTAGTTATTGGCAGCGAACCGTTGGAGGCGGCAAGGATTCCCCATGGGGTTGAGCGCCTTTTGATCAGGACCATTTCAGAAACCGGCTCTACTGATTCCGATATCGGTCTAAGCCTTGAAGGTGCCAAGTGGCTATTGAAACGCAAAATCCGCTTAGTAGGCGTAGACAGGCTTTCAATTGAGCCGGACAGCTACAACGATTATCCGGTGCACAAAGCGCTTCTGAAGTCGGGCGTGGTGATAGTGGAGGGGCTTAGCTTAGAAGGTGTCCCACCAGGGATGTACCAGTTCTACTGTCTGCCGCTAAAGGTGGTGGGAGCGGAGGGAGCGCCAGCCCGGGCCGTCCTGGTGAGCACCGAGGCGTAGGCGGGCCAGTTCTAGGCGAGAAGCGGTGCCTGTCCCTGTTCTATTGCGCCATCAGGATGTGTATAATTGCCTGGTTACGCCCAGGCGCGGCGATCAGATAAAAATCAAGGGGTTGGCGCGCGCGGAGGTTTTGTATTGTCTAAGAGCAAGAGGGTCGTGCTCATCCAGCCTAGGTCCCCGGGGGGCAACTTTGAATACGTTGCCATTCCTCGGCAGGGGATGCTCTTCCTCTCAGCAGCGCTGGAGCAGTGGCAGGACTCATACCTATATGAGCGGGAAATCTGGTTTGAGGACCGCAGTGGGAAACTAGACCCTGATAAGGACCTTGAAGGCACCGATCTGCTTATGGTCTCCGCCCTCATTAACGAAGCGCCGCGTGGTTACGAGATTGGAAGGATGGCAAAGGAATATCATCCAGATATCGTAACAATCGGTGGCGGGCCGCAAATGGGCCCTTTGCCAGAAGAGGCAATGCGCGAAGGCAAGTTCGACGTCATTGTGCAGCGGGAGGCGGAAGACATCATTGGCCCGCTTTCGGACGTTTTGGTGACCTACAAGGGCGACGAGCTCAAGAAGGCACTGTACAAGATCCCGGGTATTACCTTTATGGACAACGGGTTCGCGGTGCAAACGCCCAGACGAGGCGTAATTCAGCCAGACTTGGTGGAGCTCCCGGACTTCAATTCCATTAGAGACCTGACGCCGTCCAGGCCCATGGCCGGAGGCGTTCTGGAAACGGTCAGGGGTTGCACCGAAAAGTGCACCTACTGCCAGGTAATCCAGCAGTTCCTGGGCTACCGGATGGTGAGGCGGGAGACGGAGCTGAAGCGGCTGGCCCAGCTTCGAGATTTGGCGTCAGACGGGCTGATTCACGCCAGCAAGGACGGGCGGTTCGCGGTTTTCGTGTCTGACGACCTTCACCCGCCACCGCTGAGAGCAGTCAAGTACCGGGACGAGCGGCTGGCCCGAATCAAGAATTGGAAGGGCCACACGGACGACATGTATTTGATCTGCCAGACGCGGGCGGAGATAGGGCAAGACCCGGAGCTTTCTAACGCGCTGAGAGAGATCGGCATGGAGATGCTCTACGTGGGTGTAGAATCGGCGGACGCCAAGAACTTGGCGCTGGTGAACAAGCGGCAGGACCCGGGACAGGTCAATAAGGACCTGGTTAGCCTCAACGAGTTGGGTTTCACCCTTGTTGCAATGACCATCATTGGCCTGCCAAATGATACTGAAGAGAGCATCATGGAGATGGCTAGCTGGGTAACGCAAATAAGCAAGTACCAGACCGCCAATCTCCTGACGCCGCTGCCTGCCACGTCCAACTGGACTGACCTGACACCGTTGGACGCCAATGGGGACGTGCTGGCGGAAGGTCAGATGAGGCCATACCACCTTTACACTGGGCGGCAATTCGTCCACCAAGACTCCCGGTGGACAATGGAGGAGTCGCGGCGGGTGTTCAATCGCTATCACGACAAGCTCAACCCGGTGGATAAACTGTACGCGCGGCTGTTCCGCTTGATTGAGCGGTACAGGCAGCGTCTGGCGGTGAAGGGCGAAGAACTTTCGGAGTCCATCTCTAATCGCCGCAAGGAGCTGACCAAGCTTAGGCACAAGGTCTTGAACGGGGAGTCGTTCAGCATTGTGCCACCGAAAGCGCCTAGAACTGCGCTGGACAAATAGCCGGTGACCGCCGGATCTCTGGGGTGCCGAACCGCGTCCGCCGCCCTTTTTTCGCTGTAAGTTGAAGGCCGCGGTCAATCTCACCTTGTGAGGCAAGGGCTGAAGAACCGAGTATTTGTCACCGGCTACGGGATTATCAGCCCCCAAGGGCTGGACGCCGAGACCACATGGCAGGCTATTAGGGCCGGGGTCTCTGGTGTAGACCACATCTCCGCGTTTGATCCTGAAGGGTTTGACGTCCGCATCGCGGCGGAGGTGAAGGGGTTCGATCCCACCAACTACCTGGACCGGAAAGAGGCGCGTCGCACGGACCGGTTTGTGCAGTTTGCCACCGCCGCCTGCCAGGAAGCGCTGTCACAGGCGCGGTTGGACGTTGGAAAGGTTGACCGTTACCGCGTCGCGGTCCTGGTGGGCAGCGGCATAGGCGGGATCATAACTTTGTCACAGCAATATGATGTGCTGGACGCCAAGGGGCCACGCCGGGTCTCTCCTTTTCTCATTCCCATGATGCTGGGAGACATGGCCTCAGCGCAAATTTCCATGCTCACCGGCGCGCTGGGGCCCAATATCTGCATGGTCTCTTCCTGCTCTAGCGGAGCAGACGCCATAGGTGCGGCGGCAGACATGATCGCCCGGGGTGACGCGGACATAGTCCTGGCAGGAGGCAGCGAGGCGCCAATCTGCCCCATTGCTAATGCTGGTTTCGCGTCCCTCAGGGCCCTCTCAAGGCGCAACGACGAGCCGCAAAAGGCCAGCAGGCCGTTTGACGCCGACCGGGACGGCTTCGTAATGGGGGAAGGCGCTTCCATACTGGTTTTAGAGAGCCATGAGAGCATGGTGCGGCGGGACGCGGCGCCGCGGGCAGAGCTGGTGGGATACGGTGCCACGTCTGATGCCTTCCACGTTACGGAACCGGCGCCCACAGGCGAAAGCGCGGCCACGGCAATGAAAATGGCGCTGAAGCGCTCCGGGTTCACCGCCGCCGAGGTGGGATATATCAACGCCCACGGCACTTCCACGCCGCTTAACGACCGCCAGGAGACACAGGCTATCAAACGCGCACTGGGCGAGGAGGCCTACCGGATTCCCATCAGCTCCACCAAGTCTATGACGGGACATTTGCTTGGGGCCGGGGGCGCCCTAGAGGCCACACTATGCGTAAAGGCTCTGGAGGACGGCGTAATTCCTCCCACCATCAATCTGGACAATCCGGACGAGAATTGTGACTTGGACTACACCCCCAAGGCAGCGCGAAAAGCGGACTTAAACGTTGTAATGAGCAACTCCTTCGGGTTTGGCGGCCACAACTCGGTGCTGGTGTTCGCCAGCCCGGACCACGTCTAGCCGCCGCCTGGAATCCGGCGACGGCAGCATAAGCACCCGGCCAGGAGCGGCCTAGAATGCCCTCAAGAAAGAGATGGAAGTCCTTTCCACGCGCGCCGCAGGGTTTCGCAGAGGAGACCGGGCTGCCCCCCTTGATTGCCCAGCTCCTGTATAGCCGCAACGTCACCAGCCCTGAGGCGGCTGATGCCTTCTTGACGGAGGATAACGCCACCTTCCACGACCCATTTCTGCTGCCGGGGATGGACACCGCGGTCCGCCGCTTGGCGGAGGCTCTCGGATCCGACGAGACCATAGGCGTATTCGGCGACTTCGACGTGGACGGAGTAACGGCCACGGCGCTTCTTTCCCACGGGCTGGCTGAGATAGGAGCCAAGGTGGCGCCGTACATTCCGCACCGGGTTACCGAGGGGCACGGCCTAAACGCGGAAGCGGTGCAGGCGTTGAGGGAGTCCGGCGTCACCCTGCTAATTACCGTGGACTGCGGGGTGACCTCCCATCAGGAGGTCTCGCTGGCGGCGGACTTGGGGATGGACGTGATCATAACAGACCATCACGTACCCCCGGAGCAGACCCCGGCGGCGTTGGCGGTGGTGGACCCCAAAGTCTCGTGGTCCAAGTACCCGTTTCCGGAGCTCACCGGCGCTGGTCTGGCGCTGAAGCTGGTGCAGGGGTTCTACCAGTACAGGGAACATGCTTGGCCCCGGGAGCTTCTTGAGCTGGCCGCCCTGGGCACAGTGGCGGACCTGGCACCATTGCATGACGAAAACCGGTCTATTGTGCGGGAGGGGCTGAAGCGGCTTCGCAACAGCGCCCGGCCAGGCATCCAGGCGCTATTGCGCAAGGCGGGAAGACAGGGGGCCGCGGTGAATTCAGAGGCAATCTCTTTTGGGCTGGCGCCGAGGCTGAACGCTTCCGGACGGCTGGACCACGCTATAACCAGCTACCGGCTCTTAACCTCGGCGTCAGATGTGGAAGCCGAGTCTCTGGCCGAGGAGCTGGAAACCTTCAACCAAGAACGAAGGCGGATTACGGAAGATGCGTACGCCATAGCCCGCCGGAAGGCGCTGGATGAAAAGTCGCTGGTTTTGCTGATTGGGGATGAGAGTTTCGTACCGGGGATTTCGGGCCTGGTGGCCAGCAGGCTGGTGGACGAGTTTTACCGCCCCTCGGTGGTGATGTCGTACGAGGGCGACCTGGTGCGGGCCAGCGCGCGCAGCATCCCGGCGTTTGACATGGCAGGGGCGTTCTACCAATGCCAGGACCTTTTCGAACGGTTCGGTGGGCACCCCATGGCGGCAGGGTTCGTCACTTCTCGGGAGCGGGTCCCGGAGCTTCAGAGGCGGCTTGAAGAGATCGGGGAGCAGCAGTTGGGCGGAATGGAGCTGGAGCCAACGCTGATGATAGACGCCGCGGCGCTGCCGTCCAACTTGATGGGGCCCGCTTTCAAATGGCTCAATATGCTGGAGCCCCACGGCGCGGGAAACCCAAAACCGGTGTTTATGGCCAAACAGATGAAGGTCCTGCATAGCCGTACGGTGGGCGCGGACGGCCTACACCTCAGCTTGAAGATGAGTGATGGCCGCGCCACCTGGAACGGGATAGCATTTCGGCAGGGAGACCGGCAGGTGGACCGGAACGAATTGCTGGACGTAGCCTACAACCTGACCACCAACAGATGGGACGGACAGGACGCTCTAGAGATGAACGTGCTGGACTTTAGGCCTTCTGAAGGTTGAAGCGCGGCGCTAGCCCTCTCCCGGCACAGGGGTCCGCACCGGCGCGACCGGCCGTCGAATTCGCTTCACCACCTGCGCTTTGGAGATGAGCAAAAACACCGTAAAGGCCAATATCATCAGACAAACTATCTGGGCCTCATCCAGGCTAAGTAACCACTCCTTGTCTTGTCTGACGAAGCTGATAAAGAACCTGCCCAGGGCGTACATAGCGCCGTATGCCGCAAAAAGCATGCCGTGGGGCCTCAACCTGCCCTTAAAGACGAACCAGACCATACCAAGAACAAATAAGTCCAGGATAATCTCATAGACGACGGCGGGGTGCTGGGCCGCCAGAGACGAATGGCTGGCGCCGATATCAACGTAGAGCTGTTGTGTCTTTGGGTGGTTGTATACAAACCCCCAGGGAAGCGTTGTCACCCGAGCGATGTGTTCGCCGTTGATGATATCGCCAATGCGGCCGATGGCCATGGAAAAGGGGACGGCCAGCACAACAATGTCCGCCAGCCGTCCAATCTGAGGCATGTCCACTCTCTCCAGCCTGCCCAGCCAGGAGAGACGGCCGTTCCAAAAGTTGATGAAGCCGGGCCGGTTTCGGATAGACATGTAGGCGGCGCCACCCAGGAAACCACCCAGGATTCCTCCAATGATGGTGATGCCACCCTCCCACACATAGAAGACGCTGACCACATCATGTTTATAGATCCTGCCCCAAAAATCGATAACGTGCAGAATCCTGGAGCCTATAACGCCGCTGATGATGGCCCACACGGCAACGGAGTAGACCGTGTCCGGGGCTATGCCTTCTTTTTTGGCCCAGTAGGCGATGAGGGTCACCGAAACGGCCACGGCGACGAAGGTGAAAAAGCCGTGCCAGGTGAGGACAAAGCTGCCCCACTCCACCATGTCCGGGTCCATTCCAATGCGGATTGTCCCGAGGATGCCGTTCATCAACTGTTCCTTTCCATGCCGGTACCCAGGCCCGCCTCTATCCCGCCGTCTGCCCGAGCACCAAACGTAGTCTAGTTAGGCGCTGCCAAGAGCGTCAAGATAGATGAGGCCCCGGTTGTACGTAGAACATGTCCTGTCCTACCCATTCCGGCCAGCCTGCCAACCATTCGTTGACCCTCCGAGGGGTCCTCCACCAGCGAATAAAGGGCGGGACCCGTTCCAGATAAGTGTACGAATTCGGCGCCCGCCCGGTTCATGTCTTCCATGGCCCGGTCCAGTCCGGGGAACGCATCCATGGCCACCTGCTCAAAGACGTTGAACAGCATGTCTGAGCTCAACCGGCCCCGGTGAATGGAATGCGCCAGGCTTCGCGTTAGCCGCCCATCGGTATGGGAGTGGGGAGAAAGCATAGCGTAGAGGCGGGCGGTCTTAGACTCCAGTGTGACGTCAGGGCACACAAGCACTAGCCAGCGGTCCTCCAGCGGTCTCAGCCGGTGGAGCACATCGCCCCTCTCCTCTCCCAGGGCAGTCCCACCCCGGATGAAGAAGGGGACGTCCGAGCCCAGGCCTCGGCCAATATCCTCCAGGGTCTCTAACGGCAGGTCCAATCGCCAGAGGCGGTCCAACGCCACCAGCGTAGCCGCGGCGTCGCTGCTGCCCCCACCCAGACCCATCGCCAGGGGGATGCCTTTGTTTATGTTAATGGCAACGCCCAATTGGGCGCCGCTCGGCACACTGTCACGCAAGGCGGAAGCGGCACGCCACGCCAGGTTTGCCTCGCCCGATAGGCCGGGCCGGGAACATTCCACGGAGATTTGATCTCCGTGCTCAAATGAGAGCCGGTCAAATAGGTCCACGGTCTGAAGAACGGTGATTACCTGGTGGTAGCCGTCAGACCGGGGTCCCAGCACCTCCAGCGAAAGGTTGACCTTAGCGTACGCCAGCGCCTTCAGCGGCCGTCTCCTCAACACAGGTCTGATACAGGCGTGCCCACTCCGGAATGCTGAGGGTGGCCGGACGCCGGTGATGGTCTAACCCGGCGCTGACCAGCAGATGCTCCACCTCCGTGGGAGGGCGCTTCAGCCCCAGGGCCAGCGAGTTCCGAAGCTGCTTTCGGGGAGCGGCGAACCCCGCCTGGACAACCGAAAAGAACGCTGGAACGTAGTCCACCTGCACCACCGGAGCGGGCCGGACGTTGATGCGCACCACGGCGGAGGTGACCCGGGGCGCGGGTCGGAAGGACCGGGGTCGCACGATGCAGACGATTTCTGGCTCCCCGTAGAATTGGATGCCAACGGAAAGGATACCCATGCGGCCGGGTTTGGCCACCATGACATCGGCGACCTCTTTCTGCACGGTGACCACCATCAGACTGGGTTTGACAGGGGCCTCCAGGAACCTTCTGACTATGGGGCTGGCGGCGTAGTAGGGGAGATTAGCAACGACTTTGTAGCCGCCAGGAATAGAGGAAACCGGACCCAGATCAAAAGTACGGGCGTCCCCGCACATGACGGTCAGGTTAGGAGGGTTATTCAACCTACCAGGGAGGGAGTCCGCCAGGGCAGCGTCCATTTCAATGGCCAACACGGTGCCAGCCCCGTCGACCAGCTCCTTGGTGAGGCCCCCCCGGCCCGGGCCCACTTCCACCACGGTGTCGGACGGTCGGAGCTCGGCGGCGTCCACTATACGCCGGAGCACCCCGCGGTCGATGAGGTAGTGCTGGCCAAGTACGGGTTTCGGCATGTTAGAACAAGAAGATACAAAATAGGGAGAATGAGGCCATGCACCTGCCTTCGACAGCAACGTCAGGACGTATCCAACCACCGGAGCTCAGATCAGGCACTCCCGCGGCACCCGAAGATTACTGCTTACCGTTGCTTCCTTCCGGACCTGGCGGGGTTCACAGGTCTCCGCCGCGCGGGACCCAATCATCAGCACTCCAACAACAAAACAGAGGTCCCTTCGTCGAGCCTGGGGCAGGAATTCAACCCCGCTATAGCGGATTGCGGGTACAGGGCACCGCTAGCTCCCCGCCTAGCACAGCCTCAGACCTTATGGTAGGCAGCGGTAACGAAGGCTGTCAAACGATTCCGGTGACAATTTGACGCCGGACCGCCCGGACTGCCCCGGACTGCCATCTAAAGGCGGCGTTGTTCTTGAACAGCGGGTACAATAACCTTAAGCCCACACCCAGGGGGGATGATGACCAGACCCAGGGCCGGCGCCTACGTTTGGGTGACCTGGCTGTCCAGGTTGATGGCAGGGGACATAAAGTGCCAGTGGGCGCCCTGGTTCAGGACCCACTACACCGACTTCGCCAAGGCACCCTCGGACTTTCAACTGGCCGGCTGGACCGTGGAGCACACCCGGCTGCTGGACGAGGTCATAAGGGAGCGGGAAGCGCTAGACGAGGGCGTCTTTAAGGAGGACCAGAACCGCTTCAGGGTCAGGCGCTCTTCCGGCCTGACCATAGCCGGGAAGCCGGACCTGATCGCCGTGGACGCCCAGGGCCACGCCACAGTCTACGACGTCAAGACGGGCGTTCCTCGCCACAGTGACGTGATTCAGGTGATGCTTTACATGATGTGCCTCCCCTACGGCTCTCCCCTGTACAAGGGGAAGTCGCTACGGGGCCGGGTCGTTTACAAGAGCGGCGAGCGCACCAACATCCCCGCCGAGGCGATAGACAAACCGTTCCAGGACTCAGTCTCCTATTTCTTGAATCTTCTGGAGTCAACGGAAGCGCCGTCAAAGACCCCGGCGCCCATGGAGTGCCGGTTTTGCGACATCACCGCCGAGGACTGTTCCCAGCGAATTGAGCTTGACGAGGCGGCGCTGGCATTAGTGGACGACCCTGAAATCCCCGTGTGACTGGGGCCAACTACCGGCGGGCCTCCTCCAGCGCCGGGCTTAAAATTCCGTTGCCGGGCAGTTGGGCCGATGCTAGAATTGCCGCCTTATGCATCCCAGCCAGACAATCAGGAAGGCAGTCATACCGGCGGCCGGGCTTGGCACCCGCTTCCTGCCCACCACCAAAGCGGTCCCCAAGGAGCTGCTGCCGCTATTTGACAAGCCGCTCGTCCAGTACGCCGCCGAGGAGGCCGCCGCGTCCGGCATTTCTGAGATCATACTGGTGATTTCGCCAGGAAAAGAATCGCTTCTTGACTACTTTCAACGGGACCCCGCGCTGGAGCGGTTCCTGGAAGCGCGTGGCGACATTGAGTTGCTGGAACAGATGCGCCGCACTTCCGACATGGTGCGGGTCTCCCACATGGTACAGCAAGCGCCCCTGGGGCTCGGCCACGCCGTTCTCACCGCCAGGGAAGCGGTGGGTGACGAGCCCTTCGCCGTGATGCTCCCGGACGACGTAATACGTGGCCCGGAGCCGGCGCTGTCACAGATGATGAAGGTGCAGCGGGAGCACGGTGGGGGCGTTGTGGCGGTGGAAGCGGTGCCTCCGGAGCAGGTTAGCGCCTACGGCGTGATCACCCCTGAGCAGGTCGAGGAGCGAGTGTACAGAGTGTTGGCCCTCGTGGAGAAGCCACCTCAGGATGAGGCGCCGTCCAACCTGGCGATTGTGGGCCGGTACTTGCTGCCGCCGCAGATATTCGACTGCCTGGAGCGGACCACCCCCGGAGCCAAGGGTGAGATCCAGATCACTGACGGTATGTCTCTGATGCTGGAAGAGGAAGAGATGTACGCCTTCCAGTTCCCCGGGGTGCGGCACGACGGCGGCACGCCGCTGGGCCTGCTGAAGGCATCGCTGGCGCTGGCGCTAGAAGATCCGGAGACTCGCGGCGCGGCTGCCGAGATGATTGAGCATCTCAGACCGCGTTAGCCACTGACAGGTTGCGCCCTAACGCCAGAGGGTCCGCCAAAAGGTCCAGTCTATGCGGGCTCTGCTATCATGTGACAGAGGCACACAATCCGGAGATGAGAGGAAGCCATGACCACCGTGAAAGAAACCATCCTCCAGGGCGCGGCCGAGGTGCAACAGGACCTGAACACCGTCTTGGAAGGTATGGACTACTGCCTGGACTGGAAGTCCAGTGATGACGACTGGTCGGCCCGGGAGATACTTTGGCACGTCCTGGAAGACCCGGAAGGCGGCATTCCCAACGCAGTCGAGGGTATCCTCAACGGGTCGCTGGCGGAGCTGGAGATAATCGCCGACGAAACGCACCTTTCCCCGGCGCGGCAGGAGATCGACCTGGACGCCATCCGCGGGGAGCTAGGGCGCTACTTCGCCCGGCTTAGTGAAGTGGTGGGCGGGGCCACCGACCAGCAGATACAAGAACGGAAGACGTCTTGCTGGTTTCCCAGGCGGGAGCACCGGGAGGACCGCACCGCCCAAAATCTTCTGGAGGGTCTGTTTCTGCGGCACTGGCGCGAACACGTTGGGCAGCTCAGGGACATTCGGGAGGGTCTGGGCTTGGGCTAACTAACGGGTGATGGCTCGGGCTCGTAGCCGGGAGCTCGAATGCAGGCCACCCAGTGACCCGGTGACACTTCCCGTAGCTCCGGTACCCCCTGCGGGCACCGGTCAATGGCAACGGGGCACCTGGGGTGGAAGGCGCAACCACTGGGTGGGCTGGATGGGCTGGGGGTCTCTCCCTTGAGAATGGTGCGCTGCCGGGTGGCCTCCACCTCCGGGTCCGGTATGGGCACCGCGGCGAGCAGCGCTTGGGTGTAGGGGTGCTGGGGGTTGGCGTACAGCTCATCCCGGTCCGCCAGTTCCACGATGCGCCCCAGGTACATGACCGCCACCCGATCGCTGTTATGGCGCACCACGGAGAGATCGTGGGCGATGAACAGATAGGATAGCTTGAAGCGCTCCTGGAGCTCCTGCAACAGGTTGATGATCTGGGCCTGAATCGAAACGTCCAAGGCTGAGACCGGCTCGTCGGCTACGATGAACTCGGGCTGGAGCGCCAGCGCCCGCGCAATGGCGATGCGCTGTCGCTGGCCGCTGCTGAACTCGTGGGGGAACCGGTCAACCATAGATGCCTGAAACCCCACCATATCCGCCAGCTCCATGACCCGCTCCCTGAGCTCCTTCTTACCGCTGACCGCCTTGTGGATGACCAGCGGCTCGCCAATAATGTTCCCTGCGGTCATACGCGGATTCAGAGACGAATATGGGTCCTGGAAGATTACCTGCATTCGGCGGCGGGTGTCTCGGAGGGTGCGGCCCTTCATGGACGTCATGTCCTGACCGTCAAAGTAGACCTGTCCGGACGTGGGCCGGTAGAGCTGTAGAATGCAGCGTCCGGTGGTGGTCTTGCCGCAACCGCTTTCGCCAACAAGGCCCAGCGTTTCACCCCTTCGCAAGGTGAAGCTAATTCCATCAACCGCCTTTATCCAACCGCGGGCGCGCTGAAAAAAGACCCCGGCGTTGATGGGAAAATACATCTTCAGGTCCTTAACTTCCAGCAGGGGGCCGTTGGAGAGCGCCATAACCGCTAACCCGTCCGGCTTTCCGCCAGGGTGGCTAGTTCCCAGCAGGCAGACCAGTGGTCCTGGCCGGCCTCCATCAAGGGAGGGGTCTCCACGGCGCACTGCTCCACCGCAAACTGACACCGCTCCCTGAAGGCGCAGCCCTGGGGAAGGTGGGCCAGGTCCGGCGGCTGGCCCGGGATGGTTTCCAGCGTTCGCCGCCTGGGCTCGTCCAGCCGCGGGATGGACCTCAGGAGCCCCAGGGTATATGGATGTCTGGTGCGTTTGAATATATCCACCACCGGACCCCGTTCTACCATCTTCCCGGCGTACATTATTGCAACCCGGTCCACGTGGCGGGCCACCACACCCATGTCATGGCTGATGATCAGGAGGGCGGCATTGGCCTCCCGTGTGACGTCCGTCATCAGCTCAAGCAGCTGGGCCTGGATGGTAACGTCCACGGCCGTGGTGGGCTCGTCGGCAATGATTATGTCCGGGTTACAGCTAAGGGCCATGGCTATCATGACCCGCTGGCGCATCCCCCCACTGAAAGTATGGGGGAAGTCTTTCACCCGCTGCGGGGGGTCCGGGATGCCGACGCGCTCCAGCAGCTCCACGGCGCGGACCCGGGCGGCGGCGCGGCCCAGGCCAAGGTGGACTTCCATCGCCTCGGTAAGCTGGCGCTCTATGGTGAGGACCGGATTGAGGGATGTCATGGGCTCCTGGAACACCATGGCGATGTGGTTGCCACGGTTGCGGCGCATATCTCCCTCGCTAAGCTGTAACAGGTCCTGGTCTCGAAACAGAATGCGTCCTGATTCGATGCGGCCAGGGAGCGAAACCAGCCGCAGAATGGAAAGCGCCGTGACGCTCTTGCCACTGCCGCTTTCGCCCACCAGCCCCACCGTTTCCCCGCGCTCCAACGTGAAAGAAACGCCGTTCACGGCCTTCACCACACCTTCGTCGGTGCGGAAATAGGTGTGAAGCTCCTGAACATCAAGCAGTGGCGCCATGAGATGCTACGACGACCCGCCAAGTGTTAGATGCAATTTTGTGGTGGGGAAGCCGGGACTCGAACCCGGACGCCTTTCAGCACATGATCCTAAATCATGCTCGTCTACCAATTCCGACACTTCCCCAACCCGCAAGATTCTAGGATGCCCTGGCTCTGCGGAGTTGCATTGATTGCCGCATCAATGTTATCACGCCCGGCCGGATCGGGTCGAAGCCCGCAGGCCCGGTGCAAGTTGTAATGGCGGCCGGTCCGCCTCTAAAATTCTAGGAAACGGCGGCGCCGGCGCGGAGCCGGAATTGCCGCCCACCAAAAAGAGGGAGGAAATGTCATGCCCATATTCGCCAGGGTTTACACGGGTGAAGACGGTCAGTCACACCTGGAGGAGGTAACGCCGGAGTTCCAGACCTTCCTGGACACGGAAGGCGCCCACGGCGACGCCACGCCGATGCTGCCGGCCACGGGAATCAGCACGCGGCGAAACGGGCCAGGATACTTCCTGGACTGGCATTGCGCCCCTAGGCGGCAGTACGTGATCACCATCGCCGGGGAGGTAGAGATCGGCACCGCCGACGGGGTGCGGCGGTTCGGCCCGGGGACGGTGCTGCTGGCCGAGGACCTCACCGGGAAGGGCCACACCACCCGCGTGGTAGGGACCGAGAACCGAGTCAGCCTGGTAGTGCCGCTGGCCGACTAGGAGTCCGGGCGTTATGCCCGCCCAGCTATTCCCCCAATGGCAGGCTGTAATAGCTGTCGGTCTGGAGTGCCTCAGTATGGAAGCTCCAGCTATGGAAGCCGGGATCTACATGAGAGAGGGTTTTGACCACAATGAAGATGGAGTCATCTGCATCGCCCATGTCCCCGGTAGTGGGCTCGGCGGTGTAGAGAAAGGTATTGGCGCTTTCTTGGGCAATGGTTAGGTTCGAGCCGGAGACACAAGGCTGGCCGTTGGGACCGCCGCAAAGCTGGGCGGAGAAGCGGAAGCCATCAGGGGCGTCTATGTAAAGGACCGCGGCCTGCTTGACGTTGGAGTTGTTCTTTAGCTGAAGCTGCACCGCGTGCTCGGCGCCGGGAAAGGTGCCCCCACTGGCCATCATCGTGGTGTCGTCGTTGTAGATCACGGCGGAGTTTCCGCCGGCGTTGGTCCCGGCCATGAAGGTGACCGGGGCCAGTATCTTGACCCACTGCTCCCCGGCAACGGAAGCGTAGCCTGGACTTTCGAATGTGCCAGACGTGTCGTAGCCGGTGGACCCAGCGCCGTCGGCGTTAATGGCGACTCTGCCGCTGGCTGGCGCCGGCTGGACTCCCAGCGCTTGGCCCGCGTCAGACCCCTGACCGGCCCCCGTTCCAGTCTGCACCTGATAGGGCGCACCGTCGCTGGTGGCTACTCCCCGGCCCAGTGGCAGGGTTCCGGGGCCATCTACTTTGGCTACAGTGCCGGGTAGCCCGGCGCCGGTCTGTCCCTGGGCGTCGCCGGTCAGCGATTGGCTGCTGTTGTAGGCCATGCCGGAGGTGCTCAACCCCCCGGCGCCTTCCTGCCCGGATTCCTGAGCGAGGATCGCCTGAGCTGAAGCCCCGGCCTGACTCAAGTCGCTGGCGCCGGATGCCAAGGAAGCGCCTGGAGCTACGGCGTCACCGGATTGGGCGGTAGCGGAGGCCGCCAGGTCCTGACCCTGGGATGAAAGCTGCGTCTCGGCCGCCTCCGGTTTACCGGAGTCCAGGGCGTACGACATTACGCCCGCCAGGGCGGCCCCTCCCGCCAGCATCAGGAACATGAGCCCAAATCTCAAATAGGTCTTGTTGCGGCGGATTCGGTCCCAAAGCGGAGGATAGACCCCCTCATCGTCGCCGAAAACCCCAAACCCCTCTCTTGTTGCCACCAGGGAACCTCGCCTTTCTGGCGTGACTTTATCTGCCCATTGCCCCCGGTTGTACCCAGAGTGCTCAGGCGAAGGTCGGCCCAGCGCCTTCTGGCACGCGCCGCCCCATTTACTCTATGTTGCCATTTTTCTGCTCCAATTCCAGCCAAAGGCTTAGGTAGGAGTCCTCTAGTACCAAGTTTCAACCCGCTGATGGCTTGCGGTATGATAACCTCCAGCGCCGCAGACGAAACCAGGCGGACCGCTTCGGCGGCCCGGGCGCCAGGGAGGGCAGTAATGCCGGTGGACGTGAGCGGCTTGGTGGACGCCGAGAACGGGCTGGTGAGCCGGCGTATCTTTGTGGAGGACGAGATATACCGGCAGGAGCTGGAGAATATCTTTGCGCGGTGCTGGCTGTTCCTCTGCCACGAATCGCAGATCCCTTCGCCGGGGGACTTCCTCTCGACGTACATGGGCGAGGACCCGGTGGTGGTCTGCCGGGACCGGCAGGGCAAGGTGAACGCGTTCCTGAACGTGTGCCGGCACCGGGGGAACCGCATCTGCCGCGCCGATACCGGCAACGCATCGTCATTCACCTGCGCATACCATGGCTGGGCGTACTCGATAGACGGACGGTTGGTGGCGGTCCCCAACATGGAGGACGCCTACTATGGGGAGCTGGACCGGAGCCAGTGGGGGCTGATACCGGTGGCGCAGCTCGACAGCTACAAAGGGCTGGTCTTCGCCACGTTTGACGCCGAAGCCCCACCGTTGGACGAGTACTTGGGAGACCTGAAGTGGTATCTGGACGTCTTCTTCGACCGGCGCGAGGGAGGGGTGGAGGTGCTGGCAGGGATGCACCGGTGGGAGGTGCCCTGCAACTGGAAGCTGCCGGCGGAGAACTTCGGCGGGGATACGTATCACGTGGCGCAGACCCACCTTTCGGCGGTACTCAGCGGGTTCAGCAACGCCACCGGGTCGCGTAAGGACGCCACTGGCCTGCTGCTCTCGCCTGGCAACGGACACATGATTGTAACCGCCGGGGCGCTGGACCAGTCGGACCCCCAAGTGGAGTCAATTCTGAATTACGAAAAGGAGATACGCGCCGAGGTGGTGGCAAGGCTGGGCCCTCGGATGAACGAAGTGTCGGTGCAGGTGGTGAACGTCTTTCCCAACTTTTCGATATCCAGGGGCACATCCCGGACGCTCCGCGTATGGCAGCCAAAGGGGCCGGGAAAGGTGGAGGTGTGGTCAGGGCAGTTCGTTGACACGGCGGCGCCCCCGGAGGTGAAAGACGCCTTCCGGCTGGCTGGGCTGCGCAGCTTCGGACCCGGCGGGGCGCTGGAGCAGGACGATGTGGACAACTGGCAGGAGTGCACGTACACGGGCCGCGGAGTGGTAGCGCGGAGGTACCCGGTGAACATGCAGATGGGTTTGGGGCATGACACCTACAACGAAGGGCTACGGGCATGGTCCAGCAACTACCGCTACGGGGAAAGCAACCACCGGCGGTTCTACAACCGGTGGGCGGAGCTGATGACTGGCAAGCCGTGGGTGGACCTGTAAGGGAATCGACAGCCACTGTGGTAGACCTACGGACCGCCTGATCGCCACCGGAGCAACGGCCTGGCGCCCACCCTCTACCGTATGCATATTTGTCCGGCGGGCATTGAGAGTAACGGGCTGGGGCTAGGCGGAACCGCTTTTGAGGGAGACCTAATGATCATTGATAACCACGTCCACGTTTTTCCCGACCAGGCGGGACCGGCGGGGTACCCGGATGCCGCGGCCTACGGTCGGCAGCTACAGGCAACCGTACGCAAGTTCTGGGGGCGCATGTACACCAGCCACAAGGAGCCCAAGTACGCCCCCGGGCCGGATGAAGACGTTGGGTTCCACGTGGGGAGGTTCGCCCGTTACAACTGGAGCAAGCACGGTGAAGAGTGCTGGTTGCAGCGTGGCCCGGTGGCGCTGGAGCGGTTGGAGCACACCGCCGAGCAGATGGTAGCCCAGATGGACCTGGTGGGAGTGGACAAGGCGGTTGTGCTGGCGGGGTACATGGAGTCCAACTTCGGCCGCGATGTCTATTTCGCCAATGCCATCCAGCGCTACCCGGACAGATTACTCGGTAGCGTCGCCATCGAGTACGACCTTCGCAGGGACGACGAGTACCTCCAGGGAGAGGTCGGAAAACTCACCCGGGCGGTGGAGGAGTTCGGCTTTAGGGCGCTGCACACCCATGTGATGAAGGGCCAACCCCTGGACGACCAGCGGTCCGAGCCTCTGTGGAGAGAGGTAGTGCGGCTGGGAGTCCCAGTGTACATGGACACCGGTTTCAACTCCAAGCCGGATTATCTTGACGAGATTCGGCGTATCGAAAACGTCCTTCGCAAGCACCCGGAGATGACCGCCATCGACTGCCACATCGGCGGCAACGTGCGGCACCCCGGGGACCCGGAGCACGTGGAGAATCCGAAAGAGTTCTTCCCGTTGTTTGAGCTGGGCCGGTTCCACCTGGAGGTTGGCTACGTGCTGGCGTACGAGAACTGGGGCGTGTGGGGAAGCGACTTCGAGTACCCCTACCCACGGCATGCGCAGATCATCAAGCAAGTGTACGAGAGCTATGGCGCCGGGGTGTTGGTGTGGGGCTCGGACATGCCCTGGGCTATGCGGACCTGTACGTACCAACAGAACCTTGATCTGATCAGGCTGCACACGGACTTCATGACTCAGGGTGACCGGGAGCTGGTTATGGGCGGAAACGTGGCCAGGCTTTTTGGGATCAGGTGACGGGAGGGCAGAAGCCCCACCCAGCTTCTTCCCCTCAAGCCGTCGCGAAGGTCCTCACACCGCCCTGGGCCTTGCCTGCGCGCCGGTGGGAAACGGCTAAGCGCGTGTTGTGACCGGCACAAAGGTACAGTAGCATAGGTGCCGTCCAGCCGGTTGGGGCTGGGCCGTTCACGGCTTACCAGGGAGTATTCACAGAGGGAGGTTCGCATGGCCGATGCTAGTTGGGGCGACATCTACAAGGAACTGGGCGCCAAACCTATTATCAACGCCATTGGCAGCGTGACAATGCTGGGCGGGTCCACACCGGCGCCCGAGGTGAAGCAGGCCATGGAACGGGCCGACGTTGCTTACATCCCGTTGATTGAGCTTGAGGAGAAAGCCGGACGCGTAATTGCCGATATGGTGAATGTGCCCGCGGCGTACATCACATCCGGCGCAGGGTCGGCGCTAACGCTGGCCACGGCGGCCATCATGGCCGGCGACGATGACGCCAGAATACAGCAGCTTCCGGATACCACCGGAATGAAGAACGAGATACTCATCCAGCGCCGTCAACGCTACTGGTACGACCGGTGCCTGGAGCTGGCCGGGGCCAAGCTGGTGGAGTTTGGTTCAGATGAAGCCACCACACGCGAGGACCTGGAGAATGCCATCGGACCCAGCACGGCGGCGGTCCACTACTATGCCGTGGAGCAGTCCCCCGACCCGCAGGCCCTTTCGTTGGAAGATACCATCCAGATAGCCCATGGCAGCGGTGTTCCGGTAATGGTGGATGCCGCCGGACAGATCTATCCGCTGGAGAATTTTGGGAAGTACGTCCGCATGGGGGCGGATTTTCAGTGCATAGCCACCAAGTACATTGGGGCCACCCAGTCTACCGGCCTCGCGCTGGGCACCGAAGAGATGGTCCGCCGCATCTCATACCAGTCCTTTGTTGGTTACGAGAGCCGCAGGATTCGCGGCGTAGGACGGCCCCACAAGGTAGACCGCCAGGAGATGGTCGGCGCGGTAGCCGCGGTGCGTCGCTGGTTTACCATGAACCACGAAGAGCGGCTGGCCTATGTGGAACAGCAGTCAAGGAACGTTCTGGCGCCTTTGGAGGGCATCCCCGGCCTGAAAGCCCGTATGCTGGATAACGTCATCGGTCACCAACCCTTTGGCGTACAAATCGATGTGGACCCTGCCCAGGCCGGCATGACGGCCCGTGACATAGTTGACAAGCTGAAGGCGGGCGATCCCCCCGTATGGACCAGGGTGCGAGATGGGGAAGACTTCATTATCATTCACGGATTCGGTCTTGCCCAGGGAGAGGACAAAATCGTGGGCCGGCGGATTGCCGCCCTATTTGGGCGGTAATACCCAACCACTGCCGTTACACCGGCGCCCCACCCGCGCAACCGCCGCCGCTAATTCCCTGGCCGGTCGTATCCCAATTAGAAGGGGGCACCCCTTGGCGCAGGGTGCCCCCTATCTTTCGCGCAATAGCGCGGCGTCGCCGGAGGGTTCAGGTGACGGTGAAATCGAAGGTAGCGCCGCAAATAGTCCGGAGAGATGTCCCGGAGTGGGACGGTCACTGCGCCAGTGGCCTACCCTGCCCCCCGGCCATCGTCGGGCTACCTACGCGAGCCTTGAGCCTATCGTGAGCTCTGTGGCTAGTTTCGGCCGTTAACGGTGAGGATTGCCACGTGGGCTTTGCCGTGTTCGGTGGTGGTGATCAGCTCCATCTTGATGTGTCCAGAGGCGCGGTCCATCCGACAATGGAAAGTCTTTCCGTCCAGTTGGTCCAGATCTAGTCCTGCGTCCTTGGTCTCCGCTGACAGCGTGGCCGCAACCTTTTTCGCGACTGCTTTAAGCGCCCGGTCGATTCTCTGCACTTCCTTTTCGTTTTCGATCTCAGCATCGATTCTTGCTCGCTTGTCCTGCAGGTCCGACATTCTAGTAGTCATGAATCACTCCCTCTTAATAATGTTTTGTAAACCAGACATAACACTGGGAGTGTGCAAGAACCAACGTGATGAATTCAAGCAATTACAGTGCAATATTGGCCAAATTTGGAGGGTTCCGATACTCAGCATGGCCGAGCCTGACTACGCCTGCCGGGGCCAGGGCTGTTTGCTCACCACCCCGCTCTTGTTCTTTGGTACGGCCCGCGGGTGCCTGACCGCATTGGCCGGGTATGTCCAGCGCCTGGCTGAGAATAGATTGACAAGCGCCAAAGGCCGCCGGTACGCTCCTGCCGCACAACTCGCACCCTGGTATCGCCATGAGGTGGTCGAAATGGGTAACCCCGGCTGAGAGCCACTCAAAAAAGGGGAAACAACGGATGACAAGAGTACTGCTACTTCTGGGTCTAATTGCGGTCCTGGCGCTTGGCGCAGGTGCTACGCCGGTCTCCGCCGCCTCGAATAGCGGCATCTTGTACCTGACTGACAGCGAATTAAAGACGGACGGGACTACCGCGCTGTTCCGGGTGGAGCTGGACGAGGCAACGGGGCGGGCCAACCTGGAGCTGACGCAGAACGGGATACTCCCGGTGAACCAGGGTGACGCCATCGCCGCATCCCCCGGCGGCCGCAGAATCTACGTAATCGACAAGCTCCAGGCCGGCCAGGGCGACGGCACTCTTGGCTACTACGACGTGGCAACGGCGGCATGGACCGATATCGGCATCGTCAAGGACGGCGGGACCCCCGTCGGGGCGGTTACGCTGGCGGCATTCTGGCCGGACGGTGTCCTGTACGCGGCCAGCCAGTTGGAAAACTCCATTTACACCGTGGACACAGACACCGCGGCGGCAACGCTCCTTGGAATCGTGGAGGAGCCCGACGGCACGCGGGTCAACGTTTCGGGCGCCGACCTCGAGTTTGGCGCCGACGGTACGTTATACATCTGGATCAACACCCCCAAGGCCGGCGGATCCGCTCCGGCCCCCAGAGGTCTCTACACGCTGGACCTTCCCGCCTCCAGCGGCGTGGTGACCGCCAACTTCCTTGGAGCGGGCGGCGCCGGCTACGCGATAACGGGCCTGGCGATCAACGACAGCGGCCTGGGAGACTTGGTGGCTGCTAAGAGCGAGAAGATACCGGGCCCGGGAGGAGCGTTTCTGCAAGGGGAGATACTGACGCTGGACAAGGCAAACGGCGCCACGATAGACACCTTCCAGATGTTCCTGAATGGCGGCGCATACATCTACCAGTTCGGCGACATGACCGTCGCCCGCAAGCACGTCACCGTGTGTCACAACGATAAGAACACGATAACCGTCGGATTCAAGGCCGCCATGCAGCACATAGACAAGCACGGGGACACACTGGGCCCCTGCGGCTAGCGCTAGGTCAAGGGAAGTCAAAAGTGAGGGTCCCCCATCTACTGGGAGGTGTGTACTCCTGAAGTGATTGGAGAGTAGCCTCACGGGATGAACAGCGTATCTCGGACCAGACAATCGCAAAGCACTAGCCGCAGACGGACGCAGCCAGGAGGCCCATCGTTCGTGCGGCGGGTGAGATCGGTGATATGGCAGCTACACCCCCATAGATAAGATCCGCATCGTGTTTGAGTGCTTCTGCCGGGAGGTCAGCGCCATCCTGTACCGGCGGGGGGACATCCAGCCTTACTCCCACTACTCGCGAACCAGGAGTTCAAGGGGGCTGGTTGAACGGCTAAGACGCTACTAAAGGGGGCCTCAGGGGGTTCAGCAGACCATTGTCAGATACCTGATCTCTCGCGTCCGACAGTGTCCCATTTGTGCTGGTTGCTTACACTTGGTTCAGACTCACGTCAGCTGGGGTAAAAAGGAGCTTTGACGTCTCTATTCTGGGAGAAGTAGGCCCTTCTCGTTCAGGATGTTCATCACTTTCTGCGAATCCTCTACCGTAAATCCGATACGTCTTCGTCTGCCAGGGAAGCTAACAAGGAATATCCGATCTCGCGCAGGTCTCTTCCAGTCACGCGGAAACCATGTCAGCAAATCTACTGTGCCCTGAATCCTCCACTTCCCGTTCGCCCAAGTTGGTTTCTTCGCCTGGACTCCATCAACCTCGGAGAAGGCTACCCGCCTGGAGCCGAAGGGGAAATGATAGTTGCGGAAGAGTATCCCATCGTTGGTGATTTCCACCAACTTGTCCGAGTAAATAACCTCTGACACGATTTTGGCCTCCAAACCCAGGTTCGTTGGGCGCTATTCAGACCGCAGCGCTTGAGCAACTGCGATACCGGCGGTCTGGCATGACGGCACATAGGTCGACAGCACAACCGGTAAGCTCAATCGATACCCAGGCCCAATGATACTATCCGCATCAGACAACTGGGCTTCTTCGATAGAGCACTTTCAAATTTACGCAGACTAGTGCCCGCAATCGAGGCCGCCGGTTGTGGGTACCCGGCGGCCTCTTCGACTTCATGTGGCAGGTTCGTAACGCCTTATTCGGCGGAGGGCTCAAGCTGGGGCATCACAACTGGCGGCTTCGCCTGGCTGGGATCTTGCCCACCATCGCCCAGGACCATAACGTCGGTGCAGCCCACCTGACCGTCGGAGGTCAAATATACCCCCTGGTCCGCAGCGCACTCGGGCTCGGTGGTCTGTATGTATCCCGGCTCACCGTCCACAAACAGGGGCTCTGGCTTACCTCCTACCCTGGTCCCGGGTTCAGGTTCTCCTGCGGGGTAAGGTTCGCCCACCGTGATGGAGCCGGATACGGGGGCCATTCCCGTTTCTTCTAGCTCTTCGGGGGTGCACGCGTTGATGTTGTGGATCCAGTTGCATTCATCGCGGTCGATGTCGTCGATGCTGGTGACAACCTTTCCTTCTCCGAATTCGGACAGCCAGTCATCGTATTTGGGAAGTCCGGGCGAAACCTCCCCCCCTGTGTCTGCAGAATCGGTCCCCTCGGGGTTTTCAATGGCACCGCCAGAGGTCAAGGCAAAGGCCGTGACCGATCCGGCTGTGCCCAAGGCGAGGGCCAGGACAACTGCTGAAATAAGCCATTTCTTCATGTTCATTCCTTTACCCTTTTACTGGGTTTGGTTTACCTGTGCTGGTAATTAGGACGAAGGCGAGATTCAAAAAGTTCCCGTCACACCTCGGTACCGCTTAACAGGGTATGCGGCAGGTAGAGCTTGACAAGGTCTAAGCCCATGTCTCGCCACAGATGGGCCGGGAGGCCGCGGTTGCCTTCACCAGGGCTATAGCAAACCGCATTCCGGCCATTTGGCAAAGCGAAAGCCCCTGAAACCGTTCAGGGGCCTAATTCCGCGCCTGCATTTCCTGGTGACCCACCTGGGACTAGAGCCCAGAACCTATTGATTGAGAGCCCGTCCAGGACCATCTTACAGGGTGTCTTGGAGCTCCGTCTCGTACTGTTTCGTGCCTGAAGCGGGGGCTCTTTCTGCCCTTCAATACCTCCAAGTGACCCCACGTGTCGGCAAGTATGTCGGGAATCTCGAGAAGCCGGTTGAGATTGTGGGACCCCTATTTTGAGTGGAAGTCGCACGGGCGATAAACTGTAATACGGTTCTGTAGCCGCTCGAGGAAGTAGTAGATAAATTGGACGCACTGAAGGGAGCGCGTATTATCGATGCAGAGGGGAAGGTCATCGGCGCAGGCAATCGCCACACCTGTGTAGATGACTAGCCGGAGCGAACATGGGAGGGACTAGCGTATGCCGCACGAGGGAACCCACGACCCACTAGAACCAGTGGACCCGCTGTTGGACTGGTACGTCAACACCATCTGGGGAAAGCAAGTTGATGACGACGACACTCTGTTCGAAGTGATGAGCTTGCAGGTGTTTCAGGCCGGGCTTACCTGGCGGATGATCCTGACCAAGCGGGACGGGTTCCGCTCGGCGTTCGGCAACTGGAACGTCAAAACCGTGGCTGGCTTCGGGCCTGCCGAGGTGGACGCGCTTCTAAACGACCCCGGGATAATCCGTAACCGGCTGAAAATCCAGGCCGCCGTCGAGAACGCTCGTACCGTCCTCGCCCTACAGAGCGAGCACGGCAGCTTCTGCAACTGGTTTTACTACGTTCTGGAAGGCATGGAATACCCGGGCCTCCAGAAAACGCTGAGGGGGACCTTCAAGTTCATGGGTCCGGAGATCTCCCGCATGTGGCTAATGGCGTCCGGCCGCATCACCAGAGAGGAAGGCGACAAGTACCGGCCGTAATTATTGTTGGCAATCAGCACAAGTGGGACAGATTAGGACCCGAGAAGGTTATTATTATGAAGAGCTGCGTGGGAGCTCCCTGAGGGTCTTGTTGTAGCGTCTTCGCCGTTCTAACGTCTGGACCTGCACCTCCTTTCTCCGTTGGAGGATCTGCTCCCGCCTTCCGTTGAGCATGTCTGCGGGCGTCACGTTGCCCAGCGCCTTGTGATAGCGTCGGTAGTTGTAGTAGGCCACGAAGGCGGCGATTGCTGCTTCCAGGGCAGAAGGCATCTCGTAGGGGACCTGTTTGACGTCCCGCTTGATACTCTGGTGATAGCGCTCGAGCTTGCCATTGGTCTGAGGGTGGAACGGCGCGGCCAGAATGTGCTTGATTCCCACCAGGTGCAGGTAGTCTCTCAAGCCACGGGACACATAACCTGAGCCGTTATCGCTCAGCAGGCTGGTCCGGTCGGCCACTGGGACCTCAGTCATGCCGGTCTTGTCCACGGCCTCTTGGACCACCTCGATGAGAGAGTCGGTGGTCATGTCCTGCTGGAGCTTGTGGGCCAGTATGAAGCGGGAGTAGTCGTCCATCACGGTGACCAGGTAGTAGTAGCCCCAACCGATCACCTTGAAGTAGGAGGCGTCGGTAGCCCACATCTGGTGAGGGCCGCTGGTCTTGCGATGGTACTCTTTGCCGGCCTTGAGCTGCATCTCGGGTGACTTCACAAGACCTTCTCTGCACAGGATGCGATACACAGTGGACTCGGATACAGCGAAGGCCAGGTTGTCTGTAGACCACGCTGCCAACTGGCGGCTACTTAGCTCCGGCATCTCCCCGGCCGCTTCCAGGATCGACCGTTCCTCCTGAGGTCTAAGGCGGTTCCACGGTGGAGCGCTGGCTCCAGGTCGGTCCTCGAGACCTTGTTGATGTTGTTGTCGCATCAACCACCGATAGTAGGTGCTCTTGGGAACACCCAGGTCTCTGAGCACCCGACGCTTGGCCAGCGGTGATGCGGCTACACTGGCCAGGACCGTCGCCTTCTCAACGGCGCTCATCCGCTGGTACCGACGCCGTTCTGGGGCATTGGTATGGCCGTTTTTTTCAGACGGTAGACCTCGAGGGATAGCTCGGCTACCAGCTGCTTGAACTCGCCGTTCTCCCGCTTGAGATCCTGGATCTCCTGCCGGGTGGCATCGCGCACCGTGTCACGGGACAGCCGCTCCCTGCCCGCCTCCATGAACTCCTTGGTCCACGAGTAGTAGGAGTGGGGCTTGATACCCTCCCGCCGGCACAGGTCGTTCACGGTGACCTCGCGGCGGAAGCCCTCCAGCACGATACGGATCTTCTCTTCCGGGGTGTATTTGCGCCGGGTAGCCGCTCTAACTCGTCGAACGAAGGACCTAGTCTGCTCCGACCGTTGATCGGCGGCCTCGGCCTTGCTGGCGTCTGACTGGGACATCGCTGCTCCTTTCATGAGGTACTCTACCCTCACTTCAGGAGCTCTCACCACTCTCAGACTCTCGGGTTTTCTACCCCTCTCACGTGTCCCATTATCGCTGACGGTCTACAATCAAGCACATCCGGGCTGCACCCTTCCACCCTCAGACCAACGGCAAGCTGGAGCGCTATCACCAGACTATCAAGAGAGACGTCAAGCAGGTCCCCTACGAGATGGCTTCCGATCTGGAGGCTGCCCTTGCCGCCTTCGTGGCCTACTACAACTACAGGCGCTATCACAAGGCGCTGGGCAATGTGACACCTGCAGATGTGCTCCACGGGAGGCGGGAACGGATACTGCAGCGCAGGAAGGAGGTGCAGGCTCACACAATCGAACGGCGAAGGCGCTACAACAAGACCCTCAGGGAGCTCACCAAGCCCTCTCCCGATCTCTAATCTCTCGGGTCTCAAAGTGTCCCACTTTCGCTGGTTGCCAACACAGGCCCTCAGCATAGACGCGTTCTCGGGTGGGCGGCTGACGCTGGGCGTAGGGGTTGGCGGGAGGAGGGACGACTTCCTGGCGGCGCCGTCGCCGTTTGGGGCCAGGGGGCGAGAGATGGACCAGCTTCTGTCTGTGCTGAAGCAGGTGTTTTCAGGGGAGCGGCTGTCGGACGAGGTGGGGGCTATAGGCCCGCCGGCGGTGCGGACCGGGGGTCCGGAGGTGCTGATAGGCGGCTTTTCACCGGCGGCGCTGGACAGGGTGGGCCGCTGGGCCAATGGGTTCCTGGGCACAGGGCCGAACGTGGAGCTGGTGGCTTCGCTGTTCGGCAAGGCGGAGGAGTCGTGGAAGCGGGAAGGGAGGACGGGGAAACCGCGCTTTGTTGGTGCGGTCTACTACGCCCTGGGGCCGGACGCGCTGGAGCGGGGCGCGCCTTACCTTCGAGACTACTACGGGTTCATGGGGGCGGCGGTGGAGGACCGGGTGCGAGACATGGTGGCCACGCCGGAACAGGTGAAGGAGCTGGTGCAACGGTTCAGCGATATAGGAATGGACGAGCTGCATTTCTGGCCCTGCATACCGGAGATGGACCAGATTTCGCGGCTGGAGGAGCTGACCGGCTAGAGGGACTTGCCCGGTGGCGGTCACCGGCTAGCTGCCCAGCAACGAGACTTCCATACCTGCGGTTATGTCAAGCCGAGCGGCCAGGCCGCCGTTGATTTCCAAAGCGAACATGCTGGGTGCGGCGGACCGGTAAAGGGTCAACGCGTCGTCACCCACACCCGGCTGCGGGGCCATGGTCTGGATGTCCACGATTCGACGCTGGGAATCTATAAAGAGGATGTCCAAGGAGAAGGGAACGTCCTTCATCCAAAAAGTGAGGGGCCGCTCCCCGGGGTAGACAAACAGCATTCCAGCGTCCAGCGGCAAGGAATTCCGGCCGGAGAGGCCCAGGCGGCGCTGGCCGGCGCTGACGGCCAGTTCCAGTTGGAAGCGGTTTCCGTTGATGACGGCGACGACGGCCGCGGCGGGTATAACGGTGACCGGCGGCTCCAGGGTAGCGGTTACGAGATCAGGCGGGGACGTTTCGGAAGGAGTTGTGCGAGGGGTGTAGGTGCGAGGAGGCACCGGGGTGCCCGGCGGTGGGGTTGGCGTCTCCGGAGGAGCCTTCGATGTGGGGTCTTTGGCCGGTGTGATAAGGGGACCAACGGTTGGCGAGGCCGTGGTTGTTGGGGTGGGGAGGAGTGGGGAAGGGGCGACAGCAGAGGCTGAGCAGGCGGACAGAAGCGTGAGAGTAGAGGCCACCGCAAAGGAAAGCAGGAGCAGCCATCCATAACTGGTTGCGGTTAGCCTCCTTACTGGCGGACTCACTTGGAGCACGGCACTGCCAACGATACAAAGGGCTTGATACGGAATCCTAAAGCGGCGCGGCGGTCTGATTTAAGCCGGGCCGGCCTGCCGCCGGAAGGCAGGTGTCGCCGGGCCGGGGAGTAGCGCGCCACGGGGCCGCTCTGACAGGCATTTTCCTAGCCCTTCACGTAGACCAGCTTCTCCGCCACTTTGCCGTTCCGAACTTTGAACAGGTCGACGCCCCGGACATGGCCGGGCTCGCCGTTATCATTGGTCCAGTTAAAGGCCCACCGGACGACGCAGCGGTCTCCAGCGGCGAAAATCTCCTCGGTCTCGAACCGGGCGGTAGGAGTTGACCCGAAGAAACGATTCCAAAGGTCGCGCACGGCCGCCTGGCCGGAGAAGCGTTCGCCGTCAGGCTGAGGGCCGGTGGACTCAAAGACGCTGTCGTTGGTCATGGCGTCCATGATGCCGTCCACGTCGTGCCGGTTAAAGGCTTCGTTGAAGCGGTCGACCACGCTGAGGGTTTCGGCGGTGGCCTGGTCCAAAGCGGCTTTCTCTGTAGCCATGTATCCTCCGGGTATGTTGGCCGAACTGAGGCCGTTATCGTCAGAGCAGGAATAGGGTACCCGGCCTTGGTCGGCGGCTCAAGTGTTGGAGCCGGTTCATGGGGAATTCAGTTTGATGGCGGAACGTATAGCAGGGTGTCAGGCCGATGGTCGCTCCAGGAGAACCAGAACTCGTAGTGGGACGGAATCCGCCGCAGGGTGCGGCCCGCCAGCATTCCTTCTAAGGCCCGTCCGGTAATGGGGTCCCACAGAGTCCCGGTTTCCAGGTCTGACATTCGCGGGGCGTTGGCGGCGGAAACCTGACGGAATTGCAGGGCGACACCGTCCACCACAGGGTCGAAAGCCGCAGCGGTGCGGGAAGCGGGGTCAAAGGTGGCGAGGAGCGGCGTGCCATTAATGCTGTCGTTGATAACTGGTGTCTCGTCCAGGGTCTGGAAGGGGAACGCCTTGGAGGTGTTTCCGAGGACGACGCCCAGGACCAGCTCCTTGGGGTTGAGGCGGAGGTCACCCCGGGCGCCGCCGTGGATGCCCTGGGATGACCCGGCATAGTAGCTCGCGTAGCTATCGGACCGGTAGCGGCCGCCCTTGTCCAGGACCACGGTGTCGGGATGTTCGGCGAGCCAGAGCTGCCAGGTGGTCTGTAGGGCGGCAATCACGGGGAGCGGTGTGTTCGTGTGAACGCCTTCCACACCCTGTCCCAGCACCTGGCTCCAGAGGGAGCCGGTCTCTTTGTCGTACATCACCAGACCGTTCATTATGAGCTTGCCGGAGACGCCGAAGGTGAGGGTTTCGCCGTTTGGGTCCCGGGCATACACGATGCCCGAAAAGCAGAGGGGTCACCAGGTGACCGCCACCGGGGCGCCTCCTACCACGTCGTTGACGATCTCATGTCGGCTCAGCAGATTGATGGGGTAGGCCCTGGCCTCACCGCCGAGGTCCAGGCCGATGACCAGCTCCCCGGGTTGCATGTTGGAGGCCGAGGGGCCGACGAATTGAGGGTCGTTGATGGAGGAGATGCCGTCCCGGGGTAGGACGGTGACGATGCTGACGGTCCTGGTCTGGCTGGTTACGTGGTCTACGAATGTGATGGAGGTGGAATCCAGGCCGAGCTGCCGGAAGAGCATGAAAAGAACGGCGAGCACGACGGCGACCACCAGCAGGAAAGGGAGGGTGCTCTTGATCGCGCCGATGTTCAAAGTCCTGTCCCCGGGCCGGACGCCGGCTGCCTACGTTTTCGAGCGGCGACGTGGAACGTCAAGGCCGCGGCAAGAAACCCGGCCAAGGCGCCAATGAACGCCCAGGTGAAGACGAACACCAACCAAGGGATGGTGACCAAAGGGCCGGAGAAGTGTAAGGCGGCGTTGAAGCGGTCCACGGAGGACTCCAATCCGGGCGCCCACCAAAGGGCAATGCCACCCGTCACCAGGGCCAACAGTCGTTTGAGCCAAGTTTCCATTGTTCAGGTGGTCCGGATAGATTAGATTCGGCCGGCCTGGCAAAGGTTCGACGGCGGGGCGACAATGGTAGCATCCGGTAATTCTGACCGAGGAGGAGCCGCCAGGGTGCCGCGAGGCGAGGGGGCGACTTGAGCAAGGGACTTTGGACATCAGCGCTTTGGTTGACCGCAGCGCTGCTGATGCTGGCGGCCGCCGCGGCCTGCGTTCGAGCGGCGAGGGAGGGGACTGCGCCGCCAACAGAGAGACCGCCCTCTACCATTGAATCGCCGGAGGCCATGAATACAACGATGGGTCCGCTGGCGGGACTAGCGTTGGCAACCAAGGCGCCGGCCGCGACGACATCAGCGCCGACGGTGCATGCGATGGAGACGGCCACGGCACCGGTTACGGCGCGGTTGGAGGTGTTGAAGCAAGGCACCGCGGCGCCGGACTTCGAGGTGGAGTTACTAGACGGAGAGACGCTGCGTCTCTCGGAGCTGAGGGGCAAGGGGGTGGTGCTGAACTTCTGGGCGTCATGGTGCGGGCCGTGCCGCTGGGAGATGCCGGCGTTTGAGAAGGCGTGGCAGGAGCACCAGCGCCAGAACATCGCGTTTGTGGGGATAGCAATCCAGGACTTCGAGCAGGAGTCGCGACGGTTTGCGGAGGAGGTGGGCGTCAGCTACCCGCTGGGGTACGATGCGACGGGGGAGATCGGCACGGCGTACGGAGTGAGCAACCTGCCGACGACGTATTTCATTGACGCGGACGGCCGGGTGGTGCGGGGCGTGGTGGGCGCGGTGGACGAGGGCGCGCTGAGGATTTTCCTTCGGGGGATTGGCGGCGGGGAGTAACGAGGGGATTCGAACCCGTGACCCCTTGCTTGCAAAGCACAGGATAGGCTGTCTCCGTGTGTATCCGGGTTTCCACTAGTGGTGAAGCACATTTTTTTAGCATCCCAGCACGTCTCCTGTTCACCCCTGGTGTTGCTGAAAGCGCTGCTGTCAAAAATCATGGCTGAGCCACATATGTGAGATTTTTAGGAGCTAGTGCCCTCGGATTGCGGTCACCGGTATAGTCTAAGGTGCTCCAAGTTTACCCACGGCTTGACAGCATCACCGTCCAATATGGCGAAAGGACTGGGCAACAAGGGACCAGATTTTACGCCACGACCTTGTTGAGAATCTTCCCTTATGAACCTGATGACTCAATTTACTCGGTCACGCCATAGCCCTGGCGAAGAAGCATAGGCTAAGGGAATCGACGTTCTGCGGTCTCCCTCGCCCCTAGAAAGCCTACAGAGCCTCATTGTAATAGTAGTGTGGCGTGGTCCCTTCTAGCGGCCACTCCTCGTAGAACCGTTGGACATACGGAACCAGTCTGCGGGCGATCTCCTTTCGCTCCAGCTCATGCGGCGTCAGGTCCTTGGCCAGCCGACCCTTTAGCTCCGCCCACACCTCTGCCTTATTGACCCGCGTCAGTTGCCCGTTCCGCAGCAGCACCTCCCCGTTCACCACCACCGTGTTCACGCCGGATCCCCGTCCACGGTACAGCAGAGCGTCCACTGGGTTGGTATTGGAATCCAGGTACGGCTCCTCAATATGCTCCATGTCCAGCACCACCACGTCCGCCCGCTTGCCCGGCTCCAGCGTTCCCACCCGGTCCGCGAAGAACGTCGCCTTGGCACCGTTCGCCGTGGCCATGTGCAGCACCTGGTGCGAGGTCGGGCTCGGACTGTCCACCCCTGGCACCCGGTGGATCTTGTGCACCAACCGCATCTCCTGAAGGATGTCGTTATCGTCGTTGATGCCCGCATCGTCTATCCCCACGGCAACCGTGACGCCTTTGGCAAGCATGCTATTCAGCGGCGCTACGCCGCTCTTCAGCCGCAGGTTGGAACTGGCGTTGTGGCAAACCATGGTGCCAGTCTCCGCCAGGATGTCCATATCCGCCTCCGTTAGCCATACCCCGTGCGCGCAGGACACCTCATTGCCGGTGAACCCCAGCTCCTGCAGATGCGCCAGCGGCGTCTTCCCGTAGTGACGCAGCCCGTACATCTTCTGGTAGATGGACTCGTGCAGGTGGATGCGAATGCCGGTGCCCAGCCTCCCGGCGAACTCCTTTATAGCCTGGAGCATCGCGTCGGAGCACCATTGGACATTGACCGGACTGAAGAAGTGCTTGATCCGCTGGTCCGGCGCGTTGCTCCCGAACGCTTTGTACATATCCATGACCAGTTCGAAATACTCCTCCGGTGACTGCCTGGAAGCCGCCAGCGCCTTTCCTATCTTCTCCGCCAGGTCTGACGGCAACGTGGAAAGGAACTGCTGGTCCTCCTGGTACACCACCCGGTTCTGGTCCCGAATGCCGAAGGAGAACGCGGCCCGCATTCCCGAGTCCTGATAGGCCTGAAGCACTCGCTCCCCCACGTCATGAAGGCTCAACCCCGCAGGCAGCTGGTACAAACCGTAGTTGTGCATCACCGTAGTAATGCCAGACTCTATCACCTGGATGGCGCAGTAGAGGGTGTCCAGGTACGGGTCCACGTCCCGCCTTGACAAGCGGCTCGCACCCCACGTCTCCAACGGCAGGTCAGGGTTGCCCAGTTGAAACGACGTTAACCCCCAATGGTGATGCGCGTTAATAAGCCCCGGAATCACCATCTGGTTGCCCGATCCGATAACCTCGTCAGGATTGTGTCGCCCGCGCAACTCCTCGTAGCCACCCACCTCCACTATCTCCCCGTCCCGCTGGAACACCGCCCCATCGGTGATCACCTCGCTGCTGTGGACATCAATGACCCTTGCAATTACGTACTTACCTCGGATGAGAGACGATGCCATGGCGTCCGCCTTCCTACCCTTAATTTCGCCGGAAGTATAGCAACAGCGCCGCACCAAGTTAAGGAGCTCGTTTAAGGTTCCCGCTTGGCGGCGGAGAGTAGGGTGGTTGGTGGAGCTGACGGGATTCGAACCCGTGACCCCCTGCTTGCAAAGCAGGTGCTCTCCCGACTGAGCTACAGCCCCACGGCGCGAATGCGCTGGATATAGTCTATCACTGAGGCGAGGTGGGGGGTCAGGGCGGTAAAACCCCCTATGCAATCACAGCGCCGGATTCGACGTGGTCAGAGGTGGTCTCGTTTGTCTGAACAGCGCTGCCCGGTTTGATAAGTGGAATCGCACTGCCGTGCGTTAGGCCGCCGCGGACTCGGCAGGCGCTCTGTCAAAGAACTGGTCCGGCGTCATTCCCCCAAGGCTCGAATGGGGCCGTCCGGCATTGTAAAACTCGAAGTACCGCCCGAGTCCAGTTCTGGCTTCCGGGACCGATTCGTAGGCTCTCAGGTACACCTCCTCGTATTTGACGCTCTTCCACAGTCGTTCGACGAACACATTATCCTTCCAGCTCCCCTTCCCGTCCATACTGATCTGGATCTCACTGGCTTTCAGCAGGCCGGTGAAGGCATCACTTGTGAACTGGCTTCCCTGATCTGTGTTGAATATCTCCGGCCCGCCGTGGCGTCCCAGGGATTCTTCGAGCGCCTCCACGCAGAAGTCTGTGTCCATTGTGACCGATACCCGCCAGGCCAGCACCTTGCGGCTATGCCAGTCCATCACTGCGGCTAGGTACACGAACCCCCTGGCCATCGGAATGTACGTGATATCCATTGCCCACACCTGGTTGGGCCTGCTCACCTCAAGCCCGCGCAGCAGGTACGGATACACCGTATGGCCGGGCCGTCGCCGGCTGGTGTTGGGCTTGCGGTACAGCGCCTCGATGCCCATCCGCCGCATCAGTGTGGCGATGTGTCTACGCCCGGAGGAGAGTCCCTCCTGGCGGAGCAGGACTCGCATCATCCTACTGCCTGCAAACGGATACTCAAGGTGCAGCTCATCGATGCGGCGCATCAGTCCGAGACCGGCTTCGCCCACCGACCGTGGCCGGTAGTAGATGCTCCCGCGGCTGATGCCCACTGCCTTTGCCTGGCGGGCGAGAGGCAGCTTGTGATCGCGGTCGATCATCGCCTTGCGCCCGGCAATCCCGCCTTCGTGAGCGCGGACTCTAAAAAATCGTTCTCCAACGCAAGCTCACCGATCTTAGCGTGAAGGACCTTCATGTCTACCGGCTTTTCAGCCTGCCCTGTCCCGGCCCCAAATAACTGCGCCGCCCGATCCAGCAACTGGGTCTTCCATTGCGTGATCTGGTTCGGGTGCACATCGAACTGGCTTGCCAGCTCCGAAAGTGTCCGGTCGCCGCGCACTGCGGCAAGAGCCACCTTCGCCTTGAACTCTGCCGAGTGGTTACGGCGGGGTCGTCTGCTCATCTCTCGCTCCTGTCTCCGAGAGCACTATCATGCCCTCAATCAGGCAGCGATTCCACTTATCCCCCTGTTCAGATTTCCGGAGCCACTTCTGTCTACAAGGCCTGGCAGACTGCCGCGACCATGCAGACCTATTTGGTCCGGACGCACGAAGATTAGCTGTAGATTTATGGAGAATCCTTAACCAATGTGGAATTGTGATACTGGCTCCTGAGACCTATAATCCAAGTAATGATTCGGAATCATGGAAGGTGAAAAGTGGGTTCATTTAACGTGATAGCACGTCCGAAAAGGTTCTTGGTAACTGTTGCCATCGCACTCGCTTTGGCTCTCCTAGGCAGTTTACTCATCCCTCTCCAGAGTGCTTCCGCTGGCTGCGACATCAAGACGGGGCGCGGCTGCGGAGGTAACGGCCAATTTGCGCGGGGCAAACATATCCAGATCATAGTTCACGACCTCACCGGCAACATCGGCCGGGACATGGCTGACCGCATAGGGGAACTCGGAGTTCCCGTCCCCGGACCGGACCAGGGTCAACTCCTGGGCGGGTCGGCCCAAAACATCGTGGGTGGCCTGGGACAGACTATCGCCGATAGCATTGGCGAACTCGGAGTTCCCGTCCCGATACGCTAGTACTCAGTCAACCTAATTGTTGGCAGGATAGAGATGGTGAAGCTTGACTCGGGCGTCCACAGTGGAGAATCTCCAGTCAATGGTTGCTCCGGCTTGGTTTCGTTCTGCCTCCAGGGCCGCGATCTCGCCACTCAAAGTCTCTTCATCGGCAATACGCCGGCGCAGGACTCGCCTGGCCAAGACACTGAACTCGATCTCTGCCATGTTGAGCCAACTACCGTGCTTGGGAGTGTAGTGAAACTCCAAGCGTTTGCGTATTCGCCTAGCCTCCTTGGGCTCGAAGGTTTCGTAGAGGGAAGCTGGTTTGTGGGTGTTGAGGTTGTCCAGCACCACCCGGATCTTCTCGGACGCTGGGTAAGCTTCATCGGCCAGCCACCGCATCTGCTGAGCGAAGTCCACCATGGTACGACGTTCGGTCACTGCCACATGCCTCCAGCCCGCCAGGGGCTCGCACAGCATGAACAGGTTTCGGGTGCCATTGCGCTGGTACTCGTAATCGTATCGCTCCCGTCGTGCCGGCTTGGGCGGGATCGGAGACCTCTTTTCCGCCAGCAACTGCTTGGAGGTCTCGTCGAAACAGACCACCGGGCGCTCTGGGTCATAGGGTTCCGCGTAAAGGTCCAGCACATCCTCCATACACGCCACAAACTCGGCGCTCACCTGGGGAATACACCACTCCTTCTTCTGCCACGGCTTGAGACTGTTTTTTTCAACCGCTTGCGAATTCCCTCGTGGGACATGGAGGGCGCCAGCCCCAACTCCACCACCTTGTTTGCCAGGAGCCGCAGGGTCCAGTGGTCATGGCCTGGAGGGGCCTCGCTGCACGCCAGGGCAATCAGGTGCGCTTCCCCCCGCTCATCCAGTTTGGTCGGATGTCCTGGCCGAGGATCTTCCTCCAAGGCCCGCTTCAGTCCTCCCTCCAGGTACCGCCGCTTGGTACGGCACACCGTACCCGCAGACGTGTCCAGCGCCTCCACGATGCGCATCACCCCCCAGCCCGTATCTGCCTTTAGCAGAATACGGGCCCGGGCAACCTTTCGCGCTGGGCTCTTTCCCCCGCGAATCAGTCGTTCCAACTGGTCTCGTTCTTCCCTTTCCAACCGGACCACATACCGTTCTCGTCCCATGGCTGCCACCCTCCTACGTCAACACTCCTAAAAAAGGGTAGCAACCTTAGACGTTTTCTTAAACAATTACCAAAACCGAGTTGACTGAGTACTAGTAGGCTGTCACACCTGCGGCAGTAGATGATTCGCGGACTGGTGGCCCTGGGGGCCGGTTGGCCCAAGAAGAAGGAAAGGGGCCTGGGGAAGAATTCCCAGGCCCCTTGATTTAATCTAGTAGCGAGGGAATGCCTCGCTCGACTTTTCTGACCCTGCGCTAGTTGACCTCCTCGGCCTCCAGGGCAAAGTAGCTACCGTTCCATCCGGTGTAGGCGTCATGCCCACCAAAGCCGGGGGTCTCTGAGACGAACACCTGGATGGTGTGAATCCCTGCTGAAAGGCCAAAGCAGGTCCCCACGACGGTCTCGCTACGGAACTGGTTCAGGTCGGAGATGGGGGAGTTATAGTAATCGTAGACCAGGGCGCCCGGAGTGGGGCACGACACACCGTCGAAGCGTATCTCCCAGCGGCAGCCCACGCCCTGTCCGTAGCAACGCCTGTTGTCGGTCCAGGTGACGCGAACGGCGGTACCGGCTTCGGTCTTGTTGAAGCTAAGGGTACGACCGCTAATGGCGCCGTTGTCGGTCCCGTCTTGGCCGTAACCGTGTACCCGAGCTATGGTGCGGATGCCGCCGCCGGCGGGACCCTGCGCTCCGGTGTCGCCCTTGTCGCCCTTGTCACCCTTGTCGCCCTTGGGGCCGGGTATACCCTGGATGCCCTGCGCCCCTGTGGGACCGGCGGGGCCGGTGAGACCCGTCTTCCCCGTGGCTCCTGTGTCGCCCTTGGGGCCGGCGGGGCCGGTGAGACCCGTCTTCCCGGTGGCTCCGGTGTTGCCCTTGGGGCCAGTGAGACCCTGCGGACCGGTGGACCCCGTGGCACCCGTCTTCCCGGTGGCTCCGGTGTTGCCCTTGGGGCCAGCGAGACCTTGCGGACCGGTGGCCCCCGTGGCACCCGTCTTCCCGGTGGCTCCGGTGTTGCCCTTGGGGCCAGTGAGACCCTGCGGACCGGTGGCCCCCGTGGCACCCGTCTTCCCGGTGGCTCCGGTGTTGCCCTTGGGGCCAGTGAGACCCTGCGGACCGGTGGCCTGCGTGGCACCCGTCTTTCCGGTGGCGCCGGTGTCACCCTTGGGGCCAGTGAGGCCCGTCTTTCCCGTGGCTCCTGTGTCGCCCTTGGGGCCGGTAGCGCCCTGGGGACCTAGCGCACCGGTGTCACCCTGGGGTCCCGTGGCACCCTGCGGCCCGGTCAAGCCCTGGGGACCCTGGGGGCCGACGCCACCCTGGGGTCCGGTGGCCCCTTGCGGGCCGGTGGCGCCCTGGGGCCCCTGGGGACCGATGAGTCCGGCAAGCCCCGGGTCGCCCTTCTCGCCCTTCGAGCCAGGGATACCCTGGGGTCCCGCAGAGCCTACTGGACCCGGACCCGTTGGGATTTCCACTAATGTGCCGCCGTCATCATCATCATCACCGTCACAAGGGTCTGCCCCGGGCACCAGCACTCGCATCTCTCCTTCGTCATCTATACACACGTCCAGTGGCGGACTTTCTCCTTCTTGCGCGCCGGCCATCATAGTCCCCATTAATGCCAGGGCCACGACGAGGCCCAGCACCAAAAGAGACCACTTGCCATAAAGTTTTTTCCTACCCATTTTTGCCCTCTAATTGCCGAATTCGGGATTTCTCCTCTTGCCTGGGCTGTCTCAACAATTAACCCTCCTAGAATCGAAATTTTCGGAGGGATGAATGGAAAGACGGCGCATGCCGGGGATGGTAAGCCAAGTATGTCTTAAAGGAACTTAAAGTCAATTAACGTTACTTATCGGAACCTACATTTATGAGAACGCCTCGAAGACAAAACGATCCTAAGCGACTGCATTACAATCCAGGTTGTCAGACCGTGGTTATCCTGTGGCCGGCGAAGTTTGCCCTCGATTGCGGATGGGCGGTGTGGAGCGGATGGAGCGGCGCTAGGGCGCGGAGACCAGGGGCAGGACTTCTTTGGCCAGGGTCTCTATCTGCGGGATGTAGTCCGCGATGGGGTTGAGGACGAAGTAGCGGATGCCGGAGGTGCGTATCCAGGTGCGCAGGGTTTCGGCGGCCTGCTCAGGGGTGCCGATGACATACGCCCGGCGAACGTAGTCGAAGGGGGAGTGGGTGAAGCTTTCCACGGCGCGCCGGGCCTGGTCGATGCCGGGGTCTCCTTCGGGCGCGATGAAGAAGTGTGTCAGGTGGACTCGATGGAAGGCGGAGGCGTCGCGGCCGAATTCTTTGGCATAGGAGGCGATCTTTCCCCAATCGTCTTCCGCCCGTTGGGCCGAGGTGACGGGGAAGGAGCGGTAGCCGGTGATGATGCCGTCCGAAAGGCGAGCGATCCGCTTGAAGACCCGCTCCAGGTTCCAGCCGCCGGTGGAAATTGGGTAGTCCGGCGGGTGAAGGTCAGGGTCCAAGGTGCCGCCGCCGTAGAGCATGGCCGGGCCGCCGGATTGCACAGGCCGGGGATCTATGGTTATGTCACTGAACTTGAAGAACCTGCCGTCGTAAGAGACGTTCTCCTGGGTGAGCAGCAATCTGATGATGCGCATGTACTCCGCCATGCGAGGTCCCCGGTCATTAAGGGGCACCTGGCTCACCTCAAACTCCTTGGCGCTCCAACCGGTCCCCACGCCGAAGATGAAGCGGCCCGAAGCGAGGTTGTCCAGGGTGGCCACGTCCTTGGCGACGTGGACGGGGTTCCTCAGGGGAAGTAGCAGCAGACACGTACCGATGTCCACCTTTTTCGTACGGGCAGCGACGGCGGCGAGGCTGAGCATCGGATCGAGGCGGGCATGGCGGTAGGAGGGCGGGGCGGAGAAGAGGTGCTCGAAGGTCCAGAGACCATCGAAGCCAAGCTCCTCGGCGCGCTCGGCGAAGCGGTAGATGTCATCGGCGGAGACGGGGCTGCCGGCCACGGCGTCCACGGGAAGGCTGACGCCAAACTTGGGGCGTTGGGCCCCGACGGGAGATGTAGAGGTCATTAACGGTTTCGCACCTTTCGTTTCAGTGTTGGTGAGGTATGAACCCGACGGCGGCTAGTAAAGGAAGCCGCCGGCCACAGGGATGGAGAGTCCGGTAAGGTAGTCGGCCTCCGAGGAGGCGAGGAAGGCGGCGGTGTTGGCGATGTCAGGGCCATCGGCGACGCGGCCCAAGGGGATATTGTCGGCGCGCTCACGGATCATCTGGGCGTGGTACTCGATGGCGGACTCGCCCTCGGGCGCCAGGGCCCGGGCGATGTAGGCGGCGCGCTCGGTGTCCACCAGGCCGGGGCAGATGGCGTTGACGTTGATACGGTACTGGGCCAGCTCCTGGGAGAGGGCCTCGGTGAATCCGAGGACGGCGAACTTGGAGGCGCAGTAGGCGGCAAAGCGAGCGCGGCCTCGTTTCCCGGCGCCGGAGGAGATGTTGATGATTTTGCCGCCGGTCTCCTGCGCTATCATCTGCCGGGCGACTACCTGGGAGCAGAGGAAGGTGCCTTTAGCGTTGACGCGTTGCACGGTGTCCCAGGCCTCCTCTTCCAGGTCCACCACCAGGACGCGGTCCTTGCCGGGGCGGGAGCCGGCATTGTTGACCAGGATGTCTATGTGGCCGAAGCGGTCCACACCTCGGCGCACCATGTCCTGGACCTGGCCCGCGTTGGACACGTCAGCCACCAGCGGGATGGCTTGTCTACCCAAGGCCTCGATCTCCTGGACAACGGAGGAGATGCCGCGCCACGGGGTGTCACGGTCCGCGTAGGGGTTGTCGGTGATGTCGTTGACAATGACGTCGGCGCCCTCGCGGGCCAGACGGGTGGCGATGGCGCGGCCGATGCCCATCTCGCCGCCGGCCCCGGTGATCAGGGCCACTTTTCCGCTCAGGTCATACATCTGTTTCTCTCCTTGGCTGCAGGTGTGATTGGAACCGCCGTATTGCCCAGTGCGAGAGTTAGCGGTCCTTGACGTACTTGTCTACGTTGTTGTCCAGGCGGACGGCCAACAAGATGTCCCCGCGGCTGTCTACCCAGATGCCGTGGGACGAGCGGGCCTCCCAGCGGGCCAGAACGCTGCCGTGGCCATCGAACACAGAGATGCGAGGAGGATGGCCGTCCACGGCCAGCTCGCTGACGTAGAATGCGCCATCGCGGTCCATGGCGATATCGGTGGGGCGGTGAACGTCTGTCCACATGTCCAGGTAATCGCCGTCCGGCGAGAAGCGTTGGATGCGGCTGTTCTCGCGGTCGCAGACAAAGACCACACCGTCTGGGGCCACCAGGACGCTGTGTGGCAGGTGGAACTGGTTGGGGTCCGCTTTGCCGGGCTCCCCCCAGGAAAAGACGAGCTGCCCATGCGAGGTGAAGCGGTGCACCCGGCTATTGCGGTAACCGTCGGAGGCGTAGAGATCGCCGGAGGGAGCGGGGACCAGCTCCGTAGGGTAGTTGAAGGGTCCGGCGGCGCGGGGCACCAGGTCACCCATGTTCTCGCAGCCGGTGTCAGAGTGGTTGCCCCGTTGACCCAACTGTCTAAGGAGGTTGCCATCGAGGTCGAAGACCAGGGCCACGGAGTCACGGCGGTCGGTGAGGTAGACGGTGTCGTTGGTTATGTAAAGGCCGTGGGGGTCGGTGACGACGCCGGCGCCCCAGGATGTTAGGAACTGGCCGTCGCGGTCGAAGACGAGGACCGGCGGGTCTTTCCACTGGGAGACGAAGACGCGGTCGCGGGAGTCGGTGGCCACGGCGCTGGTCAGGCCAAGGGATTCGCCGCCGGGCAGCCGCGCCCAGTCCTGGACAAGCTGGTAGCGGTAAGCGCCGGAACCGACGGTGGTCAAATTGGCCTCTGAATTCGGGTAGTGGTGTACCGGGCAGAGTATCACTGAAGGCCATCAGTTTGTCCACGGCGGAGCCAGCACAGAGGAAGTACATACCGCTAGAATTAAGGAGGACAGGTCACATGCCGTGAAGCCGCCCGCATGGAGGAAAGAGAATGATCGTTGACTCGCACCTGCACATGTTTCCGCCGATGGGGGGCGCGGCGGGACACCGCAGCCGCCGGGAGCACATGCGGTTCGTCCAGCGTGAAATCGCGACGCACCACCTGCCGGTGCGCCGGGCGACTGACGCCGCGGTGGCGGATATCGGGCAGTCGCTGCTGGACGGGCGGGGATACGCCGTGGACAACCTGACGGAAGTGGCGTTCCGTGGCGGGGAATTCGGACGGCTGACGTGGCGCCACGGGGGCGAGGAGTACTACAAGCAGTACCTGCCGCCGCACATGACGGACCTGTCGGCGCCGGCGGAGCAGATGGTGGCGCAGATGGACCACGCCGGGATAGAGAAGGCGGTACTGCACAACGGCCACACGTACGGCCGGCTGAACCCGTTCCTGTCAGACGCGGTGCGGAAGTTCCCGGACAGGCTGTGGGGGATGGCGCTGGTGGACGAGTGGCGGGCGCACCAGAAGAGCCAGCGAGACGCGTTGGACTACGCTTTGGACACGCTGGGACTGCACGGCCTCTGGTTCGATACGCGGAACATCTATTTCAAGGGCGGCGAGTACGGGATTGACCACCCGGCGAACGCACTCTTCTTCGACCACGTTCGGGAGCGGAAGGCGCCCATCTTTTGGAACTGTCCCAGCCCGGAGCCCAGCAGAGCGTCGTACATGGCGACCATGCGGGCTTTGGGGCGATGGCTGCGGAGCTACCCGGAAGTGCCGTGCGTGTTGACCAACGGCTTTCCCTTCGACTACTTCCGGAGCCAGCGGCGGGTCCGCTTCCCCGAAGAGTTCTGGGAAGTCTTGCGCGCGCCGAACCTGCTGGTGGAGCTCTGTTTCCCGATCATAATGGGCGGGCGGCTGGATTACCCGTACCCGGAGTTGTGGCCGATCATTCGGCAGTTTTACCAGAGGCTGGGGCCGGAGAAGCTGGTGTGGGGCAGCGACATGCCCAACGTGGAGCGGTTCTGCACGTACCGCCAGTGTTTGGAATACATGCGCTTCTACTGCAACTTTATCCCGGCATCAGAGATGGACCTGATCTGCGGGGATAACCTGGTGAGGATGTTTGAGGGGTGAAGGTTAGCGGCGCTTTTGGGCCTCTTTGCGTTGGCTGATCGCTTCCTCGTCCCACAGGCCGGCGAACTTGAAGGCGCGGGGGCAGTGCGTGAAAGCCTCGTCCACCTCCACCAGGATGCCCTGGAGATTCGATGTGTTGTCGTCGTGGAAGTTGACGGATAGCTCCACGTTCAACCGGTCGAGCTCCTCTTTGGGAACGATGGTAACGCGGCCGTTGACGCGGACGGTGTCGTTGGAACCGGGGATGAGAAAGACGATACCGACATGGGGGTTGGTGTCTATGTTGAGATAGGTCTGGAACAGTTTGTTGCCCGCGGTGTCCGGCACGATAATGCGCCGGTCATCCAAGACGGCGACGAAGCCGGGCTTGCCGCCCTTTGGCGAAGCGTCGCAGTTACCCTCACTGTCGCTGGTGGCGAGGACGCAGAACGGCGACTGGCGGATGAAGTCCTGGACCTGCTCCGACATTACGTCCTGCACCTTGTTGACGCTGCGCTCTTTTGGTACGCCGAACTGCTCGGTGAACCGGTTCGAAGTGCCGGTCTGCGTGTCAACCACGGGGACCCCCTGCAATTAAAATTCCCGACCTGCGCCGTGCCGGGGAAACCATTCTACTTCGGTGGCACAACGGTGACAAACGGATGGGGTCCGATTAGCCGAAGGGCCACCACCAGCGGCGTGCGCGGCGCGGGGCCGCCAGGGCGCGGCCTGCTTGCTCCTGGGCCATCTGCAAAAGTATGTGCAGCTCGTTTATCTGGCGGTCCTTTTCCACAAGTTGCGACGTCAATGTACCGATCATTTCCTGGTAGACATCTTGCTTACCGTTGTCCACCGGCTGTCCACCTTCGGCCGCCGGGCCGGCGGTTTCATCCGTCCATGGGGTAGACGTGTCCTGGCCATTGTCCTGCCGGTGTCCACCGTTTACGGCGGGGTCAGCCGCTTTTTCGGCCCGTTGGGTAGACGTGTCCTGGCCAATGTCCAAGCGGTGTCCACCATTGGCGGCGGCGCCATTGGTTTCTCCCGCCCGATGGGTAGACGTGTCCTGGCCAATGTCCTGCAAGGCCGTATCGATCTCATAGTGAGCCGGATCGCCCACAAGCTGGGCTTGGAGGGCGCCGCTCTTAATGCGACGACGTATGGTCTTTTCCGAGACGCCCATGGTGGACGCCGCCTGGGCAACGGTTACCCCCATGACAACCTCCTGCCTACCCGTTAGTAGCCAGCGTAGACAAAGGACGGCGAGCACCGCAAGTACGGCTAGGGGCCATTTTGGGCTGTTTTGCTAAATGCTTGTTATGTTTAGTAGCAGCCGGATGCTCCGGGAACCGTTAGCGTTCCTTGGTGAACACCATGGAGTCGAAACTGCGTTCCATGAATTTCATGTCCAGGAACCATCGGAAGAGCAAGTTGTAGTCCAGCTCCTTACGAAAAGCCCGCCCACTCCGAACGGAGTAGAGGGCGGTGAGAACCGCGGTTTTCAGCTACCACTCCGGAGGGACGGAGGATCGGCCCACCTCGGCGTACATGTGGTCGAACTCCGGCGACAGTGCCTCCTAGGGTCTGGCCGGCCGGGACATTGACGGTCCGCAGGGGATGGTAGGGAGAAACCGGTGCCTCCAGGTCCACAAAGGCTAACACCGTGACTTGGGGGTCTTGCATTCGGCGCATGGGGAGCGCCTCCGAGGAGTGGTACGCCTATCATACCTGGCAAGCGCTCCAAACAGTCTTCAGCCTGGGCTATTCCGCAGTCTGCTAGGTTAGGTAAACTTCACCAAACCGGGAAGTGAACGGACGCGCGTCAAGCTAGCGCAGAGCAACCGGGAAGACAAGCCGTGCAAGGGGAAAGAAACATGAACAAATTCCTACTGTTGTCCTTTGGCTTCGTAGAACCCACCCCCGATATCATGGCGGCCTGGGGCAAGTGGTTTGAATCAATCGTAGACAAGATCGTCGACCAGGGAGGTCTTTGGGGCGGAGGCCGCGAGATCTCAGATGCGGGAACCAAAGACCTGCCGATGGGAATGGATTCTATTACTGGCTATATCATAATCAACGCCGACAGCCTTGACGCCGCAGAAAGAATTGCGCAGGGCAATCCGTATATTGCCAGCATCCGGGTCTACGAGATCATGACGCATTAGGCTCATTCATATTTCAACTTGGGGAAAGCACGTGTTCTGCGGAGCGCCATCTTGTGGCGCCACACCGGTCTCACACCTCAGGCCAATTAGGCCACGGAACCCCTTTTCCCGCAGCCTGCTAGTCCATCAAAGACGACAGCCCGGGAATTGACGGTTGACGCTACGCAGCTACAAGGAATGATTATTGGGCAGGTCCGCCAGATTAGGCCGGGGTGGACAGGCGGGTAGACAATCGACCGGGTAGACACTGTCCTGACATCGAGCCGCCCGCTGGCCACGGTGGACAGGCGGTTAAACAAACGACCAGGTAGACACTGTCCAGACATCCGCCCTTGGGCCACGGTGGACAGGCGGGTAGACAAACGACCGGGTAGACACTGTCCAGACATCCGCCCGCGGGCCAGGGTGGACAGGACAACTTCCCGGAGACTCGGAGTCCAAGATTGGACACCCGTGTCAAGAGCTCCAAGGTTTACGTCGTATGTCCAGCCCCCGGGGATGAACACCATACAGTGGACAAGCTGGACACTCGGGCTGTCCAGGTAAGACAGCGATGGGAGGCAGGCGTCTCAGGACTCGATGTTGACGCGGCGGCGGGAGGCCTTGGGCTTCTCCTCCTGCTCCACGCGCTCGATGGTTTTCTCAACCATGTTGCGCATGGCCAGGTGGAACTCCTTCCCGGCGTTCCTCGCATGTTAATTTGTGTACTCGGGCACCAGGTGGATTTCACGGGGACGGCCGCGCACGGTGAGTCGGTCCAAGCCTCGTAGTGCGCATCGAAAAAGGTCCTGAGGATATCTCGCCCCCTTACCACACAACAACATTCGAGGTGCGAGCTATCTGCCGGAATTACAGACCATGTGGAAGTTAATCCAAGGGGTGTCTTCCTGTAGCTTTTCCCAAGTTATTTCGGCGCCGATCAAAATGCGGAGCAGCATGATATTGCGCCGGTAGGAGCCGCAGAGTTTCGGCGGCGGCCAGGGCGGCACCGGTCTTACGCACGCCACCTTTGCCAGTGTAGACTACTGTCCTTAACCTAGCACCAACCCTTCCCTGGGAACGCAGCCCGGGGCCGGATGCGCGGAGACGTTGGCCTTTCTGCCGGACAACGTGCTGTTACCCCTCAAGATTAAATTGTAGTCTAAGCTTGCCATGGGCCACAACGAGAGAAAATCAGGAGACGGTGGTGGGAGGACACCCGCCGGGGGGTGTGGATGGGCCCGGGGGGTACGGCGGCGCGTTGGGTTGATTGCCGCGGCGGTGTTAGGGCTGCTGTTGTTGCTGCCCGGGTGTGGCGGTGGCGGGAGGGACGAGTTGCTCGTCTTCGCGGCGGCAAGCCTGCGGGACGCCTTGACGGAGCTGAGCGAGGAGTACGAGGCGAGGGAACGGATCGAAGTGAAGTTGAGCTTTGGGGGGTCCGTGACGCTGGCGAGGCAGATTGAGTTGGGCGCGCCGGCGGACCTTTTCATCTCCGCGGGAGACGCTCCGATGGACGGCTTACATAATGGAGGATTTTTGGCGCAGGACGGGCGGAGAGCGTTGCTTAGTAACCGGCTAGTAGTCGCAGTGGCGACTGTCCGGCGCGGCCCGCCAGCGGACGCTGTGAGCGTGTTGAGGAGCAGTAAACGCATCGGCATGGCGGACCCCGTGCTGGCTCCGGCGGGGCAGTACGCCAAAACAGCGCTGGAGAACATGGGACTGTGGGAGGAGCTAGAGCCCCGCCTGGTGTTCGGCAACGACGTACGGGTCACGCTGTTTTACGCGGAGACCAACAACGTGGATACGGCCATAGTTTACATAACGGACGCGCTGAACAGTGACAGGATCAGGCAGACGGCGGAGGTTCCGAGGGAGGCGTACCCGGCAATTGTCTATCCGGCGGCGGTGACGGAGCGGTCCGATAACCAGCAGGAGGCGCTGCGGTTCCTGGACTTCCTGACGGAGGAGGCGTCTTACGGCAGGTTTGAGGAGCTGGGCTTCCAACGGCCCGCAGGTCCCGGAAGCTGAGGGAGGGTGTTGTATACTACCTAGCCGCAGGCGGCCGGCGCCGAGGAAGGGCAGCGGCGGGCCAATGCAACGGCTGACAGGTTGACAGGTGCTCTCTTCCGACGAGCTTCAAGCGTTACGACTATCCGTGCAAGCGGCCCTGGTGGGCACGGCGCTGGGAATGCCGGTGGCCATCCTGGTGGGGTGGATACTGGTGAAGACGTCCATCCGCGGCAAGGCGGTGCTGGACACGCTGATTTCGTTTCCGCTGGTGTTGCCGCCCATCATCACGGGATATTTTCTGCTGCTGATGTTGGGGCAGAACGGACCCATAGGGCGGTTGCTGAACAGCCTGTTTGGGATAGAGCTGGTGTTCACCTGGGTTGCGGCGGGGTTGGCCGCAGGGCTGGTGGCGCTGCCGCTGATGGTGAGGGCTACGGAGGTGGCAATGGCGGGGGTAGACCCGCGCCTGGAGCTGGCGGCGCGGAGCCTGGGGGCGGGACCGCTGCGCACCTTCGCGACGGTGACGATACCGCTGGCGTACCGGGGCATCATAGCCGCGGCGCTGCTTGCGTTCGCCCGGGGGATGGGGGAGTTTGGGGCGACGATTGTGGTGGCGGGGAACATCCCCGGCCGGACGCAGACGATACCACTGGCGATGTTTACCGACCTGCAGGCGGGGGATGACGGCGGGGCGCTGCGATTGGTGGGGCTTTCGCTGGCGCTGGCGCTTATCAGCCTGACGATCCATCACATCCTGGTGCGGCGCCGGGAGGCGAGGCGGCCATGGGCGATGTTTTAGAACTGAGAGTGCGGAAGCGGTTCGCGGATTTTCAACTGGACATGTCCGCTAATTTTCCGCCGGGCATCATGGTGGTGTTCGGGCCGTCCGGGAGCGGGAAGACGACGCTGCTGAACTGTATCGCGGGGCTGGATAAGCCGGAGGAGGGGGAGATTGTGTTGAACGGCAGGCCCCTTTTCTCATCAAGCAAGGGAGTGAACCTGCCGCCGGAGCGCAGACGCATTGGCTACATGTTCCAGGAGAGTCTGCTGTTCCCGCACCTGAGCGTGGCGGATAACATTGGGTTCGGATACAAGCTGACGCCGCTGGAGCTGCGGAGAATCCATCCCAACCAGCTTGTGGAGCTGCTGGAGCTGGGGCCGCTGATTGAGCGAAAGCCCGAGAGCCTCTCCTCGGGGGAGCGGCAGCGGGTGGTGCTGGCGCGGGCGCTGGCCACGTCACCGGACCTGCTTCTGCTGGACGAGCCGCTGAGCTCGCTTCACATGTCGATCAAGGGACGCATACTGCGATACCTGAAGGCGCTGCACAGGGAGCTAAGCATTCCAATGGTGTACGTATCGCACTCGATTTCGGAGGTGCTGGCGCTGGGACACAAGGCGCTGATAGTGAACGGCGGGAAGCAGGTGGCGTTCGACGAGCCGAGGAAGGTGCTGAGCCAGCCGGGGGCGGCGCCGGCTATGGACGTGGAATCGCTGGAGAACCTGTTCGACGTTGAGCTGGTGGAGCAGCGGCCGGACAGCGGGATAACGCTGGCGCGGCTGGACGGCGCTACCATTGCGCTGCCGCTGGTGGAGGGCGAAACGGGAAAGGTGATTTCCATAGCCATACGGGCGGCGGACATAATCATCGCGTCGGAGCGGCCGCAGGGGATAAGTGCGCGGAATATACTGGCAGCAAGGGTAGAGGAGCTTAACCAGGTGGGGAACCAGGTGCTGGTGCACGCGGATGCAGGAAGGTCCTGGGTTGCGGAGGTGACACCGGACGCGGTATCGGCGTTGGGCTTGAGGGAGGGGCAGGAGGTGTATCTGGTGGTGAAGTCCAGCTCTATAACACCGCTGGGCTGAAGGGCAATCCGAGGGTACGGTCCGGCGTCCGAAACCCACGTTGGTCAAACGTTGACACCGTTGTCCAAAAGAGTACACTGGGCCGAGTCGGTACGGGGCGAGAACAGGCTGGCGGCGCGGGCAAAAGCAGCCTCACAACAAGATGCGCTGGGCCGGAAATCCTGGGACCAGATTGTCCAGGATTGAAGGGCCTGCCGCGAACCGTTGATGACCGCCTATCCAGGCAGTCAATTTTGATTTTCAGCCAGGCGGAATAATTCCAGTAGCCGAGCATAGGAGAGAAAGAACGCATGAAACCTCCCTTTGGCGTGATAGACGCGGATGGTCACATAAACGAGCCTGAGCACCGGCTGCGGGAGTATCTGGAGGGACCCTACGCCGAACAGAAGCGTTTCCACCAATTCATACCCAACGAGCAAGGGGACGTGGGCGGAAGTGTTCTAGCGGGCACGAACTACATGGACTCTAGCCTGGGAGGCAGGCTGGGCGCCCACGGCGGCCCGGACTTCCCCACGCCACAGGAGTGGTTGGACACGGCGGACGAGGGAAACATGGAGACGATCTTCCTGTTCCCCACTACGCTGCTGGGCTATTCCGCGATTATCGACCCGGACTATCTGATCGCGCTGACACGGGCGTACAACAACTACGTGCACCAGGAATGGTTGAAGTTCAGCCCCCGGTTTAAAAGCGTGGCGCTGATGCCGCTGATGGACGTTGACGAGTCGATCAAGGAGATGCGGCGGTGCGTGACGGAGCTGGGATATTCTGGGGTGTTCGTGGCGGCGGTGGGCTTCGGGCTGCTGGGCGAGAAGCGGTTCGACCCGTTCTACGCCGAGGCGGAGAAGCTGGGATGCTTTGTAGCGGTGCATGGGGGCCACGCCACCGCGGAGTCACAGCGCTACACCAAGTTCATCCAGCGGCACACGATTGGATTCCCAGTTTCGAACATGATGCAGATGATGCACATGACCTACGAGGGTGTGTACGAGAAGTTCCCGAACCTTAGGGTGGGATACCTGGAAGGCGGCTGCACCTGGGTGCCGATGATGCTGGACCGGATGGACGAGGAGTGGGAGAAGCGGGGCTGGTTTGAGGCGCCCATTTGCAAGAAGAAGCCCAGCGATTACATAAAAGGTGGCAACGTTTACATCCACGCCGAGCCCGGCGAACAGCTAATCCCGGCCGTGATTGAGTTCATGGGTAAGAACCGGCTGTTTTACGCCTCGGACTGGCCCCACTGGGACAACGAGTATCCCAGGAACATTGACCATATCTGGGGCCGGAAGGACCTGTCTGAAGAAGACAAGAAGTTGATCCTGCGAGACAACTCGCTGGAGATGTACGCGGTCAAGAACGGTACGTAGGAACGGCGGACCTGGTAGCGTGGACCCCGGGAAGGCCCCGCTAGTCCAAGGCGCGGCGGTGGCCTGAGCGGCCCGTCACACGTGACGGGCGGGCAACCAAAAAAGATGACAATTTGAGGAGGCGTAATGGCGGAGAAGCTACCGTTTGGCGTGATAGATTCCGACGGCCACATTGTGGAGCCAGAAGACAAGCTGTTGGAATACCTGGAGGGGCCGTATGCCGATATCAAACGGAACATGCACAAGTACTTGCCCAACAAAGATGGCGCCCTGGGATATAGCCAAATTGGCCCGTCCAGCTACATGGACCCGACGCTGGGAAACAGGCTGGGCAGCAACGGGCCCCGGGGATTTCCCACCCCGGACGACTGGCTGGAGACGGCGGACAAGGGCGGGATGGATACGGTGTACCTGTTTCCCACCACTTTACTGGCGTACTCAGAAATAACTGACCCGGACTATCTGGTTGCCATATCGCAGGCGTACAACAACTACGTTTCCGAGGAGTGGTTGAAGTACAGTCCCCGGTTCAAGAGCGTGGCGCTAATGCCGTTCCTGGACCAGGAGGAATCTATCAAGGAGATGCGCCGCTGCGTGACGGAGCTGGGCTACTCTGGTGTCTTCCTGGCGGCCACGGGGTTCGGGCTGCTGGGGGATAAGAAGAACCACGCGTTCTTCGCCGAGGCGGAGAAGCTGGATACCGCGGTGGCGGTGCACGGGGGCCACGCCACGGCGGAGTCGATGCGATACGCCAAGTTCATTCAGCGGCACACCATCGGTTTTCCGGTTTCGAACATGATGCAGATAATGAGCATGACCTACGATGGCGTGTTCGAGAAGTACCCGAATCTCCGGGTGGGTTACCTGGAAGCGGGCTGCACCTGGATCCCGTACATGCTGGACCGGATGGACGAGGAGTGGGAGAAGCGGGGCTGGTTCGAGGCCCCCAACTGCAAGAAGAAGCCCAGCGATTACATAAAGGGCGGCAACGTTTACATCCACATTGAGGCAGGGGAGCAGTTAGTGCCGGAAGTCATCAAGTTTATGGGTACCAACCGGCTGATGTATGCCTCGGACTGGCCGCACTGGGACCACGAGTACCCGGAGAGCCTTTTCCAGCTCTGGGAGCGGGCTGACCTGACGGAGGCGGACAAGAAGGCGATGCTGCGAGACAACGCGTTGGAGTTTTTCAAGCAGGATGTCTCCTAGGGCCGGTAACTCTACCAATCGAGTAAGCCGAGACCAAACAGAAGGGCCGCCGGATTCCGGCGGCCCTTTCGAGTTTTCCGGGGAGGGGCCGGGGAAGGCCTCTGGGACGTACGCGCTGCTAGTCAAGGTGGAGCGGCCCGGAGAGGTGGAGGTGGGGAAGATAGGCACGTTGAGCTTGCGACGGGGTTGGTATTGCTACATAGGGTCGGCCATGGGGGGTGTGCACGGAAGGGTGCGCAGGCATCTGTCACCGGAGAAGAAAGCCAAATGGCACCTTGACTACTTGTTGGCCCGGTGGAAGGTCTCTACGGTGATTTGGGGCCACTCAGAGACTAAGCTGGAGTGTAGCGTGGCGGCGAGACTGCGGGCCGCGGGACTGGAATCGGCGAAAGGCTTCGGGGCCAGCGACTGCCGGTGTCCCTCGCACCTGTTCTACAGCGCCCGGCGGGGGGAGCTGAAAGCCCAAGTGGAAGCGGCGTTCCGCGGGGTGGGGGTGTCGCCGCGGTGGGTGGGGGTGGAGCACGGGCAGGCTAAGGGGAGTGACCGCCAACGTGGGGCTTGAGGACCAGGTAGAGGAGCCGGTTGATGGGGGTGGGGACGCCGGCCTCGGCGCCCAGGCGAACGACGGCGCCGGTGAAGGTCTCCAACTCCAACCGTCGGCCGCCCTCCAGGTCTATGTGCAGCGACGCGGTGATGTCCCGAACGGCGGCTTCGACGTATTGCTTGGTCTTGGCGATGACATCGGCGTCCAGGTTAACCCCTCGTGCCCGGCCCACCGCCTCGATCTCGCGCATGATGTCCAGGAGCAGGTTCATGTACTCCGGCTGGGCCAGGAGCTCGCTAATCCGGGTGCGGCAGGCGCTGGTGAGGCCGGCGACGGAGGTGATGAAGAGGAACTTGGTCCAGAGGGTCTTCACCACGTCGGTGGAGAGCTCGCAGTTGACGCCGGCGTCGAGGAAGGCGCGGTGGATTTGGACGGCCCGAGGAGACTGGACGCCGTCCACCTCCCCGAAGACGACGCGGACCACGTCACCGGACTGCCGGATGACGCCGGGAGCCTCGATGGCGCTCTCGATGTAAGCGGCGCCGGAGAGGACGTGCTCGGCGCCCAGGGCCTCGCCAAGCTGTAGATAACTCTCCACGCCGTTCTGGAGGGTGAGCACCGAGGCGCCGCCGGCCAGGAGGGGAGCCACGGCGGGGAGGGCGGCGTGAGTGTCGTAGGTCTTGACGGCGAAGATGACCAGGTCCACGGGGCCGACGGTGGACGGATCGTTGGTGGCGGCCACGGGGACGGTGAAATCACCCTGGTGGTGGATGACGCGCAGGCCGTTGCTTTTTAAAGCGTCCAGGTTGGCGCCCCGGGCGATGTACGTGACGGGGTTGCCGGACTGGGCCAGCATGCCGCCGAAGTAACCGCCGACGCCGCCAGCGCCCACAACCGCGATTTTCATTGGAGTCTCCTAGTTGGGCTGGTGCTCAAAATAGCCCAAGGGCCGCAGGATGGCAACCCAGGGTTGCCCACCCCACACTCGGCTCATAGAATGGCAGCACTGTCTAAACAACGGAGGGAAGATGGCCAAGATAACCGGCGCCCACCTGCTAATGCGCTGCCTGAAGGCGGAGGGCATCAAGCGAATTTTCACCATTGTGGGCGACACTATTCTGCCGCTGTGCGACGCGGCGGTGGACGAGGGGATTCCGTTCATCGACACGCGGCACGAGGCGGCGGCGATGGCGATGGCGGACGCGTGGTGCCGCGTGACCGGGGAACCGGCGGTGGCGCTGGTGACCGGCGGACCCGGGTTTTCCAACGCAATCTCCGGGCTGCCCAACATCTACACGTCGGAGAGCCCGGTGGTGTTTATCGCGGGATGCAGTGAGCTGCCTGAGAAGGGGATGTACTCCTTCCAGGAGGTGGACCAGATAGGGATGACCACGCCGGTGACCAAGGGGTCGTGGCTGATACACGACCACCGCCGGATTGCGGACATGACGGCGGGCGCGTTTCGGACGGCGCTGAGCGGACGGCCGGGACCGGTGCATCTGACGATACCGATGGACGTGCAGGAGAAGGCCATATCCGAGGAGGACCTGCCGCAGTACCGGGCTTCCGAGTACCGGCACCAGGGGCGGAACCCCGGCGACCCGCGGCTGATTGACGAGGCGCTGGACATTCTCAGCCGTGCGGAGCGGCCCGTGGTGATTGCGGCCAACGCAGCGCGGTACTCGGTGAGCAGCGAGTCGTTGGAGGCGCTGGTGGAGGCCACGGGGATACCGCTGTTCACGATGGAGCAGGCGCGGGGGATTGTGTCCGACGACCACCCGCTCTGTTTCGGCTACGCCGACGGGGCGTTCAACCACGCGGCGCGGAACTTTCGGGACGCGGACGCGGTGCTACTGCTGGGAAAGCGGCTGGACCACCGGGTCCGGTACGGCCGGCCACCGTTCTTCTCGGCGGGGGCGAAGGTGATACAGGTGGACCCTTCCGCGGAGGAGATAGGGCGGAACCGCGGCGTATCGGTGGGGGTGCTGGGAGACGTGGGCGCGGTGGTGGAGCAACTTAACGCCGGGGCCCCGGCCCGAAAATGGCAGGACTTGAGCCAATGGACAAAGCGGCTGACGGAGTCTCGCAAAGCCCAACTGGAGGAACTGGAAGGGCACGCCACGGACGAGACACCGCTGCACCCGATACGGGTGTACAAAGAGGTGTCCAAGTATGTGGACCGCGACTCGGTGCTGGTGTTCGACGGGGGCGACTACGTGCAGTGGGGCCGCACCTACATGAAGGCGCAGCAGTTGGGGCACTGGATGCGGCTGGGGCCGCTGGCGCACCTGGGCTTCGGGCTGCCGTACGCCCTGGCGGCGAAGCTAGCGCTGCCGGACTCCAAGGTGTTCCTGTTCAGTGGCGACGGTTCGCTGGGGTTTTACACGATGGAGTTCGACACCGCGCTGCGGCACAACCTGCCGATAATCGCGATGTTGGGGAACGACGCCACCTGGAACATAGACAAGAATTTTCAACTGGCCTACTACGGCAGGGCAGTGGCCACGGACCTTAGGCGGATACGGTACGACAAGGTGATTGAGGCGATAGGGGGCCACGGCGAGCACGTGGAGGAGGCGAGGGAGCTGGGACCGGCCATAGAGCGCGCGATAGGAGCAAAAAAGCCGGCGTTGATTGACATAAGCACCCGCTCTGAGCAGAGCCCGCTGGCGGACGCCATGGTGGCGCGAAGGCTGGCGGCGCGGCAGGATGGCTGAAGCCGGCTACGGCGGCAATAGCTCCGCCGTAGATGGCTACTACGCCTCCGTATTCCTGCTGACCTCCGTTGCCTGCGCGGCTGGGTCCTCACTTTCACCGGAGGTTACCTGCGACGCTGCCGCAGCGGCCTGCCGGCTCCGCCTTATAGCCAGGTAGGAGCGGCCGGTGAGGTGTCCTGAGAGGCCAAAGACGGCCAGAGCCAGGGGGATGTGTGCAATGGCCAGGGAGCGTTCGTCCTCGATGGCGCGGCCCATCTCGTATGTCAGGATCCAGGAGACGGCCAGAGCGAATGTAAGCACCGTGATGTAGGTGTTACGGGGGAACCTGGCTAGATAGCTTAAGGGGGCCAATACCAGCACCACAACGGCGACGGTGATGATGCCAACGAGACTGTGGACATCCATCCAGGTGGAATCAGGGGAAAGGTTGCGGTAGAAGCCGCCAAAGAGGACGCCCTGAAATATAACGACCAAGGTCACCAGGCTCATGACCGAGGCAAAGAGTCTGGCAAGAAGGGGCCGCCCTATAGTTTCGACCATCTATCCTCCAAATGATTGGCTGCCGCGGCGCTCGGTCCTGAACGCCACGGCGGTTGGCGCCGGTGTAGACAAAGGGTATTCGGCAGGGGGGGTGACGGTCAACGATTGAGTGAGCCCGTTCCGCCTTGATGGGAAAAGGCAGGCTGGGCTATGATTCAGCCAGAGGTGGCCAAGTGAGGGGAAAAGACCTGCTTTCCATAGCGGACCTGGAGCCGTCAGAGGTAGTGAGGCTGGCGCATCGAGCCGCGGAACTGAAGAGCTCCGCATCGGGGCAACCGCTGAAGGGCCGCGCGGTGGCGATGCTATTCGAAAAGCCGTCACTGCGCACCAGGACCAGCTTTGACGTGGGCATAAATCAACTCGGCGGGCACGCCGTCTACTTGGGTGGTCAGGACGTGGGGTTGGGCGTGCGCGAGCCGGTGTCCGACGTGGCCAGGGTGCTCTCGCGCTACGTGGACTGCATCGTGGCCCGGGTAAACGAGCACGCCTCGCTGGAGGAGTTGGGCCGACACTCCACGGTGCCGGTGATAAACGCCCTTTCAGACTGGGAGCACCCCTGCCAGATACTGGCGGACCTGCAGACGATATACGAGGCCAAGGGGCGCTTGGAAGGCCTGAAGGTCACCTACGTGGGCGATGGGAACAACGTATCGCGGAGCCTGGCGCTGGGCGTGGCTTCCGTAGGGGGCGAATTCGCCATTGCGTCGCCGGAGGGGTATGGGCTGGACAGGGAAACGTTGGATCTGGCGGGGAGGCGAGCGGCGGAATATGGGTGCAAGGCAACCCAACTGACCTCCGTGTCAGAGGCGGTTTCAGGCGCGGACGTGGTGTACACGGACGTGTGGACCAGCATGGGCCAGGAAGCGGAAGCGGCCCAGAGGAGACACGACTTCCAAGGCTATATGGTGGACTGGGGGGTGATGGGCCAGGCGGCGAAGGGCGCCCTGTTCCTCCACCCAATGCCGGCGCACTACGGGGAAGAGGTGTCCGAGGGGATGCTAGAGCACCCGCAGTCGGCGGCCTTTGATCAGGCGGAAAACCGGCTGCACGCGCAAAAAGCGGTTCTGGAGCTGCTACTTGGGCGGACGGAGGAGGAGGGACGCAGATGACTGGACAAACAATAAATCAAGCAATGCCAACGGCGGTTTCGTCCGAAACGGACCGGGACGCCAAGGCCTATGTTGCCATAGTAGGCAGGCCGAACGTGGGGAAATCCACGCTTTTCAACCGGTTAGTGGGACGCCGCGAAGCGGTGGTGACCGATATTCCCGGGACCACCCGCGACAGGCTGATGAGCGACGTGACCTGGGAGGGGCGGACGTTCACGGTGGTGGACACGGGCGGGCTGGAGCCGCCTTCCGAGGACCCGCTGAAAGAGAAGGTCCGAGCGCAGGTTGAGATGGCAATGGACGGGGCTGACCTGCTGGTGTTCATGGTAGACGGAGACGAGGGGCTGCATCCAATTGACGAGGAGATTGCCCGGACTCTTCGGAAGATGGACAAGCCGCTGATAACGGTGGTGAACAAGGTTGACAACCTGGGCCGGGAGGTGGCGTCGGCGGAGTTCTTCTCGCTGGGGCTGGGGGAGCCGATGCTCATCAGCGCTTACCATAACCTGGGAATTCACGACCTGATGGAGCGCACGATAGAGCTGTTGCCGCCCGGCCAGGCGGCGCCACAGCACGAAGGCGTGCCGAGAATTGCCATTCTGGGCCGGACCAACGTGGGCAAATCGCTGTTGATGAACTCGGTCCTGGGGGAAGAGCGTGCGATCGTCAGCGAGATAGCGGGCACCACGCGGGATACACTGGACACGCCCTTTATATTCCAGGGGCGTCCCATGGTACTGATAGACACGGCGGGTATCCGCCGCCGGGGGCAGGTGCGGCCGGGTATAGAACGGTACAGCGTGATGCGGGCGTTGAGGGCGCTGGACCGCTGCGACATCGCGCTCCTGGTAATGGACGCCACGGAGCTGGCCACGGCACACGACGCGCACATATTCGGCTTCGCGGCGGACGCTTTTAGAGGGTTGATAGCCGTTGTAAACAAGTGGGACCTAGCGCCGGACCGAGACGTAGACGGACGGCGGGATGCGTCCAGGGCGGTGCGAAACCGATTTCACTTCATGCCGTACGTACCCGTGGGCTTCTGCTCGGCGTTGACGGGAGAAGGGGTAGAAGGGCTGCTGGCGCTGGCTTTGGACCTGTACCAGGAGAGGCACCGAAGCATTCCTCAGGCGGACCTGAGACGCACCGTCAGGGAGGCCCTGGCGAACCATCCGCCGGCGTCCACGGGAACTAAGCTGGTACACATCAAAGAGGTGCGCCAGGTGGATGTGAACCCACCCACGTTTCTGTTCAGTGTCAACGACCCTCGGGTCCACTTTTCGTACCGCCGGTACCTGGAGAACCGGCTAAGGGAGGCGTTCGATTTTCAGCGGACGCATCTCAGACTGGTGTTCAAGAGGACCAAGTAGACGTGAAGACGGCGATCATGCTTGTGGCGGTGCCGCCGCTCCTGGCGGTGTACATCGTCGCCATAATCCTGGCGCTGGACGTAGACAAAAGCTACACGCAGTACCTGGTGCTGGCGCCGCTGGCGTACATGCTGGGCTCCATCCCGTGGGGATTCATGATAGTGAAGATGTCCCAGGGGAAGGACATTCGAGAGTTTGGCAGCGGCCGTATCGGGACCTCTAATGCGCTGCGCACGGCGGGACTTAAAGCGGCTGTGCCGGTGCTGGCGCTGGACATAAGCAAGGGCGTGGTGGCGGTATTGATGGCCAGGGCGATCGCGGACACGCCTACAGCGGAGGTGGTGGCAGGACTTTTGGTCCTGGCCGGACACATCTGGCCGGTGTTTCTGGGTTTCAAGGGCGGCCGGGGAATCGGCACCGGGGCCGGTGGGGTGGCGGTGATTGCGCCCATACCGCTGATCATCGGGCTTGGGGTGTTCGCGTTGGTGACAGGCACTACGCGACTGCTATCGCTGGGCTCACTTCTATCGTTGAGCGCGATGGCGATCCTGGTGTGGGTGCAGACGATGATCACTGACCTTTCGCCCACATATTTGATCTACGTAGGGGTAGGGACGGCGATGGTCTTCTGGCAGCATCGAGATAACATAAAGCGGCTGCTGAAGGGCACGGAACGGAGACTGGGGCGGCCGGCCGAGCGGCTTGTAGGACAGGCATAGGGCCCTTGGGCACGGTCACGGTTGTTGGGACCACCACTTGGGGCACCTGCATGGCGGTGCAGCTAGGCCGAAACGGGGTGGGGACAACGCTGCTGGCGCGGACGGAGCAGGAGGCGGGGGAGCTTCGGGAACGGCGAGAGAACGCTCGATTCCTGCCCGGATTCGCGTTTCCAAATTCGCTGGCGGTCACGTCGGACGTGTGCCAGGCGGTGCCCGGAGCGTCCATGGTGGTGCTGGCAGTACCGTCGCACAGCTTCCGCCAGAACCTGATGGGAATCAGGGACAACCTGGCGCCGGGTCAGATTGTGTTGAGCGCCAGCAAGGGTCTGGAGAAGGACACCGGCAAAAGGATGAGCCAGGTAATGGAAGAGGAGCTCCCGGAGGCGTTGGCGGCGGCGTGCTGCGTGCTCTCGGGGCCAAACCTGGCCATGGAGATAGTGGACCAGAAGCCATCGTCCGCGGTTGTGGCGGGAAGCGACCCTAAGGCCGTGGCGCAGGCGCAAGAGCTGCTGATGTCGCCAATTTTCAGGGTGTACACCAACGAGGACGTGGTGGGGGTGGAGCTGGGAGGGGCGCTGAAGAACATAATCGCCATCGGCTGCGGAATAACCGATGGTCTGAATTACGGGGACAACGCCAAGGCGGGGCTTATCACGCGGGGGTTGGCGGAGATAACGCGGCTGGGTGTGGAAGCCGGGGCGAATCCGCTGACGTTTGCCGGACTGGCGGGGCTAGGAGACCTGGTGGCCACATGCTCCAGCCGGCTGAGCCGGAACCATCAAGTAGGCGTGGAGCTGGCCAAAGGGCGTGGACTAACAGAGATACTCACTTCCATGAAGAACGTGGCCGAAGGGGTGTCCACAACATCGGCGGCGGTGACGATGGCGCGAGAGTTGGGGATTGAGATGCCGATAACCCAGGCCACCTACAGGGTCCTGTTCGATGGGTTAGACGTCCAGAGGGCGATAGCGGAGCTGATGGGAAGGCCACCCCGGGCGGAGTAGCAATCAGGGTCAGCCTTCCAGCTCGCCGGCCTCGTACATGATGGCGGCTGCGGCCACCAGACCCGCGGTCTCGGCGCGAAGGATGCGCCGCCCCAGGCTGACGGGGACGATGCCACAACCCCTGGCGAACTCCACCTCTTCCGGCTGAAACCCACCCTCCGGACCGATGAACAGGTGGACCCGGTTGAGGGGACCAGATTGAATGGCGTCCTTGAGGCTGGCGCACCGGGCCGCTTCCCAAGGGATGAGTCCCAACGAAGCTAAGTCCACCCCACGGCAGGCGTCCTGGAAGCCGGTGGGCTGGACAAGCTCCGGAACGACGGCGCGGCCGCATTGCTCGGCGGCCTCCAACAGTATCTTGCGCCAACGGTCCATCCGGTTCTGAACGGTATTGGCGCGGAGACCGGGAACGGACCGATGGCAGATCAGCGGCACGAAGGTTGAAATGCCAAGCTCCGTTCCCTTTTGGAGCACCCACTCGAATTTGTCACCTTTGAGGAGTCCCTGGTACAGGGCGACGTTCAGGGCGGGCTCGGTCCCGGGGGTGGTACGGGAGATTATGGTGGCGGTGACGGCGTTCTTTTCCAGTTGGTCCAGGCGGGCCAGCAGCTCGGCGCCGGAGCCATCGAGCAGGACCACCTCGTCACCCGAAGACAGCCGGAGAACGCGGGATATTCGGTGGGCCGGCTCCCCGGTGATGGTCGCCCGGTCTCCCTGAACGGCCTCCGGTGGCACGAAAAGGCGGGGCATCAGGCGGCTCTTTCGAATACCAGGGCGGCCCAGTCGTCAAGGTGGCGCCGGGCTACCAGGGCCAGGCCTGAACCCTCAATGCCGGCCAGGAATTCCGGCGCCTGCTCATGGAGGAAACCGGAAGCTATCAGTTTGCCGCCGGGCCTCAGGCAGCGGTGTAGCTGTTGGGCGGAGTTAAGCACCGCTCTGGCGCTGATGTTGGCCACCGCCAGGTCAAAGGAAGCGGGCTTGGCCAGCGAATGAGGCAAGGTGCCCTCGGCCGCCCGGGCCGCGGGCGAGACGCCGTTGGCTTTACATGTGCGCCGGGCCACTGTCACAGCGATGGGGTCGACGTCCAGGCCGAGGGCCGACGTGGCACCCAACTTGACGCTGGCTATGGATAGGATGCCGGAACCAACGCCCAGGTCTAGCACGGAGTCGCCGGGACGCACCAGGCGTTCCAGCCCCTCAAGGCAGAGACGGGTGGTGGGATGGTGGCCGGTGCCGAAGGCCAGGCCAGGGTCAAGCTCTATAACCAAGTCGTCAGTTTGGGCGGTGTACTCCAGCCAGGGTGGCTTGACGACCAGGCGCCGGCCCACGCGAAGGATGGTGAAGTGCTCCTTCCATCGCTCCTGCCAATTAATGCCATCCAGTTCCGTAATCTGGAGGGGCTGGATGGGCTTCAGAGCGCTAATGAGCCTTACGCCCACGTCTATATGGGCGAGCCGCTGCTTGGAGTTGGAGGTGACATAAGTGCGGAGCACCGCCTCACGCCCGCCTACGTCCTCTATTGAGAGGCCCCTGCCGTAGCGTCCGAACAGGTAGGAGACGGGCTCCACGAACTCGGACGGGACCGTGACGCTAAGCTCAAGCCATTTCATGGTGCAGGGGGGCTACCAGAGCTGGACCGGCGACCCGTACTGGTACGGGCGAAGCAGTCGATTAGGTGGCGCCGAAGGCGTCTTTGATTTTGCCGAAGATGCCTTTGTCCTTGTGGCTGCCGTTGTTCCAGTCCATGGCCCGGGCCAGATCTTCCAGGACCTGGCGCTGTTCGGGGTCTACCGAGGTGGGGACCTCCAGGTTAACGGCTATCAGGATGTCCCCCTTACGGTGGTTCCTGATATGGGGCATTCCCTTGGACTTGAGCCGGAAGACGGTACCCGGCTGAGTGCCGGGGGGAATCTTGAGGGACTCGTCCCCATTCATGGTGGGTATGTCCACCTCGGCGCCCAGGGTGGCCTGGACGAAGTTGAGCGGCAATTCAACCAGCAGGTCCGCGCCGTCGCGGCGGAACAGGGGATGGGGCTTGACCGAGACGCTGATATAGAGGTTACCGGGGGGCCCGCCATTCAGGCCCATCTCACCCTCGCCGGTGAGTCTGACCTGCATTCCGTCTTCGATGCCGGCGGGAATGTTGACGGCTATGCGGGCGGTGCGGCGCTCGCTACCGGATCCGCGGCAGGCGGTGCACGGCGATTCGACGGTAGCGCCCAGGCCGGAGCAGGCGTTGCAGGGGACCACCTGGACGAACTGCCCAAAGAGGCCACGCTGGGCCCGCCGCACCTGGCCGGAGCCGCGGCAGGTGGAGCACCGGGCCGGAGTGGTGCCGGGCTCGCCGCGGCTTCCCTTGCAGCGTTGACACTGCTCCATGCGGTTTACCTCAACCTGCTTTTCAACGCCAAGGTAGGCATCTTCAAAGGACATGACCATGCGTTGCTGAAGGTCTGAGCCACGGCGGGCCGCATGACGCGACTGGGCGGTGACGTCGCCGAAGAAGGAGTCGAAGATGTCGCCCATGCCGCCGAAGATGTCGAACCCCCCGAAGTCCCTGGCAAAGCCGGCCTCCGGGCCGATTCCCGCATGGCCGAAGCGGTCGTATCGGGCCCGCTTTTCGGGATCGATCAGAATCTGGTAGGCCTCGTTGACCTCTTTGAACTTGGATTCGGCGTCGGGGCTCTTGTTCCGGTCGGGATGATAGTCCAAGGCTTTCTTGCGAAAGCTCTTACGGACCTCTTCTTCAGAGACGCCGCGAGAAACGCCAAGGACTTCATAGTAGTCCCGTTTAGCCAAAGCCCCTCCAAGGCAAAATGATACAGCTACTATTATAAGTTCGGGACGGGCAACGGCTCAAGCAGGGAAGGGGTGATGGACCGGAGCGGTGGTGAGGGGTCTAGGCGTCCGGGGAGCGATTGGGCGCCTGGTACATCAGGTCTTGCATGAGGCTGGCGAGGAACCGGACGCCACCGATGACGTTACCGTATTGCATCCGCTGGGGCCCCATGACGGCCACTATGCCACTGGCCTCATTGGGCATTCCGTAGCGGCAGACGACTACACTGAAGGGCTTAAGATTATCCTCTGAGTTTTCGCCGCCGATGCGCACTGTCACGCTGTCGGCGCTGGGCTGGTCTGCCATTATGCCCTTGAGCAGCCCCTTGCCCTCCACAATCTCCATGATCTGCTGGGCCTTGCCCTCCTGAGCGAACTCGGGCTGGGCCAGGAGCAACCGCAGGCCGTCCACAGCGTGGTCCGAGGTGGAGTCCACGTCCTCTTCCTTGAGGATGCTGAGGGTGTCCTGCCGGACCGACTCCTCGAATGGGGTAAGCTGGGTGTCATTTCCCAGTATTTCCGAGTAACCCATGCCGGAGTAGATGGAGTTGAGCTTATTGGCTACTACGGTAAGGTCGCCCTGGGTATAGGGGTCGTCCAAGGCTAAGAGGTATTTTCGAAGGCGGGCCTCTTCAAGCACGACTACCAGCAAGGCCATGAGCTCCTGGATCAGCACCAGTTGGATGTGCTTGATCTTGGGCGACGGCGCCTTGGGGTAGGTGACCACAGCCATATTTTCCGAAAGCTCTGACAGGATGGACGCCGCCACCTCCATCCAGACCTCCATGTCTCGGGCCACCTGGCCAAACCGGTTACGCACAAACTCCTGAAGTTGTGAGGGGGGCTCCAGGCCATCGTCCAGGGACTCGACATAATACCGATAGCCCTTAGAGGAGGGCATCCCGCCGGAGGAGATGTGCGGGCGGATGATGTAGCCGGTCTCCTCCAGCTCGGCCATCTTGTTTCTGACGGTGGCAGAGCTGACTTTGATGGGCGCTTGCCGAGCGATGCTTTCCGACGCTACGGGAACGGCGGTCTTGATGTATTGCTCCACCAAGGTCCTGAGGATAGCGTTTGTGTGCTCGTTTAACATTTTTAGACGATTGTCATTACCGCCGGGTCAATACCGGTAGCTGCCGACTTGGGGACAGGATGTAGCAATGGCCCTGTCCACAGTGAAGGCGTTGACTGGCTGATTGCCCAATTATTATACTCCTCCCCTCTCCCCGGCTCTACCTGACCATAAAGGAGCTTTGATTGGCAGTTCAGACACGGACCGGCACTCTGGCGGAAGCGGCGTTTTCGGCGAAGGGTATCCAGGTAAACCTGGTGATTCTGGCGGTGGTGGGGATTCTCACCGGAACGCTGGAGGCGCTCTCCCCAGCCAGCTTTGATCTGATTAACCCTCTGACCTGGCAGGGCGTGGTCAAAGACGGTGCGAAGGACCTGGGGATAGTGGTGGGAATCGCGGTGGGCCTGGCCGCCTCCGCGCACTTGGCCGCCGCGGTGTTGGCCAAGATCCGGGGCGCCGCGGTGTCGTCCGCTACGCACGCGTCGCCTTCCACGGTGGTGGCGGAAGCGACACGAATTGCCACATTCGCGCTGCTGATCATCTTCTTCGCTAGGATCTCCATCCACTTCGGCAGCAATCCAGTGCCCATTACGGGCAGCACGCTGGCGGTCCTGGTCACGGCGGCGGCGCTGGGGGCACGGCAGGGCACGCTGGCTACGATCATGTACCTAAGTTTGGGCGCGTCTGGCCTGCATGTATTTGCTTCGGCCGGCGCTGAATTTGGACTTGTATGGAACCTGGCGGCCGGCGGCTACATCATAGGGTTCGTGGCGGCGGCGGCGGTGATCGGCTTCTTGGTGGAGCGAGGTCTAGACAGGGGCCCAGGGCTGCTGGTGGCCATGCTCATTGGCAATGTGGTGCTTTACGTACCGGGGTTGCTCCAGTTGGCGTATTGGGTGGGGTGGGACAAGACGCTGGGGTTTGGACTTTATCCCTTCATCCCGGGAGACCTGGCCAAGTTGTACGTGGCCTCGCTGGTGGTGCCATCGGCGTGGGCGCTGGTGGGGATGCGCGGCGGCAGGCTGACACTATGGAGATAACCTGGCTGGCGCACTCGTGCTTTCGGCTGCGTAGCGGTGACGTAACGGTGCTGACGGACCCTTTCCCCCCTGAGATCGGCACCAGGCTGGGAAGTATAGAGCCGAACATTGTCACTGTTAGCAATGAGCACCCAAACCATAGCTCGCTTGACGGGCTTCCCGGAGGCTACCAACTGGTGAGCGGCCCCGGGGAGTATGCCATCTCATCCGTGTATATCAGGGGCATTCAGACGTCCCGCAGGGGCGGGGAGGTTCCGGAGCCGCGGAACACGGCGTACCTGCTGGAGATGGAGGGGCTGCACCTGTGTCACCTGGGGGACTTAAGCACCGGGGTCAGCGGGGCGCAGGTAGACGAGCTTACGCCGTTGGACGTGCTGTTTGTCCCCGCAGGGGGAGGGTGCACGCTGCCGCTGGGCCGGGTGGCGGACTTGATCCGCACGCTCGGCCCCAAGCTGGTGATACCGATGCACTATGCCACCGCGGGGCTAGACGTGGAGCTGGGGGCGCTGGAGCCGTTCCTGAAGGAGATAGGCGCCACCGCCGGCGAGCCGCAGCCGCGGATGAACGTGACGGCGACGAACCTGCCGATAGAGACCACGGTGACGGTGCTGCGGCCCATAAGGGCGCGGACTGCCGAGGCCGGTTAGGCCGTCCTCAGGCGCGTTTCCACGCAGACCAGCCTAAAAAAGGCCGTCTCTCTCCCGGGTAGGACCTTTCAATTCAGTTTAGCTGTGGTTCGGGTCGTCTCATGCAGTTTCCCCGGGTCATGAAAACCTCAGGTTAGGTTGCGCCCAGCCGCCCGCCCTGTCAGATCTTGATTTAAGTTCCGAGAGCCATTCTCATCCGCCACGGAGCTTGTGAACACATTAAGCTGGAACAGCGAGGCTGGGCGCAGGGGTCGGATATGCTCTCCTCTCCATACCAGATTCCTTGATCCTTACAGGCCGACTCGGAATCGACCATGTTGGCGTCCAGCACCAAGGAGGATGAAACAATAGTGGCGGCTATCATCTTTGGTGACCGGTATAGCTATTACAAAGGATTGCAAATCACAGGCTGGTGCTACCCACGCGCCCGGCCCGGAAGGTTTTAAAAACTAATTGCTGAGGGAGACCCTCAGACTCTCGCCTGAAGGGGCCATCCCCCTCTGGACTCCCCCTATTTAGGCGCAGGTAGAGTAGGGACGGCGCTATTTCCATAGGAATGCCATGACTTAAGCGGACGCTAAACGTGCGACAAAGCGACGTTGAAAATGCCGAGGAAGTCAATACCGCACAGCCTCACAGGCGGACCGGCTGGGAACCCATCCGCCCCCGGCGGGTTGCATTCTCCTGTACGCACTCGACTTAGAAAGGCTACATCCAGGCCGCCAGCTTGAGTTGGGATAGAGCGGTTAACGATGGCCGACAGGTGAACCATCTGTCAAGTAGGCACACAAAGAGGAAGGACCCGCCGGGCTGGCGGGTCCTTCCTTTGTAGTTACCGTTGCTACGTTACCGGGTTAGGGGATGATCACCCCATCAGCGATCACGTAGACGAAGTAGCCCTGACCGTTCTGGAGACACGGCTGGATCCCTGCCTCAGGAACCGTACCGAGCAGAACGGGCGTGCAGGCCGCAAGCGGAGTGGTCACGGGAGTGGTCTTGAGGAAGGCGTTCCGCGCCGTGTCAAAGGTGTAGGCAGCCGACCAGGATACGCCAGCGAAGTAGGTGTCCGGGTCTGGGTAGCCTGCACCCTCAGCCGCCGTGGTGGGAACTCCCGTCTGTGCGCTATCGCCTATCGGTATCGCGTTCCAACCCGCGAAGACCCGGATAATGGTCGGGAACGAGGGAGTGCCAGCCGCCGACCGCGGGATGGGGAACTTCAGGGAGAGGAAGCGGTCGGAGTTGACCCAGTAGGCGTGGGCGTTGTCTAAGGTGGCCAAGTTACCCACCAGCTCACCGAAGGTATCGCTATCGGCGTCAGTGTCCCGTGTGGCCACTAGCCACAGACCCGTGGCGTTGTCGTAGGTCATCACGAAGTCTATGGGCGAGCTAGCCCCGATGAGCTCGTTGATGTCTGTCACGGAGGCCGCGGCCGGGATGGAGATGAGGTTGGAGCCCGGCTTGATGGCTACCGAGTAGTCTGCCCTCGCCGTCACGCTCATCGTCAGCGTGAAGCTGGTAGCTGTGGTGGAGCCGACGCTGGTGGAGACGTTGCCCGCATCGTCCTTGGCCTGGAGGGTGAGGGTATGGGTACCCACGACCAGGCCGGTGGGAGCGAGTACGGAGGTATTGGAGTCTACGGCCACCACGTCTGCTAGTACGTCCTCGGTCGTACCGTCCGGGTAGCCCCAGACTGCGGAGGTGAGGGTGACCGCACCATGGGTGTCCGTCTCAATCGTGAAGGCCGGTGCACCAACGGTGCCCAAAGTCAAGCTGTACTCCTTGTCCTCACCACCGGTGGCGACGTTCGCGGTCCCGGCGTTCTGAGTCGGAGTGTGGTTGCCGAAGTCTATGGTGATGAACGGGCTATCGGTGTCGGTGGTGAAGGAGTTGGTTGTCGGCGCCGTATCCGGACTGACCGTGAATACGCTGGTGGCCGCGCTGACGCCCTCATTTAGCCTGTTATCGAACTCGAAGACCAACGCGCCGGCGGACATCGTCGGCACCCCTGAGGTCAGGGCAGTGGTGCTGTCCGGATCAGCCAGACCGGCGGTGGCGACGTTGCCAGCGGCGTCGGTAAGGGTTATCTGAACGTTGACCAGGCCGGCCGCCGAGGTGCCCGTGGCCGAGGTGATCTTGATGGTGGCCGACCAGGCGTTAGTGCCGGTGCTGGTAACGGTAGGCGTGGCGACGAAGGCGGAGGCACCCAGGTTGGCGCCAACCACAGTCTGGTAAGTGCCAGTCACCACCGGGGTGGTGGCCGCAGCCTCTCCGGAGCCGAACGCGATGACTACGTCGCCGTTGCTGATCGTCTGACTGGCTGCGGTACCAGTTAAGGTAACTTCCGCAGCGCCGTCGGGGCCGGTGATGACGGGCGCCAGGCCGTCAATCGCGGTGATGGCGCTGGTGCTGGTAAGGACGGCCATAGTGTTGCCGGCCAGGTCCTTCACGGAACCAGGAAGCTCCAATTTGGGTTTACCGGACGTATCCAGGGCAGTGGCCAGACTCAGCAGGATCTTGGTGCCTGCCTTGTCTACTGTAGCCGAGGAGACGGTTGAGCCAACGACTGTGAAGTCGGCGGCGTCAACGGTGGCGGAATCTAGATCCGCCGTGCCGGTGCCAGGACTAATCGTAACCTGCACCACGCTGGTGGCGGTGGCCAGGTCTATTACGTTGCCGAGGCTGCCGTTGGTGATCTTGTAAGCGTCACCTTGGTTCCAGTTGTTTGTGGTGCCGCCGGTGCCGCCGGTCACCGCTGCCAATGCGGTACACGTGACCGTGGTGGTGGCAACGGCAGTGATGGCGCAACTGCTGCCATCAGTGAGGTTGGTAACCGTGTCGCCAATCTTGACCAGGCTATCGCCTGCAGCGAGGAAGTTCGCCTGGATGTCGGTCAGGACGGTGGAATCAGTCGTACTAGTGTGGCTACCGGCAGGTATAACGGTAAGCCTGGTATCGATTTTGCCACCGGTCTTAACCGCCGTAGTGCCTATGGTCGGAGCATTCAGGTCCAACCAGAACATGGAGGGGTTGCCAGGGACGGTTCCCAAGATGGCAGGATTCCCAACACCCACCATAGACGGATTAGTGACCCCTTGTGCAACCTGGGCCTTGGTGCGAGTGTCCGCGAACTTCGTGATGTTTCCAGTGTTGTCTGTGGCAGGAACCCACCACCTGACCAGTCCTTCATCGCCGGCCACCAGAGTAAGGGAGCGGCTAACTCGGAAGGAGTTAGACGAAATGAGCAACGGCACCAGGGTGGTGGCGGTGTCAGTGGCGTTGGTCACCCTGTTGACCATGAGGGTGTCGGCGTTGCCGACTGTAATGCCGGAGGCTTGCCCACCGGGGGACAGCTCATCAGTTACCTCAGCCGACAGTGTCTGGGCCAAGGTGTTGGTATTCGACTTATGGACCGGGCTGACTACTGTTACCGAGGGAGCCTTCAGGTCAATGTTAGCGGTATCTGACCGAGAGACGGTGGCTGTGGCGCCAACGTCGCTGTAGCTGACAGTGAGTATCTCGCCATCAGCAATGGGCATGATGGCAGCCACGAAGTTGGTATCTGAACCGTCTTCGTCCTGGTCGGTGCCCGTCGTGCCTGTAGTGGCTATGCCCAACAACGGGGCGATGGTTGTTAGACGGGCAGTAAGGTCGGCGTCGGCAGCTATCACCGCGTCCGCCTGTAGATGGTCGAAGTTGGTAACAGCGGCCAAGCCGGCGGCGACAACGATCTTATCGAAGTCCACTCCACTAAAGAGGCCTAAGTTAGTAGTGAAGGCGGCGCTGGAGGAGGTGGTCTCTACTGCAGAGATAACCCTGGTGAGACCCCTGGCCGTGAGGCTGGGGCTACTGTAGGTTACCAGGCTGGCCTTGGTTTCCAGCACGTTGTAGTTGAAGGTGACCAGGATGGAGTCAGTGGCGGCGGCAAAGGCGATGTCGTTGGTGGTCTTGATGCTGCCGGCCGTGTTGTCAATAACGTCAATTGTCTGGACGCTACGAGTGGTGGTGGCCAGGAAGTCGGCTCCGAACTCCACGGAAGCGCTGGCGATGGGCGTGTTGGCCGGAGTCGCCTGATCGTAATCCGAAGTCTCGAAGGCGATCGTTATGTTGTTCGTGCCACTCGCGACGTTGTCCGCGGCCGCCACTGTTACAGTGGTAATCCGGCCACTGGCTACGTTGACGGTAGGGGTCTTGAGAACGCCCCCAATTCTCAGGGTGACGTCAGAGGCGTCAACGTCGCCGTCGTCGTCCGCGTCACGCCCGAAGACGATAACGTCGTCGGTGGCGACCGTCGTACCCTTCTGGTCGGTGAGGGGTATAACGATGGCAACGTTGCCACCGGTACTGCTGGCGGTCATCGTAAGGGAATTCTCACCACCCAGCACAGCGGCGGTGTGGCTGGCGCCAGTCGCGCCGGTGAGCAGGAACGGGGCGATACCGCCGGTGGTGGCGCTGGTAACTATACGCGCCTTTCCGGTCCGGGTTAAGCTCAGGTCCGCATCAGTGATGGTGACCTTAGCGATGTTACAAGTTGAGGTTCCATCACCGCACAGTGTCCTGTCGGAGAAGAACTCACCTGTGTTGGCCGTGCCGATGCTATTGGTACCATTGCCCAAAACGATGGTACCGTCAACGGCGCCGGAAGGCGCCGCCGAGGCCGGCAAAGCGACCAAAAGCCCTACTAGGGCTAGGACGAGTATGCCTGGAATAATCCAAAACGCCTTTTTTCTCACTTTATCCCCCCTTGTTGCCGATTTTTAAGGACTAGGACTGGACTACTGGCCATAAACACTCCTCCTAAGTGCGAAAAGCTATTACGCGCCGAGGAGGGATTGGCACGGGCCGAAGTATAACAAAGAAAAGAATGCATAATCTCTCCCTCCCGGAGCGGTTTTGCCCCAAAATTTAAGTTGCCACTGGCTTTTCTGAAGGTCGGAACGCTGTTGTCCCTTTTTGCCACCACCGCCACCCGAAAATGGCCCTTATGAGCCACATCCACCCTCACATCTAACGATTTATGATACAAAACCTTCGTGGCTGTAGATTCAATTCACCGATTGTTGGCGAACCAGACGGGACTATACACATGGGGCATCTTCATTGTCAAGTAACGTAATACTGGTATTCAAGAGGAAAAGAAGGGTCGAATCCGGCCCGGAAAAGGGCAGAAACAGGCACGAATAGGGCCTAAGCGTCGCGGGCCAGGTTGGCCAGGAAATCGGCGTTGCTCTTGGTGCGGGAGAGGCGGTCCAGCACCTTCTCGGTGACCTCCACGGTGTCGTTTCCCAGGAGGCCCACCATGCGGCGGAGGAGCCAGACCTGCTTGAGGGTCGCTTCATCGAAGAATAGCTCTTCGCGGCGGGTGCTGCTCCGGCTGATTTCCACGGCGGGGAAGATGCGGCGCTCCGCCAGCCGGCGGTCCAGGTGGAGCTCCATGTTGCCGGTCCCCTTGAACTCCTCGTAGATCACTTCGTCCATGCGGCTGCCGGTGTCCACCAGGCAGTTGGCGATGATGGTGAGGCTGCCGCCGAACTCAACGTTTCTGGCGGCGCCGAAGAATTTCTTGGGCGGGTAAAGGGCCACGGGGTCAATGCCGCCGGACAGGGTGCGGCCGCTGCTGGGGAGCACCAGGTTGTAGGCCCGGGTGGCCCGGGTGATGCTGTCCATGAGGATGAGGACGTCCAGGCCGGACTCCACCAGCCGCTTGGCCCGTTCCAACGCCAGGTCGGCCATGCGGCACTGGTCCTCCACGGACTCGTCAAAGGTGGAGGCAAAGACCTGGCCGCTGATGGAGCGTTGAATATCAGTCACTTCCTCGGGACGCTCGCCGATGAGGACGACCATGATGTGGACGTCCGGGCTGTTGGCGGTGACGCCTTTGGCAATCTCTTTAAGGATGGTGGTCTTACCGGCCTTGGGCGGCGCCACGATGAGGCCCCGTTGTCCCCGGCCAATGGGTGAGAAGAGGTCAATCACCCTGGTGATCAGGTTGGAGGGCACGGTTTCCAGGATGAGCTGTTGTTCCGGGAATATGGGGGTGAGGTCTTCAAATGCGGGACGGGCCCTGGCAACTTCCGGGTCCTGGCCGTTGACGTCATCCACCCTGACGAGGCCAAAGTAGCGCTCGCCACCCTTGGGAGAGCGGACATGGCCGCCGACGGTATCGCCGTTACGCAAGGCGAAGCGGCGGACCTGGGACTGGGAGACGTAGATGTCTCCGTGGCCGGCCCGGAAGCCGTTCTGGCGGAGGAAGCCATAGCCATCGTTCATCATGTCCAGGGTGCCGGTGCCTCGCAGGGCGTACTGGTCCGGATGGCTGTGAGCGATTCGGACAACCATGTCCTCTTTTCGAAGGGAATTCAGGGCGGCGCCGTTTTCCATGCCCATAGCCTGGGCAATGGCCACCAGCTCCTCCTTGCTCTTGCGCTCAAGCTCTGAAACGTCCAGGGTGCGTTGCGTGGTCAATTTGGGTCACGTCTTTCCAAGGGATTTGGGACTAGCCCACGGTTCGTGGCGATGGGCCCGAATGATGACGAATGCAGCAGGGTCAGCTCCATGGGAACGGGTAACCGATGGCTGATAGTCAGCCGCCGGCCTTTCGCCAGTCGGACAGGAACCGCTCTACGCCGCTGTCCGTAAGCGGGTGTTGGGTCATCTGCATAAGGACGCTGTGGGGAATGGTGGCAATGTCCGCGCCGGCGCGGGCGGCCTCAACACAGTGGAGGGCGTGGCGAATGCTGGCGGCTAATACTTTGGTCTGGATTCCATACCTTTTATATATAGATGCAATCTCAGCCACCAGGTCCATGCCGTTCTGACCAAGGTCATCCAACCGGCCAACGAAGGGGCTAACGGCGGTGGCGCCGGCCCGGGCGCCCAAGATTGCCTGGTTAACGGAAAAGCATAGGGTCTGGTTTATCTTGATGCCCTCCGCCGAAAGCATGGACATGGCCTGGAAGCCGGCGGGGGTGCTGGGCACCTTGACCCAGGGGTTGTCTATCCAGCCGGCTATATCCTTGCCCTCGGTCACCATTCCTTCAACATCGGTGCTGACCACTTCCACAGAGATGGGACCGTCAATGATGGTGGCAATCTCCCGGACCGCGTCCTTGTAGGCTTCGACGCCGCCGCCCACGCCGGCCTTGGCGGCCAAAGAGGGGTTGGTGGTTACGCCGGTCAGCACGCCCAGTTGGGCGCCGCGGCGGATCTCATCAACATCGGCGGAGTCCAGGAACAGTTCCACTACAACCTCCCGAAGATGGGGAATGGGTTCAATTCGAGGAGGAATCTCCCGGCGCCGCTTCCACCGCGGAGGAATGGTGTCTCACGGGAATACCTTCCTGCCCCAGCGGCAGAGATGGCTGGTCCCCCTCCCGGAGGGTCTCCATGGCGGCGCTCACGAACTCTTTGAACAGTGGGTGCGCCCTATTGGGACGGGAGAGGAATTCCGGGTGGTATTGGGTGCCGACCATGAAGGGGTGTCCCATCACCTCAGAAACCTCGACAAGTTTGCCGTCCGGCGAGAGGCCGCTGGACAGCAGGCCGGCGTTCTCTAGCGATTCCCTGTAGGCGTTGTTAAGCTCAAACCGGTGCCGGTGCCGCTCTTCAATGTCTGCGGCGCCGTAGGCCCGGTGAGCGGTGGAGCCAGGCACCAACCGGCAGGGGTAGTTGCCCAGACGCATGGTGCCGCCTTTCTCCGTGACGCCACGCTGCTCCGGCATGATGTCTATGACGGGTTCCATGCAGTCCGGCTCCATCTCGGCGGAGGCGGCGCCCTCCAGCCCCAGGACGTTCCGGGCGTACTCCACCACCATCATCTGGAGGCCCAGGCAGAGGCCCAGGTAGGGGACTTTGTTCTCACGGGCGTAGCGGGCGGTCTCAATCATGCCCAGGGTGCCGCGGTGGCCGAAGCCCCCAGGCACCACGATGCCGCAGGCGCTCTTGAGCAGCTCGTGGGGGCCCTTCTCCTCTATCTCTTCGGAGTGGACCCACTGAACGTCAATGCTCTGCTGGTGGGAGAGGCCGGCGTGCTGAAGCGCTTCTTTAACAGATATGTACGAATCCTGTAGCTCTACATATTTGCCCACCAACGCGATGGGCAGGGTGTTCCGGAGTTGTCCCATGGAGTCAACCATGCCGGCCCAGTCCTTCATATCGCGGCCCTGGTCAGAAAGGCCCAGGGAGCTGACCAGCAGGTCTCCCAGACCCCAGTCTTCCAGGATTAGCGGGACCCGGTAGATGGTATCCACGGTGAGCAAGGGGATTACGGCGTCCCGCGAGACGTCACAGAAGAGGGAAACCTTGTCTCTGATGCCATCAGAAACGGGATGATCGCTGCGAAGGATGATGGAGTCCGGCTGGATGCCAATGCCCCTAAGCTCTTTGACGCTGTGCTGGGTGGGCTTGGTCTTGAGCTCCCCGGTGGCGGAGATGTAGGGCAAGAGGGTTAGGTGAACATAATAGACGTTACCCCGGCCCACTTCGTTGCGCATCTGCCGGATGGCTTCCAGGAAAGGCTGCCCTTCAATGTCACCCACGGTGCCGCCGACTTCCACGACTACGACATCGGCGTTAGACTCGTCCGCCAGGGCAATGATCTGCTCCTTGATGACGTTGGTGACGTGGGAGACGGTCTGGATGGTGCCGCCCAGGAAATCTCCGCGGCGCTCTTTGGCTATCAAGGAGAGATATACCTGGCCGGCGGTCAAGTTGGACGAGCGGGTGAGATCAATGTCGATAAACCGTTCATAGTGGCCCAGGTCCAAGTCGGTTTCGCCGCCGTCCTTGGTGACAAACACCTCTCCGTGCTGGTAGGGGGACATGGTGCCGGGGTCGACGTTTAGGTAGGGGTCCAGCTTCATTACGGAAACGGAAATGCCGCGGCTCTTTAGGATGCGGCCAATGGAAGCGACAGTGACCCCTTTGCCAACGGAACTGACTACGCCCCCAGTGACAAAGATGTACTTAGTCATCTAAGTCCGGTGAACAACGAATCATAATGAGAGGTTAGCAAAAAACCAAGGGAGACCCATTAAGTAGGGAGGGAAATAAGCCCGGATGGAAGATCCCCTAAAGGCAGTAGTTGGACGGGAATTCCTAATTGGGCTTCAATACTGGAGTATAGGCATCAACAAAAGAGGTGTCAAGGCAATCTGCCAATTATGGAACGATAATTGCACCGGTTCGGTCAAGCACACTGTTAATAATGAAGGAACGGCGGCTCAGCGGGACCGTCAGAGCGCCAAAAAGGAGGCGCCAAGAGGGTGGGTGCTATGATCGTAACTAGAGGAGAGGGCCGGACGTTTGGGTAGTTTTCGGTTTATCGAGCACACCGCAGACATTGGAATATCGGCGCAGGGGGAGACGCAGCCAGAGATGTTCGCGCAGGCCGCCACGGGCCTGTTTTCCACCATGGCAGAGCTCAGCAAGGTGCGGGAAGCGTGCGGCCGGGGTGTTGAGGTGTCGGCCCCGGATGTGGAGGCGCTGCTGGTGGACTGGCTGAATGAACTGGTATACATCTTCGACGTTGAAGGGCTGGTGCTAAAAAGGTTCGAGGTTAGGGCCAGGTACTTTGGGGAACGGTTTGACGAGGAGAGGCGCCGAATAGGCCCCGGAGTGAAGGCGGCCACGTACCTTGGCCTACAGGTGACCCATGACGGGGAATGGAAGGCCCGGGTATTTCTGGACATTTGAGGATTGTGGAAGGGAAAGGAAGATGGAGCAGGCGCTGCAACGGGTGAACGAGACGTTATGGAAGGTGCCCCAGGACTATAAGCCCGGGATGAGGGTGCCGGGCCTGGTGTACGCCAATGAACGGCTCATCAAGTCGATTGTCAATGACCAGGCGCTGGAGCAGGTGGCCAACGTGGCCTTTCTGCCGGGGATTGTGTGCGCGTCTCTGGCGATGCCCGATATCCACTGGGGATACGGCTTTCCCGTGGGAGGTGTGGCCGCCACCCGGACGGGAGACGGGTTGTATCCCCCGGGGACGTGGGGTTCGACATAAACTGCGGTGTGAGGATGCTGCGAACGGACCTCCGTGAAGAGGAGGTGAGACCTAGATTGGAGGCGCTGGTGGACGCGCTATTTCAGGGCGCCCCCTCAGGTGTGGGCTCCAAGGGAAAGATCATCATTGATCCGCTGGAGGAGATGGACCAGGTGCTGATAGGCGGCGCGGAATGGGCGGTGGCGCAAGGCTTCGGGGCGCCAGAAGACCTGACGGTGACGGAAGAGGGAGGGCGAATTCCAGAGGCGGCGCCTTCCACGGTGGGGAGCCGTGCCAGACAGCGGGGAGCGCCCCAGATGGGGACGCTGGGCTCCGGTAACCATTTTCTGGAAGTGCAGATGGTGGACGAGGTGCATGACGTTAAGGTGGCGGAGCGGTTTGGAATCACCGGCGCAGGGCAGATTACGGTGATGATTCACTGCGGCTCTAGAGGGCTGGGCCACCAAGTGTGCGATGATTATATAAAGGTAGCGGAGGGAGCGGCCCAGCGCCACGGCATCCGGTTGCCAGACCGACAACTGGCGTCGGCGCCCATCAGGTCTAGGGAAGGTGAAGACTACCTGAACGCCATGCGGTGCGCGGCCAACTACGCCTGGGCCAACCGCCAGTGCATAGCCCACTGGACCCGAGAGGCGTTTGAGCAGGTCTTCGGTCTGGGCTGGCGGGATATGGGGATTCACCAGGTGTATGACGTGGCGCACAACATTGCGAAGATTGAGACGCAGGTAGTGGGCGGAGAAGAGGTGGAGCTATGCGTCCATCGCAAGGGGGCCACGCGGGCGTTTCCGGCGGGGAGCCCGGACCTGCCGGCTCAGTACCTGGATGTGGGGCAGCCGGTGCTCGTCCCCGGGGATATGAGAAGCTACTCCTTCCTGGCGGTGGGGCCCCAGGGCGCCATGGAAGGGTCTTTCGGGTCCACGTGCCACGGGGCGGGCCAGGTGCAGAGCCGTGGCGCGGCCAAACGGTCTCTCAAGGGGAGAGACATCGTGTCTGAGCTTCGAGAGCAGGGGATCATAGTTAAGGCGAACGGTGGCTGGGCATCTATGGCGGAAGAGGCGCCTTCAGCTTATAAGGACGTGAGCCAGGTGGTGGACGTTTGCCAACAGGCGGACATGGTAAGGAAGGTGGCCCGCTTGCGGTCCATGGGAGTAATCAAGGGTTAGCGGCCGGGGTTTGCCGGACCATTTGTTCAGAAGGAGTCAGAGATATGGACGGGACTGCCGCCCACGGCCTGGATATCAAACCGGGCGAAGGAATGACTCGCATTGACCTGGGCTGCGAGCATCAGCGGGGGCTGGTGTACGTGGTGCCGGGGGAGATGAGCTGGGTCTGCGCCCAAGAACGGATGCCGGGTCACGCCCTGGCCGGATTCCTGCGTGAATTGACGGCGCAAGGTGACGCAAAAGTGGAGGGGCTGATGCAGAGGTGGGGAATCTACTACCGGGAACTGCCGCTGGAAGGAGAGCCGGAGGCCGGCGGCTAGGTAACGTCCATCATGGGGCCGCCTTCGGTGAGGGGCCGGTCCTCTTGCTGGCTGGCCAGGTTGGGAGTCGGCCTAGCGTCAATGACGGGCTGGGGTTGAGGGGCGGCCTTTTCGGTGGTGACCGTCTCGACAGTCTTTGTAGGGGTGCGCCCCTCGAACAGGGCTTTAAGCTCCTCGCCTTCAACGGTCTCGTTTACGATCAAGTATTCAGCCACCTCTGTCAGGCGCTCCCGGTTGGCGGTCAGGATGGTGTGGGCCCGGTCGTATGCGGTGCCGATGAAGCGCTGTATCTCCTGGTCAATCTCCTCAGCGACGCGGTCCCCGTAGTCTCGCTCTTCTGAGATCTCACGGCCCAGGAAAACCAGCTCCTGGCGGCGTCCCAAGGTACGCGGTCCCAGGTTGATGCTCATGCCGTACTGCTTGACCATCTTTAGGGAAATCCGCGTGGCGGTCTCCAGGTCGTTGCTGGCGCCGGTGGTCACTTCGCCAAAGACGATCTCCTCGGCGACGCGGCCACCCAGGGCGGTGGCTAGAAGGTCCTCAAACTGGTTCTTTGTCCAGAGGTTACGCTCCTCCTCCGGCAGCAGCCGGGTGTACCCGCCCATGGCGCCGCGGGCAATGATGGAGATCTTATGGACCGTGTCAGCGTTGGGTAGATTCCAGGCTACCAGGGCGTGACCGGCCTCATGGTAGGCGGTCATTGCCTTGTCCTTGGGGTTGATGACGCGGCTGCGGCGCTCAGGGCCGGCGATAACGCGGTCTATGGCTTCTTCCAGCTCATCTTCACTGATGAGCTTTTTGCCGCGCCTGGCGGCCAAGAGCGCGCCCTCGTTGACCAGGTTAGCCAGGTCAGCGCCGCTGAAACCGGGGGTCTGCTTGGCAATGATGTCCAGCCGCAGCTCGGGGGCCAAGGGCTTGCCCTGGGTGTGGACCTTGAGAATGGCCCGGCGGCCGACAATGTCCGGCAGATCCAGCACCACGCGGCGGTCAAAGCGGCCGGGGCGCAGGAGCGCCGGGTCCAGGATGTCCGGCCGGTTGGTGGCGGCTAGGATGATGATGTTGGTGCCGGTCTCAAAGCCGTCCATCTCCACCAGAATCTGGTTGAGGGTCTGCTCTCTCTCATCGTGTCCACCGCCCAGACCAGCGCCGCGGTGCCTGCCCACGGCATCAATCTCGTCAATGAAAACGATGCAGGGGGCGTTGCGTTTGGCCTGCTCAAAGAGGTCCCGCACCCGGGCCGCGCCGACGCCGACGAACATTTCGACGAACTCGCTGCCGCTGATGGGGAAGAAGGGAACGGCGGCCTCGCCTGCCACGGCCCGAGCCAGGAGGGTCTTGCCGGTGCCCGGGGACCCCACCAGCAGCACTCCTCGAGGGATGCGGGCGCCCAAGGCGAGGAACCTTTCAGGGGACTTGAGGAATTCAACCACCTCTTGGAGCTCTTCCTTCGCCTCATCCGTGCCGGCCACATCATCAAAGGTGACGGCGGGCCGGTTGGTAACGATCATCTTGGCCTTGCTTCGGCCAAAGTTCATCGTCTGGCTGCTGCTGCCCTGGGCCTGGCGCATCATGAAGATGATGAGGGCCCCGAAAAATATGAGGGGGAGGAAGTTAAGGAGAATGCCCAGGCTGAATCCGCCGGACCCTTTGAAGGTGATCTCGACGTTCCGGATCCCCTCCTGGCGGAACACCTCCGTGATATCGGTGCCCTTGCCAATGCGGCTCTTCAACTCTGATCCAGTGGGGGTGATGACTTTTAGCGTTTCGCCTTTTACCTCAATTGAGGTGACCTGGCCGTTCTTGGCCATCTCCAGCACTGACTGACCACCCCCGGTAAAAGGAATCTCTTTGGAGCCACCCAGCCCGGGGATGATGGTGAAGAAGATAATGACGACGGCGGCAATAATCAATAAGTAGATAAAGCCGCTACGCATCAACCTTTTGTTACCCATAAGCTACCTCAAACTTCACGGAGGAAGTCCCGGCTGGTCCCCTGTTGCCGCCACTTCCAATCCTATATTACGGCAAGCCTAGTGAAAAATCAAAAGGGCTGCCCCTGATTTGGGCAGTGAGTTGCCCATTGAATCCCGTGTAATTAACCCATTGAATCTGGGCGGCCGGTTTACCCCGCACAAGGCTTGCACCGAATGAGTTTTCGCGTTTGGCCGGTGGCAAATTAGCCGTCCTTGTATAAAAAGGTAAGATGCGTCAGAGCCGGGTACGTAACTTATACGGTGGCAGAAGGGGTTTGGCCTGCTTGCATCCCGGGTACGGGGGTGTGCCCGCATCCTCGCCAGGGAACCCCCACTTTCTGTACAGGAAGGACTAAAAGTCACGGGCTGGGCCTCCCGCTCTCCTTTCCTTAGACAAGCTCAGGATGAGCGGGAATAGGAGGGCCGAAGGTCTATTTCCAGGGCAGAGTCCGGGTTGGAAGCAACCAGGAAGGGACTAGACCACAGGCAGGGAGATAACCTCCGGGGATACCTTGCGGCTGAGCCACTTGCCGTCTGAGGAGCTGCCGGTTAGCTGGCCGTTCTCCATGATTACCTTTCCTCTAAGGATGGTCATCACCGGATAGCCGACGCATCTAAAGCCTTCCCAGATGCTGTAGTCGGAGTCGGAGTGAAGGTCATCCAGGGTGAGCGTCTTTTTGAGGTTGGGGTCCACGAGCATGAAGTCTGCGTCGCTGCCGGCGGCGATAACGCCCTTCTGCGGGTACATGCCCAGGATCTTGGCGGCGTTGGTGGCCACGATATCGGCGAACCGTGGAAGGCTCATACCACCCTCGGCGACGAACTTGGTATAGGAGACAGGCACCCGAGTCTCGATGCCGTTGTGTCCGCCGCAGACGGACTCAACGGTCTGGCCGGAAAGCTTGACGTCTTTATAGGTAGTGTAGTCGTCCGTGGCGGTGGTGGCCAGGCGGCCATCGGCCAGGCCAGCCTTCAGGGCGTCTCGGTCGTCGGCGTACTTTATGGCAGGATAGGTGTGGATCTTCGTGCCCTCGGGCTTTTTGTAGTCGTCGGCGGTGAACTCCAGGTAGTTGTGCAGCGCCTCGCCGTAGACCGGCTGGCTCCTGTTCCTGGCTTCGGCGATGGCAATGACGCCTTCTTTAGCGGTGACGTGGACGAAGTAGATTCCCACGCCGGCATGCTCCGCCTGGCGGATGACCTTTCGGAAGGATACGTCCTCGGATATATTGCTGTGCACCAGGTGAAGGTTGTAGCCCTGGTCGTTGCCCTCGCGCTTTAGCTTCTGCTCGGTGTAGGTGACCATGTCATCGTCTTCAGCGTGGACGGCCATGATGCCGCCGTGCTTGGCCACTTCTTCAAAGACGGCCTGAAGGTGGCCGTAGGGGACTCGGGCCAGGAAGGTCGTGAATATCTTGAAGCTGGCCTGACCGGACTGGATGGCTTCGCCAATTTCGCCCAGGGCCTGGGGGCTCACCTCCCGGGCCAGGATGTGGTGGAAGGAGAAGTCTATGAAGCTGTGGCCGTTGAAGGCCGCCTGGCGGGACTCCAACTGGCGTGAGATGGGGGTGGTGGAGACCTTGTCTTCCGGTGTCAGGGGAAGGTCACCGGAGAAGTCCAGCAAGGTGGTGACCCCGCCGAAGGCGGCGGCTCGGGTGGCGGCTTCCGGGGGCTGGGTGATGACCTCTGACCGGCCGGCCCACTGCTCCGGCACCGGGATGCCGATGTGAGTGTGGGGCTCAATCCCGCCGGGGAGGACGATCTTGCCGGAGGCGTCTATGACCCGCTGGGCCTCCTGGGGCAGCACGCCGGGGTGGGCCACCGCGGCGATGCGGCCGTCCTGGACCCCAATCTCCAGGTCGCCCACACCTTGGGGGGTTACCACCTGCCCGCCGCGAATGATCAGGTCCAACATTGCAGCCACCTTCCTGTATCTTTGCGAATTCCAAGATGAGGGGATAGTAAGGTGGTGGTGCGAGAGCGTCAAGGGCGGGAAATGGTTACCCGGAATGGGGCGAATCGCCCGGTGAAGTCGCGATAGCCGTAAGGCCGGCACGGACTGGAAACGAGGGACCGCCCTCCAAAGGGAATGGAGCGCCCGGGATGGGCGCGGTGGGTGCTACTTCAGGGTGAGTAGAAAGACGATCAGGCTCTCATACTGCTGGGTGGTCATTTGTGGCCGCGTCAAGGGCATGTCTACATCGAATCCCTCAACCACATAGGCCTGGGGCTCAAGCATGGACTGGCGGAGGTACTCCTCCGCGCTGAGGCCGGGAACGCGGGTCTCGGCGGCGGTGCCCACTCCGTCCAACGGGGGACCGGCGACGCCGAAGCCGGACCTTATCTGGTCTCTAATGTCTCCGGGCAGCCCCTCAACCTTATGGCAAGCCACGCATTGCACGGTGACGAAGGTTTGGGCGCCCTCGCGTATCATTGCTTCTTCAGGCAAGGGTGTGCCGACGATGAAGAAAGGAGTGGGAGTGTTGGTAGGGACTCCCGCCGGGGGCCGGGTGCGGGTGGGTGTTGCGGTGGCGGCAGAAGAGGCCCCGGCCGCCGAGGTAGGAGTGGCAGTGGGCGCGTCGTTGCCTCCACCGTCGTCGTCACCGCCTCCGCCGCAGGCAACCACAAGAGCCAGCGTTAGACCCACCATCCCTAGAGCGAGGCGCCTCAACATATATGTTCCCTCCAGGAACCGCTTTTCATGGTTTGTTCCCATGCGCTATCCGGGTTGCCCAACTGTTGAAACAGCAGGGCGCTCCTACCGCCGGACGGACCAAAGCTCAACGTTTATCAAAGCACAAGAGCGGCGCAAGGGCAATCCCCCCAGACGCCAGCTTTGAAGAGTTTGAGGCTGAGGTGGAGCCGACCGCAAGAAGGGCGCCCCGGCCAAAACCGGGGCGCCCTTCTGTTTGCTGCCTTTATCTATGGCTTAGGCTTACTTCTTGCCCTTGCCCTTCCCGTTGCCGCCGGCGTTGCTGGCCGTGTTACCTCCACCGACGGGGATCAGAAGCAGTAGGCCACCCGTCATCTGTATCAATCTTATCTCACAGGGCTGGAATCAGGAAGGCCGGACGTTTTGCGCCCGGCCTTCCGTCTGTTCCTCCGTGTAGCTGACCCTCTTGTCAGCCTATCTTGTTTCTATCTATGACTTGGAGCCGCTCTTGCTGTTCCCCGAGCCGCTGTTGTCTGACCCTGACCCGGTGTCGCACAGCGGGTTGTTCTTGTCGTGCTGGTTCACCGACTCCGCCAGCTCCTTGGCCCGGTTCAGGTCGTCCTTCGTCGCGTTCGGGTTGTTCAGGATGGCCTCGACCTCGGCTATCAGCGCCTGGAAGGAGAGTACCTCCACCGGCGCCCCGTTGCCGGAGCCACTGCCGCTGCCGCTCCCCTGGTCTATGGTGATGGCCTCGTCCCATTCCACCCCGCCCTTGGCGAAGTTCAGCCATGCGGCCAATGCCTGCGATGTGGCGTCCCGGCGCTTCTTGTCCAGCTTGTTGCCGCTGCCACTGTCGCCGCCTGATCCGCTGGCGTCTCCACCCTTCTTCTTGTCCTTGCCACCCTTCTTCTTTTTGCCACTACCGGAGCCTGAACCCGAGTCCTTGGACTGGTTGCTTCCGTTGCCGCTGCCACTGCCGTTGTTCCCGCTCTTCGGGTCCAGCACCTGACGCGCCTGCGCTATGGTGGCCGCCGTCGTCACTTCGCTGAAGTGGCCGCTGGCGTAGTTCACTATGTCCAGGTACGTCTGCATGGTGTCGGCGTCTATCTGTTTCTTACCCTTGTCCTTTACCTGCTTCTTCCAGAACCCCTTGCTCTTGGCGCAGTCGCAGTCGTCCGCCACTATCTTAGTCAGGCTGTCCGCGTCGCTCCCTCCGTCGTCGTCAGTCACCGACACGCTTACCGTGTAGATGCCCGCCGCTATGAAGGTCACCGACGCGTTGTCCGACGCCCCGAAGGGGTATGTCCCGTGGGGACTAGGTAGCGGGTCCGCGCTGGCCCCGTTGTTGAAGTAGGTGTTCGCCGCCGTGGTCGGGTCCGGGGCGAAGCCCCATGTGAAGGTCAGGTCATCGCTGCCCGGGTCCGTGGCCGACGCGTCGTGCGTCTGCTCACGGTTCACCCGGCCCAGGAACGCCGGCCCTCCGGCGAAGCTTATCGCCCCGCTGGTGTCAAAGCTCAAGGTGGGCGCCACGTTGGCTACGTTCACCGCCACCGTGGTGGATACCGTGCCCGTGTCGTCGTCCTCCACCGTGATGGTCACGGTGTAGGTGCCGTTGTCACCGTAGGCGTGGCTGCCGCTAACGCTGCCGCCGCTCACCGCGGAAGGCCCGTCGGAAGTGCCGTCGTCCCAGTCTATGGTGGCCGTGTGGGTGTCCAGCGTACCTACGTCTGTGTAGCCCGCGCTGACGCTGGCCGTGCCCCCCTCCAGTATGCTGTCGCCGCTGGCTGAGGTGATTACCGGCGCTACGTTGTTTACCGTTACTGAGGTGCCGGCGCTGCCCGTGCCGCCGTCGTCGTCCACTATGGACACGCCTATGGCGTACACGTCAGACCCGGTCCCCGTGGGATCGTCGTCCAGGTACTGGTGCGATTCACTGTAGCTGGTGCTACCTGCCGGGTAGCTGTATACCACCGGCACGCCCTCGCCCCAATCTATGGTGATGTCGAAGGTGTCCAGCACCCCGGGGTCGGTGATGCTGCCGCTTACCGTGGTGGTGCCGTTCTCGTTTATTGTGTCGCCGTTGGCGGTAATGGACGGGTTGACGTTGAGGACCGTTACCGTGCCGCTGTACGGGTTGACGTTGAGGACCGTTACCGTCTGTAGGTGGTCTCCCCGCCGTCCTTGTCCTTGATCTTGCCGCCCACGCTCAGAGGCCCGTCGTCTACCGCCGTGTTGCACACCGCCGTGGGGGTGCCGCTGTAGGCGCCGAAGCCCCCGCCGCAGTCAAAGGCGTATGTGAAGCCTGCCGAGGTGTCCGCGTTGGACGGGTCAGACTGGCTGCTCAGTCCCATGTTGAAGGAGCTGCCCTCGTTTACGTTGTTCGGCCGGTCGAAGTTGGCCGTGGGCGCTATGTTCAACACCGTGAGGCTAAAGCTGACCACCGTCACTCCGCCGTCCCCATCGTCCAGGGTAATGTCTACGGTCTGGCTCTCCGAAGGACCGTCGTCAGTGCCGAAGCTCCAGCTCCAGGTCCCGTTGTTAGTTCCAGTCTTGGTGACCGCGCCAATGGATGCGGACACGGACACGTTGTCGTCGCCGGGGTCTGAGTAGGTGCCGCTGTTGGCGGCGCCGGTGCCCTCGTCCACCGTCACGTTAGCCGCGTTGGCCACGCCGGAGGGCGCCACGTTCAGGACGGTGATCGTCTGGGTCTGACAGGTGGAGGCCGTATCGTCGTCGGTCACACAAACCGTTACGTCGAAGGTCCCCTGGTCAGGGTACGTGTTCGAGCTGGTTACGGTGCCCGAACCGGCGCCCTGGGCCACCGCGGCCGGCTGCGCGCCGGCTCCAGCGCCGAAGTCCACCGTGGCCGTGTGAGTGTCCAGGGTGCCCACGTCCGTGAAGTTAGCCGTCAGGTTGGTGGGGGTGCCCTCGGACAGACCGGTGAGGCTCATGGAGACGATCTCCACCGGCACGTTGTTGACCGTTACCTTGACGCTCAGCTCGCTGCCGGCCGTTCCGCCGATTATCAAGTCGAAGGGAGCGTCGGTGTTGATTATGGTTTCTACGCCGGAACCGTCCAGGTTGGCTCGGGCGATACGATCGCCGCGGCGCTCCGCCCAGTACACGTGCCCCTGTCCGTCCAACGCCACGCCCCAGGGGAAGTTCAGTCCAGTCACTATCACCTGGAACCCGGTGCCATCCATGTTGACGCGCATGATGCGCCCGTCAAAGGAGTCATTGAAGGGGCTAGGATCATCGGCGAAGTAGATCTTCTCCGCCTCCAGGTCCAGCGCGATGCCCCGTGGCCTCTTCAGGCCGGATTGAAGGACCACTTTTCCGGTGCCGTTCAGGTTCATCCTCTCGACGGAATTGCGGCGAAAGTTGGTGGTGTAGATGTGTCCGTTGGCCAGGTCTAGCGCCACGTCCGATGAGTCTCTATCAAGGTTTGCTTCCAGCGCGCCGTTGAAACCGTAGCGCTGCAGTGAGGACACGAAGGTCGCCACGTAGATGTCTTCCGCGGCGGTATCCACGGCCACGCCGTTCACCCGAAGAATGTTGGTGACCATGGTCTCAAGACCGGTGCCATCGGTATTTACTCGGTAGACGTTGCCTCGGGCCCCGCCACTTGGGTTAAGTCTGTCACCAAAGTAGAGCTTACCATCGTCCGCCAGGTCGATCCCCGTAGAGAGGCGCAGCCCCGTTACCACGTCTGTGGGGCTTGTCCCGTCCGGGTTGGCCCGCCGGACTTTGTCGCCACCGGTTGCAAAACCTACGGGGCGCGTTTCGCCAGGGCCTTCTGTCCAGAACAACCCGGAAGCTCCTCCGCCTCCTCCGCCACCCTCGGTAGCCTGCGCCCCGTCAGAGTCCGTCAGCGTCAAGCTGATCAGGTACTCGTCACTGAGGGTGCCGGTGGGGTTGTCGTCCAGGTACTGGTGCGTCTCCGAGAAGGAGGTGGTGCCCGCCGGGTAGTTGAAGGTCTGTACCGGTGAGCCGTCGCCCCAGTTTACGTCCAATGTTAGGTCGTCTATGCCCGGGTCGCCCAGGTCTCCAGCCAGGGTGCTGGTGCCGTCCTCGTCGATCGGCGAAGTGGCGGAAAGGTTAGTAAGGGTAGGCGCCACGTTCAGTACCGTCAGGCTGAAGGACGTAGTAGCCTGCGCGCCTGCGCTGTCAGTGGCCGTGATTGTCACGTTCTGGCTGTCGTCAGGTCCGTCACTGGTCCCCAGAGACCAGGTCCAGATCCCGCTCTGGGTCCCGGTTTGGGTCACGGCGCCCGCCGAGGCGGTTACCGAAACCACGTCGCCGGCGTCTATGTCATCGAAGTTGCCGCCGTTCTCGGCCGTTTCTCCCTCGTCAACGGTGACGCTGGAGCTGGTGGCCGAAACTGTCGGCGGGTCGTTTACCGCGGCTACGGTGACCGTTCCCAAGGTGTCACCGCTGACCGCGCCGAAGATGTCCTTTGCGCGGAATTCGAAGGTCCCGCCAGGTCCGTTGAAGTTGGGGGCGGGGTTCAGGTCTATCGAGCCCTGTGAACGTGACGGGCAGGCCGCCCGTCACGTTCACAGGGCTGACGCTGGTCAGGCTCAAGGCCACGATCTCGATTTGGATCGTCTGGCCTTCTGGATCGCTGCACTGGAGGATCAGGGGATGCGAAGTGGTTCCCCCGTCCTCGGTAAGCCCGATATTGATGGCGTTACATGTGGGTGGGAGGTTGGGTGGAACGATCCAGTCCTTGGTTACAGGGTTGGAGGACCCAGGATCACCGGTGGCTGGGTCAACAAAGGTAGCCTGGATGGTGTCGGTTCCGGTCACGCTGCTGGTGTAGCCGATGGTTGCCACGCCGGCGGTGTTGGTGGCCGCGGTGCCAATGGTGCCCGTATTGGGGCCGGAAATAATTTTAAAGGTGACGGTAACGTTGGGAACCGGATTGCCCGAGTCGTCTTTCAAAGTGGCGGTAAGTGTGTGAGTATCGCCGATTACGTTTTCCCCGGTATTTGGCTCAAGCAACAGGTCCGGCGGGATGAGCACCGTTCCGCCGATGCCTGAAAATGCGAAGATGTATGTGTTGGGTATGCCCAGGTTGGGCCCGCCGGTCACGTTGGGCTGGCCCAAGGAGTAGGCCTCGGCGCCTACGGCGCTGAGAGCTGCCAGCGCGCCGGCCTCATTTGCCGCCCCGCCGTAGTAGATTCGGAAGGTCTTGCTGGCGCCTGGCGCCAGCGGCCCAAATCCAAAGTCAAAGATAGCACCGTGGTCCTGCGGCCCAACGTCCGTGCAGTTTGTGTTATTACACGCCGCGTTTAACGCCCCTCGCCCAGCGAATGGGTTGGGGTTGGCGAACCCGTTGTCGGAGGCAAAAAGCAGGTTTGCCGCGCTGCCTATGCCCTGGATCGTTACAAACTCGCTGAAGGGCGTGGGATCAGTGTCCCAGTCCATGGCCCGAGTGTAACGGAGGTCCGTCACCGCGGTGGAAGAGAAGTTCTTTATCGTCACTTCGACTTCCAACAGGTCGGAAGTCAAAGGCGTGGGGTGGAAGTCGTGGGTGACCCTTAGACGTCCAAAGGCGTCTACTACAGATACCGCGGAATCGCCCGCCGAGTCCACCGATGACGGTCCGGTGCCCGGTGTTCCCGAGGTGGTGAAGCTGACTACCGTTAGATTCTGAACCCCGCCAACGGCAACATCAGTGTGACCGGCCTGTCCTGTGCCGGCGTCGCCCACGCCCCAGCCCTCACAGACACAACCTTGCGAGGTGGATTCACCTTCGGTAGGCATGTAGCGCACGCCGACAATTGTCGTCCCGCTGGCCGCGCGTACAGTCCCGTTAACTCCCAGGTGGCCCTGGTCAAGGACGCCCAGCTTTACAGTACCGTTGTCGATAATGGCGCTGTTTTCGCTAACATCAGTGGTGGGGGTCGCATTGGGGATCTCTTCATCGGCCAGGACAGCGGACGAAGCGATGACCGCTAATGCAAATACGGAAAGTACGGCGGCCACAAATATCCAGTACTTGGGAAGGGAGTTGAGCCACCTGTTCACTGGTCTGCCTATCATTGCGGGCCCTCCTGGGGCTAAGTTTCGGCTTGCCGTCTGCCGGTACTGAGAGATGCGTACCCCGGGAGCCTCGAACGGAGCGTAATCTGAAGGGTGTCCCGGTACTGCAAATAGCGCCCAAGGTTAGTTTTCTAACCGGGCGGGTTTACGGGATACAGGAATGACACCTATTGTCAATGGAATTAAGTTCTATTTACTTACCTTTACTCAACGGAACCTACATGGTGTTGGGAATTTGGGGCGTTTTCCCACAAAGCGATCGACCATAGGCAGGCGTCAATATATCAACCGCCGGAGGGCAGTCTCGTAAAAAGAATGAGGCCGAAAGTAGGCAGGTTAACGTGATATACTGACGGAAAACGCTTGGTGGAAGGCAAAATGCGCACTTTTCGCCTGGCCCTGGCCCAGATAAACACCACCGTTGGCGACCTGGACGGGAACGTCCGGAAGATTCTGGAGTACGTTGACGGAGCGCGCGCTTTCGGCGCGGACCTGGTGGCGTTCCCGGAGACGGCCATCACCGGCTACCCGGCGGAGGACCTGCTGTACAAGACGGCGTTCCTGCGGGACAACATGGCGGCGATGCGCCGAGTGGTGGAGGCTTCGCAGGGGATAGCGGTGGTGGTGGGCTTCGTGGACACGGATGGGGATATCTACAACGCGGCGGCGGTGGCGAAAGACGGTGAGCTGGCGGGGGTTTACCACAAGATATACCTGCCGACTTATGGCGTGTTTGACGAGGACCGCTACTTTCGGCGGGGGGAGAGCCGCCCGGTGTACGTCATCGGCGGGGTGGCGGTGGGGCTGAACATCTGCGAGGACGCATGGTACCCCATGGGGCCTATGGTGGCGCAGCGGGACGCCGGGGCGGAGGTGATAGTGAACATAAACGCGTCGCCGTACCACACGGGGAAGCAGCGGGACCGGGAGCGGATGATGGCCACCCGGGCGGCAGACAACGAGGTTTACGTTGGGTACCTGAATGCGGTGGGAGGCCAGGACGAGCTGGTGTTCGATGGGGCCAGCGCGATCTTCGACCCGCAGGGGAGGACTGTGGCCCGGGGCGTGAGCTTTGAGGAAGAGCTGCTTGTGGCGGACCTGGACATAGACGCGGTGCTGCGGTCGCGGCTGCGGGACCCCCGGGGCAGGCAACAGCGGGGGCAGGGAGCGGGAGAGCTGGTCCAGGTGTCCGAGTTCCAGGATAGGGAGCTCCCGCCGCTGGAGAAGCGGGACATATCGCCAACGCTGTGCCGGGGGGAAGAGGTGTACCGGGCGCTGGTGACGGGTTGCCGGGACTATGTGAGAAAAAACGGGTTCACCCGGGTGCTGATTGGCCTCTCGGGGGGGATTGATTCGGCGCTGACGGCCAGCGTGGCCTCGGACGCGCTGGGGCGGGAGAACGTAGTGGGGGTGACGATGCCGTCCCGGTACTCCAGCGAAGGAAGCATTGTGGACTCCAAGCTGCTTTCGGACAGGCTGGAGATAGAGATGTGGACAATGCCCATAGAGCCAGGGCACGTGGCGTTCCAAGATATGCTGGCGGAGGCGTTCCAGGGCACGGCGCCGGGTGTGGCGGAGGAGAATATCCAGGCGCGCATCCGGGGAAATCTGCTGATGTCCATGTCAAACAAGTTCGGCTGGCTGGTGCTGACCACGGGGAACAAGAGCGAGATGGCCATGGGATACGCCACGCTGTACGGGGACATGGCGGGGGGCTTCGCGGTGCTGAAGGACGTGCCGAAAACGCTGGTGTATGAGCTGTGCCGCTGGCGTAACGAGCACGGCTCGCCGAAGGGGGTGATACCCCAGAGCATTATCGAAAAGCCGCCCAGCGCGGAGCTGAAGCCGGACCAGAAGGACCAGGACACGCTGCCGCCGTACGAGGTGCTGGACCAGGTGCTGAAGGCGTACGTAGAGGAGGACCGAGGGTACGACGAGATTGTGGAGCTGGGGTTCGACGCCGCGTTGGTGCAGCGGGTAATCACCACGGTGGACCGGAACGAGTACAAGCGGCGGCAGTCGCCGCCGGGGGTGAAGATAACGCCCAAGGCTTTCGGCAAGGACCGGCGGCTGCCCATTGTGAACCGCTACCGGCAGTTCTAAAGAGGGGACGAGGGGTTAGGAGGCGCCGCCGTTAACGCGCGAGGCGCGGCGGGCCTCCACCAAGGCAACGACAGTTTTGAGCTGGTCCGAAGCCTCCTCAATAGAACGCGCCAGCACGTTGTATTGTTCCTCGGTCTCAAACCCCTCGGCCAGATGCTCCCTGAATTGGGCGTTGAGAGCGTTGAGCTCCCGTACCCGGCCTTCCAGTGCGGCGGTGCGCTCAGCAACCAGTCTCTCCAGCTCCTCTTTATAGGCGCGGTTTTCAATGATTAGCTGGTGCCGCTCCAGGGCGCGTTGGACGCGAAAGACCATCTCTTCAATGCTAAAGGGTTTGGTAATGTAGTCGTAGGCGCCCAGCTTCATGGCCTCCACGGCGCGGCTCACGTCAGTGACGGCGGACACCATGACAACGCCTACGTCCGGGAAGGTGGAGACCACCTCCTTGAGCAGATCGATTCCTTCACTCCCCGGCATGCGAATGTCAGAGAGGACCAGGGTTACAGGATTGTTGTGGAGGTGCCGCAGGGCTTCCTCCGTACCGGACGCAGACACGCACTGATAGCCGTTCCTGGCTAGCGCTTCGGTAATAACCTGGCGGATCACCGGTTCATCGTCCACGGCCAGGATTCGGGCGTTCTGATTTACCATCTCTCTTCTCCAATCTGACGTGGCGGCGCCAATGAAGCTTAGGCGCTGACCGGGTGTTCAGCCGGCGTAAAACGGGGCAAGGTCAAGTTCATTCTCCCAAGCCTCTGCCGGTCCCATCGGACTGTTGCGATTCGCTGGAACCGATACCCTCTGCCCCAGGCGATTGCGATCCCTGGGTGACCACGGGTATCTCGACGATGAACCGGGCGCCACCGGCCGGACTGTTCTCGACGCGGATGCGTCCGCCGTGGTCCCGAATAATGCCGAAGCTGATGCTGAGGCCAAGGCCGGTGCCCTTACCCACGTCCTTGGTGCTAAAAAACGGGTCGAATAGTTTAGAAATCGCGTCAGGAGGAATGCCTGGGCCGGTATCAGTCACGGAGAGCCTGACCATACCGTCGTAGGTGTCCGTGGCGACCACCAGCGCACCGCCGCCAGAAGCTTCAACCATTGCCTGCTCCGCGTTGACTATGAGGTTAAGCGCGACCTGCTGAATCTGGTGCGCGTCAACCATGGTGTAGGGGAGGTCCGGCTGTAGCTGTTGGTCCAACGTAACGTTGTTCAGCTGGAGCTCGTACCGCCGGAGCTCGATGGCGGATTCCACTGCCTGATTGATGGAGAGGTACTGCTTTTCGCCGGAGGAGCCCCGGCTGAAGGAGAGCAGGTTCTGGACGATGCGGATTGACCGCTCGGTTTCCTGCTGGACTATGGCCAGGTCCTTCTCAAACGCAGGATCGCCGTCTGAGGAGCGCATAAGCTGTATCTTCCCCCAAATTCCGGTGAGAGGGTTGTTCAGCTCGTGGGCCACGCCGGACACCAACTCACCCACCGCCGCCAACCGGGCGGACTGGATGCGCTGGGTCTGGGTGGCCGCCATCTCCTGTTGTTGCCTCAGAAGCGCGCGGTAACCGCGTTCAATTAGCCGGTCAGCCCGCAAAGCGATCAGGAATAGGAGGAGAAAGAGGATGGCGCCCATGGAGAAGGCGCCTATAACGGCGAATATCAGCGTGTCGCGGCGGGCAGTGGCCAGCTCCGAGGTTACGTCCTGCCGCATCTCCAGGACTCCGACGATTCCCCCTTCGCGGGCGGCGTCCGGGGGGACATCCCGCAAGGGATAATATGTCCGGATCAGGTCCAGCCTGCCGTCGCCGGGGTTGGCCCCTGGAGCAGGCTGGTCTTTGAGCAGGCCGGCCCAGTAGGTGCCCTGTCTCACCACGTTGGCGAAGGACTTTTCGTCCGAGGCGGTCTGACCTACAGCGGCGGGATCGTTGCTCCAGAGAACGGTGCCGTCCCGGTCCAGGAGGCTCAGGCCGATTATGTTCAGGCCGAACGTGGTTCGCTGGAAGAAGTCATCTAATACAGGCGGATCAAGGACGGATGCCAGGGTAGGTTGCGAGTAGCCGAACTGCCGGGGGGACCAGACGTTGTGATGAAACAGGGATACGATGTGTCCGGTTTCGATGGCCCCGCGGCTGGCACTACGCTCGGCGAAGTCAGACTCAGCCTTTCGGACGAAAAAAAACGCGACGACTACCACGAGGATGACTACCACCAACAGGCTGGTAACTATGAAATAGCGCAGAAGGTGGAATCTGCGGGCAGCGGCAGGAAGGGCGTCCGGCCCTGATTGGACGTAAGTGTCCCTGTCTTGTGTTGCCATCTAAGGCCAAAGAGGGGACGCGCGCCGGGCAAAAGGCGCCGCATGGGCGCCTCAGCGCTGAGGGATGTCCCCGCAGGAGGAATATAGTCGGATTTCGGGGTAAGACTTGTGTAGGTTAAAGGTGTGATTGCCATCACTAAGCTGGGAGATACTGGCGTCAACCACGGTGACGGAGCGCCCTTGGACAACGTCGCTAAGACTATTATCAACCTCGCCCAGGTTGGGGCCACACTTCCCAAAGTGGATGTGAATGGGCTGGGGATCATTGGCGGCGGGCCCGGGGCTGACGTTAATGGTCACTTCCGTGCGGATGCCTTTGGAGACGAGGGTAGCGGTGCCTGATTGGTCAAAGCCTTCCTGCGAGTCAAGCTGAACCGTGACCTCATTGACGCCGGAGCCACACGCCGCCAAAAGGAGCAAGGCCAGCAGGCCAACAAACGGAATGAGCTTCAGTCCCAACCTCCCACGCACAAATTCTCGGTACTTCACTGGTCCTCCGCCGGAGTCGCATTTTCGCATTGCCACACAGCCATATGCCGCCATCCAATCTAGTTCGTGACTCTTGGGTTACGAAACCTAGTCTGAAATAGATTTTTCGGTAAATACATTGTGGTTTCCCCTCAATATCAGGGAGAAAATGGCGCGGTTTCAACCTGTATGGACAGATTACCGGACCTTAAGCCAATGCCGGGGGAAGGTTAGGGCTGGAGAGGGATGACTCAGGGCCGATTTCCGAGAATGCAATTAAATAATATCCCATACCGGCAAAGCAAGATAAGTGGTTCTGTTCTGGGCGGCAACCAAGTGAAAAACGCATCCTGAGCCCCAATGCTGTAGCGTGTCCGGCGGGGCCTCTGCGGGGACTTGCCCTGGAGGCTGTGCTCCTGCCTGGTTGTAGGCATAAAAACGCCGTGTTACCATGGGCCAACTCCACTTATTTCCACTCTAATGGCCCCTTATATCTGGCAGGCGGAGGAAGCGATGGCCCGGATACGCTATACGCTGGAAGACTTCATTCACGACATGGACGACCTGCTGGAGGAGGCGCCGGACCAGCAGAAGCTGTTCGACAAGGGCTCTTCCTACCTGGAGCGGCTGATCAGGAACCCGGAGGCGATTCCGGAAGAGTACCGCCGGCCGCTGGGGACTGGGCCGCGGCCGTTGCACGGGACCTACAAGATTCATCAAGGTGACAACGGGCTGTCCATTTCCTCGGTGGTATGGGGGCCCGGAGACCACATAGACCCTCACGACCACCACACCTGGGGGATGATGGGGGTGATGGACAACGTGCTGACGGAGACAAGGTTCAACCGGGTGGACGACCGGACCCGGGAAGGCTACGCCCAGTTGGAGCAGAACCGGGTGGCAGTGACCAGGCCGGGAGAGATATCGCTGCTGGTGCCGGAGGTGGATGAGATCCACCAGATAGACAACGAATCGGACCGGCCCACGGCGGAGATCCACGTGTACGGCAGCCCGCTGATGGGACTGGACCGGTGCAAGTTCGACCTGGCATCGGGCCGGGTGATCCGCTACGTTTCCGGCAAGTCTGACAACGAATAGCCCACGGCGGCTCTTCACCGCCCCTTGTACCACGGCACCACCTAAGGAGGAGTGCGCCCATGCCAGGTAGCATATCTGCCCAAGATTTACGTTCGCTAATGGAGAGTCGCGGTACGTACGCGCTGATAGACGTACGGGACGCAGGGGCACACAACAGCAGCCACATCCCGGGCGCCAGCCTACTGCCCAGGGCGCGGCTGGAGTTTGAGCTGGAGGAGATGGCGCCCTGCAAGTCGGTCTCTGTAGTGCTATGCGACGATGACGGGCGGCAGGCCGCCTTGGCCGCGGCGGCGCTGGAGCGGATGGGATACTCGGACGTGTTGGTATTGGAGGGCGGGGTAAACCGTTGGACCTCGGTGGACCTTCCCACGGAGTGGGGTACGAACGTGCCCAGCAAAGACTTTGGGGAGCGAGTGCTGGTGGAGCACGGCGTGCCGGAAATAGACTCGTTTGAATTGAATGAGATGCTGGAACGGAAGGATAAGCTGGTTATCCTGGATACCCGGACGCCGGAAGAGTTTCACAACTTTTCGCTGCCGGGGGGCAGGAGCGTACCCAACGGGGAGCTGGCGCTCCGCATCACGGACATCCTGAAAGGTCTGGACCCGGATACAAAGGTGGTGCTGAACTGCGCCGGGCGGACGCGCAGCGTCATAGGCACTCGGATACTGCAACGAATGGGAATCAGAAACGCGGTGGGCTTGAAAAACGGAACCGCCGGGTGGGTGCTGGCGGGGTACCAACTGGAGAGAGGCGCAAGCCCGGGGGCGTTGCCGGAGGCATCTGAGGAGGGGCGGGCCGCGGCGGAGGCGTACGCCGACAGAGCGGCGCGAGAGGACGGGGTGCGGTTTGTGGACGTGCCGGAGTTGGAACGGCTGATGGGCCGGAGTGGAGAAGAGACGCTCTATCTGATAGACGTTAGGTCCCGGGAGGAGTACGCAGGGGGACACATACCGGGGTTCCGGTGGGTCCCCGGCGGCCAGGCAGTGCAAAGGTCTGACGACGTGGCGGCGGTGGCCAACGGGACGATAGTGTTCGCGTGCGACGCCCAGGCCCGGTCAACGCTGGTAGCCTCCTGGTACCGGCAGATGGGCTTCAAAGAGGTGTACGCGCTGGCCGGGGGCGTAACGGCATGGTCGGCCCAGGGCCGGGGACTGGAGGCAGGGATGCGAGAGCGGCCTCCCTTCGGCCTGGATGACGCCCAGAACAAGGTGCGAATGGTGTCGCCGCGGGAGGTAGAAAGCCGGAGCGGCACGGTGGTCTACGTGGAAACCAGCCGAGGCTTCGCGGAGGGTCACGTCCCCGGCGCCCGTTGGACGCCCCGGGGCTGGCTGGAGATGCAGATTGGGGAGGTGGCGCCGGACAATGGGTCGCCATTAACGGTGACGTGCGGCGACGGGCGGAGCGCCACGCTGGCAGGGGCCACTCTTATGGGGCTGGGATACAGGGACGTGGCGGTGCTGGATGGCGGGATGGCCGCCTGGCGCAGAGAGGGGTTGCCAGAAGAGAAGGGCCTGGCGGGGGTGCAGACGCCCCCCACCGACGTGGTATCGCTGGGGCCGCAGCGCAACCCAGCGGACGCCATACATTACCTGCGTTGGGAAGAGGAGCTTGGGAAGAAGTACGAGGCCTAGACCGATCAGCGGTCCGGCGCCGGAGGATTTTCCCAGATTCCGCCACGGGGAAAGCCAAACCGGGGGGGACGCTGCCCGGCTTGGAACAAAATCCAGATACGAGGAGCACTATGGCACGAACCAGATACGAATACCTCCACTCATGGGTGACTGCCTGGGACGCGGAGTGGGACAACCTGGACCAGCCGCCGGAAATGGAAGAGCAGATGATGGTTGTTACGAAGCAACTGAACCGCTTTGGGCAGGACGGCTGGGAGCTGGTGAACATGGAGCCCAGCAGGGAGCCAATTACCCCGGAGATTTTGGAAGAGGTGGGCCACGCCGAAGGAAATAACGAGCATACGATACAGGCGGCATTGGATACGTATGAGTCGTTAGGCATGCCCGAGGATGTTCTCATAGGGTTCCTCTGCACCTTCAAACGGCCCATAGAGTAGCCCGACATCGCCTTGTTGGTCTGAAATTACACATGCTATGATTCCGGTCACATAATGCATTTGGCGGTGAGAGGATGACGACTGAGAAGACGAAGGCGCTGGATATCGCCCTGGGCCAGATTGAACGGCACTACGGCAAGGGTGCGGTGATGCGGCTGGGAGAGTCCGCCCAGACGACGACCATGGAGTCCATACCCACCGGGTCGCTGGCGCTGGACCTGGCGCTGGGCATCGGCGGGATACCGCAGGGCCGGGTGACGGAGGTGTTCGGGGCGGAGGCGGCCGGGAAGTCCACCCTGGCGCTGCACATAATGGCCAACAGCCAGGCCAAGGGGGCGACGGCGGCGTATATTGACGTGGAGCACGCCATGGACCCCAGCTATGCCGCCAACTGTGGGTTGAACCTGGATGAGCTACTGGTATCGCAGCCGGACGACGCGGAGCAGGCGCTAGAGATAACGGAGTACCTGGTGCGCAGCGGCGCGGTGGGCGTGGTGGTGCTGGACAGCGTGGCGGCGCTGGTGCCCCGGGCGGAGATTGAGGGGGACATGGGCGACGCCCACGTGGGGCTTCAGGCCAGGCTGATGTCCCAGGCACTGCGGAAGCTGACGGGAGCAATCCACCGTTCCAAGACGGCGGTGCTCTTCGTCAACCAGCTACGGGAGAAGGTAGGCGTGATGTTCGGCAGCCCGGAGGTGACCCCCGGCGGCCGGGCGCTTAAGTTCTACAGCTCGGTGCGCGTGGACCTGCGCAGGGTGGAGTCCATCAAGCAGGGCACCGAAGTGGTGGGGAACCGGGTACGGGCCAGGGTGGTGAAGAACAAGGTGGCGCCGCCGTTTCGCGTGGCCGAATTCGACATAATGTTCAACAAGGGGATCAGCCTGGCCGGGGACATCCTGGATCTGGGCGCGGAGCAAGGAATCATCAAAAAGGCGGGCTCTTTTTACTCCTATCGCGAGACGCGGTTGGGACAGGGGCGGGAGAACTCCAAGGAATTCCTGGAAAGCAATAAGGACATTGCCCGGGATATTGAGAAACTAATCCGGGGTGATGCGCCAGAGCAGAAGCCGGAGCCTGCGCCCGAGCCGGAGCCCGAGCCGGTTGCGGTGGGCAAGAAATTAGGATAAGGCCCGCGGCGCAGCCAGAACCACAGCCGGGTAGACCCTAACGGGGAGTGGTGCGGAGAAGGGGAAACAGCCAAAAAGCGAGCGGCGACCCAATAGAGGTGGCCGCTCGTTTTCTATCCTACCGGCCGCGCAGTGAGGCGGAGGTGCGGCGGCGTCTGCTGAAGCAGTTCCCGCCGGACAAAGTGGATGAGGCCATAGACCGGCTTAAGGAGCGCGGCCTCATTGACGATGCGGAGTTCGCGCGGTTCTGGCGTGACAACCGGGAGCAGCATCGGCCCCGCTCCATGATGATGCTGAAGCAGGAGCTGGGACGGCTGGGAGTGCCCCGGGCAACGGTAAACCAGGCGCTGGAGGAGCTGGATGAAGAGGCCTCTGCCTTCAACGCGGGCCGGAGGTACCTCCGCCGGCTGAGGACCGAGGACGGGGAGAGTTTCCATGCGAAGATGTCGGATCACCTTCGCCGGAGGGGGTTCGGCTATTCGGTGGCGCGCAAGGTAGCTCGGGAGCTGTGGGAGGAGCTAGCGGACCCGGTTGACGGCGATGTAGATGGCCACACCGAGGAATAGCAACGCGAAAATTATGCTGGGCGCGTTGAAGTTGCGCCCGATTACAAAGGCCAGAATGAAGGCCAAAATGACGCCCACGGCAGCGACGATGGCCAGTCCGGTGCCCCGCTTCCGGTTGACGGAGGCGTTGACGGCCTCGCCGATGATGTAGCCAACGCCCATGGCCAACAGCCAGGGCAGGAAAAATATCCCGCCGAATATGTCCAGAAGGACACCCCATGCCACACCGGCGACGCCACCGACCATGACGGCCGCACCGGCGGCGATGGCATATTGCCTCGGGCTGACGTCGAACACAGGAGACCGCTGCACCCGGCCGCAGTCGCGGCAGCGGGCCCCCACGGGGGTCTGGACCATGCAGCGGGGGCAGATGTACTTGCCGCACCTGGTGCAGGAGAGCCCGGTCTCCACGTCAGGGTGGGTGGCACAATAGCCGAAGGTAGGCTGTTCTTGCTTGGCTTGCATTGAACGTTCCAGGGCTAGGGGGCCTTATCATTGACGGGCATCCGGAAGACCCATGCTTCGCGGCTATCCACGTCCCGGTCCCGCACCAGCCGGTTGAAAAGCACCTTGCCCAACGGCAGGTCCTTCGGGAAAGGGGTCCAGTTGGATGTGAGTCTCTTAAGGACCACCAACCCCATAGCGGCGGCACAGTACCACACTATTGTAGATGATTGGCCCATCAGAAAGGTCCAAAGCGGCACCAGGGCCAGTGAGACCAGGATAACGGTGGCGGGGCTCCGAAAGACACGCCACGCCAGCAGCGAACTGGCGACGAAAATCAAAAGCGGGTAGAAGGCGAATGCGAAGTAGGCGCCGGCAGCTACGGCCAGTCCCCGGCCACCCTGGAATTTGAGGAAGATTGACCAGTTGTGACCGGCGATGGACAGGAGGCTGGCCCCGGCCAAGGCAGCGGAGGAGCGGTCAAACCCGAAGACGTAGTTGATGGTGTCAGAGCCAAAAGGCCCCTTTACCGAAACGTCCAGGAGCAGCATGCCGATCCAAATTGGCGAGGCGCCCTTGGCGAAAAGCTCGAAAGCCCCCGGAGGGATGATCCACCACTTGCCCACGTGGTAGAAGACGTTGGTGCCGCCGAGGTTGCCGCTGCCAAATTGCCTGATGTCTATACCCCGGACCAGGCGGCCCATGAGGTACGCGGTGGGCACGGAGCCTATCAGGTAGGAGTAGAGGTAGAGGAGGGCGAGGTCCACGTCCGGCACTCAGGCGGGGTCAGGTCGCGGAAGGCGGACCGGTGAGCTGGTGGAAGCGGCAGCCAGCGCTTCAAGGGCCTGCAACGACGTCTCCGGAGGGCCCGCTTCACCAGGCAGGGTCTCCCCTTCCCTGCCGAATGCATGATAGTCACTGCCGCCGCAGGGGATGAGACCGAACCGCCCGGCCATCTCCGCCAGCCGGCTGACAACATCGGGCGCGTAGCCACCGTAGTAAACCTCCATGCCTGCCAGGCCGGCCTGCACCATCTCCCCCAGGCGATCTTCCAGGTTGTCTACGAAGGTAGGGTGGGCCAGAACCGCCACGCCGTTGACGCTGCGTATCAGGTCAATGGCGTCTTTGGGAGGAAATTTCATTCGATATACGTAAGCGGCGCCGTCGCGGCCCAGGTACTTGTCGAAGGCCTCACGATTGTCTTTGACGTAGCCCTTCTCGATCATGGCCTGGGCGATGTGTGGCCGGCCCACGGCGCCGTCCGCAAACTCCAGGATGCGGTCCATCTCCAGGTGTATTCCCAGTTTTGCCAGGGTTTCGACCATTTCCGCGGTGCGCTGTAACCGGTCGTCCCGGAAGCCGCTGAGGGTCCGCTGGAATGCGGGGTCCTGCCATTGAAGGAAATAGCCCAGGATGTGCGCCTCGGTGCCGGGTGCATCGGCGCTGAGCTCTATGCCGGGAATCAATGTCAGGCCGGGGTGCTTCTCCTGGGCGGCCTGGGCTTCGGTGATGCCTTCCGTGGAATCATGGTCCGTGATGGCGGCGAATTTTACCCCGCGCCTGGCCACCAGGTTAACCAGCTCCGTGGGGGAGAGGTTGCCATCGGAAGCGGTAGTGTGCAGATGTAGGTCAACGGCGGCCAAGGCGCTACTCCACCTGCCTGTCGACGCGTTGGACGGAGAGGGCGCGGCCGGTGGAATCGTCGACCTCAATCATGACGGAATTGAAGGCAACGGGTCCCTGGGCAACCTGAAAGATACGCGGCGTCTGGGTGAGGAACTTCTCCACCACGGCGCCGGGCTCCATTCCGATGACGGAGTTGAGCGGGCCCACCATTCCCAGGTCGGTAACGTAGCCGGTGCCTTCTGGGAGGACGCGGCAATCAGCTGTAGGCACGTGGGTGTGGGTGCCCACCACCGCGGTGACGCGGCCATTAAGGTACCAGGCCATGGCCTGCTTCTCCGAGGTGGCCTCGGCGTGAAAGTCCACCAGCACCACGTTGGGGGCGCTGAGGCTGGCGGCCTCCTTGAGTATGCGGTCAGCCTCCCGGAAGGGGCAGTCCAAGGCTTCCATGAAGACGCGTCCCATGAGGTTAATGACCATGATGTTGCCCAGGTTGATGTAGCCTCGTCCAGGTGTGCCGGGGGGGAAGTTGGAGGGACGGATCAGGGGCATCTCCTCCGCCAAAAAGGGAATGATCTCCTTTTTACGCCACACATGGTTGCCGGTGGTGATGACGTCCACGCCGGCGCCGTAGATCTCATGGAATGTGTCCGGGGTGATGCCGAACCCCCCGGCGGCGTTTTCACCGTTGGCAATGACCAGGTCCAGTTGGAGCTCCCGCCGGAGGTCTGGAACCAGCCGCTGGACGGCCTGGCGGCCGGGGCGGCCAATGATGTCGCCAATCATTAGGACACGCAAACTAAAGGGGCCTCGGTAACAAATGGTTCCGGCGTTGTGGCACCGGGGCGGTGGGGCATGTTACCCCAGTATACAAGTCCCGAGGAGGACATGCCTCCTCGGGACTTTTCGGTTTCGCGTATGGGGTTGGGGAGCTACCTACCGGGCGAACTCCACGTTGCGGGTCTCCCGGACAACGGTAACCTTAATCTGGCCCGGGTACGTGAGCTCATCCTCCACCCTTTTGGCCACGTTGCGCGCGAGGCTGGCGGCCTCGTAATCATCCATGTCCTCAGGTTTGACGATGATGCGGACCTCGCGGCCGGCCTGGATGGCGTAGGCTTTTTCAACGCCGGGGTAGCTGGTGGCCACACCCTCCAGGGCCTCCAGGCGCTGGACGTAGTGCTCCAGGCTCTCTTTTCGGGCACCGGGCCGGGCGGCGCTGACGGCGTCCGCGGCGGCGACGATGAGGGCTTCAACTGAGCCTCTTTCGTCTTCGTGGTGCTCCACGATGGCGCGGTGAACATCGGGGTGGATTTTGAACTTCTCAGCTATGTCTCCGCCAATTTCGACGTGGCTGCCCTGGACCTCATGGGTCAAGGCTTTGCCGATGTCGTGTAGCAGGCCACCCGCTCTGGATACTTCAACGTTACCGCCAATTTCCGCGGCGATCATCCCAGCCAACAGGGAGACCTCCACGGAGTGTTGCAGGATGTTTTCGCCGTAGCTGTAGCGGTACTTTAGGCGCCCTAACAGCTTGATCAGCTCTGGGTGAAGCCCGGGGACGCCGGCGTCAAAGGTTGCTTGCTCGCCGGAGCGGGCAATGGTCGCCTCCACCTCTAGCTGGGATTTTTGGACTATTTCCTCAATGCGCGCCGGATGGATTCTACCGTCCTGAATGAGCTTTTCCAGGGCCAGGCGCGCGACTTCGCGCCGGACCGGGTCGAAGCAGGAGATGGTGATCATCTCCGGGGTATCGTCTATCAGGATGTCTACGCCGGTGGCGGCTTCCATGGCCCGGATGTTGCGCCCTTCCCTGCCTATCAGGCGGCCCTTCATGTCGTCGCTGGGCAGGGGCACTCGAGAGGTGCTGCGCTCAGAAACGACGTCCGAGGCCAGACGCTGTATGGCCAGGGTGATTACCTTTCTGGCCTCCTCGTCCACCTGCTCTCGCATCTGTTGCTCAAGCTCATAGTAACGCTTGGCCAACTCATGCCGCATATCCTCTTCCGCCTTGGATTCGACTACCTGTCGAGCCTGGGCGGTGGTGAGGCTGGCAACCCTTTCCAGCTCTCCTAGCTGTTTGCCTTTAAGCTCTTCCGCTTCTTCTCGAAGCTGTTCAATGGCAGCTTCTTTGGCGTCGGTGGCGCCTTCTCTTCGCTCCACCGCTTCGGTGCGGCGCTCCAGGCCTTCTTCTCTCTGTCTTTGACGATTCTCTTGTGATCTAAGCTCCCTGAGTCGTTCTTTGCCTTCGTCCTCAGCGTTGGACCGAATTGTTGAGGATTCTTCTCTGCCTTCGAGGATGATCTTCCGCTTTTCCTCCTCGGCCTCCTCTTTTATTCTCTGGGCCTCTAGCCTTGCGGTTTTGATCCCCTGACCGGTCAGCGCTGAGAGGACGGTTCTAATAAAGTTCATGTGCGACTCGGCACCGTCCTTTCCAATTGGTCCTACCTATTCGGTTGTTGGCTCACACCTAGGGGTAGGTTTTAACCATCTTATGATAGCCGTTGCGAAATCAGAGTGTCAAGGCGATGTTGATAGCCGGTAGCTGGCACAAGTGCTACGGTTTTAAGACATTGAGCGAACATAAATCGACTTATAGTTCCTGCTTCTGGCCTATTGGATGCTAATCCGGCAAGGCGGTTAACGCAGGCCGTCCGGCGGAGTCATGCAGGGCCAATCAAAGAAGGCAACCGAGATGAAGGTGCGCCGATTTGTCCGCCAGCCAATGGGCCAGGGCCCTCCGGTGACAGGGCTTGTCCGGCGGTTCGAAGCAGAGGAGCGTAAGGTCTTCGGCAGTTGCCTGGGCGGCCAGCCAGGCGCCAAGGGACTGGTCCGCGGCGTGGCGGCGGTCCAGCTCCGTGGTGTAGTCCCTGGCCAAGGCGTCAAAGTCCAGCTCCCCGGCGCGGTAGGCCCGGAGCAGCTCGGCGGGTGGATAGAAGAAGGGGAGGGACTCCCATTGGACGCGGCGCCCGCGGGGGTGTTGACGGGAGACGCGGAAGGGACGCCCAACCCAGTGCTGGGGCCGGTAGAAGCTGGCGGTGTGAATCAGCGGGATTGCAGGCCTCCGCCGGGGGGTTGGATGGATGCGGGGCAGTCCAACGGGCAGCCGGCCTACGGCGCCCGGGCTTTAAGGGTCTCCATAACGCCGGGCCAGCGGCGGTGCAGGTCTCCCAGGTTATCAACGGTGGCAACCAGTTCCGCGCCCTGGAAGGGGTCCGTATTTCCCGGCTGGACCAGGCCAACGAAGGGTACCCCGGCTTCCTGCGCGCCCTCGAGGTCGTCTATGGCGTCGCCGATGAACAGAAGGTCAAGGGGCCGCCAGCCCTTGTCGTTGAGGAGGTCGCGCAGTATCCGGCCCTTCTTCCTGGGCGATCCGAAGACCTCCTGGAAGTAGGGCGCCAACCCCCGGCGGCGGGCGTGGTCACGCATCTCGTCCTGGGGCGTGCCGGAAGCGATGAAGAGGGGGTAGTGCTGAGAATAGCGCCGCAGGAACTCCTCAGCGCCGGGTACGAAAGGGCTCTCCATTATGCCGCCGTCCACTAACTTCCCGAATTCGGCGCCGCGGCGTTGTATCTCATCGTCGGTAAAGGGCTGATTAAGGATGTCCTGAAAAATGGTGCGGAGTTTCAAGTCCCGGGCCATGCCGCCCCGGGCCATGTGTAGCTGGTAGATTTCGTCGCCGTGCTGGGGGAAGTCGCTGAAGAGGCGGCGGAAGGCGTCTGCCTTGAGGTGGTTGGAGTCCAGTATAACGCCGTCGAAGTCGAGGACTATTCCCTTAATGTCGCTGGTTGATTGTTGGAGTTGGTCGGTCATATGGCCGTCGGTGCGGTAAATGGACGGACGTTATTCTGCCCCAACAATGGGGGAAAGTGAAGCCCTGGCCCTGTAGTGCAGGGGCCAATGAGCGGCGGTGCCACACCGGCAGACGGGTGCTATACTGGGTCGGTTTTCGCCGGCCTCCACGCCGGGCAACCCGGCCCACAGTCAACATCCAAACCAACCAATTAACTTCAACCGCGGTGAGAGGTAAAACAATGAACGGGGCAGAGCTAAAGGCAGTACTGAACGAGGGCGGGCGAGTGTACGGCACCATGTTGACCCTGAGCCGGAACCCCCGGTGGGTGCCGGTGTTGGACGGCGTGGGGCTGGACTACGTCATAATTGACACGGAGCACACGCCGCGGGGAAGGGCGGAGCTGGGGGACTTCCTGGCGATGATGAACACGTCAGGCGTGGTGCCCATTGTCAGGGTGCCGATACCCGACTCACACTATGTAACGATGGCGATAGACGCCGGCTCCCAGGGGGTGCTGGCGCCCTATTGTGAGACGGTGGAAGAGGTGAAGGAGATGGTGGCGGCGGCGAAGTGGCGTCCGCTGAAGGGAGAGTCGGCGCGGCGGGTGATCGACACCGGGGAGCACGTGAGCGCCGAGACCCGGACCTACCTGGAGCGCCGCAACACGAACAACGTGGCCATCATCGGGATAGAGAGCAAGGCGGCGGTGGAGAATCTGCCCAACATCCTGGAGGTGCCAGGCATAGACGCCATCTTCGTTGGACCTAACGACATGAGCATATCGCTAGGAGTGCCGGACGGCTATGACAGCGCGGTTTACAAGAAGACCGTCAAAAACGTGATAGACACCTGCGAGGCCAAGGGGATACCGGTGCTGGTGCACCACCAGGCGCCGGATCTGTCCACCTACTGGATGGAGCAGGGGGCGAGGTTTGTGCTGCACGGCACGGACCGCCGCGCGCTGGCGGAGGGGTTCCGTGGGGAGTTCAGCCGGTTGAGGGAGGTGGGGCAGGGGCTGACAGGGGACAATGTGACGGAAGCGCCAACCTAGTGTCCAGTTACAACCTCTTCCTCTGACAAACTCCGGTCGAATTGGAACTCCGCTCGAAGCAGATGGGGCTTACTGACATGACGCACAGCCTCCCTGGCATCGTTGATGACCGCGAAAAAAGCGTCAAATGCGACTGGTAGTGTGAACTTTTCGCCTTGGTAGTACATGCTGCGGCCGGTACTTCCTAAGTGAACATGCAGCGGTCTTCCCTCTAACAGCGGATAGAACTCGCTCGAGCGATACTCCCACGTGTAAATGGATTTGGCCTCGTCCGCTAGGATAGCTTCCCAAGACTCCCTTGTCTGAAATCGATCAAACAGCGCCAGAGAGAAAGCGAGCGGTCTCGCCTCTAACGTTGCCTGACTATATTGGATATTGAACCTCAGTGTGAAATGTGGGGCCAGAAACAAACGCCCGTCTGCAATCCACATCTCGTTGACTCCGGCCGGCATCGTTGTCGTCAATTCTATTCCATTGATGACACCGTCTCTCGTGCCTGCCTGATTCCATCGTGACGCCACCTTGACCAGTTCTGCTAGTTTTTCGCCCCAATTGTGGAATTGGCTGTTGGGGAGGAACCAAGTCATCAGTCTCTAGCTGGGGTTAGCTTGCGCAAATCGTCTACCATCTTCAAGAGCATTCTTGCTTCGAAAACATCAACTCCTAGAGCGTGAGTCCGGTTTGATTTTTGAATCATGTCTTCTAGATCACCTAACGACTGAGGAGGTCCACCATGAACCTTCAGTCGACAGCTTACAGCAGGCCACAATCTTGCCAATCGTTCAAGTTGCGCCTGGATTAAGATGTCATTGGTCAACGAACATCTCCCATCTATTGTTAGTAACCGTCACGACGATGACGAGTTGTAGCACTATTTGTCAAGATCAGACTCAAGACACTCGGATACCAACTCAATCGCACAAAGAGCGTGGCAAATGACACGCCGCCGACTAACGGTCTGTTATCATTTTACACCACCAGAGGGACCGCCTTGAATGACTGCGATGTCGTTGATCTCCCGCTTGGCGTTGAATTGGGATCAAAGCGGTGGGAGGGGATAAGGTATCCTCAAATAGCTGTTTGATATAGGCTGAAGAATTAACAATCTAGGGAGGAAGCAGCAATGATCAACGTTTACCCGCGGAACGATGTGCTTTCGGCGGAGCTTATTGAAGCGTACCGCAGCGTGGTGCCGGCGACGCTAGGGCACGCGCTGGAGGGCGGTATGGACGGGGGCATCAAGGCGATATGGAGGCCGGTTAAGCTGGTGGGTCCGGCGTTGACGGTGCAGACCTCGCCGCAGACCGCGGCGGCGGTGGGCAAGGCGCTGGAGATATCCAAGCCCGGCGACGTGCTGGTGGTGAACCGAGGGGGCGACCAGCGGCACGCTACTTTTGGGGAGATCGCCGCGTTGGGGGCCATGGAGTACGGGATCGCCGGGATTGTCAGCGACGGTGTTATCACGGACCAGGAAGCGCTAAAGCGGCTCAAGTTCCCGGCCTACGCCCGAGGGGTCACGGCGATGACGATCAAGCCCTGGGACATTCCGGAGGGGGGCGTGAACGTGCCGGTATCCGTGGGCGGAATGGGAGTGAACCCGGGGGACCTGATTCTGGCGGACGACGACGGTGTGCTGGTAGCTTCGCCAAAAGATGCCCAGCGGTTTCTGGCGTTTTGTCAGGAGAAGGACGGCTGGGAGGACTGGGTCAGGGCGGAGTTGGGGAAAGGGAGGAGCTTCTCCGACATTGTCAAAGAGCGGCCCTGGCCGGTGCCGGACCTAACGTAGCAGTCGGCGACGTCCCACGGGACCTGGACTATGCTGTGTCCGCCGTCTCTGGACTGCCACAGGGCCGAGGGGCATAGCCCGGCCATGCCATTCCCCACCTGGCGGCGCAATCACGGCCCGGACGAGAATTCTCGACTTAGCAGGGAATCCGCGCTGAGGCGAAGACCCGCGTACTGTGGTAGTGGCTAGCCGAATGCGTGGGCCGTTTTTCTATGGCTGGGTGATAGTTGGGACGCTGGGCATGGTGAACTTCGCCACCATGGCCACGGGCACTTTGAACTTCGGCCTCTTCGTAATACCCATGGGCGAAGAGTTGGAGATGTCTAGGGGGTTCATCGGCTGGACCCAGACGGCGCGGTTGCTGGCGGGGGGCGGCTTTGGGTTCGTGATGGGGCGGCTACTGGACCGCTACGGCCCCCGGGTGCTGATAGCGGTGGCATCGCTGGTCACCGGGAGCTGCATGATAGGGTTGGTGTACGTCCAGGAGCCGTGGCATTTCCTGGTGCTGTTCAACGTTATGGGCTTCATGGGGTTGTCAGCCCCCGGGGGCATGCTCACCTCCGTCCCGGTGGCCAAGTGGTTTATACGAAGGCGAGGCGCAGCGACGGCGCTGGCCACCATGGGGCTGGGGACGGGGGGCATAGTCTTCTTGCCGGTGACCCAAATCCTGATAGAAAGCGTGGGGTGGCGGAACGCCTGGCTGGTGCTGGCGGCCATCAGCATGGCAATGATAGTCCCAATGGCTCTCATTTTCCTGCGCCGGCAGCCGGAGGACATGGGACTAGCACCCTACGGCGCTACGGGGACACCGGCGGTGGGAAGCGGGGCCAAGGCTATTCAAGAAGAGCCGCTTTGGACGGCGGGGCAGGCGTTCCGGACGTCCACCTTCTGGTGGCTGATGCTCTTCTTTGCCCTGGTAGGGTTCGCTATGGGCAGCACCAACGTACACCGGCTGCCCTACTGGGTGGAGGCGGGGTTCGATGCGCAGTTGGTCTCTTATGCGTTTGCCGCCGATGCGGCAGGGGCGGCGTTGATGGCGCTGACGGCGGGACTGGTGGTGGACCGGGTGCCGGTGCGCTTCGTTGCCCTGGCATCGTGTTTGGGGTTCGTAGGGTCAGTGGCGCTGATGTTGCTGGCATCCAACACGTTCCTGCTCTTTGCCTCCACAACGATGTTTGGTCTGGCGGTGGGGGCGAACATGATAGTGACCAGCTTTATATGGGCGGACTACTTTGGGCGGGCGTTTTTGGGGACTATCAGGGGGATAGCGCTGCCGGTGTCGCTGGCGACCATAGGAGCAGGTTCGCCGACGGCGGGGTACATATACGACGCCACGGGGAACTACGACCTGGTGTGGTGGATGCTTATTGTCCTCTTTGGGCTGGCGGCGGCGGTGGTGGTGAACATACGGGCGCCGCGGGCGCCTATCACGGCGGCAGGCAACAAAGGCGCCGGTTAGAACGCTTACCGGACCGCCGGGGCTGGCTATCTTTGGCAACGGATGGAGGCGATGGCCGGACCGGGGAAAACGGTGCCGCTGTGCTAGAATCCGGGTGAGATGACCACCCCCATTCTGGAAGGGCTAAATCCGGCACAGCGGCAGGCAGTGGAGGCGATTGATGGGCCGGTGCTGATCGTTGCCGGGCCTGGTTCCGGGAAGACGCGGGTGATCACGCACCGGATCGCATACCTGATGGGGACGGTGGGAATCAGCCCCCGCAGCATCCTGGCGGTGACGTTCACCAATCGGGCCGCCCGGGAGATGAAGGAGCGGCTGCAACGGCTGGTGGGCACACGCACGGAGCAGATAACGGTAGGGACGTTCCATTCGTTTTGCGCTGGGGTGCTGCGTCGTCACGGACAGCACGTTGGGTTGGACACCGGCTTCACGATCTTCGACGACGAGGACCAACGCGACGCGCTGAAGCTGGCGATGGAAGAGGCGGAGGTGGACCCCAAGCGATTTCCCGTCCGGGCGATGCAGAGCGTCATATCCAAGGCCAAGAGCTCGCTGCTGGACGCCCAGGCACTGGCACAGCGGCAGTCCAGCTTCTTCGAGGAGACGGCGGCCCGGGTGTACGCCCGGTACGAGGAGATGCTGGGCCGGTACAACGCGGTGGACTTTGACGACCTACTCTCGAAGGCGGTGTACCTGTTTCGAAACACGCCGGATGTGCTGCACCGCTACCAACAGCGGTACGTCCACGTGTTGATTGACGAGTTCCAGGACACCAACGTGAGCCAGTACGAGCTGGCCCGGCTGCTCGCGGACGGCTACCGGAATATCTGCGTGGTGGGAGACCCGGACCAGTCCATCTACTCCTGGCGCAACGCGGACATCCGAAATATCCTCAGCTTTCAGCGGGACTATCCCACAGCGAAACTGGTGGCGCTGGAGGAGAACTACCGGTCCACCGGCACGGTGCTGGAGGCAGCCAAGGGGCTGATAAAGTCCAACCGGCAAAGGCTGGACAAGGACCTGAGGACTCAAAAGGCGCAGGGGCCGGCGATTGTTGTAAGCGAGTCTTTCACGGAAGACGAAGAGGCGCAGTTTGTGCTGCAACAGATAGACCGGCTAAGCCGGGAGGACGGGGTGAAGAAGGGCGACTGCGCGGTGATGTACCGGGTGAACGCACAGTCGCGGGCGTTTGAGGAGGCGTGCCTGCGCTACGGGATGGAGTACAGGTTGGTAGGCGGGGTGCGCTTTTACCACCGGCGGGAGGTGAAGGACCTTATCGCCTACCTCCGGGCGATAGGAAACCCGGAAGACCAGGTGAGCCTGCTGCGGATCATAAACAAGCCGGCGCGGGGAATTGGGAATCGCACCGTAGAGCAGGTGAGTTTTTGGGCGTCAACCCAGGGGATATCTGTCAACGCGGCGCTGGAGCGGATAGCGGAGGAGCGTAGCGCCGGAGGGGCCGCCAGCCATCCGTTGTCATCCAGGGCGGCGCAGGCGGTGTCCGGCTTCGCGGCGCTGTTGAAGAGCCTTCGAGAGGAGAGCCGGCGGCTGGACGTGGTGGAGTTGGTGGATACGGTGCTTGACCGGATCAGCTACCGGGCGTTCCTACAGGCGGGAGACGACGCAGAGGACCGGTGGGAGAACGTAATGGAGCTTAGGAGCGCGGCCCAGGAGTTCAAGGGGCTGGAGCCCGGGGGGGACCTTACGGCGCTGCTGGAACGGCTGGCGCTGGTGGCGGACATAGACAACTACAAGGAATCTCTGGACGCGTTGACGCTCATAACCCTGCACCAGTCCAAGGGGCTGGAGTTCCCGGTGGTGTTCATTTGCGGAATGGAGGAGGGGCTGCTGCCGCACTTCCGCTCCATGGACAGCCCGGAAGAGCTGGAGGAGGAGCGGCGGCTCTGCTACGTGGGAATAACGCGCTGCATGGAGCGGCTTTTCCTGACGCGGGCGTTCCGGAGGGGATTCATGGGTGGCAGCGGCGGGCCGACGATACCGTCCCGATTCCTGCAGGAGATACCGTCGCATCTGATCGAGTCGCCCACGCCGCTGGCGAAGAAGAGGGAGGTGTGGGCGGCGAGGCCCGCCGTGGTGGTGGAGGCAGTGCCTGCGTTGCCGCTGCGCACCGGGGACCGGGTGAGCCACGGGGTATTCGGGGAAGGGGTAGTGGTGAGCAGCACGGGCAAAGGGTCAGACCAGGAGGTGACGGTGGCTTTTGCAGGGGGCGCCGGGGTGAAACGTCTTCTGTTGAGCTACGCGCCGCTGGAAAAGGTGGAGAGCTAGCTGTCGAAGCGCTCGCCCATCTCGCGAAGGAACTTTTCAGTCTCGGGCGAGAGCTTGATGTTCTCATCTTCGCCGGTGGTCTTCCCGGCGGTACGGGAATCGTAGTGGACTTCCAGCCGTTCGATGAGGGCCTTCAAGCCCTGGTTTCGCTGAACCTCGTTGTTGATATCGCGGTACTGCCGGCGGCCACGCTCCGGGTCTGAGAGGTCCTTGGGCAGGTCATAGACGGTGCAGATGACTTCCATCAGACGGTTGGCCCCGGCGTAGTCCTCCTCCAGTTGGACGTATTGCGGGAGGTGAACCATTACGCCAACGCTTTCGATGCCGCGGCTTTGGACGCCTTCGCCCACCAGGTTGACGATGGAGGTGGGCCCCTGGTAGGTGCTGGGGCGGAGCTTGAGCACGTCACCGTACTTCTCTCCCACCTTGCCGGTAGCGGAGCCGGTGACCAGCAGCGGACGGGTGTGGGGCACAGCGTCATACATGCCGCCGATGCGGACGTACTGCTTGACTCCCAGCATTTCGATGACCTCCAGAACGGAGTCGGTATAGTCCTCTCCGAAGGACTGGGGCTCCAGCAGGTGGAAGAATAGCAGGTCCGGGGGATCGTCCCGAATGGCATAGTTGATGATGGTGTTGGGTATGTTAAGGGTGCGGTTTCCCTCGGCGTTTCGCATAACCGGACGGTATCTGGTGAAGTCGTAGAAGTTGCCGGGGCGCGCCAGGCGACCCAACTCCTTGGCGCCGAAGTGGCGTTCCAGCTTGGCCAGGGCGATGGTGCCGACGCTGCCCACATCTATCCAGGGTCTGAGCATAGCAATGACGTGGGGCTCTTTCAGCTCCGGCAGCGGCTCAACAATCTCAAAAGCTCCTATTCTCATAGGGGATATCTTGCCAAAGACGGTACTATTACGCAAGTGTGGCGCGCCCTGTTCGGGGCGGGTTCAGGGCTAGGTGCCGGCGCTGTCAGCATGGCTTGATGGGGCATGAACCCCGTTTGGCAGGAGGGTTGTAGGGCGCCGGGAGCTAGCGCTTTATGGGTTTGCGAACCCTTTTCCAGGCCGAGTCTTGATTCAGAGCCCTACGCCCGCTGCCAGATGCAAGTGTAGGAGTAGTCGGCCACCTTTTCGCCGCGCTGGTTGCGACCTTCGACCAGAAAGGTGATGAACCGGTTGCCACGGCGCTCGAATTTATCGGCGACGGCGGTGGTGCTGGTGACGACGTCGCCGGGGCGGACGCGGGTGCCGAGGAAGCGAATCTGGGAGCCGACGAATGGGGTGCTGCGTGGGTGGGCGGTGGACTGCTCCGGCGCGATGTAGCCCTGGGCGGCGATGAGGGCCTCGCGGCGCTGGGGTGCGTAGGTGTAGAGCATGGTGGGCGGCGCGAAGATGCCTTTGTGGCCCAGGGCGCGGGCGGTGGCCTCGTTGATATATATGGGGTTTTCATAGCCCACAGCGTGGCAGTAATTGGCGATGCTCTCCGCGGTGACCTCGTAGGTGTAGGGAGGAGACTGGTGACCCACCTGGGCCACGTCCCACTCGTAGATGGACTCGGCCTCAGGTTGGGTCACGGCTGGGTTCCTTCGCCACCGCTGGACCAGTCCACCAGGCGGGAGGGCGTGATCTTGATGACCGGGCCGTCATCCAGGTCCATTTTACGGTACTGGGGATATTTATCTCGAAGGAGGACAACCGCGGCGGCCTGATCATCGCCGCGCTCCAGAAGCCGAGCGCCGCCCAGCACTAGCAGGTACCAGAGACGGCGCCAGTCCTCTTCATAGTGGTCCAAGAGCAAGGCCACCTGGGGATTGGAAATAATGTTGCGGACGCGTTTCAGCGGTCTTCCGGTGGGGCGCTTGGGTTTCTGGTCTATCACGGAGTAGAAGGACTCGCCGTCATAGGCGAAGCAGATGGGTACCAAGTGGGGGGCGGCGGCGCCGTCCGCGGTGGCCAGGTGGGCGTTACGGGCCCGCTGGATGAGACGCAGCTGATGAGGGGTGGGTACGGCGGCCACTGGGGTCTCCCAAAGGGCGGTGGTCAGCGCGCGCCATCGAAAGTGAGGGGGTCCTCCATAGCCATAACTTGGTCCAGGTACTCCCTGGCGGCGTCTTCAAGGGTGGGGTCCCCGGTCTTGAGGCAGCGCCGCAGGGCCTTCTTGGCCAGGGGTCCGCCAATGGTGCCTATGGCGCGCACCGCGGAGAGCTGCACCTCCAGATCATCATCGTCCATTAAGGGCACCAGGTGGGGTATGGCTTCCTCGTCCTCCAAGGCGGCGCAGGCGTTGGCGGCCTCGTAGCGGAGTGGAGGCACGGAGCTATTAAGCTCTTTGACGAGGATTTCCAGCCAGAACGGCTCCCCGGTTTTGCCCATGGCGTAAAGGGAGCTTCCCCTCAGGTCTGTGTCCTCGCTCTCGTAGGCCCACTGTATGTAGGCTTTGATGTCTTCAGTGTTGAAGCTGGCCGCTGCCTCCAGGGCGCGCCGGCGCACCTCCAGCTCCTCTTCCACATCCTGCAATGCGCCCAAGAGGCACTGCTGGATGCGTGCTTCATCCTTTCGCAGCAGTTTGGCGCCTTGGGCCAGATCGGCGAACTTGCCCAGGGCCAGGGCGGCGGACGCCCGTACCTCTGGTGACTGGTCCTCCCTGATGATCTGGCAGAGGGGCAAGATAATCACCCGGTCCTCGCACTCCCAGAGACCTTCAATGGCGCTCTGACGGACCGAGGAGTCGCGGTCTTTCAGGCATTGACGAAGCACGGAACTAAAGTCCAGGTCCGTGTTTTCGTGAGCCATCTCCACCAGCTTGCCCACGACGGTGAGACGCCGCTCCGAAGGAACATCGGCCCAAGTGGCAGCGAAGGTGGCGGTCTCGGCGGCGGTTAGATTCGAAAGTTCAAAGAGAAGGGATTGTCCCAGCTCTGAACCAGCTTCCCTGATCTCCTGAAGGGATTTCTCAAGAGTCAACGCGAGCCTTCCTATTCCCGGGTTGCCACAGCCACGTTGGCGCATAGGACGCTAGGTGTGAAGAGGGAGCCGCCGAGCCAGCGCCCGTCGTTGCCCAGGGCCTGCACAGCGTTGAGGACAGTATACACATTGCCGCTGATCACGGTGTTCTTGAGTCTTCCTACAATTTTACCGTTTTCTATGCGATAGCCCAACAGGACGTTGGCATTAAAATCGCCGCCCAGGATGTTGCTCTGACCAGCGCCCAGGAGCCGCTCCACCACGATGCCGCTCTTTGCATCGGCGACCATATCCTGGAAGGAGGCGTCTCCCTGGGAGAGTACGGTGACGCTGGTGCCGGGGCCCGGAAGGCTGGCCAGGCCGCGGTGGGCGTTGCCGGTGCTCTCAGCGCCGGCCTGCCCGGCGGTTTGGAGGTCATAAAGGAAGGTGCTGATAACACCCCGGTCCACCAATGGAAGCCGCCTGCTGGGGATACCCTCATCGTCACAGAAACGGCTGCCGGGCACCATGGCCAGGGCGGGTTCGTCCCATATGCTGATTCGGGGGTCCAGCATCTTCTCGCCCAGCTTACCCACCAGAGGAGAGGAGCCTTGCAGTATGGACTTGCCGTTGAAGCCGGCCATGAGGGGTGAAAGGAGGGCGCCGGCGACGCCCTTAGGGGTGAAGATCACCGGAAGGTCGCCGGAAACTGGCGGTCCGATGACCCTGCCGTATTCCAGCTCCCTGGCGATGGCGTCCACCAGGGGCGCAGGGTCGTCAAAGGGGCGGCAGGAGCTCTTCCCGTCACCCAGGAAGAACATGTCGGTGCCCTTGATGAGGGTGCCGCCCAGGTAGGCGCTAAAGACGCTTTTGGTATAGCTGGCGTTGCCGCCGCGGGAGTTGATCAGGGAGATGGTGGAGACGTCCCGGCTGATGGTAGCGTCGCATAAGAGCTCCGGCTCGTGCTTTCGGGCGCCGTCAATAAGACTCTGGCCCAACTGAAGCATGGCCTCCAGGGAATGGGCCTCTACGGCCGGGTCGTATACCTCTACGGGAACGTATTCCTGACTGGTTGGGAAGTCCATGGCGGCCTGGGGGCCGAAGGGGGCGGTCTCCAACGCGTTCTGGACCAGGTCGTCGGCATCGTCCAGACGGGTGGTGGAGGCGAAGCCAATCCGGCCATCCTTAATCAAGCGCAGGGCGAGGCCGGAGGACTGCCGCTGCTCCAGGGCTTTCAGCCGGTTGGCCTCGAATATCACCGGCTCGTTCCGGTGGGTAACGTGGAACACCTCGGCCTGCTGAGCGACGGCCTTCGCCTTGTCCAGCACCCGTTCCAGCAGAAGGTTATCGGCCGCCAATGAGACACCTCTGGATACGGATGTGAGGGCTGCCGTTGGAAACGGCCAGGGGTGACTGGCCACCCTTGCCGCAGCCGCCGCCCTGGTTCATGCTCAGATCGTTGGCCACGGCGTCCAGGCTCTCCAGGGTGGTGAAGAGGTTGCCGGAAAGGAGGACGGGCCGCACCAGCTCCTCCACCTTGCCGTTGCGGATGACGTTGGCCTGGCCGGCGGAGAAGGTGAACTGCTCCATGCTGGTCATGCCGCCGTACCAGTTGCCCACGTAGAGGCCGTCCTTCACATCGGCGATGACATCCTCGGCGGGGGTGTCGCCGGGCTCGATGAACGTGTTGGTCATGCGGACGATGGGAGGGAACTGAGGGCCGATAGCGCGGGCGTTGCCGGTGACCTTCTCGCCCATCTTGGCGGCGGTCTCCCGGGAGTGGAGGCGGCCCACCAGCTCGCCCTCCTGGAGAAGATAGCTGCGGGTTGAAGGGACGCCTTCGTCGTCGTAGGCGTAGCTGCCGCGGAGGTCCGGGACGGCGGCGCCGTCCACCACGTTGATGTGCTTCCCACCGAAGCGGCGGCCCAAGACCATGATCTCCTTCATGCGGTCGTCTTCATAGACGTGGTCGGCCTCGGAAAGGTGGCCGAAGGCTTCGTGGATGAAGACGCCGGCGAGGACGGGTTCCAGGACGACGGTGTACTCGCCGCCCTTGACCTGGGGCGCCCGGAGCAGCTCCATGGCGCGCTGGGCCACGCCCCGGGCCTCTTGGTGCAACCCCTCGATTTCTGAGTAGTCTCCGGCGGAGCCGAGGCTGACACCGGACTGCTGAACATCTGCGCCGTCACGGGCCACGGCGTTGAGGCGTAGGACTACGTCCAGCTTCTCCTGGTCTATGTAAGCGCCTTCAGAGGTGGCGAAGATGCGATGGCGGCGCGAATCGCTGTAGCCCACTGTGGAGGTGGAGATGCCCTCCACACTCCAGATTTCGTCCACGTACTGGTCCAGGAGGGCCTTCTTTTCGTGCAGGGGGACCTGGGACGGGTCCTTCTTCACCTGCCGCCGCACGGTGTCCACAATGGGCTCCACGGGGGCGAGGAGCACGGGGTCGCCGCCGACAAGGCGGGCGTTGCGCACCGCCGCGGCGACCTTTTCGTTCAGCTTTGCCAGGCTGTTGAAGGAGACGAAGCCCCACCCACCGCCGGCCAGGGCACGGACGCAGCCCCCGGCGCCGCTGGTGCGGTTGACCTCCTCCAGCTCCTTGCCGCGGTACCGGAGCGAGGTGGAGCCGGACTGGTCAATGCGAATCTCGATGTAGGTGGCGTCGTGTCCCTTCAGTGCGTCCTGGACGCGGTCTCTGAAGGCGAAGTTGCCGTTGTTCATTGCGGGTCCTTGTGAGGGGGCGCAGGTGTGGCGCCCGAGGCTAGAGGGATATTACATAGCGGCACCAGGGAGGCGCAAGGGGAGGGGGGATGATTCCTTGAGACCCCCTAAATCCAGTGCTAGAATCCCAGCGTGACTACGGCCAAGACCAAAGCGCCAAAGAGACCGGCCCGTCGTAAGGGCAGGCCGCGTAAGACTCCACACCTCCCGGCGCAGGATATTATCGATCTGCTGGGACCGTCTTACGGCCCGTATCAGCACGCCAGCCGGATGGACCCCGCCGAGGAGGTGGTCTACACCATCCTTTCGCAGCACACGTCCGATATAAACTCGATGCGGGCGTTCCACCAGTTGATGGCGGAGTTCGAGTCGCTGGAGGCGGTGGCGCAGGGGGACGTGCGCCGGATTGAGAGCGCCATCACGCGGGGCGGCCTGGCGAAGGTGAAGGCGCCACGGATCAAGCAGGTGCTGAACCTGATTTTAGAAAAACGGGGCAACCTGGACCTGAGCTTCCTGGCGGAGATGCCGCTGCAGGAAGCGAAAGCATGGATGCGGGAGCTGCCGGGGATAGGGCCTAAGTCCGCCGCGGTGATTCTGTGTTTCTCGCTGGGGATGCCGGCCATGGCGGTGGATACCCACGTGCACCGGGTGGCGAAGCGGCTGGGGCTGATAGGCCCCAAGACCAGCGCCGACGACGCCCACGAGCTGCTGGAGCCGATGGTGGCGCCGGAGCAAGTGTACGCCTTCCACGTGGCGCTGATCACCCACGGCCGGAGGGTATGCAAGGCGCTGCGGCCGCTGTGCAGCGAGTGCCTGCTGGCGTTCGGGTGCCCTTCTCGGGAGCTTGCCACGGCGCCGGTGAAGCCGAGCAAGGCGAAGGCTAAACCGGCCGGTAGTTCCGCTCGGACTGCAAAAGCCTCGGGCTGAGCGGAATTGGAGCGCCGGTGAGCAAGAGACGGATGCCGACCGGCGGGATTCTTTACGGCTTATCCGGCTGAGTTTATACTTCCAACCCTCTTCAGCCCGGGGCCAGGAAGGTGCCGAAGTGACCAAAGTTGGAATCATCAACGTAACCGGGTACGCCGGGTCCGAGCTGGCGCGAATCCTGTACCGCCACCCGGAGGTGGAGATAAGCTGCGTTACGGGCCGAAGCGCGGCGGGGCAGCGGCTGGGCGAGGTGTTCCCGCACCTGGCTGATATAGACCTGCCCATAGAGGCGGATATTGAAGGGAGCGTGGACCTGGTCTTTTCGGCGCTGCCGCACAAGGCCAGCGCGGAGAGGGTGATCCCGCTGCTGGAGGGTGGGATCAGGGTGGTGGACATAAGCGCCGACTTCCGGCTAAAGGACGTGGGGCAGTTTGAGGAGTGGTACAAGGTGGAGCACCCCGGACCACAGTACCTGGAAGAGGCGGTGTATGGGTTGACGGAGCTGCACCGGGACGAGGTGGCTGGGGCGCGGCTGATAGCCAACCCGGGCTGCTATCCCACCAGCGCGATTCTGGCCATGGCCCCGGCGGTACGGGAGGGGATTATACAGCCGGACGTGGTGATAGACGGCAAGTCTGGCGTGTCCGGGGCGGGGCGGGGGCTGAGCTTAAGCACCCACTTTTCCGAAGTGAACGAGAACCTGATGGCCTATTCCGTCCGGGGGCACCGGCACCTGCCGGAGATAGAGCAGGAGCTTTCGCTGCTTACGGAAAGTCCGCCTGCGGTAACGTTCCTCACGCACCTGGTCCCCATGACGAGGGGCATTCTGAGCAGTTGCTACGCGAGGTTGAAGGACGGAGCGTTTGCGTCGGCGGCGGAAGCGGAGAAAGCTGTCGTAGAGCTGTACCAGGAATTCTATCAAGACGAGCCCTTCGTGAAAGTGTGCGCCGAACCGCCGCAGACAAAGCAGACCTGGGGCAACAACCTGTGCCTGGTTTATCCGTTTGTAGACGCCAGGACCGGCCGGCTCATTGTGATTAGCTGTCTGGACAATTTAGTAAAAGGCGCGGCGGGACAGGCGGTGCAGAACATGAACCTGATGTTGGGAATGCCGGAGAGCACGGCGCTGGAGCCGTTGGCGATTTATCCGTAGCCAAGCTATACTGGGTGGCTAACGCGGCCCCCATCGTCTAGCCGGCCTAGGACGCCAGCCTTTCAAGTTGGAGATCAGGGGTTCGAACCCCCTTGGGGGCACCACCCACGCGCAGAACTGGTTCGCCATATTTCTACTGTTCAGGAGGCGTCATGGCCATTGACCTGCGGAAGGTACGTCCCGTGGTTGAGGAGCATATACGCGTCTCCTACGGAGATATTCACAATCCGGAGATAGCCGGATTCATAGAGGTTTCGGGGGGCAAGGAGGTGGTGGTGCTGCTTCGGTTTCAGAAGGAAGGGGAGCTGGCACTCCCTGGGGTGGCGGCCTTCTATGTTTCCGGGGAGACCAATCCCGCGGTCAAAATGTTCGTTGTGGCGTAGGAGCCATACCTGGAATTCTTCAGGCAGCTTTGGAGGGCATTGAGCATGTTCTGGAGACGAAAGGCCAAGGCGCCTTCGGAGCAGGCGCCGCCACAGCCTGAAATCAGCCTACCCCAGGTGCAGGAGGTGCGTCCCGCCATAATGGAGCACCTGCGGGGCAGCTATGGCAGCATTTCCAACCTGGAGATGCTGGGCGCGTTTGAGCCAGAACAAGTGGACGGCTTTGCGGCCATGGTGTTGACCAGGTTCAACATAGACATATTTGGGCAAGACAAAAGGGAGGGAGTGGCGGCCTTTTACTTCAAGCCCGGCAGCAGTGAAGTGTACCTCTGCGGGGTGATAACCACGCCGCCGGTAGAGACGCCCGCCGGTGAAGAGGACGAAAGCGCGCCAACGGAGGGGGTGGAGGACGAGGTTAGGACCATCCTGGGCATGAAGGTGGCGGAGCGGGTGGATTAAGAGGCCCGGCTAGCCTACCCGTTTAAGCAGGGGATCAATGGCGTCCAGGAATCCCTTGGTGTTGTCTCCGGGGACCAGGTGTCCGGCGTTAAGGACCACGGCCCCGCTACAGTCCGGAATCAACTCTATCATTCGGTCCATCGTCTCCTCGTCGAACACGTCGCTGTTGGCGCCGCGCACCACCATTACGGGGCAACTTATGGACTCCAGGCATTGCCAAAGGCGGTCGGCGGGCCAGGTGGGGGGATTGAAGTCCGGGGAACGAATGGCCTTGTCGTATTTCCAGCTCCACTTGCCGTTGGGCATCTGGCGGATCGCATGCTGGAGGCTGCCGTGGACCATCCAGGCCGGCCGGCCGGTGTACTCCTGCACCCGTAGGGCGAATTCCTCATAGGAGTCCAGCGCATCTGGCAGGGTGACGAATTGGCGGATGCGCCGTGCGCCGGTGGAGGTGGTCTGGGGCCCGGTATCGACGATGACCAACGCTTTGAGCAGCTCCGGGCGCCGCGACGCGAACACGTAAGCGCTCCGTCCGCCCATGGAGTGTCCAATAAGGATGAAGTCACGGAGGCCCAGCGCGTCTACGAAGGCGTCCAGGTCCAATTGGTGGGCCTCTATCGAGTAGTCGCCGTCCGGGGGCCACTCGGAATCACCGTGGCCCCGGGCGTCCATGGCGACGACGCGGAAGCGGTCGGCCAGGGCCAGGGAGACGAAGTCCCAGCTATGGGCCTGCTGGGCGACGCCGTGGAGGAGGAGGATGGCCGGCCCCTCCGGCTCGCCCCATTCCAGGCAGTGGAAATCAAGGCCACCGGTCCCCACCTGGATGGAACGGGGCCTCACCTCTTTGTTGAAGGGGACGTTGAACCGGCGGGCGGCCTCAAAGAGGTCCAGGCCTCGCTGCTCTTCTTGATTTGGCATCACCACGCTCCTGACTGTCGTGAGCATAATACCCTAGCCGTCAATAGCCCCTGGGGTGGCGATTCGCGGCGCGGAGGGGCGATCAATCGTCTATATCCCATTAGCTTGACTGACCCTGAGCACGGCCATAGAATCGAAAGTGGACAGACTGTTGATGGATGGACGAAAAGCACCCAATAGAATACCAGCCAAGGGCAAAGTGACAAATCTGGTTTCTGCGGGCGGCGTGGTTTACAGGGTGCGAAACGAGGACGTTGAGATAGCGCTGTGCGGCAGGCGGGTACCCGCCCGCTGGAGCCTGCCCAAGGGCACGCCGGACGAAGGGGAGACCATCGTCCAGACGGCAATCAGGGAGGCCCAGGAGGAGACGGGCCTGGTGGTGGAGGTGGAGGCGCCCATTGGCAGCATAAACTACTGGTTTGTAGCTGGACAGGACCATACCCGGCTAAACAAGACGGTCCACTTCTATCTGATGAAGTCCACAGGCGGGTCAACGGAAGACCACGACCCGGAGTTTGACGTGGTGCAGTGGTTCGAGGCTGAGGCGGCGTTGAAGCATCTTGCCTTCGCCAACGAGGCCCGTATCCTGGACCAGGCGCTGGTCATTTTGCGGCAGAAGGCGGAAAAGGACTGATATGGAGCTTCGCGGAGCGTCGATCATCATTCGGGAGAAACGGATGGAGGACGCCGAAACCGAGTACGAGTGGCGCATTGACCCGGAGCTGTCGGAGCTGGATGCCGCGCGCCCCCTGGTGATGAGCTATGAGGAGTTCCTCCGAATATTCAAGGCGCAGTTCGACTATCCAACGCCCTGGGTGAAAAGATTGTCCGTGGAGACCGATGACGGCATCCACATTGGCAACATCATGTACTACGACATTGACACGGTGACCAAAGAGGCGGAGATCGGCATCATGATCGGCAACCGTGGCTACTGGAGCAAGGGCTACGGGTTCGACATCTTGATCACGCTCATAGACCACATCTTCTCCAACACTTCGCTGAAGCGGCTGTACCTGCACACGCTGGACTGGAACCACCGGGCGCAACGATGCTTTGAGAAGTGCGGGTTCAGGCCGTTGAAGAAGGTGCGGCGGATGAGCCGTAACTTCATCCTGATGGAAGTGATGTACAAGGAGTGGGAGAATATCCGGGACCAGAAGCTGGCGGAACGGGAAGCGCTGACAGAGGCGCGGAGCTAGCAGATGGTTTTATCGCCGGGGTCCCCTCGCGTTCCCCTGAAAAAGCACTCATCGTCCACCTGAGACGCCCTCAGAATCTAAAATTAAACCCTACTGGGCGGCTGAGTGGGAACTACCAACCTTGGATTCTTAGCCCTTACGCGAGGCGAACGCTTCGCCATGGCTGATTCTCAAGGCAACCAACCTGAGAGGCGGGCCTACGCGGCGGGAGGCTGGGGCGGAGGGGCAGGGGCGGGGTTGTACAGGTCCACTCCCATAGTGACGGGGAACAATTTTATCAGCTCCTCCACCGTCCAGCGGCCGTCCTTATGGATGGTGCGCACCGGGGCGGGCTCGTTAAGCAGGCTGACCAAACCGTCCGTGACGTAAAAGACGCGCCCGTTGACGTGACGGGCCTCGTCAGAGGCCAGCCAGGTGATGAAGGGGGCGATGTCTTCGCCCTGGCCCTGGAGGGCGCCGGACCCAGCGCCGGTGATGCCCCGGGCGCTACGGAGCTGCCGGGCACTGTCCGGTATGGCGCCGATCATTCGGGTCTGAGCGCTGGGGGCAATGGAGTTGGCGGTGACGCCGTAGCGGCCCATGTCCCGGGCCACCACTCTGGTGAATCCGGCGATGCCATCTTTAGCAGCGCCGTAGTTGGCCTGCCCGGAGTTGCCGATCAGGCCGGAGGTGGAGCTGAAGGTAATGACGCTCCCGGAGCGCTGCTGGCGAAATAGAATGCAGGCGTTCTTTACCACGGAGAAGGTCCCTTTTAAGTGGACGGCGATAACGTCGTCCCATTCCTGTTCCGTCATGTTGAATACCATGCGGTCGCGCAGAATGCCGGCGCAGGTTACCACCACGTCCAGCTTGCCGAAGGAGTCCAGGGCGGTCTGGACGATGGCCTCGCCGCCAGACATGGTGACCACCGACTCGTGGCAGGCCACAGCCTGGCCGCCGGCGTCCGCGATCTCTTTGACCACCTGGTCCGCGATGGAGGTGGAGCCGCCGCTGCCGTCCACTTCTACGCCGGGGTCCACGACAACCACCTTGGCGCCCTCGGAAGCCATGAGGACGGCAACGCCCTTGCCAATGCCCCGCCCGGAGCCGGTAACTATGGCCACCTTGTCTTGCAGCATGTTGCCCATTTCAGCCTCTATGCTCAGGTTCGGTTTGTCCGCAGGGATGGACCGCCGGGCTCATTGACGCGGCGGTTGGACCGGCGCCGGGTTGTAGATGCCGGCGGTGAGCACCTCCCGGGCCTGTTTTGACAGGACGTCCAGGGGCCAGCGGCCCTCACCGTGGAATATGCTGCGCTCGGCTCGAGGCTGGGAAAGCAGCGATACGGTGCCGCCATAGACCAGGAAGGTCTGACCGTTGATGTTCGCCGCGTAGTCGCTGGCGAGGAAGACGGTGAAGGGCGCCACGTCGTCAGGGGCGGCGGTGGACAGGTCTTCTTCGCCCTCAATGGAAGCAACGCCGGCCTGTGCGCGTATCTGGCTAGCGGTATCGGGCACTCCGGCGGTCATTCGAGTGTTGGCCCTGGGGGCAATGGAGTTGGCGGTGGCGCCGTAGCGGCCCATGTCCCGGGCCACCACTTTGGTGAACCCGGCGATGCCGGACTTGGCGGCGCCGTAGTTGGCCTGGCCCGAGTTGCCCATGAGGCCGGACTCTGAACTGAACGTGACGATGCGGCCTGACCGTTGCTGTCGAAATATAATGCAGGCGTGCTTGACCACGGAGAAGGTGCCCTTGAGGTGGACGGCGATAACGGAGTCCCACTCCTCCTCGGTCATGTTAAAGACCATGCGGTCCCGGAGAATGCCGGCGCAGGTTACCACGGCGTCCAGCCGCCCGAAGGAGTCCAGGGCGGCCTGGACGATGGCCTCGCCGCCCTCCATGGTGGCCACGGACTCGGTGCAGGCGGCGGCAGAGCCACCGGCGTCAGTAATCTCTTTGACCACCTGGTCCGCCACTGACGTGGAGCCGCCGCTGCCGTCCATCTCCACGCCGGGGTCCACGACCACGACGCTGGCGCCCTCCTGGGCCATAAGGATGGCCACGCCTCGGCCGATGCCTCGACCGGCGCCGGTGACGATGCCAACCTGGCCTTCCATTATCCCAGCCATCTTTTCTCCTTTACCAACCAGGGTTTTCTTAGTGCCTCGTTGCCGGACCAGCGAAGAGGGGCTCCGCGATTATGGGGCGCCTGCTCTTGCCATCGGTTGGGGCCAGCCGGCCATTGGGGCGAGCTAGAGGGCGCGGGAGGGCAGGGCGACGGTGGCGGTGCCCGGGGTGGTGCGCTGCCCCTCCTGGTCCTCGGTCCAAATCTCGCAGTCGACCAAGTGTTCCCCGTTTTCGACGTACTTGCGGGTGACCACGCCTTTGCAGGTAACCGGGGCGTCAGGGCGGTCCATGCCCCGGTACTGGCAGCCCAGCTTTTTCAATACGCTGTGGGGTCCCATCCAGTCGGTCATTAGCTGACCCAGAAAGGCGTTTTTGAGCGCGCCGTGAAGGATCACCCCCGGAAGCCCGGTGCCCTGGGCAAAGTCTTTGTCATAGTGAATCTCATAGAAGTCGCCGGAGGCCCCGGCGTACTTGACCAGTTGCCGGGTGGTGGGGTTTTTCACCAGAGGGGTGAGTTCCATCCCCTCCGTCACGTCTTCCCAGTAAGGGCTCTTAGCCATGTTCAGTTCACCAAGCTATTCTTCTTTTCCAGCATTACGAAAGACGAAATGGGAGGGGATCAGGGACGATTTCAGAAATACGCTAATACCGGATGAGGGTGCTTTTCTGAGTGGCGGTCACCTGAAGGAACTGGTTTGTATAGGTGGTAACGGTGGTGACGAAGAGCATGGGTCCCAGCCTGCCGGAGCGGAGTGTCATGTCATCAATACGGGTGACCACGGTGATACGGTCGCCGGGACGAACCAGCTCGTGGTACTCCCACTGGCTGCCGCCGTCCAGGATCCTTTGCAAGGGAGTCTCCGAGGCGATATCGATACCCCCGGTGGGGGCGGCCCGGAGGAAGGTGGGAGGCGCGGCCATACCTCGGGACGGCAGCCGCCTCGCAGCCGCCTCGTCGTTCCACATGGGATTGGGGTCGCCGATGGCTTCCGCGAAGGCGACGATGTGCCCCTCTTCCACTTCCAGGACGGTGGGGGAGCTCTCTTGGCCGACGTACTTCTTCTTCAGCGCGTCGATATCAACAGGGGGGTCCGTAGTCATAAACCGGCCTCCGGGCAAGTGCGAAGCGAGTGTAGCCACGGGCTGTTGGACTGTCAAGGAAAGCCGGGAAGGACTGCAGGGCAGCGGGGAAGAGGTGCTAGGCGCCGGCGGGTCCGCTCCGCTGGTCTTTCAAAAACCGCTCCAACTCCTGGACCATCTCCTCGGGGTTAGGCATCTCGGTGAGAGAGAGGAGGGCGTCGTCAAAACGGGCCTCCAGCTTTTTAACGTAGGAGGTGAGCTGGGAGTCCTCTTCCACCACCTTGTGCAGCTCCCGCTGGAAGATAGCGGCGGCGGTTTCCAGCTCCTTTAAGTCCAGCTCCAGGTTGAGCAGACGACAGGCGGTCTTGACCACGCCGTAGGTGACTTTGTAATTAGGAGAGGTCTGGAGATAGTGGGAGCTGTGTCCCCACAGAGTGACGAATTGGAGGCCCTTGGCGGCGCAGCGCTCCATCATGGCGGAGGAGATGCCTGATGGACCCTGGTACCCGGAGGGGCGTATGTCCAGCTCTGCCAGCTTCTCTCTAAGAGGAGCGTCGCTGGAGGAGCCGGTCAAAACCAGGTCCCGGGTGTGGGGGATAGCGTCCAGCAAGGCGCCCAGGTGCACCACGGTGTGGACGCCGGACTGCATGGCCAGGTCCAGGACGGCGTCACAATAGGTGCGCCATTTCAAGCTGGGCTCCATGCCCAGGAGGAACATGAAGTTCTGGGAGGAGTCCGAGCCGTCCTGGTAGAAAATCTCATTGGTGGGCCATTTGAGCTGGCGCAGACCATCATCTTCCAGCTTGATGTAGGGACGAACATGGCTGAAGTCATAGAACTCCTCCGGGTCCATGTCCGCCATCTTCTTGCCGGAGAGCCTCTTGAGCAGGTACTGGAGGGCGCCGGTGGCCCCTTCTCCGGCATCCGGCCAACCACGAAAGGCCATGAGAAGGTGGGAAATCTTCCCCTTTGGTGTTTGAAGCACCGTGAAATACCGATGGTCAGCCAAAAACGCGACTCCATCTGGCAATGTTGAAGGGATAAGCCATCAGAAACAGTGTATCACCAGAGAGCAGTGGGAGAAAGCGGACTATTCCAATCCACCGGCGAGAACAGCTAGATTCTCCTCATCCGCCGCGATGAAAAGCGTTACATTCAGTGCATCTAGAGCGATTTGTACCGCGGTTTCCGGCCCCAGGGCCAGACCGGCGTACTGCCGGACAGCATCATCGAACTCCAGGGCGTCGGCGGCGGTGTCCCATTGGGAAAAGAGGGCCAGCGCCAGGCGGCCGCCGGCGTCCGTAAACAGAAGGTACCTGTCACCTCCCCAACCGGCGGCGGCGCGGGAGGCGGCGAAGGAGGACATCTCCTCGTCCAGGAAAATTCGGAGGAAGAATTCGCCCAGGGTATTCTCGTCCACCAACTGCCAGCCCAGGTCCAACAGAGCCTGGTGGGCGGGCGCCGCCACGTCCACGGGCTGGTGGCCCTCCAGATACAGCTCCGGGTGGAGGACTTGCTCGGTGGAGACGGGGGGGTCCAAGTAGGCGGCGTCGACGCCCTCCCAGGAACCGGCGTCGAAGACCGCCCGAACAAAGTCAGACCCCTCCACGTATGGGAAGATCAGGTCCTGCTGGATGATGGCCGGGGCGTTGTCAAACACGTCTGATGAAGAGCTGGCGTCTCTGAACGCCCGGGAAAGCTCGGCGGCAGTAAAGCGGTCGAAGGCATAGGTGAGCTCGGTGAACTGGGCGTCGCCTTCTATCAGGGCCGTGACAGCGGAGGAGCGGTCGCGGTGGTGCCCCGCCTCGTCGCTGAGGCCGGCGATGTTGAAGTGCTGCTGCTGGAGGGCGTGCGTGTACTCATGGGCGACGGTCAGCTCTTCAACGATTCCCAGTTGGGGAGCGTCCGAGACGATGAAGAGCTCTTCGCCATCAGGGTTGAAGAGGCCAAGCACCCCTTCGCCCAGGAGGTCAAGATAGAGCTGCAATAGGTCCGTTTCCAAGTCAATCAGGCCAAGCACCAAGAGCAACTGCTGGACTTTGAACAGGTCTTCTCTGTCCTCCTGGGTGATCTCCCGCTCCAGGTAGTCCGCCAGCTCTTCCGATGTCATAAGCTGGGGTGGCACGTCTCGGTGGAAGTCCAGGCCGCGCAAGCGAGGGAGCGCCAGAGTAACCCTGGCCACCATCTCATCAAGCTCCCCGGCGGGCGTTGGGGTGGTGGTGGGCGACGGGACGTCTGTGGACGTGGGTCCCGGTGTAGGAGTGGCGGTGGGAGCAGGCAGAGGGGTGGGGGTAAGAGTGGGCGCCGTGGCCGGCGGCTCCGTAGGCGTGTCGGTGGCCGTGGGTGAAGGCGTGGCGATTTGAGTCTCAGCGGCGGGTTGCGCTGTGACGGTGGGTGTTGATGTTGCCCCGGGGGTGGTGCTCAGGCGAGTGCAGGCCAGGGCGCCCAACAGCAGTAGGACGGCGGCCAGGACCAGGGACTTGTGGAGGAACGCGGGCATCAGCGAAGGGTCACGGGCCTATCTTGAGGATGTGGCATATGGTTTGATGTTGGAGACGGAGAAACAGGTGTAGGTTGGACGCATCAATATCTCAGGGAAACGTATACGCCAAGGGAAAGAAGGCGCCGCTTGCCGTGGCGGAACATAACCTCACGGCTGATGCAGATGGTACGTCAGAACCGGGCTAGAAGATTTTGCCGCCAACCCACACTTTTCCGCCGGCGCCGCAGTTTCGGCGGGCCACCACGGCGTCACGTGGGTCTCCTTCCCAAATCTGAACGCTGCCAGCCTGGGCAAAGGGGCCCATGAACTGCTGGACGGCGTCCATGTCTGAGGCGGTGAGTATCATAAATAGGGTGTGGTCCTGGACCACGGCCTCGCCCTGAATCTAGATGCCGGCACGGCCGGCGTTCTCATGGGAGAGGTGTTGGAGCAGCATGGGACCCATTTTGACGTCACCGGCGGGGCAGTTTTCGGCGGGGTGCTGGTGGCGAGTGACGAAAAGGGCCGTGGTACCTCCGTTTTGGCGATTCCAGGTAGAACTGGCAGGGCTTGCAGGGGCGTCAAGGTTAGCACAACAACGAAGTGGAGGCTAACGGTGGCGGGCGGGTGACCCTTGTCAGGATGCTGGGTGCGAACCCGCAACCCTGCCACCAGATAAAGATGGCAGACAGGCGACAGAAGAGCCGCGGCTGGCAAAAGCGACGCCATGCCGTTTAGAATCTCGCTAATCGATATTCATCACGATACCGGGCAGCGGTTGGCGTCACCTTGTCAGGTGGCGCAGAGTCCGTGCCCATGGCAATACTTTCCGGGAGGGTGAATGATGGCCGGCTATAGGGTCGTATCTTCAGACAACCACATCGTGGAGCCGCCGGACCTTTGGACGGCAAACATCGAGGCGCGCTTCCGGGAGCGGGCGCCGCAGATTGTCGAGGAGGAGGACGGCGAGTGGTGGGTGTGCGACGGGAAGCGCCTGCAAACGGGGTTCGGCTTCTCCGGGGCGCAGACGGGCATGCGGTTCGAGACGCCGCAGGAGATGACCGCCGGAGACGCATTCGAGAACGTGCGGCCGGGGGGCTACATACCTGAGGAGCAGGTCAAGGACATGGACATGGACGGCGTGGACGTCAGCATCATCTATCCTAGCCTGGGGCTGCAGCTATTTCGGGTGCCGGAAAACGAGCTGCTCAACGCAGTCTTCCGCACCTACAACGACTGGGTGGCTGAGTTCTGTAGCGCCTCGCCCCAGCGGCTCTCGGGCATCGCCATGATTAACGTGGACGTGATCGAAGAAGCGGTGCGGGAGCTGGAACGCTGCAAGCAGATGCGTATGACCGGGGCGATGATCCCGGTCTACCCGCTGGAGGGCCACCGCTACGACTCGCCGGAGTACGAGCCTTTTTGGGAGGCGGCCAACCGGCTGGAGATGCCGATTAGTCTTCATGCCGCCACCAACCGGGTGGGTTCCGGCGAGGGCGAGCCCGACGGCAGCCGCCGCCTGGCCACTCTCATCAACTCCGCCCACTACGCCCTGATGTCTATCACGGACCTGATCTTCACCGGCGTCTTCGAGCGGTATCCCAAGCTGCAAGTTGGCTCCGTGGAGCACGAGATCGCCTGGGCGGCGCACCTGGTGGAGCGAATGGACTGGAACTATCAGCAGCGAGAGGCGGCGCAGAGGAGCTACCGATTCAAGGAGGATATGCTGCCCAGCGGCTACTTCCGGCGCAACGTGTTCGTTGGCTTTCAGGAGGACGCCCTGGGCATCCGGCTACGGGACTACATCGGCGTGGAGACGCTGCAGTGGGGCTCTGACTACCCGCACCAGGAGTCCACCTTCCCTCGCAGCCGTCAGATATTGGAGGAGATACTTTCGGAGTGCACCGAAGAGGAGAAGGCGATGATCGCCGGGGGCAACGCGGCCCGGGTCTACCGGGTGTAGGGCGATTTTCTCTAAACCAGGCCGTCAGCCCGCCCAAGGTTGATAAGTGGCCCCTCAGTGCGAGGGGTCATTTTGTGCCGCCAAATATGGTGCCGGGGGCGGGATTCGAACCCACACACCCGTGAAGGTAGCGGATTTTAAGTCCGCCGCGTCTACCATTCCGCCACCCCGGCAAGACTAACCAGCCCTAATAAAGAAAGGGGCCCCTGCGGAGAGGCCCCTCTACTATTTACTGTATTCTTGGAGGCGACGGGCGGAATCGAACCGCCGAATAGAGGTTTTGCAGACCTCCGCCTTAACCACTTGGCTACGTCGCCTTGGATACGCTCCTATTGGTGCCGAGAGCGGGACTTGAACCCACACGGGCTTACGCCCACAGCCCCCTCAAGACTGCGTGTCTACCAGTTCCACCACCTCGGCACTGGCAAGGGACAATACTATAGCAGAGACGAACATTAACCTAAACAGTGCCACGGTGCCCGGCGTCCCGTTCCCCAGGGTCTCCTTCGGTCCAGCGCCAGTAGCCCTAGGTGCGGAACTAACCATGGCACGTTGGTCTTTTCAATTATACCATCCGCCTCACATATACCATCCGCCTCACAAGTACGAAGGCGGAGATTGCCACGGCTGGGCGGGGACGGATGTGCGCCCTGGGGGGGGGTCAGGCAGCGATCAGTCGAACCGGTAGATGCGGGCGGCGTTTCCTCCAACGATTTTGGCCTGCTCGTCCTCGGGTACGCCGTCCAGGATGCTGTCCAGGATATCCCGGGACTTGGGGAAGGTGGACTCGGCGTGGGGGTAATCTGAGCCCCAGAGCAGGTTGTCGACGCCGATCATGTGGCGAAGCTGGATACCCAGGGCGTCCTCCTGAAAGCTGTGGAAGACGTTGCGGCTCATGAAGTCGCTGGGCAGGGTATCGCCCTGGAACCGGTAGGGTGTGCCATATTCCCGCTCAATATAGCTGGAGTCCAGCCGGCTAATGAAATAGGGTATCCAACCCAGCTCGTGCTCAACGCTGACCAGTTTAATATCCGGGTAGCGCTCCAGCACGCCGGCGTAAATGATGTGTGAAAGGGACATGCGGACCCAGTAGTCGTACTGATTTCTATCGGCGCCGGTCTGGACCGCCTTGCCGTCCTGGCTGACCTGGGCGCCGCCGGGGCGGTTGGTGGTGACGTGGAGACTGATTGGGAGGCCCACCTCTTCTGCGGCGGCCCAGAAAGGCTCGTACATATCCAGGTCGTAGGTCTGGTGAGAGCGAGGGAAGGAGCTGATCATAGCCCCCGCCAGCCCCCGGTCCGCGGCGCGGCGCAGCTCCGCTATCCCCTCTGTCACGCCGTCGTCCAGAATGATCATCGCCACACCCTTTAGCCGCTGGGGATGGCTTTCGCAGAAGTCCGCCACCCAATCGTTGTAGGTGGAAAATATGGGGCGAGCCAATTCCGCGTTCTCAAAGCCAAACAGGCCCAAGCCTAGCGAAGGATAGACTACTCCGCCGTAAACGCCGTCCAGTTCCATATCCTTGACGTGCTTATCTGGGATGTATCCGCCGGGCCGCACGTTGGCGAAACTCCCCTCCTGCCTGATCTTTTCCGGCGTGTCAAAGCGCAGCCCAGCCCCTGAGGTGGCGCCAAAGGAGGCTATCCTCTTCTGGCCAACGACCCACCAGTCGTCGGGGTCCCCCACTTCCAGGTGGGGGATATTGTCACCGTAGCCGGCGTCCATGCGGTCCAGCCACAGGTTGGGGGGCTCCACCACGTGAGAATCCGAAGAGATTACTCTGAATCCGGCCATTTCGTGCCTCCTGGTCTGCTTGCTTATTGGTTTGCGCCGATACCTGCTAAGGGATTCCCACCACTTGATGGAAGGCCTTGGCCATTCGCTCCATTCCCTCCCAGGTCTGCTCCTCGGTGGGAAGAGCGTAGCAAAGCCTAACATAGTTGTGGCCGTTACGGCTGTCGTCCTCGGGGTAGGCGGCCCACTCAGGCCCCGAGTTGTAGGCCACGCCCTGCTCCCGGGCCGCCGCCACCACCGTCCGAACGTCGACGTTTTCGGGGAACCGGACCCAGAGGAACATGCCGCCGCGGGGGACATCAACGTGGACTAACGGGCCGAAATGCTCACCCAGCGCGGCCATCATAGTATCCCGCTTCCGCTCTAGGCCGGAGCGAAGATGGTCCATGTGGCTCTCGAAGTTGTGCTCTAGGAAATCGGCCACCACCATCTGGCTCAGGGTGCCGGTCCCGATGTCCGTCTTGAGGGCCAGCATCTGTCCCATGACCTGCCAGGGGGCCACCACGTAGCCCAGCCTGACCCCGGGAGCCAGGGACTTGGAGAAGGATCCCACGTGCAAGACGAAGTTGGAATCATCCAGCGAGCGGATGGCGTGCTCATATTCGCGCTCGAATATCAGGTCGGCGTAGCACTCGTCCTCGAAGATGGGCACCCCATACTTCTGACTGAGCCGGAGCATTTCGCGGCGGCGATCCATGCTCAAGGTGGTGCCGGTGGGGTTGTGCAGCGTGGGGATGGTGTAGATGAATTTGGGCGTCACGCCCTTCCCTTGCAGCTCCGACAGCGTCGCCTCCAGCCGGTCCATCCGCATGCCCCCTTCGTCCAACGGGACGCCGACGATGTTGACGTTACGTCGACGCAGGTTGACCAGCGTGCCGGCGTAGGAGAAGAGCTCGGTTATCACGGTGTCGCCCGGCTCCAGCAGCGAGTCCATGACCAGGAGGATGCCCTGCTGAGAGCCGGAGGTGACGATTACCTCGTCGGTGGAAACGTTGATGCCGCGGTGCCGGGCCATCTTCTGCACCAGGAACTCTCGCATGGGCAGGTAGCCTAGCAGGCTCCCGTTGGTCTGGTGCTCCGGGTAGACGGCCAGCGTCCGGCCATCGTTCCGCAGCGCCCGGGTGGCGGACTCGATGAAACCCTCAATGGGCAGCAGGTCCGGGCTGCCGTGGCCGTAGGTGAAGTTGAAGGGCGGGAGATCCGTGGAGGGTGGGGCGGAGGGCGCCGGTAGATTCTTGGCGAACATCGCCGAGTAGTCCAGGCTGTTTGCAGTCATTTCCCCTCCCGAAGGTGATAGGACTTTTCTATGGCAGTGGACACCTAGTTTAGCCCGTCACGGCGTTCAGTCAACGTTTCTTCTTCCGGCCTACGGAGGGCGTCTGTCCTGAGCTGCGGCTAGATGCGGAAGTTGACCGCGTCAGCTTACAGGCCAGAGTTTGGGCTAGATTACTCAGGTAAGGGGTTTGCTGAGGACGGCGGGATCGATCTTGCGCGGGATGAGCCTGCCATCGTTCGGGCATCCGTACAAGTTGCCGTTCTCCAGCATCACCTTGCCCCGGAGGCAGACCACCGAGGGCCAGCCCTGCACCTGCCACCCTTCCCAGGGCGTGTAGTCGCCAAGGTGGAGGTCCGCTGCGGTGACGGTCCGTTTGACGGAGGGGTCCATGATGACGATATCGGCATCGCTGCCCTGGGCGATGGCGCCCTTGCGGGGGTAGAAGCCCAGCAGCTTTGCCGGATTCGTGGAGGTGATTTCGACGTACCGCTCCAGGGACATGCCTTGCTTGACCACGCCCTCGGAGTAGGCCACGCCCATACGGATCTCGATGCCATTATTGCCGCCCTGAACGTCCAGCACGGTGCGGCCGCGGGTCTTATCGGCGTAGCTGGTGCCGATGGCGTCGGTGGCGAGGATGTTCAGGTCACCGCGCATCAGACCGTCCCAGAGCCTGCGCCGGTCATCCTCGGACTTGGTGGAGGGGTAGGTGTGGTACTTCATACCGTCGTGCTCGTGGTAGTTCTGGGAGTTGAAGGAGCAGTAGAGGAGGATGGTCTCGCCGTCCACCGGATGGCCGTTGGCGCGGGACTCCGCGATGGCGTTGACGCCTTCCCGGGCGCTGGTGTGGACGATGTACATGGCGGCGCCGGTGTGCTCCGCGATCCGGACGGCGCGGCGCACGGCCAGGTCTTCCGAGAGGTTTGAACGAATCTCCGGTAGGTGGTGCCAGGACCACCGTTCCTCCTCCTGGGCCAGGGCGTAGTTCCACTGCACCATCTCGTCGTCCTCGGCATGGATGGCCACGATGCCGCCGTGGCGGGCGGTCTGCTCCATGATGGAGGCAAGCTGGCCGGAGCCGATGAGCATGATAGGGCGGCCCGGCGCCGGGGCGTGGTTGGTGGTGAATACCTTGACGCTGGGGAACCCGGCGTTTATCAACTCGCCTATCTGGCCGATGGTCCGTGGCGTTGCGTTGGGGCCCTGGTAGGTGCAGTGGGCGGAGTAGTCCACATACATGTGGCCTGGGAAGCGGTCCATGTGGTCATGCACGGCCCGCAGCACGTCGCCGTCAGGTGACTGGGTCGCAGTGGCGAAGTCGAGCATGGTGGTGGTGCCGCCCCAGAGGGCGGCCAGGGATAGCTCCTCCGGCCCGGCGGTGACGTTGCCCCAGAAGGAGCTGAGGTCCGAAAAGCCCACGTGGGTGTGTGCCTCGATGCCGCCGGGGATGACGATCTTGCCCATGGCATCAATGGTCTTGCCGGCCTCCGGGGGAGGGTCCGCCGGAGGCGCCGCGGAGACGATCTTCTCACCCTGGACCCCCACGTCCCAGCGGCGCACGCCTCCGGGGGTGACAACGCTCCCGCCGCTAATTAACAGGTCCAGCATCCCGGGCCTCCTACGCGCAGTTGTGTGGATAGTAAAAGGGATTGGGGCCGGGTTGTCACGTGGGGGAGGCGATGGCAAAGGGACGCTGATGGAATTCCCTCGTGTTCCGGATTCGAATCTCAGAACTGTTGACTAGTACTCAGTCAACTCGGTTTTGGTAATTGTTTAAGAAAACGTCTAAGGTTGCTACCCTTTTTTAGGAGTGTTGACGTAGGAGGGTGGCAGCCATGGGACGAGAACGGTATGTGGTCCGGTTGGAAAGGGAAGAACGAGACCAGTTGGAACGACTGATTCGCGGGGGAAAGAGCCCAGCGCGAAAGGTTGCCCGGGCCCGTATTCTGCTAAAGGCAGATACGGGCTGGGGGGTGATCGCATCGTGGAGGCGCTGGACACGTCTGCGGGTACGGTGTGCCGTACCAAGCGGCGGTACCTGGAGGGAGGACTGAAGCGGGCCTTGGAGGAAGATCCTCGGCCAGGACATCCGACCAAACTGGATGAGCGGGGGGAAGCGCACCTGATTGCCCTGGCGTGCAGCGAGGCCCCTCCAGGCCATGACCACTGGACCCTGCGGCTCCTGGCAAACAAGGTGGTGGAGTTGGGGCTGGCGCCCTCCATGTCCCACGAGGGAATTCGCAAGCGGTTGAAAAAAACAGTCTCAAGCCATGGCAGAAGAAGGAGTGGTGTATTCCCCAGGTGAGCGCCGAGTTTGTGGCGTGTATGGAGGATGTGCTGGACCTTTATGCGGAACCCTATGACCCAGAGCGCCCGGTGGTCTGTTTCGACGAGACCTCCAAGCAGTTGCTGGCGGAAAAGAGGTCTCCGATCCCGCCCAAGCCGGCACGACGGGAGCGATACGATTACGAGTACCAGCGCAATGGCACCCGAAACCTGTTCATGCTGTGCGAGCCCCTGGCGGGCTGGAGGCATGTGGCAGTGACCGAACGTCGCACCATGGTGGACTTCGCTCAGCAGATGCGGTGGCTGGCCGATGAAGCTTACCCAGCGTCCGAGAAGATCCGGGTGGTGCTGGACAACCTCAACACCCACAAACCAGCTTCCCTCTACGAAACCTTCGAGCCCAAGGAGGCTAGGCGAATACGCAAACGCTTGGAGTTTCACTACACTCCCAAGCACGGTAGTTGGCTCAACATGGCAGAGATCGAGTTCAGTGTCTTGGCCAGGCGAGTCCTGCGCCGGCGTATTGCCGATGAAGAGACTTTGAGTGGCGAGATCGCGGCCCTGGAGGCAGAACGAAACCAAGCCGGAGCAACCATTGACTGGAGATTCTCCACTGTGGACGCCCGAGTCAAGCTTCACCATCTCTATCCTGCCAACAATTAGGTTGACTGAGTACTAGCTATCGTATTCCGGAGTTCACGCCCTAAGAATCTCCCGCCGGGACAGCACTCGCTCCATTAGAGGGCGCATCCCCAGCTCCCGGGAGATGGTCAGCGACTCGTCCAGCAGCGACATGGCCTTCTCTCGGTCGCCGTCGCCCTCGCGCTGGAGCAGGGTGTCAGCATAGTCGCAGCAGCTCCAGGCCAGCTGAGGCCGGTAGCCCGCCTTGCGGCACCGCGCAAGAGCCTGCTCGAAGTGGGAAACCGCCTTCTCGTAGCCGCCCATGGTCTGCGCCAGGAGCCCCAGCAGCCGAAAATCTTCGATGCCCCCCACGACCGAGGCTAACCCGAGCCCCCTATGCGATTCGATGGCCTGATAGTGCTCTTTCGCCTCGACGCCGGCACCCCTCTGTATAGCCACAAGGGCCAGGCCCACCCTCGCTACATAGGCAATAAGCGGCGTTACGGATTGGAACGACAGCAGCTCTTCGGCCACCGCTTGCGCCATGGGCAACCTGGTTGTATCACCGGAGATGCTCCAGGCCACCGGAATCGCGAAAGCCACAAACCCCCGCTCTATTGTATGTAGGGCCGGGAGGAACAAGTCTCATCACTTCCAGCAACGTCTCCAGGTAGCCCTGGCCCTCAGCCTCATTACCTTCATCGAGCTCCAGCAACGCCCGGCCACAAAGGACCCGAGCCTCCCTTGGGGATACATCCAGGGATCGGTTGCTGATCTGGCGAGCAGCAGCCCACTGACCTATGGACTGGGATAGAACTTGGTTGACGTAAAGCGATCGCGCCAGGAAGAAGGGGTGCCGAAGCTTTTCAGCCGCCGCGACGCTGGCCTGGGCGTGGGGAGCAGCGGCCACAGGCTCTCCACCGACCAAAAGGGACAGCGCGGCCCAGAAATGCGCCAGCGACTCGGAACGAGGATCGTCGACTCTCGCGGCCAACTCGATGGCCCTCAGGCTCTTGTCCAGGACATCCTGGTAGTACAAGTGGTAGAAATCTACGTCCGTAGCGGCGACCAACGTCCGCATCTCCAGGCCCTGGTCTCCCTCCCTCCGGGCAATGCCCAGGGCTCGGTCCAGGGCCTCGCGGGCAGCCGAATAGTCGCCTTGCTCCATGCCCATCACCGAGCCATGTCGGGACAGGAGACGCGCCTCCTCTAGGGAGCCAGGGGAGGCTAGCTTCAAAGCCCTGGCAAGAAGCGGGCCCACTCCCGTGACCCGTCCGGCGGCAGGGGGCAGAGGGGTTTCTGCCACCGCCGCAGCTTGAACTTCGTCTTTCGTCCCATCGTAGTAGTCAAATGCGCGCGTCAAGCTGTTCACCGCCTGCGGGACCTGGTCCGTTGGAAGAATGGCTACCTGAGAGCGGCCGAGCCCGAAAAGTAGCGCGGCCGCTTCGGCGTCCCTGGCAGGCTCCGAACCTTCCAAGAGAGCACCCTTGCCATTCAAGCCCGTCTGGAAATGGGTCAGGGCCCTCTCGCCAGGCATAGGAGGCCTGCGCCCTCTCCCCCGCCATCAGGGAGTACATCACCAGCTTCTCGGCGCCAAGAACTGTCTGGGCCTCAGCGTAGTGATGGGCCAGCTCCGATGCATGGGCCTCGGCCTGGTCGCCGTAGAGGGCCTCCAAGGCCTCGGCGATTCGGGCGTGGAGCCTCACCCGCCGCGTGGCAGAAAGCTCCTCCGCCAACGTCTCCTGTATCAGCGCATGGGTGAACTGGTAGCGCCCCACACTCCGGGGCAGCTCTTCGATGACCCGTGCTGCCAGTGCCTCCTCCAACACCTCCATCAGCCTGTCCTCGGTCAAGTCGTCTATCAATGGCTTTAGCTGGTCTATAGAGAACTCCCGCCCTATCACCGAGGCGATGGTCAAGATCTGGTTGCAACGCTCCGATAGCCTGTCCAGCCTCCTCCCTATCACCTCCCGCACTCCCTCGGGTATCCTCACGCTCCATGTGTCTGTTGTTCCCTCTCGCCTTGGGTCGGTCGAATGGTCACCTGTCAGCACTCCCTCCTGCACCAGGAGGCGCACTATCTCGGTCACGAACAGCGGGTTCCCCTCGGTCTGACGGTACACCGCCTCTATCATGTTCCGCGGAGGTTTTGCTCCTGATACCAGCTCTATGAACCTCCCAACGTCTTCCTGACTCAGCCCCCGCAGCAGGATGCGCTGGAACAGACGCTCCCGGGTAAGCTCGCCCAGGGTCTGGGATAGGGGGTGTCCCCGGCTTACCTCTACATCCCGGTACGTTCCAATCACCAGCAGCCGGGCGTTGGCCAGCTCCCTGGTCACAAACTCCAGCAGCAGCAACGATTCCCGGTCTGCCCAGTGCAGGTCCTCCAGTATCAGCACCAGGGGCTGTCTCCTCCCTGCCCCCTTCAGGAAGGCCGTGATGGAGTCAAACAGCCTGAACCGGGCCTGCTCCGGCTCTAACTGGGGTGGCGGCTTCACGTCGGGAAGCACCTCCGTAATGTCGCTCACTATCTCGGCTATGTCCGCCGCGCCCGCCCCCATGACAGAGCGTAGCTCCTGGGGGTCCTGTTCTCTCACATAACTCCTTATGGCCTGCACCCAGGGCCAGTACGCGGGCGCTCCCACCCCCTCGTAGCACCTGCCCCACAGCATCTGGCACTGCCTCAACCCCGCATAGGTGGCAAGCTCCTGGGCAATGCGGGTCTTCCCTATACCCGGCTCGCCTACCAGTGTCACCAGCCTGCCCCGGCCAGACAATGCATCCTCCAAGGCTGCTTTCAGCTCCCCCATTTCACTCTGTCTGCCTACGAACACACCTCCCGCCAGGCTGTCCAGCACCTGGGCCTCCCTGTCAGAGGGGGCCTCCACGGCGCTCACATCAATGGCCTCCAGCGCTGCCAGCACATCGGTGGCGGACTCGGGCCGCTCAGAGGGGTCTTTGGACAGCAACCTCATGATCAGGGCCTCAAGGGGCCTGGGACACTCCCCGCTGTGCCAGGAGGGTGCCACAGGAGGGGTGTTGATGTGCTGGCCTATGATGGCAATCGGGTCGTCCCCCAGGAAGGGCGGCCTGCCCGTCACCATCTCGTAGAGCATGGCGCCCAGCGCGTAGAGGTCTGCCTTGGGGGTCACCTCGCCACCCATCGCCTGCTCCGGCGGCATGTAGGACACCGTCCCCACCATCATGCCGGCCTGGGTCAGGCGGGAGCGGTCCACCGCCACAGCAAGACCTAAGTCACCGATCTTGGCCGTGCCGTCAGCGGTGAGCCACACGTTCCCGGGCTTCAGGTCCCGGTGGACGATTCCCCGCTCATGAGCGAACGTGAGGGCCCGGCAGACGCTAATGGCTATCTCGATGGCTCTATCAATGGGCAGCTTGTGGTCTGGGGCCTCCGCAATAACGCCCTCCACGTCGCCACCACCCATAAGCTCGCTGACCATGTAGGGCTGACCCTCTTCCAGCCCCAGATCGAACACGGCGACGATGTGGGGATGGGAGCCCAGGCGTCCCATAGCCTGGGCCTCTCGTGAGATGCGGGTTCGGCCCGCCTCGTCCAGCCCCTCGGTCTTGATAAGCGCGAAGGCCACGTCTCTGTCGAGGAGGGAGTCGTGGGCCAGGTAGACCTTCTTCTTGCCACCCTCCCCCAGGAAGCGCTGCACCTCATAGCGGCCGTCGGCGAAGGACGTGGGTTGGGTAACGGTGGATGATGAGGAAGGGGAGGGGGGCACAGCTATAGAAGGTGGTGACAAGGGCGTGGAAGAAGATTCCAAGCGGTGACCGCAGCCATCGCAGAACCTTTGATCGAGCGTATTAGAGCGTCGGCAATTGGCGCAGATTAGTTCGGATGCCAGGGTGGTTCCGCAATCACCGCAGAACCGGGCGTCCTCCCTGTTTTCCAGGCCGCATGACGGGCATTTCACGGCGAGCCTCCGATTTACGGCGCAATAGGCACTGTGGGTAAGTAGCCCGGGATTGCCGGTCTAGCTCATCTCGGCCTAGTACTCAGTCAACTCGGTTTTGGTAATTGTTTAAGAAAACGTCTAAGGTTGCTACCCTTTTTTAGGAGTGTTGACGTAGGAGGGTGGCAGCCATGGGACGAGAACGGTATGTGGTCCGGTTGGAAAGGGAAGAACGAGACCAGTTGGAACGACTGATTCGCGGGGGAAAGAGCCCAGCGCGAAAGGTTGCCCGGGCCCGTATTCTGCTAAAGGCAGATACGGGCTGGGGGGTGATGCGCATCGTGGAGGCGCTGGACACGTCTGCGGGTACGGTGTGCCGTACCAAGCGGCGGTACCTGGAGGGAGGACTGAAGCGGGCCTTGGAGGAAGATCCTCGGCCAGGACATCCGACCAAACTGGATGAGCGGGGGGAAGCGCACCTGATTGCCCTGGCGTGCAGCGAGGCCCCTCCAGGCCATGACCACTGGACCCTGCGGCTCCTGGCAAACAAGGTGGTGGAGTTGGGGCTGGCGCCCTCCATGTCCCACGAGGGAATTCGCAAGCGGTTGAAAAAAACAGTCTCAAGCCGTGGCAGAAGAAGGAGTGGTGTATTCCCCAGGTGAGCGCCGAGTTTGTGGCGTGTATGGAGGATGTGCTGGACCTTTACGCGGAACCCTATGACCCAGAGCGCCCGGTGGTCTGTTTCGACGAGACCTCCAAGCAGTTGCTGGCGGAAAAGAGGTCTCCGATCCCGCCCAAGCCGGCACGACGGGAGCGATACGATTACGAGTACCAGCGCAATGGCACCCGAAACCTGTTCATGCTGTGCGAGCCCCTGGCGGGCTGGAGGCATGTGGCAGTGACCGAACGTCGTACCATGGTGGACTTCGCTCAGCAGATGCGGTGGCTGGCCGATGAAGCTTACCCAGCGTCCGAGAAGATCCGGGTGGTGCTGGACAACCTCAACACCCACAAACCAGCTTCCCTCTACGAAACCTTCGAGCCCAAGGAGGCTAGGCGAATACGCAAACGCTTGGAGTTTCACTACACTCCCAAGCACGGTAGTTGGCTCAACATGGCAGAGATCGAGTTCAGTGTCTTGGCCAGGCGAGTCCTGCGCCGGCGTATTGCCGATGAAGAGACTTTGAGTGGCGAGATCGCGGCCCTGGAGGCAGAACGAAACCAAGCCGGAGCAACCATTGACTGGAGATTCTCCACTGTGGACGCCCGAGTCAAGCTTCACCATCTCTATCCTGCCAACAATTAGGTTGACTGAGTACTAGTCGATAGGACGAGGACAGTATACGCCGGGCCTCTCCTACCCTCTAGTACCTCCCGCGGGCCTTCCAGGTCGGCAAGCATGTTGGCAACATGACAAATTCTGAAAAAGGAAAAGGCCCCGGAGTTAATTCCGGGGCCTTTTAACGGTCAACTAACTCCAGGAATACGCAGGAGTCCTTGGTGAGTCCAACGCAACATATTATCCAGATAAAGCTTGGTCTCGCTCTTCCCGGCGGTAGCGATACCGGAGGTCTCGAACCCGGCCATCGGGCAGCAGCTAGAAATACGCACTTCAATCTACGACACCCGGTCTAGGCTGACGCTGAGCCTACTGGTCAAGAGGTGGCTGTCGCATCCTAATCTTAGCTTGCGCAGCAGTACAAAAGCCTGACTATTCGCTTGGCGTTCACGCGCGCACCGTGAGACCGGGAGCCTTGGAATAGGACCATAATCTCAACCGGCGGGTCATCGAGTAGCTCGAGACTCAGGAACAGGCGGCTAAGACCCGGATGGCCCTTAAACGATCCTTTGCAGCACGTTCGCGTTAGTTCGTGTCAGCGACCGTTAACTCAGGGGACCAACCGGTCTTGGAGAGATCTTAATCGTTGGCTTAGGATCCTGTTAAAATGGAGACCCAGTGAGAGATTCTCAGACACCAGAACTTCGAACGCATCCTTTGGGATTCCCCAGGTTTCGACATCCGACAAAGCGATCACGGTAGCGGAACGGGGCTGGTTTGTCAGGAGCGCCATCTCACCGAAGCCCTCCCCCGGACCTAGCTCGGCCATGACGGACGACGGTGCTCCATCCCTCTCCAACACAACCTGCGCTTTTCCCTCCCTGATCATGTAAAAGAAGTCTCCCGGATCGCCCTGCTTGAGTATGGTCGAGCCCTTGTCGAAGTGACGCTGCTCCAAAGTCGGTATGACCTTAAGTAGGTTCTTTGAGCCCAGGCCACTGAAGAAGGGGATCTCCTTGAGGTCTTGGACCAGTTTAGGAACGGGCACTCCACCTTCATCGGACCGGCTCTCGACTCCCAGTGCGCCGCCATCCGCACCGCTCAAACGCCGTTCGACGGCTCTTTCTTCGGCTTGGGTCAAGTCCAATGGGAATGCGCAGACACTACATGCTAGCTGGTCCTCGAAGTTGCCATAATCGCACCTGCTGCAAACAATGACCACCCTGTCGCTTGCCCTTGCGGCTCCCATGGGAATCCGGTCAGGGGGAACGATGGTCCTGCTTTCAACTCGAGAGATTGCTACCATTTTTCCGCTGGCCATCTTCATGACGCGATGGCAGTGTTGAGCGACCTCGGCATCTCCCGTGGCTATGACCACGGTTTTCCCCTCGTCGTTAAGCCTTTGGAGCAGACCTAGAACCTCGTCTCTGGAGCTGATGTCGATATCCTGAGTGGGCTCATCCGCGAAAATCACTGCCGGCTTATGAATCTCAGCTCTCGCGATGGACAGGCATTGGCGCTGGCCTTGGGTGAGCTGACCGGGACGGCGTTCCAGGGCATCACCCAGTCCAACACCTCTTAGCGCTTCTTCCGCTCTTTCGCGCCAATCCCATGACATGTATCCCTGAGCTCGCAGGGGCACTTCGACATTGGCCAGCAAGGTCTCGTTGGTCAGCGTGTTAAACGCCTGGAATATGAAACCAACCTTATGGGTTCGTAACTCTGCTAGTTCTACGTCGGTGAGTTGAGTAACATCCCGTCCTTCGAAATCTAGCGAACCTGAATCGGCGCGCTGCAGACACCCCAAGGTGTGCAGCAGAGTGGACTTACCGGAGCCCGGCTCCCCCAAGACCGCCAGCATCTCTCCTGCGTACACTTCTAAAGAGTGCGTCCAAACGCCTTCAGATTCCTGGTCTGTAATATTGCGTCCAAACGCCTTCTCCTACTCAGCCCCATTATCGCTCGGCGTGCGTTTGCACCAAAACACTATCCAGTATCGAGGTAGCCACGAAGCTAGGAGGGCCATATTCTAGGATTAGCATAGGTGCCGGTCAAGGCTTCGGTGCCAATTTGGTCCTCTACCCATCTCACCAGCTTGCTTCTCCTTGAGCAGGCTGCGGAAGAAGATCTACGGCGGAGTTGAAGGTCGAAGGGCGTCTACTGGCTGAAGGACCTCGTTGCAAGAAGGCCCGTAGAGGGATGAGGTCGGGTCCCCGCTGGCTGGCATCGCCAGAGGAGATTGACCTAGCGGACGCACCTCGCTCTACGTTGGCGGTGGCAGCTTGCAGGCCGACTCCCCCGCGATACAGGCCATATCAGCCTCCATGGGAGGCCGGATGCTCGCGGCCCAGGGAGCGGTGCCGGTGTACAAGGACGGCGAACTTGTGGGGGCGATAGGTGGAAGTGGGGCCAGCGCCCAACAGGACGAGGACGACGCCCAGGCAGAATTGGGGCCCTTCAGGATTCCTCTGGCCGCATGACAGGCATTTCATGGCCGGCCTCCGGTTAATGGCGCACTGAGCGCAGCAGGCAAGTAACCCGGGATTTCCAATTTCAGCCCATATCGGCCTGGTCCAATAGGACGAAGGAAGTATACGCCGGGCCTCTGACTAGCCTGTAGCACCCCCCGCCGGCCTCCTTTCTTGGCAGGCATGTAGGCAACATGCCACTTTCTGAAAAGAGAAGAGGCCCCGGAATAAATTCCGGGGCCTTATTTTGTGCCTGGAAATGGCAGGAGCGGGAGGATTCGAACCCCCGACCACTGGTTTTGGAGACCAGCGCTCTGGCCAGACTGAGCTACGCTCCTCTGGTACCCCTGGAGGGACTCGAACCCCCGACGCGCGACTTAGGACGCCGCCGCTCTATCCTCTGAGCTACAGGGGCACATGGTGGACGATAGGGGGACTCGAAAATACCCCAATTTACAGCTAAGTTTAGTGTATATGTGGAGAGTGTATACCATTTTATATGCCATTCAAGGACTGAACTGCGGTAAACGGCAGCGGGCTTTGACGGACAATGGCGCCGCGTTTCTGTCCTGCTCAGCGGCCATATTAGTGAGTCGTCGCCGACCACCGCACTTCCCCTACGATGTCCGTATCTTCAGTCAACATCACCGGCAGCCAGGCCGGATTGTCGCTGATAACCCACCAGCCCTCTCTGTTGCGGTCCACTCGTTTCACCACTAGGCCGTCCTCATTCCGCAAGACATAAATGTGCTTGGGCTGAAGCTCCCGGCGGCTCCGGTCCACCAGGATTGTACAGCCATCAGGCAGGGTTGGCTCCATAGATTCTCCACTGACCTGGACGACATCGGCCTGCTCCGGGTCGATGCTACGTTCCTTCAACCAATCGGCGCGGAACGGAACATATCCCACGACTTCCTCGCCGAACACTTCCGCCCCACTGCCAGCAGCGGGCCTTACTTCGCGGACGGGCAGGTTCCATATTCCATCTTGGTCCTTTGCTTCATCGAGGTTGTATCCGGGTTTGGTCTCGGCGACGGGACGGGTATCTATGTTGGCATGCTTCTCTGGCACGGGATAGCCGCCGTCATTGACTGAGACGGCGGGGCTGCCGTTCCTGCTGGCGGCCGGCGTCGGGTCGTCGGTCAGGCCGAGCAACCAATCAGCTGAAACATTGAGTTCTGCCGCAGCGTTAGCTAAACCGTCAATCCGCAGACCTGACTGGCCGCTTTCCACGCGCGAAATTACCGAGTGGTCGTAACGGTCACCTAGCGCAACCGCCAGTTCGACCTGCCCTAATCCTGCTCTCTTCCGTGCCTCTGCGATTCGCTGTCCTAGCATGATTACATCTCCTACATATGATAAGACAGCTTATGGGTTAACAAGAGTGCATGGCATACACTACGATGCTATGCATGATGTACACAGACGCAATGAGTCCTATCAGAACTCGGCTCATCCAAATGGGGCTAACCCAGGAACGGGTGGCAGTCGCCCTCGGAATTGACCCTTCCTTGTTGGGACGCTACCTACGAGGTATCCGCCCCATGCCCGAAGGGATGGAGGCCCACGTCAACACCGCCCTGGACGAGATGGAAGAGGAGAAGCGGGTGGCGACGGAGGCGGTTGAGAAACTGCGGGCGGAGCGGGCGGTGCTGGATGCAGGCGGGGAACGACTATGACTGAGATTCAAGAACTGCGGCTAATCAAGCTTGAGGAAGTCAAGCTTCTGACCGGCCTGGGCAAGACGACCATCTACGGACTCATTGCCAAGGGCGTATTCCCCCGGGCCAAGCAGACTCCCGCTAGGCGAGTGGCTTGGCGGGAGTCCGAGGTCAGGGAGTGGTTGGAAGGAGTGCAGCCAACACAGCCTGAAAGGGAACGGAGGCGCGATGGCTAAGTTAATTCCGGTGGGAATTTCCATCAATGGCCGCCGGGGGCGTTCCACCATCATGCCAGGCGGCCGCTACCTGTATTCCTGTCCCAACTGCACCGGCCTAGTATCCAACGATCAGTCCTACTGTGAGTACCGGCGTCCGGCGGTGGCCTGGCCACCCTGGAGCGCCACGGCACAGAGCACTACCGGCAAATGGGCTGGACGACTAGAGAGGACATAGTCGCCCGGCTTTGGGCGGAGTACAAAGAGCGGCAGGGTAGGAACAGGAGAGGAGGGAGCGCAAGGTCCCTGCCCTGCCGCCCATCTAATAAAGAGCAATAGAAGGCCCCAGGGAGCAAGCCTGGGGCTGGAAAGAGAGGAGACGTAGAGCCCTGTGAAAGCTGCTACAACAGAATTATACCACGGCCGGAGGCCCCGGCGCGGCAAAGCCGCCGTCCAGGCCGCTCCAAAAAGCCAGCTTCCTCTCATCCAGGAGCCCTCCACGAATGGCCACCGGCGCAACGGCCGGAAGGCCACCACGGAGACGGTCCACTACTTCATCACAACGCCCAAACACGGGCGTCGTTGTGCTGAGCGCACCAACCACGGCGTCTACGAGGGCACCATCACTCCTCGGCGCAATCTAAAGGCCCTGACAGGAGGAGAGCGAAAGGTCTGTGGCAGATGCTCCAAGCCAGTACGAGTTGTGGTACGGCTGGAGACCGAGAAAGACGAATGCCCGGCGGCACGGTTCAACATTTAGGAGGTAATGATTTCATGACACACCAGCGATTCCGAAACTATCTGAAGGCCGACTATCCCGTCTTATGGGTCAGCACGCCTGAGCGGTAGACAGCGGCGAACGGCTACCGGCGCCGGGTTCAGATGGAGGAAAACTAGATGGCCACTGAGACCGCAAGGATCCTGATTATCCCGCCCCAGTTTCACCGCCGTGCCCTACAGCGTAGGGCCTCATACAAAGCGGTGGTGGAGGCGCTGGAGAAGCGAACGGACAAGAGACGCATCATCAGCCGCACCGTCCGGCATCTGCGCTCTCGTGGCGTCCTGGTCGAGATGATGGACGGCCACCTGATGGTACGTCAACCGACTGACCGGCTGGTCCCTCTGGCAGACGGCATCTTCGCCTTCGGCCCCAATGGAGACCTACACGAGGAGGCCTTGACATCAACATCTGCCCTAACGGGCGCCCTCATATAAGGGCGCTGGACCAACACAACAGAGGGAGGTGCCGTAACTGCCCAGCTACGCGCACGTTTTCCCCTCATGCGTCCATGGGAGAAGGTTTCCGCCATAGCTATTCCATGCTCCCCAGCAGGGTGCTGAATACCCTGTCGGCGGACCTGAGCGCCAGCGTAGCACCGCCTTTGTGAAGGTGCTGACCGGCTTCCAGGAGAGATACGCCAACGATGAGCCGAGGGTGACCAATGGCACATAGCGGCAGTCTGGACGACCGCAACTGGGTCCACAAGACAGCGGGGCGCTTGATTGGCCTGGAGGAAATCATATCCGGCTCCAGCAGGAAGAGCTGGACGACCTCAGAAGCTGGTGCGCAGTGGCCAGCGACTACATACAACGGTTGGAGAAAGGAGAGGTGAGATGACCGGAAAAACCTTGGAGTGTGAACACTGCGGACAGGAAGCCGAGGACTTATACGACCTGGACGTTGGCCACCGGGGCTGCCGCCTTAAAGCCGCGTTTCCCGGCGCCTACGACCAGGACGGCGGGCTGGTTACCTTCGACATGGCGAAGGTGCGAGCGCAGCTTGGGATGGTGGAACCGCTAAGAACAGACGCGGGTTTAGAGGTAGAGCTACACCACGGAAGCGTGTGGCTATCAGTCAGGGTCCAGGTAAGCAACCAACTGAGTAGTTGGACCTGGTTCATCCCTCTAGAGGAATGGGACCAGATGGTGGACTACGTGGCGCAATGCCGGGCTGCCCAGGAGGAGCGCGACCAATGACCATCCAGGTCCGCATCTGCAACAGGCAAAGGACACATACAGGCTGTCAAGCCAGCCGAGCCCGGAAGCAACTGATGCGCCAGGGCCACTCCGCCAGGGTGTTTGACCACGGCTTCGTGGAAACCAACGCGCCGGCGGGCCTTGTGATAAGCCTCCAGCTATGGATTGAACGGGATAGTCGGCGCCACCTCAGTGGCGACCTGGTGCCGGTCCCTACACCACTGCCGAATCGGGAGGTGCCAGGACAGTAGGAACAATAACAACTCAACACATGGTGGACGTGGAAATGGACTTGGCCTGCTGGAGCGCTGAGGAGCTGCTAGAGGAGCTGGACTCCCGTCTGCTCAATGTTGAAGGCTCGGTGAAAGACCGTTTGATACGTCTGTTCCTACGAGAACTGGCCGATTTTGGCTGCCCTAAGGACCTCCTAGCACCAATTGAAGATTGGGTTGGCACTCCAGTGCTCACGTTCAAGGACCTGGAAGCATGGTGCGCCACCACCCCACAACTCGGAGAAGCTACAGCTTAATTCGGCGATACTGCCCCGGCCCCGGCCTGTGACCTACGGGTATACCTCCCTCGCTGGAACGGGCCACGCAACACCGGGCCCCATATCCAATCGTAAAGGAGCACTTAATGAAAAAGAATCGCTCCCGCCTAGAACGCAGCCGCAACATCCGTGAGGCGGACCGCGTTAACTGGCAGGCGGAAATCTCCAACGCCGTCCTGGAGAAGTTAGAGAAGGAGAAGAACCGATGCCAATAGTTGGACTGACCGACCATCAGCGTCTTACCCGTTTGGGGAAGATTCGGCTGGGCTACATGGCCGAGACCCAGGGTGGGGAAAAGTACCCCAGGGCCACTGACTATTTCGTGGTGCCCGAGGAGGTCGCTGCGGAATACGGGGAGATGCCCACAACCCTTGACCCCATCCTGTTCCCGGTGGACGTGGAGGACATCTTCGCCTCCACCTTCTACCGCCTCTACACCCAGACCTGGGGCCTCACCTGCAAAGGTAACGGCGACACGGCCAACCGGCTGGTAGACAAGGCCCAATTGGAGGCAACCGGCGAACCTGTCCCGGCCAGCCACGCTACAAAGGAGACGGGACGACTAGACATCCAGTGTCCGTGCCCGCTACTGGATAAAGGCTACTGTCGCCCCATCATGAACCTCCAGTTTCTTCTGCCGGAGGTTTCCGGCCTGGGCGTCTGGCAGGTGGATACCAGTAGCTACAACTCGATCCGGAACGTGCTGGACTGCGTGCGGACGATCCGGGAGGTTCGTCGCTATAGTCCCGACGGCCTAGGCCGAGGCGTGGCCATGTTGCCACTGAAGCTGAGCCTGCGCCCCATGGAGGTTCACCCACCGGGCGGCGGCAAAAAGACGGTCCACGTGCTCCACCTGGAGATGAGCAAGGAGATGCGGCTGGCGGACCTGGTAGCCCTGGAGCCGGGTGTCCCGCCTATTACCTACGAGCTGCCGGAACCAGACGATGAGGTGCTGATGGCCCTGGAAGCCCGGCCCGCGGGAAAGTGATGCGTGGCCACGGCATGGTGGATTTGGGCCTGGCTCTATGGGAATGGGCCGCCGGACCAGGAGGACGGTCTGCTTACCTACCAGGAGGAGCTGTTCGCTCTCGCCTGCCGCGGGATCCTGAACGGAGGCAGCGACGCCCAGCCTCCGGACTGGTTCCGGCCAGTCCTGGGAATCCTGCGGCGCCACGCTTTCGGTTTGGGTGGGGTGGTGGACTCCTTGCGCCCAACCCATGTGAGCGACCCGGAGAAGCAATTGAAGGACCGACGGTGGCTGGCGTTTTCCATGACTGCGATTCACAACATCTTCCCAGTGGACCAGTCGGGACCCGTCTACCAGCTGCTAGACATCCAGGGCATGGAGTATCCCAAGAGCTATCTGGGCCTGCCGGACCACTCGGAGAATTGGTGGGTCCAGAAGGTTTTACCGCAGATGTACAAGCTCTCCGGGAGGCGGCACCGAGCACCGGCACCTCCAGGCATCACGGGCAATTGGTTCCAGCAGGTCAAGGCCCAAATCACCATCGAAGAGGTACTGGAGGAACGGGGCGTCCCTGTTCAAACGGCCGTGCCCGGCCGTTTGAAGGCCGTCTGCCCGCTCCATCCCGATGTCAACCCCAGCTTCTACGTCCAGGTGGCCCATCAGACCTGGAAATGCTTCGGCTGCACGAAGGGCGGGGATGTAATCGCCCTGGTCCAACAGTTGAAGGTGGCCGGTAAATGGTAGACGGCCACCAAAACGACCCGTCCCTAGAGGACACAATGGCTCAGGCCGCCGAGGACCTGGCAAACCGGTTCGGTCTGAACGGCGCCAAGGCGAACGGCAGGTGGAACCCACCTGCCACGGCCCGGGCTCTCATGGAGATGGGCGACTGGTTCTTTGCTCGGAACGGCGCCGATACCCTCTACTCCTTTGTGAACGGCATCTACACCCCGGCCAGGCTGCCGCTGCTCACCTTTCTCAGCCGCTGGATGGGTGACGACTGGCGCCAGTCCAGAGCAGATGAGCTGGTGAGGTATTTCAAAGACCAGGCACCTGAGCTCTGGGCGCGGCCACCCCTGGGCCGCATCAACCTGGCCAACGGAATCCTCAACGTGGAGACCGGAGAGCTGGAGCCCCACACCCCGGACTTTCTTACCACGGTCCAGATTCCAATCACCTTCGACCCGGCCGCCGAGTGCCCGCGCATAATGGAGTTTATCCAGGCGGTCTTTCCCGAGGACGTACAGCCCTTGGCCTACGAGCTGGCCGGGTGGCTTCTGTTCGCGGACCCCTCTTGGCAGCAAGCGGTCATGCTGGTAGGTCCCGGCGGCAACGGCAAGTCTAGCTACCTGGGTCTGCTCATCGCCCTCCTGGGGAAGCACAACTGCTCCCACATCACCCTCCAGGACATCGCGGACAATCGCTTCGCCGCGGCCGGGCTGTACGGGAAGCTGGCCAACATCGTAGGCGACATCTCCCAGCAGGCCCTCCGCAGCACCAGCCGTTTCAAGGGCATCGTGGCCGGAGACCCCATGACCGCGGAGGTAAAGTTCGGGCAGCCCTTTGACTTCGCTCCCTACGCCCGGCTCTTGTTTAGCGCCAACGAACCCCCGGGAAGCCCGGACGCCACGTATGCCTTTCTACGCCGGTGGCTGGTAATCCCGTTCACGCGGACCTTCACGGGCGCCAACCGGGACAAGCACATCTTGGACCACCTGACGATGCCGGAAGAGCTATCGGGCTTTTTCAACCTGGCGCTTTCCGCCTACCAGGAGGTCCGCGAGAGGGATGCTTTCACGTCCGGTGCCAGCCTGGAGGAGACCAGCGTCGAATTCCGAGAGAGTGTGGACGCTGTGATAGCCTTCCTGGAGGAGGTCACCGAGCCCGACATGAACAGTAAGGCTGAGAAGTCAGCGCTATATGGAAGGTACAAGGAATGGTGCAAAGAGGGAGGCCGCAAGGGTGTGCTGGGCAAGAAGCGGTTCAACAACCGGGTGCGGGCAGCTCCCAATGTTGGCGAGACCGTGTCCAGGGGGAAAGACTTCTGGACCGGCTTCTACGTCCCTCAAAACGGGCAATTGATGTGACGACCTACCCCAAAATATGGACTTTTTAAGGTGGTGGCAAATGGGGCTTGGGTGGTGGCAAATGGGGCGGCCACCCGCAGGCGTGGCCCACGCCTGGTGGTGGCAAAAGTGCCAAATCGAGGGGCATCTTACTACTATTTTCTCCTTATCTGGGCTAAGTCGAATTATTAGATATAAAAGGGGGGGGGAAGTGAAAGATAGGTATTAATAGCTTTTTTTGCCACCTTTGCCACCCTTGCCACCCGCCATTCGCGACCTACCCCAAAATTTGAAGGTTTTTAGGTAGCACGCCGAGGTACGCATGACCTTAAAGGAAAAGCTGTCAAAAGCCAGGGCTGCCCTGGAGCAGTTGGACGCTCCCAGGGGCCGGTTGGAGCTGGTGAAGCGCTGCCGGGACGGCCAGCGGTGGCTCACCCAGCATTACGACGAATACATGGACTCGGAGGACCCGGCAATCCGGGAGAGGTACACCAGAGCCATGGACCGGCTCGAAAGTCTGGACGCTACTCTCCGGTGGGTCTATCACTCCTTTACCGGGTGCGTCTGGGGTGAGGCGGAGGCTTGCCCGGATGGGGATCCCATGAAATGCCGCCACTGCGCCGGAGGCATCCCTGGCCGTCCCTTCTTCAACCCTCTCGGCCAGCAGATAGGCGTGTTGCTCCCGGTCCGGGACGCCCTCTTCCTCAAAAAGGAGGTCAGGGAATCCGTACACAAGCTACACACACCGCCAGGTTGGGCGACGGACGCGGAGCACTTGGAGGTTCTGGCGTCGGCCAGGGTGCGAGGCATCGTCTTGGACGACATGGAGACTGACCGAATGTACTGGAGCCGGCTTCGGGACTGGCAGGAAAAGGGCCGGGAGATGATCCGCGGCCATGGCGCCCAGGTGTTCCTGGTGGACAAGTTCTGGCACGAAGGATCTGAGCCGCCTGTGGAATGGTTGGTGGCGGAGTAGGCATGAAGGCTCATACCCATCTGATAGCCGAGAATCACCTGCGCCAGACCGTGGTCGAGATGGCCAAGGCCCTGGGCTGGCGGGTGTACACAACCTGGATTTCCGTTCATTCTCCGGCCGGGTTCCCGGACCTGGTGCTGGTCCGGCCGCCTCGGTTGATATTCGCCGAGCTGAAACGCGAGCCGAGTAAAGAGAAGGGCCAGTCTACGTCGGACCAGTACGACTGGCTGGCGGACCTCCAGGCCTGCGAGGGCGTTGAGGCCTTTCTATGGCGGCCTTCGGACCTGGAGCAGGTGGAGAAGGTGCTGAGGGGGAATCGCGTTGAGTGAAATTAGAGGCTTGTCCTTAACCCAGCCCTGGGCCCAGCTGATTGCCGTTGGGGCAAAGCGTTGGGAAACCCCGAGCTATGCTACCTCCTATCGTGGGGTTGTAGCGATTCACGCGAGTAGTGGCTCACAACTTGGAACTGGGACAGCTCGCTAGAAGGAGGAGAGAAGAATGGTTTCACAGGTTAGGACCGAGGGTCGAACTATCGTCCTTGATGAATGCTACACCTGCGGTATTTCCATCGCCATGACGGAGCTTCAACAGCGTCATTTTCGAGAAAAGGGCGGAGACTTCATTTGTCTCCTGCGCCATAGGACCGCCTATCGGCAATCAGAGGTTGACCGCCTGAAAGAGAGGCTGGGGAGCGCCCAGGATGGGCTGGCCAGAGATGAGACGCGGTATGCCGATGCGATACGGCAACTGGAGGAAGAGCGCAAAGCTACGAAGCGCCTACACCGGCGAGTCAACGCGGGCGTTTGCCCCCACTGCAACCGGACCTTTCAGCCGCTCCAGAGACACGTGAAAGCTAAACATCCAGAAGTGGTGGAGGCAGTGAGGAGACGTTGCGGTGAGTGACAAAAAGTGGAGCTATCAAAAACCCGATATTCGGTTTCACGACCAACCCCGCAATACCGACGGCATCGCGTTCCTGGGGATCAAGCTAGATTCCATCGACGTATCTGAGTGGCATCCGCTACCCGACGGGCAGGGCAAGCCAACTCAGGTGCATGTCTCCGTGATGATAGAGGGGGTGGACGTTCCGCTAGTCATGCGTTTCAAGGTGACCTGCCCCCAATAGGTGTACCACAAATCATGAGACACTGATAGCGCTTGGAGCAGAGGAGGTGAGGATGGCCTCTGGAGCAGGAGGGCGATAGCCCAGGGCGCTGTGGGGGCGTTGGTGGTTGTACTCGTGGCGCCACTGCTCGGTGAGGACCTGCACCTCCCAGAGGGTATCGAAGAGCTCCCGGTCCAAGAGTTCGTCCCTAAGCTTGCCGTTGAAGCTCTCAACATACCCATTCTCCCAAGGGCTACCCGGTGTGATGAAGAGGGTTGTGGCTCCCACCCCTTGGAGCCACAACCGCACCGCCCTGGCGGTGAACTCCGGCCCGTTGTCCGAGCGGAGGTGCTCCGGCACGCCACGCTGGACCATGAGGTCCCCCAGGCATTCAATGACATGGGGTGAGCGTAACGAGCGACCCACATGGATGGCCAGACACTCCCTGGTATACTCATCCACCACTGTCAGGAGACGAACGGGTTTGCCGTCACTGGTACGAAGGGCCACGAAGTCGTATGCCCAGACGTGGTTCCGTCGTTGTGGCCTCAGCCGCACGCAGGAGCCGTCAGTAAGCCAGAGTCGGCCCCGTTTGGGCTGTTTGGCTGGTACCTTGAGTCCTTCCCGTCGCCAGATCCGCTCCACCCGCTTGTGGTTCACTCTCCATCCCTCCCATTGCAGCATGGCAGTCACCCGCCGGTACCCATACCGTCCGTACCGACTGGCCAGCCGAACCACTGCCATCGTCAGGGCCTCCTCCTCATCGGCCACTGTTGCAGTGTACCTCTGTGTTGACCGGGGTTGCTCAAGCGCCCGGCAAGCGCGCCGCTCAGAGATGCCATACCTGTCCCCCACCACTTCCACGCATCTCCGCCGGCGGGCCGGGCTCAGAAGTTTCCCCGTGCTGCCTCCTTCAGAATCTGGTTGTCCAACGTCAGGTCCGCTACCGCACGCCTGAGTCGTCCGTTCTCCGCTTCCATCTCCCGCAACCGCCTCGCCTGGTCTATTCTCAGCCCCCCATACTGCTGCCGCCACCGGTAAAACGTATGGTCTGATACCCCGATACCCCTGCATGCCTGGGCCACCGTCTCCCCTTGCGCCAGGGCCACCTCCGCTTCCCGCAGCTTCCCTATGATCTCTTCTACACTGCGCTTTTTACTCGCCATTGACTACCCCCGCTCACCAGCTCCACTTTACGAGTTTATAACTGGACCAGTTTTTGGGGGGCAGGTCAAAGGGGCCTGGGACGTTGGACGCTCTCATATCCGCATTGGCTGTTCACCGCTTCCATGTCTGGCCCGACCAGGAGGCTCCGAGATGAAGCCCTACTACGAACATGCCGGCATCACCATCTACCACGGGGACTGTCTTGACCTTATGGCAGAGATGCCAAAAGTGGACTTGGCAATAGTTGACCCACCGTACTTTTCGGCATCTCAATCGTGGGCGGCCAAGGACGTGGTAGGTGGCTGGGGTGATTTGATCAATGCTGCGCGACTCTACACCACCGTGTTGCGACACATTAAAGGGGTTACGAACCACGATGGCGGTGCTTGGGTATTCAACTCTTGGAAAAGCTGGCCTGCTTTAGTCAAAGCATCATTCGACGCGGAGTGGCCGATTGGTTCTTGCCTCATATGGGATAAGGAATGGATCGGTGTAGGTGGTATGCGTTACGGGCTGCGTAATTCGTACGAGATGATCGCCTTGTTCGGACAGGACGCCTTTCGGATCGAAGACAGGGCGATACCCGACATCTGGCAGTTTAAATGGTCGGCCCATAAGCCGAACGGGCACCCAGCGGAGAAGCCAGTGGACTTGCAGTCGCGGATGATTGCGATTACTGATGGCGCATTGATTCTTGACCCATTCATGGGTAGCGGAACGACCTTGGTAGCGGCCAAACACTTGGGCTGCCGCGCCATCGGAATCGAGATCGAGGAACGCTACTGCGAGATAGCAGCGAATCGGCTAGCTCAGGAGGTGTTGATATGAACCTAGTACTCAGTCAACCTAATTGTTGGCAGGATAGAGATGGTGAAGCTTGACTCGGGCGTCCACAGTGGAGAATCTCCAGTCAATGGTTGCTCCGGCTTGGTTTCGTTCTGCCTCCAGGGCCGCGATCTCGCCACTCAAAGTCTCTTCATCGGCAATACGCCGGCGCAGGACTCGCCTGGCCAAGACACTGAACTCGATCTCTGCCATGTTGAGCCAACTACCGTGCTTGGGAGTGTAGTGAAACTCCAAGCGTTTGCGTATTCGCCTAGCCTCCTTGGGCTCGAAGGTTTCGTAGAGGGAAGCTGGTTTGTGGGTGTTGAGGTTGTCCAGCACCACCCGGATCTTCTCGGACGCTGGGTAAGCTTCATCGGCCAGCCACCGCATCTGCTGAGCGAAGTCCACCATGGTACGACGTTCGGTCACTGCCACATGCCTCCAGCCCGCCAGGGGCTCGCACAGCATGAACAGGTTTCGGGTGCCATTGCGCTGGTACTCGTAATCGTATCGCTCCCGTCGTGCCGGCTTGGGCGGGATCGGAGACCTCTTTTCCGCCAGCAACTGCTTGGAGGTCTCGTCGAAACAGACCACCGGGCGCTCTGGGTCATAGGGTTCCGCGTAAAGGTCCAGCACATCCTCCATACACGCCACAAACTCGGCGCTCACCTGGGGAATACACCACTCCTTCTTCTGCCACGGCTTGAGACTGTTTTTTCAACCGCTTGCGAATTCCCTCGTGGGACATGGAGGGCGCCAGCCCCAACTCCACCACCTTGTTTGCCAGGAGCCGCAGGGTCCAGTGGTCATGGCCTGGAGGGGCCTCGCTGCACGCCAGGGCAATCAGGTGCGCTTCCCCCCGCTCATCCAGTTTGGTCGGATGTCCTGGCCGAGGATCTTCCTCCAAGGCCCGCTTCAGTCCTCCCTCCAGGTACCGCCGCTTGGTACGGCACACCGTACCCGCAGACGTGTCCAGCGCCTCCACGATGCGCATCACCCCCCAGCCCGTATCTGCCTTTAGCAGAATACGGGCCCGGGCAACCTTTCGCGCTGGGCTCTTTCCCCCGCGAATCAGTCGTTCCAACTGGTCTCGTTCTTCCCTTTCCAACCGGACCACATACCGTTCTCGTCCCATGGCTGCCACCCTCCTACGTCAACACTCCTAAAAAAGGGTAGCAACCTTAGACGTTTTCTTAAACAATTACCAAAACCGAGTTGACTGAGTACTAGCTAAGTTGCAGAAAGAGGCCCACGCCATCGCCAAGGACCACGGCTGGTGGGACGAGGAGCGCCCTTTCGGCGACCTGATAGCGCTAGTGCATAGCGAGCTGAGCGAGGCGCTGGAGGCGTATCGGTTGCATGAACTAGAGACTTGGCCAAGTCAAGATGGAGAGATACCGCTTGGCGTCCCGTTTGAACTCGCCGACGTGGTGATCCGGGTGGCGGACATGGCGGAGTGGTACGGGGTGGACTTGCAAAGTATGGTGACTGATTTAGCTGTCAGCCTTCCGTGGTCCAATACAGCCGACGAGTCTAAGACCTTTGGTGAGTGGATCACTATTTTGCATATGTTAGTCACCGATTGTTTTGGTCGCCAATTCACGCGAGAAGATTGGCACTCTCCGCTGGATTCCGGCAGCGATTTCGCGTTTGTGGTGACGGTCGTTAATGCTATGGCGAAGCACTACGGCATCGACCTGGACGCCGCAATAGAGGCCAAGATGGAGTACAACCGCACCCGCCCGTACAGGCACGGAGGGAAGCCGCTGTGAGGGAAGGCACATTCGTTTTCACTTACCCGTCATGTGGTGATCCTTGTGCTCAGACGGTCGAGCCTTCCGTCGATATCCACTGCGGATCTGGATACACATGCGACGAGTGCGGAGAGCACCTGATATTAGAGGCCATGACCTACTGCGACCTACTGCGGCAGGCCCATGAGGCTGCGAAGGTCGTAGGGAAGGCGCTGTGAAAGCCCTTACGCTGCATCAGCCCTGGGCGTCTCTGATCGCCCACGGTGTCAAGAGCATCGAGACCCGCTCCTGGGCTCCGCCACAGAGTTTGGTCGGACAACGAATAGCCATACACGCCAGTCGAAAGAGGGAGGTTTCGGGGAAACTCCATCCTGAAACCCTTCGTGCTGTGCTCGACCTGTTTGGACACGGCTGGGGTGATCGGATTCCGCTAGGGGCGGTTGTCGCTACAGCTCTGTTGGCAGATGCCCGGCAGGTGGCGGTTCAACGCTACGTGGGGAGAGTCCTCGCCTCGTCGGCGTCTTATACAGGGTGGATAGAACCCGATCCCCACGGCGACTTCTCCACTGGCCGGTGGTTGTGGTTCCTCATGGATGTGGAGCCGTGCAACCCCCTGGTTCCTGCGGTGGGGCATCAGGGATTGTGGGATTGGAAACCTGACGGGGAGACGCTGTGAGCGACATGCCGAAGCGTTACGAACAGCGTCTCGTCCAGATAACCATAGGTCAAGCGGTGATACCCGGTGGTAGGCCAGCGTGGGCAGTGGAAGAGTGGAACGAGTGTACCTGTCCCGATTGCGAGAAGGACGGGCACTGGTTCATTGGGCGCTGGTTCGACACAAAGGAAGAGGCCGAGGGCAAGATTGATAGCCCCTACCGGCACGGAGGCAAGGCGCTGTGAGTATGACTATTCGATTTGTCCAACACCTCTGCTACTGGGCATGGTTGGCAGGTTGGCACCTGACCTACCGAAGGGATATGTGGCGGTGGCGTCGAGGCCACAGGTTACCACTTCGCGAGCTTCCGCGGCGCAGAGGGAAGGCGCTGTGAGTTGGAGATACCGGGTGTTCCGTAGCGACCACGAGGACGAGGTGTCCTACTCGATCCATGAGGTCTACACGATGGATGATGGGATCAGTTGGACTACCGACGAAATGAGTCCGCGAGGCGAGACGCTGAAGGGATTGGCTGATGACTTGGAGCTGATGCGTAGGGCGTTGTCCGCGCCGGTGCTGGCAGAGGGCTTAAACGACAAAGGGGAGCCATATCTGGTTGAGACTGACGACGAGCCACTCCAGCACGGAGGGAAGGCGCTATGAGCAGTGGCGGCGCTGAACGCGCCAGAGGAGGAGTGATGGATGACCTCCGCGATTGAGCGCGCCGTCGCCGCCGTAGGCTTCGGGAATCCCTGGTTCCCGATTCGAGACGGTGATCCTAGAGCCCTTGCTATGTTCCGGCGGCATTATTCGTCACGGATCAATGGCAAGGGAAGGGGGCCAGGCATTTTAGGGCCTGGCGAGAAGATGTTGTTAATGACACTCGATTCCTGTGCTCTTTGGGCATGGCTCCGGCCTAACCCAGCTTACCGTTTAGATGGAGTCCAGGGGCCGCTCTGTACGATCTTTCGCAACGAAAGCCCTTTAAAGTCCAGCGATCTAATTCGGGCAGCGTGTGACCTTGCATGGCAGCGTTGGCCCGGCGAGACACTTTATACGTATATTGACCCGGTAGCGACAGCAAAGCGCCGGTCAAAGCAGCGTGAAGCTGGTTGGTGTTTCGTTGTCGCTGGTTTTGAGCGAAGTGACCGCGAATTATCGACGCGGGGTCTTGTACAGTTGAGACGTTATGCTCCAATCACCCGTTGAGCGCGCCGTCGCCAACGTAGGCCCTGAGCGCTTCCTGGGCTCGCTCACCACCCAGGAGCAGCAGGCCCTTGCCTACCAGTGGCAGCTCTGGGCCAGGCCCTCGCAGCTGCCGCCAGACGGGGAGTGGTTGACGTGGCTCACCATGGCTGGGCGCGGGTTCGGCAAGACCAGGACGGGCGCCTGTGGGAGGAGATGCCAGAGCGCTGGTGGGATGTAATCGCAGCAAAAGAGGAGACAAGTGTCTGATTACCCGGAGCACGAAAAGCTATCAGAGATTTCTGGCAAGTCCCACCTGTTTGGGGAGTTCCTGGACTGGCTGAAGAATGAGCAAGGCGTTCACTTCATGCGCATCTCGCACACGCCCCTGCGCGAAAGATATGAAGAGGACCAACCCTGGTACCAATCTGAGCGCCCTGTGTGGGTGGAGGATGGCCGGTCCATCCTAAAGCTCTTGCTCCAACTTCTCCAGGTCAATGCCGTAGAAGTCGGCCAAGAGAAGCGAGCGATGCTGGAGAAGGTATGTAAGGACCACGCTGTGGCTGAGGCGTCAGCGTGACCCTTCCCCCTACCGGACCTGGCAACTGCCCCCGTTGCCGCGGCTTCATCGTGGCAGCACCCGTGCCGGTGGGCGTCAGGGGAGAACCGGCCGTCCATTGTCTCAGTTGCGGACGGGAATTCTTCGACGTACCGGACGCCGCCCGAGGCGACTATGAGGCCGAGGAGACCCCGCTCCAGGAGCGACCGGCGAAGGAGACGCGGGCCTGCGTCGAGTGCGGTGACGGCTATGACGCGCCCCCCGGGAGCAACGCCAAGTTTTGCCCTGCCTGCCGGGAGCGTCGGGCTGAGGAGGGCCGCCGGGTCTATTTCTATGGCCGAACCAAGTGCTTCGCCTGCGGCGAGCCCTTTCATCATGCAAGGCTACTGCCGGAGGGCACCAGGACCTGCGGAGCCCCGACGTGCCGGAAGGTGGAGCAGGAGCTGAGTACTGTGAGGAATCCGGGACAACAAGGAGGAGCATGATGCTATTGCAAATTCCCGACAGGCATGGTGGCGGGCCTGAGGAGGTGTGGAAATGGCCAGTAATTGCCAAGCCCAATAAGGTAATGGATGGCCGTTTGGAACAGGGGCCAGCGCTTGGTACGTGATTTTGGAAAGGAGCATATCCTACGATGAGTGACACCGTTTTCGTTCTGAGTCTAATAGCCGGGTCAGCACTGGCGAGTCTAACTCTATTCGGAGGAATCCTTTGGTACGCTAAAAGGCACCCCGAATTCCAGCTATGGCCAGACCGGCACCTACAAGCATCATCGCCCCCTGTAGAAAACCCAAAGACCACCAAACAAAAGCCGTCCGATCCCTGTCGTCGGGGGAAACCGCTAAAAGAAGATTCTCCAACCACCTCAAAGGCCCAAGAACCAAAAACCAACAAAAGGCCGAGGCGGAGAATCACTTCAGGTAGTCACGGTCAGGGGCATAGTATGCGGCGACGGCAGCGATAATGAAAAAGACAACAGATGTCGGCGTTCGGATTGGGGATTCAACGTTCATTGCTTTGGCAAGTTACCACGTGTGAGTCAGCTTATGAAGGCAGCCATATGGACTCGGGTATCAACAACCCAACAGGAGACCGCTAACCAGGCCCGCCAGCTCTGGGACATGGCCGAGCGCCGCGGCTGGGAGGTCGTCCAGACCTATCAGGTTGAGGCCTCAGCCTTTCAGGGGGCCCACCTGAAGGCTCTCTACCAGGTTGCCAAGGACGCCAGGCGCCACGGGTATCAGATTCTCTTGGTCTGGGCCCTGGACCGCCTCTCTCGGGAAGGACCGCTGGCCACCCTGGAGATAGTCCACCGATTCGGCAAGCAGGGAGTCCTGGTTGTGAGCTACCAGGAGCCCTGGACCGAGGTGGGCGGAGAGATGATGGACCTGCTCCTGGCTATTACGGGTTGGGTGGCACGCCAGGAGAGCCAGCGCCGGAGCGAACGAACCAGAGCGGGTCTGGAGCGGGCCAGGGCCAACGGAAAGGTGTTAGGACGGCCCAAGGGACGAACTGACAGTAGGAAGCGGCGGACCGCTGGATACTACCGGAGATACGCCAGCTAGGTCAGTTTCCATAGAACCGTAGACTGGGTACCGGCTCCGATGAGCAGAGATTGAAACTGATCCCACTTCCCGGATCGCATCCGGCGGTGCCAGCTACAATTGCAGTATTGACAAACAGTCTAGCAGTGTCCGCTCAATCCGGAAAAAGTGGCCCGATAAACCGGGTGAAGTCAAGTGGCGGTGTTGGTGTAGAATTAATTTCCGTCCAAAGAGTATTTGAGGGGCTCACGGTGGACTCTCTTATTTTAGCCTCACCGCTGTCCTGATGATGGGGTCCACTTGAGTCACATTATCGCTGATGGTCTACAATTAGCTAATAATTCATCAACATTTATCTTGTATCTTGGGAAATTATGCTGGGGCGCATCTGAAGCGGCCCTGTGGCGCGCGCTCCTGTCGAAGTTGGCGCTTCACTGCCTCCGTACTGGGAAGAATGGGTGAGGATTGTCGCCAAAGGAAGATCGTTGGGCAAATCAAACTTGAAACAACGGCTATCACGCCGAGGCCTTGGGGTGATAGCCGATCGCGTTCCCACCGCGAGTCAGAGAACCCGCAACACCCCAGTCAAGCTGGGGATTGCTGCCTTTATCGTCTTCCTGTTTGCGGCTGCTGCCACATTAGAGCACCCCGTTTTTGCCAACAGCCACGGCTGCGACAACGGTATAGCCGTGCCCGGCCAAGAGGTAGGCCTCGTCGCCAATTGCGAGACCCTGCTTGATGTCAAGGCAACACTCGACCCGGAAAATGTGTTGGACTGGAGCGTCAACACGCCCATCGCTAACTGGGAAGGTGTCTCCGTTTCACGTGGCAGGGTCGCAAAACTCCAGCTCAGAGGGAAAGACCTCAGCGGCTCGATCCCCGTAGAGCTGGGCAATCTCACAGACCTGACGGTCCTCAATCTCCGCAATAACGAGATCAGCGGCTCGATCCCCGTAGAGATGGGCAACCTCTCCAACCTGACCGAGCTCTACCTCGACGGCAACAATCTTGCCGGCTCAATCCTTCCTGAGTTGGGCAACCTGGCCAACCTAACGCTCCTCTACCTCTTCAACAACGGACTCACCGGCTCCATCCCCGCAGAGCTGGGCGACCTCCCCAGGCTGCTCGAACTTTACCTCGCCGACAACAGTCTCACCGGCTCAATCCCTCCTGAGTTGGGCAATCTCACCAACTTGGTGGCGCTCAATCTTCGCAGCGACGGACTGACCGGCCCGATCCCGGCAGTGCTTGGCGACCTCTCCAACTTGAAGCTCCTCTACCTCGACGGCAACGAACTCACCGGCCCGATCCCCGCAGAGCTGGGCAACCTCTCCGACCTGACGGTCCTCAACCTGCACAGCAACGAGCTCACTGGCTCCATTCCTCCTGAACTCGGCAACCTCACCAACCTCTCGCTCCTCAACCTGCACAGCAACGAGCTCACCGGCCCCATCCCCACTGAGCTGGGGGACCTGGCTGCCCTGACGAACCTCCAGCTTCAAGGCAACGAGCTCACTGGCTCCATTTCTCCTGAGCTCGGCAACCTCATAGACATGACGCAACTCTACCTCTACAGCAACAAGCTGAGCGGCCCCATCCCCGCAGAGCTAGGCAACCTCACCGACCTGACGCTCCTCTACCTCTTCAACAACGGACTCAGCGGTCCCATCCCCGCTGAGCTGGGCAACCTCTCCAACCTGACGGTCCTCAACCTGCATAGCAACGAGCTCACTGGCTCCATCCCCACTGAGCTGGGGGACCTGGCTGCCCTGACGAACCTCCAGCTTCAAGGCAACGAGCTCACCGGCCCAATCCCTGCGGAGCTCGGCAACCTCATAGACATGACGCAACTCTACCTCTACAGCAACAAGCTGAGCGGCCCCATCCCCGCAGAGCTAGGCAACCTCACCGACCTGACGCTCCTCTACCTCTTCAACAACGGACTCAGCGGTCCCATCCCCGCTGAGCTGGGCAACCTCTCCAACCTGACGGTCCTCAACCTGCATAGCAACGAGCTCACTGGCTCCATCCCCACTGAGCTGGGGGACCTGGCTGCCCTGACGAACCTCCAGCTTCAAGGCAACGAGCTCACCGGCCCAATCCCTGCGGAGCTCGGCAACCTCACCAACGTGACAAGGCTCTACCTCTACAGCAACGAGCTCACCGGCGAAATCCCCGCGGAGTTGGGCAGCCTCGCCAATCTGGAGCATTTCTACCTTCAGGACAACAAGCTGAGTGGCGCGATCCCACCAGCGTTAGGCAACCTCTCCAACCTGACGGTCCTCAACCTGCATAGCAACGAGCTCACTGGCTCCATCCCCGCTGAGCTGGGGGACCTGGCTGCCCTGACGAACCTCCAGCTTCAAGGCAACGAGCTCACCGACGAAATCCCCGCGGAGTTGGGCAGCCTCACCAACCTGGCGCATTTCTACCTTCAGGACAACAAGCTGAGTGGCGCGATCCCGGCTCAGCTCGGCAATCTCCAAAGCTTGGAGAGGCTCGTGTTCAGCGGTAATGAGCTCACCGGCCCGATCCCGGCAGAGCTGGGCAACCTCACCGACCTGACGCGCCTATACCTTCACAGCAACAAGCTGAGTGGCTTGATTCCACGAGAGTTGGGCGAATTGAGCGTCCTGACGCACCTGTACCTCTACGGAAACGACCTAGCCGGATCGATCCGGCAGAACTAGGTGCCCTCACAGGCCTCAGGCAACTTGATCTCAGCAACAACGAGCTCACCGACCAGATCCCTGTCGAACTGGGCATCCTGACAGACTTGGCGTTCCTCAACCTCAACAATAACGAGCTGAGCGGCGCGATTCCTCACCAACTGGGCAACCTCGCCGACCTAACGGAGCTCACACTGGGCAACAACATGCTCATGAGCCCCATCCCGGTGGAGTTAGGTGACCTCACCGACCTGACGATCCTCACGCTCAACAACAACGAGCTGAGCGGCGCGATTCCTCACCAACTGGGGCACCTCACGGACCTGAGGGAGCTCACACTGGGCAACAATGAGCTCGACGGCCCCATCCCGGTGGAGTTAGGTGACCTCACCGACCTAACGAAGCTGACACTGGGCGACAACGAGCTGAGTGGCGTCATCCCCCCCGAACTGGGGCACCTCACGGACCTGAGGGAGCTCACACTGGGCAACAATGAGCTCGACGGCCCCATCCCGGTGGAGTTAGGTGACCTCACCGACCTAACGAAGCTGACACTGGGCGACAACAAGCTGAGTGGCGTCATCCCCCCCGAACTGGGGCACCTCACGAATCTTAGGGAGCTCACACTGAGCGACAACATGCTCATGGGCCCCATCCCGGTGGAGTTGGGTGAACTCATATACCTGACGGTCCTCACGCTCAACAACAACGAACTGAGCGGCGCGATTCCTCACCAACTGGGCGGCCTGACCGACTTGAGGGAGTTGACGTTGAGCGACAACCTGCTCGACGGCCCCATCCCGATGGAGTTAGGTACTCTCACAAGCCTGGCGATCCTCACGCTCGGCAACAATGAACTGAGCGGTGCGATCCCTCCGCAATTGGGCAACCTCACCGACCTGACAAACCTTAGCATCGAGGGCAACGATCTCATCGGCCCCATCCCGCTCCAACTGGCCAATCTCACTGGCCTCACAGTCCTGAGCCTCAACAACAACGCGCTCACCGGTCCGCTCCCTCCCGAGCTGGGGGACCTGACAGACCTGACCGAGCTTCATCTCAACGTCAACCGCTTCAGTGGTCCCATCCCCGCCGAGTTTGGCAACCTCATCAACCTGACGGTTCTCAGCTTGAGTGCGAATGCGCTGAGTGGTCCGCTCCCTCCCGAGCTGGGGAACCTGACAGACCTGACCGAGCTTCATCTCAATGTCAACCGCTTCAGTGGTCCCATCCCCGCCGAGTTTGGCAACCTCATCAACCTGACGGTTCTCGGCTTGAGTGCGAATGGGCTGAGTGGTCCGCTCCCTCCCGAGCTGGGGAACCTGACGGACCTGACCGAGCTTCACCTCGGCGGCAACCGGCTCACCGGCCCCATCCCCGTAGCGCTGCGTGACCTCGTCCACCTGACAGACCTCGACGTTGGCCGCGACAGGACCACGAGGTCCGACCTTGTTGAATTCGGCGATACCTCGACGGCCGAGCACACGGCAGAGACCACCGGGCCGACGCCCTCGGTGACGAATGATCGTGGCCCACAACTCTCTGCTCTGGCCCTGGCGCTCGTAGCCATCGGGGGTATGGCGATTGGCGCAATCACCGGAGGCATCGTAGTAGCCGGGGTGCAACGTAAGTGGGGCTGGACGAGGTTCTTGTGGGGAGCCGACAGTCTGCCGACAACGATGGCACGAGGGGTAGCCACGGCGGTGCGTTGGCTGTATAGCTCGCTCGATTCCACAGCTCGTGCCCTAACTACGGCCGCGCGTATAGCGGCGCTATGGGTGTTCAATGGTTCGCCCAGATCCGTGACTCACGACGTGACAATCGTCGTCCGAAAGGTGGTGCGAATGGTGAGACGAAACGACGAGAGGTGACCTGCCCCCCAAAAACTGGTCCAGTTATAAACTCGTAAAGTGGAGCTGGTGAGCGGGGGTAGTCAATGGCGAGTAAAAAGCGCAGTGTAGAAGAGATCATAGGGAAGCTGCGGGAAGCGGAGGTGGCCCTGGCGCAAGGGGAGACGGTGGCCCAGGCATGCAGGGGTATCGGGGTATCAGACCATACGTTTTACCGGTGGCGGCAGCAGTATGGGGGGCTGAGAATAGACCAGGCGAGGCGGTTGCGGGAGATGGAAGCGGAGAACGGACGACTCAGGCGTGCGGTAGCGGACCTGACGTTGGACAACCAGATTCTGAAGGAGGCAGCACGGGGAAACTTCTGAGCCCGGCCCGCCGGCGGAGATGCGTGGAAGTGGTGGGGGACAGGTATGGCATCTCTGAGCGGCGCGCTTGCCGGGCGCTTGAGCAACCCCGGTCAACACAGAGGTACACTGCAACAGTGGCCGATGAGGAGGAGGCCCTGACGATGGCAGTGGTTCGGCTGGCCAGTCGGTACGGACGGTATGGGTACCGGCGGGTGACTGCCATGCTGCAATGGGAGGGATGGAGAGTGAACCACAAGCGGGTGGAGCGGATCTGGCGACGGGAAGGACTCAAGGTACCAGCCAAACAGCCCAAACGGGGCCGACTCTGGCTTACTGACGGCTCCTGCGTGCGGCTGAGGCCACAACGACGGAACCACGTCTGGGCATACGACTTCGTGGCCCTTCGTACCAGTGACGGCAAACCCGTTCGTCTCCTGACAGTGGTGGATGAGTATACCAGGGAGTGTCTGGCCATCCATGTGGGTCGCTCGTTACGCTCACCCCATGTCATTGAATGCCTGGGGGACCTCATGGTCCAGCGTGGCGTGCCGGAGCACCTCCGCTCGGACAACGGGCCGGAGTTCACCGCCAGGGCGGTGCGGTTGTGGCTCCAAGGGGTGGGAGCCACAACCCTCTTCATCACACCGGGTAGCCCTTGGGAGAATGGGTATGTTGAGAGCTTCAACGGCAAGCTTAGGGACGAACTCTTGGACCGGGAGCTCTTCGATACCCTCTGGGAGGTGCAGGTCCTCACCGAGCAGTGGCGCCACGAGTACAACCACCAACGCCCCCACAGCGCCCTGGGCTATCGCCCTCCTGCTCCAGAGGCCATCCTCACCTCCTCTGCTCCAAGCGCTATCAGTGTCTCATGATTTGTGGTACACCTATTGGGGGCAGGTCAGGATGACGATAGCCATATCGACGCAGCCCACCAGACTTGACGATATCAAGAACTTTCACGTTGACATTCCAGTTAGCGCTGTAAGGCCGAGTTGGGAAAGGAGATTTGGCGATGGGCGGCAGGCATCTACCGCAGGGCTACGTCGAGACGGGGCGGTGGAGCCTGAAGCAGGCGACGCCCGCCGATATCCTGCTCGCAATCGTCGTGGGCCTGAGCGTGCCGATCGCGCTGCTCATCCTGGGAAGCCTCCTGGGCGGGCCAGACGACTCGGATGTGACCATCGGCGGAGGGACATTGATCATTGGAATCGTCCCCGGGGCCGTGATGGGAGTCGTACTGCACGAGTTGGTCCACGGCGCCTTCTTCCTCGCGTTCGGCGGCCGCCCGCGCTTCGGGTTCAAGCCGTGGACGCGCCTCGGACCTGTCTTCTACGCGGCCGCGCCTGGAAGCTACTTCACCAAGCTCGAGTACGCAGCCTCGGGCCTTGCGCCGGCAGTGCTGCTGACGGTGTTGTTGGCCGTCGCCTTAGCGCTTGTGGCCCAAAACGACGTGCTCGCCTCCGTCGTCGCATGGGCCCTCCTGTTAAACGTCATGGGGTCGGCGGGAGACATGCTCATGATGCGCAAGCTGGTCCCCTATCCCCGCGCGACCAGTTTCGAGGACACCGGGGAAGGATTCGTCGCTTACGGACCGGTGAGCGGGTTCGAATCGCAATAGGCGGCCTGCGACTCCGCCACATCATCTGACCAGGTAGCATTGCGGATGGGCAAGAAGGTGCTGATTTCCGACGACGTCTGGCAGAGCGTGCAGCCCGAGAGGGCGGTGTTCGCCGAGGTGGGCGCCGCGCCACCAGCCTAGACAAGAAATCAAGAACCTTCGTGTTGCGATTCAGGCTGGCAGTGTAGATCATGTGCTATGACGCACAAGGGCGGAGCAGCGGTCACAAGTACGACCATTCTACGCTTAGAATTTGCGTGTTCAATCAAGTCCATGATTGCTCCCTTTCGCGGTTAAGACGCATGTATCATGCTTATACGAATTGTCGATGTGCTGCGAGGGCTGAGCTTGCTAAAGTCGCTGTCTAGCCTGGTATTCCTTTTATTGCTGACCGCTTGTAGTGGAAGCGCCGTCACTGAAGTGCCCTCGACAGCCGACGCCGAAACTGTCTCTCCACAAGTAATTCTCGAAAGGGCTTTGGCTTCCACGAAAGAACAACTCTCATACTGCTTCACATATGAGTACAAAGCTGAAGTATTGAACGCGACACGAAGCCGTGACACCACTGGACAACGGCTCAGGACCCCTCAAGAAGGTATAAGGGAAGATATCGAGTCAGTCACTTTTGGCAAATATCAGGCACCCAGTCAATTCGAGACGACAGGGAGTACGACCTTCGCAACGGATAATGAAACATTTACAATCAGTGGTGACGCGATCACTATAGGCGTTACGGTGTACACGAAAATCCCTCCAACGGGAGAGTGGAAGGTGGAAACCCGCGATTCGGTCCCTGAAACTCCCTTAGACAGAATGCCTATAGATCCGTCACTTCTTAGCAATTTGGCAGTCGTGGAAGAAGAACAGCTGGATGGAGTTGATGTGCTCCATCTCGTTGCGTTGGTGCCACCAGGAATGGATATTGGACTTGCCGACCCTCGACTCGACCGTCGCGTGGAATACTGGATCGGGAAAGACGACCATCTAATCAGGCGGTATGTTTTTACGGGCACCTCTCCAGGTGAGGGAGGGTTTACGAGTTCCATGACGCTGTTCAATTTCGGCAAACTCGTTGAAATAAGTGCTCCAGAGGTCTCTACTTCAGTGATTCCTAAGCCCTAGCAGTTACTCATGGCGGTGACCACCCACCACTGTGAACCCGGGACATATCGCGGTAGAATCAACTCTACCCTCATCTGGCCCAATGGGGATTGGTCGTTCATGTACTGGTTTGGTGCGACGAGGGAACTCGACTGCAACTGATAGCGACTTAGGCTCCCGTAGCACATGATCAACGGCTGCGGTCCAACCCACCCGAGCCGTTAGCCTTGGTAGGAAACATGGACACGACGATATTGCTAACGGTGACCTTTGACTCGGACACGGCCTGGATATACTTACTGCCGAGGCCTTAAATGTCCCAGGTTCTCACATATGACACCGTTGTTGGACGGGAACTTGGGCTACAGGATCGAATGACGGCCCTCAGGAATTTGAGGCCGGGCACCCGATTGTCGTGGCCGGAAGGCGACCTTTCACGGGAGGTGCTACGCGAACTGCTCAGCTTGCCGGAGAGCATTGATGTTCTGCGGTGGCTTGAGGCTGAAAGGGGCGCTGCCGTAGCTCTGCTGGCCATCGAACAGAGCTTGGACATGGCTGGAATGATGTACGGCGCCCAGAACAGAATTGTCTCCGGTATGCTCACAAGCGAGCAAGAACGGCAGATGCATCAATCCCTACAGGACAAGTATGGCGCCATGTATGGCCCACTGCTTCGATCGGATGAAGATTGGGGCGCTCCCAAGCACAGGGGCGATACCGTCGATGGCCCGCCAGAGCATCGCCATCTTGTGGATGCTCTGACGCGGCTTCGCCGGAAGATTGGTCTGCCGACGGAGACTTCCCCAAGCCGCTCTCAGGTCGATCCGGGACCGGATACGCTCCTCGCCGATCTGCTGAGGCTTCCAGATTCCACAGACCCGGCGCGGTGGCTTCAGGACCACCGTCTGTCCCTTTCCTCTCGGCTCGTGCTGGAACATCTCCTACAGGGGGCATTCCCAATGGGAGATCTCGTGCTCTCTGCAACAAACGGCTCCTCACTCCGTTCGATACGTCCGAAGGTGCACACTCGCTCAAAAGGTCTTCTCTACGTAAAGGTACAGCAGATCGATATCCTGGAGCTTGGCTTTGCTGTCCGTGTAAGAGTCCGATTCCGCCTTCCCAAGGGATGGCCCTCCGCGAAACAGCCGGGGATTGTCCGGCAGTGGGAGGGGTTTAGAAGTGTCAGAGACAACGCTGGCCACCACTACGTGGTTCAGGTTGCGTCCGGTGGCGTCTCCAACCAGATATGGTGGTGGCATGGGGATCAAACACTCGTCTGTTGGCCCGCGCTTGAAGACGCACGGGAGTTGACATTGGAGGCCCAACCGGCGTATCTGTCCCTGTATCGGCCCCCAGGCGAAGGGGGTACCCTCATACCGATACCGGGACCCAGCTTGGGCGGAATAAGCTGTACGGCCGTTATCGGCGAGTAGAACGATTCCGCCGGGCTTCTCCGTCTTGCACCGGATCACCAGCCAGCCTCGGGAACCACCCCGTCTGACAACGACCGAAAACTCAAAGACCAGGTCGTACTTCGACAGGTCGTATCCCGATTGGTTTGGCGTGTCGGGGGCGATGTCTAGCCTGAGCGCCACTCACCAGTTGAGGTTGGAGAGCTACGAAAGGGCGGACGCTTCAACGTTGATTCCCTCGTAAAAACCCGTTTTGAGGAAGTTCCAGCGCTTTAGCACATCTGAGCGCTACCGTATGTTGGGGTAGTACACGGAACAGGGACTGTATATTGTACCCAGGCAAGGGCACGGTTGTTCTAATTCGGCCTGCACAGACTTTTTACGAGAGAATCAACGTTGACTTCAGTAATGCTGGAGATGGTACTTAACTCAGGATGTTTGGAGGACAACGCTGTGACTCCGGGAGGAGAGCCCTTTCCAAGTCTCCGACAACCGAGAGGCAAATTTCAGCAAACCTCCCAATGTCCACGCCGAGCACTTGGACAGATTCGCCTAGCTGGTGGCCCTCTTCGGTGTGCGTCAGACTTAGATAACGGCCGTCGGTCATGCCTAGATTATGTCCAATGACATGTCGTTTCTGGATGCAGTCCATTAGAAGAATAAGGTCAGACTCCGACACGCCGTCGAACGGATTAATGCCGAGCTCCAAAAACCGCTTTCGTGCCCGCTCCACGTTTTGGAACTCGTTGCCGACATCCGCTCTTGCATCCACAGGCTCAGACAGCCTAGTACTCAGTCAACTCGGTTTTGGTAATTGTTTAAGAAAACGTCTAAGGTTGCTACCCTTTTTTAGGAGTGTTGACGTAGGAGGGTGGCAGCCATGGGACGAGAACGGTATGTGGTCCGGTTGGAAAGGGAAGAACGAGACCAGTTGGAACGACTGATTCGCGGGGGAAAGAGCCCAGCGCGAAAGGTTGCCCGGGCCCGTATTCTGCTAAAGGCAGATACGGGCTGGGGGGTGATGCGCATCGTGGAGGCGCTGGACACGTCTGCGGGTACGGTGTGCCGTACCAAGCGGCGGTACCTGGAGGGAGGACTGAAGCGGGCCTTGGAGGAAGATCCTCGGCCAGGACATCCGACCAAACTGGATGAGCGGGGGGAAGCGCACCTGATTGCCCTGGCGTGCAGCGAGGCCCCTCCAGGCCATGACCACTGGACCCTGCGGCTCCTGGCAAACAAGGTGGTGGAGTTGGGGCTGGCGCCCTCCATGTCCCACGAGGGAATTCGCAAGCGGTTGAAAAAAACAGTCTCAAGCCGTGGCAGAAGAAGGAGTGGTGTATTCCCCAGGTGAGCGCCGAGTTTGTGGCGTGTATGGAGGATGTGCTGGACCTTTACGCGGAACCCTATGACCCAGAGCGCCCGGTGGTCTGTTTCGACGAGACCTCCAAGCAGTTGCTGGCGGAAAAGAGGTCTCCGATCCCGCCCAAGCCGGCACGACGGGAGCGATACGATTACGAGTACCAGCGCAATGGCACCCGAAACCTGTTCATGCTGTGCGAGCCCCTGGCGGGCTGGAGGCATGTGGCAGTGACCGAACGTCGTACCATGGTGGACTTCGCTCAGCAGATGCGGTGGCTGGCCGATGAAGCTTACCCAGCGTCCGAGAAGATCCGGGTGGTGCTGGACAACCTCAACACCCACAAACCAGCTTCCCTCTACGAAACCTTCGAGCCCAAGGAGGCTAGGCGAATACGCAAACGCTTGGAGTTTCACTACACTCCCAAGCACGGTAGTTGGCTCAACATGGCAGAGATCGAGTTCAGTGTCTTGGCCAGGCGAGTCCTGCGCCGGCGTATTGCCGATGAAGAGACTTTGAGTGGCGAGATCGCGGCCCTGGAGGCAGAACGAAACCAAGCCGGAGCAACCATTGACTGGAGATTCTCCACTGTGGACGCCCGAGTCAAGCTTCACCATCTCTATCCTGCCAACAATTAGGTTGACTGAGTACTAGTCAAATGAATATAGACGGCTTTGAGCGTAGCCTCGAATGCCGTGAGTGTCAATGGCGGAGGCATGTTGGGCCACTGGGGCGGAGTAAAGCTGTACCACCTGGTGTGTTCATGTTCAGCGAAAAAGTCCGAGCTAACTGGCCAGCATAAATGTCCGCACCACTTGTTGAGGGAAATGGCCTGCTTACGGGTGGGTCAGCAGAGGACAGGCAGGAAGGTCTTGATGCTACCTATTCTTCGTGAGGCTTGTCTTGAGTTTGGGAGGCAACTCCCTCTCTGCTACGCTTGAGCCGGTAGCTCTCGCCGTTCATCTCCAGGATGTGGACGTGGTGGGTGAGGCGGTCCAGCAGGGCCCCGGTGAGCCTCTCCGACCCGAAGACCTCGGTCCACTCGTCGAAGGGAAGGTTGGTGGTCACCAGGATTGAGCCCCGCTCGTAGCGCTGGCTGAAGACCTCGAAGAGCAGTTCCGCCCCGGTGGGTGACAGGGGCACGAAGCCCAGTTCGTCGATGATCAGCAGGCTGAGGCGGGAAAGTTGTCTCTGGAGGCTGAGCAGACGTCTTTCATCCCGGGCCTCCATCAACTCGTGGACCAGGGCGGCGGCGGTGGTGAAGCCCACGGACATCCCTTTCTGGCAGGCGGCCAGGCCCAGTCCCAGGGCCACGTGGGTCTTGCCGGTGCCGCTGTTGCCGACGGCGATGACGTTCTCCCGGTTTTGGACGTATTCGCAGCGGGCCAACTCCATCACCAGCGCCTTGTTCACCGACGGGATGGCCGTAAAGTCGAAGGTGTCGAAGGTCTTGACGGCAGGGAAGCGGGCGGACCGGATCCGCCGCTCCACCATGCGCTGGTGGCGGTCGATGAGTTCCAGTTCGGCGAGCCTGAGCAGGTACCCCGGGTGGTCCACTCCCTCGGCGGCGCACTGGGCCGCCATCTTCCCGTATTCCCGGAAGAAGCTGGGCAGCTTCAGTTCCTTCAGATGGTGTTCCAGCAGCAGCGTGGACCGGCTGTTCATGCCGCCCTCCCCGACAGCAATGTCATGTACTCCCCGGCGGAAGTGATACTGACCCGCACCTGGGGCAAGTAGGGATAGAGTTCCAGGTCGAGGCGGGGCGGCCGGCCCTCCAGCCGGCAGAGCACCAGATGCTTCACCGCGTCGAAGCTCAAAGCCCCCAACCGGATGGCATCCCGAACCGCGGCGTGGACCTCCCCAGGCGAAAAATGCTCGAATAGCCGCAGTACCTGGACGAACTCCCGCTTGCCCCTTCGTCCCATGCGGGACTCCAGCAACCGGCGCAGCGTGGCAAACTCCTCGGGAAGGTCCCATCCCTGCAGGGGAGCGGCCTGGTCCAGGGCCGCCGTCTTCTGCTCCAGCAGGGGCAGGTAGTGGACGGGGTCGAACACAAAATCATCCCGCTGGTAGGAGCGGTGATGGCGGGCGATGACCTCGGACCCGCAACTGATGACCACCCGGTCCACGTAGCCTTTTACCAGAACGTCCCGGTGCCCGTAGGCCACCGGGGCCGAGTAATCGTTGGTCCTGTACCTCACCAGCGACAGCGAACTCACCCGGCCTGCCTGCTTCTCGCAGGCGTCGTAGGCCACCGCCGGCAGAGGCAGCAGGGCCTCCAGGTCCCGTTCCATCCGCTGGCCTATGCTCTCTGAGTGGCCCCTCAACCTGGCATCCATTCGCGCCAGGCAGCGACGCTCCAGGTGGGCGTTCAGCGCCTCAAAGCTCTCGAAGGACGGGACCGGCACCAGGAAGTTGCGCCGCATATAGCCGACCATCCCCTCGACCTTCCCCTTGTCGTTGCCCTTGCCGGGACGGCCGAACCGGTCCGAGAACAGGTAGTGGGACTGGAGTTCCGTGAAGGCCCGGGTGCGTTTACGGCGTCCATCCCCCAGTATCCTGGCCACCGCCAGCTTGGTGTTGTCGTACAGGATGCTCTGCGGCACTCCGCCCAGGAATGCGAAGGCCGAGACATGGCCGTCCAGGAAGGCCTCGGTGGTCTCGGCCGGGTAAGCCTTGACGAAGCATCCGTCGCTATGGGGCAGGTCCAGGACGAAGCAGTGGGCTTTCTGTTCCACCCCGCCAATGATCACCAGGGCCTCGCCAAAGTCGCACTGGGCGTGGCCCGGCGGATGAGACAGAGGGACGAACATCTCCTGCGACCGGCGGCGGTGCTCCCTTACGTAGTCCTTGACTATGGTGTACTGGCCGCCGAACCCATGCTCGTCCCTGAGCCGCTGGAAGATCCGCTGGGCTGTGTGGCGCTGCTTCCTGGGACGCTTGAGGTCGTCTACCAGGATTTGGTCGATGACGGCGGTGAAGGGCTCCAGCTTAGGACGCCGGGGCGGAGTCTGTCGCCGGTAGCCCGGCGGCGCTGAGTAGGCCAGAATCTTGCGCACCGTGTCCCGGTGCAACCCGAACACCCGGGAGACCTCCCGGATGCTCATCCCATCCACCATCACCGCCCGTCGGATCCGTAGATACACGTCCACCTGGTACATCCATCCCACCACCCATAAGCACGACTTCGAACCTATGGATGGCAGAGGACGGTACATTTTTCAACCGCCACAATGTCAGGCGGTCAATCCGTCCAGGTGGTCCACTTTAGCTCCGCCTTTTACAGCCGTGAGGACGTCTTCATGTGCGTTGCCCATCAAACGATAGCCGAGTTCCACGTCACCTAAAGCATTTTGCCCCCCAGCTATCTTGAGCTGTCTGTGAATAAGCTCAACTTCACGACGAAAGTGCAGTTGGACGTTGGGTGCTCCACAGTCAGGGCAGAACAATCCAATCGCGTAGACACCATAGGAGCGGCTGCATACGTCACACACAAGATTACGAAGCAAATCCTCACGAATAGCGATTGGTGCGGGATTGGACCCCTTCTTGTACTTCATTTGCATGGAAATCAACCCACCCTTTGGTTGCCTACGATTGAAATCTCGGGCCCAGCCTTTCAAATCATCCTGAATGTCAGCGATGGCATCGTGTTTAGCCCGTTTACATGTATCATCCTTGTCTTTGGGATGTACGAAATCCTCTTGCGGGGCGACATAGCCCGAATAAGGACAAACTACCTCGCCAGACCCCGGGTTCAGTCGGATACGTGCTTGGTCATTGGCAGCGATACTGCGAACTTCGGGTGCGTCTCCGATCAGGAATAGGCGCGGAACCGCATCTGGATTAGGCGAGTACATGGATAGCTTTCCTGAAGGCGAACGAGCTAACTGATAAGAGAGTTCAAATTCATCACCCGTGCCACCTATACGATGCCCTTCGAGCCTTTTGAACTTAAATCGTTTCATAGCGTGGACCCTTTCATCAGCAACGCCAAATTCAGTCCTCTCGACTTTCCCGACACCACCCTCGGGAGCAGCGACCTGCCCTCAACAGTTGTACTCCGGCTAGGGTACGGAAAACCTTCAAGCCTACCCCGGCTAGAAGTAATGTGACGGGAGCAGCGTACAGCACGAAAACTGCTCCGAATACAGTCGGGATCACCGAGCACAAAAGACAAAGACTCGCTGGGATCAGCCACTTGGGGCTACTGGGCCTGAGGATCAGTCCGATGCCCGCGGCGGACGCTAGCACCAGCGTCGCCATGTTAAGGAGGTTTATTTCTGCTGTCGGGCGGACTAGCAGGGAGACGAAGAGGCCTACGCTGACCGCTAGTGCTAGCGCCCCACTGCCTACGAGCGTCAATTGCTCCAAGTGTCTGATAAATCTAGCCAACGTAACTCAGCCCGTTCAGATCTATTACGGTTGCTGAACTTTCCCGCCCCGACAGACCTCTTCCCAAAATATGGGCAGGGCTCCCTCGGTCAAGTCGCATGTGTACGAATAGCCGTATGCAGTGCCATACCACTGCGCGTACATAATATCCTGGAAGTGCCAAGGTGTACAAAGGGAGAACAGTAATCGGAGAGTGTCCTCCACGGCGAGGGGCTTGGTTACCTGAGGAGGACGAATCGGAGTCGGCTAAGTGGAAGTGTGCGTGGGAGTAGGCGTCGGCCGTGGCGTAACGCCGGTAGTTTCGGGTGTACCTCCACTTTGACGAAGGGATTGGGGGTCAACGAACTCCTGGGCGCAGGCCCTATCATGAAAGCCAAATGCCACACTGCCGCTACTGGCACACAGGTCGGAGTCGATGACAATCGGCTTCAGCACGTCGCTCCGAGCTTCAAGGCCAGGGAGCTTCGGCAACTGCCATGCTCCCCTTACGTGATTGCCGTCGGCTTGAACGCTGTTCACTGTGACTTTGAAGCTCCCCGGAGCAGCATCTGACACAGGAAACGTCAACCATCCAAGGGTAAGCGGAGGCCGTTCGAGCACGACGCCATGCCCGTCGGCCAGTCACGAGCGTCCATCAGAGCTCTCTACCTCTGCATTGTCGATCATGACAGCCCCGTCGAGCGCTTCAGCCGTGTTCCTTGCGACATAGAACAGAGTGACCCGTTCATTGGGATGCAGCACAGCTCGGCCCAAAGTGATGCCAACGCTGCCGACTACGACTTCATGCTCCAGAGATGAGGAGCTGGAAGTGGTTACCGTCGCTTCAAACGTGGTGGCGAGTCCCGGCAGCGCAACAAGGGTAATCGCAACTAGCGCCATCCCCACGACAATCGCTGCGATGCCGAGCACGTGACGGACACCGCCATACTTCTTCCTGACCACCCAGATTCCCGCGATCAGGAATAACGCGGAGGGAGGGACCATTGCGAGAAGCCACAGTAGCGCTGTCATCTTTTACGAATCGCCTAATGCGGCTCTTTCGCTGCCTCGCCTCCATCTGGACATCATTCTCTTCAGCCCCGACGACCGGCGGCCCGAGCCCCACGCGAGCGACCCAAGTCGGTCACCGCCACGATGATCAGTGCGAGCGCCACCGTCAGATAGAGGAAGCCGAAAGAAAAGAACCCCAGTGCGCAGAACCCCAGGAACACGACAGAGATTGTCCAAAGGAGCAGCCTGCGTCCGGTCGGCCCGGGACCGGTTCGCCTGACGGCCATCAACGCGATACCGCTCAGCAGGACGGGTACGATCGGCACCCAGATAACGTGCAGACCGTTTGTCCCGGTGAAGGTAGCGCTGACCCGTGTGGTCCCCTCGGTCGTTACCGCCACTCCCTGGTACGCCGGACCGAGCACCAACCAGACACTGGCTGCCCAGGCCAATAGATGGGCCGTCCACGCCGATATGACGGTAATTATCAGTACACTCAGAAGTGGCTCCGGAAATCTGAACAGGGGGATAAGTGGAATCGCTGCCTGATTGAGGGCATGATAGTGCTCTCGGAGACAGGAGCGAGAGATGAGCAGACGACCCCGCCGTAACCACTCGGCAGAGTTCAAGGCGAAGGTGGCTCTTGCCGCAGTGCGCGGCGACCGGACACTTTCGGAGCTGGCAAGCCAGTTCGATGTGCACCCGAACCAGATCACGCAATGGAAGACCCAGTTGCTGGATCGGGCGGCGCAGTTATTTGGGGCCGGGACAGGGCAGGCTGAAAAGCCGGTAGACATGAAGGTCCTTCACGCTAAGATCGGTGAGCTTGCGTTGGAGAACGATTTTTTAGAGTCCGCGCTCACGAAGGCGGGATTGCCGGGCGCAAGGCGATGATCGACCGCGATCACAAGCTGCCTCTCGCCCGCCAGGCAAAGGCAGTGGGCATCAGCCGCGGGAGCATCTACTACCGGCCACGGTCGGTGGGCGAAGCCGGTCTCGGACTGATGCGCCGCATCGATGAGCTGCACCTTGAGTATCCGTTTGCAGGCAGTAGGATGATGCGAGTCCTGCTCCGCCAGGAGGGACTCTCCTCCGGGCGTAGACACATCGCCACACTGATGCGGCGGATGGGCATCGAGGCGCTGTACCGCAAGCCCAACACCAGCCGGCGACGGCCCGGCCATACGGTGTATCCGTACCTGCTGCGCGGGCTTGAGGTGAGCAGGCCCAACCAGGTGTGGGCAATGGATATCACGTACATTCCGATGGCCAGGGGGTTCGTGTACCTAGCCGCAGTGATGGACTGGCATAGCCGCAAGGTGCTGGCCTGGCGGGTATCGGTCACAATGGACACAGACTTCTGCGTGGAGGCGCTCGAAGAATCCCTGGGACGCCACGGCGGGCCGGAGATATTCAACACAGATCAGGGAAGCCAGTTCACAAGTGATGCCTTCACCGGCCTGCTGAAAGCCAGTGAGATCCAGATCAGTATGGACGGGAAGGGGAGCTGGAAGGATAATGTGTTCGTCGAACGACTGTGGAAGAGCGTCAAATACGAGGAGGTGTACCTGAGAGCCTACGAATCGGTCCCGGAAGCCAGAACTGGACTCGGGCGGTACTTCGAGTTTTACAATGCCGGACGGCCCCATTCGAGCCTTGGGGGAATGACGCCGGACCAGTTCTTTGACAGAGCGCCTGCCGAGTCCGCGGCGGCCTAACGCACGGCAGTGCGATTCCACTTATCAAACCGGGCAGCGCTGTTCAGACAAACGAGACCACCTCTCTCCTACGGCCTCGTATAGTCTAGTCCCTAGCCACAACCTCCAGACACGTACCTGGCATTGATGGTGTCTCCACCTAGATCAAGTCGAGCGTCTAGAGTTGTAAGTAACGCCTCCAGATCCGGGTTGCTTAGGACCGCCTCGATGCACTCTCGGCTCCCACCAACATAGGTGTCGAACATAGGTGTCGAACAGGTCGATGTCCCTTGCTACACACCACGCCCTGTCCTCCGGCCACCAGATGCTCGGCGAATGCCCCCAGAAAGGCCCATCCCTTGTAATGAATGCCATGATGGCATCGATAGGCCCGCGGAATAGCAGGTAGTCCCGCCCCGGAGCTCTCACCCGAGAACTAGCCTTGTAGAGGCGAGTGTCGATGTTTCCATAGCCTTCCCAAAGGCAAAAGTAGCAACTGTCAGGGGTCGAGGTAAAACCCCTGAGCACCTCGACCAGGGTACGGCACTCCCTTTCGGGGATGGAGCCATGCTGTGGTAGGGAACCCCACGGCGGGTCTTTGTACATATCGTCCTCACTCAGACCTGCGATACGTTCGAACTGCATCAGCGGATGGACGGCCCGTCCTGTCCACGAGGCCACTGTAGACCACCGTACCGGCCGCTCCTCATTTTCATTCAGATAGGCCGGGTGGAAAATCCGGGCGTACGCCGCAAACCCTTCGGGCAGCAAGGAACGCAGCGTCCCGAAGGCTGAGAAGCTCTCCTCCACCCACCGGGCCTCAGACACGTCCTCGGTGAACTCCAGACCATCGGGGGCCAGTTTCGTCTGCCGGATGGGAATACCGCCTCTAGTGGAGAGTGTGTACATACGGGGCATGCCGCCCCGGTTCGTTCCCAACGCCCGGCGCAGTTTCTGAATCCATGATTTTCGAATGTACTTCATACTCTATTGCCAATCGAGTCCTGGTACTGACGGAGACTGTCTCCAGTAGAACCTACAGAGCCAAGCTGAATCTCAATCCGAATGTTCTTGATCTTGTATAGCTTGGTGGGCCGGGGCATACTGTGCTGCGTCCTGCCTGAGTGACATTGACGCCTGCCCCAGAGAGATCAAGTTCGACAAGCCGCCTTGCTTCCCGCTGAAGCTCTACGAGTGAGCAGGGTCTTTCAACGACTCGAACTGGGACGCTGGTCCGCAACGTCCGCACAAGCGCGACCATCCTGTGAGGGACTTGTCCCTTCCAGTAGAGGATTACTTCCCCCTTGTCATTGTCAAACCGCATCCCTGTGAAGCCTTGCAAGCCTTCTCTCTGCCAAAGCTCGTAGATTTGACTCGACGCATCTGCTAGAGGCATCTGCCTAACGATCCTAGGGTCTATTGTTCGAGGGGGGGCCTCGTGGGATATCGATTTGTGACCAGTTGCCGATTCGTAACCACCGGTGCCTCGGGCGTACAAAATCCCCGCAGCGGCAATCAACGGCAGCGCTACTACCAGAATTGCAGAGTATGTGAATCTCCGGCTCATACCAAAGCTTCTTCGTCTTCACGAATGCAATTACTACAGCAATGTCGTCAAAGCCGACGAACCCTACTAGAACGGAGAGGCATCTAAGTTTCGATTTTACCACGCCGGGGTTTAGCCATCTCAACTCAGGCGCTTCGTGATATCCGGGAGCCCGGTGCACGAAACGTAGTAGCGCTTGGTACGGAGGGACATCTGAGGTCTATCGGCGTAGCGACAGTATCTGCATGGGTCGCCCATGCCTTTGCCTGGGCCGCTGGGGTCTGGTTGGCGTTCTGGCCCACCTATGAGGGTGCGTCGGTAACGGCGACACTCCCTGGTGAGCCTGGCGGGGAGGTGATTCGGTCTAGCGCTACAGCAATAGAAGTGAATGGCCTGCACGTAATCTTGTTGCTGCTAGTGCCTATCCTGTTGACCGCCATCACTTTGTTGGGCCTTCGGCTCACCGCCAAGAGCCAGACGGTACGAAAGGTGCTTCTTTGGGGTCCCGCCGTCGTGCTTCTGGGATTCTGTTTTGTAGCGATAGCTTCCATCGGCATGTTCTATTTGCCAGCGGCGCTCGCGCTCCTTGTTGCAGCCATTGCTGATCTCGGAGGTCAGGAAGGCAATGAGCCGATCTAGTCTCTCGGTCGTCACTGGGGCCTTTGGCTACAGTGGCAAGTACATCGCTCGGCGGTTGCTGGAACAGGGTGGCATTGTGAAAACGTTGACCCGTACTCCCGCCTCCCGCAGCCCCTTCGGTGATCGGGTGGAGGCTCTACCTCTGGACTTCGGCGACTTTAACGGTTTGGTGGAAAATCTTCGGGGAGCCGCCACTCTGTACAACACCTATTGGATTCGCTTCGCACGAGGCACGGTCACGTATGAGGTCGCCGTCCAGAACTCCCGCACCCTGATAGCAGCGGCGGTCGAAGCCGGCGTTAGACGCATCGTCCATATCAGCATCACCAACCCCTCGGAAGACTCGCCACTTCCTTACTTCCGGGGGAAGGCCCTGGTGGAGAAGGCGATCCACGAGTCTGGGTTGTCCTACGCCATCCTCAGACCCACGGTGCTGTTCAGCCCCGAGGATGTGCTGATAAACAACATCGCCTGGTTCCTGCGGCGGTTTCCAGCGTTCCCCATCGCAGGGTCTGGGGACTATCCGATCCAGCCGGTGTTCGTAGACGACCTGGCGCAACTTGCCGTGAATACCGGAGCGGGAAGTGAAGATGTCGTATTAGACACGGTGGGACCTGAGACATTCACGTTTGAGGAGATGGTACGGCTCATAGCTCGCCGAGTAGGCAGCCGAGCCCGGCTGATTCACGTACGGCCTAATGCTCGTGTTCCGAGAGCCGGTGAGCCGCGACCAGTGGATAGGGATGGGGCTCATCACGCTGGGTGTGTTTTTCGTTGTACGTTGACATGACCGGGCTGTGGAGCCGGAGACGCAACCTGATAAGTGGACTGGTCAACCGCCGGAGCGCAGCCCGGAAAAGGCCGACCTTAGTTCAGCTGATGGGAGATGGGAGGATGTGGTTGGGGTGGAGGCAACATCTAGTCTTCGATTAGAGAGGCCCGTTTCGTTGTGGTCAGTGTAGCGTTCTGATCTGCCAGCTCTATAGTAATTACGTATCCGCCAGGAGCGGCAAAGACAGCGTCCTCCACTACCAAGAAATAGCTCCCCGTGTGGGGTGCCCGATAGACGATTTTTGAATCAAGTCCAAACGAGCCGCCTCCGCTGTCATCATCTATGATTATCTCTTCATCTCCCGCCCCGAAATAGTCGATAGTGAGGAAGGTGTCAGACATAGCCGACCTAGCTAGGATCTCGACTATCTGACCCTCGCTTAGATGAACGATAAAGTGGTCCCTGTCGCTGGGGAAGTCTATGTTTCCTTGGACGGTGTTGCCCACCTGAATCTGCCTGCCATCGTCAGGGTCATGAAGAGGCATCAGCGGATGGCTACTCCTCAATTCGAAATCGCTGAGGGCCTCCGATCCTTGCCACGCAACCAAGAAGACAGGCTCATCGTATTGGATAGGAACCACATTAATCTTTAAGTTTGCCAATTCACTATTGATATCATCGATGCGCAGCAGCTCCGTACCGAATAGGTCGTACACTGTGAGCCTACCGTCGTTGTCGCCCGTAAACTCGATGATGGGTATGGTTAGGGGCGACTCGTTCATCACATAGGCGCGCTCGGCCCAAAAGTTCTCCAGTACAACCTGGTGATTGAGTTCTCCTCCTTCCAGTGGGACGTGCCTATCACCGAGTCCAGATGGATCCCCGCCGGCGATGAGTTCCCGAACGCGAGGCAAGATGTCGGCTGATGATGCGGAGATTCCGAAATCCCCTTCAGTGAAGCTGAAACCGGTGATGCCGATCACCTTACCCTTTTTCGACACCAATGCTCCTCCGCTCTGGCCGCCTACGGCAGGAGCGTCGGTTTGAAGATAGGTGATTCCGCCAGACTCCCATTCTCGGACACGAGAAAGCAGGCCCCGTACCATCGTCGGCTGCGGGAACTCTTCGACCTCTCCCGGGTAACCGATCAGGAATATATCGGTGCCGATTGGTAAGCCCTCGCCATCCACCAACGCTAAGGCGTCAGTAGGAGCATCAATAGGGCCCAGCACTGCGACGTCTGCCATCAAGTCCCAGCTCTTCACTGGCACCCTATCGAACTCTGAACCGTCAGGGAAGACTACACGAGCGTTGCCGAACGGCCAGACCACATGCCCGTTCGTCACTACATATCCACCCTCAATCAACACTCCACTGCCTGTGTGAGTCGCCGTTTCTATGAATGCGATCGCTGGAGAGACTCTGTCGAAAATCTGGACGGGAGTGAGCGGCCCCGGCGTTGGCGTGGCCGTGGGTTCTCGGGTCGGCGTGGCCGTGGGTTCTCGGGTCGGCGTAGGAGTCGCAGTGGCTATTGGGACGGCAGTGACCATCCGGAAAGACGTGCTGGTGGGCTGCGGCGTGGAAGTGGGCGTTGGCGCAGCAGTAGTCGTTAGGAGCGGTGTATAGGTTGCAGAAGGCGTTGCTGCCGGAGGTGAACCACCACAGGCAATCACCGTCAACATGAGTCCCGCGATCACGGGAATTAAAAGGGAATTATATACTTGATTACCCACGTCCCCGCCGTTACCCCACGACAGGCCGGGTTGTGTGCTCCACGCATCGCCCGTCGCGGTACAGGATTTTAGGGTAGTTGACCTCCCGTCCGCACTCGGCGCAGCTGTAGGTCCGCGATTCGTCGATCACCGGACCAGGTGGATCGGTTCGGAGAAAGACCTGGGCGATCTCTTCAGCCGTCGCGTCTATCCGAGGCGGGTAAGGACGAACAGGCCGGCCTAGTTCCTTTCGCTTACGTGGCATCGGTGTCCTCCGTCAACAGGATTTCTTGTACTCTCCAGGGTGCTTTTGCGGACAAGTGGCGGTAGCTCAACCGGACACGGAAGTCCTCGCCGAGTGTGGGAGCGTTACGCCCAGCCAGCCAAATGCCGTCGGTCGCACTAGGGTTATAGCGGTCTTGGAGCACCCCGTTCGGAATGCAGGAGACGATAAGCCTTCTAAGCGTCTGTCCGCTTGGCGTTTCGTCGTAAACGTACTTGGCGATGATAGTGACCACGTAAAGTTCTCGGCCGCCCCGGCTAATAACCTGTTCCAGTCCGCCAGCCTCATCCATGTCAATGCCAGACCGCCGCATTTTCACCCTCATAGAAGTCTGCGACATTTGGATTGTCGCAGTCCGGTCTCCATTGGACTTTTCGGCCTTTGAGTCCAGCATCAAAGCCACTGGATATGCACTAGGCAGAAAGACGTAGACCGCCTTCTTGTAGTCCACTTTACCGTACAGGCGTTCATTCCATCCAGAGATTCCCATTAACTCAACGGCTTCCCTGGTAATGTCCTCGGCAATGTCTTGGGCCAAATCCGTTTCTTCTCGGAAGATGGTAACGGCTTGTTGGCGGTAGTCGGTCAGTGCTTGAACAACCATCCCCATTTCTCAATCGACGACAAAAACTGCGCTACTCGTGGGCGGTGGGCTTGAGTACAGTGGAAAGTAGAGACCAAGTGACTAATGAGTAGTCACCTGTGCCCGATACACTCAGCGATGGAAACCTTCGTGTGGGCTAGGTTCGAGTATTACTAGTAGCTTCTTGTCCTTTAGGGAAGGCTACGCCTCCGCATGACGACACCTAGGTACACTAGCGCCGCTATGATCAGTACCCTTGCGACGCCTATCATTATTCCAACGGTGAGCCTACCGACTGACAACCGAGCTTTTCGTGAAGTCAGTAGCCGCCTCACTACTGCGAGAGGCCCTCGGTGGTGTCTTGCGCGTCCCCGCTCTGGCCGGATGAAACGACAGGGCTTTCAGCACTGATTCTCGCTGGAGCCCTTTGGCGCTCCAATCTATCGCACTGGACCCCCCCATATCGCTCAGATCACGAACATTGGACACGTCCTTGAGCTGTGGGTCGTAGTCGAAGACAGAGCCGACCCTTCATCTCCTCCGGTGAGATGACCGTATTCAGTCACGTAAACGTACCGTCTGGACAGCCCGTGCAGCAGGTTGCCTATTTCACGTGGTTCATCCACAAAGTCGAATGTATGAACTCTCCGGTTTCGTCATCGATGACCATCGTGTATCTTTTGTCCGTGGGGTAAACCCCTGACTTGGGTTTAGGACCAGTATAAGGGATAGGTACGTTGCGGAACACCACCACCCAGACTTCATGATCGGTAACGGAACGGTCCTGGTCCTCTACGATCCCAGCATACGAGCCAACTGTAGCATCAATAGGTAGGTCCATCTCTATGGCGTCCCAGTTGTTTCGTTCCTTTAGGTAAGTGATTGCGTTGGCTGTAACTTCAGTTGAGCTGCGGCGCGGGGTGAATGTTGCCACCGATAGAAAGCTGCCCATCTGCGTATACATTTTGGCGCCGATGTCCCGAGTCGTTATCTCACTAGAAGATGTGCTTTGCGCAAATGTGAAGGCTGTGATTGCCAGTAGGACTAAGATCGCAAGAACTACTAGAGAGAGGATGCGCTTCATAACACGTTCTCCTTAGTAGATTTACCTAGTCATTGCAACGAACATCCCACACTCGGAAGCCGATTCCACTGACGATAGAGATATCGGCCTCCATGTTATCATATTCAAGTCCAAGGGGGGTTGACGCCTGGCTGCGTTGGCCGAGGCTGCCCTGGATGAAGTACCCTCTACCTCTCAATGCTCAACGGCGGAACCTATATTCCGCTGCGTGTCCTTTCTGTTCGCCGGTTCATGCCAGGCTCTTGCTCAGTGGCCATTCCATCCCTGTTTACTTTCTCTTACGCCAGCGTGCACACTACGGACGTGGGGCACAGCTGGGCCTGGACGATTGACTCCTTGCGCAGCTGCGCCTTCATGGGGGCGGCATGGATGTGACCTGCCCGATCTGCGGCGGCCCCGGCAAGCCTATCTCCTGGCAGCCGATGCATAGGTGCCTGCTCTGCGGACTGGTATTTGCCCACCCCCTGCCGGCGCTGCCGCCGGTGGAGCTCTTTGACGCAGCCTACACTGGAAAGGTGGACGCCAACGACGCCCGCGAGTTTTACCACCGGCTGAAGAATCGCGCCTCTCACATCAAAGACGAACGGCTGGGGCTCTGGTCACCGCTCCAGCACCAGGCGCTAGATTGGATACAAGAGCAATGGGAGCCCAAGACCCCCGTCCTGGAGATAGGGCCCGGTATCGGCGCATTCATGCACGCCCTCCGTCGCCGCGGCTACTATCCCATTGGCCTGGACGTGGCCTGGGGCGTGATAGACCCTCTGCAAAAAGAGGGGTTCAAAGCCCACGTCGGGACCGTGGACTCGTGCCCTCAGGTTCAGGCATCCCTGCTGTGCTCTTTCTTCGTCCTCCACCACCTGCCGGATCCGTTAGGCTGGCTCAGGACCATCCGGGAGCGGTGGCCCCGTCCCCTCATCCTCGCTACTCACCCAGCCCCGGCGCGACGGCCTCCGGCCTCCAGCTTCCCCCCACGGACCTATACCTGGTGGGAATGTCGGTCTCTTGAAACGGTCCTGGACCTGGCCGGGTATCGGATAGAGCGCCTGGTGGAGGCGCCACATCCTCCACGAATACCAGGACCTATTGAGGTCCTCTTTAATCGGATGCCGGCTATTAAAGCCTTGGGGCGGTCCGCGCTGGACTGGCTCCAGCCCCGTGGCGAGGGGCCGATGGCGCACATGGTCATGGCAGTGCCAGACTAGCGGCGGCGGCCTGCGTCACACACCTTCTGGACCCATACCTCAGGGCCAATCGAAGCTCCCAGAACGGCGGACTCCCACTCGCTGCGCCCGATGAATTCAATCACGTTGTCTTTGTGGGTGGGGCACTTGGTTGCTACCTTCCAGTCGTTGATGGACATGCGTATGGCATCTCCAACCGGCGCTCCTTTCAGCCAGTGCATCCCAGTCAGGATTACCGTCACTATCCCTGCGAGGATGGCGCCGTAAACAAGCAACGCGCCGACCCACCGACCGGACTTGGGCTGCTCCCGCCCGCTGTTGCCAACCCTCCAGTCGCTCCTGAACACAGACCGCACAGGTACAGGTCGCAGGATGTGCCGCGCCAGGCTGGCCCGCAAGGGATTGGAGCTGAAGCGGTGAACGGGCCTGATGACTGGTCCGAGTCTCGACAGGTAGTCAATTCGGGCGAATCCCCCTACAGTAGAGGGAGGCTGAGCATCTCGGGACAGGAGGCGGGGAGGGCCAGGCTCACGTCCCATACCAGCCTGCACTCACCCTCCGACTCATCGTCTACGTTCTGACACTCGCTTGGGACGACTCATACCGTCTAGTTCTTCTCTGTATTGCCTCGATCAATAGCGTCCCTGAGCTGCGCGACGGTGAACGTCTCATTGCTGCGGGTATCCTTCCACTTATCTCCTTCTGGCAACAGCTTGGCGAATTGGCTGCCAATGATGACCCGAAAGTAAGTACTCTCCGTGAAGCCCTTGGGTACCGGGCGTCCAGGGCTTTCAGAGAACTTAGGGTCCTCTAGACTTTCCAGGAATAGCAACATCCGTTCATTGGCTTGAAGAGTAGGAATATCGTCCATGCCTACCACCTCCACTATCGACCCGTCCACTGCAGGAACTGCAGAAGTCCCAGCCTCAACCAGGATTGCTATTCGCTCAGGGAGGTTCGCTCTTGAATAGATTACCTCTTCGACCGTGAGCTCGTAATCTTTGTACTCGTAGTTGAACCTCGGCGGGTCGTTGAACTCGGGCTGTTGCTTGGTTCCCAAATCGCGGGAAAGCATCGCAATCACCACGGCATCGGACCGCTTCACCATGTCTTCGACGTCCCAACTGGGCCTGAAACCGAAGGTCCTAACCACTATCTCTCCCTCTGAGACTGTTGATGCAGCAGTTTGGCCATCCCCTGAGCAACCGACGCTCAGGACGGCTAAGAATAGCATGGCCACCCCTACACAGGAGACGGCGGCTCGTGAACTAGGCTTGGGGATTGTCATTGTGCAATCTCCTTCTCTTTCGACTACGATTAATCGGCGCCGTAGATCTCGACAATGCCAGCTTTGTCATGACCACACAGCGTGTGGTCCGTGCCATGTTCCAACCACATCACACAGTCCCAGTCCCAAGGCCTCCACGAGGAAATATGGCCTAGGACTAACCAGTGGCCGAATTCGTGAATGGCAACCGTACGAGCGTCATACGTGCCTGCATTGCGGTTGGTGCACACAGCAAAGGAATACCTGGTGTTGAAATAGGTATCCACGTCGGAGAGCTGACAGGTAGTACCGCTATAGGTGATTGTGGTTACGGCGATCAGGTCGGTGCCGAGGTTGGTTGTCTTGGTCCAGTCATGTTGTTACTCCTGATTGAGAACTTTCGCCTTTCATACACCTACTCGCTCTCAGCCAGGTACTCCGCCCACTGATCCATGAGCGTCCTCCGCCTCTCGAACAGGTCAGAGCGGAAGTACGCGGCCTCGGTAGAGTCCCCAACTACGTGTGCTAGCGCCGCCTCCATGACTGCGTGCGGTGCGTCTGTCTTCTCAGCCGCCCAGTCCCGGAAGCTGCTGCGGAATCCGTGGGGTACGGCGTAACGACCGTCCGCGGCCTTAAGACCCAGGACTTGCATCCGCTTCCGGTGCGTATTGTTTGAGATAGGCCCCCCCGTTAAAGGGGACGGGAATATAAGACCGGAGCCATCGCCCAACCCTCTGGCAGCAAGGAGATTTTCCAATGCCCGAGGCAACAAGGGCACCCGGTGTTCCCTCCGATCTCCCTTCCGTCCCTTCATGCGCCCTGCGGGGATGGTCCAGGTCCTTGAGGTCCAATCGACCTCATCCCACTCAGCCAGCCTCACCTCGGTGGAGCGCGTAGCAGTCAAGACCAGCAATTCAAAGGACAGCTTGGTTGCCCTGTCCGCACCCGACGCGTAGAAGGTGCGGACCGCCGCGGATACCTCAGTGTATGGCAGCGCCGGTTGATGCGCCTTGGTCTTAGGCATCCGCGGCAGGACCTTGGTCAAAGCTTCGCCGGCGGGGTTGTCTTGGCGGTATCCCTGCGCCACCGCCCAATCCATGACCGCGCCTATGCGCTGCCGGATGCGCCGCGCCGTCTCGTGCTTGCTGGTCCATATCGGAGTCAAAACGGCTAACGCATCGGCGCTGGTCACATCGCCAACAAGGCGCGAGCCTATGACGGGGTTCACGTACTTTGAAAAGGTCATTTCCCACTGGTAGGTGTGCTTGCCATTGGTCCACGTAGGACGGTTAAGCGTAATAACCTTGACGGCTGCTTCGGCGACCGTCGGCATAGCCTCCCGGCGTTTGACTGCCAACGGGTCGCCGCCGGCCCGGATGACTTGGAGATTGACTATCGCTTGCTCACGCGCTTCAGCCAGCGATACTGCCGGCCATCCGCCGAGACCCAGGTTGCGGCGTTTGCCCTGGACCACAATCCGCTGCACCCACCGCCGCGCTCCCGACGGGTCCACCCGGAGATAGAGGCCCTGACCGTCGGCGTACATACCTGGCTCCTTTACGGCACGCACCTTCGCCACGGTCAAAGCGTTGTGTGGATGCCTGCCCATCTTCATAATTCGTCTACCTTTCCGTATACCATTTTTATGCGGCTTATAGCGAACTATAACGGACTTTGACAACCGGCTACGGTTAATGGGTTGAGGCTGGCTTAGCTATGAATTGGGGCGAAAAGAGGGCAAAACAAGGTGTTTCAAAGCTAGAAAAATCGAAAGACCTGGTGGAGATAGGGGGAGTCGAACCCCCAACCTCTGCATTGCGAACGCAGCGCTCTCCCAATTGAGCTATATCCCCCCGCACTGGATGGCTTCCCCCGGAGCTTATTCCACCCCCGGTGCGCCTCAGAGACAAGGGGTGATTTTCCGCATCCCTCGGGGCCAACCCGTCACGAAAAGCGTATATTACGGTAGTAGGGGTGTCAAGCTGACAAGGCTGGTCCAACGGCCATTTATGGGCTGCGGCCGCCTTGACACTTTGCGCGCCTGATTCGTACACTAGGTTAGTTATGGATTACGCAATCTTTAGAACGGGCGGGAAGCAATACCGCGTCTCTCCCGGGGACATTCTGGACGTGGAGAAGCTGCCGGTGGAGACCGGCGCGGAGATTGAGCTGGGCGACGTGATAGCGTTGTCAGAAGAGGGCCAGATGACCCTGGGCACGCCGGTGTTGGAAGGGGTGAAGGTGGTGGCCCAGGTGCACGCCCAGGCGAAGGACAAGAAGATCCGGGTGCTGAAGTACAAGCGAAAGACCCGGTACCGCAGGACACTAGGGCACCGGCAGTCCTACACGCGGATACAGATAGTGGAGTTCGCGAAAGAGGGCGGTGAAAGTTAATGGCTCACAAGAAAGCGGGAGGCAGTTCGCGAAACGGGCGGGACAGTCCAGGCCAAAGGCTGGGCGTGAAGAAGTTCGGCGGGGAGAAGGTGGTGGCGGGGAACATAATCGTGAGGCAGCGCGGCACCCGGTTGATGCCGGGGAGCAACGTGGGCCTCGGCCGGGACCACACGCTATTCGCCCTAATTGATGGTCAAGTGAAGTTCGAGTGGGCGACCAAAGGGAAGCGCAAGGCCAGCGTGTACCCAGTTGAAGTCTAGTTAGGAAAACGAATAGGAAGATGAAAAAGGAAATACATCCCCAGTACTTTACAAACTCAATTGTGACCTGTTCTTGCGGTAACACGTTTACCACTGGAGCAACCAAGCAATCGCTAAGGGTGGAGCTGTGCAGCAAGTGCCACCCCTTCTTCACCGGAGAGCAGCGTATTGTTGACACGGAGGGAAGGGTGGAGCGGCTGCGACGACGGTTCGGCTTGAACAGCTAGGACCAGCCAAGGCAGAAAATCGGGGGGTGAGAAGAACTCACCCCCTTTGTTTGTCAGGGGCCAGCAGGCTTCCTTATAGGAGCCGGCGCATCAAATAGGGAAAGGATCCGAAGGGTTAGCAAAGTGGCAAACCGGCCATTCTTCTACGGCGGGCAGGCGGTTATAGAAGGGGTGATGATCCGCGGGCAGCGGTTCTTCAGCCTGGCGGTGCGGCGTCAGGACGGCTCGGTGTACCGGGCCGCAGAGCCGCTGAGCAACATGTACGCCGGCCGAATGCGCCGCGTCCCCTTCATCAGGGGCGTACTGGTGCTGTTGGAGACGCTTATATTGGGATTCAAGGTGCTGACCCGGTCCGCCAACATAGCGCTGGAGGACCGCACCGAAGGCGAGATGGAGGAGATCTCCGGTTGGGTGATGTTCCTCACGCTGGGGATTTCGGTGGGGGTTGGCGTAGGCATCTTCTTCCTGGTGCCGCTGTTCGCGGCGCGGTCGCTGGACTCAGTCTTGGACTCGGCGATGGGCTCCGGCGCCGGGGCGGACTTTGCGAGCAACTTCATCGAAGGACTGATCCGGCTAGGGCTGCTGGTGGGATACATATCGCTGATTGGGATGATGCGGGACATACGCAGAGTGTTCGCCTATCACGGGGCGGAGCATATGACCATTCACGCCTACGAACATGGGCGGCCGCTGGAGGTGGACCAGATCCGGCCGTTCTCCACGGCGCACCCCCGCTGCGGGACGGCGTTTCTGCTGACGGTGGCCGTGGTGGCGATCTTGGTGTTCGCGCTGCTGGGACGCCCCCCCATATACTGGGCCATCGTCTCCCGGGTGGCGCTGATGCCGGTGATAGCCGGTATCAGCTACGAAGTGATCCGGTTCGCCGGAGGCCACCAGGGAAGCCTGCTGTCCAACATCGTGTCGGCGCCGGGGATGCTGCTGCAGCGGCTGACCACGCGGCAACCGGACGACTCGCAGATAGAGGTGGCAATCCTCGCCATGGAAACGGCGCTGGCAGCCGACGAGGGCAGGAGCATTACGGAGGAACCGGCGGCGGACCCGGAGCCCAGGGACGAAGCCTCAGAGGCCGGGCCGGAAGTTACGTTGGGGTCTTAGCGAGGCCCCCCGTACCGAAGGTAACGGGGAAGAATAGCGCTAGCTGCCTTGATGGAGGGTCCTACCGGCGTTGGGGTGGTTGGGAAGTAGCGGGGTTAGGTGACGAGGCGCGCGAGGGCTTGGGCGGGGCGCATTAGCCCAACGGAATGGTGCTCTAAGATAGCTGTGTCGTTTTCGTTGTTGAGAAGGCGATTATCGGTCGTGACCCCAACGCTTTGGAACTGCACAACTAGCCGCAACCAGTAGACGTCATCCTGGTCGGAAATCCTATCTTCCTTGTCAAAAGACTCTGGTTCTGGCTCAAACGTAAATATCCCAGCGGTGAAGCGGAACTGCCTAAGCAGCCTGATAACCAACGTCGGAAGCGCTGGGGTGTCTGAACGGGCCAAATTTCCTAAGATGCTTTGCCACTGCTCCCACAATTGATTGCTGAAAACAAGGCCGTGACATTGGTCTAACAGCTGCCGTAGCAACTCCAGAGAAGAAGGGTCGTCCTGACCCCTCTCGTTTTTGCCCGTGGCGGCGGCGTAAGCCACGTTCTCGTCTAGCACGTAGCTTTCTTTCAATCTTTGGGGCCCAGGGCCTTGATGAAGTTGGAGAGCTCGTCCAGCTCGGCTTCGAAAAAGCCGGGGAGGCCGCCCTTGACCCTGCCTTTGTCGTCTATCTCCAGCGGTGTTACCCGGGTGGCGCCGTCCACCTTCTCGAAGTAGTTGATGGCCAGATCCTCCCGCTTCAGGTCGCCAGAGGCCACCGCGGAGAGGAGGCGGAAGAGGATGTGCTCACTGTGAGTGGTGAGGATGAGCTGCTTCTTCTCCTGCTGGGCCACCTCCCGGAGAACGTCAGTCAGTGCTGCCTGCGCCTTCGGGTGAAGGTGGATCTCCGGCTCCTCGATTGTTACGACGGAGTCTCTGGTCGCTAAGGCCAACTGTACAAACAGATTTACCAGCTGGTTGGTGCCGAAGCCATCATTAACTATGTTAGGCGACAATCCATCATCGATGGCTTCCATTGCCACTTGGATATTAGGCTCTATCCTGATTCTCAATGTCCTACTAGTTACCCTGTAACACCATTCCGAGACCTTCCTTTGGATGTCGGTCCTATGGCCAAACGCCGTGGCGGTCTCACCAGGGAGAACAGAAGGATTGTGGGCAAATAAAAGATTGTCGCTGGGTTTTTGGGCTTGCATGAGCTCCGGCAGCTGAATAGTGCGGCTCGCAGGAACGGGAAAGAATTCAGCGAATACACCTGTCGCCGGGGAAAAGATATGTTTGCTGAGCAAACCCTGAAGCGACGAACGTGGAGCGGGACCATCGAGACCGATAGACTCTGAGACTACTCCCACTTTGTTTGAAGGCACAACTCTGAGCGTGGTTGACCCGAAAGGAACGGGTACACCATGCGGTTGACTGTTAGGAAAGCTCTGAAGGGAAACAGAGAATGAAATTGGACCATCGAGCTCTGCTACCAACAATTCAGGCTGCTGGGGAAGGGCAACAACTAATTCATCTGATTTCAGCTCGACGGTGCCGTCAGCCCCAAACCCTACGCCTTGTCGGTACTCTGCTCGGTATTGCCAAGCCGGTTTACCTTCCGACCACCACACTTGGTCTACGACTGAAAGACCGGCCTGGCCCTTGTGTACAAGTTCATTGAACGGTCCTAGTTGAACAAATGCACCACGAGTATTAGCTCGAATCTGCCCTATGGATTGCTTCAGCATTAACGCCGCCTGAATCGGCGTCGACTTACCGGAGCCGTTCGGCCCAATAAACACCGAGATGCGCGCCAGCGGTATGCTGGTCAGCTTCCCAAAGCTCTTGAAGTTTTCCAGTCGGATTTCGGTTAGCATTTCGGGCCTAGTCTCTCAAGGGCTCAGCGTATCACATCCGTTTACCGGTGGCGGCGCTGGAGCTCGTCCCAGACCTGCTGGGGCTGGACGCCGCTGGCGGCCAGCAGCACCAGCGTGTGGTAGAGCAGGTCGGCGACCTCGCCGGGCAGCTCCTGGGTGTTGCCCATGGCGGCGGCGATGGCTGTCTCACCGGCCTCCTCGGTCACCTTCTGGGCAACGCGGCCGATGCCGCCCTTCAACAGCTCCGCGGTGTAGCTGCCTTCCGGCATGTCCCGCTTCCGGTCCTGGATAACGGCGAAGAGGGAGTCCAGCACGCCGGAGCCGGGGTCGGTGCGATTGAAGGATTCCGGTTCGGGGACGCCTTCCAGCTTGTTGAAGAAGCAGGAGGTCTCGCCGGTGTGGCAGGCGGGGCCGTCGGGTTCCACCTTCAGAAGCAGCGTGTCGCCGTCGCAGTCCGTCCAGGCCTCTCGGAGGTTGAGGTAGTTGCCGGACACCTCGCCCTTGTGCCACAGGTCCTCGCGGCTGCGGCTGTAGAACCAGACCTGGACGCCCTCCACGGTGCGCTTGAGGGAGCCGGGGTTCATGTATCCCAGCATTAGCACCTGGCCGGTGTTTGCGTCCTGGGCTATGGCGGGAATCAGGCCCTGCTTGTCCAGTTTCAGCTCCATTATTCCCACCTTTCCAGGATGCCCGGCAGCTCCGCCAGGCTGCTGATCTGATGGTCCGGCGCCGGGAGGTCGTCCGGCCGAGTCCTTCCGTTGCGATTTATCCAGACGGCGCCTATGCCCACGGACTTGGCGCCCAGCACATCGTCAAAGGGGTTGTCGCCCACGTAGACGGTCTCCTCAGGCTTCACCTTCAGCTCTTGAAGCACCTGGTGGAAGGGGAGAGGGTGGGGCTTGTAGGCCCGGGCTATCTCCGAGGTATGGACCACCGGGAACTGAAAGCCCAGCCGCTCCAGCAGTGGGAAGAGGTAATCGTCATCGGCGTTGGAGAGAATGCCAGTCTTCCAGCGGGACTGGATTTCAGTGAGGGCGTCAGGCACCTCATCGAAGGCATCGTACTGGCTCATGGAGCGAATGGTGGCCCTGGCGGCGGAGGCCGTCTCACCGGAAAGCCCCAGATTCTGGAACACCTGGGCAAAGCTTTCGCGCCACGCCTCCTCGTAGCTCTTGAAGGGCGGGCTGTTATACGGGTCGTCCAGCTTTAGACGTCCGTGGCGGCGCCACTCCAACTCCAGCGCTTTCCACTCGCGGTAGAGCTTTTCAGGGGCGACGTCCAGTGACTGCGACTCGCATATTTCGCCGAAGGTCGCTATCCAGGCTTCCTCCGGATTGGGTACCAGGGTGTCATACATGTCGAAGACGACGGCGGTAATGGTAGGCATTTACGGCGTTGAAACCTCCTTGTCGGCAGGTAAGTCTGAGAGGGCGGCCCTGGTGGGGACGCCCCGGTCCGAAAGATATTTTTTGGCCTGGGCGATGGTGTACGTGCCGAAGTGGAAGATGCTGGCGGCCAGCACGGCGTCCGCCTTGCCCCGGTGCAGCGCATCGTACAGATGCTCCAGCGTTCCCGCCCCACCGCTGGCGATGACCGGCACGGGTACGCTCTCCGAGATGGCGCGGGTGAGTTCCAGGTCATACCCATCCTGGTGGCCGTCGGCGTCCATGCTAGTGAGCAGGATTTCGCCGGCCCCCAGCGCCACGGCGCGTTGGGCCCACTTGACGGCGTCCATGCCGGTGGGGGTGCGGCCGCCGTAGGTGTAAACCTGCCAAAGGGAGGAAGGTCCCAGCGCCAGGTCGCCAGCAATGGCAGGCGGGGTATCGCCTTCCACCCGCTTGGCGTCAACGGCCACCACGATGCACTGGTTGCCAAACCGCGCCGCGGCCTGACGGACCAGCTCCGGGTTGAGCACGGCGGCGGTGTTCAAGGAGACTTTATCGGCGCCGGCGCGGAGCATGCGGCGGATGTCCTCAACGGTGCGGATGCCGCCGCCCACGGTAAGGGGGATGAAAACCTCCTCGGAAACGCGGCGCACCACGTCCACCATGGTCTCGCGGTCGTGGGCGCTGGCGGTGATGTCCAGGAACACCAACTCGTCGGCGCCCTGGCGGTCATAAAAGGCGGCCAGCTCCGCGGGGTCGCCGGCGTCCTTCAGGTTGACGAAGCTAACGCCTTTGACCACGCGGCCGGCGTCCACGTCAAGGCAGGGGATTATTCGCTTGGTGAGCATGGATGTCAGATGGTTACCATGGAACTAGAGGCGAGCCCGAAGGGGCCTTGTGGGTCACTACTTTTCGAAGAGAAGCAAATACTGTCCGGTCTGGATATTCCGTCTGCGGCGCAGGCTGAGGCCCGCTTCCCTGGCCAGGGCGAGGACTTCTTCAGGCGAAACGTGGTGGCCCGAGGGCGCTTGGTGGGCGGTCTCCCCTGGCGTGAATTCTAGCACAGCGCACCAACCGGTCTTTTTGACCAGGGCGGCGGCGGCTTCGAAAAAGGCGGACCGATTGGGGACCAGGTGGACTACAAAGGCCAAAAACACCCCGTCCAGCGAGGCCGCGGGCAGAGGGAAGTCAGTGTCCTCACTCTTTAGCACTTCAACGTTGCTGAGCCGGGCTTTTACCAGCCGCTCCCGGACGGCTTCAAGCATTCGCTCATCGGTGTCTATGGCGTAGAGCTTGCCGTAGGAGAGGTACTTTGCCAGAGGGAGTGAAAAGTAGCCGGGCCCGCACCCGATATCCGCCACGTGGTGGTACGGATCTATGGGTAGCCGGATGATGACATCGTCCGGTGCAACCTCCACGCCAGGCCGGTCGTAAAGAAGAGCCTGGATGGAATCTTCTATGGACTCGTCCCGCCGGTGGGGGTCACTCGCCATAATCGCTTCCAGATGGATTGTCTTCGGCGAAGGCGCTCTCCCGCTCCAGGGTCGGTGCCTTCACCTTGCCGTCGGTTGAGGCTTTGGGAGACGCTTGCTTCCCTTTTACTTCCTCCTCCCGATCATCCATTAGCCGGCGAATGCGGGTCTCCTCGCCAACGCCCCAATAGATGGTTCGGTGCGGGAAGGGTATCTCGATACCCTCTTCATCGAATGCGCGCTTGATCCGAAGGCGGAACTCGCCGGCCACGGTCCACTGCTGGATAGGCTTGGTTTCACCCAGCACCTTGATGGCGATGCCTGATTCGCCGAAATTGTCGACCCGCAAAGGCTTGATAGGATCAAGGATCAGGGGGCCGAACACCGGGTCTTCCGACAATTCGGCGCCAACCTTGCGAATAACATCCATCACCCGGTCCAGGTCCTCTTTGTAGGCAACCTCAATTTTCAGATTAACGCGGGACTTCACTTTGGTGAAGTTGGAAGCGATGCCAATCTCACCGTTGGGAATAATGTGCTGGATGAAGTCCAGGTCTCGCAGGGTGGTACGGCGCAGGTTGATATCTTCCACCAGCCCGGTAACACCGCCTACACGCACCACGTCTCCCACCCGGAACTGGTCCTCAAGGAGGATGAATATGCCGGCCAGGATGTCTTTGATGAGGCTCTGGGCGCCGAAGCCGACGGCAAGCCCAACAACACCGGCGCCGGCAAGGATGGGGCCGATGGTTATGCCCAGCTCAGCGAGGATCATGAAGAAGGCTATGGACATAACGATGACGGTCATGGTCTTCGCCAACACGCCCTGTAGGGTGCTGGAGCGCTTGACCGCCTCTTCCGATTGCTGTTCGCTATCAACCCTCCGGGAGAGGTAGCGCTCGATAAGGGGCAGTGTGGCGTGGTTCACGACCCGAATGAATATCAAGGCAACGATGACGATGACCCCGATCGTCAGCACCCGGGTACCCAGCCACCGGCCCACCACGGCGCCGGTGCGCCCAGCGTCGTCCAGTACTCCCGTCATGTCCACGCCGGTCTGGCTGATGACGGTGAGGGCCGCGGAAATCACCACGATTAGCCCCAGCACCACCCCAATGAAGCGGGAGGTGGGGCCGACGAAGGTGGAAAGGTCCGCGGGGATGAGATCGTCAGTCCACTGGAGCAGACGCCGCACGTAGCGGGGCACCAGCCATCGTATGAGCAGCAGCGCGATGACGGCCAGCCCGCCGGTGACGCCGATGGCGATTACGTTCTCTAATGTAAGGTCCATGTCAAACCGCGCAGCACAGCCTGTTCTTGAGCTTAGCGTAACCTATCGCCCCATATTATAGACTGCCGGTCTAAGGGCACCAGAGCGAAGGGTGCGGAGTGTGGGAAAAGATGAAGCGCCGGTAGTGAAACCGGCGGCGGCCTAAAGGCCGGCGCCTACGCTGATGGCCTGAGCCAGGTCCACGGCGCCGCGGTAGAGAGCGCTGCCCAGCACCACGCCCTCGGCGCCGGTGTGGGTAAGCTGTCTGATATCGTCCAGGCTGGAAACGCCGCCGGATGCCAGCACCGCCAGGCCGGTGTCGTTGACCATGGCCTGTACAGCGACGAAGTTGGGTTGGGTCATGGTGCCGTCCCGGGAGATGTCCGTGTAGAGAAAGCGCAGGACGCCCAGCCTCGCCATACGTTGTGCCAGGTCCACGGCGGAGATGGGGGTGTCTTCTTGCCAACCCTTCACGGCCACCTTTCCGTCACGGGAGTCCAAGGCAACCACTACGCTTTGGGGTCCCCAGCGGCGGCACAGTTCCTCCACCAGGGACGGGTCTTCCACCGCGGCGGTGCCCAGGACTACCCGCTGGATGCCTCGTTGGAGGAGGGATTCGGCGTCGTCCAGGGAGCGGATGCCGCCGCCCACCTGGAGCGGAACGTCCACGCCATCGGCCAAGGAGGCGATGACGTTCAGGTTGGCCGGTGCGCCGTCACGGCTGCCGTCCAGGTCTACCACGTGGATGCGTTGGGCCCCGGCGCGGCGCCACCGTTGCGCCACCTCCAAAGGATTGGGGGAAAAGACGGTCTGCCTGTCAAAGTCGCCCTGGTAGAGCCTGACGCAGACCCCGTCCTTAAGGTCTATGGCGGGTATGACTTCCACGATTACCGGGTCCCGGCGGCAACCAGGGCGGCGTGTTCCACAAAGTTGCGGTAGAGCTGGAGCCCCAGCGGACCGCTCTTCTCCGGGTGGAACTGAGTGGCAATGAGGTTGTCCTTGGCGCAGATGCTGCTGAACCGGACGCCATACTCGGTGGCGCCGACGGTCAGTTGGGGGTCCGAGGGCTCAGCGTAGAAGCTGTGCACAAAGTAGAAGTAGGCCTCCCGGGGCAGGCCCCGGAGGACGGGGTGGTCCGTTGAAGTCCGCACCAGGTTCCAGCCCATGTGGGGCACCTTCAGACCCTGGGGAAGACGGCGGACTCGGCCGGGCAGGATGCCCAGGCATTCAGCGTCACCTTCCTCCGTCCGCTCCATGAGGAGCTGGAGCCCCAGGCAGACGCCCAGAAAAGGGCGTCCGGAAGCGGCGAATCGTCTCAGGGGCTCCACCAACCCACGCTGCTGTAACTCGGCCATGGCGGCGTCACCGGAACCCACGCCGGGCAGAACGGCGGCATCGGCGGACTCCAACGCGTCGGGGTCACCGGAGATCTGGGGCGATACGCCGGCCTTCTCCAACGCTCGGGCGACGCTGCGCAGGTTGCCTGACTCGTAGTCCACCACCAAGACCTTTAGCCCGCTGAGCGGCGGGGACGGATTAATGCAGGTGGCGGCTATGTCACTCATCACCGGTGAGCTTGTCCAGGGGAAGGTCCCGGTCCTCGTACCTGGCGGCGATGAAGAGGAGGTCTCCCAGCCGGTTCAGGTAGCGGATGATCTCCAGGTTGGCCAGGCGGCCGGCCTCCAAGAGGCGCACCGTCTCGCGCTCGGCGCGGCGCACGCTGGTGCGGCCCATGTCCATGGCGGCGGAGGCGGGGGACGCGCCGGGCAGAATAAAGGACCTGGGAAGCTGCACCGCGTCCTGGTAGAAGTCTATCTGGGGCTCCAATTGGGCGGTCATCTCCGGAGAGACGGGGCTGAAATGCTGCTTGAAGGTCTCGTACTTGTCCGGCTCTGTGGCCAACTCCGCCCCCACGGTAAAGAGCTGGCGCTGCACCTCTTTCAGCAGCGCTATGATAGTGGGGTCTTTGGCCAAGGCACGACTGAGTCCCAGCGCTGAGCAGGCCTCGTCAGTGGCGCCATAAGCCTCGCAATGGAGGTCAGACTTGGAGACCCTGCCACCGTAAAGAAGGCTGGTCTGCCCTTCGTCACCATATTTGGTGTATAAACGCTTCCCAGTGGTCATTGGCTCTCGCTTTACTCCAGGCGGGCTAAAGGAAAAAGTGGCGGCATTGCAGGGTCAAATTAGCGTGGCCGGGCCGCTAGCAAGGGATTATACTACTCCGGCGAACGGTCGGGCCGTGGCATTAAATGACGCCTCCTATACAAATATTTGGAATTAACGGATTGCCCGAGATAGGGGAGGGCGTTGACCTGGGTGCGCTCATCTGCCGGGCGGTTGCGGCTCAGGGAATTCCGCTGGAAGAGGGGGACGTGGTGGTGGTGACCCAGAAGATCGTCTCCAAGGCGGAGGGACGGATTGTCAACCTGGGCGAAGTGGAGGCGTCACCGCTGGCGTTGCAGATAGCGTCAGAGCACGAGCGGGACCCCCGGCACACCGAGGTGGTGCTCCGCGAAAGCAAGCGCATAGTGCGTATGGACCGAGGGGTGATCATCTCTGAAACGAAGCACGGGTTCATCTGCGCCAACGCCGGGGTGGACGCGTCCAATGCCTCCGGCGAAGGGACAGTGTGCTTGCTGCCGGTGGACTCAGACGCCTCGGCAGAACGAATAGGCAAGGCCATCCAGGAAGCGGTGGACGTCCGGGTGGGAATTGTTATCTCGGACACCTTTGGCAGGCCGTGGCGGGAGGGGGCCACTAACGTGGCCATAGGCGTGTGGGGGCTAAACCCGCTGCGGGACTACCGGGGGATGGAGGACTCCCACGGCCAGGTGCTGCGGACCACCACTATCGCGGTGGCGGACGAACTGGCGGCGGCGGGGGAGTTGGTGATGGGAAAGCTGGACCGAGTGCCAGCGGCGGTGATCAGGGGTTACGACTACCCCCCAGGCGGCGATGGTATAGCCGGTCTGATTAGGCCCAGGGAGAACGACCTGTTCCACTAGCGCAACAGGCACTCCGAGGGCCATTAAGGGGCAACTATCCATCGTCATCGTCCACGGAGTGATCCTGGGGAATAGTTACCACGACCCGCTCTTCCGGGACGGCAGCGCGTTGCTCTTCACCCCAGGGGGTGGAATCTATGGTGTTCTTGAAGTCGCGGGCCTCGCCGCAGGTGCGGCATTTACCCCGGCTGAAAGGACCGTCCGGCGCGTCAATAACCCAGTGATGCCGACAGGTCTGGGCGACTGCGGAGGCCTCTTTTATCTTCTCTGGTAGCTGTACGGTGGTCATTTTGGTTCACCCGTGAGGACTTAAATTAGTTGCGGGCCGAAGACTTTACTATATTGATACCTAATAATGCAATAAATGCTATTACTGTAAAGATTGATTGACAGCGCATCTATAGTAAATTAGGCTTGCCACACCATTCAGAGGCGAGAAACTCATGGTGGTATCCACCAGCGGAACGCGGCTGAAGATCCTCAACATCCTGCTGAAGAAGGGCGAGGCCTCGGTGGGTCAGCTCTCCAGCGACCTGGACCTGGCTTCGGCCACGGTACGCCGGCACCTGGACGTGCTGCTTCGGGACCGGCTGGTGGACTTCCGGCAGATGCGGAAGCAGTTGGGGAGGCCGGAGTACGCCTACGCGCTGACGGAGCAGGGGCAGGAATTGCTCCCGAAACATTATCAGGACCTCCTATCAGACCTGTTGGTGGAGATGTCGGCTCTGACCAGCCAGGACGTGAACGGTAGGGGTGGCAAAGAGCTGCTGGAGATTCTGTTCCTGCGGATGGCGGACAAGGCGGCGGAACCGGATGCCGACCAGGAACTGGAAGCCCGGGTAGAGGCGCTGAGAGAGACGTTGGAGCAGCGGGACTTCATACCCCAGGTGGAGTCCCACGGAAACACCGTGCGGATTGAGCTGCACAACTGCCCGTATCGCTCCGTGGCGCAGAGCGTGGGAGCGGTCTGCCAGTTTGACAAGAGCCTCATCTCAAATATCCTGAATTCTCCGGTGGAAAGGGAACGCTGTATTAGGGACGGGGACCGAAGCTGCTGCTACGTCGCGACAGTGGCGGAGTAGAACCGGTACGTTAGTAGCACCCCTTTTTGACTGGGATTCGCGGCAACCGCAAAGGTTGCACTCGGGGTGAAGTATGGTTGACTCTCCAAGCCGGGAACCATAAAATCCCGCTGGGTTTTTGGCCAATTTCACAACGATGCCGGGAAACAGCGGCAAGGCAATCCCGAGTTCTGGCCTTGAATCATAAGTACGTGGCGCCGCGGCCATTGGTTTCGCCGGCGCGGGCCTTTTCCACAACCACCCCAATGCGCAGCCAGGCAGAATCCACCGCAGCAGGACATTAATGGACAGACCCAATGGGGGTAGGTCCGCCGATCGGATAATCCGCCGCCCGCGGCTGCGGGAGATCCGCCCCAGGGTGCTGAGGTTCGGCACCCGCAGGCGTCCCATCCGGCTTTTTGCCACGCCGCTGCTACTGCTATATGGCTTCATCATCCTGATAGTGGCCGGCGGCACTCTGCTGCTGTTCCCTTTTTCCAGCGCGGACGGTAGTTACACGCCTGCAGCTGACGCCTTTTTCACCTCAACCTCGGCCGTGACCGTCACGGGGCTCACCGTGGTATCTACCACGGAGCACTGGAGCACCTTTGGGCACGGGGTGATATTCGCGCTGATGCTCATCGGCGGCCTGGGGTTCATGAGCTTTGCCACCTTTCTCTTGATTCTGATAGGCCAGCGCATAACGCTGCCGGAACGGATGATGATAAGGGACACACTGGGCGGGGACCGGCTGGGCGGAGTGGTGAGGCTGCTGCGGCGCATAGTATTGGTGGTGGTGGCCATCTACACCGTGGGCATGCTGCTGATTTTCTGGCAGATGCTGGACCTGTTTCCGGCGGGGGAGGCCATTTGGCAGGCGGCGTTCCTTTCGGTATCCAGTTTCAACAACGCGGGGTTCGCCATCCTGCCGGACTCGGTCAGCGTGGAGCAAATCAGCCGGCAGTTCGGCATCCTTGCATTCATGGGCGTGCTGATTGTGCTGGGGGGTATCGGCTGGGTAGTGATAGTAGACGTGTACCGCAAGAGGCGGTTTTCGCGCCTGAGCCTGGACACCAAGATGATCATAATTCCCAGCCTGTTCCTCTGGCTGGCCGGCGCGCTGGTGTTTTTCCTTTCCGAATATAGTAACGACGCCACGGTTGGGATGCTTTCCCTGCACGACAAGGTTTTCTATGGTGTATTCGAATCCATCAGCGGGCGCACCGCCGGGTTCTCCACCATTGCCTTTAGCGAAGTCAACGATCTGACCAAGCTGTTCTTCATCAGCCTGATGTTCATTGGGGGCGGGGCCGGATCGGTGGCGGGGGGCATCAAAGTGGGCACCTTTGCGGTGATTGTGGCTGTGGTGCTCTCTTCATTGCGGGGCAGGCAACAGGCGGAGGCCTTTGGACGGGAAATACCACAGTTTCAGGTCCACCGGGCATTGACGGTTGCCATACTAGGCGGGGGACTGATTTTCATTATTTCGTTGGCGCTCACGTTGTCCGAGACTGATGCTGACATTGCTTTCCTGGATATGCTGTTTGAATCCGTTTCAGCGTTCGGCACAACGGGTCTCTCGATGGGGGTTGCGCCTCTGCTGACAGTGTGGGGTAAAATGATGCTGATAATTCTGATGGTGTTAGGGCGGTTGGGCCCCCTGGCGCTGGCGCTGGCGTTGACGCCAAGAGAAGAGCCGACGCCGTACAGGTACGCCCAAGAAAGAGTCAGGATAGGCTAGATGAAAAAGCAGGTGGTAGTTGTAGGGTTGGGGAGGTTCGGCTCCAGCATGGCGCGGGAGCTGTATCAGGCGGGCCACGATGTGCTGGCAATAGACCTGAATGAACAGAAGGTGCAGGACGCCCTGGGCGAAGTTACCTACTCGGTGCGTGGCGACGCCACGAATGAGACGTTGCTAAAAGAGCTGGGCGTGCAGAACTTTGACGTAGCGGTGGTGGCCATAGGCACGGACGTCCAGGCCAGCATATTGACCACGGTGCTGCTCAAGAGCTTGAACATTCCGTTCATCATAGCCCGCTCCTCAAACCAACTCCATGGCAGCACGCTGGAGCGGATAGGGGCCGACAAAGTGGTGTATCCGGAGCAGGAGACAGGGAGGCGGATGGCCCACGTGGAGTTCCACCCGGGGGTACTGGACTATATGGACGTGGCCGCCAACTACGGAATCATCAAGACCCGGCCCCCCGAGCACCTGATTAAGCGGACGCTGGAAGAGGGCGGCCTGAGCGGCTCGCGGGACAAGTATGGGCTAGCTGTGCTGGCAATCCGCCGGGGGAGGGAATTTATCCTGGCCCCTTCCAAAGAAGAGCAGGTCCTGCCCGGCGATATTCTGATAGTGGCGGGGAGCGCAGAGCAGCTAGGAAAGTTGCAGCTAACAACCAAGGAGCGCTCGGAGCGGTCTTCGGTGGAACTGGTACAACAGCACCAACCGCAGTGATCTCATTCCTACCTTCGGCGTGGCCCCCACACCATAGCCAGGCTTGGCCGCATGTGCGGGCTGTGACCAGATAGAGCATCGGCATATTACTACCCGAATCGAAAATCACCAGCGGCGGGAGAGGCAGGGATGGTAGCAGTGTTCTCAGCGAAGAACGTGCTGCTGCCCGTGAGGGGGGACCTGGTGAACGAAGATGCCTTTCGTCTCGCCTGTACGCTGGCCAAAGGGGCCAAAGGAAAGATTCGCGCAATCTATGTGATTGAGGTGAAGCGGGAGCTTCCGCTGGACGCCGAAATAGCGGATGAGACCAGCCGTGGAGAGGAGGCCCTGGCCCAGATTGAGAGTCTGGCCAAGGCGGAGAAATGCCCCCTGGACGCGGATATACTGCAGGCCAGACAGGCGGGACCGGCGATTGTCCAGGAGGCAGCCAGCAAGGAGGCGGATGTGATAGTTGTAGGCGTGGAATGCCGTCCCTTGGATGACGGTATTACTGTGGGACAAACGGCGTCCTACGTTCTTGAGCACGCCCACTGTCCCGTGTTGCTGTGGCGCGCCGCGCCGGCGCGTCATGATCCGCCCCAAAGGGACTAGCCCGTGCAGGTGCTAATTCTGGGCTGTGGGGAGCTGGCGCACTACTTAGTCCCCGCGCTAAGAAGCCAAGGCCATCAGATAACGATTCTGAAGCAGGCCAGCGGTTGCGATGATCACTCAGTCCTAAAACTGGACGCGGAGTCCATTCAGTGCACGGGCATCCTGATGGATGACCTGCAACGGGGCAAGGTGAACGATGCCGGGATGTTTCTGGCGCTGTCCGACGATGATAATAGGAACGCAATGGCGGCCCAGATAGCTTCGCAGATGTTCAACGTTCCCAACGTACTCTGCCATATAGGGGACTACGCCAGGTATGATGCGTATAAGAAGCTAGGGCTTCAGGTGATCAGCTCGACGGTGGCAGTATCCGAGACGGTACTTCGCTCCCTGGAAGGGCAGCGCTGATGTACATTGTGGTTGTAGGTTGCGGCCGGATCGGCTCGCACCTGGCCAAAGCGCTGATGGCGGTGGGGCACGAGGTCACCGCGGTGGAGAAGGACCCGGCAAGGTTTCGCTACGTAGCCCAGGACATGGGGAGCGTGGCAATGCAGGGAGACGGCGCTTCCATAGAAACCCTAAGGGAAGCCGGGGCTGGGCGGGCGGAGCTGGTGATAGCCGTCACAGAGTCAGACGAGTCAAACCTGGCGGTCTGCCAGATGGCCAAGGAGGTGCTTAAGACGCCCCGCACCATGGCCGTCATAAAGAACCCGGGGCACGAAGGTTTATTCAGGGCGCTGGGCGTGGACAACGTTGTGAACAGCACCCGTCTAATACTTTCCACCATTGAGGAAGAGGTGCCTGACGCGCCACTGGTCCACCTGCTGAACCTGCCTCGTCACAGTATGGACATAATATCGCTGTCCATACCCGGGGACGCGGCGGCGGTGGGCAAGCCACTGGCGGAGCTGGACCTGCCGCCCAATAGCTTTATTACGCTGGTGGTGAACGGTAGCGGCCCCACGTTGCCTCGTGACGATCTGGTGCTGGGGGCGGGAGACGACGTGGTGATGGTCACGGAGCCGGACGAGGAGCAGACGCTGCTGGATACGCTAACGGGGGTGGAATAGTGGCGCCCCGGGTGGCCTACCTGGGACCCGCGGGCACTTTCACTGAGCAGGCGGCGCGGCAGCACGCTCCCAACGGGGAGCTGCAGCCCTTTCCCAGCATTACAGGGGTAGCCCTGGCGGTGACTTCCGGGATGGCGGAAGAGGGTGTGGTCCCTATAGAAAACAGCCTGGAAGGGTCAGTTAACGACACGCTGGATATTTTGATCCGGCAGGAAGGGCTGTTTATCTGTAAGGAGCTGGTAATCCCCATAGACCACTGCCTGATGGCCCAACCCGGAACCAATGTGTCTGACATCAAGGTGGTGTTCTCCCATCCCCAGGCGCTGGGGCAATGCCGGCAGTTCCTGGAGCGTTGCATCCCCAATGCGCAGCTGGTGGCCTCGTTGAGTACGGCGGCGGCAGTGGACGATGTGAAAGGGAGTAAGGTTACGGCGGCGGCCATAGCCCCCCAACGCGCGGCGGAGCTTAACCGGGTAGAGGTACTGGCACGGGGCCTCCAGGGCAACTCATCCAACGTGACGCGGTTTGTGGTGCTGTCAGACAGCGACTATGAACCCACCGGCACTGACAAGACGTCGCTGTGCTTTTCATTTACTGGGGACAGTCCGGGTCTGCTCTACAACGTTTTGGGGGAGTTCTCCAGGCGAAACATCAACCTGGCGAAGGTGGAATCCCGCCCTAGCAAGCAGTCCCTGGGCGAATACATTTTCCTGATAGACGTGCACGGGCATAGGGATGATGCATTGGTGAGGGAGGCGATAGCAGGGCTGCAGCGGCAGACTTCTGTGCTGAAGGTTTTCGGCTCCTACCCACGATGGGCCGAGGACACGGACCGTTAGACGGTCGGCGCCCGCTTTTGGGGCCCAGGGCGCTGTGGCATAATTAGACCGACCCTCCTGCCCGGTGGTGTAGTGGTAGCACGTCAGCCTTTGGAGTTGAAGCCCCTGGTTCGAACCCAGGCCGGGCAGCCAGCGCGTCAAGGAGATCACGCAGATGCCGACCTACAGATATTCAATCGTTGTTGAACGGTATGAAGACGGGCTATACGTTGCCTCAGTGCCTGTTCTCCAGGGCTGCTACACACAAGGGAAAAGCTATGAAGCGGCCGTGGAAAACATCAAAGACGCAATACGAGTCCACATAGAAGCGCGCAGGGAACTGGGTGAGCCGATCCCGATAGAGGCGGCAATAGACCAGGTCGAAGTTGCCGCGTAGGCTAAGCCCCGCCCGCCCGACAGAAGTTATCAGAGTACTCCGGAGGCTGGGCTTCTTATTTGTTCGTTAGAGCGGAAGCCTCCGCCAGTACAAGCATTCGAGTAAGGTGTGTCGTGTTACCGTGGCAGGACACCCTTGAAACGACGTTCCGCCAGGCACGTTAAGCAATATTCTGCGGCAGGCGGGCCTGGGACGGGGGAGGTAGTGAACGTGAAATACGTTGTTATCCTGGAAAAGGCTGAAAAGAACTGGGCAGCCTACAGCCCCGACGTGTCGGGATGCATCGCGACTGGTCGTACTTCCGAAGAGGCCATGAAGAGGTACGAGAAGGCACTCCGAATGCATCTCCAAGGTCTTCATGAAGATGGCTTGCCACTGCCAGAACCCGCCGCCAGGGCAGTGACAGTGGAGCTATAGGACATTGCCTTTGCCTCCCTTGACTTGAAGACGAAGCCTCCCCTCAAAGGTTCTTGATTCCATACGGGCCGGGCAGCCAGCGCGTTAGCTGGCGGACCGCCACAACCTTTGTTCAAGTTCTGGCGTCGTGGCGATTTAACCGTCCCACCCATCCAAGAATTTCTTCGTCGGCAGTGACCAGGGTGGCGCCGTGAAGCGTGGCTGTTGCCGCGATTATTCGGTCCGCCAGCCATATCCGCCCAAAGCCACACCAGAACGGCTGTGTCCAGTCAGATGAGGGTCATCTGAGAGAGTCCCATTCGATGTCAACGGGACTAACGATGTCTCCCAGGGGAGTAACGGCGCCCTTGAGTGCGCCGAAGAGCGACTCTCGGCGGCGCCTGGCAGGAACGAGCTCAGGCACCGGGACGCCGTTCTTTGTGATCACAAACCAGCATGACAATCTAGACGTACTGATATACTGGCGACTAAAGCACCAGGTTCAAAGGTATCGAATGTGGAGTTGACGGACGCGAAATACAAGGCGACGCCACTAGGTGAGTTGCAGTGGTGGTCTTTTGAAGTGCTTAGCGGCTCGGTGTTTGGAATCGCGCTGGGGGTAATGGCGGGCAAGTCAGACCTGGGGTTGCTGGTTACTTTGCTAGTGGCGGCGGGCGCGCTGGCGGGAATCTTCGTAGCAGGGGCGCTGTTCAGACATGTTCGGCACACCAGGGACCTGTATATTAAGGCGCCGCCGAATCAGGTGTACGACGCGCTGCTGGCCAACGCGGGCCGTGGGCCGATGTTCCAATCGCTGTGGGGAATTTCGCTTAGGGTGGACCGGATGCCCCAATACCTGGAGCAGGGTAGCACGGTTGACGCGGAATACGAGTTCCGTGGTAGGAAAGGAAGCCTCAAGCTGACGGTGGCAGAAGCGGACCGTCCGCGACGGCTGGTGCAGCGGGTTTCGAACCGATTTAGGGGACGTACTACGCACGGCATCGAGGAGACGGTGCTGGAGCCCTCGGGCGACGGTACGTTAGTGAAGGAGAGTTGCCAGATAACGCTGCCCCTGAGCGCGTCACACTTCATAGGCGCCGTATACGCTCGCATGGTGGTATCCAAGACCACACGGGGGTTTCTGAGGCTGCTAAAACGGACGGCGGAGGGCCCGCTGGTCCGCTAGAACGAAGCCCCAGGGCTGGAGGCGCGGCGGATGGCAGCCAGCCCCAGCAATCGAACGTCTTTCGGCGGCACCAAGGCGGCGCCGTTGTCCGCCAACACCGGGGTCCCGCGGACAAGCTCCTCTTCTCCAACCCAGTACCAACCGCTGTTAAGCGCTTCGACGGTGCCCAGGGGGCGGCAGAAGTAGATCATGTCTATGTGCTGATGAGGGCCTGAAACCGGGTCCTGGATATCCTCCACCATGATGGTCTCCGGCGGGGGCACCTGGCTGGGATAATCCAGCGGAAACGGCGTTGAGGAGGGCAGAACCTCGACGAACAGGGCGGTCTCCTCACGCACCTCACGCAGGACGGCCTGGACCGGGTCTTCGTTTGCATCTATATGACCGCCGGGAGGGAGGAGAGCCCGGACCTTGGAATGCCAGTGGAGCAGGACGCGCCGCTGGTGGACCACGTAACCTGTAGCGGTGAAGTGGCGGCCTGGCCCTGTCAATGCGGCGGCATCATCGGTCACGAGAGCGACGCTCCAACGTCAGAGCAGGAGCCGGTCCGTCCTGGACCGGCCTTTTCAATTCCGGTGTTGACGTGAGAGCCAAATGGGGGCAAGCACGGTGCACCGCTGGCGCGGTGCTTCAGATGATCCCCTCGTCGCGGAGGTCCCGTAGAGCCCCCTCGAAGGCTTCCACGGTGCGGTCGATCTGCGACTCGGTGTGGACGGCAGACACCATAAAGACCCTGCCGCCCATAGCGTGGACGCCGCGGGCGAGGAGGGCCTTGGTGAGGTTACCGGCCCGGTGGGAGGTCATGGCCTGACGCCGTTCCTCGTAGCCGATGACGGGTGATTCGTAGTCACCCTTTGGCTCCAGGCCGAGGATTGGGTTGACCAGAGAGGCGATGCCGTAGGCGAAGCCGGGCACCTCGGTGCGCTGGAATGCCTCGTTCAAGCCGCTCTTCAGCCGGGCTGCCATGGCGTCAGCCTGCTCGTTTATGGGGCGCTCTGCAATCATATTAAGGCAGGTGATGCCGGCGATGGCGGTGGGAGGGTTGGCGTTAAAGGTGCCACCCTGCCCGACTCGGCGGTGGTTGTCCCAGTCCGGAGTGCCCTTAAAGGACATCATCTCCAGGATCTCAGCCTTGCCGCCAATGGCGGCGCCGGGCATCCCGCCGGCGACGATCTTGCCGAAGGTGCTGATATCCGGGTCTATGTTGTAACGTGCCGCGGCCCCGCCCTTGGAAACCCGAAAGCCGGTAATGGTCTCGTCAAATATGAGCACCACGCCGTGACGGGCCGTGACCTCCCGTAGCTGCCGCAGGAAGGGTTCGGGTTGAATAGGGAAGCAGCCATAGTGGCCTCCGGTGGGCTCAAGCATCACCGCGGCAATTTCCGGATCGTTATTCAGCGCCGCTTCCACCTCGGCGATGTCGGGCCGGGCCACAACTACCAGGTCCAGGACCTCTTGCGGCACCGCGGAGGTGGGGGAGTTGCCCTGGGCGGGCAGGGCGTACTCGTGCCAGCCATGGAAGTGCTCTTCAAACTTGAGAATCTTTTTCTTGCCGGTGAAGGCGCGGGCCAGACGGATGGCCAGGTAGGTGGACTCGGTGCCGGAGTTCGTGAAGCGCACCTTCTCCACGGAGGGCGCCAGCCGCATGATGGCCTGGGCCCACTGCATCTCAAAGGGGGTACTGCCGCCAAGGTGGGTGCCCTGGGCCACCTGGGAGGAGATGGCGGCCACCAACTCCGGGTGGGCGTGCCCCAGCAGGAGGGCGCCGTTGCCCATGACGTAGTCAATGATCTCGTTGCCGTCCAGGTCATACTTAACAGCGCCGGTAGCCCGGTTGAAGTAAACCGGGAACGGGGTGGCGAACCGTGTTTCGTGGGTGATGCCGGAAGGGAAATACCCCACGGCCTCTTCGTACATCTTGGCGGATGACGGAAACTTCTGGCTATATCTTTCGTCTACCGTAGTCAAGTCTCACCTCTAGCAATTTCTGGGCGGCGAACCCGTGGGCGGAATCGGGCTGGAGCGGGCGAAGGGATTTGAACCCTCGACCTTTTGCTTGGGAAGCAAACACTCTACCACTGAGTTACGCCCGCGTTGAAGTGGATGTTAATATGGCCGCTGAACAGTGTCAACGAAGCGAATAAGGTTGCCATGAACGCACGGTAAGTTGACACTTTGAACGCAGCGGCGGTTACACTTGGTCTACCCCGACGTGGCACTCTGATCCAGGACTGCAAGGAGCTGGAAAATGGCTGGAACTGGAAAGCCGGAATCAAAAGATACGCTGGTGGCGGAGCTAACGGCCAGGGCGGTAAACCTGTGGGGGGAAGAGCGGGCCCAGGCGCTCAGTGAAGAGATAGAGAATACGGCCACCAGGCTGGCGGCGGTGGGGTCAAACTTGCCCCACTTTGAGGAAGTGCCCACCCTCACCTGGCACAACCATCCGTAAAGATCACGGATTTGGAGGCCGATATGGCTCAACACCACAAACTGACTATCGCACAGGCGTCGGCGCGAATGAGCGAGGGCAGTCTCACACCCACGGAGCTGGTGGCGTCGTGCCTGGCGCGAATTGACCAGCGCGAGCCGGTGCTGAAGGCCTGGGTGACAGTGGACCGGGAGGGGGCGCTGGAGGCCGCGGGGCTACTGGACAGGGAGATGGAGGTGCGGGGACCCCGGAGCCCGCTGCACGGGATTCCCGTGGGTATCAAAGATATCTACTACACGGCGGGTCTTAAGACCACCGCAGGCTCCAAAGTGTACGCCGACTTTGTTCCCGACTATGACGCCACATCAGTGGAACGGTTGAAGGCCGCCGGAGCGATCATCCTGGGTAAGACGGTGACCACGGAGTTCGCCACCGGGGACCCGCCGCCAACGGTGAACCCGTGGCACAGCGCCCATACGCCCGGAGGCTCCAGCAGCGGCTCCGCGGTGGCGGTATCGGACCGAATGGTGCCGGGCGGCATGGGGTCGCAGACCGGAGGTTCAATAATCAGGCCCTCGTCCTACAACGGGATAGTGGGACTGAAGCCCACCTTCGGACGGGTCAGCATCTATGGAGTGATTCCGGTTTCGTGGTCCCTGGATACGATAGGACCGATGGTGAACAGTGTGGAGGACGCGGCGCTGATGCTGCAAGCGCTGGCGGGCTACGATCCGAAAGACCCGGGGTCCGCCGACGAGCCGGTGCCTGATTACCGGAGAGGCCTGGACCAGTTGGAGGGGCCGCCTCGAATCGGCCTAATACGGGACTTCTTCTACCCCACGGCAGACGACGAGGTGCGGAAGCATACGGACGCCGTGGCGGAGAAGCTATCGCGGGCCGGGGCCGAGGTGGAAGAGGTGACATTGCCGCCGAGCTTCGCCACGATCTATGACGCCCACCGGACAGTGATGAACGTGGAGTGCGCCACCTACCACGAAGAGATGTTCCAGACCAGGGCCCATGAGTATTCACCAAAGATCCGAAACTATATTGAGTCCGGGTTCCTGATTCCCGCTACGTACTACGTTCAATCGCTGCGGTTGCGGCGGCTGCACCGCCGGGAGATGACGGCGCTGGCATCCCAGTGGGACGCGTTGTTAACTCCCACCACACATGCCGCGGCGCCCAGGGACCTGAGCACCACGGGGGACCCCGTGTTCCAGATCCCGTGGACGAGCACCGGCCTTCCAACTATCACCATACCTTCCGGCCTGGGGGAGACCTCTGGACTTCCGCTGGGGATCCAACTAGGCGCCACACCCTTCGATGAGGAGCGGCTGTTGGCGGTGGCGCAGTGGTGCGAGCAGGCGCTGGACGTCCACCTGGAGCCACCGGGAGTAGTGCCCAGCTAAACGGAGAGGGGGCATGTGGGGTTCGACCGCCCAGAAACGCGGCGGCTAGGCCAAGAAATCCAGCACCAGGCGGTTGAAGGCCCGGCAGACCTCTACGTGGGGCCTGTGGCCACAGTGGTCGAAAACTGCCAGCTTGGCGTTGGGCAGTAACTGGGCGGCCCTCTCCGCGTGGGACACGGGGAAGATCAGGTCGTTGCGGCCCCAGACCAACAGCGTGGGGGTGTCAAGGCGAGGCAACTGGTCTATGAAAACCACGGAGGGCCTGACTCCTTGGATCGACACTCCGTCGCGCAGCATGAAGAGCAGAGAGCGTTTGTTTCCCGGCAGGCGTCTGGTCTGGTATAGCGCCTCCACCAGGGCCTGGGTAGAAAAGGCGTGGTTGTAGAAGAGGCGTTGCAGGAGGCGTCTCACCGATGCACGACTGGGCCGGGCCAGGGCCTCACCAACCATGGGCAGAGTCATCAACCGGAGGAACCAGGCTATCTCCCGCCCCAGGCCGGCGCTACCTTCCAGGACCAACCGGTCAACGCGCTGGGGATGCTGGAGGCCGGTAGCCAGCGCCAGCAGTCCGCCCACGGAGTTTCCAAGCATGGAAGCGGTGGAAATATCCAAAGCGTCCATGAAGTCCACCATGAACTGGACGGACTGCTCCAACGGCCGGTCCCAGAGGGGCTTGAAGGTGCCACCGTGGCCGGGAAGGTCCACGGCGTAGACGGTGTGGGACGCGGCCAATGGCGCCATGTTGTCAAACCAGACAACTGAGGATTCGCCAAGGCCATGAAGCAGGATTAAGGGCGGACCCTCGCCCATGCGGAAGAAACGCGTCTCCCCTTCGCGGAGCTGGACCCGCTGCTCGGCACCGGGCATTCGCAGGGTGTGAGGGGAGAAACCCGGTTTATCACTGCTACGGTTAAGCACGAGCAATACGCCTGAGCACCAACTTTACCGTTTAGCTGGCAAAAGGTGAAGAGTAACCATCTACAGGATGCAGCAGGGGCTGTTTTGGAAGCGGGAATGCCAATCCCGCTTTGCTACGGCGGCGAGGAGTAGGTACCATCAGCGTAGTGGCTTCGATAAGCATTCCCAACCCAATTTCGCCCCGGGCATGGCTTTACCAGCCGAGCATGTGACATTCGCATGGATGACGTAATTGAAAATGTGGTAACTGCGCCCGGTAAAGCGACTCGGCTGACCCGGGAACGGCTGCTACGGCTGCTGGACGTGCTCAACGAGGTGCCGCCCATTGATGCAATGACGGCGCATGTACTGCCCGGCAATACGGTGAACGCCGGGACCGGGAGCGACCCGCGCCTGGCGAAATGGCTGGAGGAGGTGATGTCGCTGGAAGGGAAGCGGATTACCGCCTCGGAAACCGGCGCCGTGGCGTACTGGAGCGACCAGGTCAAGCTGCTGGTGATCCCACCGTTCCCATTGCAGACGGCCTCCGTATCGGAGGGGTTTGACGCGTACCACCTTCGGAACGTGGTTACGGCGCCACGCGTCACGGGGGTGGTGCTGGTGCGCTTGGGCCGCTACGCGGTGGGGGTGTTCAGGGGAGGCGAGCTTGTGACGTCGAAGACCAACACTCGCTACGTCAAGGGGCGTCACAAGAAGGGCGGGTCTTCTCAGAAGCGGTTCGCCCGAATTCGGGAGAAGCAGATATTCGAGCTGTTCGGCAAGACGTGCACGGTGGTGTCGGAGAAGTTCGCGCCGTATGAGCGGGAGATTGAATTCATTTTCCTGGGGGGAGAGCGGCACACGGTGGGGGAGTTCTTGAAGCGCTGCCCATACCTCCAACGCTTGGAGCCGCGCATCATGGGACGTATGTTGCCCATTGGGGAGCCCCGGCTACGGGAGCTGGAGAGGATGCCTGGGGAGATTTGGAAAAGCGTGGTGGTGGCCCATTCGCTGCCGCAGGGATTTCCGTTCCAGGGACTGGCCTAGGGTTGTGATAGAAATCAGGGGCGCCATGATTTCGTTGATGAAATACGGAGCACGCTGCTAACATGGAGCAGAAGCAGGTATCACAATGACGGAAATTGAAGGCGATAACGACCAGGTGCTATTTAGGGAAGTGCAACGGTTCCGTCAGCCGTGGTTGTGGCTGGTGGCGTTCGCGGCCATGGGGTTTTCCACTTATGCCATAGCGCAGCAGCTATTGTTGGACGAAGCGATAGAAGGCGGGGCCGCCACGGACGCGGTGGTGGTGGCCATCGGCCTGTTGGTGGGAGCAGGACTGCCGCTCTTCCTGCTGCTCGCCAACCTGGCGACGGAGGTCCGGCGGGACGGTATTTCCGTTCGCTTCTCTCCATTAAGCTTCTCATACCAGAGGATCCCGCTGGACCAGATCGAAGAATACCACGTTCGTACATACAACCCGTTACGGGAGTATGGGGGATGGGGAATCAAGGGCGGGGCCGCGGGCCAGGCTTTCAACGTATCAGGGAACATGGGGTTGCAGTTAGAGCTGGTGGACGGTAATGCGACCCTCATAGGGTCCCGAAGAGCAGAGGACCTGGCTCGAGCGGTGGAACGGGCTAAGCAGGCGCAATGAGCGCAGACGGCGCGAAAGAGTCCGCCCCCGAAGCGCTGACCCCGGAAGCCGAAACCCTGGAGCTTCTGGAGTTCCCGCTGGTCAAGGCCAGGGCGGCGGCGTTTTGCTCGCTGCCACAGGCTCGGGAGCGAGCCCTGGAGCTGAAACCGAGCCAGGACGTAAACGAGATTGGGTCGCGCCAGCAGGAGACTCAGGAGGCCCGGCTTTTCATCGAGTCCCACGGCACGCTAGAGCTGGCGGGCGTCCACGATGTTGGCCCTTACGTACACCGGGCATCGCTGGAGGGAGTGCTAAAGGGAAGCGAGCTGCGGGAGCTTCTCGACACGATTCAAGCCAGCCGCACGGTGCGCGCCACGCTGGGAAACCGGAATGATCTTCCACTGCTCGCCCGCATCGGGAGCGCCATCCCAGACCTTCGAGACCTGGAGCGGCTATTGGCTTCCACGGTGGACGAGAAGGGGGATGTGAGGGACGGAGCGTCGCAGGACCTACGACTGCTGAAGATGAATGCGAGCGAAGCCAGGGCGAGGCTGGACGGGGCGCTGGAGCGGGCGGTGAGGCGGCTGCGACGGAGCAACGTCCTCCAAGAACCGCTGGTAACAGAGCGCAACGGCCGAATGGTGCTGCTGGTGAAGATGGAGATGCGGTACAGGGTACCGGGGATTGTGCACGACGTCTCGGACAGCGGGGCAACGGCGTTCGTAGAGCCAATGGCGGCGGTGGGACTGGGCAACCAGTGGCGTGAGGCGTCGCTGGCGGCGCAGCGGGAGGAGGAGCGGATACTTCGGGGCGTGTCCACCACGGTGGGGTACAACGGCCTGGAGATCTTGCAGGCAATGGAGGCGCTGACCAAGCTGGACGTAGCCGTGGCCATGGGACGCTATTCGATGCTAACGCAGGGGACAGCTCCAGTGTTTGTGCAGGCTGAGAGGGCGTTCCTGAACCTGTCCCGGGCGCGGCACCCTTTGCTCCAAGGCAGCGTGGTGCCGATAGACGTCTCGGTGGGGGGAGGGGAGACCGTGCTGATCATCACCGGGCCAAACGCGGGCGGAAAGACGGTGGCATTGAAGACGGCGGGGCTGCTGGCCATCATGGCGCAGTCCGGCTTCCACGTGCCGGCGGCGGAATGCACCATGACGGTGTTCGACCAGGTGTACGCCGATATTGGGGACCAGCAAAGCATAGAGCGGTCTCTATCATCGTTCAGCTCCCACCTCCAGACGTTGCGCTGGGTGATGGAGCAGGCGACGCCTAATTCGCTGGTGCTGCTGGACGAACTGGGCACCAGTACGGACCCGGAAGAGGGAGCGGCGCTGGCCAAGGCGGTGCTAGGGTTCTTTGGGGAGCGAATGATCCCGTGTGTGGCCACAACCCACCACCGGGAGGTGGCGGCTTACGTTCAAGACCAGCCGGGGATGGCCAACGCCAGTGTGGAGCTGGACCCAGGGACGCTGGAACCCACGTTCCGGCTGACCAAGGGGTTACCCGGCAGAAGCTATGCGCTGACCATTGCCGGACGAATGGGCATAGACCCGGCCACGGTGGAACGGGCCCGGTCGCTCCTTTCAGAGGAACACCGTCAGGCGGAGGTACTGTTGCGGCAGTTGGAGCAGGAGCGGTACCTGGCGGAGCAGCAACGGAAGGCGGCGGAAGGGGAGCTGGAACGCAACCTGGCTACGCGGCGGGAGCTGGAAGGGAAGCTGGCGGAGCTGGAGACCAACAAGGAACATCTGCTGGAAGAGGCCCGGTTTGAGCTGCAGTCCCGCGCGGACGAGCTGTGGAAGCGGCTTCAGAGGGCGGAGCGGGCTTTCATCCAACCCCAAACCGCGGCCGCTCCGATGCAAAGGGAGCGGAAGGAGTACAAGGAAGAGGTGGCCCTGGTCAGGGCGGAGCTGCGGTCAGAGGAGTGGGAGCCAACGCCTAAGGCGGAGGGGTCCTGGGTCCAGGAGCTGACGCCGGGCGATTTCGTTTATGTAAGGGGGGTGCCCAACCCGGTGGAGGTGCTGGCGCCGCCCAACGAAAACCGAACGGTGGAGGTAGCGCTGGGCGCCATACGGGCACGGCTGCCATCGCACCATCTGGAGCGCAAGGCGGAGGTGCCGTCATTGAAGCTGCCGGAGAGGGTGTCTTACACGGGGCCGGTAGGCAAGCCGATGGGACGGGAGGTTGACCTGCGAGGGATGAGGGTGGAAGAGGCGGAGGACCGGCTGGATGCGGTGCTGGACCAGGCGGCGCTACAAGGGTTGAGGGAGCTGAGGGTGGTGCACGGCGGAGGCACCGGAGCGTTGAGGTCTCTGGTGCGGGAGCGGCTGAAGGGGCACCCGTTGGTGAAGGAGATACGGGCGGAGGACGGACGCAACAGCGGCAGCGTGACGTTGGTGGAGCTGAAGTAGGTCTCTCTTTAACGCCGAGGAACCGTTTACCGTTCTACCCGCGTAGTATGCGCGGGGGCTATAATACGCCCGCCCACGGTGGGCTTAATCCCAAAAGAACGGACTCCATCTGGATGCTTTTTGGCCTGGACAGATTGAAGCGTATCAAGGGAACGTTACTCATAACGGCGGTTTTAGCCGCCCTGTCAGTGCTGGTAGCCTGCGAACGTGCCGGCACGTCGACTCCTTCCCCGTCGCTGGTGGGGGAAGCTCCGCCGACGGTTGGGGCGACGGCTACGCCAACGCCCGACGTAGCCAGACCGTTCGACGTGGCGGTGGAGGTGGTGGCCAAGGAACTGACGGTGCCCTGGGCGGTGGACTTCGCGCCGGACGGACGGATTTTCATCACGGAGCGGGAGGGCGCCATACGGGTAATTCAGGACGGTGTGCTACGTCTCCAGCCCTATGCGGAAGTGGAGATGGGCGTGAGAGGCGAGGGCGGTCTGCTGGGGCTGGCGGTGGACCCTGACTTTGCGTCCAACGGCTTTCTGTACGTGTTCCACACCTATCGAAACGAGCGAGGCCTGCTGCGGAACCGGGTGCTGCGTCTGGTGGACCGTGGCGACACGGCGGAGGTCTCAGGGGTAATCTTGGAGGACATCCCGGCGGAGCGGATACACAACGGTGGAAGGATAAAGTTTGGGCTGGACGGTAAGTTGTACGTGACCACGGGGGATGTGGGCGCAGGACCACTGGCACAGAACTTAAACTCGCTGGCGGGCAAGATCCTTCGTATCAACCCGGACGGCAGCATACCGCAGGACAACCCGTTTCCCGGCTCGCCGGTCTACTCCTACGGGCACCGAAACCCTCAGGGGCTGGCGTGGCACCCGGTCACCGGGCAGCTTTTCGCCACGGAGCACGGGCCGGTGGGGCACGACGAGGTGAACATAATCCAGCCAGGGGCCAACTATGGGTGGCCCACGGTGTCGGGGGTTGCCGGCACGCCGAGGTTCCAGGACCCGTTGCTGGAAAGCGGAGTGGAGACGTGGGCTCCGGGAGGCGCCGTGATATACAGTGGGGAAGAGCTTCCCGAGGAATGGCAGGGAAGGCTGGTATTTGGAGCGCTGCGGGGGCAGCAGCTTGTGTGGGTGCAGATGCGGCCACCGGAGTACCAGGGCGTAGCAGCGTCAGGGAAGCTCTATGGACGGCGGTTTGGGCGTCTGCGAGAGGTGGTGCAGGGCCCGGACGGGTATATCTATTTCACCACCAGCAACGTGGACGGGCGGGGCAATCCCTCGGACGAAGACGACCTTTTGCTGCGCATCGTCCCGGTGACGGGGTCGCTGAGCGGGTTGCCCACGGGGCGGTAAAGGCCCCACATAACGGATAAACGGGGGGGGGAAGCCTGTTTGCAGACGGAGCCGGCAGAGTACAAGGGCGTAACCGCTAGAGGGTTCGACGGGACGAAGGCATGGTGGCGGAGGCGCGGCGTCTACGCGGCGCGGCTGGCGGGCGTGGGGGTGTTTGCGGGGTTAATCACGGGATTCGTTGTTGGAGGGATAGGATCTCGGGTAGCGATGCGCATCGCCGGGGCGGTGGACGAGGGCCCAGTGCCGGGATTGCAGACGGAAAATGGGAACGTGGTTGGCGAGATCACGTTTGCGGGCACCGCGGAGCTTGTCCTGTTCGCGACGTTCCTGGGAGCCTTCGTTGGGGTGCTCTTCGTCCTCCTGCGACGTTGGCTCGGGTCCGAGCCGCAGTGGCACGGACCGATGGCGGGGGCGCTCCTACTGGCAACTTTTGGGGTGTTGATTATTGAAGGGGACAACCGCGACTTCAGACTGTTCGGGGCCACCAGATTGAACATAGCCATGTTCGCGGCACTGCCCTTCCTTTTTGGGGTGGTGATAGCGCCCACCGTGGGACTGCTGGAGCGGCGTTTGCCTGAGATTGGTGAAACCGGAGTCAGGCTGTTGATTACCTACGGATTAATGGCCGCGGGGATATTTGTGACGGGTCTTACAGGATTTCTTTTGATTGGCAGCGTGGTAGACAGCAAAGGAATCACCCTGTTAGTCGGCCTGGCATTGTTAGCCCTGGCGGTGCTGCCGACCACCCGTTGGTCCGGGGATGGAGAAGAGCCACTGCTCCGGCGTCTGGCCGGCCCCACCACCGGGTATCTGATAATCGCCGCGGGATGCGGCATAGGGCTGGCATATCTTATCGATTCGATCACCGTTCTCTTGTGACGCGAAAGCCGCCGAACGTATCTTAAGAAAGGAAGTGTGGAACTGCATGTCCATGATTGAAGCAAAGCTAAACGAGATGGGGCTAACCCTCCCACCAGCGCCTGCGCCAAGCGGCACCTATGTGAGGTCGGTGCGAGTTGGGAACCTGGTTTTCCAGGCAGGGGGCAGCGGGCGCGCAGAGGACGGGTCATACATCACCGGCAAGCTGGGCCGGGATACAACGGTGGAGGAGGGCTACCGGGCGGCCCGGGCCACGGGCCTGACGCTGCTGTCCAACCTGAAGCAGGAGATAGGCGACCTGGACAAGGTGACGCGGATTGTGAAGGTCTTTGGAATGGTGAACTCGGACCCGGAGTTCAAAGACCCCCCGGCGGTGATCAACGGCTGCTCAGACCTGCTGGTGGAGCTTTTCGGAGAGCGGGGCAAGCACGCTCGCTCCGCGGTGGGGATGGCCAGCCTGCCGTTCGGTGTGGCGGTGGAGATAGAGATGGTGGTGGAGGTGGCGGAGTAAAGGGGCACCGGAAGCGGCGGGCTGGTAAGAGCCAGAGCGACGGCCCTGCTATAATGGGGCCGCTGTTAGCCCTCACTGGTCCTGGCTGATGATTCCAAGCGTCGCAAGATGGCGGCGTAGCCGTGGGCGGCGGATAGCCTGCCCAACAGCAGGTCAAGAGAACAACTTGCCGGGCGCTCCGGCAATCGACAGACCCCCGGTCTTCCACACAACATAGCAAAGTGCCAGCCAAACCAACCCCCTCCAACCTGGCACTCCTGACGGACCTGTACGAGCTGACCATGGCACAGGCGTATTTCGAGCGTGAGATGCGCGCTCCCGCCACCTTCAGCCTGTTCATTCGTAGCTATCCCCAGCACCGGGCTTATTTTGTTTCCGCCGGGCTGGAGGACGTGCTGGGGTACCTGGAAACGCTGCACTTCACGCAGGATGACCTGGACTATCTTTCGACCACGGCAATCTTCAAGGACGACTTTTTGCACTTCCTTGCCGGAGTCAGATTCACGGGCGACGTTTGGGCTATTCCGGAAGGGAGAATCTTTTTCCGGGACGAGCCGGTGATAGAGGTAACGGCGCCGATCATTGAAGCGCAGATGGTGGAGACCTACATAATCAACCAGGTGAACCTGCAAAGCATAGTGGCCACCAAGGCGTCGCGGTGCGTTTTCGCGGGCCGGGGCCGTTCGCTGGTGGACTTTTCGCTGCGCCGAACGCAGGGGGTGGACGCCGGGATGAAGGTGGCAAGGGCCAGCTACCTGGCAGGGTTCGTGTCCACCAGCAATGTGCTGGCGGGGAAGGAGTACGGCATCCCGGTGGCGGGCACCATGGCGCATTCATTTATCAGTAGCTTTGAGGACGAACTGGATGCCTTTCGTGCCTTCGCTCAGACGTTCCCAGAGCGCTCCATTCTGCTGGTGGATACCTACGACACGGTGGAGGGAGCGCGAAAGGCCGCGATTGTGGGCCAGGAGATGGCGCGGCAAGGACAGCGGCTGCAAGGGGTGCGGCTGGACAGCGGAGACATGGCGGAGTTAAGCAAAGAGGTGCGCAAGGTGTTGGACGAGGCGGGGTTGACGGAGTCCAGCATCTTCGCCAGCGGCAGCCTGGACGAGTTCGAGCTGGAGTCGTTGATCAACCGTGGCGCCAAGATAGACGCCTTTGGAGTGGGGACCAAGATGGGGGTGTCGGCCGACGCGCCGTGGTCTGACATAGCGTATAAGCTGGTACAGTACGATGGAAGGCCGGTGCTGAAGCTGAGCTCCGGCAAGGTCTCCTTGCCGGGGGAGAAGCAGGTGTGGCGTCACGCTGACGTCGATGGCAGGCCATCCCATGATGTTATCGGCCTGCGGAGTGAGAGGCCGGACGCCGGGGAGCCGTTGCTGCGGCCGGTGATGAAAGACGGCAAGACGATTGTGGTGCCGCCTTCGCTCAAGCAGCTCCAGGGAGCCTTCGCTGAAGAGTTCGGCAAACTCCCAGACCGGTACAAGGCGCTGCGGGATCCTCCCACGTACCCGGTGGAAGTAAGCTCCCGGCTACAAGAACTCTACGATCAGGTTGAGCTGGAACATTTGCGAACGGGAAAGGGCGCCGCCCAGGGCTCAGGCCCGGATAGGGGTTAAGGATGAAGATAGCGGTTTGCATTAAGCAGGTACCCACGTTGTCCCGCATCGAGTTCGACTATGAGAAGAAAACGATTGTCCGGGAGGGGGTGCCGCTGGAGGTCAACGTGTTTGACCTGATAGCGCTGGGGAGGGCCATAGAGCTGCGGGAGGAACTGGGAGGTGAAGTGACGGCGCTGACCATGGGTCCGCCGCAGGCGCGGGAGGCGCTGGGACACTGCCTGGCGGCGGGGGCCGACCATGCGGTGCTGATCAGCGACCTGGCCATGGCGGGCTCCGATACGCTGGCCACGGCGCGAACGCTGGCCATGACGCTGCGGGACCGGGGATTCGACCTGATACTGTGCGGCCGGAACAGCACCGACTCCGAGACGGGGCAGGTGGGACCGGAGGTGGCGGAGCTGCTGGGCATTCCCCACGTGAGCCGGGCACGTAAGCTGGACTTTCAGGCGGACTCCAACACCATCCGTGTGGAACGGGTCACCGACGACGGCTACGAGGTGGTGCAGTGCCCGCTTCCGGCGCTGGTAACCGCCACCGAGGGATTGAGCGAGGAGCGGTGGCCCAGGCGCCGGGAGATTCAGGAAGCGTCGGAGCGGCCCATGGAGGAGGTGACGGCGGCGCAACTTTCGGGGGATGCTTCCATATTTGGAGCGGCGGGCTCTCCAACCCTGGTGGAGGACATCCGGCTCATAGAGCCGCAGCGGCTGGCCAGGGTGATAGAGGATGCGGACCCGGCGGCGGCGGCGGCGCAGGTGGCCCAGGGCTTGAGGGAGCGCCCCGTTGCCGAGGCGCCGGCCCAGCATAGGAGCTGGACCAGATTTCCAGGCCAAGCAGCGAAGGCGGTCTGGGTGGTGGCGGAGAAGGTGGGCGATGAGTTCCGATGGTCAACCTTCGAGAACCTGGGAAAGGCCAGGGAGCTGGCGGAGGAGCTGAAGTCAGAGGTTGTGGCCGTGGTGCTGAGGGCGCTGGATGACCAGGACGCCGGTAGTCTGGCGGCATACGGAGCGGACCGGGTGATCTCGCTGGAAGGCGCCGAGGGGACGCATGCCACCGGCCCCTCGATGACGGCGGGGCTGACGGAAGCCATCACAGAACGGAACCCTTATGCGGTGCTGTTTCCCTCCAGCGCGGACGGGCGCGACGTAGCGTCTCGGGTATCAGCGAGGTTGTCGCTGGGGCTGACGGGGGACTGCATAGACCTGGAGTTGGACGGCCAGGGGAGGTTGGTGCAATTGAAGCCGGCCCTGGGAGGGAATGTGGTGGCCCCAATACTTTCAAAGACCCGACCGTACATGGTGACCCTAAGGGCCGGGGTGCTGTCTCCCATCCAGCCGGAGGCGGGGGCCATCGCCGAGGTGGAAGTCCGAAAATTCGAATCGGAAACCGAGGACGGCGTACGGCTGCTTGAAACCCACCAGGAGGAGGACGCCCGGGGAGCGGAGTTGGACCGGGCGGATGTGGTGCTGGGGGTGGGTATGGGCATCGGCGGGGCGGAGAAGCTGCCGGCCATCTACGAGATGGCGCGAAGGCTGGGGGCCACAGTGGCGGCGACGCGGAACGTTACCGACGCCGGCTGGATGCCGAAGCAGACGCAGGTAGGGCTTACCGGCCGGGCGATAGCGCCGCAACTGTATATAGCGGTAGGGGTGCGGGGCGCGTTTAATCACATGGTGGGTCTGCAGAAGGCAGGGGCCATTGTGGCCATTAACACCAACCCCAGGCACCCGATATTTCAGGCGGCGGACTTCACCATAGTTGGCGACTGGGAGACGTATCTGCCGCCGTTGGTGGAGGCGCTAGCGGGCGTGGTTGGGGAGCGGTCCTAGCCCGCCAGGCGACCCAGGTACTGCCCGACGAAGTCCATGCCCACCAGGCCGCTGTAGGCCTGTTGTAGCCGGCCGGTGACGGGTCCCGGCACGCCGTTGCCCAGCGCCGAGCCGTTGATGCTGGCCACGGGGCAGATGCAGAAGCTGGTGGAGGTGACGAAGGCCTCGTCGGCGGTGTAAGCGTCGTAGAGGTCTATGTCGGCCTCCACCACCTCGATGTTTAGCTCCTGGGCCAGCTCCATGGCGGTCTGCCGGCTGATTCCGCCAAGAATGTACTGCTCCTTGGGGGTTACCACGGCGCCGTCTTTGACCATGAAGAAGTTGCTGCCGGGACCTTCTGAAATGTTGCCCCGCATGTCCAGCAGTATAGGCCAGGCGTTGGGGTTCTGAGCCTTAACCTCTAGCTCCGCCAACTCCAGGTTGATGTAGTTGTGCACCTTGGCGCGGGGGCTCATTGCCTCAGGCGGTGTGCGCCGTATGGACGGGACCACCACCGGGAGGCCGTCACGGAAGTATGCGGCCCGGGCGGCCAGGGGCAGGGTAGTGCATTCAATTAGGACGGTGGGCTTTAGCGTTCCAGCCTCGCCGCGGACGCCGCGAGTGATGCGCTGGGAGACCCAGTAGTCCTCGTCGTCCTCCAGCAGTGGAAGGTTCTCCTCGACGATGCGGGCGGTCAGGCTGGCGAACTCCTCTTTGCTCAAGCCGGGGTCTATGCGCATGTATTTGAGCGATTTGAAGAGGCGGTCCAGGTGCTCCTGGAGTTTGAATATCTTGCCGTTAAAGGTGCGGGTCGTGTCGAAAACAGCGTCGCCGTGGAGGAAGCCCAGGTCACGAAAAGAGATTTTGGCCTGGCTCTCCGGCAGGATGTCACCGTTCAGATAGACTACTCGCTCTCGCTGCGCCACTGGCTGCCTCCCCTGGGTTTCCGGGATAAGTCTGCTGGGGCCTCATGATAGCACCGGCCAAGAGGGCGGGCCAGCCAGGTATGCGGGTTGCCAGCGGGCTACCGGCTGAGGCGAGGCTACCGGGCCAGGCGTCGGAGGTACATGCTGACCAGATCAACCAGCGCCACGAGAATCAGGTACCAGATGAGCAGCAAGGCGATGTCCGTGTAGCGGAAGAAGCTCATGTCCAGGCGGAACTCCCGCCCCAGCCCCCCGGCGCTAACGAAGCCCACCACAATAGTGGTGCGGATGACTACCTCCCAACGGTAGAGCAGGTAAGTGAGAAGCTGGGGCAGGGCCTGGGGGACGATAGCGTAGGCCAACATCTGGAACATTCCGGCGCCGGAGGAGCGCAGCGCCCGGGCGGGGCGGGGGTCCAGGTTTTCGACCACTTCAGCGGAGAGTTTCCCCAGGATTCCATAGTTGTGCAACCCCAGGGCGATGGCGCCAGGGAGAATGCCCGGGGAGAAGAAGAAGACAACCATCATGGCCACGAACAGCTCCGGGACGCCCCTGGTAACGATGAACAGGATGCGAAGGGCGAAGTACATGGGCTTCCAGATGGGGGAGCTGGACACGGAAAGCTCGCCGCCGGCGAAGTTGCGTGCGGCGGGCAGGAAAGTAAGCACGACGCCCGCCGCGGCTATGCCCATGGCCAGAACGCTCATTGCCAGGGTGCGGTAGGCCAGCTTGCCGGTGTCTACCCACCGCTGTCCCTGGAGGAAGGCGGAGGTTCCGTCTTTCCCTTTTCCGGCCAGCTCACCGATAAAGGAACCGGCGCCGTTCCAGGTCTCGGCGCGGAAGAGGTCTGCGAAGCCGCTGTCGCGGCCGGCGAGAATGTAGGCCCAGGAGGCGGTGGCCAGGGTCAGGAAGGCGAGTAGCGAGACGGTGGAAGGGTTGAGAAGGCTGTGGGGCGCGCCTTCGGGCCGCGGTCGATTAAGGTCCAGCTTCACGATGTTAGGGACCTCCGCAGCCAGGTGCTCCATGCGTCCACCACCACGATAATCCCGATCAGGGCATAGAGGAGCGTCCACACTTCGTCATAGTGGAGGTCGTTTAACGATAGCTGGAGCTGCAAGCCCAGGCCGCCGATGCCGACGAATCCCATGATTGCGGCGGCGCGAACGGCACATTCCAGCCTGTAAAAGGAGTATCCCACCATGTCCGGCAAGGCCATGGGAAGCCGGCCGTAGAAGAGCACTTTTAGCTCCGATGCGCCGGAGGAGCGGAGTGCCCTGAGAGGCTCCTGCGGAACGTCATTCAGAATGTCGGCGTAGATGCGCCCCAGGATGCCGCCGTAGGGGATGGCCAGCGCCAGAATGGCGGCCATTGGCGAGAGCCCCAGCGCCACCACGAAAAGCCATGCCCAGACCAGCTCATGTATGGCGCGGAAAAAACCCAGTACGAACCGGAAGGCTGAAACCTGGGCGAGGCGGGTTGCGCCGGAGCGCGCCAGGACCCCAGACGCCAATACGCCCAGGGGGAAGCCCAGGGCCAGGGCCAGGCAGATGCCAGCCACAGCGTAGGCCAGGGTGGTCCAGGCGGACTCGAATGCCAGCCTAACGAAGCCCGCGGAAAGCTCTGGAGTGAAAGCGGCGGCGGCGATCTCTCCCAGGGCCGAGAGGCCGCCGGGGTGGACCAGAGACCCTCCCCAGTCCACGGCGGACAGGCTCCAAAGAAAGGCGCCGACCAGCAGAAGGGTAAGGAAACCGCGGCCGTGGAAAAAGCTGTCTTTAGCCCTTGGTCGAGGCCTGGTCCAGGTGGTAGAGGCGATGGAGGACCTCATCCTTAAGATTTTCCACGGGTAGGTCAAATTGGACCTCGCCGCCGCGGAAGCCAATGGCCCGGGTGAAGTGTTTCCGGGCCAGGTCTATGGAGTGCAGGCTGACGATCAGCGTCTTGCCGGACTCAGCGGCAATAGTGGAGATAAGCTCCATAAGGTCGTCGGCACGGGCCGGATCCAGAGACGCCACCGGCTCGTCCGCCAAGACGATCCGGGACTGCTGGACCAGGAGGCGGGCCATCGCCACGCGCTGCTGCTCGCCGCCGGAGAGGTGGGAGGTGCGCTCGAACAGCTTCTCCGGGATGCCAACGCGCTCCAGGGCGGCTACGGCCAAGTCCTTCTCCCGGGGCGATAGCAGTGACCATAGTGAGCGAAACAAGCCCCAGTGTCCCAAACGGCCGGCGAGGACGTTATTGATGACCGAAAGGTGTGGTACAAGGTCAAGCTGCTGGTGCATCATTCCTACCAAAGCGGCCAATTCCTGTCCCGGTCTTATCTCAGAAAGGTCCCGCCCCGCCACGGTAATGCGGCCCAGGTCCGGCGGGATTACACCGCCCATCAGGTCAAGCAGAGTGGTCTTGCCGGAGCCGCTGGGCCCCAGGATTGCTACCCGCTCACCGGAGGCGACGCTCAAGTGCAACGGGGCAAGGGCCAGGACTCCCGGGTAACGCTTGGCCACATCTTCCAGGAGGAGGATAGGGCCAGACGATATGCCGTTGCCGCTTCGGGTCATTCCACAATCCCCAAGCCTCGGGCCACGCTTTCAATCTGCCGATAGTTATCGTTGTTGGTATCGATAAACCGGTCGGTCTGGAAGAGGCCCAAGACCACTGTGCCCTCGGCGTCCTGATGCATTTCCAGCAGCGCCAGGGAGAGCTTCCTGGTGAAGCCGTTGCCGAACTGCCGGTCCAGGTCCGGGCGGAGTGACCAGTTGTAGTCAAAGTAGGGCTCGGTCACCTGAAGGACCCGCACTTTGCCCAGGTCGACGTTACCCTGAGCCACGGCGCGGTCCCAGACAGCCTCGTTTAGCGCGCCCGCCTGAAATGCGCCGGCCTCTACCAGCTTCCACGTCTTGTCGTGGCTGCCGGAGAAGTTGGGCAGGCCATTGAAGTCCTCCTCCGAGTCTATGCCCGCCTGGGTCAGGAAGTAGCGGGGCATTAGGTGGCCGGAGGTGGAGCTTTCGCTGCCGAAGGTGAAGGTGAGGCCCTTCAGATCGCCCAGAGACTGCGCATCGATGCCTTGGCGGAGAATGAACACGGAGCGAAACTGCTCGTCCCTGGGGCGCTGGGCGACGGCCAGGGCGCCATCAACGGCGCCGCGGGCCTGCACGCCGGTGAGACCGCCAAACCAGGCCAGGTGGATGTCACCCCCCTTAAAGCCGACAACCACCGCGGAGTAGTCGATGCTGGGGACGTAGCGAGCGTTTACGTCAAGCCTTCGACCCAGATAGTCCGCCACACCACCGAAACGCCTGACCAGGACGGACTGGTTTTGGTCTGGGATGCCACCGATGACCAGGGTCTTCTTGGCGGCAGAATCCTCCGAGCCGCAGGCCGCCAGGGTTACGGTGAGCAGCAGCAGGGGGAAAAGGAACCATCGAAACAGGATTGAATTCAGGTGTCTCACGCTCCCGGATTAGCCTAGATATTGTTTGGGCCCCTGGGGGCACCATCGCGACGCGCACGGCGCTATAATCCAGACGGAGCGTGAGGTGTGGTCACTACGGGGGATGCCGGTAAGTGGATAGCCGCTAGAAGTTGCCGCAGCAGGACGCACCTCGCCCAGTCCGGGCGCGCCCTCAAGTGAATTCCATGGATATGCTGGGAGGCAAAGGACTGATACTCATGAAGCATCAGCAATCCTAATGGGTTACATAGAGAATAGTCAATGTGTTGGCAGGAATGTCTCAATTGGCCAACCACGCGGCGTGAACCTGGAGCGAGTAGTTTGGGAGTAGTCTGCCAACGGCGCACAGGCGAATGGCCGCTTTGATAGCGGGCCGGGAGCCCGTCAGTTGGAGAGCGCGAAGAAGCTATGAAAGATGTAAGTGATATTCAGGCGCGCTTTACATCGCGGTCCAGGAGGAGACAGGGCTCGCCCCACTGCGCCGGACTGTCCAGGTCCCAGGACTCATCGGCGTCGGCGGCCTGGAGGCGGATACCCTCGTCGCCACCGTAGAGGAGGGTGACAACGCCCTCGCCGGAGTCCTCCACCAGGGCGGCAAAGGCAGGACAAGGTCCGGAAGAGGACCAGCCAGTGACCGCGCACCAGCGTTCGTTTCCCAGGCTGTCCGACGCCACAATGCGGTCCACCGCTGCGGGCGCTTCCAAGGCTTTGAAAATCTTGTTCACCGGGAGAAGGCTGTTGCGCCCTTCCTGGACGTCTACTTCTATGTACAAAGGCGGCACCCGAATTGAGGCTCACACCAAAGTATCACTGGAAGGGCGGCGAGACAATGCAGGCAGTTGCTCGGTGAGGACTTAGGACGCGAATATCTGCGTCAGAAGCAGCACAGAGAAAGGCGATACGTGAAATCTGTCACGTTGACATGGCAAGAAGCACGGTGCTAGACTTTTTCAAGACTGGCAGTTTGCGGATTCGACTGCTAGGCAGTGCGAATAGGGAGAACTAAGTTGCCTCGGTACGATTACGAATGTTCGACGTGCAGTCACGTGTTTGAGTTGAAGCAGAGCTTCCGGGACGACCCGGTAGGCACATGCCCGGAATGTCAGGGGAGCGCGCGACGCAAGTTCCACGCGGTACCTGTCATCTACAAGGGGTCCGGCTTCTATACCACGGACTACGCCCGCTCCGGTGTGCAGGCCAACGGGACCAGCGGGAACAAAGCCGAAAAGGACTCGTCTGATACGGACTCGTCTGGTAAAGACTCGTCTGATGAGAAGAAGACTGAGTCCAAAAAGACGGAGCCCAAAAAGACGGAGAAAGCCGCGACCGCCTCGAAGACCACCGACGCCAAGGAATAGCGCTGTTGCGCGCCCTCCTGCAGCGGGTGACCGCCGCGGCAGTCACCATTGAAGGCGAGGAGGTGGCGCGGATAGGCAAGGGGTTGGTGGTGTTGCTGGGGGTTTCCCGAGAGGACGGGGAAGAGGACGCACGCTACCTGGTTGACAAGACGGTCAACCTCCGGATATTCCCAAACGGAGACAGCCACTTTGATCGCTCCGCCCTGGAAGTAGAGGCGGAGCTTCTTATTGTAAGCCAGTTCACGCTGTACGCCGGTACTCGCAAGGGACGCCGGCCCGACTTTACCGCCGCAGCTCCGCCAGCGGAGGCCGAGCCGCTGTACGACAGGGCGGTGGAGTTGTTCAAGGCCACCGGGTTGAGGGTGGAGACGGGCCGGTTTCGACAGTTGATGACGGTCACAATCCAGAATCAGGGTCCCGTAACGCTGATGCTAGATAGCACGGACCGGTTGCAATCGCGCAGAGGGTGAAAACAGGACCGGCGGCGGTCCTGCCCCCGCCCAAGCCAGACCTGGTGACCATCTAAGGGGACGAGGTGATTCCGCTAATGGCCTGGCCTATACGCTGCTGCACGCCAGGGTCCGGCTCCGTCTTCTGAATCTCCAGCAATTCACCCACTAACGTAACGTCTCCCAGCCTGGCAAGCGCCTGGGCGGCCTTCCCCCGCACGCTGGGGCTGGTGTCGTTGCGAAGGACGTTGAGTAGCCGGGGAACGTCATCCTCAGTGCCCAATTCCTCCAGCGTGACGGCCACTTCTCCCCTGACGCGCCCGTCGGGCTCCAGATTCAGGTCCAGGTAAGGACGGACGGCCCAGACACTTTCGATGGCGCCCTGGATGCGCAGGCTAAATACCGCCTCCCATCGCCGGAACGGGTCCAGGTCCACCAGCCCCTGCATGAGGACAAGGACGGACTCAGACCGGCCGAAGTAGGCCAGGGCGACAGCGGCGTTTCGAGACACGCTTGGGTCCGGGTCATCCAAGGCGGCCAGGAGCATGGGGACCGCCAGCTCCCCCTCCGGGTCGACCTGCCGGAGGGCGGCGAAGCTGCGCCATCTAGGGTTGTGGTGGAAATCGTACAGGGTGCGCTGTATCAAAACAGGCACAACCTTAGGGTCTCCGGTGGCGGCCAGGGCGTTTATGGCGGCCAGCCTGTTTTCCCAGAAAGGATCGTCTGCAGCGGCGGTCAACTGAGCAAGAAGCTCCGGGTCAACGCTTGTTTCCAGGTCTTCCGCGGCGGCGGCGGGCTCCTGCTCCAAAATCAACTGCAGATCGAATTCGGGCAACGTAGACTCCGGGACAAGGATAAGGGTGGGCTGTAGCGTTGGCTCCACCAGCTCCACAACTTCGTCGTCGTCAGATGGGGAAAACGTCTGAGAGTCGTCTGGCGGAAAATTCGGACCGTCATCGGACGTGACCGAGACGGGTGACCAGGAGGGGAGCAGCAGGAGGGCTAAAAGGGCAGTTACAACGAGGAGGACGGTGGTCCACTTCCAGGTAGATTCGTTCACGGCAGAATTCGCAGAGGTGGGATCGGCGGCGGGCTGTGCAGCATTCTAGCAGAGAGGCGGCCGCGCGCCAGGGACCGGGCGAAGCAGATTCGGGTGATTCCAGGTATGTTACCGAAGGGTAAAATCGGCGGGAACCGGGTCCCTGCCGGATAGAGCGGGCACCGCAGCGGTCTGCCTGCGACGCCTCCGAAGGCGGCCCTGAAGGTTGGAATAGGTGATGGCCAGTACGAAGAGGCCGGCGGAAAAGAGGACGATGGTGGCCCCGGAGGAGACGTCTACGTAGTAGCTGATGTAGATGCCGGCCAGGCCGCAGAATGCGCCCAGGCCGGTGGACATCATGATCAGTTTGCGGAAGCTGTCCGTAAGGAGCCTGGCGATGATGGGGGGAATCACAATGGCGGCGGCGATGAGGGTAACCCCGAGTACCTGCATGGAGACGACGATGGCGCCGGCCAGCACCAGCGAGAAGACGGTGTCCACCCAGGCGGTGGGAACGCCGTAGAAGCGGGCAACATCGGGCTCAAAGGTGGTGAACAGGAAGAGCTTGTAGCCCAGGAAGAAAATAACTGCCGCGGCTACGGTGACCAAGGCTATGGCGAGGAGGTCACCGTTGGAAACGCCCAGGATGTTGCCGAAGAGGGCGGCGTCAAAGTCACGGGTGAAGGTGCGGTTGCGGCTGACCAGCGCGATGCCCAGGGCAAAGCTGGCGGTGGTAATGATGCCGATGGCGGCATCGGCGCCGATGGTCCGCTTGCGGGTGGTGAGGGTGATAAGGAGGGCAGACAGGAACCCCCAGATGCTGGCGCCAACGAAGAAGTTGATGGACATAACGTAGCTGACCACGGCGCCGCCGAAGACGGCGTGGGAAAGGCCGTGCCCTATATAAGACATGCGCCGCAAGACAATGTAGACGCCGATGAGGCCGCAGAGGGCACCTACCAGGGTGGCGGCGGCCATGCCCCGGAGGAAGAACTCGTAGCCGAAGGGCTCAAGCACCGTGGGGCTCCTGGGCGGCGTGGCCGTGCTGCGCGGTCGCGCCACGGCCGTTGCGCCCGTACAGATGGGGGCTTTCCGCCACCAAGGCCAGACCCTGGTAGTGGATGACGGGCATCTCGGCGCCGTAGGTGAGGGCCAGGGTTTCTGTGGTGAACACCTCCAAGGGAGGTCCTTCCGCAACGATCCGTCCGTTGATGCAGACCACCCAGGGGAGGTGGGCGGCCACGGCGTTGATCTCATGGGTGGTCATCATGATGGTGACGCCCTGGTGGTTCAGGTCGTGGAGCAGGTGCATCACGTCGTCCCGGGTCTTAATGTCCACGCCGGCGGTGGGCTCGTCCAGCAGGAGCAGCCGGGGGCCGCTCACCAGGGCACGGGCCAGGAAGACGCGCTGTTGCTGACCGCCTGAGAGCTCCCGGATGTGCCGTTTGGCAACCTGGTAGATGCCCAGCCGTTCCATCATCTCGTGGGCCAACTCCCGCTCATGGCGCTTGAACCAGGGAAACAACGGGCCGTCCATGGTGCGGCCCATGAGAACCGCCTCTTCCACGGTGACGGGGAAGTTCCAGTCAATGGCCTCAAGCTGTGGGACGTAACCGACCCTGGGGCGTTTCTCCGCCGTGGATACGCCATGAACCTCCACCCGGCCGTGGTACAGGTCAACGGCGCCCAGGATGGCGCGGAGGAGGGTGGTCTTCCCGGAGCCGCTGGGACCCAGCAACCCAATGAAGTCTCCCTCCCGCACGGCCAGGTCCACGTCCGAGAGGACCGCCTGGCCGTCATAGCCGCAGGTGACGCCATTAAAGGAAACGACAGGCCGGCCATCCGCAGAGATATGGGGAGTTGGGTGAAGCATTGTTTGTACCTACTGAGGGTAAACGGCGCCGCTTTCGCCGTCGAATACGGGGGTTGTGTCCAAAGCGTCCAAGAGTGACGGGTCTCCTCCCAGGGCCTCCACCATCACCTCCATATTCTGGGACATTAGGCCGAGGTAGGAATGCCGCGGGTCCCCCGGCGCGCCGGGCAAGTCGTCGTCGGCAAGCTGGTCAACGAAGCGGGCACCGGCCTCGGAGGCGATCTGCTCCAGGACGGCGCTGGGAAAGACCTCTGAGCCGAAGACGGCGGGTATGGCCTCGTCCTTCACCTGGTCTATGAGGCGCGCCACCTCGCGAGAGGAAGGCTCGGAGAAGTTCGAGGGCTGGACGGCGCCGATGACCTGCATCCCGTAACGAAGGGCGAAGTAGGCCCAAGAATCGTGATAGGTGAGAAGCTTGCGGTTGGCGGGTGGGATTGAGGCGACGGCGGCCTGTATGGCGCGGTCCAGCTCCTGGATGCGCGATTCAAAGAGGGCGTAGTTGCCGGCGTAGTATTCGGCGTTGGGCGGGTCTAGCTGGCTGAGTTCGTCCCGCACCAGGGCGGCGTAGTCCAGCGCGAGAAATGGGTCGGGCCAGACGTGTGGGTTTGGATGGCCCGCCGACTCAGGGAAGGAGAAGTCGAACTGCCAACGTTCGGGAGAGACGGCGCGGTCGCCCAGCAGGAGGATAACGGCGTCTACGCGGCGGTTGGCCTTGGCCATCTCCAAGGTGGGCTCCTCCAGAAGCAGGCCGTTGAGGACAACAAGGTCGGCGGCGGCCAACTTCTGGGCCACCGAGGGCGCAGGGTCAAAGGTATGGGAATTCACCCCTTCTGGGATTATGCCCTCCAGGGCAATTCTTGTACCGCCGATGTTTTCCACAATACTGGTGATAGGTGAAACGGTTGAGATGACTTTCAGCTTGGATGATCTGGCGCCGTTACCTTCGGGCGCGGGCGTAGCGGTGGCCTGGGCGCCGCAGGCGGCCCCAAAGGCCAGGAGCAAGGTGGTGAGCAAAAGACATTTTTTTAGCAATGGAATCAGGGGGATAGATAGCTTCTCTACTCCAGGGCGCAGCGGCCACAGATGCCGGTAATCGTAAAGTTGTCCAGGTCAGGTTTAAAGGAGAACTCCCGCACCAGGGTACTGCGAAACTCCTCCAGGTAGTCCGGGTCCAAGTTGAACGCGCCGCCGCACTCGCGGCACACCATGTGGTGGTGCCGCCCGCCGGGGTCCGTCAGCTCGAAGTGGAGCCGGTCACCTATGGCCACCTCGGTCACCACGTCCAGCCGCTTGAACAAATGGAGGGTGCGATAGACGGTGGCGATGTCTATGTAGGGATACGCCTCTTTGGCGCCACGGAAGATCTCGTCCACGCCCAGGTGCTGATCGCCGTGGGCGACAATATCCAGGATGAGGAGCCGCTGAGGGGTGAGCCGGACCCCGGTACTTTTTAGGCGTTCAATTACCGGCTGGTGTTTTGACATGCGATTAAAGTCTTCTGCAACTGATTGCGCTTGCATAGTTTAGCAGCGGACAGTGGGTTGTCAAGACTACGGATGGCATAACGAACCGAGTCGAAGCGTTGTTGGTGGGGACGCCAAGGGCTGGGGCGACGAGGTTCGCTGGGGGAAAGCGGCGGTGTTAACATTGGGCCGCCGCGCGCGCGTCCCCAACCACTAACGGAGGCCGAGATATGGCGTTGAAGTACGACCTGGTATTAAAGGGCGGCGAGGTGCTGGACCCGGCACAGAAGCTGCGAGCGAGGCGGGACGTGGCGTTCAAGGACGGCAAGGTGGCTGCTGTGGCGGAGGCGCTTCCATCGGAAGAAGCGGCGCGGGTTGTAGACGTTGCCGGAAAGCTGGTGACGCCGGGGCTGATCGACGTGCACGGCCACTTCGCTTATAAGATCTCGCCCAACCGGGCTGAGCCGGACTCGGCGAACCTGCCTTTCGGGGTAACCACGGCGGTGGACGCGGGGACCTGCGGCTGGATGAATTTTCCAGCCTTCCGCAGCTACATAATCGAGCGGGCGGAGACGCGGCTGCTTTCGTTCCTGCATATCTCGGCGCTGGGGCTGCAATGGGGCGCCACGGGGATACCGGACCTGGAGGACTTCCGGCTGGCCAAGGAGGCGGAGTCAGCCATGTGCATTGAGGAGAACCGGGATGTACTGCTGGGAATCAAGGTGCGGCTGACGCCCAACGGCACCACGGAGAAGAACGCGGTACCGGCGCTGGAGCTGGGACGCAGGGTGGCAGACCGTTCCGGAAGCCTGATGATGGTGCACGTGATGGAGTCGCCGCTGCCGCTGGGCCAGGTGTTCCAGCACATGAAGCCCGGCGACATCGCCACACATATCTTCCACGGGGACACTCACCAAGTGCTTGACGAAAAGGGGCGCATCCGCCCGGAGGTGCGGCAGGCGTACGAGGGAGGCATCATCTTCGATACAGCGTGCATGGCGCGCCACTATTCGATACCGGTGTGCCGCGCGGCCATAGAGCAAGGTATCCTGCCGCACACCATCAGCACGGACCGGGTGGGCAACGAGGTCCCGCCGCCCAGCCTGGACGTCTCGGCGCACCGGGCCTACGCGCCGGGATACTATAACCTGCTGCAAATAATGTCCGTCTTCCACGGCCTGGGGATGGGGCTGGACCAGGTGATAGGGTGCGTCACGGCCAACGCCGCGTCGGTCATCGGGCGCGGAGACCTGGGAAGCTTGAAGGTAGGAGCGGCGGGCGACGCGGCGGTGCTGGAGCTGGAGGAAGGGAATTTCCGGTTCGAGGATATGCTGGGGGACGAGCTGTCTACGGACAGGGCTTTCGCGTGCGCGCTGACGGTGAAGGGCGGGAAGGTGTGGGGGCCGTCGCCGAAGGAGACGGGCCGGGGTACCGGCCCCCGATAGGTCTGAAGCCCCTGGGGTAGCCCGGACGTAAGGGCAGTCCAGGCGGCAGTGCGGTTGCTGGGTAGAGGCAAGCGGGATATAGTACCGCCGCAGCTACCAGTAGGTTCGCCCAACAACACAGGCGCAAAGGAGGAAAAAATGGCCACCGCCGCGCAGACGATGGCAGACGTCATGGCAGAAGCCGGTGTGGAGTACGTGTTTGGCATCCCCGGAGGGGCCACCGGCCAGATTTACAACGCGCTTTACGACAAGCGGGACCGGGTGAAGGCGGTGCTGGCGCGGCATGAGCAGGGGGCGGCGATCATGGCGGACGCCTATGGGCGCGCCACGGGCAAGCCGGCGGTGGTGATGGGCCAAGGCCTGTTCATTGGGTCCAACGCGGCGTTCGGGATAATGGAGGCGTACCTGAGCAGCACGCCAATGGTGGTGCTGACGGACACCTCAGACAGCGGCATGGCTCAGCACCCGGCGAACCAGTCCGGCGCGGGGGAGTACGGCAGCGTGGACCTGCTGAATATCTTCCGCTCCATGAGCAAGTACACCACCACGGCCACCACGCCCAAGGAGGCGGTGGTGGGGCTGCAGATGGCGTTGAAGCAGGCCACCACCGGAAGGCCGGGGCCGGCGGTGGTGCTGATGCGCAGCGCAGCGGTAGTTGGTGAGGTGGACCTGGAGTCCCCGCCGTTCATCCACCCCACGCAGGGGTACCTGAATACGTCACCGCCGGTGGCGCCGCCGGAGGACGTGGACCGGGTGGCGGAGCTGATTTGCAACGCTGAGAGGCCGGTGATCGTCGCCGGAAACGGGGTTCACATGGCGAAGGCTTACTCCCAGGTGCGGGAGTTGGCGGAGCGTTTAGGCATACCGGTGGCCACCACGTATAAAGGTAAGAGCACCATTGCGGAGACGCATCCGCTGTCGCTCGGGATGTTGGGAGTATACGGCCAGAGGGTGGCGAACACGGTGGTGGGAGAGGCGGACCTCGTGCTGGTGGTGGGGGCCAAGCTTACACCGCAGGACACGGTGGGGGAGAACCCATCGATATTCGACCCGAAGCGGCAGACGATTATCCAGATAGATATTGACTCCAGGAACGCCGGCTGGACATTTCCGGTGGACGTAGGGCTGATAGGCGACGCCCGGCGGGTACTGGACCAGGTGTCCGCGGCAACAAAAGAGCGAACGAGCCAGAAGGCGCCGGACGCCCCGGGGCGGACCCAGCAGCTACTGGAGAAGAAGCGGTCGCTGGGGTTCTATGAGGACCCGGACCTGTACAGGGACTCGTCCCCGGTGCTGCCGCAACGGTTGGTACACGTGATGCAGGAAACGCTGGACCCGGCGACGCTGTTCGCGCTGGACGCGGGTAACAACCGGGTATGGATGGCGCATTTCTACAAGGCACAGCAGGAGCGGACGTTCTTCAGCCCCGGTGGAACGGCGGGAATGGGCTGGAGCCTGCCAGCGGCCCTGGCGTTGAAGCTGGCGCATCCGGAGAAGCCGGTGGTGGGAGTCACGGGGGACGGCGGGTTCATGATGTCCGTACACGCCATCAACACGGCGCTGCAGTACGACCTGCCTGTGGTGTACGTGGTGCTGAACGATTCGGCGCTGGGCATGGTGAGGGGGCACCAGGGAGACCGGTTGATTGCGTCGGAGTTTATTGAGACGGACCACGGCGCGGTGTCGCGGGGGATGGGTGGCTACGGGGTGAAGGTGCGGGACTCGAAGGAGCTTCCCGACGCCTTACGCGAAGCGATAGCCTCCGGCAAGCCGGCGGTGGTGGACGTGGTGATAGACCGCGGCCCGAACGTCGACGACTTGCGGGCCTCCGCCCGGCGGCTTACGGAGACGTAGAGGGGGCGAATGTCGCTGGCTCCTGGTTCTTAAGACGGGGCCTATTACTTTGCTGTGCAACTATACTCCATGCAGCTTTGCCGGTATTGGACCGCTAGTGAGCCTCGTTGACCCTAGAGCGGGACTAAAGACGTTCAGGTACTCCGACAACTGTCTCGTGACTTATACTACAAGTTGAGCAAACCGCAGCAAGGCGGGGAACATTAATGGTAAACCAGAGAACAGTTCCAGCCTACCACGAACTCTTCAACTCCACTCTTATCGCTCTGCACAAGTTGGGGGGTAGCGGGTCTATTAGTGAGATCGTTGACCAGATAATTGCCGACCTTCAAATACCCGACCAGGTGATTGAAACGCCTCACGGTCGGGGAAATCAAACTGAACTGGAATATCGCCTAGCATGGTCTCGTACGTACCTGAAGAAATTTGGCCTGTTAGATAACTCGGCGCGAGGTGTGTGGTCACTCACTACGGGGGGACTCAAACGCGAGGAAGTAGACCCTCGGAAGATCATAGCATTCGTCCAGAGACAAGGACCGGAGCGCAAAATACGCAGGCCAGAGGCCGAAGTCCCTGATACAAGCGCTCTCACACCTGAAGAAAGCGAACAGACGGAAACGGCCTCTTGGCGACAACAATTGATCGACGCACTCCTAGATCTGCCACCCGACTCTTTTGAACGCCTTTGCCAACGGCTACTCAGGGAATCCGGGTTTATCGAGGTAGAGGTAACTGGCCGATCCGGCGACGGGGGCATAGATGGGCGAGGCATCCTACGCATGGCTGGACTCATCAGCTTTAATGTGCTGTTTCAGTCAAAACGGTATCGTGGGAGCCTCGGGCCAAACATCGTTCGCGACTTTCGCGGTGCCATGGTTGGGCGGGCCGACAAGGGACTGATTATAACTACTGGTATGTTCACCAGGGACGCCCGGAAAGAGGCTACCAGAGACGGCGCACCTGCAATCGACTTAATCGACGGCACTCTACTAACTGAGAGACTTAAAGAGCTTAAACTCGGTGTCCGAACGCAACAAGTCGAGGCAGTGGAAATCAACCGGGAGTGGCTAGCTGGACTCTGATTGGCGCTTTAACTCACCTCGCCATTAACACATCTTCACCCTATTACCGCAGGCATGTCATTCCCAATAACGAGGCGGGTATGACCCACCTCAAGGTGATTTTAGCCATCCATATCCCTGGATTTTGACCTTTTTAAATGCAGCTATTGCTTAGCTTTTGTATCGAGTGACTGTCCAACTGTTGGGCGGACCAGGAAAAGCTAGAGCAACCGGCGACCGCCGCCGCTGCCGCCCGCCTGCCGCATAAAGTGGCGGAGCATGTGCTGGTCAAAGCCCAGCTCCTGGGCCTTCTCGGCGTCGACAGTGGCGGCATCGGTGCGGCCCAGGCCGGTGTTAGCCAGGGCGCGGATGGCGTAAGGGGAGGCGAAGTCGGGACGCAGCGCGATGGCGGCATCGGCGTCCCGTAGCGCCTGGTCGAAGCGGCCCAACTCTAAGAGAGCGGCGGCACGGTTGTTGAAAGCGTCGGCGTGGTTGTGGTCCAGTTTTACCGTCTGGGTGAAGTCATCCACGGCGGGAAGGTTCTGCTTCAGATGGACGTAAGCCAGACCCCGGTTGTAGTAGGCCTCGGCGTTGGAGGGGTCCAGGCTGATGGCGCGGTCGAAGTCACGGATGGCAGCTAAGGGGTCCACCAGTTGTCCCAGGAGGACGCCGCGGCGGTAATATGCGCCGGCGTCGTCAGGGGCTGCCTCAATTTGCGCGGTGACCTCCTGGACGGTCTCCTGGAGGAGGGCCACGGGATCAGGCGCGTCCGGGTTTTGGGGAGGGTTGGTCATGGTCTAACTGCCCTAAGAGGACTGGAGCCTATCATCGAGTGCCGGTAAGCGACAAGGATAAGTTCCCATATACGCGGGCTTTCTTTTGGAACCGGTCACCATCGCTATATAGTAACCTTTGCGGCGGCGGGACGGTGGAAGGTGGCTGCCGGCACGGGGCATCAAACCCAAGGCAGCGTGCGGGCCGATACGCATCTGGCGATATTCGGGTGGCGCAAGGGTACAACTAGTACTCAGTCAACTCGGTTTTGGTAATTGTTTAAGAAAACGTCTAAGGTTGATACCCTTTTTTAGGAGTGTTGACGTAGGAGGGTGGCAGCCATGGGACGAGAACGGTATGTGGTCCGGTTGGAAAGGGAAGAACGAGACCAGTTGGAACGACTGATTCGCGGGGGAAAGAGCCCAGCGCGAAAGGTTGCCCGGGCCCGTATTCTGCTAAAGGCAGATACGGGCTGGGGGGTGATCGCATCGTGGAGGCGCTGGACACGTCTGCGGGTACGGTGTGCCGTACCAAGCGGCGGTACCTGGAGGGAGGACTGAAGCGGGCCTTGGAGGAAGATCCTCGGCCAGGACATCCGACCAAACTGGATGAGCGGGGGGAAGCGCACCTGATTGCCCTGGCGTGCAGCGAGGCCCCTCCAGGCCATGACCACTGGACCCTGCGGCTCCTGGCAAACAAGGTGGTGGAGTTGGGGCTGGCGCCCTCCATGTCCCACGAGGGAATTCGCAAGCGGTTGAAAAAAACAGTCTCAAGCCGTGGCAGAAGAAGGAGTGGTGTATTCCCCAGGTGAGCGCCGAGTTTGTGGCGTGTATGGAGGATGTGCTGGACCTTTACGCGGAACCCTATGACCCAGAGCGCCCGGTGGTCTGTTTCGACGAGACCTCCAAGCAGTTGCTGGCGGAAAAGAGGTCTCCGATCCCGCCCAAGCCGGCACGACGGGAGCGATACGATTACGAGTACCAGCGCAATGGCACCCGAAACCTGTTCATGCTGTGCGAGCCCCTGGCGGGCTGGAGGCATGTGGCAGTGACCGAACGTCGTACCATGGTGGACTTCGCTCAGCAGATGCGGTGGCTGGCCGATGAAGCTTACCCAGCGTCCGAGAAGATCCGGGTGGTGCTGGACAACCTCAACACCCACAAACCAGCTTCCCTCTACGAAACCTTCGAGCCCAAGGAGGCTAGGCGAATACGCAAACGCTTGGAGTTTCACTACACTCCCAAGCACGGTAGTTGGCTCAACATGGCAGAGATCGAGTTCAGTGTCTTGGCCAGGCGAGTCCTGCGCCGGCGTATTGCCGATGAAGAGACTTTGAGTGGCGAGATCGCGGCCCTGGAGGCAGAACGAAACCAAGCCGGAGCAACCATTGACTGGAGATTCTCCACTGTGGACGCCCGAGTCAAGCTTCACCATCTCTATCCTGCCAACAATTAGGTTGACTGAGTACTAGGGGTGGTGCCAATGCCTGCCACCACGCTGTGCACCGCCAGCGATATCGAGTACCGGGTCAACCGCGCCGAGGCGGTGATGGTGGTAACCGACGTGGAGAACGCCGCCAAGGTGGACGAGGCGGCGGGGAGCTGTCCTTCGCTGAAGCGGCTGATGTTGGTAGGAGGCGTCCGAAAAGGCTGGACCTCCTTCGACCAGGAGATGGACAAGGCATCACCCAATCTCGAGGGAATCGAGAAGACGAAAAGCGACGACCCGTTGCTGATCTATTTCACCTCGGGAACGGTGGGTTACCCCAAGATGGTGCTGCACACCCAGGCGTCCTACGGGGTGGCGCACATTTTGACGGCCAAGTTCTGGCACGACCTGCGCCCCACGGACCTTCACTGGGCGATCTCGGACACGGGCTGGGCCAAGGCCGCCTACGGCAAGCTGTTCGGCCAGTGGACGGTGGGGGCCACGATCGTGCAGCACGACGCGCGAGGCAGGTTCGACGCCAAGCAAACGCTCCGGATATTGGAGCGGCACGGAATCACATCGTTTTGCGCCCCGCCAACGGCGTACCGGATGCTGGTGCTGGAGGATTTGACACAGTACGACCTGAATGAGCTTCGACACTGCACCAGCGCCGGCGAGCCGCTGAACCCGGAGGTGATGAAGGTGTGGGAAGAGGGGACCGGCATGACTATCTACGACGGTTACGGCCAGACGGAGACGGTGCTGATGGTGGGGAACTTCCGGTGTTTGCCGGTGAAGCCCGGTTCCATGAGCAAGCCGATGCCGGGGTATGAGATTGGGGTGGTGGACGGGGAGGGGAAAGAGCTTCCGGACGGGGAAGAGGGTCAGATAGCGGTCAGGGTGAAGCCGCGGCGGCCGGTGGGCCTCTTCCGAGAGTACTGGCGGGACCCGGAGGTCACGGAGAGCGCCTTCGTTGGTGACTGGTATCTGACGGGGGACAAGGCCTACCGCGACGAGGACGGGTACCTCTGGTTTGTGGGACGGGCGGACGACGTTATCATCTCCGCCGGGTATCGGATTGGGCCCTTCGAGGTGGAGAGCGCGTTGCTGGAGCACCCGGCGGTGGCGGAATCGGCGGTGGTGGCGAGCCCGGACTCGCTCAGGGGTAACGTGGTCAAAGCTTTCGTCATTCTGGCGCCGGGTTACGTCCCGTCCGACGAGCTGGTGGTCAGCATTCAGGAGCACGTGCGGAAGATAACCGCACCGTACAAGTACCCCAGGTTGGTGGAGTTCGTCACGGAGCTGCCGAAGACCATCAGTGGGAAGATTCGCCGGCTGGAGCTGAGGGCCCAGGAGCTGAAAAATGCCGGATAGGGAGGCGGGGGCCGTCGACTCCCATGGCAGAGAGAACAGCGCGGTCTCGAAGGCTGGATGCGCTTACCTATAGAGAATTGCCTTTCGCCGGGGCCATTAGGTCCGCTGCGGAGATGAAATAAGGCGGAGGGCCAGATGGATGCCCAGAAGAAGGCCCGCCAAGGAATCCCATCCAGAAGTGTGGCCGGTGCAGACCAGGTCTCGTGCGGGTCGGATGGGAGGGGAGATGAGGCGCGATACCAGCAGAGCGGGCAACAGGCAGTGTACTGCGCCGGGGCTGCCGGAAATGACCTGGTATCGGTCAGGGGTTGCCATAAGCAGAGCGCTTGACGGGCACCATCATAAACAGAACCGGGTTGGGCCGGGGTGCTGGCTCCCAATAATCAGGAGCGTGGGACCGTTGACCATGGGACAACGCCAAGCTGCTACTATAAATGCCCAATCATCGGAATGGAGGTGGCGGGCATGGAGGAGTTGATATACACATCAGCCAGCGCAATAGCGCAGGCGATTCGCGAAAAGCGGGTCTCTTGTCGAGAGGTGGTGGAGGCGCACCTGGACCGGATCGAGCAGGTGAACCCGCGGCTGAACGCGGTGGTGCAGCTGGCCGCCGAAAGGGCCCGGACCGAGGCGGACAAGGCGGACGCGGTGCTGGCGCGGGGAGAGTCTATGGGTCCCCTGCACGGCGTGCCGATGACGATCAAGGACTCGTTGGATACGGAGGGGGTGATCTCAACGGGGGGTACGACGGGATGTGCGAATCATGTTCCAGCGGAGGACGCCACGGCGGTGGCAAGGATGCGGGCCGCCGGTGCGATACTGCTGGGGAAGACCAACACCCCGGAGCTGACCCTGGCGGGAGAGACGAACAACCTGGTCTACGGCCAGACGAACAATCCGTACGACACGTCAAGGATGCCGGGAGGAAGCAGCGGTGGCGCGGGGGCGATCATTGCGGCGGGCGGGTCGCCCATGGACCTGGGGAGTGACACCGGCGGCAGCATACGCGGACCGTCGAATTTCTGTGGAATCGCCGGTTTGAAGCCTACGTCGGGGCGGGTCCCGAGGACGGGACACGTGGTGCCGTATGGCATGGGGGCGGTGGACTCGCTGACGCAGAACGGCCCCATGGCACGGTTCGTGGAAGACCTGGCGGTGATCATGCCCATAATTTCCGGCCCCGATGGGCGGGACCCGGCGATTGTCCCGGCGCCGCTGGGAGACCCAGCAGCGGTGGAGCTGAAAGGGCTGCGAGTCGCGGTGTACACGGACAACGGAATCATGACCCCCATGAAGGAGATCATGGAGACGGTGGAGCGGGTGGCGGCAACGCTGCCGGAGGCAGGTATCTCGGTACAAGAAGACCGCCCTTCCGTTCTGACTCAGGCGGTAGATCTGTTCAACGGCCTGAGCACGGCGGACGGGAGGGCCTGGGTAAAGCGGCTGCTGGAGAGGTGCGGCACCACGGAGGTGCACCCGTGGCTGAAAAAACGGCTTGAAGATGCCAAGCCCATAGGAATTTCCGAGTTCACCGACCTGCTGGAGCGGATAGACCGATACCGTAGCGAGATGCTGCAATTCATGGAAAACTACGACGCGATTCTGTGCCCCGCTGGCGCATATTGGGCGTTGCCTCACGGCGACACGTTTAAGGAGGAGAACAGCAAGGCGCTGGGCTACACCGCGGCCTACAACCTGACGGGCTGGCCGGGAGCGGTGGTACGGGGCGGCACGTCTCCGGAGGGGCTGCCCATTGGGGTGCAGGTGGTGGCCAAGCCGTGGCGGGAGGACGTGGCTTTGGCGCTGGCCGGCTACATAGAGTCCGTGTCGGGCGGCTGGCAGCCACCGCCGCTGTGACCTACGGGCCTGGGTTGATGGGAGCGGGCGAGTCCTCTAGCCGTTCAACTCCTTGCGCAGGAAAACGAAAGACTCCGGCATGGAACGGCGCTGATTGTTGGGGTCGCTGAAAGGTTCGTCTTTGGGCCGGGGGTTTGGCACGGTTTTAACAGAGATTAACACCGGGCCGGGTTGTTCCAGTATCCCCTGCCAGCGGCTGGCGAACTCCTCCAGGTCATCGAACTGGAAAGTGGAGGCGTAACCCGCGTCCTTGGACAGGCCGGTGAAGGAGATTGCATCCCCGGCCGGGATGGGCTGTCCGCCGGTGGTGGCGTACATCCCGTTTTCAACGACGACATGGTAGAGGTTCTTCGGCTTCTTGTTGGCTATGGTGGCCAGGGTGCCCAGGTTCATGAGCAGGCTGCCATCGCCATCAAAAACTATGACCTTGGTGTCCGGCCTGGCCAGGGCAATGCCCAGGGCGATGGACGAGCCTTTGCCCATTACGGAAGAGGAAGTATCCCGGTCCGGTCTGGTGCTGATGGTGGGCCAAGCGGTGTTGGCCCGTTCACATGCTATGACGATTTCATCCTTGCGGTGCTTCTCCACCACCGCCATCATGTCATACTGGTCTATCATTGAGGCCCCCTCGGAATTTGGAGTCCGGCTGATTTCCGGGCCAGGCTACTCGCCAATGGGCAACCTCAGCAACGGACCGGTCTAGCTACCCCCAGAATATAGCAGCAGCAGCGAATGTAACCTACCCCTGCAGTTGGCCGGCGAGAAGCGAAGAAGGTCCACAGCTATGTCCCCATTACGGAACGAGGTCTGAGAAGCTGCGCTGTAGCTCTGCTATCTCCGCCAATAGCTCTCGCACACCGGGCGCGTCAACAGCTTCGGCCAGCGTGGAGACGCGGGGATCTATTTCCACCTCTTCATCTTTGAAGACGTCCAGAAGATCTCCAAGGTCGTCGTCGCCGGATCCATCGTCGGTCTGTGCGGCAGCCTGGTCAGGGCCGGTTAAAAGCCGGTCCAAAGGTGGGGCCTCAGCAGCAGCGGGGACCGGCGAATTGGAGTCCAGAGGCGCCAGATTGACCAGTTTCGTAACTACCGGTGAGCCCGCCTCCACCGGGACCGGGACCGGGTCCGGTTCAACCGTTGGGAGATCAGGCTGGGGCTCGTCTCTAGCCGGATTGTGTTTTTTAGAGCCAAATTTAGGCAACAGTCCCACGGTTACACCTCTTAAACCAAGACTTGTCGGGCAACGGGCGGAATGAAGATCAGGCAAACACCGGAGAGAGAGCAGATGACGCTGGCGTAGAAGGCCGCCTTGACGGGGTGGCCGCCGGTGGCGAATTTTGGCGCCATGGAGTTGGACACGGTGAAGCCTACGATCACTAAGAGCAAGAGATTGCTCACAAGGGAGAGGTCCTTGGCGTGGAATACCGGCAGATCAGGTATCCGGGCCGCCTGGCCGGAACCCATCTGGCCCACCAGGGTCTCCGATATGTTGGTGAGACGAAGGTTGAAGGATTGTATGACCTCCAGGATGAAAACAAGAAGGCCCACCATGGCGGTATGCATTGGGAAGGTGAGGTAGGCGAAGGTGAGGGAAGCCACATCACGTTTCGCCCGCAAGAGGGCGATGCCCATGGAGTAGTCCGACGCCACTGTCCCAACCTGCCCCGGGTTGCCGCCCAGGGCCACACCGTCCACCAGCATTCGGCTGGAGCGGTTCACCAGCTCGCTCCCAGCCTCGTCCCTGAACTGCTCCCAACAGGCATCAGGGTTGAGATGGCTTTGAAGCCTGGCGCGCAGCCTGACAATGTACGGCTCCAGGGGTCCCATTGAGCGAACGTCCAGCTTGGAGAGACCAACGGTCAAGGTAGAGCCGAGAGTGCCGGTGACGCTCCCCAGGGCCCTGAGGAAATCTGAGATGTTCTGGTCTACCGCGCTGACCCGTTGGTCATCCACGTAAGCGCAGATACCCGCGGGTAAGAGGGCCAAGCCCAAAGCGAGGAACACGGCGCCGGTACCGTAGATGTCATAGAAGTAGTAGCCGCACAGGAGACCCACCGGGGGCAACGCAAAGACCAGTCTGATGGCCCAGCGGCGCAGCTTGGGCCCTCTGCGGCCCTTGTAGGTCTTCATCTCCACTGGAGAGGCGGTGCGGATGATGAACGCGCCGATGCCGGCGATGACCAGGGAGGTGATGCAGAGGGCGGCTACGAACATCTCACCGGCGTCATACAGCATGGAGGAGACCATGGCAACGACAACGATGACGGTGACCGAGACGAGCAGCGCGGCGTAGGCGTCAGACCATTTTTGCAGGGATTCCAGCTTGCGGTAGTATTCGCTATCGTAAATCTCGCGCTGAACGCGTGCCTCAGTCCGAAGAAACCCTTCTTCAGACTCGCCGGTGCTTATGGAGCTGGCGAAGCGGAGAAGAAGGCTCTGGACCCGCGTGGCCTTGGTCTTCTTGGCAACGAGCTGAAAGGCGCGGTGGTATTCGAACCCCAGACGCTTAACCAGCAGGTAGACCTGACTAAAGTAGAACGTGGTGGCGTATGTCTGTGTGATAGCCAGCTCGAAGATCCGGTCCCTGGTGGCATGGCTGGCGGCCACCGCCTGCATGTAGGTGAGGTTGGAGAGCAGGTCAAAGGTTAGCCTGGCGTTATCTGAAGAGACCTTGTCTGTGCGCTTTCGAGAGGACGCGGTAGAGGCCATAAAAATCCAGCCCCTTCTGCTGGTGCAGCTTTTTTAGGATGTTTACGCGGGAGGTAAGGACTTCATAAATCTTGCGCCGTTGCGCCGGGGGGATTCCCCGCTTGACGGCGATCTTGTGCTCCAACAGGTAGCTGTTCATGTAACCCGTGAACTCAAAATAGTCTTTAATTGGGTCCCAGCGAAATACCTCAATGAATGAGAAAGAGTCAGACGACGAGTCATAGCCTATGATCTCGTTAACGCTGAGAACCCGCCGCGCTATCCTTCCGCTGGGCAAACGGACGGCGGCCTGGATGACCGCCACGTTCAAGTTGTCGATGTACGTCTTGGGGACGTTGATGGGACTGCCGGTGAGGCGCTGAATGAGTTTTTCCACGGAGGCCGCGTGGAAGGTGGCCATGGCGGCATGGCCAGTCTGCATGGCCTGAAAGGCGATGAGCCCTTCTTCGCCACGGATCTCACCTATGATAATCTCGTTGGGCCGTTGCCTCAGGGCCGCCTTCAGTAGATCGAACATCGTGATGGCGGATCCAGCGTCGCTCTTGCCGCTCCCCCGCGTCACCTCACGGATCCAGTTCTGATGAGGCACCTGGACCTCCGGTGTGTCCTCAATGGAGATTATCTTCCCCGTTGGCGGGATAAAGGTGGTTATGGCGTTCAGCAGCGTGGTCTTTCCAGACGCCGTTTCGCCGGCGACGAAGAGGTTCATGCCCTCACTAATTATCAGGGAAAGGTAAGCGGCAACCTCATAGGAAACGCTGCCGCTCTCCACCAGGTCCAGGATGCTAATGGGCGTTTCAGAGAACTTTCGGATGGTGAAGTTGCTGCCCCGCCTGGAGAGGTCCCCGCCGAAAACTATGTTGATTCTTGAGCCGTCCGGAAGGGTGGAGTCCACAATGGGATCTCGGAAAGTGACCGGTTTGCCCATCTTTTCCGAAAGGCGGATGACGAAGGCGTCCAGCTCCCCAATGGAATCGAAGGTAACGGTGCACTTTAGGCTGTCGAATATCTTGTGCTCAACGAAGACAGACCCCACGCCGCTACAGCTAATGTCCTCAATGTTCGGGTCGTCTATGAGGGGCTGCAACGGGCCCATACCTTCCTTATCCCTGACCAGCAGGTACCGGAGAGCCTCCATCTCCGCCTGGGAGACTACGATCTTGCCGCCCCGCCGCTTGCCGCCGCCCTTTTCCCCGAACTTGGCGGAAGCGCTGGCGATGCACACCTTGTCCAGGACCTTCAGCAGCAGGTCCGCGCGAGAGCCGCCGTCCGTGGTGGACTGGTCTAGCTCATTCACCAGGTCCACCAGGCGCCCCTCAACTTCATCCATGAGCTCTGACAGGTCCTCCCCCATTCCCGGCTCAATGGGCGCGTAGATGTTGCGGCTGTCGGACTGGTCCGGGTAGATGTGGACGAAGACCCGTTCCGCCACGGGGTAAATCAGGTTGGGGTTTTCCAACTCCTTGTGCTTGCGGCTGAGGCTCTGGTAGTACTGGGGAATACCAATCTCCTCCAGAGGGACGAGGTGAAGGTAGTCCCACAGGTGTGGCAGAGACTTGGCGTGCTCCTGGAGCTCTTGAGGAAGCATCCTGAAGGTGGGGCAGCTAGAGATGTCATCACTATGACCGTGCGCTGGCGGCGCGCTGGCGGTTTGGGTGTTGGCGGCCATTACTAGGCCTTGGCCTTGGATACGGGGATGATGTGCATGCCCAGACCGGGCTCCACGTCAAAGCTGACTATGTTGCCGGTGGTCTTCTCGGCGTTGCGTACCTTGGCCACCTCCAGCACCTTCACCAACTGCTCCCCCACCTCTTCAAGCCGAAGGCTCAGATGAGCATCGCACAGGGAGCGAACGCGGATGAGGGTCTTCTCATCAAAGGCGGAGGTATGGACCACCAGGATCACGGTCTTGCCGGCGTCGCAGAGCGTTTTAGCGCTGGCAAAGTAGTCGATTACGGACCGGATGTCGCTATGACCAATCAGAGTGGTAAGGGAGTCCACCACCACCGTGGTCATCCGGTCCGGCAGCGCGGCGATGTGGTCCCGGAGGAGCTCGTAGACAAGCTCTGGATTAACGTTCTTGGAAGGCAGGGACAGGGGATATATTCGCATCCAGTCAACCAGAAAGTAGTCCGTCACATCCAAGCCAAGTGACGCCATTTGGGTAAGAAGGCTCTTCACCGTGTTCTCGGTGGTGTAGTAGGCCACCTGCATCTCTGACTGGAGGGACCCATAGGTCAAATGCTGACACAAGACGCTCTTTCCGGCGTCCGATTGGCCCTCGATGAGGGTAAGGGACCCCATTGGAATCCCTCCCCCCAGCTTCTTGTCCATCTCATCTGCACCGGTGGAGACAACCCTTGCCTTTTTGGGTATATCGGATACCATGGCAAACTCCTTTGGAAAGAATTTGGGCCCGGCCTAGGTGTGCAAAAAGGTGCCGGTGGTATAGACACCGTTGGGGGTGACCACAACCACGGTGGCGGTGGTGTTGGTTTTCACCGGAGGCACCGCCTTGAGCTTTAACGTGACCTTCTCGTCAGGGTCCCACAACGTGGGGTTGTAGCCGTCCGGGGATATGGAGTCCACCAGCCACTGATCGTTCCCGGGGCCGGAGGTAACGTAGTCCAGCCGCTTGATGGTCAGTTGGTTGTTGGTGGCGGTGTACTGAATAAAAACGTCCATCATGGACCAATCAACTATGGTAATGGCGCCGGTATTTTCTATCTCCACATCCGCCACAGTGCCGCCGCCGGAGTCCGAGCTGATGAAAGTCGGCTGGGCTAAGACAGTGCGGATACGCTCTCCCTGAAGGCCGGCGGCCTGATTCATGGTCTCTCCCTGTGCCAGGCTAGAGGCGATCAGGGTGGTCATCAGAATCATAGAGGTGACCAGAAGAGTCCCCCCAAAAAAGACGGCTGCGGCAACTACGCTCATAAGTGGTTAGTCCGTTAGCGTCTAGACGCTGAATTCCTTGGAGGCGCTGCCGCCGTTGGGCACAATGAATTTGAGGGTGTTAAGGCCAGTCTCCACGGCGGTCAGCTCCACGGTTACCTTTATGGTGTTTCCTTGATGCCATTGGGTGCCATTCTCTATGGAGTAGGTCCAGTATTCGGCGCCGCTGTTGTACGGGATTCGCTTAATGGCGGTGGGACTCTCCAAAAAGAAGTCTGACAGGTCAATGCCCATGATTTTTTCTGTGCCGACGTTTTTTACCCAAAAGAAGAGCTGGTCCGTTGTAGTGTCCCCGGAGGCGAAGACAATTTCTATGTCCGTCTTGATCCGGCTGGACGCCGCGGCGCTGGAGACCAGAATAGCGCTGGACCCTCGTCCTACGGCGGGTATCACGGTGTTCATGACGGCCACGGAGGCGATGACGGTAGCGATGAGAAACAGTGCGGTGGAAACAGGTTTTTCCAAATACCTCTCCTATTGATTTCAACTCTCCGGCGCGTCCCAGCCTGGATGGGGTGTCCACGGACCAATGGTCTCCGCTGTGCTACTCGGAGGACAAAATGCCGTGAAGCTGTAGCATAAGGTCTGACCAATCGTGGTCCGATGCGGGGTCCGACCCCGTGGCTTCTTCCGCAGAGGGGTCCTCATCCAGTAGCTGAAGGATCTGCAGCACCATCCGTTTCAACAACGGTCTATATTGAGCATATCTGACGTACAGGTTGAGGAACTCGTACAGCTTGTCCTCCCCCATGCGGCGCCGGGCCAAAGAGACCCACCTGACCAGGCCAGCCATCTCCCTTACGCTGACCGTCGCTTCAAAGTCGCCGTCCTCCCCCAGGTCCTCAGCGCCGGTGTTGGCGCGCCGTCTGATCGGCGCTGCGCCGTTGCCAACGCTCCTTGCGTGGACCGCCGCGGTCTTCCTGTCGGCAGGGCGGGGTGAGGCAGCTCGCGGCTGAGCGTCCCCGCCGAACTCGGTCGAAATCTCGGGGTCAATTGGGTGCTCAAAAATTGGCGCATCATATAGGGCCCCCGGCCGGGTGCGGCGGCGTTGAGGGCGCACTGAGACCGGCGGCTCTTCGATTTGCTCCTCCAGCCGGTGACGAGCCGGCGGCGAAACGGGCTCAAAGGGACCCACTGGCATTGGGTCCGCCGGTTGCGCCACAGGCGGCGGGGCCAGGAAGGCTGATGGGGGTGTTGCAGGAGGTGGCGGTGGTGGCGGCGGATACCCATACGCCGCCGGGGGCGGAGGTGGTGGCGGATACCCATACCCCGCCGGGGGCGGTGGGGGCGGTGGGGGCGGTGGATAGTACCCCTGCGCTGCGGCCGGTGGCGGGGGTGGTGGGGCAGGCGCCTCCCTTGTCTGCCGTGGGACGGAGGCATGGTCCGGTTGTTGGGACGGGCTGCGCTCCGATTCCGAATAGCCATCCGGGGATTGAAGGTGGATGGGGGAAAGCGCGGCAGGAGATGTATTGCCGTGGACAAATCGCTCTCCGACTGGTGTGTCGACCTTCATCACTATGGCGCGCAGGTCCACCAGGGACTGCTTCACCTCTCCCTTGATCAGCTTCATCTCTTCTTCAATGACGCCCAATCTGGATTCCAGGTCAGCCATCTCTCGCGTCTCCCTAACCCATTGAAGGTTGATTAGATATGGCCGGTGCGGCCATTTCCCTGAGCGCCGTGGCAAACGATTTCAAGCGAGCAGCCAATTGGCAATGGTGTTCCCGAGATAGTTCCGACGCCGGAGCGGCGCCTGACTCGCCGGTCCCGGGTGCCCAGCCCGTTCTCACCTGGTGGGAATCAAGCACATTCTGAGGCCACGAAGGCGGCAAGGGCAGCCTCCAGATCGGACGGGCTGGGCAGAAACGGCATCTCCCCGTAGGGGGGACCTGGCTCCAGAGACGGGCTGGGCACCCGGCGTTTGGACGGTCCCCAAGTTGGACTCTAGGGCCGTTTATCCCAGGTCCATCACCGTGGCGATGGTGGCAGGGACGGTCCGCTCAATGAATAGGACCGCCCCGGACGGAGGCTTGATCTGGACAATGAAGCTGGCGTTGTCGTTGAGGCCGTAGGTGGACGTGTCGATAATAACCTCGAACATCTCGCCTGACTCCAGAAGGTTGTCCGCGTCGGCGTTGCCCAGCTTATTGAGTGTGAAGTTTATGATGTTGGTGGCTACGGTGTCCTTATCCAGGTAGGTCACCACAGCCTCGCCGGGAGTCATGTCCACCGGGTTGCCGCCGGCGGCGTTGGCCAGGGTTATCTTGACGTTGTCTACCGTGTAGTGGCTGTAGTCGGCCGTGACGGCCAGGGTGTTCGCCGGCGCGGTGACGAAGGTGATTACACCGGTGTCAAAGACGATGGTGTAGGCCGTGCCGTAGGTCTGGGCCACAGCGTTGACGTAGACCGTTTCAGAGCCAGGAATCACGGGACTGCTGGTTAGGTTGAAGACGGTGGTGGCCCCGTCACCGGTGCCCACCGCCTCGGCGGTGACGGGAGTGATGGTGGAGGCGGCCTTTACGCCGCTGCGGGGTTCCAGCGTGCCCCGGGCCTCAGACAGGCCGGACTGGATGGTCTCCTTGGCCTTGTCGGCTGAGAACAGGCCGGTGGAGAGGGCGGCAAAGGCGAACACGGAGGAGACCACCACGAAGGCGATTAGCACGATGGCCGTCTCCAGACCGGTGATGCCCCGTTGCCTGTTCCACAATTGGAATGATGGGTTCTGTTTACTTTTCATCCTTCGTACCTCTTGGTTAGTGATTCGCTATCCGCCGTTAACCCAGGTCGTTGTACTTTTCGATGGCGACGGGTGTGGTGCGCTCCACGTGAAGCACGGCCCCTTTGGGGGTCATGACCTCAAGGATGAACACCTTGCTCTTAACCAGGTTGGTGGTGACGTTGGTCTCCATGGCGAGAAGCGCCAGCTCGTACATCTCGCCGGGCTCCAGCAGGTTATCGTCGTCGGCGTTGCCCAGAGGAGTGACGGAGAACTTGGCGGCAGTGTCGAACATGACGGACTGGTCGGAGTCGGTATAACGGATGGCGGTCTCGCCCTGGGTCAGATCAATGTTTTCGCCACCGGCGGCGTTGGATACCTGGAAGTAGACTTTGTCAATGTTGCCGTCGGTATCGGTGTCTTCGGCGATGACGGCGCCGCGGATTTCGAGGCTGCCCCTGGCCTCGGAAAGGCCTGCCTGGATTGTCTCCTTGGCTTTATCGCTGGAAAACAGGCCGGTGGAGAGGGCAGCAAAGGCGAATACGGAGGAGACCACCACAAAGGCAATCAGGACGATGGCGGTCTCCAGGCCGGTAATGCCTCGCTGTGGCTCCAAGAGCCTTGTCCTACTGTTGTAGGCGATGCTAAACCAGTTTTTCATAGCCCGGTTTCTCCTTGTAATCAGGTTGAATCCGCTCAGGGTCAATCGCCTGACGGCTAGACCCTGGGTTGCCTATTACTCCTTAGCCTCACCTCCTCTGTTGGCGGTCCCTGAGGCGTGACACGCATACCAGGACGAGCCAAGACCACCAGTTAACGCGGCACCACGCGACCTAACGCCGGTCCGCGGCCTGTCGCCGGTCCGCCTGGGTTGTCGTCGTGTCGGCATATACCTAGTGTCGGGAGTCCAGGCCCTACATCCAATCTTGATTCCCCGGTGTAAAGGGCTAGGCTTTCCCCACCCCGTGGGTTGGGGATTAAGCCCAGAAGAGGCCAGGGGTTTCCCTTGGCCACCTGTTAACGGTGCGTGGGAAGTGTGGCCACGGTCAGCACGCGGAAGGGTGCGGCGGCGAAAGGAACCGGGGCTTTTAGGCCAATGCGGCTTCAAGAGTCATAAGCAGCGGCAAAAGGGCAAGCTGAAGGAAAGGAGGAAAAAGGAAAATCTCCCTTTTGGCTCCATGTGAATTCTCTCTATTAGTCCCCATGGCCCCAACCTAGAATTGAGAAGTAGGAGGGGTTGCCGGAGCCAGGGTCACGGCATCAGCCACCGGCGACGGCGAGGCGCGGCCCGCAACTAACGGGGAGGAGATGGCGATGCTATGGTTGAAGGGTTGCCAGAGGTGTGCAGGAGACCTGAACTCCAGCCGCGACCAGTACGGCCCCTACATAGCCTGCATTCAGTACGGCGCGCTGAGGGATGCCCCGGCGAGGTCCCTGGCGGACCCACGGCCCTCAGCGTAGAATCCGCCAGCGGAGTGATAAGGCGTTACGGTCGGCGGTTTTGCACCGTGGGCGAGGAGGCCGACGATCTGGTCCGCTTGGGCGCTCCGGAGCAGCGGGAATTTCAGGCCGTGGGTGGGCCAGCTAGAACCACTCAAGGAGACCAGACGTGGTAATGGCCAAGGCTACCGCAGAGGACTGAACCCTGCACCAGCCTGTACGGTGGCGCTGCTTTAGGACTGCCGTTGTAGAAGAACCCGCTGTAGGTCTACCCGCCGTCCTTCTTAGCCAAGGCCTCCAGGATGACGGTGGGGGACATGGGAAGGCAGTCCATCCGGACGCCTATGGCGTGGGATATGGCGTTGGCCAGGGCGGGCAATGGTGGGATTATGGGCGCCTCGCCCACGCCACGGAGGCCGAACGGGTGCCTGGGATTCGGCACTTCGATTATCACCGCTTCGATCATGGGCACGTCCAGGGTGGTGGGCATTCGATAGTCCAGGAAGCTGGAATTGGCCATGGTGCCGTCTTTGGTGTAGAAGTACTCCTCGTTGAGCGCCCAGCCGATTCCCTGGACAGTGCCGCCCTGGATCTGGCCCTCCACGTAGCTGGGGTGCACGGCGGTGCCGGCGTCCAGGAAGGCGGTGTAGCGCAGGATATCCACCTTGCCGGTCTCCGGGTCCACCTCCACGTCCACAATGTTTCCGGCTATGATGGGCCCTACGCCGGTGGAGTTGGTAGAGGCGGAGCAGGTGACGGGGCCGCCGGTTATCATGAGCTGGCGCGCCAACTCCTTGAAGGTGAACTTGTCCGCCGGGTTCTTGGTGCAGATGAAGGCGCCGTCATTGAAGGCGACATCCTCAGGTTGAACCTCCCACAGCAGGGCGGCGCGGGCGCTCATCTGGCGCAGGACTTCCTCCGACGCCTGGATGGCCGCCAACCCGGTATCGAAGGCGATACGGCTGCCGCCGGTGGCGGCGGTGTAGCCGACGGCGTCCGTGTCTACCACGGTGGGAGACACGTCCTCGGCCCTCAGGCCCAACACCTCGGCGGCCTGCATGGCCACTGCGGTGCGGGTACCGCCAATGTCTACGGAGCCTGTGATAAGGTTAATGGTGCCGTTGCTGTTGACGTTGATGGTGGCGGAAGAGGTCTGGCCTCCCTGCCAGCGGAACCCCACGGCTACCCCGCGGCCGCGGTTGGGGCCACCCAAGGGCGCGGTGTAATGAGGATGGTCCTTCATGGCTTCCAGGATCTCCTTGCAGCCGAAACGGGCGTGGGGAACTCCGTTGGGCATCCGGTCGCCTTCCTTGACGGCGTTCATTAACCGAAACTCCAAGGGGTCCAAGCCCAACTTTCCCGCCAACTCGTCAATGACGGGCTCCACCGCAAAGGCGGCCTGGGGCTGGCCGGGCGCACGGTAAGCCTGGACCTTCTGCTTGTTGCAGACCACGTCATAGCCGTCCACCAGCAGGTTTTCAATATTGTAGGGTCCCGTTGCACAGAGGGTCCCACCACCCACCGGAGAGCCGGGGTAGGCCCCAGCCTCATAGACCAGGTAGAGTTGGGCCGCAGTGATCTTGCCGGCCTTGGTGGCGCCGATCTTGACGCGCATGTGAGTGGCGGAGGTGGGACCGGTGCCCTCGAACACCTCTTTGCGGTCCATCACGATCTTCACCGGCCGGCCGCTTTTCCTGGATAGAACGGCGGCCACGGGCTCCAGATAGGTGGTGAGCTTGGCCCCGAACCCGCCGCCGATTTCGGTGGGAATCACCTTCACCTGAGACTCCGGAATGCCCAGGATGGCCGAGGTGGCGGACCTAATGGCGAAGGAGCCCTGGGTGCAAGTCCAGATTGTGAGGCGGCCTTCGGGGAGCCAGGTGGCCGTGGAGGCGTGGGGCTCGATGTAGCCTTGATGGACGGTCTGCGTCTGAAACTCCCGTTCGATGACGACCTCGGCCTCCTTGAACCCTTTTTCCACGTCACCCAGCTCGTGCTGGATGTGACCGGCCACGTTGCTGTGGACCCCGGTGTCCTCCCCCTTGGCGAACCGCTCAACGCGGAACCTGGTGGTCATGTTCTCGTGGAGGACCGGGGCGTTGTCCTTAAGGGCGTCGTGAAGGGTCAGGACCGGCGTCAGGACTTCGTAGTCCACGTCGATGAGGGCAAGGGCTTGCTCGGCGATGTGCGGGCTGGTGGCGGCCACCGCGGCGACAGCGTGGCCTTTATAGACCGCTTTGTCATTGGCCATGACATGCTCCGCCATCATGCGAGCGTTACCCTGAATCTCGGCCAGGTCAATGATCTGGTCCTCTATGATGGGGAAATCTTTGGAGGTAGCGGTGGCGATAACGCCGGGCAAGGCTTCGGCCCTGCTGGTGTCAATGGAGCGGATGAGGGCGTGGGCGTAGGGGCTGCGGAGGATCTTGCCGTGGAGCAGCCCAGCCATCTGAACGTCAGCACCGTACTCGGCAACGCCGTTGACCTTTTCCACGCCATCGTGCCGGATGGGCCGGGTACCCACCACTTTGTATTTCCTAGAGCCCTGGTTTTCCGTCTCTACTTTTGTAGCGGTCATAAGAGTCCCCTTCAGAAGTCTAATTGCGGGCGCCAGAATGTATTTACTACCTTAGCCGCACTATAACCGTCCGGGCAGCATGGCTCAACCGGCGCCTCTACCGTGATTCGTTAAATTGTGCAGGCCGGTAAATGCGATTCAGTTTCCTCCGAAGAAGCGGCGCGGGTTGTCCACCATCATGCTGGTAATTGCGCTTTCATCCGCGCCCAGCTCCCGGAGGCGGGGAAGCACCCCGTTGGTGATCCAGAGGAAGGCGTCCGGGTGATCGTCTCGGGACACGGCCGAGGCAAGCTGACAGTGACCTGAGTGGCGTCCAAAGTTCCAATCGTGGGACATCATGATCCGGTCCTGGTATCCCTCATCGATCAAGCCTTTAATGAAGGCAGAACGCTCCTCCCAGTCCGGGGTGCCGGGAGGGCCGGACGGGCTGAAGTGGTCCATTCCCAACCAGACGCCCTTGTCAATTAACCTGAGATGGTAGTCACGGTCCAAGGTGCTGTTGACGTGGCCGATGTAGACGTGGCTCATGTCCACGCCCTCCTCCAGCAAGATGCGGACCTGCTCCTCGCCAACGCGAGACAGGATAGGGGTGTGGGTGGTGATGGGCACCCCGGTGCGAAGGTGGGTGCGCGCCCCGGCGCGAAGCATATGCTCCTCTGCCGGGCGGATGGGGTCGTTGGTGGCTATCTTGATGATGCCCGCCTTGATGCCGGTGCCCTCAATCCCTTCCTCCACCTCTCTGATCCAAAGCGCGGCGACGTCGTCGACAGGCATTGGCTTCATCCAAGGAAACATGGACTCGTAGAAGGTCTGTGGAACGTAGAGGTGACTTCCGGTGGCGCAGACCACCTGGATGCCGCTGCGGCGCGAGACTGCCTCAATAAGGCGCACGTCCCGGCCAATGTCATAAGTTGAGCAGTCGATGATTGTGGTGACGCCGTGCTGGTGCGCCCGAGTCAGGTCTTGCACCGCCAGCTCCATTACCGTCTCCGTGTTGACGATCTCGGGGTAGGTGAGCTGGAAGCCGGCGGAGGAGCCGGAGATGTGCTCATGGGTCAGGGTAAAGCCCATGTCCGCTATGTCTAAAGGGCCTAACGCCGAATTTAGTTTCGCCATGGTGGACTCCTCCGTGGTTGGTGGGTTGTACAGTACCGGGGCAGGAAAGGCGGGTCAACGTGTGAGGCGATGGAGGGAACCGGATGACGCGTTGAACTCCGAATGCCAGGGCTGGGAATAAGGGGCAATCAGGTATGGAGATTGGTGTCCCCACCACGAAGTCCTGCGAATGACAGGTTGGTGGTACCCAACCGCTCCCGGTTCCTCTGGATTTAGCATGATTCCTGCACTAACAGGTTAGGCGGCAAAGAGCGGGATCACGGTTGCAAGGTACGAAAAACCCTATTTCCGGGGCAGTGGTATCATTCTCTGGCCGTCGAATTGCGGTCAACCGGCCGCCAATGCGTACCGCCCACTGCGAAGAGGAGGAGGCCGTGGACACTATCCTTCGAAACTCTCGAATAGAGGACGGGGCTCGTCCCGCCCTGGTGGACATAGGCATTGAAAACGGCCGAATCGCGTTCGTGGGGCCGCATCTGAACGCGATGGGTAACGAGATTGACGTGGGTGGGCGGTTGGTTACGCCGGCGTTTATTGAGTCCCACCTTCACCTGGACAAGTCCTGTATCCTGGACCGGTGTGAATCCAAGCGTGGCGACCTGAGCGAAGCGATTGAGCAGGTGGCCAAGGCGAAGAGTGCGTTCACTCCCCAGGACGTGTACGAGCGGGGAAAGAGGACGCTGGAGAAGTGCATCCTGCACGGCACCACGCACATGCGGACCCAGTTGGAGGTGGACCCGGGCATTGGCCTGCGGGGGCTGGAGGGGATTCTGCCGCTGATTGAAGAGTACCGGTGGGCGATAGACGTGGAGATTTGCGTGTTTCCCCAGGAGGGGCTCCTCAACAATCCGGGGACGGATGAGCTGATGGTGGACGCGCTGAAGAAGGGCGCCACGGTGGTGGGCGCCGCGCCGTATACGGATAGCAACCCTCACGGCCAGATTGACCGGGTCTTCCAGATGGCCCGGGAGTTTGACGTGGATATAGATATGCACCTGGACTTTGGTTACGACGCCAGCGAGTTGGACCTGGACTACGTTTGCCGGCTGACGGACCAGTTCGGCTACGGCGGGCGGGTGGCCATCGGCCACGTGACGAAGCTGTCCGCCGCGAGTCCTGACCTGCTGACAGAGGCGGCGCGGCGGCTGGCGGACTCCGGGGTGGCGGTGTCGGTGCTGCCGGCCACGGACATGTTCTTAATGGGCCGGCACCAGGAGCATAGCGTCATGCGGGGTGTGGCCCCGGCGCACAAGCTGTGCCAGCAGGGGGTCAACTGCGCTCTGGCGACCAACAATGTGTTGAACCCGTTCACGCCGTTTGGCGACTGCTCTCCCGTCCGGATGGCAAACCTTTACGCCAACGTGTGCCACGTTGGCGCCCGGGATGCCATAATCGATTGCTACGAGATGATCACCCGCCGCCCGGCGAGGCTGATGCGGCTGGAGGGATACGGACTGGCGGTGGGCGACCGGGCCGACGTGGTGGTGCTGGACTGCCAGGACCGAGCGGAGGCGGTTTCGGAGCTGGCCCCCGTGCTGTGGGGTTTTAAGAACGGCCGTCTGACATTCACCCGACAGCCGGTGGAGCTTCACCGCCCCGACTAAGCTTCGAGACTCACGATGAATCAACTGACCACCCACCGTTTCCCGGGACCGCCGGAGGACCCCCTGGGGGCGTTTTGCCGCGACAACCATGTCGCCAAGGAAGGGGCGGCACGGGGTCCGCTGAAAGGGCTTACCTTCGCGGTGAAGGACGTCTTCCACATCGCCGGACAAAAAACAGGTTTTGGCCACCCGGACTGGCTGCGAACCCATCCGCCGGCCCGCGTTACCGCGGTGGCCGTGCAGCGGCTGTTGGACGCCGGCGCGGACATGGTGGGCAAGACGCACACTGACGAGCTGGCTTATAGCCTCACTGGCGAAAACACGCACTACGGCACGCCGGTGAACCCGGCGGCGCCGGACCGCATCCCCGGCGGCTCCTCCAACGGCTCGGTATCGGCGGTGGCCGGCGGGCTGGTGGACTTCGCCATTGGGACCGATTGCGGCGGCTCGGTGCGTTTGCCCGCCAGCTACTGCGGCATCCTGGGCATGCGGCCCACCCACGGCAGGGTGCCGGTGGACGGAGTGATCCCGTTCGGGCCCAGCTTCGACGCGGTGGGATGGTTTGCCCGTGACGCCGGGGTGCTGCGGAGGGTGGGAAACGTTCTGCTGGCCGTAGCGGGGGACACCGCGGCGCCGCGGCGGCTGTTGTACGCCGCCGATGCCTTTTGTTTGGTGGACGCCAGGGTAAGGGAGGCGCTTAGTCCAGCGATGGAAAAGGCGGCCCGGGCCGTAGGGGCGATGGAGGAGGTCACGGTAAGCCCCGAGGGGCTGCCGGCCTGGTTCGAGACGTTTCGGCAGCTCCAAGCCGCGGAGGTGTGGGGCAACCACGGCGCGTGGATTCGGGAGGTGAAGCCCCATTTCGGGAGAGGGGTGCGGGAGCGGATGGAATGGGCGTCGAAGGTGACATTGGAGGACGTGGCCGCGGGCAAGAAGCGGCTCAATGGAATCCGGGAGCGCATTCACGGCCTGCTGCAAGAAGGCGACGTTCTGTGCCTCCCAACTTCTCCCCGGGTTGCTCCGCTACGGGACACCCCCACGGACGATATTGAGATCAGGTTCCGAAACCAGGCGATGTGCCTGCTGTGCATCGCCGGGTTGGGCGGGCTGCCACAGGTAAGCTTACCGCTGGCGACGCTGGACGGTCTGCCACTGGGTCTATCCCTGGTGGGGCCGCCGGGCGCCGACGAGCACTTGCTGACGCTGGCGCAAAATCTGTTGCCGGAAGTATGATCCCCTGTCATTGAATTGGAGGTGACCCGGCGTGGCCAAGAGTGAAGCGCTATCAGTGGAAGAGTACTTGTCCCAACTGCCACCGGAGAGACGGGAGGCGATTTCGGCGGTACGCGGGGTCATTCTGGAGCACCTGCCCGCCGGGTTTGTGGAGACGATGCAGTATGGAATGATCAGCTACGTGGTCCCATTGGAGACGTATCCTGATACGTACAACGGCTCTCCCCTGGCGGTGGTCTCCCTGGCCTCGCAAATGAACCACATGGCCGTCTACTTGATGAACATCTATGGTGACCCGGAGACTGAACGGTGGTTTACGGAGCGTTACAGGGCCACTGGCAAGAGGTTGGATATGGGTAAGTCCTGCGTACGCTTTAGAAAGCTGGACGATCTGCCAATCGAATTGATTGGCCAGACGGTCGCCAGCACGTCATTGACCAACTTCATCAGGATGTACGAAGACTCACGGCGCGCCAGCAAAGCGGCGAAGAGAAAGTAGCGCGCGGCGAGCCGTAGCGTTAACGCCTCCGGTTGGTCCCACCTAAGACCCGCACACAATGGGTGGGGACTAGGGTAAGATGTCCGCTGCCCGGAGGAACGTTCCCCATCGCGTCATTAAGGGATTCGAGCTTGCAAAGAATATCTCTGCTAGAACCGGTGCTAAAGCGGGACCGGGCCTTGGTGTTGGCGGGCTTGTTCGCTCTTACCGCGCTGGCCTGGGCCTACGTAGCGCACCTGGCCCAAGGAATGAGCGGCGCGGCCATGGATATGTCCCTGCCCCAGATGCAGTCCTGGGGGTTCACCGACTTCATCCTCATGTTCGTGATGTGGACCGTGATGATGGTGGCAATGATGGTGCCGTCGGCAACGCCAATGGTGGTGATGTTTTCAAACGTGAGCCGAAGGCGGCGGGAGAGACAACAACCGTACGTGCCCACGGGGGTTTTCCTGCTGGGCTACGCGCTGGTCTGGACGGGATTTGCCGCCCTGGCCACGGTGGCGAACTGGGGGCTCCACGTAAATTCCTTCCTCTCTTCCATGATGGGCGAAAGCAGCAGCCCCATCCTTGGAGGAGGGCTCCTCGTCAGCGCCGGGTTGTTTCAGTGGACACGTCTCAAGTACGCCTGCCTGACCAAATGCCGCTCTCCGTTGGGTTTCATCATGTCGGAATGGCGGGACGAATACGTCGGCGTGCTGTCGATGGGAATGAAGCACGGCGTCTACTGTCTGGTCTGCTGCTGGGCGCTGATGGCGCTGCTGTTTGTGCTGGGGGTTATGAACCTTTTGTGGATCGCGGCCCTGGCCGGTCTGGTGCTAATAGAAAAGGTGGGACCCCAGGGCCATTGGTTCGGCAGGGTGACCGGCCTGGGACTGATCGGCTGGGGCGCGCTGATGCTATCGGGCTACCTGAACTGAGCTAAGCGGCGTACATGCGCCGCCGCCGCCCAACTGAGGCGGCCGGCGGCTAAGCGGGCCCGGGGCCTTGTCTTTGGAGGCCCGAAATTAACGTTCGCTAGGAGCCGCTCCAATTGAAGGGGGCGTAGTGGCCGTTCTTCCCCGCGTTGTCCCAGTCGAAATCGAAGTCTTCGTATGTGGCGGTAATGGTTCGTGCCAGGGCCAGGTCCGGGTTGGCCGGGTGCTTGGTGTTTCTAACCTCCATCACCTTGCCGGACACCCCTTCGATTCCCTCCACCCGCATCTGCATTATCCCGGGTATCTCCAGTGTCCGCTGGTTTCCGTCCATCCCAAAGTGGATGGGCACGAACCTGAAACCCTTCATCTCCTCCACCCCGGCGGCGTCCATCATCACCGAAGGAGGTCCCCCGGACTCGCCCCCTAAAACCGTCCGCAGCGATTGCCTCTGCTGCTCGTCAGCCTTTTCATCTATATAGACCGCCACCTTGGCGTGACCCTCAATCATCGGTCCCGGCGTCTGAAGCGCGAAGACAAAGCTAAGCCCGTTCAGCGAGACGCCGTTGGCATTCCCTTCTTGGATGTGGTAAGCCAGCATCACGTCGCAATGGACCTGGGTTGGCATTGCCGTAGTGTTTGAAGGAAGGCAGGGACACAGAATGTCACAGTTGCAACTTTCGCAGTACTCGCCCCGCATTTGCCAGCTTTTTGCCTGCGCCACGTTATGCCTCCTTGGCTATTAATGAGGTCCGTTCACCAGGGGTCCAGTCCAAGGGGCGCTGACTCACAGGCTCCTGCCCGCTCTGGCCCCGTCAAGTATGGCGTCCATCAGCCGGCGGGGCGCCAGGGCGTCTCCTATCAGATGTAATCCGCCCGCCTGTCCCTTCAGGCTATGATAAAGGGCGTCGTCCGCGGCGCCGCCATACGCGGCAACCACCAGGTCCACCTCGGCAATGGTCCCCTCCTGTTTTGTCAGCACGTTCTCGGTGACCACGGTGCGGCCGTCTATCAGCTTCACGGTGGTGAGCGGCGTGATCACCACGCCCTTGTTGAGGAGACGGCGGTACAGCAGCTCCACCAGGTTGGCTTCCAGAAGGGCCCCGGCGTAAAGCGCCTCGGTAAGAACTTGGACCTGGCAACCTTTGTCGGCCAGAAAGTCGGCGGTGGTGAGGGCCTGCATATGGTGCTCACCGGCCAGCACAACGGCCCGCTGCGACGGTTTTACTTCCACGTCTTCAGACAAGACGGCCCGGGGGTCCACCACCGGTACGCCGGCTGTGGAGAGGCCCGGCTCCGCCGGCTGCGAGCCGGTGGCCACCACCACCTCGTCCGGGGCCTCCCGCTGGATGGTCTCCACCGTTGCTTCGGTACCCAGGCGGACATCCACACCCAGCAGTTGCATCTGATGGGTGTAGTAGCGGCGGACCTCGTCCAGGTCTTCCCGGCCCGGTGCCCTGGATGCGATGAGAGATTGCCCACCCAACTGCTCACCCTTCTCGAAGAGGGTTACCCGATGACCCCGCAGCGCCGCCACTTTGGCGGCTTCAAGGCCCGCTGGGCCTCCCCCGATGACAACTACCTTCTTGGGCGTATCGGCGGCCCGCGGCGCCATTTCTTGCTCGCGGCCCATTTCAGCATTTACGGTGCAGGCGAGGGGCATTCCGGCGTTTAGCCTGCCAATGCATTCGTTGCAGGCGATGCACCCCCGGATCTCGGCAAGGCGCCCCTCCCTGGCTTTGTTGGGCATGTCCGGGTCAGCCATGATGGGGCGGTTCATGGCGATGAGGTCGGCGGCCCCGCTGGCCAAAACCTGTTCCGCCATCATTGGGCTGGTGATCCTCTGGGAGCAGATCAGGGGTAAGGAGACCACCTTCCGCAGCGCCTCAGTCAGATATACCAGGCTGCCCGGCTTGTAGTAGGACGGAGGCGCGAGAGCCGCCGAGCCGGGTCCGGCCATGACGTCAATGAAGTCCAGTTGACCGGTGGCTTCAAGACGGGGAGCTATCTCCAGCATGTCCGCCAGCTTCAAACCGTCATCCGAGAATTCGTCCCCGTTTAGCCGGATTCCCACAACCCCGCCGTCGCCTACCCCTTCCCGAGCCGCCTGAATGACTTCCCTTGCGAAGCGGAGGCGGTTGTCCAGGCTGCCCCCGTATTCGTCTTTGCGACGGTTCATTGCCGGGGACATGAACTGCGCCACTATGAAGTAGGCCGCCCCCTGGATTTCCACCCCGTCGAAGCCCGCCCGCCGCGCCCGCGCCGAAGCGTCCCGGAAAGCGTTGACGACGTTTTTGATGTCCTCGATTTCCATCTCATGGGCCGTCTCCACCGCCGCGGGCAACAGCTTGGAAATAACCTTGGAGGGTCCGGCGGAAGGCCCCATTATGGCCCCGCCATGGAGCTGGGAGTTCGTGTATCCGCCCATGTGGCTGATCTGCAACAGGAACTTGGCCCCCTCCCGGTGCAAGCCATCCGCCATCTTCAGGTAGGAGGCTATCCCCTCCTCCGTCTCCAGCGCCGTGGGTGGGGCCGCCCCCTGATGGGGCATCACGTTGTGGATGTGGGTGATGATCATGCCCACACCACCCTTGGCTTTTGCCAGCCAGTAGTGGAATATCCTGTCCGTGGGCATACCGTCCATAGGCATGAGGTTGGTGGCGTGGCCTGGAACGACGATTCGATTCTTGACCGTCATGGGACCAACGGTAAAGGGAGTGAAAAGGTGATTGAACTGAAAAGACGCCATATAAGTCAGGTCCCTCTCTGAATCGAGGCGGCGATTGGCTGGGCGGACTGGGGGTTGCCCGGAGAGTGGAGCCTCAGAATGCCCGGATCAGTGATTGTTGTCAACGCCGATACTCAATGGGCGTTGCGCAACCGGACGGACCGGCCCTCACTCCTGACCAGCTTTCCCCCGACCGGGCAGGATTACCCTAAAAAATGGCCTATCATCCACTTGGCACGCCATCTAGGGGGGATGACCCCCTCTGGCGGATGAGGATGCCCCTCAGAATTAAATTATAAAGCCTTTCGGGGCGGGTGGGTGGGAAGCAATAACCTCCAATTTTGAGTCCCGCCCGGTGACAATACCAGTCCCAACACCTGCCTCCCTCACACGCCAGTATTTGCCTGGACGCGGCCCTACCTGCTACCCTCAGCCCTCATAGCTACCTGGACATAATGTAATCCGCCGCGGAGGGAGGGCCGCCAAGATGACAACCGGTTCCCAGACTTGGGCCGAGGATATTATTGAGGTTGGGGAGAGCAAGCTGAAGCTGGTTAAGGGGGGTTCAGGCAAGCCCTTGCTTGTCCTCCACGGCGAGATGGGATACTCGGGCTGGATGAAACATCACGAGGCCCTGGCGCAGCACTACACCCTCCATATCCCAATGCTGCCTGGATTCGGCGGCTCGCCCCGGCTTGACTGGGTCATGAACATCCGGGATCTGGCGAGCTGGTACCTTGGAGTGCTGGACGAGTTGGGGGGTGAAGAGCTCAGCGTGGTGGGGTTCTCTCTGGGCGGCTGGCTGGCGGCGGAGATGGCGGCGATGTGTCCCCACAATTTCAAGAGCCTGGTCCTGGTGGACGCCATGGGGATAAAGCCACCCGAAGGAGAGATCTTCGACATGTTTCTGGTGGTGGCAAATGAGTTTCTCACGGCGGGCTTCTTGGACCCTGACAAGGTCCCGGAGTTCCAGCAGGTCTGCCCCACCAACGTATCTCCGGAACAGGTGGAAGCGTGGGAGATGGCCCGGGAGGAGGCGGCGCGCTTGGGCTGGCGGCCCTACATGCATGACCCGGCGCTGCCCAACTTGCTTCACCGATTAAAGGGGCTTCCCACCCTGGTAGTCTGGGGAAAGCAGGACGGGATAGTCCCGTTTAGCGCCGCGGAAGTCTACCACGATTCCATAGAAGGCTCGCGGCTGGTGTCGCTAGAAGGCTGTGGCCACCAGCCGGAGATTGAGAAGCCAGACGAGTTTGTCCAACTGGTCCACAGCTTCCTTTCGGAGCTATGACCGGGGTGGCGTGGGGAAGCTGCGGTGCTGGTATTCCACCAGCGTTGCTATAATGCCGCTAACGGCAATTGAGACCCGCTTACGCAGACTGCGCTAGGCCTTGATTCGTCAGGAGCCTGCGAATCGCACGGAGGGGGAAGACCATGTTCATAGGATACTTTACAGAGCGCCCATACCAGGACCTCAAGTCCGGTTACTTCGGCGCCACGGGAAAGCCAATCATGGACTTGACCGTCAGCAACGATATCTATGACCCGCTACTGGGCGCCCAACTGTACAACCGGTACCTGGACGAGAAGATCTACGCCGAGGAGATGGGGTTCGATGGACTGATGCTAAACGAGCACCACGGCACCGCCTTTTGCATGGGCGGAGCGATGAACGTGGAGGCCTCCATCCTGGCCCGAATGACCAAAAAGGCCAAGATAGTCCTGCTGGGCAACATCCTTCCAATTTGGGACGACCCCCTCTGGCTGGTGGAGCAGCTGGCCATGATTGATATGATCTCCTACGGGAGGTTGGTCTCGGGTTGGGTGCGGGGGACGGGCCGGGAGAGCGTGGCCCACAACTCACCGCCCGCGTACAACTGGGAGCGGTTCCAGGAGGCGCACGAATTCATAGTCAAAGCGTGGACAACCTCGGGACCGTTTCGCTGGGAAGGGAAGCACTTTCACTACCGGCACGTGAACCCCTGGGTAAAGCCGTACCAGAAGCCTCACCCGCCTATCTGGCTACCGGGGGTGGTGAGCAGAGATTCGTTGATTTGGGCCGCCGAAAAGCGGATACCCTACATCATGCTGGCTACAGAGTTGGGACCTACCAAGCAGGCGTTCCAACTGTATCACGATACGGCCGCCGGGCTAGGGTACGAATCTGGGTCACAGAACATAGGCTACCTCTGGAAGGTCCACGTGGACGAGACGGAAGAGCTGGCAGAAGAGACCGGCAAGAAGTATGTGCAGGGGCCCAGCAACCCGTTCCTGGCGGGCAATGAAGGCACCGTGAATCCGGCGCTGGTATCGTTGCCGGGACTTACATCGCGGCGCAGGGTGCTGCCCACTCAGGCCGTGGCAACGGCGGCTCGCGGCGGGGTCGGATCGGTGTTGGGCCGTCCCTACGAGAAGCAGATAGAAGACTACACCATAATCTCGGGTACGCCGAAGACGGTGATCGCCAAGATACGCCACGTTCTGGAGTACATAAGACCCGGAAGCATCTTCTTCTGGGACGGCGACGGGGCGATGACCCATGAAGACGCGATGCGCAGTCTGCGTTTGATGGGCGAAGAGGTGCTCCCCGCCGTACGCGAAATAGCCAAGGAGCTGGAGCTTCCCGGACCCTTCGAGGTTGACCCGGCGACCGGTAAAACCATCGAAGATAGCCCCACGCTGGCTCCGGGGTCCGCTTAAGCCCGGATAACGGCCGGCTCCAGAAAATTGACGCGCCACCTCCGGAATAGACTTCCCGCCCAGGCAGCCGTGGGATAGGCGGCGGTGACTTTCCGGAACCCAGACCTAACCGCCGACGTTGTCGTTATCGGCGGCGGCCCCGCAGGCTCCACCGCGGCCACCATGCTGGCGCGCAAGGGTTGGCGGGTGCTGCTGCTGGAGCGGGAGCGTTTCCCCAGGGAGCACGTCGGCGAATCGCTGCTTCCTGCCAGCATCCCGATTCTGGAGGAGCTGGGGGTAACCGACGCTATACAGGCGGCGGGGTTCCTGCCGAAGTGGGGCGCCACCATGGTGTGGGGTAGAGAAAAGGAGCCCTGGAGCTGGTACTTTCGCGAGACCAACCGGAACTTCCCTCATTCGTATCAGGTGTGGCGCGCCCAATTCGACCAGATACTGCTGGAGAACAGCCGGGACAGCGGCGTGGACGTGCGCCAGGAGCACCGCGTTGTCGAAGCAATTTTCGAGGATGGCCGGGCCGCCGGGGTCCGCTATCTCACCAACAACGGGCAGGAAGGGACTGCCAGAGCGCGGTTCGTGGTAGACGCCAGCGGGCAGAGCGTGCTCTTGGGGAGAAAGCTCCGGCTGAGGCGTTGGGACCCCTTCTTTCGCAACCTTTCCATCTACGGCTACTTCTCCGGCGCCCAACATCTGCCCGCGCCGGATGAGACCAACATCTTTATTGAGTCATACCGCCACGGCTGGCTCTGGAGCATACCGCTTCACACCGGTGTCACCAGCGTTGGGGCCGTGATGGACAGCGGGACCGGCCAGGAGATTATCGGCGGGGATGGCCGTCTGGATGGTCCCTTGATGCGCCAGATCGCGGAAGCGCCGTATACAGCGCACATGCTGCGGGAGGCCAAGCTGGTCTCCGGGCCATTCGTAGCGAAGGACTGGTCCTACGTGTGTGACCAAGTTGTGGGTGACGGGTACGTTTTGGTAGGCGACGCGGCGTGCTTCGTCGACCCTCTGTTCTCCTCCGGCGTCCACCTGGCGCTAATGTCCGGGGTGCTGGGGGCGGCGTACGTGACCACGGCCCTAAAAAACAACGGAATGCGTGACGCCGCGGGACGGGCGTACAAGGAGCTGTACCTCAACGAGTATGGCTATTTTCGGGAGCTGGCGCGGCTCTTTTACTCCAGTAACCTGACCTCGGATTCCTACTTTTGGGAGGCCCGGCGCATCCTGCAGGGTGACGAAAGCTATTCTCCAAGGCACAGCTTTGTCCGCGCGGTGGCCGGACAGTCAGCCCTGGGTTACGAGAGAGCAGTGCTGGACCGGGGCCACGCGCCGCCGGAGTTTGTGGACAGCGTTCAGTTCATTGAAGGAGAGCGTGAAAGGCGGCAGGCGAGGTTCCAAGCGGCGGCCAGGCCCCAAGCCGGGGGATCCGCCGCCGCGCTGCTTCGCTCGACGCCCCGCTTGGCGGCGGGCGCTGCCATCGAGCGAAAGCCGGTGATCGGAGAAGGTGAATTCGTCTGGGGGTCTGTCCTGGTCACGCCAACCCGGCCGGAAGGCGCTCCATGCAGCACCTTGGTGGCGAGGTTGGTGTCTTTGATAGACGGGCATACGACTGTGGACGGGCTGCTGGAAAAGATGACAGCGGGCCAGGGCGCCGCCACTCTTGAACAGGTCCAGCGGACCTGCCTGACAGCTCTGCAGGTCCTTTACGTTGACGGCGCGGTAGAAGAGCTGCGCGGAATCTAATCGCCGCCGCCGCGCTGCTCGTTCTCGCCATGTAGCTTCTCGGGTCTGAAAAGTCTGTCCTCTACCCTGCTGCCCCGGGATAGATCAGGGTGTCTGGTCTAAAAGCGGCCCAGGCGAACCAGAAGTGGTCCCCGTGTACTATTTCCGTTAGGGCCTCACCGGCCAACGGCCCTTCGATGGCCTGCCCGATTATGTTCCACACACTGCCGGTCTGATCGTCGACGATACGCAGGCCATCTAATTTAAAGGTCAGCTTACGGCGACCCAGGTTCGGATCAAAAACCCCGGTGGCGCCCACGTCATCGTATTCGCTGGTATTTCTGTTTAGGAAGGCGGACTTGGCGCCGGGGTTAAAGAACACCGCCAGGTCTTGGCCGTTAACCGTGTAGTTGACCACACCCTCCTCTTTCAGAGCGGGAACGGGGAAGGCGGCGGAAACCTCGCCAATGGTTACGGTGGCTACCCGCTCCTTGGGCAGCAACTGGCCGTCCAGCTCGCCGTCAAACAGGAAAGGTGGATTGTCCACCCGGTCGTAACCGGCGTAAGGATTTCGTCCGTAGGGACGGGAGAAGCCGGTTTCCCGGGAAAGCACCTGGCCGTCTGGGTGCGCAGCGGCAAAGTCCTCCCAGGCTATGATGGAGGAGGTGAGGAAAGTGAGATTTCGGCCGGTAAGCTCCCCCACGATGCCCTCACCAGTGAACTGCTGCCACCAGGTCTCGGTCTGGCGGTCCCACATGATCAGGTAGCTGAAGCGCAGGTTTCCGGAGGTGCCGAAGTCCAACACCCGGCCATCCAGGCGACGGTCGAAGACGATGGCGGAATTGCACAAAGGGCAGAAGGTGACAGAAATCGGGACTCCGCCCACCACGTCGTTAGCGATCTCGTGCCAGGTCAGTATCTGGATGGGATAGGCCCTGGCGTCGCCATTGATCTCGATGAAAATGACAGGTTCCTGCGGATCTAGCCAGACGTTAGCGTTGTCAACAGCGGTGAAGTTTGGGTTATCCAATGGAGGAATGCCGTCCCTGGGGGGACCGCCGGAGCTGATCTCATCAAAAGGGACGGTGTGCAGGCTGAAGTCCGTGCGCCAGCCGCGAGTGGAGAGACGCGCGCTATTCAGCTTCTGTTGAAAGTCCGGGTCGGGAACAACGCTGGCCGAGTCTGCGTCACCGATTACCGCGCCAGGCGCCAGGGTATCGTCAGAAATGTCAGCCGGCCCACCAATAGGCGTCTTCGCCTCGCTGGGTTGGGTACCGGCGCCTCCGGGATTACACGCCAAGACGATGCCCAGCGTTGCGGCGGCGCCCAGGCCAGCCAAGATCGCCAACCATCTTATCCTTTTCGACATAGCGAGTCCTCGTGCTGTCTATGTTGTTAGATGCGCCGAGCAGGCTCCGGGTCTACCACAGCCCTCCTATGGTGAGCCAGTAAAACACGATGTAGGTGCCGGCCAGGACCATCATTACCGCGCTGACGGGTTGAATAAAGCGCAGGGCTTTTCTAAGAAGCCCCACCATGGCGCCCTGGAAGAGAGCCATTCCCACGGTGAGAGCGAGGATGACTAACCCCATGCCCAAGGCGTAAACGATGAATTGTCCGGTGGCGGCCAGGAACCCGGAAACGGCGAGGGTTGTAGCGATGACGGCGAGGAAGATGGGCAGGGTGCAACTGAGGGACGCCGTGCCGTAGCTGACGCCAAATATGAAGTACCCTCTCATGCTTACTTGCCCGGGGTTGCCAAGCCTGGAGGCAGCCCGGCCGGCGAAGCTGGTGTAAAGTTTGCCTCCGCTCATCAGCCAGGCGCCGACGACGGCCAGGACCACGCCGATTGCGAGCCCCATCCAGGGGATTACCTCCACCACCTGCTGCGCCCCAGCGCTTATGAGCACCCCGGTGACGCCGAAAAGGAGGACGAAGCCGGAGGTTACCACCCCCGCCACTACCAGCGGACGAAACGCACGCTTGATAGCGTGGGGCCGCTCCGCGCCCTCCCCCTGTTTGGCGCCGAGGTAGAGGCCCAGGTAAGCCGGAAGCATGGCAAAGCCACAGGGATTGACGGTGGACACCATACCGGCGGCAAAGGCGAACCCTAGGGGGGCGAGAAAGCCCAGCCCGCCCAGGAAGGAACTGGAGTCGCCCGAGAGGCCCTCAATCAGACCGTTGACACCGGCGGTATTGGCCCCGTCACCGGTCAGTAAGGCTCCGACCACGGCAAGAGATAGGGCTGCCGCGGCAACGAACAACGGAAATAAATATGGGTACACCGGGTTATTCCTATGTATTAAGGCGCCAATCATCTTTTGCCTCCTTCCAGCCCTCAGTTGCAGATCTTCCCGCAACCCTTATTTCTCATTTCCTCACGCCCCATACCTTTCCTCCACACTCACCTGGGCGTTTTTTACCGGCGCTAATACCGGGGGCGCTTCCCGGACAGGCCGGGGTCCCTGCTGCCGGAAGCAGATCGAATCCAATTGAGGGATGCCTTCCTCTCCCGGAAGAGCTCTGCTTGGCCGGGCCGGGAGATGGGTTGGAGATAGAGACCGTGGAATCCAGGTAGCGTTGCAGAAATTTGCGCAGGAGCACGTGGCCCCGGTGAAGCCGCGCCTTCAGCGCCGGGACGGTGATATCTAGGATTTTGGCTGCCTCGGCGTTGGAGAAACCCTGAACGTTTCTCAAGATCACGGGGTCGCGGAGCTGTGGAGGCAGACCGCCAAGGCCGTCTTGGATCGTCTTGCTCAGTTCACCGTTGATAGCCGCCTTTTCAGGGTTTTCCTTCCAACTGTGGAGCACCCCATCATCTAAGACGGCGTCGGTGAGATACTTGGACCTGGTCTTCTCTTTGCGTATTTTTAAAAGACAAGCATTGACGACGATGCGGTAGAGCCAAGTGGAGACTTTGGAGTCTCCTTTGAAGCGCGGCAAGGCGCGATAGGCGGAAAGGAAGGCCTCTTGCACCGCATCTTCGGCGTCGGTGGGGTCCCGCAGGATGCGGATGGCGATACGATAGGCCGGTCCGGAGAAGTCCTCAACAATCTGAGAAAAGGCTTCTTCACGGCTGGCATCTATCGGCAGGTAATGCGACGAATCCCGTTGGACCGGCGCCAAGGTTGCCAAGTCTTCAACGCCGTCTTTTTCTTTCGTAAGAACCATCATTAAGCGTCGTCCTTTTCTTGTAATGGGTTGGGCGATGGCGAGGGACAGGGAAACTGTGGGCAGTGATTCAGCGACATGGCCTTTCCTTTGCCGGCCCGCATGGCCCAGACGATGTTCTGCATGGCGGAAAAGAGGTCTTGCGGGTCGCAGTCTTTGGTCAACCAGCCGTCCGCATCGGCGAGCACACCACCATCCAAGAACTGGGGGAACGCGGTGAAGATGAGCACGCCGACGGAAGGGCACGTGTCTTTGATTCGCTGTGTTGCCTCGGCCCCGTCCATAAAGGGCATCTGAGCGTCCATAACCACAACGTCCGGGTGCAACCTCTGAGCGATCTGGACAGCCTCAAGACCGTCCCGAGCGGCGCCGACCAGCTCAAACCCATGATGTGCGTCCAGCATTGCAGAGATGCCGTCGAGGATCACAGGGGAGTCATCGGCTATTAGGACGCGGATCATGGTCCCTCCTTCAGGTGAGTGATGGCCATGGGTAGATCCTGGGCTTGATATGGCCGTTCAACATCCATTGAGTTACTGATTGAAGCTGGTAGATTGGCGGACAGGTTAGTCCACTTGTCGATGGATGCCGAGATTTACCCGGTGCAAGACTGGCCGAGCCCCGTTGGTGGCACCTTGGCTAACCAAAGTACAGATGCTTCACGCTATTTACACGGTCTCTGACATGTCGATAGTCGCGTCGTGCTTCTTCTATTGAAGGGATGCCGTCGCAGTCGCCATCGGAGTTACCTTCGATGCAACGGCGCTGAAGGCCGGCGTAGTAAGCATCGAAGTCAGTACAGGCGAGGACCAGCTTTCGAACACCGCGGGTGAAACTGTTGGGCATGCTGTCCTCCGGATATAAATTCTTCATGTATTCACAATAATTCACGGTGGCACGGCGAACATCCTCATGCTGATGGATTTAGAAAAGAAAAATGGTTGACCCTGGGGTCAACCATTCTTCTGCAAGGCTATCTAGCCCGGCTGCTAGCCGGAGCTATTGGCGCTGGGGGCTATTCCAGCTTGATGATGCCCCGCTTGGCGGCTTCGGCTACCGCCTCCGCTCGGCCCCGGACGTCCAGCTTGTTGAAGATGTGGATTATGTGGGTCTTGACGGTGCTCTCTCCGATGAAAAGCTGGACGGCGATCTCTTTGTTGCCGGCCCCTTTTGCAATCCAATCCAGGACCTCGATCTCCCTGGGCGATAGGACCTCTTCCGGAACGGAGCTGCGGGAGAGGCGGTTGTAGCGGTCCAACAGCCTGCTGGCTACCCTGGGCTGAATGAGAGACTCGCCACGGTAGATGGTGTGTATGGCCTTGATTACGTCTTCCGGGGGCGAGTCCTTGAGGAGGAACCCGGTGGCGCCGGCCTCGATGCCCGGGAAGATGTACTCATCAGTGTCAAATGTTGTGAGGATGATGATGCCAATATACGGCGAGACTTCCTTGATCTGTTGGATTGCCTGAACCCCGTCCACACGCGGCATCTGCATGTCCATGAGAATAACGTCAGGCTGGCGGCTTTGGGAAAGCTCAACCGCCTCGGCGCCATCTTTAGCCTGTGCCACCACCTCGATACCGGGCTCCTGGTCCAACACTGCAGCCAAGCCCTCGCGCACAATGGGGTGGTCATCAGCAATCAAGATTCGTATCGGGCCGGTCATCGCGAACACCTGCTAGCTTAGATTGAGGACCACCGACACCGCGGTGCCATTGCCGGGCTGACTGGAGACCGAGAGGACGCCGCCTACAAGCTGGGCCCGTTCTTTCATGTTGGTCAAGCCGAAGCCGCCAGAATCACTCCCTCTGGAAGCAATGCCTTCCGGTTGAAAACCGACGCCGTTGTCCTTAACCGTGAGGCGCACCTGAGCGTCCTGGAAGTCCAGGTTAACCGCTACCTCAGAGGCGCGAGAGTGGTTCAAGACGTTAGCAAGGGATTCCTGGCAGATGCGGAAAAGGGCGGCATCAGCCTTGGAGGAGAGTTCTCTGGGGCGGCCGGAGATAGAGAAGGTGGCATTAATGCCAACTTGCTGCAGGCCGGCTTTAATGGTCTCCCGCTCCAGGGCCTGAGCCAGGGTCTGGGATTGGAGGGGACTGGGGCGCAGGTCGGTTATGGCACGGCGTGCCTCCTGCAGGCTGTCGCGGGCCAGGGTACGGGCGCGTTCGATGTACGCGTTTGTTGCCTGCCGATCTCCGGTGGAAGCGCCGATAGCCGCGTTGAGCTGCCAGACGATGCCGGTAAGGCCCTGGGCAAGGGTGTCATGGATTTCGCGGGCAAGCCGGTTTCGCTCTTCATGCACGGCGGCTTCGGCGCGGCGGCGTTGGAGGGCAACCCCGGCCTGCTGGCCCAGCAAAGAGAAGAGGTTGACTTCTTCAGAGGAGAAGACACGAGGATGGCGGCTAAAGAGCCCCACAACGCCCACGGGTTGGTCACCAGCCATCAAGGGAATGCAAAGGTAGGACCCCCAGTTGGGCCACGAAGCGTCGATGCCCAGTTGGGCGAACCCCGGGACCGTCCGGCAATCATTGTGCAGGTTGGGCGTACCCTCCCGGATCACCACTTCGTTGTGGAAGCCGGTGACGTAGAATCGGCGGTAGGCCGACAGCAACTCTTCCGGCAGGTTGCGGTGGGCCCACATCTCAAGAGTGTCGTCTTCGGCCTGATACAGCAGGATCCCGCAGGCTTCCACGTTGAACCTTTCCACCAAAAGCCCAGCCAACGTATCCGCAATCGTCTCCACTTCCCCGGCAACGTTGACCTCATGGACAGCAGTGTTGAGGGCCCTTAGCCGCTGGCTCACTTCCGCCAGTGCGCCCTCGCATTCGTGGGAATCTATTGTATGACGAAGACTGACGCTGTCCAGCGCCGCCCTGGTGGTGGCGGCCAGGTTGGCAAGGAGCATGGTGAGCGCCGGTCCCATGGGCGCGTTTCCGTCCGAGCCGACGATCAGGACCGCCGGAAGGCCGTGGTGCGACTGTACGTCAGTGCGCCAAAGACGTTTAATCCCCAGGTGGGAGATCTCGTCAGGAAGGCGATTGGAAGGCATCTCTGAAATGCGGTCCGTACCCGGCCAGCCCTCCTCCGCCAGCCGGGCAATCACGTCTTGCAGCCGGACCTCAAGCGGACTTTTACCAAAGACGCCGTACACCGCCGCTCGGTCCTGCTGATGGCCGGGTAGCAGCGCCACGGAAACCAGCGGAAAGCCGGCGGAGGACGCGACGACGTCTGTTAGCCGGCGGCACACGCCTTCCGAATTCTCTTCCTGGGCTATGGCATCGCCGTAGCCCAGGAGTAGCTCCAAATCATGGGTGCTATTCAGTTGTTCCCGCTCCCGTTCAAGCAATCTAAGCTCCTGGGCAGAACACTTTTCGACCGTTCCTCAATTACCTTAGATTAGAGGCGTCACGGTAAGATTTGTAACAGCTTACGGCGTCGCCCTAGCGCCAGACTATAGGACTGTCGAACCAATCTCTCAAGGCGTGACCAAGTTTATCGAACCGCCCCCCTGCGGCACATCATGTCAGAGGGAGGCCCCTCTGGTTACCTCTACCATCGCTGTAACCGAAGCGTAGGCTGTGGGACGGCGCCAAAAGTGCATCAGGCGGGGACGGGATCAGGCTGGGTATGGAGGGCCTCGCCTATGCGCTCCAGGTACTCCCGCACCATGAGGGCGGCGGTGGCGCCTTCACCAACGGCGCTGGCGATCTGCTTGGTGCTGCCCACGCCGCAGTCACCGGCAGCGAATACGCCGTCGATGCTGGTCTCCAGGTTGGGCCGAGTGACTATGAAGCCGGAGCGGTCCAGCTCCAGGGTGTCTTTGAGAACTTCGGTGTTCGGTAGGAGTCCAATAAAGACGAACACGGCGCCGGGGTGCATCTCTCGGGTCTGGCCGGTAGCCAGGTCTTCCACCAGGATGGAGGAGAGGCGTCCGTTGCCCCGGAACTCCTTTATGGTTGTTTCGGTGAGGACTTCCATGTCAGCTCTTTCGCTGGCCTTTTCCTGGAGGGCGCGGCTGGCGCGAGGCTCTTTGGCCACCTCCAAGATGGTGACGCTTTTGGCGAACTTGGTGAGGAAGATGCCCTCCTGGAAGCCGCTGTTGCCACCGCCGACGACCACGATGTCCTTCCCTTTGTAGAACGGGCCGTCACAGGTGGCGCAGAAGTGGACGCCCGCGCCTATGAAGTCCTCCTCGCCGGGGACGTTGAGGCGGCGGTAGGTGGAGCCGGTGGCAACTATGACCGCGGGGGCACAGTACTCTTCGCCGGTTTCTACGTGGACCACGCGCTGCATGCCATCCTGCGAGATGCGGGTTACCTGCTGGGCTTGAAGAAGCTCGACGTCAAAGCGCTGGGCCTGTTGTTTAAGGCGGTCCGCCAGTTCAGCGCCGGCGAGGGGCTCAGGGAAGCCGGGGTAGTTTTCAATCTCCTGGGTGACACCCGCCTGCCCACCCAGGCCGCTGCGTTCAATGACCAAGGTCCGGAGGCCCTCCCGGGCGGTGTAAATGGCGGAGGTTAGACCGGCGGGGCCTCCGCCTATGGTGATAACGTCGTAAGCCTGTCTCTGGGCCTGGCGGCGAATGTCCAGCTTGTCCGCTAACTGAGCATTGGTGGGCTCGACTAGGAAGGAACCGTCCTGGAAGAGGATGGTAGGGATTATCTGCTTGCCGTCGTTCAGTTGCTGGACGCGGGCCTGCGCTTCGAGGTCCTTGTCGATGTCGATCCAGTCGTAGGGGACGCGGTGCTCGTTAAGGAACTGCTTGGAACGGCGGCAATCGGGGCACCATAGGGCGCCGTAGACCTTGATGTTGCTGGGCATAAATGCTCCTTTGAAGAAAGTAGACCGGCGCGGCGCGTTGCCGAGCGTAGCGAAGAAGGGTTGGGGCGCCGCCCGCCATTTTGCTCCGTGGCGATGGGGAGATGGGAGACGGCCATCAGACTGGATGAGGCAAGATTAGCAGCTTTTGGGAGGACGCGGGAACCCCGGCCTTCGGAGAAGGGAAGGAGGTGCAAGGGTACCGGAAGCCGGGGATGCCAAGGTTGGAGCTACTTTTCCGCCAGGAGTGTCCACAGCCTGTTGGACTGCCATCGGAGCACATGCACGATGGTGGCGAGGGACAGGACTATGCCGGTGAGCAGCATGGCGATGCCGACAAACTTGAAGGGGGTAAGCCATAGGCCCACGGCTTTGATGGTGCCCAGGTCCGCCAGCAACTCGCCGGTGGCGGGGTTGATCTGAGTGGCAACGGAATCAACGGCGCCGGAAAGCGTAGAGGTGGCGAATTGTTTCATCCTTCTCCGTCTTGGACTGCATCGCTATGGCCATGCTAGGTTTAATGCTGAAGGCTGGAATCCCACTACTCATTGACTTACGGAGGACAAATGGTTGACCGGTGGCATCAACCTTGGTCCCGTTGGGAGGCGGAGGTCACAGGGGATGGAGCTGTACCGCCGTGGCGGTAGCCGGGGTAATCAGGAGCTACGAACCGCTGTGGGTATTAGATGTATCTTATTCACTGCGGCGGTACGGGACGGGTAGCGAACCCTGGCGAGGGCAACCTTAGGGGGTGAGGGATGAGACGTAACAAAGACCAGCGGTTGGACCAGCGGTACGTGGGATTGGACGGGAGAGTGGTTGGGCTGCGCCACTTTGGCGCCTCGGCGCCGGCGGGGGAGCTGTACCGGCGGTTCGGGCTGACGGCGGAAAGGGTGGTAGAGGAGGCTATGAAGCTGCTGAAGGGAGTGCGCGCATGACCAACGCTGTGAGGTTGGCCCAAAAGCTGGGCCAGTCCACGTGGTACGACAATATCCGCCGTGGGCTGTTGGTTTCAGGGGAGCTATCCCGGTTGATAGAGATGGGGGTGACGGGGGTGACGTCCAACCCAACCATATTCGAAAAGGCTATCGCGGGCAGCACCGACTATGATGGGGCGCTGCTGGATGAGGGCCACTACGGCAAGAGCGAGCGGGAGATATTTGAGGAGCTGGCGCTGGCGGACATCCGAGGCGCGGCGGACCTGCTCTGGCCGACGTTCGAGGCCACGGGAGGACGAGACGGATTTGTATCCCTCGAGGTAGACCCATCGCTGGCCCACGATGCCGAGGGGACGGTAGCGGAAGGCCGGAGGCTGTTCGCCACGTTGGCGCTTCCCAACGTGATGATTAAGGTCCCGGCCACGCGGGAGGGGATTGCGGCGGTGCAAAGGTTGATAGGGGAGGGAATCAACGTAAACGTGACGCTGATCTTCGGCCTGGCGGCCTACCGCTCGGTGGTGGAGAGTTACCTGTCGGGGCTGGAGGAGCTGACGGCCAGGGGCGGGGACGCAAGCGCTGTGGCCTCGGTGGCGTCATTATTTGTGAGCCGGGTTGACACGGTGGTGGACAAGCTGCTGGAGGAGCGGATTCGGGCAGGCGAGGGAGAGCTGGCATCTCTCACCGGAAGGGCGGCCATATCCAACATCAAGCTGGCGTACCAGCACTTCAGGTCGGTCTTCAATGGCGAGCGGTTCGCTGCGTTGAAAGAGCGGGGTGCCAGGGTGCAGCGGCCCCTGTGGGCCAGCACGGGGACGAAAAACCCGGCCTATAGCGACGTGCTATACGTAGAGTCGCTAATTGGTTCGGATACGGTGAACACGATGCCCCCGGCGACGCTAACCGCTTTTGTGGAGCACGGGCGCGCCGAAGCCACGCTGGAGACCGGCATTGACGAGGCGAAGAGTACGATGGCACGGCTGGCGGAAGCCGGAATTGACGTGGAGCAGGTCTCGGACCGGCTTTTGCGGGACGGAGTCACCGCGTTCGCCGCGTCCTTCGATAGTATCTTGTCCAACATATCGGGTAAGCGGGCGGAGCTGGCGGCGCGGGGGCGGGCGTCCGAATGGGAAGGGCTGGCCGCGTTGGCCCCGGAGGTGGAGGAGGCGATGGCCGCACTGAAGGAGCAGGACCTGGTGCGGCGCATCTGGTGGAAGGACCACACGGTATGGAAGCCGGAGCCCACAGAAATTACCAACCGGCTGGGGTGGCTGTGCATAACTGAGCAGATGTGTGAGCAGGCGCCGGCACTGGAAGAGTTCGCCAGGGAGATCAGAGAGACGGGCTACCGGCATGTGGTGCTGCTGGGGATGGGCGGCAGCAGCCTGGGACCAGAGGTGCTGCGGCGCAGCTTTGGGAGGGTGGACGGGTACCCCGAGCTTTTGGTGTTGGACAGCACGGTGCCGGAGTGGATTGCTGAGGCGGGCCGGAGAATCGCGCCAGAGAAGACGCTGTTTCTGGTGTCGTCCAAGTCCGGCGGCACGGTGGAGACCCTTTCGCTCTACAGCCATTTCCGAGGGCTGGTGGGGGAGCGGAAGGGGCGAGAAGGGGCTGGGGAGAATTTTGTGGCGATAACGGACCCGGGCACCTCGTTGGAGGCGCTGGCCAAGGAGCAAGGGTTTCGCATGTTGTTTCTCAACGCGCCAGACATAGGCGGACGGTACTCGGTGCTGTCTTACTTTGGGCTGGTCCCCGCGGCGCTGGCGGGGGTTGACGTGACGAAGCTGCTGGACCGGGCCGATTGCATGCGGGAGGGCTGCGCGGCGTGCGTGCCGGCGGAGGAGAACCCCGGCGCGCGGCTGGGGGCGGCCATGGGTCGGCTGGCGCTGGCAGGGCGAGACAAGCTGACCATTGTGGCCTCGCCCGGAATTGCCAGCTTCGGACTGTGGGCGGAGCAGCTTTTGGCGGAAAGCACGGGCAAGGACGGCACCGGAATCGTACCTGTGTCAGAGGAGCCGCTGCTGGGCCCGGAGGGATACGGGGACGACCGGGCATTTGTATATCTACGGCTGGAGGGTGACGGAAACGAAGCGTTGGACGCCGCGCTGGGTCGGTTGGAAGCGGCCGGGCATCCGGTGATCCGGCTGGCACTGAGAGACCGATACGACCTGGGGGCGGAGTTCTTCCGCTGGGAGTTCGCCACGGTGGTGGCGGGATCCCTGCTGGGGATTCACCCGTTCGACCAGCCGGACGTTCAGGGGGCCAAGGAGGCGACGGACCGGGTGCTGGCAAGGTACCGGGAGTCTGGGATAGAGCCTTCCTCGGCGGGGTCTGGGTCGCTGGAAGAACTGCTATCGGAGGCGGGTCCGGGGGACTACCTGGCGATCATGGCGTATTGCAACGCGTCGGAGCAGTTGGATTCGGCGGTGGCCCGGCTCAGGGCCGCGGTAACGGAGCGGCACCGGATAGCGACGACGTTCGGTTACGGGCCGAGGTACCTGCACTCGACGGGGCAGTTGCACAAAGGAGGCCCTGATAAGGGGCTTTTCCTCCAACTAACGGCGGAGATTGAAGCGGACGTGCCGATTCCGGGCGCACTGTACAGCTTCGGCACGTTAGCGCGAGCCCAGGCGCAGGGGGACCTGGAGACGTTGGTAGCGCTAGGGCGCCGGGTGGCAAGGGTCTCGCTGGGCAGAGCGCCGGCGGCGGCGGTGGAGAGGTTGGCGGAGGGTCTGGGATGAACGGGTTGGCTGTAAGGCAAACTGCCGGACCGGTAGCTTAAACAAGAAAGGCTGACGCAATGGAAGAATTCGATGTGGTAGTGATTGGGTCCGGCTCCGGGTTAGAGGTATCGGCGGAGGCATCGGAGCGGGGGATGTCAGTGGCGGTGGTGGAGCAGGGACCCTTCGGGGGGACTTGCCTCAACCGGGGCTGCATACCTTCTAAGATGCTGATCCACTGCGCGGACGTGATGGAGACGATCCGGCGTTCCGGGGAGTTGGGCATCAAGGCGTCGGTGGAGGGGATTGACTGGCAGCACATTATGCGCCGGACGTACCACGAGATTGACCGGGACGCGGCGGCCATTGAGGAAGGGAACCGGCAGGCGCCCAACATCAAGGTGTTCAAGGGGACGGGGCGATTTGTGGGGAAGAAGACGTTGGAGGTGGACGGGGAGCGATTCAAGGGAGAGACGGTGGTGATAGCTTCCGGGACGCGTCCTTTCATTCCGCCGATACCGGGTCTGGATGAGACGCCGTACTTAACGTCGGATGAAGCGTTACGCCTGCCGGAGCAGCCAAAACGGCTGGCCATTGTCGGAGGGGGTTACATAGCGGCGGAGATGGCCCATTTCTTCGGGGCGCTGGGCACGGAGGTGACGCTTATCCATCGCCGGGCTACGCTGCTGCGGGAGGAGGACCGGGAGGTAGCGCAGCGTTTCACCGAGGTGTACAAGCGAAGATTCGACACGCGGCTGGGGGCCACGGTGTCACGTGTCAGCCGCTGCGGCGACGAGCTGGTGCTGGAGCTTTCGGGCAACGGGAGCGGCGAGAAAGTGACTGCGGACGCGCTGCTGCTGGCGACGGGGCGGGTGCCCAACAGCGACTTGTTGGACGTGGACAAGAGCGGGGTAGAGACCGACGAGCGGGGCTTCGTGAAGACCTACGAATACATGGAGACCAACGTGCCGGGTATCTGGGCGCTAGGGGACGTGGTGGGAAGGTACCTGCTGAAGCACAGCTCTAACCTGGAGGCTGCCCACGCGGCGCATAACATTTTGAACCCGGAGCAGAAGATGGCGGTGGACTACCATGGGATGCCCCACGCGATATTCGCGTCGCCGCAGGTGGCAGGAGTGGGGATGACGGAGCAGCAGGCGGAGGAGTAGGGCGTCCCCTACGAGGCGGCGACGTACGACTACTACAACACGGCGTACGGATCTTCGATAGAAGACAAGGACGGGTTCGTGAAGGTGCTGGCGCACGAAAATACGGGGGAAATATTAGGGTGCCATATCATAGGAACGGACGCTTCTACACTCATCCAGGAGGTGGCCAACGCGATGCGGTTGCGGCTGCCAGTGGCCGCGATTACGCAGGCCATATACGTTCACCCGGCGTTGCCTGAGGTGGTACAGCGCGCGTTTGGGTCGCTGAGGATGTGAGCCAGATCATGGCAAGTCAGGAGGCAAACGAATTTGATTCAAGCCGTAATGTTCGATCTAGACGGGACCCTGGTGCAAACGGAGGCGCTGAAAGCCAGGGCGTACGCCACCGCGGTACAGAAGGTGCTGGGGCTTTCCGAGCCGGATGAGCGGGCGTTGGAGGTCTATCAGGAGAAGATAGGATCGCCGCGGGACGTCACCTCGCGACACATGATGGAGAGATTGGGGCTGGAAACGGATCTGCGACGGTTGGCGGCGGAAAGCGGCGCTGACGAACCCTGGGATGTGTTGACGAAAATGCGAGAGGTGGAGTACGACCGGCTGATCTCCGACCCGCAAGTGCTGAGGGACAATCAGTGGCCTCACACGGTGGAGCTGCTGCGGACGGCCAAGGAGAGCAACTGCGGTACGGCGCTGGCGACGATGTCCACGCGGCACGAGGCGATGCAGGCGGTGGAGGCGCTGAGGCTGGGTCCCCTGTTGGACGTTGTGCTGACAAGGGAAGACGTGGTTAACGCCAAGCCAGACCCGGAGATTTACCTGGAGGCGGCCCGCCGATTAGGTGTGCGGCCGGAGGACTGCCTGGTGTTAGAGGACTCGCCGCAGGGGGCGCGGGCTGGCGTGGCGGCGGGGGCCAACGTGATAGCGCTGGCCACGCCGCTGACGAGTATGGGTCTGCATGAGAAGATGGTGGTGGAGCACGCGTACATTGTGCACGACCCGCACGAGCTTCTGGCGGTGGTAGAGCAGCGAATCGCGGAGCACAATCAGGCTGGTCATTGAGATAACAAGCTCCAATGTCTTAGGAGGCTGAGAAGCGGAGCTAAAGGAGGAGAAGTGGAGATTGGAATGGTAGGGCTGGGCCGCATGGGGGGGAATATGGCAACACGGCTGCTCAGGGGGAAGCACCAGGTGGTGGTGTACGACCCACGGGAGGAAGCTGTGCAGGGACTGGAGGGGGAGGGCGCCGCGGCAGCGCGCTCGTTGCAAGAGTTGGTACAGAAACTGACGCCGCCGCGGGCCGTGTGGGTAATGGTCCCCGCGGGAGAGGTGACGGAGAGCACCGTGCGGTCGCTGGCGGGGCTGCTTTCGCCGGGGGATACGGTGATAGACGGGGGCAACGCCAACTTCAAGGACAGCATTCGAAGGGCGCAGGAGCTGAAGGAGGATGGCATCCTGTTTCTGGACGCCGGGACCAGTGGGGGGATATGGGGGCTGGCGGAGGGCTACAGCCTGATGGTGGGAGGAGACGCGGAGGCGTTCAACCGGTTGGCGCCGATTTTTCAGACGCTGGCGCCGGCGCCGGACCGGGGGTGCGGACGCGTGGGAGAAGCGGGGGCAGGCCACTTTGTAAAGATGGTCCACAACGCCGTGGAGTACGGCCTGATGCAGGCGTACGCCGAGGGGTTTGAAATCTTGCAGGCGAAGAAGGAAATGGGGCTGGACCTGGCGCAGATAGCCGAGATATGGCGGTACGGCAGCGTGGTCAGATCGTGGCTGCTGGACCTGGCGGCGGAGGAGCTCCGGGCAGACCCGGGACTGGAGAGTATCTCTGGCTACGTAGAGGACTCCGGGGAGGGAAGGTGGGCGGTGGCGGAGGCCATAGACCTTAACGTTCCGGCGCCGGTGATCACGCTATCTCTGCAACAAAGGCTGCGGTCGCGGCAGGAGGGACCGTTCTCAGACCGGATGCTGGCGGCGCTGCGCCGCTCCTTCGGGGGACACGCGGTACTTCCGGGAAAGGGGGAGGCAAGATGATGGGGGAAGGAGGAACCACCTTCGTAATAATAGGGGCGACGGGAGACCTGACCCAACGGAAGCTCCTGCCGGCGCTGTTCAACCTGGGCTGCAAGGGGCGGCTTCCCGGGGATTTCAAGGTGGTGGGTTTCGCACGGTCGGCCTACACCGACGAAGAGTATCGGGAGCTCTCATGGAATGGAACCCGGGAGCTGGGAGAGCTGGCGGCGCGGCGCGAGGAGTGGGATGAGTTCGCGCGGCAGATTTTCTATGTGAGCGGCAACTTGAACTCTGCGGCGGACTTTGAGCGGCTTAAATCGAAGATGGAGGCGGTGGAAGGCGGAGGGCAGGCGAACCGGGTGTACTACCTATCGGTGGCGCCGCAGCTTTTCGAGGCCACGGTGAGCAACCTTGGCGCTTCCGGCCTGAATGTGGGCGATTCCGGCAAGAGCCGGGTGGTGTTCGAAAAGCCGTTCGGCAGCGACCTGCGGTCGGCGCAAGCGCTGGGCGACAGCGTGCACCGGGTATTCGACGAAAGCCAAGTGTACCGGATAGACCATTATCTGGGTAAGGAAACGGTGCAAAACCTGCTGGCGTTTCGATTCGCCAACACGATATTCGAGCCGGCGTGGAACCGAAGTTACATTGACAACATCCAGATCACCGTGGCGGAGCAGGTGACGGCGGGGGAGCGGGCGGGCTACTACGACGGTTCCGGCGTGGTTCGGGACATGGTGCAGAACCACCTGCTCCAACTGGTGACAATGGTGGCGATGGAGCCGCCCAGCACGCTGGACCAGGAGTCTTTGCGGGACAAGCGGGCGGAGGTGCTGAGAGCAATTCGCCGGTGGACCCCGGAGGAGGCGGTGGAGAGCGCCGTAAGGGGCCAGTACCAGGGGTATCTCCAGGAGAAGGGGGTACCGGAGGGCTCCACCACAGCGACGTATGCGGCGATTCGGCTATACATAGATAGCCAGCGTTGACAGGGGGTGCCGTTTTATTTGCGGACGGGGAAGGGGATGGCGGAAAAGGTGTCCGAGATAATCGTGCAATTCCACCTGCCGCCGCACGTAATGTTCTCGCTGGGACCGTGCGAAGAGCTGACGTCCAACCTGCTGGCGCTCTGCCTGACGCCGGACGAGGGTATCCACCTGAGGTTCGAGGCGAAGGTGCCGGACCAGGGGATGTGCCTGCAACCGGTGGATATGGAGTTTCACTACGAAACCGCCTTCCGCGACCAAACGATTCCGGAGGCTTACGAGCGGTTGTTGCAGGACGTGATGGAGGGCGATTCCCGCCTGTTCATCAGAACGGACCAGATAGAGGAGGCGTGGCGGGTGGTGGACCCGCTGCTGGCGCGATGGCAGGAGCTGGGCGCTGCCGGGCTGGAACCATACGGGGTGGGGAGTTGGGGGCCGGCGGCGGCAGACGAGATGCTGCGAAGGGACGGAAGGGAATGGCTGAGGGGCTGCGGCGCCCATCCGATGGTTGCGGTAGGGTAGGGTTAAAGGTCCAGGCCTTGGAAGAGGGCACGTTTACCATTTGCACGTTCTGGATGGCGGACAATTTGGTGGCGCTGGGGGAGATGGACAGGGCGCGGGCACTGTTCCGGAAGCTCCTGGAGTGCACTAACGACCTTGGGTTGTACAGTGAGCAGATGGACGGGGACACTGGGGAGATGTTGGGGGATTTTCCGCAGGCGTTTTCGCACATGGCGCTGATCAACACGACGGTGCAGTTGGGGGCGACCACCACGTAGATATCCACCAATGTTCCGTTGAGCGTACTCTCAAGGCAATGCTGGATGAGAAAAAGGCGTGCCGGCCAATATCCCGGCGTAGCGGGGTCACTCCAGCAGCAGAATAGGAGGCTACCGAGCCCGGCAAAGGGGAACGGATTGCTATAAAGTAAGCAGGGCCTCGGCAAATGCATATCTGTTCAACATGGAGGGAGCGTATGGCACTTGATTCCGCTACTGCGCGATTGCTTGAGGAGATGGCTCAAGGCGATGGAAAGCCTTTACACGAATGCACACCCAGTGAGGCACGCGCCTTAGGATCTATTATCGCGGAGCTTGCCGGGCCTGGGCCAGACATGCAATCTGTAACGGAGCGCACCATCGAGGGCCAGGATGGCAAAGCCACACTCCGGATCCTCGTTCCGATCAAGAATCCTCGTGGCGTTCTGCTCTATTACCACGGAGGCGGATGGGTTATTGGTTCGATAGACGAGTACGACACAGTCGCGCGTAAGCTCGCGGAGCGAACATCCTGCGCGGTCGTCTTAGTCGAGTACCGTCTTGCGCCGGAGCATCGCTACCCAACGGCGGTAGATGACTCATACGCGGCACTGGAATGGGTCGGGAAGCACCTGGGCGATATCGCAGGACAAGAGGCGCCACTGATCGTTGCCGGGGACAACGCCGGTGGAAACCTTGCTGCCGCGATGGCTATACGCGCGCGCGACCGCAACGGACCACCCATAGCACTTCAGGTGCTCATCTATCCCGTTACTGACGCCAATTTCGACCGCCCCTCCTATACCGATACCGCAAATGAACTACTGCTGACCCGGGATGCTATGATCTGGTTCTGGGACCATTACCTTCCAGATTCCTCTCGCCGCACCGAGTCGGACGCCTCTCCATTGCACACCAAGGATCTCTCAGGGCTTCCCCCGGCCGTTGTATTGACTGCGGAGCATGATGTCTTACGTGACGAAGGCGAGGCTTACGCGGCGCGTCTGCAGGAAGCTAGCGTGCCGACTGATCTGCAAAGGTATGTCGGCCAAGCCCATGGATTCTTTACTCTGCTGATGCTGCCAGGTAGCGAGCTCGGTTTCCAACAGGTCGTAAAGGCAGTTAGAACGTGTATTGTGAAAGCGCGCAAGGCTCAACCAGCACGGTCATAAGGGCTCAAGCCCTACCGAACGAAGAAGCAATAGGAGAATAGAGGTGGTTAACTCAGGAAAAGCCCCGGACTTCGATGCTGTGGTCATTGGGGCTGGTTTTGCAGGACTGGGCATGCTCTGGCGACTGCGAGAAGAGCTTGGTATGTCCGCCCAAGTGTACGAGGCGGGCACCGGAGTGGGCGGCACTTGGTATTGGAACCGCTACCCGGGTGCGCGCTGCGACACCGAGAGCTACATATATTGCTTCTCATTCTCAAAACAGCTACTTCAGGATTGGAGCTGGAGTGGCAAGTACCCCGAACAGCCGGAGATCCTAACCTACCTCAACCACGTTGCGGACCGCTTCGACCTTCGCCGCAACATCCAGTTCAACACCCGAGTCACCTCTGCCAGGTTCCTTGAGGACGCCAACCAATGGGAGGTCTCAACAGACCAGGGCGATCGCGTCACAGCCCGGTTCCTTATTACTGGTATCGGCTGCATCTCGGCGGGCAATGTTCCAGACATCAAGGGGCTAGACTCCTTCCAGGGCGAGTGGTACCACACGGGTAGCTGGCCACACGAAAAGGTGGACTTCACAGGGAAGCGTGTCGCTGTCATCGGCACGGGCTCAAGCGGAGTACAGGCGATCCCAGTGATCGCCGAGCAAGCCGGGCACGTGACCATTTTCCAACGGACCCCACAGTTCACTATCCCTGCCCGCCACGGCACCATAGACCGCAAGTTCATCGAGGAAGAGGTAAAACCCAACTACGATGAAATAATTGAAAAGAGAAAATGGTCCGCAGGTGGCTTTCCTGTGGACCCAATTGAGCGCTCGGCTTTAGAGGTCACCGCGGAAGAGCGCCAGGAAATATACGAAGCTCTTTGGGCCAAAGGTGGATTCGCGTTCCAATTCGGGTCCTTCAAAGACATCCCCACGGACAGAAGGGCAAACGACACTGTTGCCGAGTTCATTCGGTCCAAGATCCGTGAGATAGTGAAGGATCCGGAGACCGTCGAGAAGCTTCTGCCTACGGACCATCCATGGGGATCAAAGCGTCCCCTTATCGACACCAATTACTTCGAGACATACAATCGCGAGAACGTCGAGCTGGTCGATATTCGCCACTCACCGATCCAAGAGATAACGCCGAAGGGGATACGGACTGAGGACGGAGAGTCCGAGTTTGACATGATCGTCTTCGCCACCGGTTTCGATGCGATGACGGGAACCTTCCATAAGATGGATATCCGCGGCAGAAACGATTTGTCGCTTAAAGATAAGTGGGCCGAGGGGCCCAAGACTTACCTTGGCCTGCAAGTAGCTGGATTCCCGAACATGTTTATGATAACGGGTCCGGGCAGCCCGTCAGTCCTCACCAACATGCCAGTGTCCATAGAACAGCACACCGAATGGATTTCCGATTTCCTCGAGTATATGCGCGAACACGGCGTCGAGGCAGCAGAGGCAGACCTAGATGCGGAGACTGAATGGGGATCCCACGTGAACGAGGTCGCCGAGCGAACAATGTACATGCTGGCAAACTCCTGGTACTTAGGAGCGAACATCCCTGGGAAGCCCCGTGTGTTCATGCCTTACGCCGGTGGCCTGGGGACCTACCGCAAATATTGCAATGAGGTAGCGGGGACCGACTATGCGGGGTTCATCCTCGAATCCGGCAATAGAGAAAAAGCTCCGTTGGCGACGTAATATGGCGGTTTGCTCCATTATCCCGGACTCTTCCGCAGGGAGCGTTCTTGAAATTCGGTATGGATGCCACGCTTGTCACAATGATCTGGGTTGTAATTGGAGTAGGCAAAGAACATGTGTCAACTGTCACGCTCGTCCTGGAGCCCTGAGTCGTCAAATGCCGCTTCTCAGGGACTTCCCAGCAAAAGCTCATCATTGGGGGAGACGAGGGAGAGTTGGGCGCCACCTGAACGCGTACCGGGCAGTGGCGGGCGGGAATCAAGCGCTCGGAGGCATGCTTCTAGCCATTGCTCTGGTTAAGGCAACTCCAAGTAGCGTTAAACTGGAAGCTTGTTGGAACAAGCCCACAAAGGATGTGCGATACGGAAAGAGCGTTACTTGGAACGCTAGTACTGGAAAGCACCCCACCAACGTTACTCAATGCCATACGCAAAAGTCATAACACCGGTAAGAGAAGCTCTAATATCCTTTGAGAGCACTGGTTGGGGCAGGCCCTACAAAGAGCTGCAAGCCCAGACAGACGTAAGCGGCTACGAAAAATGGTTGGCTTATTCTAGTACTCGGTCAACTCGGTTTTGGTAATTGTTTAAGAAAACGTCTAAGGTTGCTACCCTTTTTTAGGAGTGTTGACGTAGGAGGGTGGCAGCCATGGGACGAGAACGGTATGTGGTCCGGTTGGAAAGGGAAGAACGAGACCAGTTGGAACGACTGATTCGCGGGGGAAAGAGCCCAGCGCGAAAGGTTGCCCGGGCCCGTATTCTGCTAAAGGCAGATACGGGCTGGGGGGTGATGCGCATCGTGGAGGCGCTGGACACGTCTGCGGGTACGGTGTGCCGTACCAAGCGGCGGTACCTGGAGGGAGGACTGAAGCGGGCCTTGGAGGAAGATCCTCGGCCAGGACATCCGACCAAACTGGATGAGCGGGGGGAAGCGCACCTGATTGCCCTGGCGTGCAGCGAGGCCCCTCCAGGCCATGACCACTGGACCCTGCGGCTCCTGGCAAACAAGGTGGTGGAGTTGGGGCTGGCGCCCTCCATGTCCCACGAGGGAATTCGCAAGCGGTTGAAAAAAACAGTCTCAAGCCGTGGCAGAAGAAGGAGTGGTGTATTCCCCAGGTGAGCGCCGAGTTTGTGGCGTGTATGGAGGATGTGCTGGACCTTTACGCGGAACCCTATGACCCAGAGCGCCCGGTGGTCTGTTTCGACGAGACCTCCAAGCAGTTGCTGGCGGAAAAGAGGTCTCCGATCCCGCCCAAGCCGGCACGACGGGAGCGATACGATTACGAGTACCAGCGCAATGGCACCCGAAACCTGTTCATGCTGTGCGAGCCCCTGGCGGGCTGGAGGCATGTGGCAGTGACCGAACGTCGTACCATGGTGGACTTCGCTCAGCAGATGCGGTGGCTGGCCGATGAAGCTTACCCAGCGTCCGAGAAGATCCGGGTGGTGCTGGACAACCTCAACACCCACAAACCAGCTTCCCTCTACGAAACCTTCGAGCCCAAGGAGGCTAGGCGAATACGCAAACGCTTGGAGTTTCACTACACTCCCAAGCACGGTAGTTGGCTCAACATGGCAGAGATCGAGTTCAGTGTCTTGGCCAGGCGAGTCCTGCGCCGGCGTATTGCCGATGAAGAGACTTTGAGTGGCGAGATCGCGGCCCTGGAGGCAGAACGAAACCAAGCCGGAGCAACCATTGACTGGAGATTCTCCACTGTGGACGCCCGAGTCAAGCTTCACCATCTCTATCCTGCCAACAATTAGGTTGACTGAGTACTAGCTGTAATTTTGACAATCCATTCCAGCAGTCAGACGAAGCTCGCTTCGAAGACAGAGGCTGGTGGGCTGAAATAGTTAAAGATTTAGTACGAGAAGGAGGCAAAGGAGTAGACGATAAAGGAAGACTAAATCTGGTTTATGTTTCTCACGCGGGCACTGAATGGGAACAGGTGCACGGGGAGAATGGTGACATATGGGCGCCCGAAAATGGTTGGTACGTCCCTACTGATGACGACACTTTCATTCCAGAAAAAGGTCTCTGGATACCTTTTCACGAGGGCACTATAATACCGCGCGAAACAGTACAAGATAAACGTGAAGCCATTAGAAGATTAGAAGCCAAAGGTATTCCCGCCGAGCAGGTTTCATGCTTCTACAGGCTTGACAGGTATCCTGAAGAACAATTCGTGGGCGTCGGCTTCTATCCTTGGGCTCACGCGTTAGGCCGGTTCATGGCAGATCTTGGTAGGACCCCAACTTACTCCGGGGGAACCGGAGTTGGCTCTCGTCCAGCCTACATTCGGACCCCTGACATTATCATGAAAGTTGATGCGCGCCTGTGAGAAGCCCAATGGCTGCTATCCTATTCTTTCGGTGTGAAGGCCCGTAAAGGACGTTAGTGGTCCACCCGCTGTTCTCGGGAAGCGCCTCAACCATTTGGTCCCGCTTTAACGCAACTCCCCAGGACCCATGTCGAGTGTTCACGACCGGCAACCGGCAATAGCAATCCGAGGAGATGAACCTTCATGGCATTGCCACCGTACCGCATAGACTACAGTCCCATCATAGACCGTCCGCCAATCAAGTGGCCGGGCAACGCCCGAATCGCCCTTTGGATCGCGCCCAACGTTGAGAGCTACGAGTACCTTCCGGATTTCGATGGCCTTAGGGAGCCGTGGCCTCGCATGGTCTATCCAGATGTCCAGCAGTATTCTTACCGGGACTACGGGAACCGAATGGGCTTCTGGCGCATGGCGGAGGTGATGGACGAATACGGTGTCAAATGCTGCGTGTCCCTCAATCTGGCGGTGCTGGAGCACTTCCCCGAGATAGCCGAAGCCATGGTGAAGCGGGACTGGGACTTCATGAGCCACGGCATCTACAACACCCGTTACATAAACACCTACTCCGAAGAGCAGGAGCGGGAGTTTTATCTCGACTCCATAGAGACGCTCAAGAAGCATACCGGAAAACAGCTCAAAGGTATGCTGGGCCCGGCCTGCTCCGTTACGGAGCGTACGCCGGACCTCATGGCCGAAGCGGGGCTTATCTACCACACGGACTGGATGCACGACGATCAGCCGGTGCCCATCAAGGTGAAGTCGGGGAGGCTGGTCTCGGTGCCTTACACTGTCGAATTAAACGATGCCGCCCTCCTAATGCAGCATTTCGAAGGAGACTACTTCGCACGGATATGCAAAGACCAGTTCGATCAGCTGTATGAAGAAGGCGCAACTAGTGGCCGGGTGATGTGCATCGCGCTCCATCCATTCCTCATGGGCCAGCCTCACAGGATCAAGTACCTGGAAGAGATGCTTGCCTACGTAATGTCTCACACCGGAGTTTGGCAGACCACGGCGGACGAGATCGCCGAGTATTACCTGGCCAACTACTATGACCAGGAAGTAGCGTACGCCGCTCAGCTTAACAAGTAGGGTAATGCTGCTCATTTAGTTCTGGTTTTTTGGAGGCCATGAAATGCCGGCCGAGCGCCGTTTCGGAATGGACCACCCGCACTATGACTGGTCGCCTGTTGCACATCGAAGTGTGCTGCGGTGGCCAGGGGACGCCCCAGTGTCCTTGTGCGTCATAGTCAATCTTGAGCACATGGAATCGAGCCCCCCGGCTGACAGCTACGCCGTCCCCCTGGCGGGAGGTTGGGGCCCGCGGCCCTTCGGCGAGTTGGCCCAGCCCTCCCACAGGGAGTACGGCCACCGAGTGGGAATCTTTCGCGTTCTTGACGTCCTGCAAAAGCACGGAATAACACCCACCGTGGCCATGGACGCCCTCACCGCCGAGCACTATCCCTACTTGGTGGACCATTGCTTGAGCAGAGGGTGTGAGATTATCGGACACGGCATATCTGTAAGCCAGATAATCTCCAGCAAAATGTCGGAGCGGCAAGAGCGGGAATACATCCAAAAATCCCTGGACGTCCTGAGCCGGGCCACTGGTTCAGCGCCGTTGGGCTGGTTGGGTCCGGAGTACGGTGAATCCGTAAGGACACCCCAGCTATTGGCGGAGGCCGGCATCCGATATGTTTGTGACTGGGCCAACGACGAACAGCCGTATCGGATACACACCCCAAAGGGTGAGTTGTTCGCCCTGCCGGTCATGCTGGAGCTGGATGACATAAACGCTCTTTGGGGCAGACATGTAGCCATAGACAGGTATGGTGAGTTGCTCATGGAGAGCTTTGACACCCTCCACCGAGACGGAGCACAAAACGGGCGGCTGCTTGTGCTGAACCTGCATCCCTGGATTATCGGCCAGCCTTTCCGCATCCGGTACTTGGATAGGGCGCTCGCCCACATGACTCGCCGCCAGGGCGTATGGGCTGCCACCGGTTCGGATATCATTGACTGGTATAGCCGCAACTCGCCCACGGCGTAAAGGACGCGGCCGCCGGTTGTCAGTACCCGGCGGCCGCCTCTGCTTCATGTAACGGGATCGTACGCTCTTATTTAGAAGAGGGTAATACCTGGGGTATCACTGTCGGGGGCGGCGCCTGGTTCCCCACTTCTCCACCGTCCTTCAGATCGCGGACGATGACGCACCGGACCTCCCCGTCAGAGCTAGCGTAGACAGTCCCACCGGCCAATTTGCAGTCCTGTTTCGTAGCTTCCTCATAGGACTGAGTTTCGTAATGGGATTGCACTTCGTACCGGGGCTCACCATCCACGAAGAAGGGCTCGTTCTCGCCCTCTACCTCTACACCAGTATGGTTTTCGCCGACCGCGATGGAGCCGGTCATGGGGGTCATTCCCAACACCTCTAACTCTTCCGGATTGCAGGCATTGATGTTATGGATTCCGTCGCATACGCCGGGTTCGATGTCGTCGATGCTGGTGACAACCTTCCATTCGCCAGGGTCTATGCTCTCGTCGGACCCGACGGGTTGGACCGTATCGACCCTATCGGTCCCATGATCGCGAAGCCAATCTTCGTATGTGGGAAGAGGCGGGTCCTCGAGGGTTGAGTTGCCATCACAAGCAGTATTGTTGTGGACCCAATGACACCCTTCGGAGTCCATGCCTTCGTCAGAAGATCGGATGGGGTTTTGTTGCCCAGAGGGCTCCTCACTATTTTGGTGACCATCACCTATCTGCCCCTGTCCTCCGGGGTCCTGAGGCTGTCCGCCGTATCCGCCGCTTAGCGTGAATCCTGTAACTATGCCCGCTACAGCCAGGGACAGTGTAAGTACAATCAGGGGTATTAACCATTTCTTCATTGTCGTCTGCTCCTTCTTCTGAAATTTACGGTGTAGGACCGCTCTATTACTCAAGACGAAGGGGCAGAGAGGTGTGTTCCATTGAATAGGATGATTTCGCCATAGTCCTTTTTGCTGATCCACTCCTCATCCAAGCGGTTGACAAAATACCCTAACCAAAGGAAGGGCGGCGTACAGATACTGCAACACGCATTGAAGGGTGGACACGGATGAAACATGGACTGCCGGTGCTGACGGCCGCTAAGAAGCCGGTGCTTCCCGGCGCACTTGTGATACGTTCGGCGTGCTGGGACGCTCCATGAGTTCAACTGACCAGAAGTCCCACTCGTTGCGGAGGAGCTGCCTATGCTATTTGCAATGAACTATCTGCAGGCATTCCGAGACATCGTAGGTTAGGGAGCGGATGGTATTCAGCGGCCGTGCTTCCTGCGCAGGGCCACGGCCGGTGGCGTTCCATGGGCCTCGCCCCGCGCATCCACCGACAACGATTCATCCTTAATTGAAAAGTGGCTTTGGCAATGTAGCTCCACCCAGCTACATCAATTGCCCCATTCTGTTCCACTTCGGGGAGATAGATGAGAACCCGTCGCAGGCGGATATGGCCAAGATCGACGCAGAGCTGACACGTCTAGGCAAGGCACACCAATTCTTCATTTACGCGGGGGCAGACCACTCTTTTATGGACCACACCGGCGCCGCCTACAACCAGGCCGCCGTCAATGCTTCCTGGCCGAGGACCCGGGAGTTCTTCGCTACCCACCTGAAGGGAGTGGCCGTAGGGTAGCCGGCAATACCAATCGGGAACGGAAAATATCGAGCCCAGGTCTCTCCAGCTGCTTGTAGGTATCGGATTAAAAGTCCGGCCAGGAGCCGTGTCTACCCGTGTCTTGGGTGCCTCTCCAGTGCCATTTCGTACCTGAGAACTGGACTCTACCTACCCGCTAGTACCCGCTGGTGGCCCCCGTGCCGGCAAGTATGTCGGCAAAATGTCGGTAATTTCGGGGGAGCCGGTTGAGGTCAGGGGATAACGTTTCCCACCTACCACCCCTGAGCTTAACTTGATATCCAGGCGCCCGCTCCTTTGGATAGTCAAACACACAGTTCTCTACGGTGCCTTGGTGGCCATCTTACTGCCCTGAGATTATGCCGCTGCTGTCATCTCGCCGAAACCTATACCCGGTGTCTTGAATGCGGCCGTCCTTAAGATCACGGTAGTAAGAACCCAAACCGTCCAGTGGGATCGCCTGCGAGGCTCCTTAGCACACGATCTGTCAGCGCCCACTCGAAACCCAGAAGTCATCAGCCCGCTTATCATACTTCCCATATCCCAACAGATCGTCGAGCAACACCCAGGATTTGTTCAACCACCTCCACCGGAAGTTCCTGATAAAGAAGCGCGGTATGGCATATATTTTGCGCGGCGGCTTGGTCCATGAGCACCTGCGGACACACGTGCTACAGGTGGTCCCCACACGGTTCTGGAAGGTCATGCACTTCTTTGCATCTACCTTCCACGAGAGTACTCCCGCTGCATTGCTCTCGTCCAAGGGCTCGAAACTTCGGTTTTCCTTTGGGATGGCCGCAGTACCGCACTTCGGGACACATTTCAGACATGCGTTGCAGAACTCGGTGATGCCGGAGTCCACGGCGCCTGCGGGCTCCAGCGGAAGGTCGGTTATTATCTTGGAAATCCGGCAGCGTGCCCCCACCTTGGGGTTGATTAATAGGCCATGTCTCCCTAGCTGTCCGAGGCCCGCATCGACAGCTAGAGGGATGCTCAGGGCCGTGTCATTAGCCGCTGGAATAGCCTGGTAACCCAGCCCTCGTATAAACTCAGCCAGCATCCACAGAGTCGGTGCCATTCGGGCATAAGCCAGGGTACTAAGTCCCTCCGTAAGTAGGGTCGGTGCATACTCCGTGCCCTCCACATCTTTACCCCACTCGTGGAGCAAAACCACCACGTATCGCATCTCCTTCGGGATGACCCGAGTCCCATCTGCAAGCCGAATGGGCTGGTCGTACTGTTGGTAACCGGAATCATCGGAGAACTTGATGGGGTAGTCCTTCTTCGTCTCCGAATCGAAGTAATGGGAATACACCCAGCGACGGTCCAGCTCGGCGAAGCCAACCTGGTCCGCTCCGAACAGATGAGCAGCCTTCCGCACAATCTGGGAGGCCTCTTTAGCGGAAGTCTTCGGTCTACCCGCCGGCGCAGGCTCCAACTTGGTCTGCCATGCAGTAGCTCCCTTATCCGCCTGATTCTTTGAAAAGTCCATATGAGATAGAAAGGAATCTGCTGCGGAGTCGAGGCTCCACGCAGTGGCATCGAAGCCGGGGCGTCCCTTTTCTATAAGCTGTCTCTGCTTGACCTTTAGCTTGGCTCGTTCCTCCTCGAACTTCGCATTCCAAATCATCTGCGAGCCCATATGGTTTTTCTGATTGAACCGAACGTACGAATCTTGCACTTGGTACATTTCGGCGGCCGTGACACGGCCGTTTTTGTTTGAATCCTCTTGCGACTGGGGCTTGGCATGCCGGCCCAGCTTAAGTTTCATGCCACGAAACCTCCTACCAGTAACGGTCTGTCACATATTGGGGTCTGACCGGCTTTTTTGTAAACACTCCAGCCACTTACGCGGTCAGACTCACCGATCTGCCATTATACCCCTGCGGCCCAGTTCATAGCCCAGTTGGTCACGTTCTACAAACCTGGTGCTTCACATCATTGTCCGTCCAATTCGTTCCACGGGGGACCTGGACATAGGTTAACAGCCGGATAGCATATAAGGGATGCGCGTTAATGGTCGACGTTGCCGTGGGCGGAGGGGTAGAATCAAACGGCTTCATCTGCTTCTGTCCCTGGCGCCGCAGCCTCATGATAATTTCGGTAAGCCCGCTTTATTCTCTATGACGAAGTAGCGCCCATGACTAACGATGCTCTGCGCACTCTTTTCCCGATCGCGGGTTGGCTAGACGATCGCACCCGCCTGGTAGAAATAATCGGCGGTGACGACACGATATTGCCGACGCCGTTCCGAATCACCGAAACCAGCGCCGCCGCCCTCGCGGCAATCGGCCTCGCCGTGTCCGATCTGTGGGAATTGCGCACCGGGCGTCGTCAGGAAGTTGCGGTCTCTGCCCGCCAGGCCACCGCCTCTTTGCGCAGTGGGCGTTACATGCTAATGGATGGGAAACCTGTTCCCACCGGGCGCAACTTGATTACCGGTATATATCCCGCTAAAAACGGCCGTTGGTGTTATATCCACTGCAACTTCCCCAACCATCGTGACGCCGCCCTTAGCGTTCTGGGCGTTCCGGATGATCATGAAGCGGTGACCAAAGCCGTGGCTAATCGGGACGCCTTGGAGCTTGAGGAAGCCATCATAGCCGCGAACGGCGCCGGTGGTATGGTGCGCACCACAGAGGAGTGGGCTCAGCACCCGCAGGCCGCCGCCATCGCCTCTCTGCCGTTGATGGAGATCATCAAGATCGGGAACAGTCCGCCAGAAAAGCTGCCCGACGGCGACCGACCCTTATCTGGCATTCGAGTGCTGGACCTGACGCGGGTTCTTGCGGGTCCAACGTGTGCCCGCACTCTGGCGGAACACGGTGCCGAGGTATTAAAGATCACTGGGGCTCATTTGCCTAATAATGGCTACCAAGATTACGATACCGGGCACGGCAAGCTCTCCGCACATCTGGACCTACGTGAACCACAAAATCTCGATGCACTACGCGGTCTGATTAGCGAGTCAGACGTGTTCTCTCAGGGATATCGTCCGGGGACTCTCGGCTCCCGCGGGCTGTCACCTGAGGCGTTGACTCAATTGCGGCCTGGCATTATCTACGTTTCGTTGTCCGCGTTCGGCCATGTAGGCCCTTGGGCGTCCCGCCGCGGGTTCGATACCGTGGTACAGACGGTCAGCGGCATCGCCGACCACCAGGGCGAGCTTTACCCAGGTATCAAGCCCGGCCCACAATTCTATCCGGCGTCGGCAATCGACTACCTCACCGGCTATCTAATGGCGTTCGGGACTTTGGTGGCCCTAGAGCGCCGGAGCCGCGAAGGCGGAAGCTGGCTGGTACGGATCTCTCTGGCGCAGACCGGGCACTGGCTAGTGGGACGTGGGCAGCTGTCGCCCACCGATCTTAAGGACGTACAAGAGGAATTCACTTCGGAAGAACTGGCCCGGTGGTCTGTCGTGACCGACACGCCGGCTGGCCGGCTTCAGCATCTCGGGCCGGTAGTACGCCTTTCGGAAACGCCGCCACGCTGGGTTCGCCCATCGGTACCGCTAGGCTACAACGAACCAGTTTGGCCTTGCATCTAAATCAAAGACTAGCTGGCCTTCCCACCTATGCTGGTTACAGGTCGGGGAAGGGCTACCAATCCCCCGGCTGTTTACGGGCTCTACCTTGTCCCACCTCAAAGTAGCCACCTGACCACCGCCCAGCCTGATGTGGTACCCCGGCGCCCTTTCGCTTGGATGATCTGCTGATCCCTGGAATACGCGGCTGTCTATCGATCCGGTTAGGCCGAAGTAGTTGCCATCCGTCGAGCAAAGATGCGGCCGACGCGACCTGGGCTACTGACGCCAAAATTGAGTTAGTACAGCAATTTCGGGTTTATAGGCTCGGTATGACGATAATCATCGACCGCGATGGTCATATTACACATAGATACGATGGAGTCACTTCCTATGAAGTTCTTCAGGCCGAGGTGGAAGTCTTAATACGCGAGTTCCCGCAATCTTATCGTGCCAGCCTTGCTTTCGCGGGTCCCATGTCATCGAGAGGAAGCCAAGAAGTCCCAGGGGTATTACGATGAAAAATAGCCAAAGAATCAGCCACCAGGGCCCGGGGACCCAAGAAAAAAGCTCTACCAGAATGTTAGTCGGGTCCGGTCCGGACACGATTGAAATGCCGCCCAGGAGGAGTAAGGGACCAACCGCAAATAGAAGCAACATTGGTTTTGTCGCTACCTCGCGAAGGGCGGCCCCTCCTACCATGGACCGGCCTGATTGAGTGTGCACCACTCGAATTCCTAGGATCATCTTCCCCGGGGTCTGACCTCTGACGGCCGTAAAAAGCCAGCAATACGGAATCCCGATTACCCATAGAGCGACCCACCAAGCCCCTCCGACCAAATAGGCAAAGAACTCCGGGACTTCTCTGAACAAATATGAGTCAATCGAATACCAAACTCCAGCGGAGCCCAGCGCGATAAGTAAAGACGTCGGCGCCACAACCAGGCCATCCAGGAGAAAAGCTCGGAATCGCATGCTAAAGCCAGCGTACTCAGCATTTGCAAGGACAGGCTGCTGCGTGCTCATAACTGACACCTCCCGCCCGGGCTGTGTTGACTAGCTAACGGGTTCAGGTTGTGGGATTACGGTTGGAGGCTGGGAAGATGACACCAGCTCCTCACCACTGTCCTTAAGATCATGGGCGACGACGCACCCGAACACACCGTCAGAGGTGACGTAGGCAAGCCTTCCAGCCAAACCACAGTCCTGCACGATGGCATCATTGAGGGACTGATATTGGAGCTCGCCTTCCACGGGCAGAGGCTCAAGCCTGACTGGCACCTCGAAACTGGGTTCTATCTAGCCACCTTCATCCTCCATGATAACAACCATGTCGTTGCAATTGGGAGCCTCAGGAGAGCACATCGCGTGGCCCACTACGACTCCCGGCCCCGTCGTGCCTTCGGTCTCGTCTGAGGCGATGTTGGCGAAGCCCTGCTCCATCTCCTCGGCGGTGCATGCATTGATGTTGTGGACCACGTTGCACACGTTGGGGTCTATGTCATCAATGCTGGTCACAGGTCCTTGGTTGGGCTGGTGGTTTGATAGCCACTCCTCATAGGTGGAGGGCCCATCTTCACCGAGACCGGGTTCAATGGTGCCTCCGTCATCGTTGCCATTAGGCTGTGACTCGGAAGCCAGGGGGCGGATGGTCCGAAAGATGGCGAGGGCAGTTTCTCGCTGGTCCGGAGTAAGGCCCAGTCCGCTCATTTGGAGACGGTTCTGAGAAGGGATGTCAAGGTCACTATCGAAATCTTCAAAGTACACGCCGGTCATTAGCCCTTCTTCTTCACCTCTTGGTAGGACCAGCTTGGCTCGCAGCCCGCCGATCTCCTCGTAGGTGACGATGTACTGTGTATCGTCGTCCTCCACTAGAGAGCTCGAGTACCATCCGAAATCAAAGCCTAGCCGCGCGCCACCCCCAACCATCTCACCCACATACGAGTCTAAGCCTACAAGCTCATTTAGTTGCCATCCCGGAGGAAGGTGTAGGCAGACACCGCCCGTCCAGTCAGACGCCTCGACCAATTCCCACTCGTCGGCCACGTCCTGGTACTCGTTGCCGCTCCCCCCACTTGCTAGAGCGAAGCCTGTGACCACACCCGCTGTGGCGAGAACCAGGGTGAGGGTAACCGCTGAAATAAGCCATTTCCTCATGTTCATCTTTTTTGCTCCTGCTGGAATCGTTTCACCTGTACTGGTAATAAGGACGGAGCCTCATTGCAAAAAGTTCCCGTTGTCCTCAGGACGGCCTAGCAAAGAGGCACAAGAGTGCTGTTTCATCAATTAGAGCCGTTCGTTCAGGCACGGAGATGATGCAGCCGGAATCGGGTCTACGCAGACCGCCCAGCCGAATGGGTATCTCCAGGCAACCAATCAGAGATTTGGCGCCGGGTTAACCGACTCGGCAGCGATCCTGGCGGAGCGGGACCCTCAACAGATTAATGGCCTGGCTCCAAAGGAAAGTTCCGGCGAATAGTCCAGGTTAGCCCCATTCTGTTCCCTGGGAACTTCCGCGTTGGACCCCAGAGATTATTTGCATGCCCTGTGTAGCCACCGTTTCCTGTGTGGCGCTCAGAGCTTGTGAGTAAATCAAACTGGCATAGCGATAGTGGGCGCGAGGGTTGGAGTTGCTAACCCTACCCCACCCAGATTCCTCAAGCTTCACGTGCGAGAGTGAAAGGCCGTGAATGCGGGGACAAGGCAAAAACTCACAGCCACTCAGCCTACCTAGAGTAGGCGTATTTCCAACATAGGATTTGTTCGTCTATACCCGTGATCCGCCCGCCAGGCAGCCTAGTCAGGTAGGTGGCGCTTGCGGCTGCCTTTTGCCTCAGACGAAAAACCTAGCAGCCGAGCGCGAGCGGTAATCAACACGCCTGCTTCGGCCGGCCCGACATGGACGTGTTGACGTCGCCCAATTCCCGGCGGAGTTCCCGGCTCGCACCCCGCAGGCACCCAGGTTGAAGACCGTGACGGCAATTGGGTCAACAACTCTTTGCATGCCTTGGGGACATCTTGGGGTGTGCGTCGTCAGCTCCGACGTTGTTGAGTTTATTAGATCACCGGATTTCATCTTGGGATTATCCAATGAGATGAGTTGGCATTTTCAGGGATATTTGGTGCCTTTTGCACCGGGTCCATAACCCTAAGAACAATGTTTCTGGCATTACCTAAAAGCAATCGGGAGGAAGTGAAAGACGCCGTAGACTATCCAGGCAGTTGCTTAGTCTAGTTCTATTAGCCTGTCCTGGGATGACCACAAGAAAGGATATGAGAGGAGCAAACCCTTAACTAGAAGAGCGAATTTTAAGAATTGGAAGATACTAGGAATGTCGGCGGCCCTGCTAATGGCTCTACTCGGCGTACTGCTGGCGACGCAGATCAGCGCTCACGTTGGTAGCGCACCTGACGCCAACACCATTCATGCCTGCTCCAATAATAATCACGTACGAATCGTTGCCGCCGGCAACGACTGCAAGAAAATCGAGTCGCCATTGGACTGGAGTGTCACGGGACCAGCTGGTGCTGACGGCGCGGACGGTGCTGATGGCTCTGACGGCGCCGACGGTGTCAGCGGCTTTGAGATCGTCTCTGTTCTCGGCACGTCTGCCACGTCCGTTTTCCAGGGCGCAACGCTTACGTGTCCTGCTGGGAAGAAGGCACTAGGGGGCGGTTTTTTCAGGTTTAGCCAGAGCCTCAGTGACCCCGTTGTCACCGTGGTAAACGGTCCTCACCCGAACGGACTAACGTGGAACATTTTGCTCAGGAACAACGCGTCTAGTCCCGGGACGTGGGGATTCAACGCCTACGCCACGTGCGCGTCCGTGTCACCGTAACGCGCATAGGCCAACCCGGGAGGCGCCTTACCGACATACGCATAGGGCCCGGCGCCGAGATGAAAAGTCTACATCCTGGCGGCGGCTGGATACCCGTGTGCAAAGCGCTGCCTGCGTGTTAGAGCTTCCTTGGCTGTATGGGTTTTACGTCAAATCTGCCGCATACCGCGCGAACCCCCCGGCAGATATCGCAATCGCCACAGATAAGTGACGGTCTTGCCAACGCCGCGGTGAAATACTCCACCGCGTTCCTCAAGAGAGACCTGCCGGAGGGACGCCTGGGCTCGGACCAAGAGGTGGCGGACGTTATATCCTTCGTGGTGTCCGAGCGCGCCCGGTGGGTGAACGGGGCGCTTATTCCGGTGGACGGAGCCCAGGGGAGGCCGGGCGCGCAGTGGTTCGGCGAAGCGTAAATTTGTCCGCGGTGGCGACGGGCCTTGAAGGTTGCGGGGGCGCTGGCCGGTCATCTGCCATCCGCACAAGTAACAACGTTGGCGCAACAGCCTGATCCGGTCCATTGGCGGTGGGAGTTGCACTTGACGCCGCCAACCTCCCTCTATAACCTCCTGGCAATACGGGTCCAAGAACGCCAACTTCCCTGAGGCTAAGATGAGCAGAGTCGCCGACCCAACCAGCTTGGAAGTCCTCAAGAACGATTTCGAGGGACTGGTTGACGGGATGGCGCTTACGCTGCTTCGCACCTCGCGTTCGTCCGTGGTCCGCCAGGCGCTGGACTACTCCACCGGCCTCCTAAGTCCTTCAGGCGAAGTTGTGGGCCAGGGCATGTCCATACCGATGCACCTGGGTGGCATGGGCGTTGCGCTGGAGCACTGCCTGAATCGATACAAGGACCGGCTGTACCCGGGCGACATCCTGATCAGCAACGACCCCTATGAAGGCGGCAGCCACCTCCCCGACGTGTTCATGTTCAAGCCCGCGTACATTGGGGACGTTCTCCTAGGCTACCTCTGCGCCATGACCCACCACACTGACGTTGGTGGCCGCGTGGCTGGGGGGAACGCCTGCGACAGCACGGAAATCTACCAGGAAGGCCTCCGCATACCGCCCCTGAAGCTGTACGAGCGAGACCAGCCAAACGAGACGCTCTTCCGTATTATAGAAAAGGCGGTCCGAGTGCCCGACATGGTGCTGGGCGACATGGCCGCCCAAGTGGCAGCCCTCCACAACGGTGAGCGGGAGCTGCTTCGCCTGGTGGACCGCAACGGGGTAGAGGACCTGATTGCCTCCCAGTCCCAGCTTCTAGACTACACGGAGGCGCTTACCCGCCGCGCTATCAGCGCGCTGCCGGACGGCCGGTGGTCGTTCACCGATTACATTGACGACGACGGCTTCTCGCCGGAACCCATTGCCATAGTTGCCAACCTGGAGAAGCGCGACGACGAGATTTACGTGGATTATACGGGCACGTCACCTCAGTGCCAGGGTGCCATCCAGCCGGTCTTCGCCACCACCCAGTCCATGACCTATGCGGTGATAAAGACGATCCTGGGCGCGGACATCCCAAACACCGCGGGCTATTTCCGTCCCGTTCATGTGACCGCGCCCGAGGGCACCTTCGTGAACCCGCTGCCACCGGCCCCGGTGGCAGCCCGGGCACTGGGTTGCTTTCGCATTACGCAGACGCTATTCGGCGCCTTCGCACAAATGCTGCCGGACCTCGTCCCCGCTTGCACCGGTAGCGCCGAACTGGGCATTGCCTTCGCCGGATACGATAAGACCAAGACTCCCTGGAAAGGCTGGGTACAGCTAGATTTCCAGAACGAGACGGCCTGGGGCGCATCTTCGAATCGCGACGGCTTCGACGCGCAAGGCTCGCCCACGGGCAACCAGACGATCATTCCCGTGGAGACGATTGAGGCGGAGCAGCCGCTCCAGTTTGAGGAGTACGGCTTCTTACCCGACTCCGAGGGCGCCGGCAGGTTCCGCGGCGGCGCGGGCATGGTCCGAACCTACCGCTGCCTCATGGACGGCACGCTGGTCCAGATGCGCGCCGACCGTATGAAGCACGGTCCATACGGCCTCCAGGGCGGCCTCTCGTCTCGACTTACCTGCATCACTATCCGCTCCAATGGCGAGACCCGCTCCATGCCCTCCAAGTTCCTCACCACGCTTAACCGAGGCGACGTCCTTCGCGTCGAGTGGCCTGGGGGTGGGGATTGGGGCGACCCGCTTGGGCGCGACCCCGCGGCTGTTTTGAAAGACGTTACCGCCGGTCTGGTTACGCCCACCCGTGCCAGAGATGTGTACGGTGTTATTTTGGACGGTGCCGGTGTGCAGGGCGACGCCACTGCTGAGCTGCGACGCCGTCTCGCCGCCGCGGCCGAGGTAAGGCACGCCATGGCCCACTCCTTCCGTCTAGGCGTTGATGTGGGCGGCACTTTCACCGACGTGGTCCTCCTTCGAGACGACGGCACCGCGATCTCGCGTAAGGTGCTCTCCACCCCGGAAGACTTCAGCCACGGAATCAAGCGAGGCATCCAGGAAGCCCTGGAGCACCATCACTTACAACCGGGCCAGGTCCAGGAGTACACGCACGGGGCTACGGTGGCCACCAACGCTATCATCACCCGCACCGGCGCGGTCACGGGCCGCCTCACAACCCAAGGGTTCCGCGACGTCCTGGAGATCCGCCGCATGCGGGTCCATCGCCTGTATGACCTGACCTGGGATAAACCAGAGCCGCTGGTCCCGCGCCATTTACGGCTGGAGGTGCCAGGCCGAGTCACCGCCGTGGGCGCGGAGGAGACGCCCCTAGATGAGGACGCCGCCCGCGTGGCGATACGACAGCTCCTGGAGGCGGGCGTGGAGTCCATTGCCGTCTCCCTCCTCCACTCTTACGCCAATCCCTCTCATGAACAGAGGCTGCTTGAGCTAATTCGCGCCGAGTCGCCGGACCTTCCGGTCACGCTCTCCAGTGCGGTCCTGCCCGAAATCCAGGAGTATGAGCGGACCAGCACGACGGTTATTAACGCCTACGTACAGCCGGTTGTCCGACGCTACTTCCTATCAATGGAGCGGGACCTCCGGGAGCTGGGCCTCAATAACACGATTATGGTCATGCAGTCTAACGGCGGGATGATGCCCTCCGATCTTGCCCGGGAACGGCCTGTCCACATCATAGAGTCAGGCCCCGCGGCGGGCGTCGCCGGCTGCGCCCACCTGGCCCGGAAGATGGGGCTCCAGAACGTGATGACGCTGGACATGGGCGGCACCACCGCAAAGGCCGCGCTCATAGAAGACGGCCAGGTGTCCCGCTCCCCGGAGTATGAGGTGGGGGGTCCGGTCAGCATTGGCCATCGGCTGGTCAAGGGCAGCGGGTTCGTGCTACGCGTTCCCTCAGTAGACCTGGCGGAAGTGGGCGCCGGAGGCGGCAGCGTTGCCTGGGCCGACGAAGCGGGGGCGCTGCGGGTTGGACCCCACAGCGCCGGGGCCGACCCGGGACCCGCTTGCTATAACCTGGGCGGAGAGCAGCCAACCATAACGGATGCCAATGTCTTTCTTGGCTTCACCAACCCCGAATACCTGGCCGGGGGCTCCTTGCCGGTGCACCCGCACCTGGCCGAAAAGGCCATCAGCGACGTGGTAGCCAGACCATTGGGCCTCGATACGACGGTGGCGGCCTGGGGCATCCGCACAATCGCCAACTCCAGCCTGATCCGGGCGCTTCGCGCGGTCTCCACCGAGCGAGGCCGCGATCCCCGCCGATTTGACCTGTTTGCCTTCGGCGGTATGGGGCCGGTCCACGCCGCCGATCTGGCAGCCGAGCTGGGAATCAACCGCGTGATCGTTCCACCGTTGGCCGGCCTCTTTAGCGCCCTGGGCCTCCTGTTTGCCGACGTGGAGCACCACCTGATCCGCACCTTCTACGGCCAGACCCAGTCCCTGGACTACGGCCGCGCCAACCAGGTAATTGACGACCTCATGGCCGAGGCCTCATCCACGTTGCTGCGGGGTGGCTTCGACAGCGCCAGCCAGCGGCTAGAGCTATCCGTCGACGCCCGCTACGTGGGCCAGGACTACGCCCTCACTATTCCGCTCGCCGACGCCCACCTGCAACCGGACCGCATTGGCGACCTGGTTGAGGGATTTCACCAGGAGCATCAGAAAACCTACGGCTATCGCTCTGATAAAGAGGCAGTCCAAGTCGTCGCCTTCCGCTGCCTGGGCCGCGCCCTGTCCCAGACCTCCCGCGTGCCTGAGACGCTCCAAGTGGCTGAGGCGTCAACAACAACCCACTCCTCCCAGCGCCGCGCCTACTTCGGACCAGACACCGGTTGGCTCGACACCCCCGTAACTACCCGCGACGCCTTATCCACCACCCCACGACTGGGACCCGTCCTGGTGGAGGAAGACACCTCACTTACGCTAGTCCCCCCGGCTGGCAGGTATCCCTGGACGAATGGTCTAATATCCTGCTAACTCACAACGCCTCCCCTTAACTCCAAGGCCGTTGCGGTTGGGTATAATTCACATGCCATGTTCACCATCTGATAGCCATGTTTCAGGAGTACGACGCGGCGATCAGCTTGTTCAGGTGAGCCACTTTCCCTTGCTGAGAGGTAAGGATGGATGACTCGAAAATTGCTTCTATAATGGGCCGCCTATGGTCTCCCATCGCCGCGGTTACCAGCTACTGGCAAGGCAAGGCCAACGCGCAGATTGCGGTGGCCATCGGAGCAGCATCTATCGTTCCCCACATGCCGCGGGTGTTGGTGCAGATATACAAAGGGAACTTCAGCCACGACCTTATCTATCAGAGCCAGGGCTTTGCCCTCAACTTTCCTCGCAAAGAACAGCTTCACTTCATCAAGGACTTCGGGCTTGTCTCCGGCCGCGACCGGGACAAGCTGGCTGACGTTGCGTACGAGCGCCGCGCCTCCGGCAGTCCGTTGTTGACCGATTGCTGGGGCTTCCTGGATTGCCGGGTGGTCAACGCCATGGACGCCGGGGATATGACCTGCTTCTTGGGCGAAGTGCTGGAAGGCAACACCCTGTCGGACGGCGAGCCGATGTGGTGGCGCGAGGCCCGCCGGGAGATTCCCCCAGAGTGGAACGAAGAGTGGGACCGGAAGGTAGGCCAAGAGATCCGGCGTTCGATTCAGCGCATGCAGCAAATCGATTACGCGCCTTGGAAGGGCCGCCAAGATTGAATCCTGCTAAATCCCGAAACCGGAGTGTCTGCTAGCCATGGCCATGTCCACCGGCCCCCAGGCCTTGATTCAGAGAATCCACGACGCGCCGCCGCAAGGGGTGTTAGCGGTGACCGGCGCTGGCAGCCAGGGGGTTGCCTGGCTGTTGGGAGTCTCCGGGGCGTCGCGCACCTTGCTAGAGGTGTTGGTGCCTTACGGCTCCAAGTCGATGATTGAATTTCTAGGGCACGAGCCAACCCAGTACGTTTCCCCGGAGACGGCACGGGAGATGGCACGGGCGGCCTACAATCGGGCGCTGCGGCTTCGCGAAGGTCCGGCGCCGGTCCTGGGTCTAGGCTGCACCGCTACTATCGCCACCGACCGGCCCAAGCGCGGTGACCACCGCTGCTGCATAGCGACTTGGAGCGAGACAGGATTCGCCTCTTACAACTTGCGGTTCGACAAAGGCCGCCGCGACCGGGCCGGAGAGGAAGAGGTGGTCAGCTGGCTTCTGCTGCAGGCCCTGGCCAAGGTGTGCGGCATTGAGGAAGAAGTACCGCTGGGGCTGACGCCCGAGGACGAGTTGGTGGTCCATAGCCAGCAACATGAGGACCCTATATCCCGGCTGCTATCGGGCGACGTGGACAGCGTGACAGTCCATGCCGACGGCCGGCTGGAGCCGGACGGCGCCCCTTGCGCCGCGCTGCTGACAGGCTCGTTCAACCCCTTTCACCGAGGCCATGAGGAGCTGGCCCGCGTTGCCAGTGAGATCCTGTGCGCCGAGGTCTGCTATGAGCTTTCGGTCTTGAACGTGGACAAACCCCCATTGGCCCGGGAGGAAATAGAACGTAGAACCCGCCAGCTCCGGGGGAAGGGCACGCTGGTGCTGACGCGGGCTGAGACGTTCCAGAAGAAGGCGGCGCTGTTCCCCGGAGTTGCTTTCGTTGTGGGTTGGGACACGGCCATAAGGTTGGTGGCGCCCCGCTATTATGGCGGTAACGGCGATGCAATGCTGGCGGCACTGGCCCAAATGCGGGCTGCGGGCTGCCGGTTTTTGGTGGCGGGAAGGGACGACAACGGAACGTTCAAGAGCCTGAACGACGTAGAGGTCCCGCAAGGGTTCAGCTCCATATTTCAAGCCATACCGGAGAAACGGTTTCGGACCGATATCTCCTCCACGGCATTGAGGGCGCGGGGGGCCTAATAACCTTTTACCGATGTTTAAGGCCGATGTTTCAGATCGCCCGACCCACTGCTCTCTAAAGGCAGCGCCCATAAAGAGTGGCTATTCCTTGAGATCGATGACGACGTTTCTGAATCGTGACGAACCGGTATTAATCACACGGTGGACTGAGTCCTTATGACCCATGCTTACCTATCCCAGGATGTAGTCCTTCTCATTATCGGTCCCGTCTTCGAACTCACCCCTGAGCCTTCCGGCTTCGTATACCACAAAGACGTAATGCATTGTGTGCCGGTGCCAGGGGCTGGCCTCCCCGGGCTCAAGGATGAGGTCCCAGACCTTGATATGGTCGTTCTCCAACCGGAAGCTGGTGCCAACGTCTCCCAGTTCCAGTGTCATGGACAACCTCCGTTTATCAGATAGTCTGTAGGTAGCGCATGTTATATGCCACGAGCAAAGAATCACGTAGATTAGCAATCTTGGTTGCGAAGACTGTGCAAAGCTTAGCGACTAAAGGACAGGAGGAGCCCGGTGGCGGGGCCCGGCTGGACTGCGAACCACTCCGGGCATATCATTTGCTATACCATCCGATCAGCGCTGTTTGGGCAAGGGCACGCATTAGCGAGCGACATGCACTCGATGCCTCGGCGGACTCAAGCCAGGGATGGTCCGATGGTGTTCAGTATCTGAGTGCCATCCATGATCCAATACGCCAACCGGAGGAATTTGTGACTGATCTAACTCCCGTGGATACAAAGGCGCTGGGACGGGCCGTGGATATTGACCTGCAGGAACCCTACCTGTCCGAGGTGACTGAGATGCTCAACGCAATCATTGAGGCGGTGGACGAGATCGACTACCCCGGACTGGAGTCGGTGGAGCCTTTGCCCATTATCCTTCCCGGCGAGGAGGCATAACATGGCCAACACTGAGCTTGCATACCAGAGCGCCACGGAGCTGGGCCGGCGCATCAAGGAGAAGGCGATCTCCCCGGTTGAGGTGGTCCAGGCCTATCTGGACCGTATCCAGGAGGTGGACCACAAACTGCATTCCTACATCACCGTGTGCGCCGAAGAAGCCCTTGAGGCGGCGCGGGAAGCCGAGACCGCTATTGTCAACGGCCATTACCGGGGCCCCATGCACGGCATTCCCGTGGCAGTAAAGGACCAGTGGTGGACGAAAGGCGTGCGCACCACCGCCGGGTCAACCATCCTCAAGGACTTTGTCGCTCAGGAAGATGCCACGGTGATGGCCAATCTCAAGGGAGCCGGAAGTATTCTTCTAGGCAAGACCAACCTCACCGAGTTTGCAGTGGCTTTGCCGTTCCGCTATCCATACGGTGTGCCCACCAACCCATGGGACCTGACCCGAATGCCCGGTGGCTCCAGCGCCGGCTCGGCCTCCGGCGTAGCAGCCGGACTGTGTGCCACCGCCCTGGGGGAGGACACAGGAGGCTCTATTCGCAGTCCTGCCTCTTACTGCGGAATAGTGGGCTTGCGGCCCACCTGGGGACGTGTGAGCCGGTACGGACTGCTGGGCTCGGCCTGGTCCTTCGATTCCATTGGCCCGATGTCGCGGACGGTAGAGGACTGCGCCATGACCCTTGGAGCCATTGCCGGGCATGATCCAAAGGACCCGTACACATGGAACGTCCCAGTACCCGATTACACCGCGTCCTTGGACGGCGACATTCGAAATATCCGAGTTGGGGTGGTCACCGAGCAGACCCAGTCCGGTGCGGTGGAGCCCGAGACTCGAGAGTTGGTCCTCAAAGCTATAGAGGTCATCAAGGAGTTGGGCGGGCCTGTGCAGGAGGTGTCCATCCCCATGATTGTCAATGCGGGGTCTATCTATTGGGGGGCCACGCTTTTGGAAAGCGCTACTACCCACTACCACAACATCCGCCACCGGCAGCAGGAGTACGACCACAACATGCAGGTGGCCTTACTGACTGGGAGTCTGATACCCGCTCAGACCTACTACAAGGCCCAGCGACTCAGGCAGGTGCTTCGGAGGCAGGTCTTGGACGCATTGAAGCAGGTGGACGTGTTGGTGCTGCCAACCAAGGAGGCGCCGGCGCCGCCGGTTCTTGCCAAGCCGGGTCTAGGATCCAAGGCGGAGGTGAAGGAAAATGCCACGGGCAACAGCTTCACCTCACCAGCCAACCTGGCGGGGGTCCCGGCGATCACGGTGCCCTGCGGCTTTTCTTCGGGGAACCTTCCCTTGGGCTTGCAGGTCATGGGCCGACCCATGGATGAGACCGCAGTGTTCCGGGTAGGCTACGCTTACCAGCAGGCTACCGACTGGCATAAAAGGAGACCGCCGATCTAGGTTGGAGGATTGGAGCGGGAGTTGGTCTGCGAAGACGGCGATAAATAATTGCCTTGCGTAGAAAAGAAGAGTTGGAGAACTGCGTCCGAAAATAAGTGAAGTGGCCGCCGGAAGCTACCCCTTCTTGTCTCCGTACACCTGGCCAGGCAGTGACGACACGAAGAAGAAGGTGAAAGTAATTGCCCGAATACTACAACCTTGGAAGCCATCGCCTGACGGTCACAACAAGCTCTCCCGAGGGACAGCTTTGGTTCGATCGCGGGTTGTTGTTGTGCTATGGGTTCAACCATGGGGAGGCGGTTAAATGCTTCCGCCGGCTGTTGGAATCCGACCCAAATTGCGCCATGGCATATTGGGGGATCGCATATGCCCTAGGGCCGAATTACAACAAAGCTTGGGACGCCTTCGATGAAGCCGAGTTCAAGTTTGTACTGGCGGATGCATACGAGGCGACGTCCAGCGCCGTTGCTTTGCTGGATGGTGCGACGGAGATGGAACAGGCGATTATCCGCACACTGACGAACCGTTACCCCACCGCTGTGCCGGGGGCCGACCCTTTCGGATGGGTAGAAGATTACGCCGCCGAGATGCGTAAGGTCTATCACCAGTTCAGTGACAATCCCGATGTGTGCACTCTCTTTGCTGAATCGCTGATGAATCTCACTCCCTGGAAGCTATGGAATTTGAAGACCGGCGACATTGCTGAAGGCGCCAGCACGGCTGAAGCCACTGAAGTGCTTGAAGCGGCCCTCCGGCGGAACGAAGATGCAGGAGGTGCCTGGCATCCCGGTCTGTTCCACATGTACATCCACCTGATGGAGATGTCGCCGCACCCGGAAAGGGCGCTGAAGGCGGCTGATAGACTGCGGAACCTTGTGCCGGACTCGGGCCATCTACAGCACATGCCGACGCACATCGATGTGCTTTGTGGTCACTATCAAGCGGTCGTCGATTCCAATAGCGAAGCGATAGTCGCGGACCGGAAGTTTCAGGAGCGCGAAGGGACGATCAACTTTTATTCCATCTACCGCAGTCATAATTATCATTTCAAGGTCTACGGAGCGATGTTCCTTGGCCAGTACCGTCCGGCCATCGAAGCCGCCGAGGAGATGAGATCGTCGACTCTGACCGACGAGTTGTTGAGGGTGCAATCACCTCCTATGGCCGATTGGCTCGAAGGCTTCGTGTCAATTAAACAGCACGTGTTGATCCGTTTCGGAAGATGGGAAGAGATCCTCGCCCAGGAACTGCCGGAAGATAGGGAACTGTACTGCGTCACGACAGCTATGATGCGCTATGCCCGGGCAGTGGCCCTAGCTTCCAGCGGCGCCCTGCCGGCGGCGGAAAACGAATCGGCGCTCTTCGACGAGGCGCTGTCGCGGGTGCCGGAAAGCCGAAACATGTTCAACAACACATGCCTGGACATCCTGGCCATAGCGCGCGAGATGATGCTGGGTGAGATTGAGTACCGCCGGGAAAACTTCGAGGCGGCTTTTGCCCATCTGCGAAAATCAGTGGAACTGGACGACAACCTTCTCTATGAGGAGCCGTGGAGCTGGATGCAGCCAACACGACACGCGCTGGGCGCCCTGCTGTTGGAACAAGGTGAAGTGGAAGAGGCATGCCGAATCTATCGGGCGGACCTGGGTTACGATGACACGCTCAGCCGTGCCTGTCAGCATCCCGATAACGTTTGGAGTCTGCACGGGTATCACGAATGTCTTCGTCGTCTTGGACGAACGGCGGAAGCGGAGATCATCGAGCAACGGCTCAGGCTCGCCAACGCCCGAACGGATGTGCCAGTGACGGCGTCCTGCTTTTGCCGGCTGGAAGCGCAGTGACGGGTTCACCGAGGCCGACTGGGACCGAGCAGTAGACCTTATCCTTGAAGTCATCAGATGTGAAGTGAGGTAGCCAGGGCGAGGTGAGGTGGACCCCAATTTCGTACTGGTGGTTAAGAGCGGGTCCCATCGTTCCTGGAAAGACAAACACCCGCTTTTCAGGGTTCCACCTCCCATTCGCTGACCTGCTTACAGTATCTTCTGTTTTTTGTTCAAACAACTGCAGCAGTGTCAGGTAGCCCAGCGCTTGATGGGGCCGCTGGGCGTTGTAGAACCGGAAGTATTATCCAATTCCCTTCCGGGCCTCCCTCACGCTCTCGTAGGCCTTCAGGTACACCTCCTCGTACTTCACCGTGCGCCATAGCCGCTCGATGAAGAGATTATCCAGGTATCGCCCTTTCCATCCATGCTGATCCTGATTCCCTGCCGCTCCAGGGTTACAGTTAACGCTTCACTGGTGAACTGGCTCCCCTGGTCGGTGTTGAAGACCTCCGACCGTCTCTTGCTCAGTGCCTCCTCCAGGGCTGCCACACAGAAGTCCGCGTCCAGGCTGTTGGACAGGCGCCAGCTCCGCACATAGCGGCTGTACCAGTCCATAATGGCCACCAGGTAGAGGAACCCCCGGGCCATGGGGATATAGGTGATGTCCCCAGCCCACACCTGATTGAGCCAGGATATCTCCAGCCCCCGCAGCAGGTAGGGTGTAGGCGTTCAGCGATAATGGGACACATTTAAGGGGAGAAAAACCTGAGGGTGATAGTGGATTTGGACTCTTGGTGTTGGGTATCAATTATCCACATCAAGAAAGGATCAAGAAGTGTCCTAGAGCAACACAGGTCCATTCCATAGTAAACGAGTGAGGCGGACATGACGACTCAACAAGAGGGGTACAACGTAGGCGGAGTTCTCCTGCCACAGGAGCATTGATGGTAAAACCGCAAACTTGCGTAATAACTTTCTTATTTGAGAAGCCGCTTTTCTGTCTGTTTTGCGGTCGCCGAAACGTAGATACACTGGATGATCCGACACCTCTGTCGCCCTGTCCGCACGTTCAGTTCATAGCCACTGACGAATTGTACATATTCACTTCCAAGACCTTCGAATGCAAACGACCGATGGATAGTGATAATGGAGATGATGAACTTTTTATCGATAGGATTTTGAATATGGGGTCCACCTCAGACTAAACGCCCGTGGATACCCGTAGACCGTTCTAGCATGCCTTCAGAAGAGCACAGAATACTGCTACCAAGATTTAGGTTAACATACGTTCAAATGCGCGGCAGGCACGAAATGTCGTTAAGGATAGCCAACTTAAGCCTAACCCCAGGTCTGATTCGTCAACTGACGCCAAAAATCACCAATATCACGCCCACTACGCTAAGCATTGCGCCCGCTGCCAACAAAAAGTCGATGGTCTCCAAGCGCTTCGATTCCTTTGAGCCAAATATGCTCAGTAGCTTTGAACATGGCGGCAGTTAACACTCCGGCAACGACTTCCATAATCCTTTCCGCATTGGGCTCTTAAAAATCTAAGTTCTCACTAGCTATTTAGCGTTAGGTCGAGCTACTGAAGCAATTCATGGGAGATTGCCCTTTGATTTTACCAGCGAATCCAAATAGAAGTCCTTTTGGTGCCCCGCGGATGGCAAGCAGTCGTTAAACTCGGGATATGTTGGTTTTGGATTTCGTCAGAGCAGGGTTGTCCCGCCTTCAAAATATTCCTTCGAGACAGTGCATAAAAGTCCGGTTGGAAAGCGGTCAAGTGGGTCGCGTTAAGAAAATAGTGGCGGCGAGGTAACTTCCCTTATGGCCTTCATAAGTATGCAAGGAATATCCCTTGCCTTCATTGGGGTCCCACTTTTTGACGGGGTCAACTTAACCATTGAGCGAGGAGAAAAGGTTGGCCTGGTAGGCAGGAACGGGTCGGGGAAATCAATGCTGCTGCGGCTGATAGAGGGAAGCGTCAAACCAGACTCCGGCGCTGTTTCAGTCCAAAAGGGCGTCCACTCCGCCCATCTTTCACAAGAGGTGCCCCATGAGTTACCCGGATCCGTGTTTGATGTAGTCGCCAGCGGAAGCAGAGAATACGTTGACCTGATCACACGGAATCCTTCCCCAAGCGCCAGGTTGCTACATGAAGGTACGCCGCCTCTACACGAAGAATTGGACCGCATGCACCACAACCTTGATATGGAAGGAGTGTGGTATAAGAGGGAACAGGTCAGCAAAAGCCTCTCGCAACTTGGGGTGGATGCCGGCCGAGCTTTCAGTTCTCTTTCCGCTGGCCTAAAACGTCAAGTGCTCTTGAAGAGGGCGCTTGTTGGTGAGCCGGATATCCTCCTACTTGATGAACCAACTAACCACATGGATATTGATAGCATCAAGGAACTGGAACAGATGATGGTTCGGTTTACGGGTGCCTTGATCTTCGTTACCCACGACCGGATGTTCTTGCAGAGAATCGCTACCCGTTTAGTGGAAATTGATCGGGGCAGGCTGTTTGATCAGACCTGCGACTATGAGACATTCCTGGTACGGCGAAGCGCCGACCGCGAGGCAGAAGAGACGAAAAACGCTCTGTTCGATAGGAAGCTGCAACAGGAAGAACATTGGGTTCGGGGAGGTGTCAAGGCGAGGCGGACGCGCAACGAGGGCCGCTTGAGGGAACTGGAAAGAATGCGCGAGATGCGCAGGTCCAGACGGGACCGGCCCGGGAAGGTGAAGATGGCAGCCCACGAGGCCGAGCGTTCCGGAACATTGGTGGCAAAGGCAGACAATATTGGCTTTATCTATGGCGATACTCAGGTAATCTCAAAATTCTCCACCACGATTCTGAAGGGCGATAGGATTGGAATTCTAGGCCCCAACGGCAGCGGCAAGACAACCCTCTTGCGCCTTCTTCTTGGCATGCTCAGTCCGGTTACTGGAACAATCCACCTTGGCACTAATTTGCAAATCAGCTACTCCGACCAACTCCTTGAGCAATTGGACGAAAACAAGACCGCCATAGAAAACGTCGGCGACGGCAATGATACAGTTACCGTTAACGGGAAAATTCGTCACATCGTCGGCTATCTGCGAGATTTTCTCTTTTCTCCAGATCAAGCTCGCTCTCTTGTTTCTGTTCTTTCCGGTGGGGAGCGCAAGCGCCTCATGCTCGCCCGTCTCTTCACGCGGCCCTCCAATCTCCTTGTACTGGATGAACCCACCAACGACCTTGATATCGAGACCCTTGACCTTCTTGAAGGCCTCTTGATTAGCTACACAGGAACGATTCTCCTCGTCAGCCATGATCGGACGTTCATCAACAACATCGTGACGAGCACCGTCGTTTTCGAAGGCGGGTCCGTCGTGAAGGAGTACTTGGGTGGCTATGATGACTGGCTGCGTCAGCGCCCCCAGGAAGCACAATCGAGTAGGGCATCTGCCCGCAAACAAGGCGCCCCACCGGCTCAGGCACCCAGGGCAAGGCTAAAATTAGGGTTCAGCCAGCAAAAGGAACTGGATGCGCTGCCCCAGACTATTGAGTGCCTCGAAAGGGAACAGCAGGAGTTGTTCCAGACCGTGGGAGATCCAGGGCTCTACAAAAAGGACAGGGCTGACATTGTTGCCACGAACGATAGGCTTGAAGAACTGAAAAGGCTTTTGGCTGAGGCCTACGCACGATGGGAAGAACTGGAACAACTCCGCCTAGATGGAGAAAACAGCAGGTTTTCAAAATAGAGAATGCCAACCAGCGTAAAGACGAAGCTAATCGGGAAATAAGTGGCATGGTCACGCCGCCAACATCCCCTCCCGGACCAATTCTGTAATTGAGGAGGGCCATCTCAGATATGTATCACAGAAGAGCTCGACCCTCTCCCGTCTCCCCGTCTAAAATGTGCCGACCATCGGGTCAGCTTCGGATGTTTTCAAATTGCCAAGCCAAGGGCCCCTCACTCCTCGTGCACCATGCGCCTCCGTTACTCCTGCCGGTAGCCACAGTTAGTTGCGGATACAAGTCTGGTTCTAGCCTGTTATTCTCGAGGACAGGCTTAGCGGCACAAAATAATCTCCATGAGAGGCGTCGCCTGAGAGGGACAGATGGTTCAGAAACTACCTTCCGGTTCCAGGCCCAACAAAAACTGGCCGGCAGTCTCGTAGTTAGAGGGGTGCCCTTGAATATGCTGGGTAATGACATGTACGTCCTGAAACCGGCGTTGAATAGGATTGCTCGAAAATATAGCGTCAGAACCGCACAAGTTGTAGGAAATATCAACCACCTCGGCTGCCTTGCGAATGGCGTAGGTGCTGGCAAGTCGTATTCGAATGCGTTCTTCAATCGTAAGGGAATGGTTCTTACAGGCACTGTTCCATACCAATGACGCACTGTCCATAAGAAAAGCTTGCGCAGAGCGCCAGATCGCTTCCCCTTCACCAAAAAGCCTTTGAGTGGTTGATAAATCTTTCAACGAGGTCCTAACCCGGCCCGAGCTTTTTGTGCGCGCAAATTCGACTGCTGTATCCAAGCTCGTCCGAGCGATGCCAAGTGCGATTGTTGCGTCGCCCGAGGCGAAGAGTAATGATCTAGGTATTACATATAGGGGACCTTCTTCACGCGGAGCACACGTTGGGTCATAGGTTCGAATGCTGGGAATATAAAGATCATCAACCTCGAAGCTGAAGCTGCCAGTACCACGAAGGCCGTTGACCTGCCAACAGTCTAAGAAATTCACTTCTGGTTTCGGTATTAGCAGCACTCGAGAACTTGCTCTGTCGTTCGAGGCGGTTTGCTTCTGTTCTGGATCCATGACAGGAGTGAGCGCTGCGAGCCAGGTTGCATGTGTGCTGCCAGTGCTGAAATCCCAACGTCCGCTGAGCCTATAACCTCCAGCAACCGGGATGGCCTTTGCTGACGGAGTTGGGGGACCATTTGCAACGACGGCGCGCCCATCGCCCCAGATCTCTTGCGCAGTCCGTTCCGGCATCATCACAGATGCCGTCGCAAATACATTATTTTGGTTGATACACCACGCTGTGCTTCCGTCGACCCCCGCGAATACCTCAAGTATTCGAAGAAAGTCCAAATGACCTAACTCTGCCCCGCCTAGGGAACGGGGCACCAGCAGGCGAAAGAAACCTTTGTCTGCGATTTCTCCGGCCAGCTCCGAGGGGATCCGTCGCTCACGGTCTATGCGATCCGCATTGACGGCCACCCGGTCGGCCAAGGATTTGGCCGTATCGAGTAACAATCCAATGTCATGTTGTGTAATTGGCATTAATCTGCAGACCGATTCATATCGGTTCATCTTTCGTTACGGAATTACCATCGGTGCCGTGTTGGACGATCTCCAACTTGCCTTTGCCAGGTTGCCCATTATATCGAACCCAACCACCCCGGTCCCGTACTTTCCGGATATTAGGTAGAAAGCCATCCCCTTTTTCCAACGCCACCCACACAACCAGATCGTGCTTCAGTTAGACCTCAATTCTCCCTCGTCTCCGCCAATAGCAAGGATTCGATACTGAAGCCTCCCGAGACACCTCGGGAGGCTCTTTTGTTAGGGCCACGCCGGAGCTTTCGTGGGTGGTGGCCACCTGAAAGATGGGCCGGAAGGTGGGCTTGCGCCGAACGGCCACTATCCGCTGGTGGCCGGCTTCTATACTGGACTCATCCCGCCTCTTAGACGCCGGTCTTCATGAGCGGCTTTTTATTTCTCACTCCAGTAGAAGGTGGGATCAGGGGTCCTGCCATAACTTTGTTCTCTGTCGGCCTGGGTGAATGAGAAAGTTCAGAGGACTAAGCCCCAAACATTCCATATGATGTCTGTGCCTGATGGACTCGGTTTCATATTCCAAGGCGCATATACTTGATCCGTACTCCCTATCATGAAACGAATGGACGAAGATATGACAAACAAGCAACCGGAGATCTTACACGCTTTTGCGGGCAATCCACTGGATAGAGGCGATCGTGAGCGGCGGGATGAAAAATTGATAGTCCGAATGGCCAAAGATCCTAAGAGCAAGTTCTTGCCGCTGTCGGACTTGGATGTCCTCATGTCCAACGGTCCCGATCAGGGTCTTGGTTGGTTGAGTGCCGACGAATTGGGCCAACTGGGAGTCGACAGAAGAGTAATTTTCTTGGGATTGAGGTCTCAGGCAGCTTATTTCGCTGTCGATATAACGGACAATGGTCCTGCAGTACAAGGGTTGCGGGACAGCGGGAACTGGAGATTTGAAGATGTGTTGGCAATCAGCACAAGTGGGACAGATTAGGACCCGAGAAGGTTATTATTATGAAGAGCTGCGTGGGAGCTCCCTGAGGGTCTTGTTGTAGCGTCTTCGCCGTTCTAACGTCTGGACCTGCACCTCCTTTCTCCGTTGGAGGATCTGCTCCCGCCTTCCGTTGAGCATGTCTGCGGGCGTCACGTTGCCCAGCGCCTTGTGATAGCGTCGGTAGTTGTAGTAGGCCACGAAGGCGGCGATTGCTGCTTCCAGGGCAGAAGGCATCTCGTAGGGGACCTGTTTGACGTCCCGCTTGATACTCTGGTGATAGCGCTCGAGCTTGCCATTGGTCTGAGGGTGGAACGGCGCGGCCAGAATGTGCTTGATTCCCACCAGGTGCAGGTAGTCTCTCAAGCCACGGGACACATAACCTGAGCCGTTATCGCTCAGCAGGCTGGTCCGGTCGGCCACTGGGACCTCAGTCATGCCGGTCTTGTCCACGGCCTCTTGGACCACCTCGATGAGAGAGTCGGTGGTCATGTCCTGCTGGAGCTTGTGGGCCAGTATGAAGCGGGAGTAGTCGTCCATCACGGTGACCAGGTAGTAGTAGCCCCAACCGATCACCTTGAAGTAGGAGGCGTCGGTAGCCCACATCTGGTGAGGGCCGCTGGTCTTGCGATGGTACTCTTTGCCGGCCTTGAGCTGCATCTCGGGTGACTTCACAAGACCTTCTCTGCACAGGATGCGATACACAGTGGACTCGGATACAGCGAAGGCCAGGTTGTCTGTAGACCACGCTGCCAACTGGCGGCTACTTAGCTCCGGCATCTCCCTGGCCGCTTCCAGGATCGACCGTTCCTCCTGAGGTCTAAGGCGGTTCCACGGTGGAGCGCTGGCTCCAGGTCGGTCCTCGAGACCTTGTTGATGTTGTTGTCGCATCAACCACCGATAGTAGGTGCTCTTGGGAACACCCAGGTCTCTGAGCACCCGACGCTTGGCCAGCGGTGATGCGGCTACACTGGCCAGGACCGTCGCCTTCTCAACGGCGCTCATCCGCTGGTACCGACGCCGTTCTGGGGCATTGGTATGGCCGTTTTTTTCAGACGGTAGACCTCGAGGGATAGCTCGGCTACCAGCTGCTTGAACTCGCCGTTCTCCCGCTTGAGATCCTGGATCTCCTGCCGGGTGGCATCGCGCACCGTGTCACGGGACAGCCGCTCCCTGCCCGCCTCCATGAACTCCTTGGTCCACGAGTAGTAGGAGTGGGGCTTGATACCCTCCCGCCGGCACAGGTCGTTCACGGTGACCTCGCGGCGGAAGCCCTCCAGCACGATACGGATCTTCTCTTCCGGGGTGTATTTGCGCCGGGTAGCCGCTCTAACTCGTCGAACGAAGGACCTAGTCTGCTCCGACCGTTGATCGGCGGCCTCGGCCTTGCTGGCGTCTGACTGGGACATCGCTGCTCCTTTCATGAGGTACTCTACCCTCACTTCAGGAGCTCTCACCACTCTCAGACTCTCGGGTTTTCTACCCCTCTCACGTGTCCCATTATCGCTGACGTTCTACAACTAAAGATCTTGACTCCACGGCGTCCTTCTACACAGAAACATTGGGGTTAGAGCTTGCTTACGACCAGGAGTACTGTCGTTTCTATTACGCAGGTCCAGGCGGCTTCATAGGCATTTGCTTCGCTCGACCCGGCCGCTATGTGGAGCCGAAGGGCGTTGTTTTTACCTTCCTGACTCCCGACGTAGACGGGTGGCATACCTATCTCAAAGGCCGTGGGATTACGCCTGAGGACCCGCCTCACCAGGGAGGAACCGCTTACGCCTTTACCATTCGTGACCCTAACGGATACCTTCTGGAGTTCCAGAAGTTCACCGATCCTTCCTGGCCAGGACCTAAAACTAGCGCCACACAATAATTAGCCCAAGACTCGGTTTATGCGGCGAGTGGAAACCGCATGAGCAAGAATAGATAACGAGAGCCACGTTGACAGGAACCCATGCGACTAACAGCAATTTGGTTTGACCGAAGACGGAATGGAGGACGCTATTTTAGATAATGGATGGACAACTGTGGACTATGTTGGAGTTGTCCAGGCGGATTCATAACCCGAAGGTCACAGGTTCGAGTCCTGTCCCCGCTACCGATAATAGGCACGGAAAGGCCCCTGGTTTTATATCAGGGACCTTTTCTTTGTAGCTTTGGTCACGTACCAATCAAGTCGTGAAGGGACTCTAAGATACAGGCCAATACAGCCCCCGCTGGACTTCAAATCCGCTGACAACAAACAGTTCCGCGTGCCAATCTCTCAACCAGTGCATCACCGCTGACCTACTAAACAAATTCAGTGATTTTGTTTAGCGAAACGAGCGCTTGTACTTAACTGCTCAGCTCCCCAATACAACCTGGGAGCTGCGAAATTGATGGACTGGCTTCGCTGTCAAGGGTGGAGTGTCCAGGCGGCCGCCGGTGACCCGGGTATGTTCGCAGTTCGGTTTGACCTGGTGGCTCTCTCGCTGATCTTCTCCTGGGTTGCGCCAAAGGCCCGAGAGGTGCCGTTGCGGGTGAAGGACCATAGTGAAGTCTGGTGCGGCGGTCCTGGTGCCTTTGCTTCGAAGAGCTGGTGGCACCAAGAAACCGGGCTGGCGATCCACTCCGGTCTCTGCTGGGAATTTGAGCGCCAGCGGGGTCGCTACCAGATGGCGTTCGCCAGCCGGGGTTGCCCCGTTGGCTGCTCCTTCTGCGTGATCCCCGGCCTGGAGGGCCGCGACTTCACCCTGAATCGTGAGTTCACCCCGGCGCCGATTCTCTATGACAACAACCTTTCGGCGCTGCCGACCGACTTCCAGGAGCACATAATCCGGCGCTACCAGGAGACTGGACAGGAACTCCTGGACGCCAACAGAGGGTTTGAGCCCCGATCATTCACAGAGGACACCTTCCACCGCTGGGATCCCCTCCTGAAGGGACCTTGGCGGTTCGCTTTGGATGATCTCTCGGAGCGGCAAGAGCGGGAATACATCCAAAAATCCCTGGACGTCCTGACCCGCGCCACTGGTTCAGCGCCGTTGGGCTGGTTGGGTCCGGAGTACGGTGAGTCCGTAAGGACACCCCAGCTATTGGCGGAGGCCGGCATCCGATATGTTTGTGACTGGGCCAACGACGAACAGCCGTATCGGATACACACCCCAAAGGGTGAGTTGTTCGCCCTGCCGGTCATGCTGGAGCTGGATGACATAAACGCTCTTTGGGGCAGACATGTAGCCATAGACAGGTATGGTGAGTTGCTCATGGAGAGCTTTGACACCCTCCACCGAGACGGAGCACAAAACGGGCGGCTGCTTGTGCTGAACCTGCATCCCTGGATTATCGGCCAGCCTTTCCGCATCCGGTACTTGGATAGGGCGCTCGCCCACATGACTCGCCGCCAGGGCGTATGGGCTGCCACCGGTTCGGATATCATTGACTGGTATAGCCGCAACTCGCCCACGGCGTAAAGGACGCGGCCGCCGGTTGTCAGTACCCGGCGGCCGCCTCTGCTTCATGTAACGGGATCGTACGCTCTTATTTAGAAGAGGGTAATACCTGGGGTATCACTGTCGGGGGCGGCGCCTGGTTCCCCACTTCTCCACCGTCCTTCAGATCGCGGACGATGACGCACCGGACCTCCCCGTCAGAGCTAGCGTAGACAGTCCCACCGGCCAATTTGCAGTCCTGTTTCGTAGCTTCCTCATAGGACTGAGTTTCGTAATGGGATTGCACTTCGTACCGGGGCTCACCATCCACGAAGAAGGGCTCGTTCTCGCCCTCTACCTCTACACCAGTATGGTTTTCGCCGACCGCGATGGAGCCGGTCATGGGGGTCATTCCCAACACTTCTAACTCATCCAAGCGGTTGACCAAATACCCTAACCAAGGGAAGGGCGGCGTAAAGTTACTGCAACACGCATCGAAGGGTGGACACGAATGGAACACGGACTGCCGGTGCTGACGGCCGCTAAGAAGCCGGTGCCTCCCGGCGCACTTGTGATACGTTCGGCGTGCTGGGACGCTCCATGAGTTCAACTGACCAGAAGTCCCATTCGTTGCGAAGGAGCTGCCTATGCTACTTGCAATGAACTATCTGCGGGCATTCCCAGACATCGCAGGTTAGGGAGCGGATGGTATTCAGCGGCCGTGCTTCCTCCGCAGGGCCACGGCCGGTGGCGGTCCATGGGCCTCGCCCGGCGCATCCACCGACAACGCTTCATCCTTAATTGAAAAGTGGCTTTGGCAATGTAGCTCCTCCCAGCTACATCAATTGCCCCTGAAGACCCATTTTTTAGTCAGGGTGTGCCGGATGCCTGCCCTCCCCCGCCTCCCCTTCCAGTCCAAGCCTAGCGCTATAATAGCGCAGTCATGTGACCGAATAACCAGCGGTCGCCAGCAACTTCCACTGCGACAATGTTCCCCTGAGCCGATCCAGATTCAAACTATAGCCAAGAGGAGACTACCGATGAGCGAGACGCCTCTACACTTCAAAACAATCACCGAATTGGCGCCCCTAATTAAATCGAAATCGTTATCGCCTGTGGAAGTGACGGAAGCGTTGCTCGAGCGTATCCAGGGACATGACCCACAATACAAGAGCTACGCTACGGTCATGGCCGATCAGGCTAGGGCTTCGGCCCAAGCTGCCGAGAACGCCATTGCCGCAGGAAACTATCTGGGCCCACTCCACGGGGTGCCCATAGCCGTCAAGGACCTTTGTTTCACCAAGGGCGTGGCCACAATGGGCGCCACCAAGGCTTTGATGGACCATGTCCCGGATTTCGATTGCACCGTGGTGCAGAACCTGAATGCGGCGGGCGCGATTATCTTGGGCAAACTCAACCTGACCGAGGGCGCCATGGCCGGTTACAACCCCGAGTTTCAGGTGCCGGTAAACCCTTGGGGCGCCAACCTGTGGAGCGGGGCATCTTCCAGTGGTTCTGGCGTAGCCACGTCAGCGGGGTTGTGCTACGGGTCTCTGGGGAGCGATACCGGAGGGTCCATCAGGTTCCCTTCCGCTGCCTGCGGCATAGTGGGAATTAAGCCTACTTGGGGAAGGGTTAGCCGCTACGGAGTGCTTGCCTTAGCCGAATCTTTGGACCACATCGGCCCCATGACTCGTTGCGCTGCCGACGCCGGTATCATGCTTCAGGCCATAGCCGGTCTGGACCCGAACGACGCCACGTCGTTGTCCGCCCCGGTGCCCGACATGCTGGAGGGAATCGACAAGGGTATCCGTGGCATCCGAATCGGCCTGGACGAAAAATACATCTCTGGAAATACCGACCCTCAGTTGGTGGAGAGTGTGTTAGCGGGAATCAAGGTGTTGGAAGGGCTGGGCGCCGTGATAGTTCCGATACATGTTCCCGATACCAGTGACTACATGGATGCATGGGGAGTGCTTTGCGCATCGGAAGCGTTAGCTGCCCACGAAGCAACCTACCCGTCGCGCCGTGACGATTACGGCCCGTGGTTTAGGGGCTGGTTGGACAAGGGCGCGGAGGTCACCGGGGCCGAATATGCCAAGGCTAATAACGTCCGCTCGGCATGCCGCGGCCTCTTAGCCAACCTCTTCGAGAATATCGACGTGATTGGCTGCCCAACTATGACCACCCCTCCCTTCCCGATTACCTTGGAGGAAATGTACGGACCCTCGTTTTTGCTGGACGACCCCAACTGGGGCCGATTCACGGTGCCCTACGATTTCAGCGGCGCTCCTACCATTTCCTTGCCTTGTGGCCAAAACAGTGAAGGACTGCCTCTTAGCATCCAGTTCGTGGGGAAGCACCTTTCCGAGCCGTTACTGTGTCGGTTGGGGCATACATTTGAGCAGAACACGCAGTGGCACAACCTCCGGCCAAACATTGAGTGAGATTCCAAGAGATGAAGAACTATCCAACAGATTGGCGCTGTCCGAAGACTGCCGCTGAGATTAACATCAGCTATTGGGGAGACTTTCACGCCCGATGCCAGGCAACAAGATAACTAACCGGATTTGCTAATAGTGAACAACCAGAGCCCTCCCCGTCCGCTAGTCCGCATCTGCCAGCTCTAGCACCCATGCCTTGATTACTTACGCACTAATGCCCCGAGGTCGAAAATTTGGTATTGGGAAATGGGGGAGAGTTGATTCCCGCCAGCGGTAGCTCCTGCTCTAGTAGTCCCGCGCTAAAAATAGTGTGGAATCCAAGGCTGATACTGGACAGCAAACATGCGATCAGCACGCAACAATGCCCCGGGAGTACGCTCATCTACTAAGCCTGCTTGTGAAAGTGTACTGAAATTTACGGTTCCCAAGTAAACTGAGGCTAAATTAGAAACAGCAAGCACCAAATCTGGAGATGAACTAGAGGCACGGCATATGGCCCCCTCCGAAGACCCTTCTAACTCGAACCGTCCTTCGTTCCAGAGACAAAGCTCGTCTCGCACCTCCAACACCAAATGGTCGCTTTGCATATAACGCCGGAGCTTTAGGGAGGCACCTACGTCTATCAGACGCAGCCACAACCCATCACGTGTCGATCTCTGTAGCCGCCGTGGGTTTGCCAACATCCACGGCAAAGGGTCATCCACAGGCCGCTTAAGCGCCTCGGTGCAAGTGATCAGGTCCATATCAAAGCAAATTCGCCACAACGCGGCGTACGTTTATCGGGACAATAGGATTGAGCTGGTGTTCAGGATTAACTCCTAAGGCGAGAAAGTAGAATTAATCTAAACTCTCGTGGAAGACCGAAACTGGCTTCAGTACTTCGACCAGGTTAGATAGCTAGATTAGGTGTTAGTTCGGCCGAGAGACAGCTGACCTGCCTAACCTGCGCAACTATGATCGGGTTGGCTGGTCCAGGATCCGCATTTGGTGCACCGGCCTAGCAAGCCCGGTGCGCTACTCACGGTGCCCGCATCCGCAGTTGGAGTTAGGTCCGCCGCTGTTTTCTTGGCTCGCCTTGATTGCGGCTTTTTCGATACCCTCTTTGACGTAGTGCGTCTCGTTCGTGTAGTAGCCATGGCATCTCCTTTTTATCGGTTTTAGTTTGTCTAGTTCAGTGGTTAAAGTAGCAGGGGTCTAAACCAGATCAAGGACGATTAAATCATGCCCTTCTTGTGGGAGCTAGGATAGGCCGCATCGGGTCATGTCCGGATTCCCAATTGTGTTGAGCCGATGGCATTAACTGGGAGGCATCAGGATCTCCGACTGGGCGGGGTCAACGTTGTATTCTAAGGGCAGAGACCTTCTTCAGCGACCGATCCAGGGTGTTCGATCGACCGCAGATAGGCGGCCGTTTCGGGATCGAAGAACGTGTAGATGCACACTGCACTCAGAAAGCGCCCGTGGGCGTTCGGGTGTTGCGGGGTTGGCAGGCGACCGAAGTCGTCGTTGACGCCGAAGTCAACGAACGCGTTACCATCCGCTAGAGTGCCGATGCTGGTACCAACGAGATCCCCCTCCTTTAACTCCAGCGGGCCCACAGTGTGAGTGCGAGAGTCGCCGACCGGTGGGTCATCGGTGAACAGTTCGGCGATGACGGGCACTGGTTCCCGAATATGGTCGAAGAGGAACCACAGGCCCTCACAGGCGGTGCGGAAGAACAGTAGGTACTGGGGCTCGTCCGGTGCAAGGTAAACCGAGCCCGCGTACAGCGTGGCGTCTATTGGCATTCGTACATCGAGCACATTCTGACCGTTTGGGACCCGGAAGTATCCATGGCCCTTGTAGTCGTTAGTCAGGATCCGACCAGGTGGTCCGACCTCGTAGATAGCCGACAGGCTGGGTAGGGGGAATGTGGTGAACCAACCGGTAAAGTCGGCGGGACAATCACCCCGGGGTTGCAGTTCGATATCAAATGCAGTCGTGGCCAGCGAACAGCTCGACCCGTGGCATTCCTCTACCTGAACCTGGATTTCGTTGAAGAACTCTCCCCAGTCGAACGTGACCTCGTAGATCTCGTTCCAGCCTCCTTTGGTACTGACGTTGGACGTCCATTTGAGTTGGCCACCGGTTTGACCCTCTGCATGGCACGAGAGCCGCCGCTGCCCCTCGTTAAAGGAACATATAGCCCCAAGTTCAGCTGCTTCGGTTGCAATTGCAGTGGGTGTGGGCGTTGGGGTAGCAGTTAAAGTCGAGGACGATGAGGGCGTAGGTGCTGGGGCCAAGGTAGGGGTTGGAGTCGAGGTTCGAGTGAGCGTAGGTGTGGGGGTGACAGATGGTGTGGGCGACGCGGTAGGAGTGGTCGGAGGTGGGGTCGGTGTCGCATTCGTTACGAGCACCGAAGCGACAGAGGGGGTGGATGTCGATTCTGACGACTCAACCGTTGTACGTTCAGGCGGCGCTGAAGTTGCCGTTGCCCTAGATTCGGGAAGCCCGGTGGGCGTTGCTACAAGCTGCGCCGGGGATTCGGTGGAGGATGCCGCCCTCAGACCAGGCACAGGTGAAGGTGTCCCGTTCACAACACCGCCACAACTCGCGAGGAACAACGCAATTGCGAGCAATAAAGGGGTACGGACAAATGGTGCTCTCATGGGACAAATCATACCGGGTTCCGCTTACGCTGACGACGGTAAGGCGAGCTTGGACCTCTGAGGGCAGGACAAGCTTCCCGAGAGGTTTTGGGCGACCTTTAAACTAAAAGGGAGTCAATCAAGACGGGTCCGACCAGCGGACCCGCGACCAATAACCTCGACCCCTCCCGGGAGGGGTCGAAGCAACGACATTCGGGTTATGAGTCTGACGGATAGAAACCGAGAAACCAGGCAGTCTTACTCCTTCTCAACGGCGTGTGTGGCATCATATATGACCTTTGATACATTCTAGGGTTTCGGATTTTCGAAGAGGGCTTCAGCGATACAGCGTGTCCGCATCAGTCGAAAACGAATGCTGGCCTTCCCCGCAATGCGTTCTCGTAATGCCCTCGATGGTTAGGGTCCGACCATCTTCAGACACCTCAATCAGCACCACCCCTGTGACCGTGTCATCCGATCCCCACACGGACGTCTGGCGGCGGAGTTCGGCGCAGTAAACCTCACCCGGGACTACCGAGTCCCACTCACGATTGACAAGACCGTCCGAAACCGTCTCAATCCGATACATACCCGGTGGGATATCGGGGAGCTGGCCCCCAATATTCAGCTTGTGCACCGACTCATCTATCCAGTCCTCGTAAAGGTAGATCCCTGAAGTTTCCCCTTCTCCCAATGAATCCCATACAGTCCCGTGTCCATGGTCAGGGATGCTCCCGTCGGCAGGCGGTCGTATTGGCAACCACATTCCCATGGCAGTGCCCGGTACGTCTTGATTAAACGGGCCGCACCTCCCTGGCATCGATTCTAGGTATGCCGTCCTATAAGGCTCCGGGAAGTACTCTAATGTACAGAGAGAGTTCCCACCTGAGTGGACCCAAGCGTTAATGGAGTATCCGTAGCTGGGATGCCGCTGGAGCTCCTCGGCCGTAAGTCCAAACAGCTGAAGACCAAGGTCAAATCCTGTTGAGTAGCCACTGGATTTCCAGATCGGCGTTCCTGCGGGAATGGGGGGATTGAAATACACTTTCCATCTGCACTCTCCAACCTCTGTCGTTACCAACGCCTCTTCCCCCGTTGACGCTGGACAGTCGGTCCACTCGACCGGAACGCTATGCCTGAACTTATCGAGGATTTCTTCGACCGGTCTGCCAACATGGGCCCAGAATAGACTGTACCCTTCACAGATGATGGTATATGGGCCCCACTCCTCGTACGTCCCACCGTCTTGCGCTTCCCTGACACTCCGCCCAAAGTTCATGATGTAGATGTCCGCGGGAGCATACAGTTGGACCTGCTCTGAGGCAGGTACACCAGCCGCTGGAAATTCATCATCGAGCCCCCGGTTGAGCTCCCGGGTAGACCAGTACACCATGTGGTCATGTGGGTATCCGTGTCCTTCCCAGAAGAAAGGGATAGCATCTTCCAGGTCTACTACAGGGTGGGTGAATATGGAATCACCACAGCTTGGAAGCGGCTTACCATCTGCTCCAACCTGGGCCCAGTTCCAATCCAACTTAGAGGTGCCGGGCGTCGAAGTGGGAGTTAGAAACACTGGGGTAGCCGTAGGTGTTGGCTTGGGTGTCGATGTTGGGGTCAGCGTGGGCCCGGCGGCAGCCGTGGCCGTTGGGGCCTGGGCTGGTGTCGAGATGGGAAGGGGCGTTGGGATAGGAGTCTGAGCAGCGACAACCATGGCCGTCGGCGGATGTGTTGGCATCGGCATAGGCGTGGCTGTTGCTGCTGGCGTGGAGGTTGACGTCACTGTGGGCTCAGGTCCCGAACAAGCGAAGGCAATGACCAGCATAGCTAACATGATGGGTAGGGACAGTTTGCGAGTCATCGCCTCCCAGTATAGTCTCAGTTCCGGCGCCACCGAGCCCGTGATCTGGGGAGCTTCGATCTCCCCGGAGCACAGCTGATCTAGACAAGCTAATGCTTATCTCAGGGCGAGGCCCTTATTCAGGCGCGTGCAGAATAAGGGGGAGATCTGTCCAAAGGTGAAGAAGCCATTAGGATCGGGGTCGCGGTTGAGACACGCTGGACCAGACGTAGGCATATCAACCGCTGGCCATTCTGCTGACCGGTTCCATGCCATATTCCACACGATCCTCCCTGATGCGAGCCTCTGACTGGCTGCCCAACAGAGTCTTAGCCCCCCTGCCTCCCCGCAGTCGTACTTGTCCGGTAGCGGTCAGCGCTCGAATTGGCTGTCAAGGTTGTTAGCAGTGGAGTCGTCCGGGTTTGAGCGCATGTACATGAGCTTTGAGTCACCGCTGCCCCTAACGACCGCATGAAACCCAGGGTTAACAATCGTCTGGGCGAGGAGGAGCCGGTGCCACTACTGTAGCAGTCGGAGTGTAGGCGTTCAGCGATAATGGGACACTTTTAAGGGGAAGAAAACATGAGGGTGGAGATGGGTTTGGACTCCTGGTGTTGGGTATAAATTATCCACATCTAGAAAGGAGCCAGAAGTGTCTCAGAACAACATCGATCAAGCCCAAGCTACAGAGACCCCGACTCAAGAGACCAAGATCTTCATCCGGCAAGTCAGAGCCGCGACCCGTAGGAAGTACGCCCCGGAAGATAAGATCGGCATCGTCCTGGAAGGGTTCCGTCGGGAGGTGACCGTCAGTGACCTTTGCCGGCGTGAGGGAATAAAGCCAGGCGTCTTCTATGCCTGGACCAAGGAATTCATGGAAGCGGGTAAAGTGCGTCTCACTCGGGACACGGTCCGAGATGCCACCCGTCAGGAGATCGGACACCTCAAGCGGGAGAACCACGATCTGAAACAACTTGTTGCCGACCTTTCCCTGGAGGTCCACCGCTTCAAAAAAACGGCCATCCCAGCTTTCGATGGGGCCGCAGGTGCATGAGCGCCCAGGAGAGGTCGAACATCATAACCCGGGTGGAACAGAGCCAGTGGGGAAAACGGAAGCTGCTCGCCCAGCTGCAGGTGCCCAAGAGCACATACTACCGGTGACGGGCCCGAGAACGGCAAGGAAAGCAGGATTGCTCTGCTCACAGGACCCGGATACCCTGGAACAGGCTTAGGCCACCGGAAGAGGTCGCAGTCTTGGCTGCGGCCAGGGAGTCTCCGGAGTGGAGCAGCCGGCAACTGGCCACTTGGATCACCGACCACCTGAGGCTATCGGTGGGTGAATCTACGGTGTATCGCCTCCTGAAGAGGGAAGGCCTGGTCAAACCTCCTGATATGAAGCTTCTGGCCGGCAAAGAGTACCAACGCAAGACCAGCGGTCCGCATCAGATGTGGGCTACCGATGCTTCGTATTTCCGTGTGGTGGGGTGGGGCTATTACTACGTGGTCACCGTGATGGACGATTACTCCCGGTCCATCCTGGCCTGGAAGCTGCAACTGGACATGACCGCTGACTCCCTGATCGAGGTGGTCCAGCTAGCCATCGACGCTACTGGGATGACCAAAGTGCCCTTGGAGGACCGGACCAGACTGCTGAGTGACAATGGATCGGGCTACGTGTCCAGGGCTTTCCGCGATTACCTGGGCCTGGTAGGGATCCGTCTTATCCTGGCGGCGCCCTACCATCCCCAAACCAACGGGGAACTGGAGCGGTACCATCAGAGCATTCAGCACGAGGTGAACCAGGTCTCGTATGAAGTACCTGGTGATCTGGAGGTGGCCGCCGCTGGCTTCGTGGACTTCTACAACAACCGCCGCTATCACAAAGCCCTGAGCAACGTGACCCCGGATGACGTCCTCAACGGGAGACGGGAAGGGATCTTGATCAGAAGAAGCGAGGTGAAAGCTCAGGCTTTACAATGGCGTCAACGCTACAACCGGCAGCGCCGGGAGTCCAGCAACACTGCCATCTCCCCTTGATCTCTCCTTAACAAAAGTGTCCCACTTCTGCTGGTTGCCAACACTCGGCCAGGATGACGATAAGACGTATTCCCCCTGGGTGTCCATAGCAGAAACCTTGTCCCACGCCGGAGCAAGAGAACGTTGCCGAGACCCAAAGACCGGTGGTAAGCTGGAATCCATTCGGGTCTTGCTGAAGGCATAGGGTCAGCCGAAATGGAGAATCTCGGATAATATGTCATCCCTGACTATAGTGGCAGTCCGCTACCAGGAACCCCATCAGGCTTAAACCTGGGGCCGTTAGAAGATTCACTTCCAAAGGAGCAAAAGTAATGGGTGATAAGGGTGGTAAAAAAGATAAATCCAAAAAGGAAAAACAGACAATTGCACAACATACTCTAAAGGAAAAACGTAAATTGAAAAAAGAGAAGTAGATTTAGGGCGCTTTCACTACGCGGACGAAGGAACGAGTCTGTTCGCTCCGCTCCTCAGCGGCCCTGGCCCTGTAGACATCTAACTGAGGTGCAGCTGCTCCTATCCGTGAGTATGTTCCCGCACCTTCATAGGGAGCCACCCCCCGGATCTCGTTCAAGACGTCGTCCAGCCCTCGGTAGCCAGGGCGTCCAAGGCTTGTTGGACTATTCTTCGGCGCAAATCCTTTTCTTCGTTGGACGGGAGCTCGGCATCGCCCAACAGATAAACGATGCCCCCTGGCCTGAACTATGCGGCTGTAACCCACGGCCTTTGCTACCGGCGTCATGGAGGTTACTTGAGCCACAGGAATCCCAGCCTTTTCCAACTCGGTGCCTGTCGCAGCGCCGCTGCGGGTGCTGGTCCCTCAAGTTGATGTCAAGATAACCGAGCCCACGCCTGCTTGCTGGAGCCTGGCCGCCATCTCCCGGCCAATGCGCCGGTTGTTGTCCAAGGCGTTGCCGTTGCCCGTGGTGGACAGGAACTCTTCGTGGAGCTTCCCTACCAGGCCCTCTCGCACCAGCTCCCGCCTCGCCACTGCGAGGAACTGGGGATGATCTTGTGCATCTCAAAGAAGGTGTCGGGCCAGCTATGGGTGATGACCAGCGGCATGGGGTTGGGGCCCTTTCCCTTCTCGGGGTTGAAATGGATGCCGAGGCCGTCGACATCGGTCTTGAAATGGGAGAAGCAATTGATCAGATTCTCCTGGCCACGCCAATCGAACTTGGTGCGCCAGTACTCCACCAATTCTTTGACGTAGCCCAAATTGCTGCCGTAGTCCCAGTCAGTGCCCGGCAACTCTTCTGGCCAGCGAGTGCGCTCTAGCCGGGACTTCAGGTCGTCCAAGACCGAGTTTCGACCGCCATGACAACTCCCTCCTCCATAGGGTTAGACGGGCAGCACCGGTTCGGTGCGGTTGGCCGGCAACTCGGAGTCAAAGGAGTTGACCGCGATGGCGATAAGGGCATAGTTACCCATGGTCAGCGTCAGTTCGATCAAGCCTTGCTTGCCGAATTGCTCGATCGCCGATTGGAACGCGCCGCGGCTCACCCGGTGCGTGCGGTAGAACTCTTGGCCGAAGTTGATGACGGCTGCTTCGTCGGGGGCCAGCGCCGGGAGCTCTTTGCGGTCTCTAAGGGCGTCCACCACGGCGTCGGACACTCCGGCGGCCCGGGCGGAGGCGGCATGGGCGTTCCAGACGTACATGCAGTCATTCTCGCGAGCTGTGACCAGCATGGCGAGTTCCAAGATCTTGTTAGACAGAGACGAATCGTTGCGCAGGTATTGGTTCAAGGCTGTGACCAATTGCTGCGCCTTGGGGACGTGCCAGAATATCGAGCCGGGTCCGACCAAGGGCACCGAGCCTGCGCTGGCAAGAAGCTGGTCAAAAGCGTCGGCTTGGCCGCTGGGAACTGTCTCTCTGGTCGCTGCGGGAATCCTACCCATGTCAGTCTCCTAAATCATTCGAGTTTTGGCCACTGTATTGGGCGTGAACACAAGGCCCTAGCGTGTGGGCTTAAAGTTACGCGTCCGGTTTTGAGTTGTCAAACTAGCTGAGATGGCGCCTGAGGGATGGGGGCCGGGGAATGTGTGACGTTCCGCGGCAGCAAGATGCCCGCTAGCAAGATGACCCACGAGGCAGCGGCGGCGATGGCTAAGCCAGGGATGAACGAGCCCGATATGTCACAGAGCCCACCTACCAGTATCGGCGATACGAACATTGCGAAACCGGAAAAGGTCAGGGGCGAACCCCAGACCACCGCTACCCTCTCCGGAGTCATGCCGGCCATCTGCATGGGCAGGGTGAGCAATTTGGGCACGTACACCCAATAGCCGATGCCCATGATGACCACGGCCGGATAGATCAGGGCCGCCCTATCGGCCGCCCCTCCTTGCTAACCCTATCCATTCCCACCTTTGCCCAATACTGGAGGATTACCCGTTTGATCGACTTGGTAGCTCATGATCAATGAGCTGATGTGTCGGTAGGCAGTGTTGAACGCCTGTTCCCGCAACCAGTAAGGTTTCCATAACGGTCGCCCAAAGTCACTGAATCTCACAAGAAATCACACATGAGCGTAAACAAGGGGCTGTCAGCTGTACAGGAGCGAGCTATCCGCCTCCTGGTTCAAGGCAATAGTGACAGGAAGACAGCCGAAGCAATCAATGTCTGCGAGAGACCATTACCCGGTGGCGTAACGAAAACCCATACTTTGCCGCCGAGCTGAACCGCCAGCGTAAAGGTATCTGGGCGGGGGCCGAGGACAAGCTACGGAGCCTGGTTTCCAAGGCCACCGACACCCTAGAAAGTGCGATCGACCAATGGGACGTCAAGGCTGCGATTGCGGTGCTAAAGGCTACGGGGATCTACGGACAGGTAGGCCAGCCAGCGGGACCGGTGGATCCGGAGCTTGTCCTCTGGGAGGAGGCGTGGGCGTGGGCGGAGGTTGAGCTGCAGCGAAGGGGTCCATCGGACGATCCAGCGATAGATCAGTTGATTTCAGTACAACTTCGGGCGCAGCTGGCCCGGAAGCGGATGGAGAAGCTTAGACAAGTCCACCTGTAGAGAGGTAAGTTCGATCTTGTCTGTATCGGGCTACCTCTGTTAACTAGTACTCAGTCAACTCGGTTTTGGTAATTGTTTAAGAAAACGTCTAAGGTTGCTACCCTTTTTTAGGAGTGTTGACGTAGGAGGGTGGCAGCCATGGGACGAGAACGGTATGTGGTCCGGTTGGAAAGGGAAGAACGAGACCAGTTGGAACGACTGATTCGCGGGGGAAAGAGCCCAGCGCGAAAGGTTGCCCGGGCCCGTATCTGCCTTTAGCAGAATACGGGCTGGGGGGTGATGCGCATCGTGGAGGCGCTGGACACGTCTGCGGGTACGGTGTGCCGTACCAAGCGGCGGTACCTGGAGGGAGGACTGAAGCGGGCCTTGGAGGAAGATCCTCGGCCAGGACATCCGACCAAACTGGATGAGCGGGGGGAAGCGCACCTGATTGCCCTGGCGTGCAGCGAGGCCCCTCCAGGCCATGACCACTGGACCCTGCGGCTCCTGGCAAACAAGGTGGTGGAGTTGGGGCTGGCGCCCTCCATGTCCCACGAGGGAATTCGCAAGCGGTTGAAAAAAACAGTCTCAAGCCGTGGCAGAAGAAGGAGTGGTGTATTCCCCAGGTGAGCGCCGAGTTTGTGGCGTGTATGGAGGATGTGCTGGACCTTTACGCGGAACCCTATGACCCAGAGCGCCCGGTGGTCTGTTTCGACGAGACCTCCAAGCAGTTGCTGGCGGAAAAGAGGTCTCCGATCCCGCCCAAGCCGGCACGACGGGAGCGATACGATTACGAGTACCAGCGCAATGGCACCCGAAACCTGTTCATGCTGTGCGAGCCCCTGGCGGGCTGGAGGCATGTGGCAGTGACCGAACGTCGCACCATGGTGGACTTCGCTCAGCAGATGCGGTGGCTGGCCGATGAAGCTTACCCAGCGTCCGAGAAGATCCGGGTGGTGCTGGACAACCTCAACACCCACAAACCAGCTTCCCTCTACGAAACCTTCGAGCCCAAGGAGGCTAGGCGAATACGCAAACGCTTGGAGTTTCACTACACTCCCAAGCACGGTAGTTGGCTCAACATGGCAGAGATCGAGTTCAGTGTCTTGGCCAGGCGAGTCCTGCGCCGGCGTATTGCCGATGAAGAGACTTTGAGTGGCGAGATCGCGGCCCTGGAGGCAGAACGAAACCAAGCCGGAGCAACCATTGACTGGAGATTCTCCACTGTGGACGCCCGAGTCAAGCTTCACCATCTCTATCCTGCCAACAATTAGGTTGACTGAGTACTAGGTATTTGTGAACCATCCCCAGGTCGATATCCATTTCTTCTATAACCTTTGTCAAGGGCGGAGAGAAATTGTACCAGGAGGGCGGAGCAAAACTGTACCACTGAACGCCGCGGTGTGAGTATGAAAGTCCGGTGGTCTGTGAGAGCTTAGGCCTAGTCTGTTGGCTGATGCTGGTCGGTTTGCCTGCTCTGCTTGAGGCGGAATCTATCCCCGCTCATCTCCAGGATATGGACATGGTGGGTGAGGCGGTCTAGGAGGGCCACGGTGAGCCGTTCAGAGCCAAAGATCTCGGTCCACTCGTCGAAGGGCAAGTTGGAGGTGACCAGAGTCGAGCCACGCTCGTAGCGCTGGCTGAAGACCTTGAAGAGCAGTTCGGCCCCGGTCTTGGACAAGGGTACGAAGCCCAACTCGTCGATAATCAGGAGCTTGAGACTCGCCAGCTTCCGCTGCAAGTTGAGCAACCGCCGTTCGTCCCTGGCCTCAATCAACTCGTGGACCAGAGCGGCGGCCGTGGTGGATCCCACGGACAGTCCTCGCTGGCACGCAGCCAGGCCGAGGCCGAGGGCGGCGTGGGTCTTGCCGGTGCCGCTGTTGCCAACAGCGATGACGTTATCCTTGCGGTCGATGTACTCGCACCGGGCTAGTTCCAGTACCAGGGCTTTGTTGAGCGAGGAGATAGCCAGGAAGTCGAAGGTGTCCAGGCTCTTTACTGTGGGGAAGCGGGCCGCCTTGATCCTGCGGTCCACCATGCGATGATGACAGTCGATAAGCTCTAGCTCCGATAGGCGCAGCAGACAGTCCGGGTGGTCGACTCCCTCGGAGGCGCAATGGCTTGCCACCTTGTCGTATTCCTTCAGGAATGTGGGAAGCTTGAGCTCCTTGAGATGGTGCGCCAGCAACACCGTGGACTTGTTGCCCATGACCGGCTCTCCGCCAGAAGGGTCACGTAGTCCCGAGTCGACGTCGCCGTCACGTTGGCCCTGGGCAGATGTGGAGGGCACGGAGTATGCACCGACCCTACTTACCGAGGGACTTAGTACCCTGGCTTATGCCCGAATGGCACCGACCCTGTGGATGCTGGCTGAGTTTATACGAGGGCTGGGTTACCAGGCCATTCCAGCGGCTAATGACACGGCCCTGAGCATCCCTCTAGCTGTCGATGCGGGCCTCGGACAGCTAGGGAGACATGGCCTATTAATCAACCCCAAGGTGGGGGCACGATGCCGTATTTCCAAGATTATAACCGACCTTCCGCTGGAGCCCGCAGGCGCCCTGGACTCCGGCATCACCGAGTTCTGCAACGCATGCCTGAAATGTGTCCCGAAGTGCGGTACGGGGTCCATCCCAAAGGAAAACCGAAGTTTCGAACCCTTGGACGAGAGCAATGCAGCGGGAGTACTCTCGTGGAAGGTAGATGCAAAGAAGTGCATGACCTTCCAGAACCGTGTGGGGACCACCTGTAGCACGTGTGTCCGCAGGTGCTCATGGACCAAGCCGCCGCGCAAAATATATGCCATACCGCGCTTCTTTATCAGGAACTTCCGGTGGAGGTGGTTGAACAAATCCTGGGTGTTGCTCGACGATCTGTTGGGATATGGGAAGTATGATAAGCGGGCTGATAACTTCTGGGTTTCGAGTGGGCGCTGACAGATCGTGTGCTTAGGAGCCTCGCAGGCGATCCCACTGGACGGTTTGGGTTCTTACTACCGTGTTCTTAAGGACGGCCGCATTCAAGACACCGGGTATAGGTTTCGGCGAGATGACAGCAGCGGCATAATCTCAGGGCAGTAAGATGGTCACCAAGGCACCGTAGAGAACTGTGTGTTTGACTATCTAAAGGAGCGGGCGCCTGGATATCAAGTTAAGCTCAGGGGTGGTAGGTGGGTAACGTTATCCCCTGACCTCAACCGGCTCCCCCGAAATTACCGACATACTCGGCGACACATAAGGTAGGTTGAGTCCGTCTGCCATGCCTGGTGATGGCACTGGGCGCATTTGTTGCCGGGGCTGAACGGGGAGGTTTAGTACCAGCGGTGGCGGAATAAACTGAAGGTTGCCGGTGGACGGGATATGCCAGTGGTTCCATTAAGGTATTATTGATGGGCTTCGGGAGGTGCGGCCTAAGTTTTTGAGCCCCGGCGAAGCCTAAGGGACCGGAAGCATATGAGGGTGTGATTTCCCTTTTTGGCCAGGGAATAAATTGAGTGACGAGCGCTACCTTGGAGATTAAGCATGAGCACCACAACCGGAGTCAACGCCGAAGGTGGTAGGGGGTTTAAGGTCATCGGCACCCGGCCCATTCGCCACGACGGATTGGAGAGGGTCACCGGCAAAGCCCGCTACGGCGCCGACATTAGTTTCCCCGGGCTGCTTCACGCTAAGATACTCAGGAGTCCACACGCCCACGCCCGAATTAAGTCCATAGACGCCAGCCGGGCCTTGGCCTTGCCCGGCGTGAAGGCGGTTGTCACCTCCGCCGACCTACCCGAGCTTTCGGGAAGGCCGGTGGACGTGGATGAGGGAGCAGTCCTAAATCCTAGATTCCTCAGCAACAACGTTTTGGCCGCCAACACTGTGCTGTATCGGGGCCATGCCGTGGCCGCCGTCGCCGCCGACAATTCCCATATCGCCAAACAAGCGCTCTCCCTCATAGATGTGGATTATGAGCCGTTGCCCGCCGTGTTGGACGGCAGGGAGGCGATGGAGCCCGGCGCTCCAATCCTGCACGAGCGGCTGTATCGCTCCGAGGGGGAGTACTTTCGTCCCGGTGGCTTGCAAAACGAGGGTGACGACTCAGCCCCGTCCAACATCGCCAGCCACTTTATCCACGAGATAGGAGACCCCCAACAGGGATTTGAAGCCGCGGATGTTGTTTTGGAGCGGGAGTTCCGCACCAAGACAGTGCACCACGGGTACGTGGAGCCCCATACCGCTACGGCCATATGGAACCAAGACGGGAAAATTACTATTTGGGACAGCTCTCAAGGCCATTTTGCTATGCGTGATCTTACCGCCCAGGTGCTGGGAATCCCCGTGTCCCAGATCAAGGTAGTGCCCATGGAGATTGGCGGTGGCTTTGGCGGCAAGCAACACGTCTATGGCGAGCCGGTGGCGGCCTTACTGTCTAAGAAGACTGGACGGCCGGTCCAAGTGACCATGGACCGGACCGAGGAGTTTGAAGGGACCGGTCCCACCTCGGCCACCTACATCAAGGCCAGGATAGGCGCCACCAGAGAGGGCAAAATCACCGCCGCCGAAGCGCTCCTCATCTTCGAAGCCGGCGCCTATCCCGGGTCCCCGGTGTACGGGGGAGCCAGGTATATTTTCGGCCCTTATGACATCCCCAACGTTAAGGTGGAGGGCTACGACGTCGTAGTCAACAAGCCGAAAGTGGCCCCGTATCGGGCCCCTGGGGGACCATCCGCGGGGTTCGCTGGGGAGACGCTGATCGACGAGCTGTCCGAAATCTTAGGCATAGATCCGCTGGAGTTTCGCCTCCGCAACGGGGCCAAAGAGGGCACCCGGCGGGTGACGGGCCCTAGGTTCCGCCGCATAGGTAACCTGGAAGTACTCCAGGCCGCCAGGGACCACCCCCATTATCGCGCTCCATTGGGTGGTCCCAACCGGGGCCGGGGCGTGGCTTCAGCCGTATGCTTTAATATTGGCGGTCCCTCTTGTGCGTCGGTGCTCCTGAATCGGGATGGCACGGTCAGTCTAGTGGAAGGCTCGCCAGACCTGGCTGCTAGCCGTACGGCTGTTGCTATGCAGGTGGCCGAAGTGCTGGGGGTGCCCGCCGAGGATGTCCATCCCTCCGTTGGAGACACGGACACCATCGGATTCACTGGCACCAGCGTCGGCAGCAGCGTAACTTACAAGACCGGATGGGTTGGTCAGGAGGCTGCCAGGGATCTGAAGGACCGGCTGCTCCAACGGGTCGCCCGTATTTGGGATGTTCCTGACAAAGACGTGGAAATGGCCGACGGGGAGTTCGTCCACCATTCAGACCGCGAGCTGCGTCTCACCCTCAAGCAGCTAGCGGAAATCTTGAACAAAACTGGGGGCCCGGTGGTCGGCTATGCCGCAGGGGACTTCGGAGGGGAAAGCCCAAGCTTCAGCGTGCACATAGTAGATGTTGAAGTGGACCCCGAGACGGGCAAGACCCGAGTGCTCCGCTACACTGCAATCCAGGACCCGGGCACGGCCGTCCACCCGAATTATGTGGAAGGCCAGATTCAAGGTGGCGCCGTCCAAGGCATTGGGTGGGCTCTCAACGAAGAGTACTTTTATGACGAGCAAGGCCGGATGCAGAACGCTACCTGGTTGGACTACCGAATGCCCACCAGTTCGGATTTGCCGATGATTGACACTCAGTTGGTTGAGGTCCCTGACCCAACCCACCCAGCGGGGGTCAGAGGCGTGGGAGAAGTCTCTATCATCCCCCCAGTCCCCGCCATCGCTAACGCTATCTATCGGGCCGTGGGAGTCCGCATGACCGAGCTCCCCATGTCTCCCGGAGCGGTGTTGTCAACGCTTTGGCAAAAAGAGGGACGATGATAAATCTAAGGATGTATGAAGAGGATCCACTGGAAAATTCGTCCTGAGTACGAGAATTGTTTAGAGGCGTTGGACAATAAGGCTGAACGATAAGTAGGTGGGCCGGGAGGCACAAAATGGCCGGATTCAGAGTAATCTCTTCGGATTCTCACGTGGTGGAGCCCCCCAACCTGTGGCTGGACCGCATGGATGCTCGCTACGGCGACAACATCCCCCACCTGGAAGTAGGGGATCCCGACGACTGGTGGGTCGTTGGTCAGAATAGGATAGCCTCCGTTGGCGCCACCTCAGGGGCTGGGCTGCGCTTTGACACGCCGGAAAAGATTAGGCAGGAGGGGAGTTTCGCTAACGTCCGGCCCGGCGGACATATTCCAGATGAGCACGTCAAGGATATGGAACTGGACGGTATTTACGGCGGAGTAGTCTATCCTTCGCTCGGTTTGGACCTGTTTGGCATTGAGAACGCGGATCTGGCCCGTCCCATTTTTCCCACCTGCAACGATTGGGTGGCGGACTTTTGCGAAAGCCATCCCCAGCGGCTAAAAGGTGTGGCGATGATCATTCTGGACGACGGCGTGACAGAGGGGATAGCGGAGCTGCGCCGCGCCGCGGACCGGGGGCTGGCGGGGGCTATGGCACCCCGTACCGGTTCCAGGGCGATACCCTGCCCAGCGACTTCATGAGCCGCAACGTCTTCCACAGCTTTCAGGAGGACGCCCTGGGTATCCAGCTTCGCCACATGATCGGCGTAGACAACCTGCTCTGGGGCTCCGATTACCCCCACGCCGAGTCCACCTTCCCCAAGTCCCGGGATATCCTGGACAGCATCCTGGACGGCGTACCCGAGGACGAGCAGGCCAAAATCGTCGAAGGAAACGCCGCCCGCATCTACCGGTTCGACTGATCGCTGCCTGAACCAGCGGGGTCTCTGACCCAAGTAGGCGAAGTATTCCTCCGTATTACCGCTAAATCGGCGGCCGCCTCTTGTACCAGCCGGCGTGCTGTTGGTATGTGTAAGCGACGCGCAGCACTGTGGGCTCGTCCAGGGCCTTGCCCAAAATCTGGATCCCCATGGGCAGGCCGGCAGCGTTAAAGCCGCAGGGCACCGTCATCGCGGGCGTTCCCGTCAGGTTAAACGCGGACTGGAAATGGTTCAGGTCGTAACCCCTCGACCGGAGGGTCCCTGAATAGTCGTTGGCAAGAGGTGCGGGGAACGGGGTTGTAGGGGTCACCACCACGTCTACGCTGCGGAGGACCTCCGCGAATTCCCGGCGGAGCCTAGTGCGGGCTTGCTGGGATAGCAGGTAGTCCGTTGTGGGGATCAAGCTGCCCTGATAGCAGATGAGCCGCGCGTCCTCACCGAAAATTTCCGGCCGGGAATTGAGGTCAGTCTTCCTGGGGGCGAAGGTCTCGGCGTACCACATCACGATGAAAGCGATGGGACCAAGCTCCAGGCTGGGTAGCTGGACCTCTTCAACCCGAGCGCCCATCGCCTCGAGATCTGATAATGCCCGGTTAAACGCCGCCAAGATCTCTTCGTCCATGCCCGAACCTAACAGGTTAATGAAATCACGGGGCACACCTATGCTGAGACCCCTAACGTCTTCACGGAGTGCAGCGGAGTAATTCGGGATAGGCACGTTAATGGACGTTGGGTCCCTGGGATCGTGACCAGCCGTGGCCTGTAGCACCAGGGCATTGTCCTCGACGGTCCGGGTCATTGGCCCGGCGTGGTCCAAGGACCAGCTCACCTGCACCAGCCCAAAGCGGCTCAGCAGACCATAGGTTGGTTTCAATCCCACAATTCCGCAAACCGAGCCCGGGAACCGAATGGAGCCACCGCTGTCCTCACCCAGGGAGCCCATGCAGAGCCCAGCGGCCAGCGCTGCCCCGGACCCGCTGCTGGACCCCCCAGGGGTGCGGGTGAGGTCCCAGGGGTTGCGGGCCTGGTTCCGCTGATCGGCGGCATCCTCGCCCACGGCCCACCCGTCCATTTCCAGCTTGCCCATAAACACGGAGCCAGCCTCCTTGAGCTTCCTGACCGTTGTGGCGTCTTCGATAACGTCTCGGAGTTGGTTGGCGTCCGGGCGGGCGCGGCTGGGGAGGCCACGAGCATCGAACTGGTCTTTGTGAGCCACGGGGATGCCGTGGAGCGGACCCCGGTAGTTCCCATGAAGGATCTCGGCCTCGGCGGTACGAGCTTCCGCCATTGCCCCCTCGGCCCGCAAGGCAACGTAGGACCTGACTCGTCCGTCCAGTTCCTCAATGCGCTGGAGGTGGGCCCGTGTCAGCTCCATCGGCGAAAGCTCTTGCTTCCGGATCAGTCTGCTGGCTTCGCTGATGGTCAGGTAACAGAGCTCTTGATTAGAACGGCTGCTCATAGCGCCTCCTTAATTAGCAGGCCACTGGGGGCTAAACACCCCGCCCAGCTCTTCAGACTCAAGCCCTGCGGACCGTAAAGCCTGAACGCGCTGGGTATACCGTTGCACCTGGGGAAGCATGGAGTCTATCTCTTCTTGAGACGGCTCCAGCCCGACCCTTTCAAACATTTGGCGAAGCTGTTCAGCGGTGATCTCGTCCATAGATCATACTCCTCACGATTGGGTGATCCATCTTTCAGGTAGAAACCGGGCCATGGACCCGAATATATCGAGGCTCCTCTGGTTGGTACTAATTCTCACCCTCCCTCCGCCCGCTACTCGAACTCGCCACTGCCCGTCACGGCAGCGCAGTAGGGAATATACTATATTACATTAGATCGGGAAGATTACATGTCCGTTGGAATGGTACCGCCTTGGCCCGCATACACCTTGGACCCGGCCACTATCGCCCGGAAAGCAGAAGAGTTGGGGTTCGGGTTCATCTGGTACCATGAGCACCCGATATTTCCGGTCAAAAGCGATAGCCCATTCCCTGCCTTCGGCGGCGATAAGGTCACTTTTCAGAACCCCATATCTCTCTATAGGTGTTGCGGGTTCACCCCTGCCGCTTAACTTCGATGACCATCGTAAAACGCAGATTTCGTACGCCAGGCGTGACTTAAATGGAGAACTCGCGGGTCTGGTGCCGCGTGAGGCTTTTGTTAGCTCTGAAATTGTCTCAACTTCGTGCGTTAATCACTTCCGTACCGTGAAATAATAATTTAGGTTCGCTAGATTAGCGAGCCCAAGTGATTACTGACCCCAAATGGAAGGCCCAATGAAACCCGCACGCCTAACAGATGTTGACCCTGTGGTCATGGAGGTCGTGCTGAACGCCTTCATGACCCTCTGCGACGAGTCTCAGGCAATTCTAGTCCGTTCCGCCTATTCAACTAACATCAAAGAACGCAAGGATTGCTCCGCTTGGTTACTGGATGCGGACGGTCAGCCATTCTGTGGAGGTCGTTTTTCGGGCGGCCAATACAACAACTCCGGGTATGGTCCAGTTGGTGCTCGTATTCTGGAAAAATACGGGCCGGGTCTTTCCGAAGGTGACGTCTTCGTGATGAACGACCCTTACCTGGGAGGGCCCACCCATCTGCCCGATATGTCATTTCTGAAACCCGTATTTCATGGAGGTGATCTGGTCTGTTTCGTGTGCAATCAAGGGCATTGGGCAGACGTAGGCGGCAAGGCTCCTGCGCAAGGCGTAGTAGGCGACGCAACCGAGATATACCAGGAAGGCCTGCGATTACCTCCGGTAGCTCTATACAAGTCTGGTGAACTCAACGAAGACATTTACGAGATTATCCTGGCCAATATCCGAGGTCCTCTCGAAAGAGCGGCCGATATTAGAGCACACCTTGCATCTCTACACATAGCGGAGCGCCGTTTCCATGAACTGGCGGACCGGTATGGCGTAAACCATCTGAAACGTTATATGCGAGCCCTTGTCATCTATTCTGAGACGAGACTGCAACAAGCCATTCTAGCCGCTCCACTGGGTACCTGGACCGCCACCGATTACCTGGATGATGACCTTGGAAGTGATGATCCAATTGCGGTTCGGGTTACGGTGTCCATTGAACACGAACCTAAACCGCGTATTACGGTGGACTTTACGGGCAGCGGTCCTCCCGCCCGGTGGGGTATTAACGTCGCAAGCCACGGCACTCGGCAGATGGTTGTGGGTGTTTTCAGGAATTTGCTGGTGGATGAGACCGTGCCGATAAACGCTGGGTTTCTCAAGCCCTTTGCCATCATCATGCCGGAGCGCTCCTTAATCAATGCCAAGCCGCCGGATGCGGTGGGCGCCCGCACCGAAACTACCTATCTGGTCAGGGACGCAATCCTGGCGGCGATGATGGAGACCTTTCCCAAGAAGGCCAGGGGCCCGTGGCACGGTGTACACGGGGTAGGATTTAGCAATCGAGAAGGACGGCGATACTTCATCCATTACCAGACCGTAGGAGGTGGAAGCGGGGCCCGCACCTTCAAAGACGGCCTGGACTCCGAACACGAGGTCCTTAATTTGCCCGTGGAACCTATGGAGTTGCAATACCCGCTGAGGGGGCTCCGCCTTGAGTACATCAAGGACTCGGAGGGGGCTGGAAAGTACCGCGGCGGTGTGGGCGTTCGCCAAGACTGGGAAGTTCTGGAAGACGTATACCTGGCTACGCATTCGAACCGTCACAAAATACCGGCGCCGGGTGTCTCTAGAGGGAAGCCAGGCGGACTCTCGAAGCTGGTGCTGAACAAAGATTCGGCAAGCCCAATAGAATTGCCCCGTGAAACGGCCAACTATCCCTTGAAAAAGGGTGACATCGTGACGGTCTTCGCCGGGGGAGGCGGAGGTTATGGGGACCCCCTGGACCGAGATCCGGTGGCCGTCCTTCGTGACGTTCGGAACGGCAAAGTGTCGCTACAGCGGGCCACCGAAGTTTATGGCGTAGCAATAGATCTCGAGAGCTGGTCTGTGCTTGAAGAGGATACGTGCGCTCTTCGAGAAGCGAGGAGAACGGGTTGACCAGTTACCGCGTCGGTATAGATATAGGAGGCACCTTCACAGACCACCTTTGGTATAACGAAACTACCGGAGAGATTTCCGTTGCAAAGGTGCCAACATCGCCTGGTGACCTCACGGTCTGTTTCTTGAAGGGCCTGAGGCGCATGGCCCTCCGTCACCAGGCTAACAAGACAAATGTCCCCTATTTGGCCCATGGCACTACCGTCGGTTCGAACGCCATTTTGGAGCGGAAGGGTGCCCGACTTGGGTTCATTACGACACAGGGGTTCCGAGACATCCTTGAAATAGGCCGGCAAATAGAACCTGATCAGTTTGATTACACCGCGGACCGGGCCGAGCCACTCTCTCCGCGCTACCTTAGAAAAGAGGTAGATGAACGAGTAGGGAACGATGGCTCCATAGTGGTCCCTCTCAATGAAGACGAGTGTCGTTGTGTGGTCAGGAGCCTAATTGATGAAGGCGTGAACTCCATAGGTATCTGTTTCCTGTTCTCCTTCATCAATCCAGCGCACGAGGTACGGGCCAAACTGATTGCGGAAGAGGAGTTTCTTCGAGCTGGCGTTGAGGGATTTGTTTCAGTCTCGTCGGACATCGCAGCAGAGTTCAGGGAATTTGAACGCGCCAGCACCGTCGCGGTTGCGGCGTATCTGGCGCCAGTGCTCAAGGGCTATATCACCAGGCTAGAACAGGAGCTTTCCGGCACCCTTTCTCCCTCTTCTCGGCTATACGTCATGCAGTCAGCAGGAGGTCTGGTTGGCTCCAATACCGCCATCAATCATGCACACACAACAATTGAGTCTGGCCCGGCTGCCGGGGTTGTTGCCGCCTCCCAGTTAGGGCGATTGCTGGGTAGAGAAAAGCTGGTTTCCTTTGATATGGGGGGTACGACGGCCAAAGCCAGCTTGATGGAGAACGCCACACCCCGCCTGGCCTTTGAGTTCGAAGTGGGTACGGAGCAACACGGCGCCTTTACAACCAGGAGTAGAGGTTATCCGGTAAGGACGGCCGTGGTAGACCTGGTGGAATGTAGCGCAGGAGGCGGAAGCATTGCCTGGGTAGATCCTGCTGGCGTGCTAAAAGTGGGACCCGAGAGCGCGGGTGCCGACCCGGGTCCCGCAAGCTACGGGCGTGGGGGGACCCGGGCTACGGTGACTGACGCCCAAGTAGTCTTGGGCAGAATCAGCCCGGACTTGGAACTGGGTGGTGAAATACATATAGATATTGAGCGAGCTCAGCGAGCCATCCGACAACAAGTGGGGAGTCAGCTAAACATCAGCGTCCCGCGAGCAGCCCTTGGCATCATCGAGATCGCTAACGCTCGAATGGAAGGGATTCTACGAGTCGTATCCGTGCAGCGTGGATTTGACCCAAGGGATTTCACCATGGTGGCCTTCGGCGGCGCCGGACCCCTCCACGCCGTCGATCTAGCCCAGGCCCTCGGTATCAGCGAGATCATAATACCCCTTTATCCAGGGTTGTTCTCCGCTCAAGGGCTTTGCCAGGCGCAGGTCCGCAACGAGTTCGTCAGAACCCGGGTTAGCCGGTGGGAGAAGGAAAACTTGGTGGAGATGTTATCCACCGTAGCCGCTCTACAAGCGAGGGCCCAAGCCTGGATGGACGGCGAAGGAATCAACCCGGACAGAAGGAACCTGACTACGGCCCTGGACATGCGCTACGTAGGCCAAAACTGGGAGCTAACCGTCAATCTGGATGAACCGCCCGAATCGGAAGATCAGCTAGAGGAAGCTCGTATGGCCTTCATCCGCCTTCATCAGCAGATGTACTCTCATTCTAGCGAAACCGATCCTGTAGAGGTGGTCAGCTTTCGCGTCAACGCGTACCAATCGTCACCGGCGATTAGGTTACAGGAAATCCCTGGAGGGACCGAGGACTCCCAGGACGCGGTGAAGGAGTCAAGGAAAGTCTACTTCAGTCAGGCCGACGATCTTGTCGATTGCTACGTGTTCGATAGGAATCGCCTTAAGGCAGGGAACCGGATTATCGGGCCCGCCATAATCGAGCAGTTAGACGCGACTACAGTGGTAGCGCCGGGATACTCGGGGCGTGTAGATGACTACGGAAACCTTTGGATTACGCCAACGGTTTAGCTTCCGGAAGCGGCTAGATTGAAGCCCGCCCCGGGCTGAGCACGCCTATAGCCTCTGCTTCGGACAGAAGCTGCATTGTTTCATCTTCGTTCAAAGAAGATATGGGCAGTCTCGGCACTCCACAATCAATGCCCATACATGCTTTGACCAGCACTTTACACGCGGCTTGCATCCCATATTTTCCCGCCAGGTCCACCAACTTGGCGCCCTGCTCCTGAAGCTCCTGGGCTCGGGGGTTATTCCCTTCTTTAAAGGCTCGGTATGCCTCAACCCATATCGTCGGAGCCACCGTGAGAGGGCCATCGACGACTCCTGATCCGCCAGCGGCGAGCGCCGCTAGGAATAGCGAGCCGCTGCCGGTGAATACGTCTATGCCCATTTTTGAGAAACGCCTAATGTTATGGAAGTCCGGTGCGGAATGCTTAATACCGGCTACCCAGGGGATCTCCTCAACAAGGGTATTCATTAGCGCGGGCGTTATCTCGACGCCGGTGTATTTCGGCTGGTTATAAACGAAGAAAGGAAGGGCCGCAGCACAAGCAACCGCCTTGTAATGGTCGACTATTGCTTGATCACTTGGCCTGTAAAAGAACGGTGGCACGCAACTTATGGCATCAACATTAGCTTTCCGGACAGCCTCAGCCATCCGCACAGCGCTTCGGGTGGTGAGTGCTCCGACGTGGACAATGGTTTTGACTCTGCCTCTGGACTGGTGCGCCGAGATATGAGCGATCCGGATAATTTCTTCCTCGGAGAGTAGGACACTTTCTCCAGTGCCGCCAGTTATCCAGAAACCATCCACGCCCGCCTGGATGTTGTATTCCATCAACTGACGGAGCGCCTCTTCATCAAGCCTGCCCTCTGAGTCAAAAGGTGTAACGAGAGCAGGGACAACGCCACAGAATTCGCTCACAGTTTTCTCCTACTAATGTTGCCTGGAGTCTACAATCAGTCCCAATGAGCGTCAATCGAGAGTGTAGAACTTCACCGAAAAGGGGACACATTTTGAGGTGGACCCCAAAAATTAAACAGGTGGCTAAGAGCGGGTCCTGCTCCCAGAATCAATGAACCAGAAGGAGGAGCAGGAGATGACACAAAGGCGCAGGAAGCATGGTGCGGCGTTCACGGCCAAGGTGGCGGTGGAGGCGTTGAAGGGGGAGAAGACAGTAGCCGAACTGGCCAGCAGGTTTGAAGTGCATCCTGGCCAGGTCCGTGCCTGGAGGAAGGCCCTCCTAGAGGGAGCCAGCACCGTCTTCAACGGGAGCGGCGGCGGGAGATGGTGGAGCGCAAGCAAGCATCCAAGGCTATCGGTGACGCGGCAGTGTGCCCTACTGGAGGTGAGTCGTGCCAGCGTCTACTACTAGCCCGCCGGCGTCTCTCATGATGAGCAGGAGTTGATGAAGCTGATGGACCGCCAGTACATGGCTACTCCCTTCTACGGATCGCGTCGGATGACGGTGTGGCTCAGGGGAGAAGACCATCGGGTGAACCGGAAACGGGTGCAAAGGTTGATGCGGGCCATGGGGCTGAAGGCTATCTACCGGCGCCCCAGGACCAGTCAGCCTGCACCCAGGCAGAAGGTGTACCCCTACCTGCTGCGCGGTCTGGAGATCTCCCGGCCCAATCAGGTGTGGGCCGCGGACTCACCTATATCCCCATGGCCCGGGGATTCCTATACCTGGTGGCCATCATGGACTGGTACAGCCGCTACGTGCTGAGCTGGAGGCTCTCCAATACTCTGGATGCCGACTTTTGTGTGGCGGCCCTGGAGGAGGAACTGAGCAGGGGGATGCCGGAGATCTTCAACACCGGCCCGGGGAGCCAGTTCACCAGTGAAGCGTTCACTGGGACCCTGGGGCAGCAGGGAGTCAGGATCAGCATGGATGGGAAAGGACGATACCTGGACAATCTCTTCATTGAGCGGCTCTGGCGCACGGTGAAGTACGACGAGGTGTACCTGAAAGCCTACGAAAGCGTGAGGCAGGCCCGGAAGGGAATTGAAGACTACCTCCGGTTCTACAACACCCAGCGGCTCCATCAGGGCCTGGGCTACAGGGCACCAATTCGGCTGTTTGATCCAAACATAGAGGATGCCGTAAGCTCATCATGGGATGAGAGGTCGGACCCTCAACAGCGGGCGGTAGTCATTCCAGGAAAAGTGGGATCCGCTCTAACATCGGCCGGTAGTCTGTCTTGATGGTTGGGTCCACTTAATTACAGGGGAATTCTTTACCACTGGTTCATTGCGGATGAGCGAGCAAAACGGTTGATTGCGTATGAAGAAAGAGCTTAGGATTACGCAAGAAAGGGGACTAAGTGTCTTATCAGCTGGTATGCGTTGAATGCAACGAAGTGCACGACAGCAGCAGGTACCGTCTGCACTGCCAACGATGCGGTGGTCTTCTGGACACCAAATATGATACGGCCGCAACCGTGGAATCACGAGTGCACAGAGGGCGTCAGGGAACCGCCAGGTACCTACCCACCTTACCCATAAACAACCCCGATAACCTGGTCAGCATGGGCGAGGGTAACACCCCGGTGGTGCATCTTCCCAGGGTTGGAGAGGAGATGGACCTGGACGTCTACGGCAAGCTGGAGTACTTCAACCCGACGTGCTCCTTCAAGGACCGTGGATACGCAGTTCATGTATCGGTGCTGAAGGAGACGGGGGTCACGGAGGTGGCGGATATATCAGGGGGGGGCGGCGGCCAATCCCTCGCGGCTTATTGTGCCCGGGCCGGTATCACGTATCACGGCTTCCCTGATACAGAGGGGGCCTCCCAACGCAAGGTTGAGGCAATAGGCATCTACGGCACGCAGATGCACTGGGTCGATGGGGGCAGGGCAGCGGCCATAGAGGAAGTGACCAAGTTTGCTGAGGATTCAGGGATTCTTCAGATCAAGAGCCAGAACATCTACTTCATCGAGGGTCAGAAAACTATGGCCTATGAGATAGCTGAGCAGATGGACCCGCCTCCCGATCACATCATAGTCCCTATCGGAAGTGGCTCCATTCTCCACGGCCTCTGGAAGGGGTACCGTGAGATGTTGGAGGATGGACGGGCCAAGAAGATCCCTAAGCTCTACGGGGTCCAGACCACGGAGACCCAGCCAGTGGTGTCTGCATTTGAGAAGAGGGAGTGGACTCCACACCCAGGGAACGCGACCAGCGTTGCCAAGGGAGTAGACGTAAAGGAGCCGCCCCGCGTCGGCACCCTCTTGAGGGCCTTTGAGGAGTCAGGAGGACGGCCAGTTACTATAGACGAGGCGAGCATCATCTTCTGGCAAAGGAAACTGGCCGAGATGGAGGGAATCTTTGTGGAACCCACCTCGGCCATAGTCATCGGTGCTGCCCAAAAGCTGAAAGAGACCGGACATATAAAGAGTGGAGATAGGGTGCTGCTACCCTTCACAGGCTTTGGAATGAAAGAGCCTATACCAGAGGGCTAATGAAATCGTATGGGAAGCGACGCGGCAGGCATCACCTAATCGTTGGGTTTTTAATGGCAGTACCGTCGTCACTGTCCGCCGCTGCGGTGATGTAGGGCAACAGACGGACCAATACTCGACCGGAAGTTCAGGTTGGGTCGACTCAACCGGGTCCCACTTCACCATAACCACTCGCCCGCAGCCTAGCCTAACCTGGTACCCTCGGCGCCCTTTCGCCCGGGGGATCTAAAGAGGATTGGAAAGCCTGGCTACACACTGTCCCAAAATGCCATCTGAATCGGCCCAGAATAACCCTTACACGGTCACCACGACCATGCGAGTACCGCAGGTCTTGCAGCCGACGCCAAGTTAACCATAAGGAGGTCATATGACTAATCTGGAAATAGGGAGCCCAGCTCCGGATTTTACCCTTAAAGATTGCTACGACAACACCATTACTCTTGGTGAACTTCTGGGGAAAAAGGTGCTGTTGTATTTCTATACCAGCTCCGGCGGCGGCAATTGAACCCGTATGGCTCACGGGTACCGTGAGCATGCAGATAAGCTGGCTGCCAAGAATATGGTCGTCTACGGGATGAACGATAAGGACGCAGAAAGCGCCCGGGAGTGGATCGAAAAGGAACAACTACCTTTCGTTGTGCTTTTAGATCCCGATCGAAAGGTGGGAATCGCCTATGGCATGTCCGATGCATCAACCGAACGATATGTTGCCAATAACGCTGAAGGCCGCCGCCCGGCTGTGGTGATAGACGAAGCTGGAAGGATCGCAGCTTGGGAGCCTGATATGAACAGCGTGGATCAGATCGACGCCCTGATATCCCGACTTTGAATAACTGATCTGTAAACGGCGGAGTAATGCGGAGTGGAACACCCTGGCGGGGTTCACCTGGTCAGTCATGAGGCCCAGGCGGTGCGGGAGCTTTACCGCCGCTACGCCGCCGGCGGTGTCTCCTGCGGTACGCTGACTTCATGGCTGAACAAGCAGGGGTTCAGGACCCGCAACACCAAAACGCTACCCGGCGGGGACGGGACCCTCTCCCAGGGTCCCAGGCTCTTCACCGCCCACGCCGTGGCCGACCTCTTGAAGAACCGGTTCTACGCCGGCTTCGTTGGCTACAAGGGGGAGTTCTTCCAGGGACAGCACCAAGCGTTGGTCACTCAGGAGGTCCTTGAGCTGGCTCAGGACGCCCTCCGCAAGAACAACGGCCGCTCCCGCACCCTGGCCTCGCAACCTGCCCGGCAGTACCTGCTGAAGGGGATCGTCCGCTGCGCCTACTGCCTCATGCCCATGTGGGCCCAGACCTACTGCTCCGGGTGGCGCTGCTACCGGGAGCAGCGCAATTCCCGCAGCCACGGCCCCTGTCCCGCCGTCTCCGGCTCCATCTCCTGTGAGGTGGCCGACGAGCAGGTGTCCCGCCTGGTGACGGCTATCAAGCTGGGTCCCCGCTGGATGGAGGAGGTGATGTCCATCGTGGCCCTCAAGGACCAGGTCGAGGATGTGAAGCGGCAGCGGAAGCTGGTGCGGGAGAAGCTGCAAAGGTTGGGTAAAGCCTACGTCGTCGGGCTCTACGCCGAGGATCAGTACCGCCGGGAGAAGCGGCGCCTGGAGCTGGATCTGGAGTCTTTGTTGGTGCCCGAGGTCAACGCCGCCGAGGAGCAGGAAGGCTTCTCCTGGACCTGCCGGCGCTCTGGCAGGAAGCGGACCTGGAGGAGCGCAGGAAGCTGCTCCTGGCCATGCTGGACGCCGTCTATGTGGATGCCAAAGACTTGAAGAGGATCGTGGCCGTCCAGCCCAAGCCCGCCTTCCGGCCCATCTTCCAGGTGGCCACCACCAAAGAAGGCTCCGGGGTGGTGCTAATCAAAGAGCCTCCCGAGGCGTCTCGGGAGGCTCTGGAAACGAGTCCGTGTTCTTGGTGGAGACGGGGGAGAGTTGAACGATACCTGAAACACGGGTTGGCAGTGCTGGCAGCTGGGAATATTCGTGCACCCATCCATCTCCGTCTTATGGGTGCTCTAGCTTCATCCCAAGCGGGCAGATTTCGCTAAGGCGGGCCAGGCATAATCAGGTTGGTATCTCCAAACTCGTGCCACAGGTATCGGTGCTCGACCGCTTCAGTGTACGCGGAACGCACCACTTCTTCGCCCGCTATGGCGTAGAGCATCGCCAGATGGCTTGCCATTGGGTCGTGAAATCCGGTGAGGATTCCATCGACAACGTTCACTCCACGGTTCGGATGTATGTAAAGTCTGGTGAATCCGGCGGCCGGTTGGACCCGGATGCCATCCCACGCCGACTCCAGCGCCCTCACGACCGTGGTACCCACCGCGATAATTCGACGACCCTCGTCCCGTGCCTCGTTCACGGCGTTCGCTGTCTCAGCTGACACTTGGAACGGCTCTGGATACATCACGTGCTCTTCTAGGTTCTCCGAGCTGACCTCCAGGCTTGAGACTCCGGTATGCAGCAGGATTCTGGCTATCCCAATTCCTCTTCGCTCTAATCCACCAACCACCTTCTGGGTGAAGGGCCGAGCGGCCGACGGCATCTCGGCGCTGCCCGGCACTCGGGCGAATATGGTCTGGTACGATTCCAGCGGAATATCTTGTTCCACGTATCCGTAGTGAATGGGCGATCCGTGGGAAGCTAGTGCCGCTTCCACGTTCCCTCGTATCTTTACGAACCAGAGTCGCTCTATACCTGGATATTTTGAGAGCAGGCGTGCGGTCAATCCTGGAAGCCGGATCCATTCGCCTTCTTGTAGCGGCATGGGCCCGGGTCTGGCCGGGCTCCACCGTGGTTCCGCCAGCCACAGACCATCGCCGTAGTTTGTCGAGAGGTTCAGGACAAACCTTCCCGCGGACCCTTCGGCCGGGAGGCTGGCGGCTGTGGTGGCGCTTTCGTTTACCACCAGAACGTCGCCGGGCGTCAAGATCTTCGGGAGATCGTTAAAGCGGGCATGCTCGTTGCCATCCGGCGTTGTGACAAGTAGACGGACGTTATCCCGCTCAGAAGTACCGTATTCAACGGGAGCCGTTGCCTGAAGATTGTCAGGCCTATCAAACAGGAGGACGTTGCTGTTCATGCCATCACCTCCTCCCACCGTTCCGATTGCGCCTGAAATCTGTGGCCCGTGACCGACGTGTGGGGACGCCCAAAAAGCCATGCCCCAAAAGGCAGGGTAACTTCTGGGAGAGGTCGGTCGGAGATGTCGGTAGCTGGGAAAGCATCTTGGTGCATCTGGGTCCGCATGTCGCCCGGGTCAACACTAACCACGGCCACACCATCATCTCCCAGTTCGTTCGCCAGGGTGGAAGAGATCAGGTCCAGCGCGGCTTTACTCCCTCCGTACGCCCCCCAGCCGGGGTAACCGGCGACCGCCGCGTCGCTCGAGATGTTGACTATCATGCCGCCGCTTGCCTTGAGCAGCGGCAGGGTGGACTGCACCAGACCCAGTGGTGCAATTACGTTTGTATTGAACACCTCGCCAATCGATTCCAACGGATACTCGGCTAGGGACGGCAGCGGAGAGACCCCTAGGTCTGAGGCATTGTTTACCAGCAGGTCGAGCCTGCCTAGGGATCGCGCAGCCTCCGCCAGTCGGGTGCGATGCTCGGAGTCCGCAACGTCCCCCGGAACCGCTACCACGCGGCCTCCGTACTGTTCCAGTTCTTCTGCGGCGGCCGATAAGCCTCCGGCACCGCGGGCGGTGATTACCAGATCGTACCCCTGTTTGGCCAAGAAGTCGGCGAGCTCGGCGCCCAGGCCTCGGCTCGCTCCCGTTATCAGTGCAACTCGGTTCATTTGTTCCTCCCAGAATGAATTCTTGTATCAGTTTAGGAGGGAAACCGATTTGCCACATCGGGCAAGGGGTCAGCAGAGGGACATAGAAAAAGGACAGGTGTTTTACCTGTCCTTTAGTACGGGCCCCGGCTGGTGGCTATATCTCTATCAGCCCTTTTCTTACAGCGATGCTGACCGCCTCCGTTCGATTGCCCGCTTCCAGTTTGCTCAGGATAGAGGTGACGTGAAATTTTACCGTTCGTTGCGTGATCGCCAGCTTGTCGGCAATCTCCTTGTTTTGCAGACCTTGGGCTAGAAGGTTCAATACCTCCAGTTCACGCGGCGTGACCAAGCTGGACAAATCCGGTGGCGCTTGGCCCGCGCTGATGCGTTTTAACAGCTTCGAGGTTACGACCGGTTGGAGTAGTGAGTTGCCGGCGTGAACCACGCGGACCGCGTCGAAGAGCTGGTCCCTCGGAGTACCCTTGAGAATGTATCCCTGCGCTCCCGCCTGGACCGCCGCCAGAATCCGATCGTCGGTATCGAAGGCGGTAAATACGATGACACGAACCTCGGGGGCCTGCTCCCGCATAAGCTGGAGGGCCTCAACTCCATCCATTTCCGGCATCTCCAGGTCCAGCAACACAACGTCAGGATTTAGCTCAGCAGCCTTCCGCACCCCCTCCCTTCCACCACTAGCCTCCCCAACCACCTGAAACTCGGGCTGGGTACCCAGAACAGCCACCAGACCATCCCTCAAAACGGGATGGTCATCGATAATCAGTATGCGGGTAGGCTCGCTCAAGTCTATGCGCCGCTGGCCGGCTGGCTGGAAGATGACAAAGGCACCCGACTTTCGATTCGCGTCCCTACCTCCTCGCCGGTGCTCAGGGTCATGGTCCCGTCAAGTAGCTTCACCCGCTCATTCATGCCCACCAGTCCGAAATGCTCTTTCGATGTCTCGGAAGGCTCAAACCCGATGCCGTCGTCTTCGACAGAAAGCTCTACCTGCCGAGGTGTCGTGACCAGCCTGACGATAACGTTGCTGGCTTCGGAATGGCTGTCCACATTGTTCAAAGCTTCGCGAGCTGTCCTGTAAAGTGCGGTTTCAATTCTTGACGGAAGCGGGCGGGCGCGACCTACGAGTTCAAGCTTTATCTTGAGGGCTCCGTCTTCTGACATCTCCTCTACCAGCATGGCTAAAGCTTCGGCCAGGGTCCGTCCCTGCAACGGCGCCGCGCGAAGGTCAAGGACCGACCGTCTGGCCTCATCTATGTTCTCTTGAGTCAGGGACAAAGCCTGGTGTACCGCAACTCGAACCGACTCAAGATCTGATTTGGCGTCCAGACGGGCCTCCGCCGTCTCCAGCTGTAGCGCTATCGCGGCCAGCCCCTGAGCCAGAGTATCGTGGATCTCCCGAGCCAGCCTGTTGCGTTCGTCAAGGGCGCCCAGTTCGGAGCTCTGATCGAACAGACGGGCCCGTTCTATCGCGATGGCCAGCAGATCGCCGATTGTATATAAAAGACGCAGATCATCGTCAGATAGCTCTCGCCAGTCGGGACTCGCTAGGTTCATTACGCCCAGTTTCTTGTCCTTCCGCGCGTACAGGGGGATGCTGACATGAAAACGTAAGCCGTCTGTTCCCCCTTCCAGAGCTTTAAGACGGCTACAGGTGACCGAATTGACGTTGGCGGCTCCTCGCAGGTCTCCTCGTCTGTATGTCTCCAGGCAGTAGCAGGTACCCTCCATTCGTTCCGGGTTTTGGGCCAGCCCGCGCGGAAGGTTTTGAGCCGCTGCGAGATACGATTCCCCGGTATCGTCACGCAAAATCCAGGCCCAGCCCGTCTGTAGGTTCAGCAGCTCCGCCACTTGGGCCAAAGTCGTACCTATCGCCTGGGTAAGGTCAACTTCACGATTTAAGGCTGCGGCGATTGACCCGAGCACCGAAAGCTCGCGATTCCGCTTCTTCAGTCCTTCAAGACTCGATTCCGACTGTCGTGTACCCGCCATCAGTTCCGCATCCGGCTTCAGTTCGTTGCCTGGATGTAAAGTCTACCAACAAATCGATTGGCAGGTTAGTTGAAGGGCAAGGCATTGGCACGGGACAGCGCATCTTGCTTGCCTGGAGCAGGTGGGGGCCAATGCAAACGTAGTGAAAGCTGCCTCCTTTGCCTGGGGAACGTTAACTCACGGCTTCGAGAGATCGTTCTGTGAGCTAAATTGGATGGTTGACGGTCTTCGTGGCTGATTCTATTATCACCCTCGTCAGGCATGGTGAGCTTTCTGGGTACAGGCAGTTTAATCTGGGATATTCCGGTAAAGACCTCTACTTTCCAGGGGCAGACCAAATTGACATTGTTCAAGGAGTGATCCAGGCAACGGACAAGGCCGAGCTGAACCCCACCTGAATACATGCCTGGCTGTGCTGGCGGCAAAAGATCCGTAGGGATGAGCACTAAACCATGGGCGCCGAAATTACTCTATTCCAAAAAACTAGCTGTGAACTATGCCTATCGTGAGAGAAACTGCCGGCAAACCTCCTGGGTGCAACTACCTACTTTCACCTGGTAAGCTGTCTAAATTCAAGATGCACCGGTCTAAATGCAACCGTTGCTGCCGCGGTACGATCAGCCACGCCGAGCCAACCTAATAAGTGGCCAACCTGGTACTTGACGGTGGCCTCGCTAATATGCAGGGGCCGCCGGGCGACTGATTGTTGGCAATCAGCACAAGTGGGACAGATTAGGACCCGAGAAGGTTATTATTATGAAGAGCTGCGTGGGAGCTCCCTGAGGGTCTTGTTGTAGCGTCTTCGCCGTTCTAACGTCTGGACCTGCACCTCCTTTCTCCGTTGGAGGATCTGCTCCCGCCTTCCGTTGAGCATGTCTGCGGGCGTCACGTTGCCCAGCGCCTTGTGATAGCGCCGGTAGTTGTAGTAGGCCACGAAGGCGGCGATTGCTGCTTCCAGGGCAGAAGGCATCTCGTAGGGGACCTGTTTGACGTCCCGCTTGATACTCTGGTGATAGCGCTCGAGCTTGCCATTGGTCTGAGGGTGGAACGGCGCGGCCAGAATGTGCTTGATTCCCACCAGGTGCAGGTAGTCTCTGAAGCCACGGGACACATAACCTGAGCCGTTATCGCTCAGCAGGCTGGTCCGGTCGGCCACTGGGACCTCAGTCATGCCGGTCTTGTCCACGGCCTCTTGGACCACCTCGATGAGAGAGTCGGTGGTCATGTCCTGCTGGAGCTTGTGGGCCAGTATGAAGCGGGAGTAGTCGTCCATCACGGTGACCAGGTAGTAGTAGCCCCAACCGATCACCTTGAAGTAGGAGGCGTCGGTAGCCCACATCTGGTGAGGGCCGCTGGTCTTGCGATGGTACTCTTTGCCGGCCTTGAGCTGCATCTCGGGTGACTTCACAAGACCTTCTCTGCACAGGATGCGATACACAGTGGACTCGGATACAGCGAAGGCCAGGTTGTCTGTAGACCACGCTGCCAACTGGCGGCTACTTAGCTCCGGCATCTCCCTGGCCGCTTCCAGGATCGACCGTTCCTCCTGAGGTCTAAGGCGGTTCCACGGTGGAGCGCTGGCTCCAGGTCGGTCCTCGAGACCTTGTTGATGTTGTTGTCGCATCAACCACCGATAGTAGGTGCTCTTGGGAACACCCAGGTCTCTGAGCACCCGACGCTTGGCCAGCGGTGATGCGGCTACACTGGCCAGGACCGTCGCCTTCTCAACGGCGCTCATCCGCTGGTACCGACGCCGTTCTGGGGCATTGGTATGGCCGTTTTTTTCAGACGGTAGACCTCGAGGGATAGCTCGGCTACCAGCTGCTTGAACTCGCCGTTCTCCCGCTTGAGATCCTGGATCTCCTGCCGGGTGGCATCGCGCACCGTGTCACGGGACAGCCGCTCCCTGCCCGCCTCCATGAACTCCTTGGTCCACGAGTAGTAGGAGTGGGGCTTGATACCCTCCCGCCGGCACAGGTCGTTCACGGTGACCTCGCGGCGGAAGCCCTCCAGCACGATACGGATCTTCTCTTCCGGGGTGTATTTGCGCCGGGTAGCCGCTCTAACTCGTCGAACGAAGGACCTAGTCTGCTCCGACCGTTGATCGGCGGCCTCGGCCTTGCTGGCGTCTGACTGGGACATCGCTGCTCCTTTCATGAGGTACTCTACCCTCACTTCAGGAGCTCTCACCACTCTCAGACTCTCGGGTTTTCTACCCCTCTCACGTGTCCCATTATCGCTGACGGTCTACAGTCATGCCTGGGCAATCTTCCGCCGTTTTGGAGCAGCGTTGGCAAGAGGTCAGGTTGGACGTCCAGTGAGAAGGTTAATGACGCCCTGTGTGACCGATGGAAACCCCTCTGAGCATGGTGCGAGCCAGCAAACCCTAACTGTTGACCGAAGTTAGACGACAGCGCGAGTTTAGCCGACCCCAACTCAACAACGTTACATAGATTGGACAATCAACCCAAAGTGCGAAGAAGATCAGTGACGCTTTAGGCCCATTATTCGCAACTGCCGGGACGAATAATGGAGATGGTCGGGGTGGACGGGCTCGAACCGTCGACCTCCACGTCCCGAACGTGGCGCGCTTCCTGCTGCGCTACACCCCGATTTTTATTCCCTATTGCTAGACTCAGTGTCCCGAACGTGGCGCGCTTCCTGCTGCGCTACACCCCGATGACGGCCATTCTAGTGACGCCAGTTCTCCAGAACAAGGCTCACCGATTTATCCTTGCATCGAGAGGCGGAGACGCCATCCCCGGTACGGTGGCGCCGGTGCTCAGGGCTATACAAAGGCTACACAGCTACCATAGCGGAGCTACAGACCGTCTCCATCATGAGACGGGTTACCGTGTAGGAGTCCATGTTGGCATTGGGCCGGCGGTCTTCAATGTAGCCCTTGCCCTCTTTGGCCACCTGCCATGGAGACGGCGAATTTTTCGTCGTCGCTGACGAGGCAAGATCCACCGTTGCAATAAATATTGTATCGCAATAGCAAGATTCCTGCGAGCTTCAAACAGAGTCCCTCAAGGGCGTCACAGATATACAATATATAGTAACTCAGTTTCCACAACTACAATTTACAGTATGACAAAGCAACTCCGAGACAAGTTCAAAGGGCCGAGACTTTTTGACACCCCAAAGGGGCAATGCTATAGTTTGTTAGGTTTTTCACACAGTGTTCCAGGAGGCGGTGGTGACCCTAAATATCGTGGTCTTGGCGAAGCAGGTCATCGATCCGGAGATGCCGATGTCGGCGTTCAAAGTGGACAGTGATAGCCGCCAAGTGGTGACGCCAACAAACATCCCGCCGGTGGTAAACGGCTTCGACGAAAACGCCGTAGAGGCCGCATTGAGGATAAAGGACTCACAGGAAGCGGCAATAACGGTCATCTCTATGGGCAACAGCTTCGCGCTGGACGTAATGAAAAAGCCTCTTTCCATGGGCGCTGATAACCTGGTGTTGCTTGAAGACGCGGCCTTTGAGAACACCATTGATAGTCTGGCGGTGGCGCGGGTGCTGGCCGAGGCGGTGAAGAAGGTTGGGGAATTTGATCTGATTCTTTGCGGCAGACAGGCCTCTGATTGGGACAACGGCCAGGTGCCGCTGGCGGTGGCCGAGCTGTTGGACCTGGCGTGCGTCACCATTGGCAAAAAGGTGGAAGTGGGCGACGGAAAGATCACCGTGGAGCGGCAAGTTGCGGACGGCGTTGAGATAGTAGAAACGAGTGCGCCGGCGGTAGTGACCGTCAGCAACGAGCTCGGACAGCCGCGATACCCTACGCTCCGGGGCATCATGGCGGCAACGCGAAAACAACCCACCATCTGGAGCGCCCAGGACCTGGGGCTAGACTCAGCCAATTCAGAATCGAACTTGGAGCTTTTAGACCTGTACGTTCCTTCATCTGAAGCAGAATGTGAAATGGTCCAAGGGGAGGACGAAGAGGACTCGGGCAGGCTACTGGCACTCAAGCTTCGTGAGGACAAGCTAATTTAGGGAGATTTGACCTGATGGCCGAGGGAACGGGCGTCCTTGTCATAGGAGAGCTGGAAGACGGCTCCATCTCATCAACCACCAGTGAGTTGCTGGCGGCGGGCCGCAGACTGGCAGATGACCTGGGCCAGGAGTTATCGCTGGGTCTGGTGGGAGAGAGCGTGGAAAGCGCCATCCAGCAGGGGATTACTCAAGGAGCAGACCGGGCGTTCCTGGTGCAGAGCCCCTTGTTGAAAGAGTACCAGGTGGACCTTCAGCTTTCGGCGGTAACTCAGTTGTGCCGGCAGGCATCACCCAACATTATCCTGGTGGGGAGAACGCTGCAGGGCCGCGAGATCGGTCCAAGGCTGGCGGTGAGGCTGGGAGTCGGACTGGCTCAAGACTGCCTGGAAGTGAGCATAGACGCCGAGTCGAAAAGGATGGTGGCCAGAAGGCCCGTATACGGCGGCAACGCCATGGCGGCGGTGGCCTGCACCAAGGTGCCGCAGATGGCCTCCATACGACCGAAGGCCTATGAGCCGCTGGCGCCGGACCCATCCCGCCAGGGAGAAACGGTGTCCGTGGACGCCACCCTGGACCCGTCCATGGTCCGGGTGACGCTGGTTGAGCGAGTGAAGGAAGAAACCGAAGGGCCGCAGCTTGAGACGGCAAAGATAGTGGTGGCGGGAGGCCGGGGGTTGGGAGGTCCGGCGCCGTTCCAGAAGCTGCAAGAGCTGGCCAAGTTGCTGACCGGCGCGGTGGGCGCTTCCCGGGCGGTGGTGGACGCCGGATGGGTGCAACCTTCAATGCAGATAGGGTTGACCGGAAAGACAATCACGCCGGACCTGTACATTACGGTGGCGATATCCGGCGCCAGCCAACACATGGCGGGCTGCTCCGGGGCCAAGGCGATAGTGGCCATCAACAAAGACCGGGAGGCCAACATTTTCAAAGAGGCCCGTTACGGCGTGGTAGGGGATTGGGAAAAGGTGCTGTCGTCGTTTACGGAGACGGTGCGGGAGCTAGTGAAGTAGGGAGTTGGGCGAAGCCCTGGCGTTTTAAGGTTCCAGACTGCCAAGGGCTACGTTGTCAATCAGCCGGGTGGCGCCCATACGCATCGCGCCTAGGACCAGCGCAGGCCCGTCAACGTTGGAGACCCCTTCCATGCTATCAGGATCGGCGACGCTAACGTAGTCTACAGAGTCCACCAGCGCCTCCCCCTTCAACGTCGCACGCACCGCCCGCCACAACACCTCCGCGTCCCGCTCCCCCTCTCGCCAGAGCGTCTCCGCCTTTGTTAGCCCTTGATACAAGACCGGCGCGGCGCGGCGCTGCTCCGGAGTCAGGTTGGCGTTGCGGCTGCTGAGCGCCAGTCCGTCCGCATCCCTGACGGTGGGCACGGAAACGACGTCTACTCCAGTATTCAGGTCGGCGGCCAGCCGCCGGACCACGGCCAGTTGCTGGGCGTCCTTCTCTCCGAAATAGGCGCGGTCCGGCCGGAATATGTTGAAGAGCTTGGCTACCACGGTGGCGACACCCCGAAAATGCCCCGGCCTGTGCTCCCCTTCCAACCGGGCCGAGATGCCATCTACGGATACCCAGGTGTCGGAGGCAGCAGGGTACATCTCATCAGCCGAGGGCACGAAAGCCATATCCACCCCAAGGCCTTCCAGAACGGAAAGGTCCCGGGCGAGGTCTCTGGGATAGCTTTGCAGGTCTTCCTCGGGGCCGAACTGGGTAGGGTTGACGAATATGCTAACCACCACTGCCTGGTTTTCGGCGAGGGCACGGCGGACCAGGGCGAGATGCCCCCGGTGGAGGGCGCCCATGGTGGGCACAAGGCCTAAAGACCGGGCGCTTGTACCACTGGCGGCCACGGCCCCGGCAACCGTTTCCAAAAGATTCACAGGTCCGGCCTCAGAGGTCCGAGAGGTCTGCCAGAAGTGACTCGTCCATGTCGAAGCTCTCCTTATCGGCGGGAAACGAGCCCTCTTTGACATCGCTGGCATAGCGGCGCAGGGCTTCGGCGATGAGTTCGTTCAAGTTCAGGTATTGCCGGGTGTGTTTGGGAACGAAGTCCGGGTAGATAGACAGGATGTCGTTTAGCACCTGCACCTGGCCATCGCAGTATGGACCCGCGCCGATGCCGATGGTGGGGACGGACAGACGCTGGGTTATTAGGCGCGCCAGAGGGGCGGGGACCAACTCCAGCACCAGGGAATAGACACCGGCGTCCTGGAGGGCCAGGGCATCGGTCAGAAGCCGCCGTGCGTCCTCTTTTGCCTTGCCCTGGACACGGTAACCGCCGAAGCGGTGCACCGACTGGGGAGTGAGGCCCAGGTGCCCCATCACCGGGATGCCCGCGTCCACAATGCTTTCCACCTGTTTCGCCACGGGCTCACCGCCCTCCAGCTTCACCGCCTGGGCGCCACCTTCCTGGACCAGCCGGGCGGCGTTGCGCAACGTATCCGCCGCGCCAAGGCGATAGCTCATGAAGGGCATGTCCGCCACAATCTGGGCGTGCGCCGCGCCGCGGGACACGGCGGCAGTGTGGTGGACCATGTGCTCCATGGTCACGGGTATGGTGGAATCGAATCCCAGCACCACCATACCCAGGCTGTCTCCCACCAAGATTACGGGAAAGCCCGCGGAATCCGCCAGTCTAGCGTTGGGGTAGTCATAAGCGGTGACCACGGGGATGCGCTCCCCGCGCGCCTTCATGGCCTGTATGTCCACCACAGTCACCCTTCGCAAGCTGCCCCCGTTATCTTCGCGCCGATAGCAGGTTGCTGCAGCAGCGGATACAGCAATTCTGCAACCCGGTTTATCGACTCCCAGCTCAACCGCCCCTTGGCCGCGGGCAATGAGGCCCAGGCCAGGTTGACGTAGAGGGCCACCATCTCTGGCGCTTTGGACTCCAACTCCTCTATGTGTTCCCTTAGCGTGTCAACATCCCCTCGCACCACCGGGCCCGTCGTCGCGCCATCCAGACCCAGCGCCGATACATTAGCCACCGTCGTTTTCGCCAACGTAAGCACCGCCCGTAGCCCTTCTTCTTCGCTCAGTCCCGCATCACGCCACAGTTCCGCGGCGGCGCGGAGAAGACCCACTAGCAATCCGCAGCTTAAAAAAGCGGAGGCGTGGTACAGCGCTCGAGACTCCGGGCTAAGCCGGATGGCCCGGCCTCCCAGGTCTCGCGCCATCAACTCCAGCACTTCGGACAACCAGCCAGCCGCTTCAACGGCGAAGGTGATGCCCTGAAACCGGGTCAACGCCTCCTGGGGCGAATGAATTCCAGCGAAGGTCTGGAATGGGTGCAGAGACCCGCATCTAGCGCCCATTCGGGCCACGGGGAGCAGGAGGTCAAGGGTACCGGAGCCGCTACAGTGGACGGCGGCGCGCCCGGGGGACCATCTCAGGGAGGCGGCGACGGCGCTAATGGCGTCATCCGGGGTGGTGATGAAGACGACATCGCATTCATCCACCACTCCCTGGGGCTCCGTGGCACGGCAGCGGGGAAGCATGGCCGCCAAGGCTTGGGCGGAGGCCGGGGTGCGGCTAGCGACGGCGCCGACGCCGTAACCGGCCTGGGAGAGGCCCAGAGCCAACCCTTTTCCCAGCGTCCCGGCGCCAATGAAGCCGATACGAAGCTCACTATTCATGGCCCGGACTCGCCAGAAAAATCGCGGCCCTCCCCGGCGGGAAGGGCGCAAGATTCACATATTTTGCCGTCTCGGTCCATACGGATCCCAGCGGCCTCTCCAAATGTTCCAGGGACTCGCCCCCCGGAAGGGTGGGCGGCCCTGTGATTTTAGCACCCTGGGTTGATCGCTTCAAATGGGACGGTTGATCAGGTCTCGCCCCCAGGTGTAACGCTGGGGACCCGCGACCCGGCGGCATCCAAAGGGTGAGCCGGTGGCGCAGAGCTTTAAGAAAGGCAATTACCCAACGTTGCGTCAGCATTTGCGAACATGGTGGGTAGCATCCATCGTCACGCTGGTTGTCCTGGCGGCATGTACCGCTGGGCCGACGCCCACCAGCGCGCCCACGCCCACCACTCCGCCACCCGCCACAGCAACCCGGACAAGCACCCCTGTCCCGGAACCCACCCCTACGCTCACACCGGCGCGGCCCGCACCTGAGATAGACCTGGCCTCAGATTAGGACACTACCCGGTACCATCTTGGATGGACCAGGCCAAGAGAACTTAGGGAGACTACTCCTCGACCACCAGGGTGCCTTTCATATCTTCGTCGCCCCATGCCGTACTCGTGTACTCGTGCTGGCCGGGCTGCAGCTCAGGTAACTCTATCAGCATTGAACTACGACCAGCCAAGGCGTGACTCAGGTCAAGGTCTTCGATTGTCAACGTGTGGACCATTAGGTCCGCATTGTCTACTACCAGAGTAACTTTCTGGCTGGCTGGAATGATCAATCGGTCGGGCTTGAACTCGGTGTCCTTCATGAACAACACTATGGCCCCTACCCTCTCCACAGCACTGACGCTGCTCCGCCCCACTAATGTGACAATTCCCGAAGCAATTACGAGCCCCGCAACCACCACGGTCACGATACCAAAGGTACTGACTTCCAAGCCAGTTGGAGAAGCACGGGGGCTGGGCCGGCGGGACTGGAAAAAGGCGACGGTGCCACAGATGAAGGCTATGAACCCTGCAACGAGAATAATCACCGCTGGGGCGAAGAAGAAGAAGCTCTCGAAGCCGGCTGCGCCGTATTGCAATCTCGCGGAGAAAAGAATCCAAGCCCCAGCCCCTACTAGAACCGCCAGAAAGTGGAGCCATCTTCCAAAGAGCCAGACGAGGCCAGCTACCAAAAGGCTCCCTACCAGGATGATGCCGGGGTTCTGCCCTTCGGCACCCTCGATAACCTCCACCACATTGACGGGGATGGCTGCTATCCCAATAGCTACCAGAGATCCCAAGGTAACCTTCGTGTAGAGGGCCCTGTGGTTCGCTACCACGGGCGCTGAACTAACTCCCTCTGGCATTTATAGCACCTTTCTGTTGTTCGACCTTACGAGCATGTGGAACGATTGACAATTTTATCAACCCTTGTCCGTTGTAGGTAGTGTCCTCAGTGTCTAATTAGGACACTACCTACGCCTGGGCTTCCTTGACTTGACATATTGCCTCTGCTACTCTCGGGCAAACCTCTTTCCAGGCATATTCCGCCATTGCGAGGTGGTGAATGGGCGCTCCTCAGTTCAAGGAGTTGCGTCGGGTTTACGGGTTCGATGAAGTAGCCATAGTCCCAGGGCAAGTCACTATTAACCCTGACATGGCCACTACCCAGATGTTGATTGGGGACTTGGCGTTTGACATCCCCATCATGGCGTCTGCTATGGACGCGGTGGTGTCGCCGGCCTTCGCATCGCTCATGCACAAGAAGGGCGGGTTGGGAGTCCTGAACCTGGAGGGGATATACACACGGTATGAGGATCCGTTCTCCGCGCTTGAGGAGATCGCTTCGGCGCGGCAGGATGAGGTGACCGGCCTGCTACAGCGGATCTATTCGGAGCCGGTGAAGGAGGAGCTGGTAGGGGCTGCGGTGGAAAAGATAAAGGCATCCGGCGCCACGTGCGCCGTTTCAGTGACGCCGCAGAATACCAAACGGATTTCGCCTCAGGCCGTAGAAGCAGGGGCTGACGTGCTGGTCGTCCAGTCAACCGTCACCACTGCGCGCCATATTTCGCGAAGTTACACAGGGCTGGTTTTCCAGGAGTTAGTGGACCAGACCAGTGTGCCGGTGATGGTGGGAAACTGCGTGGGCTATGATACCGCGTTGGAGCTGATGGAGACGGGGATCAGCGGGATTCTGGTGGGGGTTGGGCCCGGCGCGGCCTGCACCACCCGAGAAGTGGTGGGCGTGGGTGTACCGCAGGTGAGCGCCACCATTGAATGCGCCGCCGCCAGGGACGAGTATGCCAAGCGCACCGGGCGATATGTAACAGTGGTAACGGACGGCGGAATCCGGACCGGAGGCGACCTGTGCAAGGCGATGGTTGCCGGCGCGGATGGCGTGATGCTGGGGACACCCTTGGCCCAGAGCCAAGAGGCGCCCGGCGGTGGCTATAACTGGGGTATGGCCAACCCACACCCAGAGCTGCCCAGGGGCACCCGGATCAAAGTGGGTACCAAGGGGACCCTGAAGGATATCCTGTTTGGACCCACCTCAATGACCGACGGCAGCCAGAACCTGATGGGCGCTTTGCGGGTGTGCCTGGGGATGTGCGGCGCAATCAATATCCAAGAGCTCCACAAGGCGGAGATGGTGATAGCCCCTTCAATCAAGACCGAAGGGAAGATCTTCCAGTTGGCCCGAGACTAAGCTTCAGCCCCCCGCTAATTGAAAGCGGGAGGAGGTATCCAATCAACCCTGTTTTGGCGCCCAGCGCCGGCCTTCGGCTCTCACACCTGTCGGGTTGGCTGCTACTGGCCGCTGCGCTAGTGCTTGTGGCCGCCTGCCAGACCACCAGGGCAATGACGCCAGAGGCATCACCAGCATCCCAGGAGGTGGCCGTGGACCGGATTGTCTACGTAGGCGCCGACGGAAACATCTTCACCATTGCTCCGGACGGCTCCGACTCCAAACGGCTAACGGACAACGTGCAGGCGGGGTCCCGGGGCGTCATCCACGCACAGGGGCTTCAGCCGAACTCGCTGTTCTACACCTGGCCCACCTGGTCTCCGGACGGCAGCCGCCTGGCGGTGTCGCAGGTGGTGATTCTGGAAGAGCTGCCCGCGGTCTCGCTGTTTACCCTGGACCCCCTGACGGGACAGCTAGACTTTGTCTACGAAAACCAGGGCAACACCATCCCCATCATTGCCCAGAACGTGCCGCACTACATGTACTGGTCGCCAGACAGCCAGAAGCTGGCATTCATCGCATCGGCGGAAGAAGGACTTACCCTGTTTGTCTACAGGTCCGGGCAGGAGACGGTTACCTTCCGCGGCCTGGGACCGCTCTATTTCAAATGGGCAGATGACAGCCAATCCATGCTGGTACACGCCCGGGACCAGTTGCTGAGCTCCAAGTCGCCGTTCAACGAGACGCCGGTGGGCCTGGGGAAGATGAACCCGCTGTTTCGCGCCCCGGACCTATCTCCGGACGGCACGGAGACGACTTACCTAACGGACGTGACGGACGGCTTCGGGTTGTTTATGGGAAGCGCCAGCGGCGAAGGTGAGTCACGCCTCTTGGAGGAGATAGGAGGCAGCGCCGCCCTGACGCGGTCGCCCCTGGGAAATCTCATCGCCTTGGTGGACAGCCAGCCTGATTCGAACCGGATACACGACCGTCTGCGGCTCTTCTCCTCCAAGGGAGAACCGGTGCGCACGCTGGCAGAAGAGCCAATGCTGGCCTTCTTCTGGTCGCCGGACGGGAGCAAGATCGCCTACGTGGCATTCACACCTGATGGCCGGAGCCTGGTCTGGAAGATAGCGCCGGTGGAAGGTGGAGAGCCCTGGGAGTTGATGCAGTTCAGGCCCTCACCGGAGTTTTTGGCCATGCTCAGTTTCTTTGACCAGTACGCGCTGTCTCACTCGGTCTGGTCACCTGACAGCAGCCGGCTGGTGTTCGCAGGAACGGGAACGGAGACCTCAAGAGGTGGCAACGGCAGCAGCCCCAGCCTGAACAAGGTTTATGTTATAAATACAGCGCCGGGGTCCCAAGCCAAGGAAGTGGCCGGCGGCACATTGGCCTTCTGGTCCTGGAACTGATCCGCGGCGGCCGTAGGGCGCCCGGGGCAACAGACCGTGGCAAAAAGTACGTGGATGCTGGGCCTTGCGGCCACGCTGCTATTGATTCTTTCCCTGGCGCTTACCGGGTGCCGTGCCACGGCGCAACCCAGTCCATCCCCTGACGCGACGCTAACTCCAACGTCCACGCCGCCAGAGCTTTTGGAAGCGTCGGCCATTAGGATGGCCGCCCTGGGATCCCTCTCGTTCACGCTGACCCACGAGTCCGGCGCCACCCCACTGATGACCGGAGTAGTGATGAACGAGATGACGGGAGAGGTGCTGCTCCCGGACAAGTTCCAAGTCCGGGTCGCCGCGGAGGCCGCGGGCATCACCGCGCTGAGGATTGACCTTCTGGCCGCGGACGGGAAGGTGCACATGACCGATCCGATCTCTCAGAAGTGGCGGGAGATAGGCTTCCAGAACATACCCTTCGATTTTACCAACCTGGGTGAAACGCTGGCCGAGATCCTGCGGGCCATCCAAGCGCCTACCCGCGGCGAATACGAGTCGGTGGACGGACGCAAGTCGCTTCGGTTGAACGGAACGGTGTCCTCCAGCGACCTGGAGAAGCTGATTCCCAACGCCTCGGCGGACCTGGTGGTTGGGCTGGAGGTCTGGGTGCGGGAAGATGACATGCTTCTGGCGCAAGCTCGGATTTCCGGTCCGGTAGCGCCCATGGACCCGGCTGACGTGGTGCGGCTGCTCACCTTCTATGCCTTCGACGAGCCAGTGGAGATCACTCCTCCCCCTGACGTCTGAGGTGGACAGCACGAAGCGCCGCACGCTATCCGCCCCGCTCACCCTTACGGTGGTAGCTATCGGGGCGTTTATCACCGCCCTGGACCAGACCGTAGTGGTGACGGCGCTGCCCAGCGTGATGCTGGACCTGAAGATCCCAGTCACAGAGCTAGACCGAGCCGCCTGGATCATCACCGCCTATCTGGTGGGCTACACGGCGGCTATGCCGCTGCTGGGCCGGCTGGCAGACGTCTACGGCTTCGCCAGGGTGTACCAGGCGTCGCTGCTGGTGTTTACCGCTGGGACGGTCCTGGTGGCCGTGTCACCAAGTCTTGGGTGGAACGTGGGCGGCCGGGTAATCCAGGCCATTGGCGGCGCCGCCACGGTGCCCATCGGCATGGCCATCGCCAGCACAGTGCTGCCAATGCGCCGGCGCGGGCTGGCGATAGGGGTTGTGGTGGCAGCGGCGGAGGCGGGCGCCATGCTGGGTCCGGCCTACGGCGGGGCTATTATCGAAGCGCTGAGCTGGCGCTGGATCTTCTGGCTCAACGTGCCTCAGAGCGCCCTGTTGTTCCTGGCATTGTTCTGGCTGCCCAGCCAGCGACAGGCCGGCGCCAGGGTGGACTACCTGGGAGGTGCGCTGCTGGCGGCGGTGCTGCTGCTTTTCACCCTGGCGCTTTCGAGCGAAGGGCTGTTCTCGCTGGAATCCGCGACACCGTTTCTCATCGGGGTGCCGGGGCTGGCGCTGGCGGCGGTGGTGGTGCTGGTGGAAAGGCGGCATGGGCAGCCACTATTGGCGCCGGTCCTATTCCGCTCCCGGGCGTTCTTGACGGCCAACGCTGCCCAGCTCCTGGAGGGCGTGGCGCTGGTGATGGCCATGGTCACGGTGCCGCTGATGGCCAATACGGTGATGGGGAGAGACCCGCTGACGGGGGCGTGGTGGCTGCTGCGAATGACCGGCATGATACCTCTGGGCGCGGTGGTTGGGGGGCTGATGATGCCGAAGGTGGGAGTCCGGCCGGTGGCGGTGGCGGGCTTGGCCCTCAGCGCGCTGGGCCTGTTCCTGGTGAGCACCTGGGACCTGGATGTGAGCGAGCCGTGGCTGACGTTGCACCTTCTGACCGCGGGAGTTGGCTTCGGCCTGAACAACGCGCCCATCATGACTCGGGCGATGAGCTCCGTGGGTCTGGACTACCGGGGAACGGTGGCGTCACTGGTTACGGCGTCACGAATGGTGGGCATGGCCCTGGGGCTGGCGGCGCTTTCGGCCTGGGGCGTGGGCCACTTCCAGGCCCTCACCGCCGGGTTGGAACTGCCCATCCAGCTTGCCGGCGAAACGGCGGGGCAGCTTCAGGCCAGGCAGGAGGCGTACAACACCGGGCTGGTGGACGCCGGGCTATCGCTGTTCCACAGGTTCCTACAGGTGGCGGGCGCGGTGGCGCTGGCGGCAATTCTCCCGGTGCTGGCCATGACTGCCAGCAGACGGGAGCGGGAGGAAGGAGAAGAGGAGGCTAAAACCCGGACTTAGTGCACAGCTCCACGCGGTTGCCGTCCGGGTCGTAGGTAAATAGGAAGCGTTGGCCATCGTTGCGGACCCCGGAGCGGGCGATGCGCAGCCCCCTGGCTTTAACAGCCGCTTCGGCGGCATCGAAGTCCTCCACCTCGAAGGCGATATGGTTCTCCTCCTGGGTTGGCGAGTTCTCGGTCTCGATCAGATGGAGCATTATACTGCTGGGCATCTGGAGCCAGGTGATTTTAGGGTTGTCCACCTGACTGGGGATTTGCTTTATACCGAGAAACTCATTGTAGAACTCCATGCTGCGCTTGGTATCTTTAACCAGGTAGACCACGTGGTTTACGCGGTTGAACTTTATCCCGCTGGCCTTAGTAGTCATAAGAATGGGCTCCTTTGGTGTCTCAGTCAGTGCGGGCTAGTCTAGGTTCGGGTCCCACCGGTGTCAACGAAACGGATAGAGGGCGTTTCGCCAGCTGGTGCTAGAATTGACGGACGCGAAGACGAAGGCGCAACTATGGCGATGAAGGTAAAGGAGTTCCTGGGCGAGGTGGTGGAGCTGGTGCGGATGCAGGTGGCGCGCGAGTACAAGGATTTCCATACGCTGGGGCCCAGGGCGAGTCTGATAAAACTACACTTCGGCGACCCTCGCTTTCACTACGAGATCTGGGTGCAGCGCCGCCGCGGAATAGTGGAGCTGGGCCTCCATTTCGAAGGCCGGCCTGAGGAAAATGCTGGATACCTGGAGCGCCTCTCTGCCAGGTCAACCGAGATTCGGTCCGGGTTGGGAAAGGGCGTGGAGGCGGAGCAGTGGACGCCAAGGTGGACGCGGGTCCATAGGACGGTACCGCTGGAGCCCCTGAACGAGGATTTCCTGTGGGAGGTGGCCAGCCAAACCAGCAAGATGATTACGGTGCTGGAGCCCATGGTCCGGGAGGCTGGAAACCGCTGACATCACAGGCCGCATCCAACCGTTACAGCACCGCCGTAAGGAGCGCCCATAGAGGCTAGCCTGGCGTTAACTAGCGTTGTCATGGCCTATCTGATTGGCTCTCTGCCCGCGGCCTACGCTATAGGCCGCCGGTTGAAGGGGGTAGACCTGAGGCTGGTGGGCAGCGGCAACCTGGGCGCGGCGAACACCTTCAGAGAGGTTGGCCCGTGGCCAGGCCTGTTGGTGCTGACCTTGGACGGGCTGAAGGGCGTGCTGGCTATACTAATACCGGGGTGGGTGGGCGCCCCGGAGTGGGCCGGCTACGGCGCCGCGGTGGCCGTGGTGGCGGGTCATAACTGGCCGGTGTTCTTGGGATTTCGGGGAGGTAAGGGCGCCGCCACCGTGGTGGGCATATCCCTTGCCGTACTCCCTCTGCTCACGTTGGTGACGCTGGCGCCCACCGTCTTGCTGTTCTGGTTGACGCGTAACATTGTGTTGTCCACCGGGTTCGGGTTCGTTCTCCTCAACGCGCTCACCGTGGCGTCGGGGCAATCGGCGGAACAGGTGGCGCTGTGCCTGCTGCTCACGTTCGTGGTGACGGCAACCCACTACACCGGCTCTCGCAGGGCCATAGCGGACGCCCTGAAACGAGGGAACTGGAAGGCGCTGCTCTCGATAGAATAGGGCCGCCACAAGTCTTCGCTCAGTTCCGCCAGGCATTGCGGATACCTTATAATCCAGCGGAAGCGTGAACCAACAGTACACAAGAGTGAGAGCATGACGCAGGCAAGGATTGTAGGCGGAAAGGTCCCGCCCGAACTGGAAGACCTTCGAAGGAGGCTAAGGCATTCGGCGGCCCACGTGATGGCCGACGCGGTGACGCAGCTCTTTCCCGAGGCGAAGCTGGGCATAGGCCCTCCCACAGATGACGGGTTCTACTATGACCTGGACGTATCGCGTCCGTTCACGCCGGAGGACCTGGAAAAGGTCACGCAGATAATGGACGATACCCTCAAGCGAGACCTGCCCTTTGTCTACAAAGAGCATCAGCGGGAAGAGATGAAGGAGATCTGCCAGGACCAACCGTACAAGCTGGAGCTGATTGAAGAGATCCCGGAGGACGAGGCGCTAAGCACCTATAGCCACGGCGAGTTTATGGACTTGTGCCAGGGGCCCCACGTTGAGTCCACGGGGAAGATCCCGTGCTTCAAGCTGCTGTCGGTGGCAGGGGCGTACTGGCGCGGCAGCGAAGCGCGGCCGATGTTGCAGCGCATCTACGGGACCGCCTTCGAGTCCCAGGAGGCGCTGGACGAGCATCTGGCCCGGCTGGAGGAAGCGGAGCGGCGCGACCACCGGCGGCTGGGCCGACAGCTAGGGCTGTTCAGCGTCCATGAGGAGATAGGCCCAGGGCTGGTGGTGTGGCACACCAAGGGGGCCCGGGTCCGGACCATCATTGAGAATTATTGGAGAGAGCAGCATTACAGCAACGGCTATGAGCTGGTCTATTCGCCCCACGTGGGACGGGGCCGGCTTTGGCAGACCAGCGGGCACCTGGACTTTTACCAGGAGAGCATGTACTCCGCCATAGACGTGGAAGGGCAAGATTATTACCTGAAGCCCATGAACTGCCCGTTCCACATCATGGTGTACCGCACCGACCTGCGGAGCTACCGGGACCTGCCCATTCGGCTGGCGGAGCTGGGCACGGTGTACCGGTACGAGCGCAGCGGCGTGCTGCACGGCCTGATGCGGGTGCGCGGCTTTACCCAGGACGACGCGCATATTTTTTGCCGGCCGGACCAGGTGGAGGACGAGGTGCTGGGAGTGTTGGACCTGACGTTCCATATCCTGGACGCCTTCGGCTTTGAGGACTACGATATCTCGCTCTCCACCCGGCCGGAAAAGTACGTGGGCGAACCGGCGGACTGGGACTACGCTACCCAGTCTTTACGGCACGCCCTGGAGCAGCGGGACCTGACATACGATATTGACGAGGGCGGCGGGGCGTTCTACGGGCCGAAGATTGACATAAAGATCAACGACGCCTTAGGCCGGTCCTGGCAGTGCACCACGGTACAGTTCGATTTCAACCTGCCGCAGCGGTTCGACCTGACGTACCAAGGGGCAGACGGCGGACAGCACCGGCCTTACATGGTGCACCGGGCCATATTGGGCTCGCTGGAACGGTTCCTGGGCGTGCTGATAGAGCATTACGGCGGCGCGTTCCCCTTCTGGCTGGCGCCGGTGCAAGCGGTGGTCATACCGATTGCGGACAGGCACGTTCCGTACGCGGAATCGGTCCGGGATGAGCTGCTGAACCGAAGGTTCAGGGCGGAGGTGGATGCCAGAAACGAGCGGATGAACCTGAAGATTCGGGAGGCCCAAATACAGAAGGTGCCGTACATGATGGTGGTGGGGGACCGGGAGGCAGAGCAAGGCACCGCCTCAGTACGTACCAGAGACGGCGAAAACCTGGGCCCGTTGTCTACCTCTGATGTAATCAAGCTGCTGGACGACGAAACCAGTCCTATTCGCTGATAAATATCTAAAGGGTTCGACGCCCATCCCGGTCCCGGTGCAATTGACTAGACTATTTGGTCATGCTAGAGTCAACTATCATCCTCTGAATAGGAAGGGAGTCCAAAGCTATAGTTCGGGAGTATAAGGTCAACCAGGGTATTCGCTCGGCCCAGGTGCGAGTGGTGGATAGCGACGGAAAGCAGTTGGGCATATTGAACATGGCAGACGCGTTAAGCCTGGCCAGGGAGCAGGAACTGGACCTGGTAGAGGTCTCGCCTAACGCCGAACCACCGGTGTGCCGGATACTGGACTATGGCAAGCTGCGTTACCTCCATTCCAAGAAGGTCAAGGAGTCCCGGAAATCTCAGAAGTCCACCAGCCTGCGTGAAGTGCGATTCAGGCCAAATATAGGCACCCACGATCTTGATGCCAAGACGCGGAAGGTCAAGGAGTTGTTGAGTGAGGGGGCCAAGGTGAAAGTGGGCGTCTTTTTCCGGGGCCGTGAGGTAACCCATCCAGAGTTGGGGATGGTCCTCCTCAAACAGGTGGCAGAGGAAGTGAAAGATGAGGCCCGGCTTGACCGCCCACCTACCATGGAGGGTCGGGCCATTACGATAATTTTGACCCCGGTTCCGCAGAAGGTTGAGCGAAAGCCGGCTGAGGTAGGGAATGCCTAAACTAAAGACACACAAAGGCGCCCGGGCACGTTTTCACGTGACCGGCACCGGTAAGCTGCTGCGCCGAAAGGGAATGAGCAGCCATCTCCGCCGGAAGAAACCCAAAAATGTGCGCCGGACTTTCGACCGCAAGATTCCGATATCCAAGTCTATGGACCGGAATATCCGCCGTCTGATACCGCACGCTTTCTAGGCCGCAGCCCGGGGATATACCTTTACATTTCAGCCCCTGCCCCATTAGACTTTTGGGCGATGCCTGTCCGGCAAGGGACGGCAGACCAGTTGAAAATTAGCTTTGAGTCGCCATGGGCCAAGCTCGGGCGATGAATTCGGGAGAGTAGATTGACCAGGACCACAGGAGGAGCATCCAAGCACCGCCGGCACAAGAAGGTGCTGGACATGGCGTCCGGGTTCCAGGCGGCGCAGGGCAGGCAGTTCCGGCGTGCCCGGGAGGCGCTGCTGCATGCCGGGAGTCACGCGTACCGGCACCGGCGGGAGCGCAAGCGGGAGTTTCGCCGCCTGTGGATTTTGCGTATCAACGCGGCGGCCCGAAACGAGGGCCTCACGTACAGCCAGTTTATCAACGGGTTGAAGCGGGCCAGTGTGGAGATGGACCGGAAGATGCTGGCCGACACGGCAGTGCGAGACCCTTCGGCATTTGAGCAACTGGCGGTAATGGCCAGGGAGGCCTTGGCCAGCTAGGCATAAGGACGTTCTAACCAAAAGGGCGCCGCGATGTTTTCGTGGTGCCCTTTCTTTATGGGTCCGGCGGGCGCAGCGTTACACCACGCTGTCCGCAATCACCGCACCGAAAAGCAGCGCCAGGTAGAGGAGAGAGTAGAGGTAGAGCTGCCGGGCGCGGCGTGTGGTGCCGTCGCGTAGAAGCCGGGCGGCCATGAAAACAAAGGCGCCACCCAGGGCCAGAGCCGCCGAGAAGTAGATCCACCCCACCTGGTGAAGGGTGAAAAACATCAACGTGAGGGCTACCAGGACCAGGGTATAGAGGAATATCGCTCGCTGGGTCTGGCTAATCCCCTGCACCACCGGCAGCATGGGGACGCCGGCGCGGGCGTAGTCCTCCTTAATGAGCAGGGCCAAGGCCCAGAAGTGCGGTGGCGTCCAGAAGAAGATGATTGCAAACAGATAGACGGCCGGTAGGTCAATGCTGCCGGTGACGGCGGCCCAGCCCACCAACGGAGGCACGGCGCCGGCGGCCCCGCCCACAACGATGTTGTGGACCGAGGTCCGCTTCAGCCAGACCGTATAAACAAAGACGTAAATTATGGTGCCGCTGAGGGCCAAGGCGGCGCTGAGCAGATTAACCCCGGCGGCCAGAAGAACGAATGCGGCCACGTTCAGGGCCACACCAAAGGCCAGCGCCTCTGAAGGACTGGTGCGGTGGGATGGGACGGGTCGACGCCGCGTCCGGGACATAAGGCTGTCTATGTCCCGGTCCAGAACGTGATTAATGGCGCTGGCGCCCCCCGCGGCCAGCGACCCTCCCACCAGGACCAACGCCACCAACGAGGCTGAGGGAAATCCCTCCGCCGCCAGGACCATTCCGCCCATGGCGGTGATGAGCAGCAGCAAGATGATGGGCGGCTTGGTTAGCTCCAGGTAGTCGGCCAGGGTGGCCCTGGCAGCGCGGGTGGTTATCATTGCATCACTGGCCTTAGACCGGGGGCCGAACGTTCCTTAGGCACGTCCAAAGCGGTGGGTGTCGCCGCGTTGGCGTAAGGGAGCAGGGCCACGGCGGCCAGCGCCGCCCAGACAGTGGTTGCCAGCGCCAGATGAAGGGCACGCAACTCCGGCGGTAGGCCAGACCATACGGCCACCGCCCCCACAACCACCTGGGCTATAAAGAGCGCCCCCGCTACGGCGCCGGCCAGGGCCATGTCCGGACGCACGGCGCGCCCTCTAACGGTCAAGACCACCGTGGCCAGCACCAGGAGTCCGGCCACCACAGCTACGTAGCGATGCGCCATGTGGATAGCAGGCAACTTGCCGGACATGAAGGACCCGCCCTGGCACAGGGGCCAATCGTTACAGACCCCGGAGGCGCCGGAGGTGGTGACGATGGAGCCGGTAAGAAGTAGAACGTAGACGCCAAGGGCGGTGGCGCCGGCCAGCACCGCGGTGCGGTTCATGCCCAGCCTGGAAAATGAAATCCCTCTAATTGCGGACAGGGAAACCAGGATGAATAGCGCCAGCAGAGCTTCCGCCAGGGCCAGGTGAGCGGTGACCAGTTCACCCTTCAGCTCAGTTAGAACGGTGGCCCCGCCCAGAGCGGCCTGTGCTATCACCAGGACCAAGCCCAGCGTACAGGGCACCAGCAAGATCAGCCGGTTGCGATATCTGAGCCACGCCCATACCGTCATTACCAGCACCAATATGCCCACCACGGAAGCTACCAATCTGTGAGAGTACTCAATAAGGGTTTCGACATCGGCTGGAGGGATGATCTGGCCGTGGCAGAGTGGCCAGTCAGGGCAACCGAGTCCGGACCCGGTGACACGGACCACACCGCCGACCACTACCAGTATAAGCACGGCGGCGACGGTAGCAACGGTTAACCACCGAAAACCGGCGCTGGGTTGGTCAGGTGCCCGCTGATATCTCATGTGTCGTAATGGGTCCGGGCGCCTATCTGAATGCCCAATGTGAGGGAGGCTAGTTTAAGGTGAGAAGGAAGGCCACCAGGGACGCGAACTCGGCGTCAGTCATGGAGCCTCGAAGGGGCGGCATTATTGGGGCGAAGCCCTCCACTACCAAGGCGCCCGGCGTTTCAATGGACTCCCGGATATATCCCTCGGCGCTCAAGCCGGGATTTCTGCTACCCGCTCTGGTGGCCACGCCATCAAGCTGTGGTCCAACGGCGCCCACGGCCCCGGCAACACCCTCAATTGTATGGCAGGAGCCGCACCCTTTAGCAGTGAAGACCTGCGCCCCATCGCCACCCGTTGGTGGCTCTTCCGTTTCCGTGGGAGTGAGAGTCGGGGTAGGTGTACGCGGGACGGGCGTGGCCGTTTCTTCCCCGGCAGGAGCATGATCATCGCCAACGGTGGCGACGTTGGCGTCACCTAAGTCAAAATTCTGAAAGAGGGCAATGAGACCCAGGGTTACGCCGATGGCCAGCATGAGGCCGCCGGTGAAAAAGATGGAAAAAATCCGGTGGTCATACTTCAAGTGCATGAAGAATGCCACCACCATCCAGAACTTGAGGACGGAGAGGGCAATGAATATTGGGATCAAGACCGCGCCGGAGACGTCGACGTAAAAGGCGGCGACTTCGATGGCGGTTATGACGGCGAGTACGACCCCTATGAACACGTAGAAAATTGGCTGGGGATGGGGCTTTTCACTAGGGTGCCGGTGTTCTGCCATACAGTCTCCCGTTATCTATCCTACGCAGGTGAGGCCGAAGGAGCCTACAAGGTAGACTGCGGTGAAGATCACGATCCAGACGACATCCACAAAGTGCCAGTAGAGGCCCACCAGGTCCACGTTCAATGGGTTTCCGGTGAACATCTGGGGGCGGAAGTAGGTAGCGGCCAGGACGGAAAGCAGCCAAATGACGCCTATGGTGACGTGGGTGCCGTGAAAGCCGGTAAGAGTAAAGAAGGTGGACCCGAACAGGTTGGTCCCTATGGTGAGTCCATCGTCCACAAAGACGTTGAACTCGTACACCTGGAACCCCAGGAAGGTGGAGCCCATCAAGGCGGTCAGGAATAGCCAGATACGCAGGTTCTTTATGTCCCCCCGGTCCGCCGCGTTGACGGCCAGCACCATCATCAGGCTGCTCATGAGGAGCACAAAGGTGCTGGCGGAGGTTATGGGAATGTCCAAGACGCAGGCTGGGGACTGGCCGTGAAGGAACTCCGCTCTGCCACGGTTGATCATGTGGGTGGCGATCAGGGAGCCGAATAAAAGACATTCCGAACCCAGGAACATCCACATCAGGAGCTTCCGGTGGTTTAGACCGGTGGACGTGTACTCGTGCGATACGTCCGGGGTGTATTCCATTACGCCTGATGGTCTCCGTGGTCGTTATGGGTTGAAGGAGCGGTGGGAGGTTCGAAGGCCCAGCCGAAGATGGCGTCCACGGCCAGGATTCCACCGAATATGCTGACGGAGATGTGGGATATCAATCCTCCGGCAATCAGGGAAAGCCCCACCGCCAAGAGAAGCGGATAAAAGGACGGGGACGGCATGTGGATGCTTCCGGCCTCCGGCTCCTCCTGGAGCGCCGCGCCGCGGACCATCGGCACTGGCTTGCCCTCGCCGTCCTCAGCGTATTTGTAGTGCCAGAAAGCGTCCCTATCCTTGACGGTTGGTATTCGGGCGAAGTTGTACTCCGGCGGCGGCGAAGGGATGGACCACTCCAGGGTGCGCCCGTCCCACGGGTCGGCTGGGGCCTTCTCGCCGTGTTTGAAGCTGTGCCAAACGTTCTGGAGGAAGACAAAAACGCCAAGGCCAATGATGAACACGCCAACGGTAGAGACGACGTTCCAGAACTCCCAACCCTGGCCTTCCGCATAGGTATAGACGCGGCGCAGCATTCCATCAAGGCCCAAAAAGTGCATGGGGAAGAATGTCACGTTGAACCCAATGAAGATGAGCCAGAAGTTAAGCTTGCCCAGAACATCGCTCATCATGCGCCCGAAGACCTTGGGCCACCAGTAGTAGATACCGGCAAAGAGGCCGAATATGCTGCCGCCAAAGAGGACGTAGTGGAGGTGGGCGACGATGAAATAGGTGTCGCTTTGCTGGGTGTCCGAGGGGGCCACCGCATGCATGACACCGCTGAGGCCACCGATGATGAACATGGCGACGAAGCCAAGTGAGAATAGCAAAGGAGGAGTAAAGCTGATGGACCCCCCCCATAAAGTGGCAATCCAGTTGAATATCTTGATGCCCGTGGGAATGGCGATAAACATGGTAATGAGGGAGAACGCGGCATCCGCGGTGGGACCCAACCCCACGGTGAACATGTGATGGCTCCATACGCCCCAACCCATGAAGCCTATGAGCACTCCGGACATAACCACCACGGTATAGCCGAAAAGCGGTTTGCGAGAGAATACGGGAATTATTTCTGACACTATCCCCATGGCCGGCAGGATAAGGATGTAGACCTCCGGGTGGCCGAAGGCCCAGAAGAGGTGCTGCCATAGCACCGGGCTGGCCCCGGCTGTGGTATCAAAGAAGACGGTGCCGAAAAGCCTATCCAACAGCAGCAGGGTGATAGCCACGGTGATAATCGGGAAGGCAAGGACAAGGAGGAATGAGACCACCAGGGTCATCCAGACGAAGACGGGCATGCGCATCATGGTCATGCCTGGGGCACGCATGTTTACGATGGTGACAATGAAGTTGAAGGCCGCGGCAAGGGAAGACACGCCCAGCACCTGCAGGCCCAGTATCCAGAAATCCACGCCATGTCCGGCAGAATATGCGGAGCTGGTGAGAGGCGAATAGGCGAACCATCCTACGGACGGAGCGCCCCCGGCCAGGAAGCTAACGTTCAGTAATATGGCGCCAAAGAGGAACATCCAATAGCTGAAGGCGTTGAGCCGGGGGAAGGCCACGTCTCTGGCGCCGATAAGCAGCGGGATGATGAAGTTGAAGAAGGCGGCGCCCAGGGGCATGATCACCAAGAAGATCATGGTGGTGCCGTGCATGGTGAAGAGCTGGTTGAACACCTCTGGACTGACAACGTCGGCCTCAGCCCGGGCCAACTGAAGGCGCATGAGGAGGGCCTCAAAGCCGCCGATGATGAACATGATGAAGGCAGTAGTGCCGTACAGGATGCCAATGCGCTTGTGGTCAATGGTGGTCAGCCAGCCGAGGAGCCCAGCAGTGGACACAGGCCTGGACAGCATGCCATTGACGACGGTATTGACGGTGGCCATTACCTGACTCCTACCGCGGGCTGAGAGCCGGTGTGAGTCCGCCTGTGGTGAAGCGGCGGTTCATTATATCCCACGGTTGCGAAGATGCACTTCATTCCAGGCTCCGGAGATAGTCCACCAGGCCATTGAACTCTTGATCACTCATGGAGGCCCGGAGAGGCGGCATTACGTTGGAGAAGCCTTCCACTAGGAAAGCGCCAGGAGTCTCGATGGACTCTCGAATATACTCCTCGTCGTTGAGGCCGGGCTTTCTGGCGCCGGCCCTGGAGGCCAGGCCGTCTAGCGGGGGCCCCACCGCGCCGTCCATGCCAGCGACCCCCTCAATGGTGTGACAGGCGCCACAGCCTAATTGGGCCAGGACTTCTTCCGGAGACCGCGCGGTGGTAGTTGTCTCATCTCCGTCCGTGGGCGTTAGCGCGGCGGGTGGGGGCAGGAGGTAGGCCACCAAGGCATCAATGTCCTCAGAGGTCAGCCTGCTGCTGGAGTCGGGATGGTTGAAGGCCGTAGCCAGACGGGCCATCCGGTTGCCCGGTTTCACCCCCTCAGGGTCGGTGAGCCAGGCCCGCAGGTTCTCTTCCGTGTTTCCCAGTATACCGCCCGCCATGGTGATACGGCTGTCAAAGTGGGTCAAGTTGGGGGCATGGGTCTGGTTGGGCGCTCCCTCGGTCCACTGGTGCTCGCCGGCGAGGAAGGCCTCGGTCCGTCCGGCCCGCACCTCCGCTATATCGGGTCCCGAGGTGGTGTGACACAAGATGCAACCCTTGGCCAGGAAAACTTGTTGCCCCACGGCGCCCTGGCCGGTGAGGACGGGAGGCGGGGCCTGCTGCTCTGCCACCCAAAGGTTAAACTCGTCCTCGGAGACGGCCCTGACGCGGAAGCGCATCAAGGCATGAGCAATGCCACAGAACTCGGCGCACGTGCCCTGATAGATTCCAGGCTCCTCCGCCCTGAACCACGTATCGTTGGTCTTGTTGGGGATGATGTCCTGTTTGCCTCCCAGCTTGGGGACCCAGAAGCTGTGAATAACGTCGTTGGAGTCCAGCTTGAAGGCGACGTCCCTATTGACCGGGACCACTATCTCGTTGGCCGTGGTGACGTTGAGGCCAGGGTATTCGATCTCCCACCACCACTGGTGGGCCATAACGTCCACCTGCAACGGGTTGTCGGACGGGGGCTCATTCAGGTCGTAGATCGTGCGGATGGTCATGACTGCGATGGCGATGAGGAGGAGCGCCGGCGCAACCGTCCAGGCTATCTCCAAGGTGCGGTTGCCATGGACCTGAACAGGCCGGTCCGAGTGACCCTTCCGCGCTCGAAATTTATAAAGGGTGTAGCCAAAGATCCCGACCACCACCACAAAGATAGCGACGGCGGCAAAGAAGATGACGTAGAAAAGGGTGAGCTGATTGTCTGAAACCGGGCCTTTAGGATCAAAGGTGGACTGGGGGTGCGATGGGTAACAACCAATGAGGACTGGAGCCAGGGACAGGAGGGCAAGCAAGAGCGCCCAACGGCGCGAGAATAGCCTTGATGACAACTTTTTCCTGCCTAGATCCTTCCTGAAGAGAACACAAAAAGTCTGTAAAAAATTTCACGAACACTCTACCAATTGATCATATGGGAGTCAAGGAGAACCCAACGGCGGCATAGAAAAGAGACGTCCAGGAGGCTTCAATCTAATCCTGACGACTCGCCGTCCGGTCCAGTTTACCAGCATTGGCCCGGCCTTCCAGGAAACGGCGCCGGGTTTCCTGGTCTCGGCGCCATTTTGCCTCAGCGCGCTCTTCCTGCTCCAGCCATAGGTATAGAAGGATCAAGATGGCGCCGACGAACATCATGGCGCCCGGTATCCACATAATTATCCCGCCCAGTTGCTGGTCCATGGCGGGTGTCACGCCCCAATGGTCGGGCGCAGCCTGATAGTGGGAGTAGATCGGCCCCTTGCCAAAGGTGAGGATTCCACCCAGGACGATGTTCTGGAAAAGTGCCAGGAACAAGTAGAGGAAGCGCAGCGGGTAGGGGAGGAGTGAGCGCACCGGCGCAGGGCCGATGACCGGCCACCAGAAGAGGACCGCCGCGCCAAACATCACGAGGTGCTCCGTGGCGTGGAGGGTCTCGCTGTTCAGCGCCGCATTGTAGGCGGTGGGCGTGTGCCAGACCCAGATGGCGCCAACGAACACCAACCAGGTAAAGACGGGCACGGTGACTCCCGTGAGCAGTCGCCGCAACAGGCCGGTCCGGCTGAGCACCTGGCCCACCCCTCGCCGCGCCACCTGAGGCAAAGCCCAGAGGTACACCTGGGCTGGATTGGCCAGAAGCAGTAGGGGGACGGCCACCATCATGAGCAGCAGATGCTGGACCATATGCATGAAAAAGAGGTCTCCCGCGTACCGGCCTACAGGGGAGACCAGTGATAGGGCCAGCGCGCCAAAGCCGCCCAGGTAGAGCAGCGTGGGGCCTGTCCTAAAAGTGGGGTACTTGGTGCGGTCCGCCAGGCGCCACCTGCCCAGCAAGTAGGCGGCTAGAACAACGCCGAGAGTCGCCAGCACGTAGGGAGACAGCTCCCAGTACCGTAGGAAATCCAGGAAGGTAGACGCACGGGGAAGGTGCTCGTGGCCAGTGTGCAGGAGAAACATGTACCTGTCATTTTACACGGGAGGCCCGGCGGACATCATGAAGCCGTGTGCTAGAATCCCTGCCCATGGAAGAGGTGATTCAGGTAGAAGGGCTGGTGAAACGGTTCGGCAGCGTCACCGCAGTCGACGGGGTATCTTTCGCGGTGCGAAAGGGCGAGATCTTCGGTCTGATAGGGCCCAACGGAGCAGGCAAGACCACCACGCTGGAGATAATAGAGGGGCTTCAGCGTCCCAGCCAAGGGCGGGTGAAGGTGCTGGGGCTGGATGTGGGCGGAGAAGCGGCACAGGTGAAGGAGCGTATCGGTGTCCAGCTCCAGGCGTCGGCCTACTTCGATTATCTTACGCTGAAGGAGATCCTGGAGCTGTTCGGGAGTTTCTACCGGAGGCGGGTAAGTGCAAGGGAGTTGCTGGAGCAGGTGGACCTGGCGGACAGGGCTGACACCGTGCTGAAGAAGCTGTCCGGGGGCCAGAAGCAGAGGTTTACCGTGGCGGCCAGTCTGGTGAACGACCCGGAGCTGATTATTTTGGACGAGCCCACCACCGGATTGGACCCGGCGGCCAGGCGGAGCCTATGGAATCTGATCCGGCAGATCCACGGGCAGGGTAAGACCATTATATTGACCACGCACTACATGGATGAGGCGGAGTCGCTTTGCCACCGGGTGGCCATCATGGACCAGGGAAAGGTGCTGGCCCTGGACACGGTGCCGCGGCTGGTGCGTCTGTTGGAGAAAGCCTATCGCTTGGTATTGGAAACATCCGGCCCGCTGGACCTTCCGCGCGAGGCCTGGGGCTTGGAAGACGGTGACTACGGCCAGGGGTGCTCCGTTACTTTGACGGTTAAAGAGCCAGCCCAAGTGCTAGCCAGGGTAATGGAGGAGGCAGAGCGGCAAGGGGTGACCATAGAGCATCTATCGGTGACTCCCGCCACCCTGGAGGACGTGTTCCTGGAGCTGACAGGGCATCACTTGCTGGACTAGGCCGTGCTCCGACTGCTTTCGGCCAACGTCAAGATGTTGTTGCGGGACCGGCAGGCCCTGTTCTGGGCGCTGGTCTTTCCGCTTATCTTCGTGGTTGTGTTCGGGCTGTTCGGCGTTGGGGAGCCGGACCCGGTGGACATGGCGATTATTGACCTGGCTGACTCCCCAATTTCCCGTTCCATCCGGTCAGAGTTATCCGAAATTGATCTGCTGGACATAACGGATGAATTCGCCACCGAGTCCAAGAGCAGGGAGGCGGTTGAGGACGGCGATCTGGAGTACGCGCTAATAATCCCGGCCACGGTGGCGGATATTAGCCGGACATCAAGTCAGACCGCCCCGGTGCCGCTCACGATCTACTTCGACCAGAGCAACCTCCAGTTCAACCAACTGGTGTTTGGAGTGGTGCGGCAGACGCTGGGCCGGGCAAACCTGGAGCTAGCGGGGGCGCCCCAGAGGATTGCCCTGAGGCCGCAAATAGTCCAGGAAGACGACGTGGACTATTTCGATGTTCTGCTGGTGGGGTTGGTGGGAATGGGAGTGATGTTCAACTCCATCCTGGTGATAGGCGTGAAGCTGACGTCATACCGGCAGCAGCGGGTCCTGAGACGTATTCTGGTTACCCCGCTGAAGGTGAGAAACTATTTCGCGTCGGTGGTGCTGACCCACCTGGCCCTGGCGTTGGTGCAGGCGGGGATTATCCTGGCGGTGGGCGTGTTCGCGTTCGGCGGCCAGATATTCGGCAACATCGTGTGGCTGTTCATAATCATCGCGCTGGCAGACCTGGTATTCCTCAACATCGGCTTCGCCATTGGGGGATGGTCCCGCAGCCCCGCGGCAGCTTCCGGATTGGGTAACGTGATTGCCATGCCAATGATGTTCTTTTCGGGCACCTTCTTTCCCACCTCCAGCCTGCCGGCGTTCCTTCCAGACCTGGTAAAGGTGCTGCCCCTCACACCCACACTGGAGGCGATGCGTGCCGTGGCCATTGACGGGCAGGCGATATGGCAAACGTGGCCGGAGCTGGCCATGTTGGTGGGTTGGGTGGCCTTCTCCGCGGCGGTGGCAACCAAGGTGTTCCGGTTTGATTGACCGTCCGGCGGCGGGACCCCTTCTTACCCACCCACCATCCGTCCTTATTGCCTCGAAAATGGTTCATCTCAGCCTTTGTAAGGGCTCCCCCAACTCACTATCAGCACCTCTACACAGGAAGGTGCAGAGAACCCGGTTTCCCTGCCGGGAGTCTGAGGGCGTCCCTCAGAAGTTCAATGAAAACTTTCCGGGGCGGGTGGGTGGGAGCCACCATCCTTTGATTTGTCATCCTCTCAATTGGAGGTACCCACCGCTTTTACCTGCTGCGCCTCGGAATAGGCGCTACCATGCTGTCCTTGGTACCCACCTGCTCAGTTTTCCATCCCCGATAGTGCCGGTCTCAACCGCCATGAGCGATCGCCTGAACAAGAATTGAACCAACCAGCACACCTCAACGCGGTGGTGCGGGGCCAGGTACAAGGCGTCAACTACCGTCAATTCGCGGTGGACTGGGGCCTGAGACTGGGATTGAGCGGGACCGTCCGGAATTTGCCCGGCGGAGCGGCGGTGGAGGTTGAGGCGGAAGGGAAGCAGGATGACCTGGAGCGTCTGCTGCAGCTTTTGAAAGTGGGGCCAAGGGAGGCGGTGGTGACGGAGGTAGAGGTGCGGTGGGAGGCTCACCAGGGAGGGTACGAGGGCTTCACCATCAGCCATTCCTAAGCTTCCGCGGTCTCGGCCTAAGTGGAAGCTTCGGTTTCGACCTCTGCCACCAAGGCGGCAAATCCGTAGAACCGGTCCTGGTCCAAGGCCCGTTTGAGGGCGTCAATGGCAATGTTCATGGGATGGGTGGGCTGCGCCCACTCCTCCGAAACTGCGTAGTGGATGTCTTGGAGCCCCATGGGCTGGTTCCCGCCTTTTAACAGAACGCGAAACACAATCTCTAGTAGAGGCATACCGGACTTTATGAAGTCTTCTTGCTTGGCGCAGCACTCAGCAATCTGCTTTATCTGGTCGGCGGCGGATGGCAGGGCGCTGCCCTTTTCCAAACGGCCCTGACAGGCGGAGCAGCGGCGCGCCGCCAAGACACCATCCATCGCCCGGTCTTCCGCCTCGGCACGCTGGATATCGATGCAGTAAGACACTCCCGCGTACATGTCTGCCTGGGACTCGCCATTCTCTTGGGTCATATTTACAACCCTACCTCTTCATTCCAATCAAGCATTTTTACCCTTACAACCTGCCCGGCATTAACTTTCGGCATCTCCTCCGGACAGACAGCCAGCCCATTCGCCCGGGCCATGGAGGTCAGGATATTGGAACCCTGCGGTCCAGTGGGCGTGGCGTGGAAAACGCCGTCCTGTCTGGTGACCACGACTCTAGCAAAAACACGCCTGCCATCATAGTTGACTATTGGGCCTTGGAGCACCGCGTCAACGGTGGGGCGGCTTAGCATCGTCTTGCCCAGCATTTTAAGTATCGCGGGCCGGGCGAACTCCTCGAAGGCAACCATGGCGCTGACAGGATTACCCGGGAGTCCCAGGTGAGGCACCTGCCGTCCGTCATGGCCCCTTAGCATTCCCCAGGCCAGGGGTTTGGCCGGACGCATGCGAACCGACCAAAAGTTGATTTCCCCCCGCTCCGCAAGCACGTCTTTTACCATATCATAGTCACCCTTGGAAACCCCTGCGGAGGTGAGGAGCAGGTCCGCGCTCAGCCCCTCTTCCAGCTTTCGGTGCATATCTTCCAGGTTATCCCGGGCGATGCCAAGCAACCGGGGAATTCCGCCGTGCTTCTGTACCGAGGCGGCCAAACTATAGCTGTTGGCGTCAAATATCTTGCCGGGTTGAGACGTCTGGCCAGGCGAAAGCAACTCATCTCCCGTGGCCAGTATGGCCACAGTGGGACGGCGTATGACCTTGACCACGGTGAGACCAAGAGAGGCCAGGACGCCTATCTCCGAGGGGCGAATCGTTGCGCCCTTTCTCAGGACCAAGTCGCCTAGCTTAACATCCTCGCCCGCGGGCCGCACGTTGGCGCCATTGTCCTCCTCAGCTTGGATGCCGATTTGGTCCAACGAATCGCCGCGGGCTTTGCGGTCTAGCTCATCGGTAAGCTCGAAGGGGACCACGGTGTCGCAGCCGGGGGGCACCGGGGCGCCGGTCATGATGCGAATGGCAGTACCCGGAGTTACGGACTCATGGGGTACTTGCCCTGCGGCCACCAGCCCTATCACCTGCAGGACGACGGGGCTGTCCGGCCGGGCGCCGGTCAGGTCCTGATGCCGGACCGCGTAGCCGTCCATGGCGGAGTTAGCCGCCGGCGGAATGTCCAAGGGGGACGACACGTCCCCGGCCAGCACCTGGCCCAGGGATTCCAGCAGAGGCTTCTCCTCGGCTTCCAAAGCGTGGAACGCGGAGATGATGCGGTCGAACGCCTCTTCCACGCTGAGCATGTCGGCGTGATGATGTCCATGGTGACGGTGCTGCTGGGTCATGACGGGCTTTCGCTCTGTCCCCGCAACGTGGCGTTCAACTGGTGCTCCAGCGAGCGGACCACTTTGTTCATGGCTTTCCCCACTTCATCCGAAGAGAGTGTCCTGTCCGGCGCTTGGAAGTAGATGCGGTAGGCTAGGGAGCTCTTTCCTGCGGGAATGCCCTCGCCATCGTAAGCATCAAAGAGGACGGCCCGCTCCACAAGAGGGGCTTTTTGGATTAGGGACTGGACCCGGGCTGCGGTAGCGCTCCTATCCACCAGGATAGAGATGTCTCTTATGGAGCTGGGGTATCTGGCCAAGGGTCTCACCGCACCGCGCCGGGGCGGTACAGCGGCCAGGAGCCGCGCTACGTCCAACTCAAGATAGGCGGTGGCGCCGCCTTCCGCTTCGAAGGCTTCCAACACCACGGGATGGACTTCACCCACAACGCCTACAGCGGTGTCGCCCACAAGGATCTCGGCGGCCCGGCCCGGGTGGAAGAATTCTTCGCTGGCGGGCTGGAAGCTCCCGTCCAGGCCCAGTTGGCCCAAGAGCGACTCGGCCACCCCTTTAGCGTCGAAGAAGCCGTGGACACCGCCGTCGCCCAGCCATCCCTCGTCGGCACGGGGTCCATGGAACACGGCGGCGACGGTCTCCCGCTCGTCCGGCAGGTCGTTAGGCCGATGGAGATAGACCCTGCCTATTTCGAACAGCTTCATGGGGCCACGTTGGTAGCTCAGGTTAGCAGATAGTGTCCGCAGGATGCTGGCTCGCAGGGTGGGCCGCAGGTACTCATAGTCCACGCTCATGGGGTTGGCCACCCGCAATAGGGTGGCAGGGTCAACCTGAGCGGCGGCCCTTTTCAGCGCGTCCAGGCTGACGGCGGAATAGGAGATGACCTCCTGCAACCTTTCCCGCACCAGCAGGTCCCGGAGCCGTTCCCGAAAGTCCCGTAGGGTCTGTGGCTCAAATGCCGGTAGATGGGATGAGAGCATGGTGGTGGGGATGCCCTCGTACCCAATGATCCGGGCCACCTCTTCCACCAGGTCGTCCTCTATTTCAATGTCGCTGCGCCAGTAAGGGACGGTGACCTGAAGCGCCGCGGCGCCGTCTTCCTGGCATTCGAAGCCAAGGGAAGTGAGGACCGAGGCGGCTTGAGGCAATGGGATTTCCACGCCCAGCACCTGTTGGACCCGCGCTTCGGTAAGCCGCAGGGTGGGATCAGGACGCCTGCCCGGGTACACGTCAATGACTCCCTTGGCCACGGCGCCCCCGGCCACCTGGTGAATAAGCTGGGTAGCGCGTCGGAGGGCTGGTTCCGGGAGGCCGGGGCGCAGCCCCTTCTCAAACCGCAGGGTGGCTTCGGTACGCAGACGTAGAGACTGGGCGGTCTTTCGGTTGTTGATCGGAAGGAAGCTGGCCGACTCCAATAGAACATCGGTTGTCTCGCTGGTGATCTCGCTCTCGGCGCCGCCTATAACGCCGCCGATTCCAATAGCGTCCCGCGTGTCTGAGATGACCAGGTTCTCCGAAGAGAGGAGCCGGGTTTCGCCGTCCAGGGTCTCCAGGGCCTCGCCGGTCCAGGCGCGGCGCACCACCACCCGACGGTGGAGCAGCTTGTGGAAGTTGAAGGCGTGAAGCGGCTGGCCATACTCCAGCATTACATAATTGGTGACGTCCACCACGTTGTTGATAGGCCGAAAGCCGCACTTGGTCAGCCGGTCCTGTAGCCAGGCAGGCGATGGACCCACCTTAATGCCTTGAATGAGGCTGGCCGTATAGCGGGGACAGAGCTGGCCGTCCATGATATTTACGGAGGTCTGACTATGGATGGAAGGGCCTTCTTCCTGGTACGAAGAATCTGGCAGGTGGACCGGGACGCCGGTGAGAGCGGCCACCTCATAGGCCACTCCCAACAGGGATAGCCAGTCAGACCGGTTGGGCGTGACCTCCAGGTCCAGAACGGTGTCGCCCATATAGTCGTTAAGAGGCATACCCAGCGGAGCGTCTTCCGGCAGCACCATGATGCCGTCGTGGTTATCGCCCAGCCCCAGCTCCTTCTCGGAACAGACCATACCCTCGGACACAACGCCACGAATTTTGGCGGCTTTGAGCACAGAGGGCTTGCCGGTGTGGGCGTCTACAAGGCTGGCGCCTACCCGGGCGAAGGCGATCTTCTGCCCTGCGGCAACGTTGGGGGCGCCGCAGACCACCTGGTGGGCGCCGTTGCCGGTGGTAACGGTGCACAGGGTGAGCCGGTCCGCGTTGGGGTGCGGCTCTACTTTCTCAACGTATCCAATGGAGCAGTGCTCCCACCCGCCGACGGTCTTTACGTCACCGACTTCCAAACCCGCCATGGTGAGGCGGTGGGCCAGCTCCTCCACGGGAATGGTGATGTCAACCAGCTCTTTAAGCCAGGAAAGAGGGACTAGCATGAACGTCTACATGCCCCTTAGGGCATCTATCAAGGTGGACTTAGAAACACCGGCCCAGATGCTCACTTCATTCAGTATGTCGTTCAATGTTCCCTTAGCTACTTCTCCGTGGAGCGGAATAGTAACGCTATGTTGGCCAGGGTCTCTTGTGCTGCGCATCCTGATGTGGCTTCCCCTTTGCCTGACTGTTACGTATGCCAGGCTTGCCAGCAGTCTGACGATCTGTCTCCCGCTAACCGGCGGGAGTCTCGATACCACTGTCTATCTGGACCTCAGTCAATACCAATATTTGAAGTGACTGGAGGTTTGGTAACTCGTCTTCGTAGTGGAGCGCTACGGCCTCTTTGATGTTGGCCATCAGTTGGTCCAAAGTGTCTCCTTGGGTGAATACCGCCGCGCCAATGCCTCGAGCGCACCAGTGCGCGCCGTCATGATAGGCCTCCAACTTAACCAGCAACGTTGCCTCTCATTTGCGCTCCGATATTGGTACCGCAGCTTGGCATCCCTGGACTGGGCACACCCTTTGAACACCCTGCCTCAATGGTCACCATAGCCTCACGTGAGAGCGCAGTCAACGAAGGCAGTGCTAAAACTGCCGCAGGAAGCGCAGGTCGTTGGAGTAGAAGAGGCGAATGTCCTCAATGCCGTACTTGAGCATGGCAATGCGCTCCGGCCCCAGGCCAAAGGCGAAGCCGGTGTAAACCGCCGGGTCGTACCCCACGCCCTCCAGGACCCGGGGGTGAACCATACCCGCGCCCAGGATCTCCAGCCAGCCTGACTCCCTGCAAATCCGGCAACCCACGCCGGTGCCATCGCAGGCGAAGCAGTCCACGGACATGTCAACGCCGGGCTCCACAAAGGGAAAGTAGTCGCAGCGGAAGCGCACCTTTCGGTCCGGGCCGAATATGCGGCGGGCGAATTCGTAAAGCGTCCCCTTGAGGTCAGCAAAGGTAATCCCTTTATCCACCGCCAAGCCTTCCACCTGGTAGAAATGCCACTCGTGGGTTGCGTCGGTGGCCTCGTAGCGGTAGCACTTGCCCGGGACAATGACCCGCACCGGCGGCTGCATGCGCTCCATGGTCCGCGCCTGCATCGGGGAGGTATGGGTGCGAAGGAGCATGGGACGCTGGCCTTCTTTATCAACGTAGTCTATCCAGAGGGTGTTCCACATATCGCGGGCGGGATGGTCCTTGGGGATATTTAGCATCTCGAAATTGTAGCGGTCCCACTCCACCTCAGGACCCTCCACAATTTGAAAACCCATGGCCACGAAGGCGTCACAAATCTCGCGAAGTATCTGGGTCAAGGGATGGTAGCGGCCCACGGGCGCCGGGCGTCCGGGGCGGGTTACATCAATCTGACCTTCGTTGGCCAGGCCGGAGAGGTGGCTGTCCATCACCCGGACTTGCGCCTCATCCAGGGCGGTTTCCAGACGTGCTTTTACGGTGTTTGCCTGGGCGCCCACCAACCGCCGCTCGTCCGGGGACAGGTCTTTGAGGCCGCGCAGAATTCCGGTGAGCCGCCCCTTTCTACCCAAATACGACAGCCTCCAATTTTCCAACTGGTCGGCGGCGGCGAGCGACTGCAACTCGTCCAACGCGCCGGTTTCCAGGTCAGCCAGCGTTTGGGCCAGGGCGGGGGACGTCATTGACGTGTACCGATACGGCGGAGCAAGTTTACGAAATCCTTCACATTACGCCAGGATATTGAACAACATTATAAAATTGAGCCCATATGGGGTCAAGGAATACCTCAACTGCTCGGCATTAAACGGCAGTGGCGGGCGAAAATTCGTTGACAAGCCTCAATCGCTAACTTAGAATCGCCAATTGATACCGTTCTAATTCTGCAAGGACTACCCTGAATGCTCAGAATACGCCTCCGGAGGGTGGGGAAAAAGAAGCAACCCTCCTACCGAATCGTAGTGGCCGACTCCCGATCGCCCAGAGATGGGGACTTTGTGGAGCGTATCGGCCATTACAACCCCAGAGAAGACCCGCCGGCGATTACCCTTGATAAGGACCTCGCACGGAAGTGGCTGCGGCAGGGAGCACAGCCTTCAGAAGCCGTCCAGCGCATCTTCAAATGGCAAAAGCTCGATGAGGAAGAAAGTGCACCGTAATGCAGGAGCTGATCGAGTATATCGCCAAAAGCCTGGTGAGTAAGCCGGAGGACGTGAAGGTTACCTCAGAGATGGAGGAAGACCGGATGGTCCTGAAGCTGGAAGTGGCGCCGGAGGACAAAGGCAGGATTATAGGCCGGGAGGGACGGGTGGCCCAGGCCATGCGCACGTTGCTACGGGTGGCCGCCATCAAGGACGGCACCAGGGTGATCCTAGAGATAGTATAGCCGCAGCGGATAGGCAGTCCCAGTATCCGCAAATAGCCCTTCGGTGCAGTCGCCGAGGGGTTTTCGCTATTTAAGGAGGTCGAGGCCGCATCTTTCGAGTCGATTTTGACCGGTTTTGGGCTGGGTGGCATTGGTGATAAAATTGGAGCATATGGTTCAATGAGACTGAAAGGGGGTGGTGCAAGTGTCAGGTCACTCTAAGTGGAAGACGATCAAGCACAAGAAGGGCGCCGCCGATGCGAAGCGCGGCTTGCTTTTCACCAAGCTCTCCCGCGACATAGTTTTAGCGGCGAAACAAAGCGGCGGCGCCGACCCTGATATGAATTACCAGCTTCGACTGGCCATAGACAAGGCGAAAAGCAGCAACATGCCCTCTGACAACATTGACCGGGCCGTCAAGCGAGGCGCCGGAGAGGGCGGCGATGCGGAGCAACTGGAAGAGATCCTGTACGAAGGCTACGGTCCCGGAGGCGCGGCTATCATGCTCCAGGCGATCACCGACAACCGAAACCGCACCGCCTCCAACGTTCGTGCCACGTTCTCCAAAAGCGGGGCAAACCTGGGCGACGCGGGCTGCGTGGCCTGGCATTTTGATTCCAAGGGGATAATCACCTTGGAAGTTGACGAAGCGAAGGCAGAGGAGATAGCCCTCTCCGCCATTGACGCCGGCGCGGAGGACGTGAAGTTGGACCAGAACTTCGTGGAGGTGTTCACCGCACCGGAGGACCTGATGCGGGTGCGCCAGAGCCTGGAAGCAGCGGAGGTGCCTATCTCTACGGCGGAGCTTTCCATGGTGCCCAAAACCACCGTGGAGCTGGACGAGAAACAGGCGGAGCAGACGTTGCGCCTGTTGGACCTTTTGGAGGACTTGGAAGACGCGCAGAAGGTGTACACCAACGCTGATTTCCCCGACGCGGCGCTGGAAAAATACCGCAGTGAAGCCTAGCTCCGCTCTGTGAGGGTGCTAGGCATTGACCCCGGCACGCGGCAACTGGGCTACGGCCTGGTTGAGGAGCAGGAAGGCCGTCTCCAGGCCTACGATTACGGCACGCTGAAGTTTTCTTCATCGCTCCCTATTGAACAGCGCCTCTACCAGGTATATTCCCACTTGGTGAACATGGTGGGCGTTCTCAGCCCGGACGAAGTGGCTATTGAGGAGCCGTTCATGGGGCAGGGAGAGAGCCGGTTCGTGGGTCCCGCCTTTGCGGTGGGGCAGGCCCAAGCGGCGGTGCTCATCGCCACGGCGTCACAGGGGATTCCGGTGTACCGGTACTCGCCTGCGCAGGTCAAATCCTCAGTGGCGGACCACGGAAACGCCACCAAGGAGCAGGTGCAGACCATGGTGCAACTCAGCCTGTCGCTGGAAGAGTCTCCTGATTCGTTTGATGCTTCGGACGCGCTGGCCATAGCGCTGTGTCATCTGCGCCAGCGGGCGGTATCCAAACTGGTGGAGGGCTCTGCCTAATGTTTGGGCTGGCCGGTTAGCGTGATCTCCGGCGTTAGAGGGATTCTTCAGGCGCGAGGCCCAGACTGGGTTGAGGTGGGGGTGGGAGGTATTACGCTGCGCGTTTCCGTGCCATCTACCCTGGCGCAAGGGCTGGGCGGTGTGGGGGAAGAGGTCCGGCTTTACACCCAGCTCCTGCTTAAGGACGACGAGCCACGGCTTTTTGGCTTCCCAACCCCAGATGCACGGCGATTCTTTCAAATGCTAACGACAGTTTCCGGCATAGGCCCGCGAACGGCGCTAAACCTCTTGTCCGCCCTTGCGCCGGAGACGCTGGCCTCAGCTATTCTCACCGGCGACTTGGACGCGTTTACCGGGATACCCAATATAGGGAAAAAGAGCGCGGCACGAATAGTGCTGGAGCTGCGGGGCAAGTTGGAAGGGGACGAAATGCTTGTTAGGGGGATTAGTGATGGCGTGAATGGAGACGCCGTTTCTGCGCTGACAGCGCTGGGCTACACCGGCGCCGAGGCGCGGCAGGCCTTGATGTCTCTGGGCGACGTGGCCGGTCTGGAACTGGAGGAACAGCTCCGGAGGGCGCTGGCGCACCTTTCCCGGCTTCCATAAGGGGCTGTAACGCCGGTGTGCTATCATTATCCTGCCGAAGGCTCGTAACGTGAATTCAGCCACACAATGGGCGCCTTTTTCCACTCGATTACGCTGGCCGGTCCAGGTAACGGCCGTGTCCGGACCGTCGAGGGGCTAGTGGACACCAGCGCCCACTTTTCGATAATGGCGTCGTCAGTACTTGAGGATTTAGGGGTCCGAAAAATAGAAACGATGCGGCTACGATTGGCCAACGGTGAGGAAGTGGAGTGGGAGTTGCGAGAAGTAGAGGTTGAGCTGGATGGACGGAGAAGAACGACTGTCTGTCTTTTCGGGCCACAGGAGGGCTACCCCATTATCGGAGCGTATACCCTGGAAGCGTTTACGTTAATGGTTGACCCGGTCCAGGGGCAATTGATACCTAAGATCGCGTATTTGGGTTAGCTATGCCTGATTTCGAGACAGTTTCTGACTTCGAGCCCACAGGGGACCAGCCTCAAGCCATCGATCAGATGGTGGAGAGCATAGAGAAGGGTAACCGCTATCAGACCCTCCTGGGGGTGACTGGCAGCGGCAAGACCTTCACCGCGGCCAAAATAGTGGAGCGGTTGCAGCGGCCCACGCTGGTTATCGCCCACAACAAGACGCTGGCGGCGCAGTTGGCCACGGAGTTCAAAGAGTTCTTTCCAAACAACGCGGTGGAGTACTTCGTCTCCTATTACGATTACTACCAGCCGGAGGCCTACGTACCCCAGACCGACACGTATATAGAGAAAGACGCCTCCATCAACGAAGAGATAGACAAGTTGCGTCACTCCGCCACCCGGTCTCTGCTAACGCGCAGGGACGTGCTGATTGTGGCGTCCGTGTCCTGTATCTATGGCCTAGGTGACCCGGAGGAATACTACTCATTTGTGGCGCCCGTCAAGGTGGGTGAGCACCGGACCCGAAGCAGCCTCGTGCGGGACCTGGTCGCGATGCAATACGAACGGAACGATATCAGCGTCACCAGAGGGAAGTTCCGGGTGCGCGGGGATACGCTGGAGATGCTGCCGTCTTACGAGGAGGTGGCGGTCCGGGTCCAGTTCTGGGGCGACGAGGTGGAGCGGATTCTGGAGATTGACCCGCTAACCGGCGAGATACTGGCCGAGAAGCAAGAGATGGAGATCTACCCGGCCAAGCACTTTGTCACGTCCGAGGAGAAGCTGCGGCTGGCCATACAGGACATAGAGGTGGAGTTGGACCAGTGGCTGACCCATCTCAAGGGACAAGGGAGGGTGCTGGAGGCGGCCCGGCTGGAGTCCCGCACCCGCTACGATATGGAGATGATGGCCCAGGTGGGGTATTGTTCCGGCATTGAAAACTACTCCCGGCACATAGGACGAAGGGAGGCGGGCAGCACGCCCTGGACACTGCTGGACTATTTCCCGCCGGATTTCTTGTTGTTCATAGACGAATCTCACATGACCCTTCCACAGCTCCGGGGAATGTACCACGGCGACATATCCCGGAAGCAGACGCTGGTGGACTACGGTTTCAGGCTCCCATCAGCCCTGGACAACCGGCCATTGAATTTCCGGGAGATTGAAGACCATTTCAACCAGGTGGGGTTCGTCTCGGCAACTCCGGGGCCTTACGAGATGGAGGTAAGCCAGCGGGTGGTGGAGCAGGTAATCCGGCCCACAGGCTTGCTGGACCCAATTATTGAGGTTAAACCCACCCGGGGCCAGATAGACGACCTGTTGGAGCAGATCCGGGACCGGGTGGAGCGTGGCCAACGGTGCCTGGTGACCACGCTGACCAAGCGGATGGCCGAGGAACTGGCGGACTACCTCCAGGAGATGGGCGTCCGGGTCCACTACTTGCACTCTGAGATCCACACGCTGGAACGGAGCGAAATTCTGCGGGACCTGCGGCTGGGGATATACGATGTGGTGGTGGGGATCAACCTGTTGCGGGAGGGGCTGGACCTGCCGGAGGTAAGTCTGGTGGCTATCTTGGACGCCGACAAAGAGGGCTTCCTTCGCTCGGCTTCCTCGCTAATCCAGACGGTGGGCCGGGCCGCGCGGCACGTGGACGGACGCGTCATCATGTACGCCGATGTGGTCACCGGCTCCATGCAGACAACCTTGGACGAGACGAACCGGCGCCGTGAAATTCAGGGGGCCCATAACCAGAAGCACGGCATTGTGCCCCAGGGGATACAGAAGGCGGTAAAGGATATTACTGAGCGGGTCAAAGCCATTTCAGAGGACGGGGCGCCTTACCTGGCGGAACGCAAGCTGCTGTCCGAAGACGAGCTGTTCCGGGTAGCCAAAGACCTGGAAGGGCAGATGAAGCTGGCGGCCAAGAACCTGGAGTTTGAGAAGGCGGCCATGTTCAGGGACGAGGTTGTTGAGATACGGCGGCTGATGGCCTTGGGCAAAGAGGCCGCCGGACGCCCGGCCTAGAATATGTGATTTAAGTGCAAAAATGTTGACCAAGTATATGGTAGCTGCTAGCATCCAAGCTGGTAGTCTAGGATAACCAACCTTACGGAGGTAGAAACAACCGTGGTGACGCTGCAAAAAGACACCGTTATAGAAGCCATGAAACAAGTTTATGACCCGGAGATACCCATCAACGTGGTGGACCTGGGCCTCATTTACGATGTGGACGTAACCGATGGAAACGTTCACGTTTTGATGACCCTCACCGCGGCCGGCTGCGGTATGGGGCCATTTATAGCACAACAGGCAGAGTGGGCCATCGCTGAACTTGATGGCGCGGAGGATGTGGAGGTGGAAATGACCTTCGATCCGCCGTGGAACCCTGAGATGATAAGTGAAGACGGCAAGAAGCTCCTGGGCATTGACTAGGGGCTGGACCGGATAAGGAAGGAGCAGTCGCCACCAGAAGTGACAACGCCACAAAAGACACCTACACCCCAAGAGCAGGCCCGGCTGGATTCCATCCGCCGGAATTGGCAACAGCGCCGGGCCATTACGGAGAACCTGTCGCGCATCAAGAGGAAGGTGGCGGTGTACAGCGGCAAGGGTGGCGTTGGTAAGACAACGGTGGCGGTGAACCTGGCGGCGCTGCTGGCGGACCAGGGTAACAAGGTGGGGCTACTGGATGTTGACATAGACTGCCCCAACGTGACCCGGGTGCTGGGCATAACGGAACCACCGGACCAGGTAGACGGCAAGCTGGTGCCATCGGAGGCGTTTGGGGTCAAAGTCGTCTCCATGGCCTTTTTTCAGAAGAATGAAGAAGAGGCCATTATCTGGCGGGGGCCAATGGTCCACAACGCCATAAACCAGTTTCTCACGCTCACCGAATGGGGCGATCTGGACTACCTGGTGGTAGACCTGCCGCCCGGAACGTCAGACGCGCCGCTGACTATTATGCAGACCCTGCCGCTGGAGGGGTTTGTGATGGTGACAACGCCCCAAAACCTGGCCACACTGGACGCCAAGCGGTCTATTAACATGGTGCGGAAGCTGAACGTGGAAGTGCTGGGAGTGGTGGAGAACTTTACCGGCGAGATGTTCGGTCAAGGGGCGGGGGAGGGGCTGGCCAGGGAGATGAGCATACCGTTCCTGGGTTCGTTCGCGCTACGGGCAAACTATCGGGACACGTCCAAGCCCACGGTGTTCACCTCCCCAGAGGTGAGGGCGGAGTACGAGCACATGATCAGAGGGTTGACGGACCGTCTTGAAGCGCTGGCCTCAGCGGAACTGAAAGCCTAGCCGCGCGCGCCGGGACGCCCAACTCTTTACGCCTGATCGCCATCTGAAGTCAGAGCGCCCCTGTCATGTAAGGAACAGGAGCGCAGCGCTTTTGTACCGTCAGAAGGGTTTACCTTCTAGTCTGCCGCCGCCTCTTCCTTGACTTCCTTTTTGGCGCCCGAGCGCTGGCGCTTTTTGGGAGTGCGTAGTACCACGCGCTGTAAGGACGCCACTTCCCGTTGGACGGCTTCCTTGAAGTAGGTGCTGAACTCACCCATGTTGCGGAACTTCTTATAGCGCTCTTTCAGCAGCTTCTTGGTGGACTTGCCGGAAAGGCGTGACAGCTCCTTGATCAGGGCATCCCTCAGGGTACGGGCAGCCTCCAGTGGATCGGTGTGGGCCCCTTCTTCCGGCTCAGGGACGATGGTGTCGACGATGCCCAACTCTTTGCAGCCGTAGGCGGTTAGCTTTAGGGATTCCGCGGCCTCTTTGGTCCTGGACCGGTCCCGGTAGAGCCTGGTGGCCGCCTTCTCCGGCGAAAGTGGCGAGTAAATGGCATACTGCTGCATCAATATGGAGTCTGCTACGCCCAGGGCCAGGGCGCCTTCACTGCCTCCTTCGCCCGTTATGGCGGATACCACGGGTACGGGAAGCTCCGACATGAGTGAAAGCGTGGTGGCGATGGAGTTACCGATGCCCTGCTCCTCGGACTCAAGGCCAGGATGGGCGCCGTCCGTGTCCACCAATGTGACTACTGGAAGCTTGAACTTGGCGGCCAGAATCATGAGCCTTTGGGCCTTGCGAAAGCCTTCCGGAAAGATACGGCTGGCCCCATTGACACCGTTGCGCCCGTTTGGCTTCCGGTCCCGTTCCTGCCCAATGACCATCACCGGCTTCCCGGCAAGAAGACCTACGCCACCCCTAATGGTCCTATCATCTGCGCTGACACGGTCACCCCGGAGCTCAATGAAGTTATCAATCATGGACTCGATGTAGTAGCAGGTGGTGGGCCGTGCCTCGTTGCGGGCCAACTCAACCGCCTCCCAGGGCTCCGGCGCACCGTTCACCTCAAGCTTAATCTTCTTGACCATCTTCTTGTCGAATGAGCCGTCCTCGTTGTCCAGGACGGTCAGAATTTCGATGATCCGGTCGCGCATGTGCTCACGGTCCACCACCATGTCCAGGAGTCCCCGTTCAAGGTGGGCCTCCGCGGTGTGCGCGTTAAAGGGCAGCGGGAACTCGGAGGCTTCCCTCAGCGTCTTCAAGGGCACCATTCCAATCAGGGAACCCGGCTCCGCAATGATAATGTCCGCCAGGTTGGCGAAGCTGGAGTAGGCCTGGCCCGTAGCCGGGTTGGCCAGCACCGCAACGAAAGGCAGGCCATTCTCGCTGAGGCGTTTAGCGGCGGTGACCGTCTTGGCCATCTGCATCAGGGAAAGGATACCTTCCTGCACCCGAACGCCGCCGCCGGTGATGACCGCCACCACGGGCCTGTTCTGCTTGGCGGCGGCCTCGAAAGCCAGCGCCAGCTTCTCGCCCACCACACTGCCCATGCTGCCGCCCATAAAGCCGAAGTCCAGGACGATGAGCTTGACCTTGTGCCCTCCCAGGGTGGCCTGGCCGGTGACCGCCGCATCGGTCAGCCCGGTGCGCTCCTGGTCCTGGCTTATGTTCTTGCGGTAGCTGGACCGGCTGGAGAACGAGAGGGGGTCCAAGGACACCAGGTTGCGGCGGGTCTCCTTGAAGCTGCCTTCGTCAACCAGCTTTTCTATCCGTTCTCGGGCAGTCAGGGTGTAGTGAAAGCGGCAATAGGGGCATACGCGCCAACTGGAGTAGACATCCGTCTCTCCAATGTTCTCTTCGCAGACCAGGCAGCGGTCCCTGTAAGGGGAGAGGTAAACCCGGCTCAGGTTCTGCTTCCTGCCCAGGAGGTGAACCAAGTATCCGGCCAGGTTTTTCAATGGTGCTCCTTAGAACTCCAGGCCAGGTGACGGCAATGCCTGTGGCCTACTCAATCAACTATAGCCATAAATAGGCCGCAAGGGAATCACACAATTCCTAATAGAACCTACTACGTTTGAGCGGAAGCTGGATTGCCGAGGACGTAGAAGCGCCGGCGGCTAGTCGGCGAGGCTGCTGGTCCGGCTCCCGATCACTTCTCGGGAGCGTCCGGGTTCGCCGCTGGAGATGTATCCCTCATCTTCAAGCATGTCTATCAGGCGCATGGCCCTGGGATAGCCAAGCTGGAGGCGCCGCTGAAGGAGAGATGCTGATATGTGGTGATACCTGTCCGCCAACTCTCTGGCGCGGTCCAATAAATCGTCCTCATCCAACTCGTCTTCCGCCTCTTCGTCAACCTCCGGAGGTTCCAAAGAGATCTCCAGCAGGGCCGGTCCCTTCTGGCTATTCCAGAAGTCGATGATCCGCTGGATCTCAGCGTCGGAGACATAGGTGCCCTGGATGCGCCTGGGCTTGGGGGATTGGGCGGAGAGGAATAGCATGTCACCCTTGCCCAGCAGCTTGTCGGCGCCGCCGCCATCCAGAACGACGCGAGAGTCCACCTGGGAGGCGACGGCAAACGCAATGCGGGCAGCGACATTGGCCTTTAGCAGTCCGGTTACTACGTTAACCGATGGCCTTTGGGTGCAAAGGATCAGGTGGATGCCGGTGGCCCTGCCCAGCTGTGCCAGACGGACCAGCGACTGCTCCACCTCAAAGCCACCGGCTATCATCAGATCGGCTAACTCATCTATCACCAGAAGGACATAAGGCATAGCCTCCTTGGACTTGCTATGGTAGCCGTCAATGTTGCGCACACCCGCCTCTTCCAACAGCCGGTAGCGGCGGAACATCTCGCGCAAGAGTCCGTCCAGCACGGTGGGGACCTGGTCACCATCCACAATAACGGGGGCCATCAGGTGGGGAATTCCGTTGTAGGGCGTTAGCTCCACCCGCTTGGGGTCTACCATCAGCATTCTAAGGCGGTCCGGCCGCACGGCCAGCATCAAGGAGGTGATTATGGAGTTGATGCAGACGCTCTTGCCGCTGCCCGTGGCGCCGGCGATGAGCAGGTGGGGCAGCTCCAACAGGTCCACTGTCACGGGTTCCCCGCCGGTGCCCTGTCCCAGCGCCAGGGGGAGTCCGCCGCGCCCGGCCATCTGCTTGAAGGCAGAGGATTCAGCCAAGGTACGGAGGAACACACGGCTGGGCCGGGGGCTGGGGACCTCCAGGCCCACCAGGGCCTCCCCGGGCACCGGTGACTCTATCCGCAAGTCTGATGTCTTCAGGGACAGCGCCAGGTCACGTTCGCGCGCCACGATGCTGTGGACCTTGACCCTGGCCATTTCCGGGGGTGTCCCATCTTCGGCGCCGCCGTTTCGGGTGTCCCGGTACCGTTTTACCCACCCGGGCACAAGGCCGAAACGGATCACTCTGGGGCCAGTCTTGATGTCTTTAACAGATACTTCAACGCCGTGGTCGGAAAGGGTGGTCTCAATGTTTACAGCCATTTCGTCCAGGGTCGCTTGAGGAACAGTTTGCGCCTCGCCCTTGGACAAAAGGTCAATGCCGGGGAGACGCCATTTGGAGACCTTGATCACCTTGTCTTCCTGCACTGCCTGGAATGAGTCCTCCTCATCCACACCTTCGGGAGGCAATTCTTCAACCATGGCGGCTTCCGGTATAGGTTTGGCTCTTCTTACCCGAGGCATTTTTCCGGCCAGCCGCGAGGGGAGGGAAGGCCTGGGCGCTTCTTCCACCGCCAGGTCTTCCGCCGCCAGGTCTTCCGCCGCCAAGTCTTCCACGGTGACGGCGGCGGGGGCCGGACGGAGCCGTTTCGCCACGGTCTCAACCCGGTAGCTCACCGATTCGCCCATAAATCTACTGCGTCGATATAGCACGGCGGCCGCGGAACGGTACGCGGTCACGGTCCGGCGAGGCGCCACGGCGAATGGCACCAGGCAAAGGACGGCGGCGGCTTTCAGCAGGCCCAGGGCCACCGGTTCGCCGCCCAGTATGCTCCCCCACGTACCGGATAGACCCGTCTCTTCCAATACTCCTTGAGAAGGGAAGAATATGGACATCACAGCCAGTGAGGCAACAACTATTAGGGCGGAGCCCAGCCATAGGCCGTAGCGTTGTGTGACGGTGTGCCTGCGAAGCCACAAAGTTGGCAGAAGGGCGGCAATCCATAGACCCGCCGGCACAAAGCCATAGCCAAGGCTGCTCCATACCCACTCGCGAGTGGCGCCGGATAGGGAGAGAGCCAGCGCGGGACCGCCGAAAATAGCCAAAGCCAACATGGCCCGGCTGCCGGTCCTGGACAGCAGCCGGCCGGCGGCCCTGGTCAGCAGTACGAGGCTGATAATTCCAAGTGAACGTAACATGAGGGATCAGACTTCAAGGGTCATAGGTACAATCATAGGGCGGCGGCCGGTCTCTTTGAATAGTAGACCGCTCGCAATTTCTTTCACTTTTGCATTAACGTAGGACCAATCCGTGGTGTCGAGGCGCGCATGATCCAGAGAATCGTAGACCGCCGCGGCCACCTTGGCGTGGAGCTCATCCTCCTCGTCCGGCTCAGCAAAGCCGCTGGAAACCACCTCCGGCTCGGCTAGAGGAGCGCCGGTGCCCTTATCAAACGTGATGGCGACAACCACGATGCCGTCCTTGGAAAGAAGCCTGCGGTCTCGCAAGACCGGGCTTTTGGTATCCATGGTGCCAAAGCCATCCACAAAAATGTTGCCGGCGGGCACCCGGTCAACCACATCGCCGCCTTGGGCGGTCAACTCAAGAACGTCGCCATCTTCCAAAACGAAGATGTTATTGCTGTCCACTCCCATTTGCTGGGCCAGCTCCGCGTGGGCCACCAGGCCCCGGTACTCACCGTGTATGGGGACGAAAAACCGCGGTTTGGTCAGGTTGAGCATGATCTTTAGCTCTTCACGGCTGCTGTGACCGTGGACGTGGACCAGGGCCACTTTGTCATACATCACTCGGGCGCCGCGGCGCGTCAGGTTATTGATGCTCCGGGCCACCCCCTTCTCGTTGCCGGGTACAGGAGTGGAGGACATTATCACCGTGTCGTTGGGCAAGATTTCCAACTGGCGGTGGGTCCCGTTGGCGATGCGCACCAAGGCGGAGGTGGGCTCTCCCTGGCTGCCGGTAGTAAGCAACACCAACTGGGCAGGGTCCAGCCTAAGCGCCTGGTTTAGAGGCAAAACAACCCCCGGAGGCGCCTTGATGTAACCCATCTCCGTGGCCATGGCCAGGTTATCAACCATGCTGCGGCCTACAATGGAAACCTTGCGGCCGTGGTGGACAGCGGCGTCAATCACTTGCTGCATGCGGGAGATCAGGGAAGCGAAAGTCGCCACCAGCACCCGTCCTGGGGCGTTGCCGATGAGCCGGTCCAACGCCTCTCCCACCACCTGCTCGGACGGAGTGTAGCCCTCCAGCTCAGCGTAGGTAGAGTCGGACAGAAGCAGGAGAACGCCTTCGGTGCCGTAGCGGGCAAGATTCGCCAAGTCGGTGGTCTTACCGTCTACTGGGGTGTGGTCTATCTTGAAATCACCGGTATGCACTACAAGTCCAGCGGGAGTGGATATGACAATACCCATGGCATCAGGAATGCTGTGGCAAACGCGGAAGAATTCAATCCCAAAGCAGCCCAGTTGGAACGGGACCCGGGGCTCCACCATATTGAGCTCCACCTTGCGAAGGAGGCTGTTTTCCTTGAGCTTTACCTCAATGAGGCCATGGGCCAGGCGAGGGGCATAAACGGGGACGTTCAGCCGGGGAAGAACGAACGGGAGGGCCCCTGTGTGGTCCTCATGGCCGTGGGTGATGAGGATCGCCCGGACCTTATGGCTGTTTTCCACCAGATAGGAAACGTCCGGCAGCACCAGGTCCACGCCGGGCATGTCGTCTTCAGGGAAGAGGACCCCGCAATCCACGACGATGATATCGTCCTGGTATTCCAGGGCCATCATGTTTTTGCCGATCTCTCCCAAGCCACCCAGGGGGATGACACGGAGCGGGGTATTAGTAAGATATCCGGACAAGAATTGACTCCTAACTAAACATATTGAGCTGTTTGCCGGGTGGCTCTTCGGCCTGTTGTGGAGCTGGCGACTGGTGGACTAACGCCGGAATGGCTTTAAAGTCCTCTTCAATGACCCGTTTCAGGTTTCCATTGTGCAGGGCGGCCGCCGGGTGATAGATGGGATAGACCTGGCGGCCTTCTACCATTCTGACACGGCCCCGGGTCTTGCTGATTGTCTGGTTGGGCAGAAATCTCGCCATGGAGTAGCGCCCCAGTGTCACCACTACTTTGGGGTTGATGAGCTCAAGCTGCCGGTCCATGTACTTGCGGCAGGCGGAGATCTCACCGGACAGCGGGTCACGGTTATTGGGAGGCCTACATTTCACAACGTTGGCTATGAAGACCTCCTCTCTCCTGAGTCCACTAGACTCAAGGAGGGCGTCCAGGAACTTGCCGGCGGGTCCCACAAAGGGCCTTCCCTGCCGGTCTTCGTGGAAGCCAGGACCTTCCCCTATGAACATAATCTCAGCATCCGGGGGACCTTCGCCGGGCACCGCGGTGGTGCGAGTCTTACTCAGCGCGCAGTCCGTGCACACCGAGACTTGTTGGGCCACGTCTTCCAAGCTGTTCATTACCGATTCCTCTTAGGAGATGGTGCCAAACATAGCGGGAACTGCGCGATTGGAGCAACGTCACGGGAGCTCCAAGCCGCCCAAGAAATGGAAACGGAGCCAGTATTGCTGATGGGGAAAGAGGCCGGGGTTAAACCGGGATTCTTCTTATTCGTCCTCTACACCGCTGGCGTGCAAGAAATCTATGGCGTTTTGAACCGTGGCTATCTTCTCGGCCTCTTCGTCCGAGATCTCTATCTTAACGTTCTCCGTGGTGAACTCTTCTTCTAAGGCCATGATGAGCTCCACCAAATCCAGCGAGTCCGCGTTCAGGTTGTCCACAAATGAAGCATCGGGAACTACGTCAGCCTCTTCCACACCCAACCTATCAGCTACGATGATCTTAACCCTTTCCAAGACAGTTGCCATATTTTATCCTTTTCGCCGTACAGAGGGTTTAGCCAACGGCCTGTCGGCGTCCATGAGGGCGCCCAGGACACCATTAACAAATCGCGAAGAGCTTTCACTGCCGTAGGTCTTGGCCAGCTCCACGGCTTCGTTGATAACGACCTTGGGCGGCGTTGTACGATTATACTGCATCTCAAACATAGCCAGACGCAAGATGTTCCGATCTACTAAGGGAGTCTGGTCCAGCGGCCAAGCCGGGGCCAACGCTCCAATGGTTTTGTCTATTTTCTCTAGATTGCTGATGGTACCATTCACAAGCTCCCGAGCGAACTTGCTAACTTCCGGTACTCGCCGGGACTCATTCAAAAGACGTTCGAGCGCGGTTTGAGCAGGATGTCCTGACGCATCGAATTCATACATAGCCTGAAGCGCCAGGATCCTGGCTTCGGTTTTGGGGAGGGCGACCTTACTTCCGGCCATAGCCGCGCACCTGAGCGTCTGAGAGCGTTAGAGTAGCTGCTCCGTGGCGGCCAACTCTTTAGCCGACGCCAAATCTTCAACGTTTACCAGGCTGGCCTTGCGGTCTATTCGCTTGATGAGGCTGGTCAGCACCCGGCCGGGGCCGAATTCAACGAAGGTGGATATGCCCATGTCCGTCATAGACTTTACGGACTGTTTCCACATGACACAGCCGCACATCTGCTGCTTCAGCTCGTCCTTGACGTCCTCTCCGGTGGAGAGGACAGACCCCGTCAGGTTGGCCACTATGGGCGCTTTGGGGTCTCTGAAGCTGGTCTGGTCTAGCAACCGTGAGAGACCTTCTTGGGCAGGGGCCATCAAGTGAGAGTGAAACGCTCCGGCTACGGCCAGGGGGATGGTCTTCCTGGCGCCACGCGCCGCGCAAAGGTCCATGGCCCTAGCCAGGGAGAGGCGGTCTCCGCTGATGACGATCTGGTTATCAGAGTTGACGTTGGCTATCTCCACCCCCGTTTCCTGACAGACCTCTTCCACCGTGATGTCGTCCAGCCCAATGATGGCAGCCATGCCACCGTTGCGCAGGTCGGACGCTTCCTGCATAAGCCGGCCCCGCTCCCTGACCAGGCGTATACCGTCTGTCAGGTCCAGCACCCCGGCGGTAACCAGCGAGGTGTATTCACCAACGCTGTGCCCGGCATACGCGGTGGGTTCCAACGCGCCGTCCCGTTTGAACTCTTCCAGAGTCACCAGGGCCGCCAGGCTGGAAGCCATGATGGCGGGCTGGGAGTTTACCGTCCGCCGAAGCTCCGAGGCGGGACCTTCGAACATCAGTTTGGTGAGTGGGAATGAAAGCGAGTCATCTATGAGGTCAAAGACCTCTCTGGCCTTTCTGGAGTTGTCATACAGTTGCGAGCCCATTCCCACAAACTGGGAGCCTTGGCCCGGAAAAACGTATGCGACTCCAGGTCTGATTGACGTTTCCGTGATTTCCCCCTTGTAATCGAGTCATTTAGCGTAGAAATTGGCCCAAAAGGGACCAAATAATGCGGAGGGTCTGCCGGATTAGTTCTCTTCAGGCTCACCCTTGGTAGGTACTACCTTGCGCCCCTTGTAGTACCCACAGTGGGCGCATGCCCTATGGGACGCTTTCGCGGCGCGGCACTGCGGGCACCGCGAGGGATGAACGGGCTTCATGCGGTACGCAATCATCTTCCTGCCGCCTTGGGCCCTGGTTACTTTTTTGGTTGGTAGTGCACCCATAATTTCTACCTTTGGGCGGGGCTGGAAAGTAGTGAGGCCAAAGGGGCCCATAGAGCGTCGCCACGCTCAGCCTCGCAGCTACAGGCGCCGCTCTTCAAGTTGGCGCCACAGCCTGGACACATCCCCTGGCAACTGGGCTCACACAATGGCTTTAACGGAAGGTTGACTATGACTGACTGCCTTACCACTTCTTCTAAGTCCAACATGTTGTCGTCACCTATGCTTAGGAGGGGCTCACCGGCGTCGGCATCGGAGTCACGGAAGTCCGGGGAAGCGCCGGAACTGAACTGTTCGTTCACGGAAGAAGTGACAGTCTGCCGGAATGATCCCAGACAACGGCTGCATACAGTATCGGCTTGAGTTTGGATGGTGGCTCTAGCCCAGACGCTATGGTTAAGCAGTATCAGTTTGAGGCTGCCTTGCACTGACCCCCTGACTCCAGGGTCTATAGATAGCTCCTCACCGACCTCGTAGGTCCTACTGGCGCCTACCGGCTCCCTGAGGAGTTGACTAACGTTAAACCGCAATAGATGAGTCTTCAGTCGGATATGGGCAAGCGGTGATTATAGATATCGGCTTTTCAGCGTGTCAAGCGCCGCAATGGGGAGTTATCCGCCTTTCGGACGCTGGGGCGCGGCGCCGGTAGAATAATCCTAGCCGCGGGCGCCTGTCTTGACGTTTTCTTTGATGAAATCAACTATCTGCTGAGTTGATGTGCCGGGGCCAAAAATTGCACTGACGCCCATCTTTCTGAGGGGCTCATGGTCTTCGTGGGGGATGATTCCACCGGCAACCACCAGGACATCATCCATTTCGTTCTCTTTAAGCCCTGACAGAATATCCGGGAAGATCTCAAGGTGTGCGCCTGACAGGATGCTCAATCCCACGGCATCCACGTCTTCCTGGGCCGCGGCCTCCACGATCATCTGGGGTGTCTGGCGAATTCCGGTGTAAATCACCTCCATGCCCGCGTCCCTGAGCGCGCGGGCCACCACCTTGCCGCCGCGGTCGTGGCCGTCCAGACCAGGTTTGGCAACCAGGACTCTTATTTTTCGCTCTATCTGGGCCATGTGGTCACCTAACGGAATTATACCTCAGGGGCATTTCCTAAACATTAGAAACGCCTCTGGCAAACTTCAGCGGGGGCGGTCCGGCAGAGACCCACCTCACAAAGCCGGCAGTCCACCCGAGAAGGTGATTCAGACCCCACTATATCCGATAACGGTCTACCACCTGCCGGCCGATGACGATCCGCTGCACCTCCGAGGTGCCCTCGTAGATGCTGGTGACCCGGGAATCGCGGAAGTACCGCTCCACATCCGATTCTTTGAAGTATCCATAGCCGCCGTGGATCTGGACCGCCTTGGAGGCGACTCTGAAGCAGGCTTCGGAAGCGTAGAGCTTGGCCATGGATGCCTCTTCCAGGTAGGGCAGTCCCTGGTCCTCCAAGGTGGCGGCGAGGAAGGTCATAGAGCGGGAGGCGAAAATGTCCGTGGCCATGTCCGCCAGCGCGAACTGGATGGCCTGGTGCTCCGAGATGGGTTTGCCGAAGGTCTGGCGCTGCTGCGAGTAGCGCACCGCCGCCTCGAAGGCAGCCTGGGCAATGCCGACGCACTGGGCCGCGATAGCGATCCGGCTGGAGTCCAGGATGTCCATGGCGTAGCGAAAGCCACGCCGCTCTTCGCCCAGCAGGTTCTCCACCGGCACCGGCGTATCCTCAAACGTCATCTCCACGGTAGTGGAGCCCCGCATCCCCATCTTGCCCTGCTGCTTGTGGACCCGGAGTCCCGGGGCGTCCTTATCCACAATGAAGGCGCTGACGGCGCGGTGCCGCAGCTCTTTATCATGGCTGGCGAAGACGATTACGGCATCGGCGATGTCCCCGTTCGTGGTGAAGTGCTTGCTCCCATTTAGGTAGAAGTTCCCGTCGCGGCGGGTGGCGGTGGTCTGCATGGCGGCGGCGTCAGACCCGGAACCGGGCTCCGTCAAGGCCCAGGCCATGATCTTCTCGCCGCTGGCGGCGCCGGGCACATACTTGGACTTCTGCTCCTCGTTGCCGAACTGGTAGATGCTCTGGAGTCCCAGGGAGCGGTGGGCAATGAGGCTGACCGCCGCCGAGGCGTCACCACGAGACACTTCCTCCACGGCCACCACCATCTGGCGGTGGGTGCCGCCGCCGCCGCCAAAGGCGGGGTCTATGCCGATGCCCGCAAGCCCTAGAGAGGCCATCCCCTTCCAGGCTTCCCACGAGAACTCCTCCTTCTCATCCGTTTCCCGGGCCCGGGGCTTGAGCTCCCGCTCGGCGAACTCCCGCACGGCGGCCTGGAGCATCCGTTCCTCTTCAGTCATAAGGAGGTCCATTGGGTCACCTCACACAATAGCTTTCTCTAAAATTGTTGCCGCCCAGCCTTGGTTGGCCCGGCGGGGGACTATCAGAACGCGGCGAATTCCCGCTGCTCACCAAAAACGCCCCGGAAAACGTCACATATCTCGCCCAGGGTGCAGTAGGCCTCAACGCATTCAAGGATGGCCGGTACTGTGTTGTCATCAGAGCGGGCAACGGCTTCCAGCCGGGTCAAGGCCGCCTTAGAGGCGGCGCTGTCGCGCTGCTGCCGGACGCGCTCAAGCCGGGCTATCTGCCGCCGGGCGGCCTCCTCGTCCACACGTAGCAGGCCCCGCACCGGGGGTTCCTGGGTCTCGTAGCGGTTAACCCCAACTATGGTACGGTCTCCGCTTTCGACCAGGCGCTGGTGGCGGTAGGCGGACTCGTGTATCTCCCGCATCTGGTATCCACGCTCCAGCGCCGCCACGGACCCGCCCATGTCATCAATTCTTTCGATATATTCCCAGGCCGCCTTTTCCAAACGGGTAGTAAGGTCTTCTATGAAGTAGCTGCCGCCCAGGGGGTCAACCACCTCGGCCACGCCACTCTCGTCGGCCAGTATCTGTTGGGTCCGCAGCGATAGCCGCACCGACTCCTCTGACGGGAGGGCCAGCGCCTCGTCCCGGGAGTTCACGTGTAGAGACTGGGTGCCGCCCAGCACGGCGGATAGCGCCTGGATGGTGGTGCGAATAAGGTTGTTGTCCAGTTGCTGCGCGGTGAGGGTGACACCGGCGGTCTGGGTGTGAAAGCGGAGGGTCATGGAGCGGGGGTTACTGGCGTGAAAGCGCTCTTTCATGATCCGGGCCCACATCCGGCGGGCGGCCCGGAATTTGGACACCTCTTCGAACAAATTGTTGTGGGCCGCGAAGAAGAAGGAGACACGTCCGGCGAAATCGTCCACGTCCAGCCCGGCGTCAACGGCGGCCTGGACGTACTCGATGGCGTTGGCGAAGGTGAAGGCCAGCTCCTGCACCGCGGTGGCGCCTGCCTCCCGCATGTGGTAGCCACTGATGCTGATGGTGTTCCACTGCGGCAGGTTAGCGGAGCAGTACTTGAACACGTCCACCACCAGCCGCATAGAGGGCCGTGGCGGGTAGATGTGGGTACCCCGAGCGATGTATTCCTTTAGAACGTCGTTTTGGAGGGTGCCGCTGATGTCCCCCAGGGCGACGCCCCGCTTCCGGGCCACAGCAATGTAGAGGCACAGCAAGACGGAGGCGGTGGCGTTGATGGTCATGGAGGTGCTGACCCGCTCCAACGGAATGTCCGCCAGCAGCAGCTCCATGTCTTCCAGGTGGGAGATGGGCACTCCTACCTTCCCCACCTCCGGCCGGGCCAGCGGGTGGTCTGAGTCGTAACCAATTTGCGTGGGCAGGTCGAAGGCGACGGATAGGCCGGTTTGACCCTGCTCCAAGAGATAGCGGTAGCGCCGGTTGGACTCCTCGGCGGTGGCGTAACCGGAGTACTGGCGCATGGTCCACACGCGGCCGCGGTACATATTGGACTGAACGCCCCGTGTATATGGGTACTCGCCAGGGTAGCCCAGGTCCCTGGCGTAGTCGAAGGCGTCGCCGGACAAGTCATCCGGGGCGTACACCGTCTCCAGAGGCAGGTCCGACTCGGTGGCGAAGGCGTCGAGGCGCTCCGGCCGCCGCTTTACCACGGGGCCCAGCGTCTTCTCGCGCCACTCTTTTTTACTACGGCTGCTCATGAATGGGGCTCCAACTCACCACAGGCAACGGACTAAATCCGCTTTTCGGATATCTTCATCTTCTCGGCTTCTACATCCTCGTCGGAGATGCTCACACCCCTCCAAATTCCTGAGAGCCGCACGATTTGCTTCTCAATGCCCCGATTGGAGCACTTCCCTGTTTTAGTCGATTTCTCTTTGGATGTTCTCGATTCGCTTAGCTAAATACTCCTCAACACTCAATTCATTTCTCCGGCGTCTGATAATCTTTCTGGAATTGTAGAGGAACGCCCCTACCACCTCAACTTTGACGATTCTGGACGTACCAAGTGATTCCAATTCATTGACGCCTGTATTTGAGGCTCCATAGAATGGAGTCACCATGACAGAGCGACTGGTCTCCGGAAAGCACGCGAGGGACGACGAAGGTCTGGACACCTCGCTGCGGCCTCATTATATGGATGACTTTGTAGGGCAGCAGAAGGTCAAAGAGAACCTGCACATCGCCATCCAGGCGGCGAAGATGCGGGACGAGCCCCTGGACCACGTGCTCCTTTACGGCCCGCCGGGACTGGGCAAAACCACGCTGGGGAACATCATCGCCCGCGAGATGGAGGTGAATATCCGGGTAACGTCCGGACCGGCCATCGAGCGGGCAGGCGACATGGCAGCCGTCCTTACCAGCCTGAACAAGGGGGACGTGCTCTTCATAGACGAGATCCATCGCCTCAGCCGGGTGGTGGAGGAAGTACTTTATCCTGCCCTGGAGGACTACTTCCTCTCCTGGATGGTGGGCAAAGGGCTGGGCGCCCGGAGCATGAACCTGCGGGTGAACCCATTCACGCTGATAGGTGCCACCACGCGCTACGCCATGCTCAGCCCTCCGCTGCGGGACCGGTTCGGGTCCATCTACCGGCTGGAGTACTACGACGTGGCGTCCATGGGCTCCATCGTGCAGCGCTCGGCGACGATACTGGACGTGGATGTGGACGCAGGCGGAGTCACGGAGATCGCCGGAAGGTCTCGGGGCACCCCCAGAGTGGCCAACCGGCTACTGAAGCGGACGCGGGACTACGCCCAGGTGATGGCCCAGGGCCGGGTCACCCAGCAAGTGGCGCTGGAGGCGCTGGCCAAGCTGGAAGTGGACCCGCTGGGGCTGGACGGGATAGACCACCGGCTGCTGCGGAGCATCATTGAGAAGTTCGGCGGCGGCCCGGTGGGGCTGGAAACGCTGGCGGCCTCCATCAGCGAGGAGGCGGACACCATCATGGACATCTACGAGCCGTACCTTCTCCAGTTGGGCTTTCTGGAGCGGACGCCCCGGGGCCGCACTGCCACGGCCTCGGCGTACCGGCACCTGGGAATAGAGCCATTGGTCGGGGAAGAGCCGCCCCAGGGCCGTATGCTTTAGGGACGCTTCGCCGCGGCTGCACAAGGCCGCCGCCCGCAATAGCGTCCCGTTGCCTCTATCTAGGCCAAAGTCTACAATAGCCCGGTGACTTCGCTGATGCCTGCCCTGACCACCGCGACGCACTCGCTGATAGATGAGTTGTGCGCTGTTCCCAGCGCCGGCCCGTTGGAAGGGCTGGGGGACACGTTGGCCCCAGTAATTGACGTCGCGCTGGCGGGTCTACCACCGGACGAACAGGCGTCGCTGGCGCTTTGCGACTCCACGCCGGAAGAGCTGGTCCCGCTCTGCCGCGCCGCGGCGCTGCTGCGAGACCTGGGCAAGGGCCGCGTAATCAGCTTCTCTCCCAAGGTGTTCATCCCGCTGACGCGGCTGTGCCGGGACTTTTGCGGCTACTGCACATTTCGGCAAAGCCCCCAGGAGGCTGACCGGCTCTACATGAGCGGCGAGGAAGTGCTGGAAGTGGCCCACGCCGGCCAGCGGTTGGGCTGCACCGAGGCGCTTTTCACACTGGGTGAGCGCCCCGAGAACCGGTACGAAGAGGCCGCCGAATGGCTGCGGAGCCACGGCCACCGGACAACGCTGGGGTATCTGACGGAAATGTGCGCCCTGGTCCTGGAAGAGACCTCGCTGCTGCCCCACGGGAACCCCGGGACCATGAGCCGCCGTGAGATGGCTTCGTTGCAGGCTGTGAACGTCTCCATGGGCGTGATGCTAGAGGCGTTGAGCCAGCGGCTATGCCTGGAGGGTGGTCCCCACCACTTGGCGCCCAGCAAGTGGCCTCGTGCCCGGATGAAGACGCTGGAGATGGCCGGCCAGTTGGGAATCCCCTTCACCACCGGCATACTCATCGGCATTGGGGAGACTCGGCGAGAGCGGATCGAATCGCTGCTGGCCATTCGGGAGCTGGACCGGAAATACGGCCACATCCAGGAAGTGATAATCCAGAATTTCCGGGCCAAGCCGGACACGGAGATGGCGGACCACCCGGACGCCTCGACCGGTGATTTGCTATGGACGGTGGCGGTGGCGCGGATCATCCTGGGTAAGGACGCCAACATCCAGGTGCCGCCCAACTTGAGCGCGGAGGACTACCCTGTTTTCCTCCTGGCGGGCATCAACGACTGGGGTGGCGTTTCCCCGTTGACCATAGACTACGTAAACCCCGAAGCGCCCTGGCCCCAGCTATCGCATCTACGCCAACGCACCGAGGAGTTGGGATTCGAGTTGAGGCCGCGGCTCCCAATCTATCCGGATTATATTACCCGGAACGCGGACCTAATCCCCGAGTCGCTACGCCGGCGCGCTGAGGACTTGGTAGACGCGGAAGGATTCGTTAAAGGGGGCATTGACCGATATGCCTGAGACTAAAGAGCCCTCCCAGGGCACGATGGAGACGCTGGTAAGCGGCCTCCAGCAGGACGTGTCCAAAGTGCTCACAGCAGCGCTGGAGGGCAGGGACATTTCAGTGGAAGACGCGCTGGTGCTCTTCAGGACCACAGGGCTGGAGTTGAACGCCACGGTGATGGTGGCCGACGAGCTGCGGCGCCGCACCGTTGGTGACCTGGTCACCTATGTGGTAAACCGGAACATCAACTTTACCAACGTATGCATCAAGCGATGCGGCTTTTGCGCCTTCAGCCGGGACCACCGGCAGGAGGAAGGCTATTTTCTGCCTCTTTCCGAGATGATTCGCCGGGCCAAGGAGGCGTGGGAGCTGGGCGCCACCGAGGTGTGCATCCAGGCGGGACTGCCTCCACAAATGGAAGGGGACCTGTATATCAAGTTGTGCGAGGCCATAAAAGAGGAGCTGCCGGATATGCACATCCACGGCTTCTCACCGGAAGAGGTGCTCTATGGTTCCGTCCGCTCCAAGTGCAGTATTCGGGACTACCTCAAGGCGCTGAAAGACGCCGGGGTGGGCAGCCTGCCGGGAACGTCCGCGGAGATACTTGACCAGGAGTTGCGGGACGTGATCTCGCCAGGGCGGATTCGAGTGGAGCAGTGGATAGAGGTGATCACCACGGCCCACGATCTGGGCATCCCCACCACGTCCACCATCATGTACGGCCACATGGAAACTGACGAGCATAAGGCGCGCCACATCGCCCTGATTCGCGAAATACAACAGTCCACCGGTGGGATTACCGAGTTTGTGCCGTTGAGCTTCGTCCACTCGGAGGCCCCCATGTTCTTCACGCAGCAGCTTCCGCAGGTGCGCTCCGGCGCCACGGGGCTGGAGGTCCTGAAGCTTCACGCCGTGGCCCGGATTATGCTCAACAACTGGATACCCAATCTGCAGGTATCCTGGGTCAAAGAAGGAGTCCGAGTCTCTCAGATGTTGTTGGCCGCCGGGGTGAACGACATGGGAGGCAGCCTGATAAACGAGAGCATCTCCACCGCCGCCGGGGCCCAGCACGGGCAGTTGATCCGGCCGTCCGAGTTCCGACAGATGATTCGGGACGCGGGACGGGTGCCGGCGGAACGGAGCACCACCTATAGCATCCGCAAGCTGTTCGACCAGGACGACGAACCGCTGGAGCCCCTGGACCTGGTGGAGGGAAATCTGGAAGAGCGGTTCGGCACCTATCACCGGCTGATACAGATGCAAGACTTCCGCTTTCAGCACCCCAAAAAGCAGGACCGGGCCGAAACCCCGTCCGGCGTCTAGCCTAAGCGGTGAGCCGGCCCGCGCAGGGTCAGGTCCTCGCCCTGGCGGGCGGGGTGGGGGGCGCCAAACTGGTGGTGGGGCTGGCCAAGGTGCTGCCGCCGGAGCGCCTCACGGTGATTGTAAATACCGGTGACGACGAAGAGTTTCACGGCCTCCATGTTTCCCCGGACCTGGACACGATGATGTATACACTGGCAGGGCTGTCCAACCCGCAGACCGGGTGGGGGCTGGTAGGCGATAGCTTCCAAGCGCTGGAAATGCTGGGGCGCTACGGCGCCGACGCCTGGTTCAACCTTGGCGACAGAGACCTTGGAACCCACATCAGGCGGACGGACCTGCTGCGCCAGGGTTGGCCGCTTTCCCAGGTCACCCAGGCGCTTTGCTGCCGGCTGGGGATTAAGTGCTCAGTGGCGCCCATGAGCGACCAGCGGGTCCGGACTATAGTTGAGACGGACGAGGGCCCGTTGCCAATGCAGGACTACTTTGTGCGGCGGCGCTGCGAGCCGAAGGCGCTGGGAACGCGCTTTGAAGGGGCTGAATCAGCGGAGCCTTCCCCGGCCCTGGACAACGCCCTGCGGCACGCCCGCGGGTTGGTTTTCTGCCCGTCCAACCCATTTCTAAGCGTGGCGCCCATCCTTTCCGTGCCGGGAGTCCGAGAGCGCATAGCCTCGTTCCGGGGTCCCAGGGTGGCGGTGAGCCCCATCGTAGGCGGCGCGGCGCTACGGGGTCCCGCGGCCAAGCTGCTACAGGAGCTGGGACTGCCGGTATCCAGCGTGGGGGTGGCCCAGCAGTACCAGGGACTGTGTGACGTGTTTGTGCTGGACCAGCAGGACGCCGGCCTGGCCGAAGAGGTACGGGGTCTGGGGATGGAACCGCAGGTGGCCGACACTATTATGGAATCGGACGAGGACAAGGAGCGGCTGGCACGGTTCGTTTGCGGGCTGATAGCGCGGTGAGCCGGATTCCAGTCATCTCCGTGGTGCCCATGAAACCGCTCTCCAGCGCCAAGTCGCGGCTGGCGCCTTACTTGGAAGACGTTGACCGCCGGCGACTGGCGCTGAACATGTTGCGCCGCGTCATCAAAGCGGCGGGCGCCGCGTCCGGGGAGGTGTGGGTACTGGGAAGCGACCCTCTCGTGGAAGAGATGGCCGTCGCGGAGGGGGCGAAGTGGTGCTGGGAGAGGGGCAGCAATGTTAACGAAAGCCTTCGCCTGTCGTTCGAGGAGGTGTGGAGCAATGGCGCCGCGGCGCTGTTTCTCCCCGGAGACCTGCCGGCGCTGCGCGGCGAAGACGTCTTGGGTCTAGCCCAGCTTGCACGGACCAGCCAGTCGGCGGCGCTGGTACCGGCGCGGGGTAGCGGTGGCACCAACGCCATGCTGCTGGCAGGAGCATCGGGCTTCCAACCTCTGCTGGGACCGGACAGCTTCAGAAAGCACCTGGCGCAAGCCGAAGAGTTGGGCCTGCATCCGGCCATCTATTTTTCGCCGGGCCTATCGCTGGACCTGGATACCTGGGATGACGTGGAAGTGTGCGAGGCCATGGCGCCGGGGCTTTTCAAGAGGCTCTTGAAGGAGGTAACGCCCACGTGGCTGCAAAAGGTGTAAAGCTGGGGGTTCTTCTGCCCACCCGCGGGCTGATCATGGGCGGCGATAGCCCTGCCAACGCCAACGAGATTCTGGACCTGGCGCAACGGGCAGAGGAGGCGGGCTTCGACTCCGTATGGGTGGGAGACAGCCTTACGGCGAAGCCCAGGCTGGAGCCGCTGGCCACCCTGGCCGCCGTGGCAGGTAGAACGGAACGGGTCCGCCTGGGGACCGCGGTCCTGCTGGCGGCGCTAAGGCATCCGGTGCTTCTGGCCCAGACGCTGGGGACGTTGGACCTGATTTCCGGCGGGCGGGCCATCTTGACGGTGGGCGCCGGCGGCGCCTTCAACGCGGAGCAGAAGGCGGAGTGGGACAACGCCGGAGTCAAGGCATCGCAACGGGGTCGAAGGCTGGAGGAGTTGGTGGAGGTGGTCAAGCGGTTGGGCACGGAGCACAGCGTGACTTTCCACGGCCGGCACTTTCAGTTGGAAAACGTGACCATGGAGCCGAAGCCCGTCCAGCCGGGAGGCGCGCCCATCCTTTTTGCCTGCCATCTTCGGGCGCAGCGAGAGGCCCAGTTCCAGCGGACCGCCCGCATCGGCGACGGGTACATCTCGATTTCGGAGACGCCGGAGGGCTTCGCCGAGATAGGCCGCAAGGTGGCTTCCTACGCCGCCGAGTACGGCCGCGAAACGGCAAACATGGAGGCCGTCTATTACATGACGGTAAACCTTAACCAGGACGAGGCAGCCGCGGCAAAAGAGGCGGACGCCTACCTGATGGCCTACTACGGGGCCAACATCTGGGGCCATGCCTGGGGGCCTTGGGGCGCGCCGGAGCGGGTCGCCGAGCGGATACAGCAATTCGCTGAGGCGGGGGCGGATACGGTTATCGTGCGGTTCGCCTCCCCAGACCAGCGCGGCCAGTTTGATACGTTCGTCAACCAGGTCCTCCCATACCTGCACGGATAATCCTTTCCCCTCTATCGAGGGGGAGAGTTAACGGGGGTTATTTCCCATACGCCGCCGTAAGGCCCCAATCCCCCCTTGATGCCATCCCTTAACCGACTCCTTCTCGCCGCTTGGCTGGCGCTGCTGCTGGCGGGCAGCGTCGGTTGGCGCCCCGCCTCTGCCCAAGAAGACTCCCCTCCCGGCTGCGAAGCCGTGTTCGCCGCTACCACTCGCGGCGGCGCCGCGGCCTCCCGGCGCGGCGGCGGCCTGAGCTGCAGCCCCCGTGTCAACAGTGGAGAAAGCCGGGTGGTGAGGGTCATAGACGGTGATACGGTAGAGCTGGCCGGAGGCGACCGGGTCCGGTACATCGGCATCGACACACCGGAAAGGAACGAACCCTCCTATGACAGCGCCACCGACTTTAACGCTGTTCTGGTGGCCGACCGCGGGGTGCGGCTGATAAAAGACGTATCCGAGACAGACCGGTTTGACAGGCTCCTGAGGTACGTCTACGCGGATGATATACTGGTCAACGCCGAGTTGGTGAGAGAGGGGTGGGCCCGGGCGGTGCGGTTCAAGCCCGACGTGGCGCACGCTGAATGCTACGCCGTTTTGAAGCGGGAGGCCCGGGAAGCAAAACGCGGCATATGGGCCGATTAAACAGATGCATCCGGCCATTATTATTCAACCAGGGACCTCAAAAGGGTAGCGAAATTGTATCCAGTTGACCTATCGGGAAAGCGGGCGGTGGTGTTCGGCGTAGCCAACGAGCGGAGCATCGCCTGGGCGGTGTGCCGCGTGCTTCACCAGGCCGGGGCGCGGCTGGCCATCGCCTATCAGAACGAGCGGCTACGCAGCCGGGTGGACCGGCTGGTTCAGGAGATGGATGGGGTACTGCTGGTCCAGTGCGACGTGACCAGTGACGCGGATATAGAGAGCGCATTCTCCCAGATAGGCCAGGAGATGGGCGGTTTGGACTGCCTGGTGCACAGCGTCGCCTTCGCGCAGCGGGAGGACCTGGGTGGAGACTTCTCCAACCTGGGCCGTGAAGGGTTCCAGACAGCCATGGAGGTGAGCGCCTATTCGCTGATACCGCTGGTGCGGCACGCGGCGGCGCTGATGGGAGAGGGCGGCGGCAGCGTGGTCACTATGACGTTTCAGGCATCACAACGGGTCTTTCCCGGCTACAACGTGATGGGTACGGCCAAGGCGGCGCTGGAGAACGAGGTGCGGCAGCTTGCCGCGGAGTACGGGGGCCGGAACATCCGGGTCAACGCGGTGTCCGCCGGTCCCTTGGAGACCCTGGCGGCCCGGGGCATCAGCGGATTTCGGGACATGCGGGAGATACACGCGGAGAGGGCGCCGCTGCGGCGTAACATCACCCACGAAGAGGTGGCCAACGCGACCCTCTTTCTAAGCAGCGACCTGGCCAGCGGGGTCACCGGCGCCATCATTCCGGTGGATGCCGGATACCACATCATGGCGGTCTAGCAAAGCCCCAGCGCTTACTTCACGCGGTGGCGGTGGGTGCCGCGCCGTGGCCGTTTGACGAGCCGTTGGCCCCGAAGCTCATGCGGTAGAGCTTGGCGTAGAGACCGCCCAGGTCCAGCAGCTCCTGGTGCCGCCCTTGTTCAACGATGCGTCCTCTGTCCATTACGATGATACGGTCGGCGCTGCGCACGGTGGAGAGCCGATGGGCAATAACCAAGGAGGTCCGGTCCTTAAGGGCGTTCCCCAACGCCTCCTGTATAACCATTTCCGTATGGCTGTCCACGGAAGCAGTAGCCTCGTCCAGAATGATTATCTTGGGGTCGAACACCAGGGCGCGGGCCAGGGCTACAAGCTGTCTCTGCCCTGCGCTGAGGTTGCCCCCCCGCTCCTCTACGGGAGCGTCGTATCCGCCCTTCATTCGCTGAATAAACTGGTGCGCCCCCACGGTCTTGGCCACGTTGACCACCTGCTGATCAGTCACCTCTGGATGGGAGAAGCGGATGTTCTCCATTACGCTGCCGGAGAATAGGAAGGGCTCCTGGATCACGGTGCCTATCTGGCTAAGCAAGGAGGAGCGTTCGATGTCACGGATGTCTTGTCCGTCCACGGTGATCCGGCCACCGGTAACGTCGTAGAGGCGAAGGATGAGAGAGGAGAGGGTGGTCTTTCCGGCGCCGGTTGCCCCCACCACCGCCAGGGTCTCGCCGGGCTTTATCCGGAGGTCTATTCCTCTAAGCACTTCCACTCCCGGCGTGTAGTGGAAGTGAACGTCTTCGAAGGCGATTTCTCCCTTGACTGCGGGCATGGCCGGGGCGTTGGATTTTTGGACTATTTCCGGTTTGACGTCCATCAGCTCGAAGATATGGGCGGCGGAGGTCATGGCCCGCTGCACCATGGTGTACTGCATGGTCAGGTTACGGATGGGCTCAAAGAAGCGCTGGAGGTAGAGGGCGAAGGCCACCACCACACCCACCAGCAGGTCCCCATTGATAACCATTAGCCCGCCAAAGACAATGACTAGGCCCATGGCAACGCCGGTAAGCACCTCCACCGCCGGCAGCAGCGAAGAGGAGAGACGGCTGGCGCTGAGAGTCGCCTCCAAATGGTTCTGATTGAGCCGGTCAAAGTGCTCCAGGTTTTCGTCTTCCCTATTAAGACTTTGGATCACCCTCATGCCGGAGATGTTCTCTTGGAGATTGCCGTTGACGATGGCCAGGGCGCGGCGCACCCGCATGAAACGGGGCCACGAGTAGACCTGCCAATAGCCCGCCATGAGCACCAGCAACGGAATAACGGAAAGGGTGATGAGCGCCAACTTCCAGTCAATAAACAGCATGGCAACAACTATGACGCCCAGCGTGAGCAAGTCACCCAGGGTAATGGCAAGCTGGGAAAGGAACTCCTGGATCTGGTGTACGTCGTTTTGAATGCGGGACATGACCCGGCCCATCTCTACCTTGTCATAGAAGGACATGGAAAGGCTCTGCAGGTGGTTAAACAGGTCGCCGCGCAGGGCCACCAGCAGGTTCTGGGAAACGCGGGCCATGGTGACCTGATGGATATAGTGGGTGACGTAGTTGATACCGGCGTTGACAAAGAAGAGGATGGCCCAGAATGTGAGGCCTGAGACGCTTTTATCTTCTATGGCCTCGTTCACCGATTTGAGAACGATGAGGGGCGCTGCCACCACGGTGGCGGTGTAGAGGCCCATGGTGACCAGGCTGACGATGAGCATCGCCTTGTAGCGAAAGGCGTAGGAGAAGAGACGGCCCAGCAGCTTGTGGTCCGTTATACGGCCACGGCGCTCATCAATGACATCTTCGCGGGTTAGTCTCCAGCCGCCGTACATCAGCGAGACCCTACCTTGAAATGGGCATCGGCCGGCCGGATGGGATGCTTAATCGGGGGAGTCCAGAGGGGGTAGCCCCCTCTGGCGGGAGTCTGAGGGTGCCCCTCAGAAATTAAATTTAAAACCGCCCGGGGCGGGCGAGTGGCCACCACCAAGCTATGATCTTCAGTGTTCTTTTGTGCCACGATCCAATTCGAGCCACAAAAGATTCTCCTTACCTTAACCATCCACTTCACTGGTTACAGACGCCTCGAATAGCACCTGCTCGCTGGGGAGAAGCTGCAGCTCGTAGATGCGCTTGTAGAAGCCCTCCCGGCTAATGAGTTCCTTGTGGGTGCCACGCTCCACTATCTTCCCATCTTCCAGGACCAGAATTACGTCCGCTTCTTGGACGCTGCTAACCCGGTGGGCGATTATGAAGGTGGTGCGGTCCCGCATGACGGCATCCAGCGCCACGCTGATAAGACGCTCGGTTTCCACGTCTACGCTGGAGGTAGAATCGTCCAGTATCAGAATTGGAGGGTCCACCAGCATGGTCCGGGCAATGGCGATCCGCTGCCGCTGACCGCCGGAGAGGGTGACGCCGCGCTCGCCAACAACGGTGTCGTAGCCCTCCGGAAGGCTGACGATGAAATCGTGTAGCTGGGCGGCCTTCGCGGCCTCTTCCACCTGCTCTGGGGTAACGCCATTGGCGCCGTAGGCGAGGTTCTCACGGATAGAAGCATGGAAAAGGAATACGTCCTGGAAGACAATCCCAACGTTGTGGCGCAGAGAGTCCAGCGTTACGCCGCGGACGTCTATGCCGTCAATGAAAATCGAGCCTTCGGTGGGGTCGTAGAAGCGGGGGATCAGGTTGACCACGGTGGTCTTACCGCTGCCCGCCGCGCCCAGTATGGCCACTCGCTGACCCACCTCGGCCTCGAAACTTACGTGTTGCAACGCGGGGGATAGGGCGTTGTAGCCGAAGGAGACATCGTTGAACCTGACGGCGCCTTTCACATTTTCCAACGGCCGGGCGCCCACGGCGCCCTGCACCGGGGACTCCGCGTCCAGGACCTGGAAGATCCTTTCGCCGGATGACATAGCCCTGGAAAAGGTGTTGACGGCCCACCCCAGCATTCGCACCGGCATGACCAGGAGCCCCAAGTAGAGGAGAAACTGGGTCAGCTCCCCGGCGCTCAGGGTGCCGCTAATGACCAACCGCCCGCCGAAGAGCACCACCAACCCGGTGGCGCCTATGTACATGAAGGTGAGGAACGCGGAGTTGGCCACCCGGAGGCGGTTGGCCAAGAAGGTCTCCTCGGAAACGCTGGAGGAGCTGTCATGGAATCTCTGGCGCTGGGCGCTCTCGGCGCCGAAGGATTTGACCACCCGCATGCCCGCCAGATTCTCCTGGAGCACGGTGGTGAGTTCCCCCATCTTTATCTGCACGCGGTTCCAGATCGTTCTCAGCTTTCGCCCCACCGTGACGGTCGTGTAGAGGGTTACGGGGACCCCGGCAAGGCTAATGAGACCCAGCTTCCAGTGGATAAGCAAAAGCAACGGGACGATGCCTCCAATTAGGATGGCTAGCTGGAAGAACCGCACCAGCCCGAAGCTGATGAACATACGGGTGCTTTCCACGTCGTAGGTGACCACGGACATCAGGTCACCGGTGTTGCGGCGGTCGTGGAATCCGAAGCTGAGGCGTTGCATTTTGGACAGCAAGGCGCTTCTCAGCGTATAGGCCACGCGGGCGGAAACGGCTTCAGCAAAGTAGGTTTGGCCGTAGCTGAAGACGCCGCGGAGCAGGCTGACGAATAAGAGGAGTCCCGCCAACCAGTAGAGCCGGGTGGTATCGCTCTCGGTAAGGGCGTGGTCTACGGCGTCGCCGATGAGCCAGGGCAGCGTAAGGGCCAGGACGCTAGAGGCTATCAGGGATATCCAGGCAAGACCCAGGTGCCGGTGGTATCGGATTCCGTATCGGGCGAGACGAAACAGGATGGACATACAATCCTTATTATATCCCTCCCGGTGCTCTCTGACCAATGCGCCGAGGCACGACTAAGCGCGGGCTTCGGACCGGCGGATTACCCGAAGGAAGGCGGCGCGATTCCTATTAATACGGATATCGCCATGCTAGAATAACTGAATTCTCAGGGACGGCATTCGCGGATTCCTAATGACCTTTCTCCTACGGCAATTATCTGAGTCAGACGTAAAACGGGTAGTTGAAATAGAGAAAGAGGCCTTTCCAACCCTTTGGCCCCGCACCCCATTTGAAAGGGACCTGAATAACCGTAGGATCAACTACCTGGTGGCGGCCAGATTTCTGTCTCAAGCAGAGATAAAAGCCGCCAAGTCATCGCCATCCCTTAAAGGGTCCCCTTCCCTTCTTTTCCGGCTATCGAGAAGGCTGTTCGGGAAGATGGCGGCGCCGGAGATGGTTCTGCCTCCCGCCAAGGATACGCCGCTAGGCTACGTGGGCACTTGGTACCTGACAGACGAGGCTCATATAACTGCCATAGCGGTGTTGGAAGATTGGCAAGGGCAAGGGCTGGGAGAACTGCTCTTGGTGGGGGCCATCGAGACCTCAATGCGCAGAAACAGCCGGGTGGTGACCCTGGAAGCCAGGGTCTCCAACTACAAAGCCATTTCGCTTTACGAGAAGTACGGGTTCAAACGCACTGGCACCCGCAAAGCCTATTACAGTGACAATCGTGAAGACGCCGCGATCATGGAAACGGAGTCCTTATACAGCCCAGCCTATCTGGGCCGGTTTACCCAGTTGAAAGAGGCCTTTTTCCAGCGGCGTGGCGCAATGGAGCTGTCCCCGGGGTTGGTAGTCAAATAGGCGTTCTCCCGGGATACCCGCAGCGCCTGCCCGGCGGCGCCTTGCCGGGCCGTTTGTCTTGACCCTCATATGCCTGATTGATAGAATGTCGCAGATTTTCGACCCTCCAGCCACAACCAAGGTTATCGGCCTCACCGGGGGCATTGGCACAGGAAAAACCGAAGTGTCAAAGATCCTGGAGGGCCTGGGAGCTACGTTGATCAACGCTGACCTGTTGGGTCACAAGGCGTACCGGGCGGGCACCGACGGTTGGCGGCGAGTGGTGGAAACCTTCGGCGAAGGAGTAGTGGGAGAGGACGGTGAAGTGGACCGGCGGCGGCTGGGAGAAAGAGTGTTTTCCAAGCCATCGGCCAGGGAGAAACTGGATGCCATTGTGCATCCCAAGATACGGGAAATGGCCGGCCGGAAGATTGATCAGCTTCGCCGTGGGAATGCTGGTACAATAGTGTTCGAGGCCGCGCTGCTGATTGAAGCGGGGTGGGACTCGTTAGTGGATGAAGTCTGGGTCACCTACGCGCCGGAAGCGGAAGTAGTAGCCCGGCTAAAACGAAGTAACGGGCTCTCTGAGAGGGAAGTAAGGAAGCGGATTGGAGCACAGCTTCCCCCAGGAGAGCGGGCCAAACCCGGGCAGGTGGTCATAGATAATTCAGGCACTCCGGAGGCGCTACGGAGCACCGTAGAGGGTATCTGGAAGCAACGCCTGGAGAAGAAGGACGGGTAGCGCATGGCAACAGAGACAGAGGAACTGTACAAGCAGTACACGATTGAAGAGTATACGGTGGATGAGGAACCGTTCTATCTGCCGACAGGGGATGAGGTGGAGCTGTTTGAGGCCTCGTATAAGGCGCAGATCCCCGTGTTGCTGAAGGGTCCCACGGGCACCGGCAAAACCCGGTTCGTTGAGTACATGGCGTGGAAGCTGAGCCGGCCCATGGCGGTGGTCAAGAAGCGGTCAAAGGCCGCCAACAACGGCAAGATGATCCCGCTGATCACCATAGCCTGCCACGAGGACCTGACGGCCGGCGACCTGGTGGGAAGGTACCTCCTGGACGCGGAAGGGACCCGGTGGCTGGACGGTCCCTTGACCCGGGCGGTGAAGTCCGGGGCTATATGCTACCTGGACGAGATCGTGGAGGCGCGCAAAGACACCACGGTGCTCATCCACCCCCTGGCGGACCACCGGCGTGTCCTGCCGGTGGAGAAGCAAGGGGTAGTGCTGGAAGCCAAGAAGGGGTTCCACCTGGTGATCTCATACAATCCGGGATACCAGAGCGCTTTAAAGGACCTGAAAGAGAGCACACGTCAGCGGTTCGTCGCCTTGGAGTTCAACCCGCCGCCACGTGACCTGGAAGCCAAGATTGTGCAAGAAGAGTCCGGCTGCACGGCGGAGGAGGCCCAGGCGCTGGCCAAGCTAGGCGAAAAGGTGCGTAATCTTCAGGAGCACGGGCTGAAAGAGGGCGCCAGCACCCGGGTCCTGATTTACGCCGGCAAGCTGATATCCCAAGGAATACAGCCTCGGCGCGCCTGCCATGTCGCCGTGGTTTGGGGAATAACCGACGACGCTCAGGTGCAACGCAGCGTTGAAGAGGTTGTTTCGTCCATATTTGAGTAGAGACCTCAGTGACGGATTCCATCCTAACTGAACTGAGAAAGCTTCTTTCGGAACGACCAGTTAAGACACTGGATGACCCCAGCCGAAAGCCAGCATCCGTTCTTTTGCTCATCTATCCCAAGGACGGAGAATACTGCGTCCACCTCCAGAAACGCACCCAGCACGTGTACCGTCACAAGGGAGAGGTCTGCTTTCCAGGCGGGACCCCGGAGCCCGAGGATGCCGGACCTGTGGATACGGCGCTGCGCGAGGCGTTTGAGGAGGACGGCATCCGCCCTGAGGACGTAACCATCCTGGGACAAATGGATGATTTCCCCACGCGTACGGACTATACGCTCAAGGTTTTTGTCGGCACCATTCCCTACCCTTACCATTTCAAGACCAACCCGGCCGAGGTGGACGAGGTGCTGGAGGTGCCGCTAAAGGTGCTCCAGGACCCGGCCAACTGGAGGGAAGAGGTCCGCTGGCAGCAGGACGGTCCAATAACCGCACATGCCTACGCCCACGGCCCTCACATAACTTACGGAGCCACGGCCAACATTGTCACCCAATTCCTGGGATTGGTGGACCAGGCCCAGAAGAACGGGAGGCGCTGACTTGACCAGCGGGATAACGCCGGAGCAGGAGCAAGAATTAGAGAAGCTGCCCGCCTCACTGAGAGACGAGTTTGAAAAGGCTTCCAAGGTCCTTGCGCTGATTTTCAAAGGGGATGAGCTGGGCTCATGGGCCAAGGAGGGCATGGCTGTCTCTACCCAAACCGCCCGTTCCTGGGAGGCGGGGTTGGAGTATTTCAGGGTCAGCGGGGACGTGGCCAAGCACCTGCCCTTCTCGTCCTTCATCCAATGGGCCCGGTGTGGCACATACCTGGCCCAGGACTCGCCCACCCTGGCGGTGGCCTATTTCAGGGCCAGCCCGGCCATAGTGCCCAACCTCAGGGCCCAGCACATTGCCCGGTGGGCCGGGCTAGGCCGCGGCATGTACCGTGGCACATGGAAGTCCAGCACCCTGGCTTCCAAGTTCTTTGACGTAAGCCCTTCTCTGGTCCGTAACCTCTCGTTCTGGGACGTGGAGGTGTTCGCCGGGCTCATTGAGACCCTGTCCAACAAGTCGTATGACCTGGCGGGGGAATGTCTGGTCCTGGGAGAGCAGACCCTACCGGGCATGGGCCGGGAGCGAGAGGCGTTCCTCTCGCTTTGCCGGACGCTGACGGATTCCACCTGGCGAGAGATAAAGGGATGTTTTGAGGTGGTCGGCAAGACCTTGGCCCAGGTGGAAGAGAGCCAGAAAGGCAGGTTCCTGAGGCTGGCGGAGCACCTGGCCCGAGACGGGGCCCGGGACACATCGGCGTTCCTGGTCAGAGGCTCCACATCACTGGGGAAGGTCCAACCTTCGGCGCAGAAGCACATCCTGGACCTGTGCGAGACGCTGCTGGGCATCTCCCCCCAGGCGGTCCACTCGCTGCTAAAGAGCCTGGACTACGTGCTAGGCCGGATTACCCCCGCGCAGCTTGACACCTGGTTCCGCCAGGGGGCCATGCTGCTCCAGGACAACGAGGAGGGTGGGCTGGCGTATTTCAGGGTGGAGTCCAACACCTCTGAACAGGTGCTGGAAAACCTCTCGTCCAGCCTGGAGTTGGAACGCGTGAAGCCGATACTCCTGCTCTACTGCATGGCGCTCACGGGCGCTAACGTAGAGGTGACGGAAAGCGCGGAGCTGGTGCACAAAGGCATAGGATGGGTCTCGGAAGACCTGGCCACCACGGAGGGAAGCCGCGTGTTCCTCCCCCCGGTGGTAGACCAGTACGGAAGCAAGGACGAGAACTTCGGCTGGTACAAGGTGGTGTCGACGCACCAGGTGGCGCACCTGGAGTTCGGCAGCTTCCTGTTCGAATTTGATTTGCCCAGCGCCCTGTTCCATGACCGGAGGGCTGACCGGGAAGCGCTGATGCTCTCTCAGGCCAGGGACGCGTCCGCAGGCCTGGGTCCGGATTTGCCTGACGAGCAGCCGGATACTTTATGGGTAACGGACATGGGGCGCTACTTCGCCCTGTTCGAAGACCGTCAGTTGGGGTTGGATGCCTTCACGGTGTTGGAGGACGGCCGGCTGGACTACCGGGTGATGGCGGAGTATCCCGGCATCAAACGGACCTACCAGCGGGTCCAGGACAAAGCCCTGGAGAACCGGCCCGCCATGATGGAGATGCCGATGCGCCAGGCAATGGTGGAGCTGCTGGTGCGCTTCAGCCTGGAACAGTACCGTGGCCTGATGCTTCCCAAGCGGTATGCCAAGGCGGCCAGGGTGCTGGCCAAGGTACAGCGGAAGCTGCACAACGTTGACGCCAACGTGGAGGATACCGCCGAGGCCACCATCCGGGCGTATGACATCCTCTCCAGAATTCCCAACCAGGAGCAACCGCCGGAGGAATGGGAGAGCCAGGACTTTGACGCGGAGGAGGAGTTCTCGGAGGAGGAGCTGTCCGAGCTGCTGGAGGAGCTGGAAAAGAGCGGCGAAGGCGAGCAGGGCGAGGGTGAGGAGCAGGAATACGAGTCCTCGGAGGACGTGGACTTCCGGGGCGACTTCAAACCTGAGATGGTGCAGACGCTAAACAAGATGCGCGCCGGCCGCGGCGAGGGCGGTGAGGGTGAGGAGCAGGAGCTCACCAAGGAGATGCTGGAAGAGCTGCTGAAGCAGAGCGCGGAGCTGGACATGGAGGGAGAAGGCGTTGAAGGGGTGGAGAACGCCGGGGTATTCGCGCAGAACCTGATGAAGGAAGCGGGCATGACGCCCCCCAGCAACCGGCCGGGACAGGGTTACGGCCCCATGGTGCACGTGGAGGAGCAGGGAGGCGCCCTGGAAGCCCGAGAGCCCAAGACGTATGTGTATGACGAATGGGACTTCCGCGCCAGGGACTACAAGCCCAAATGGTGCATCGTGCGGGAGAAGATGGTGGAAGAGGGCGATGTCCAGTTCTTCGGAGACACCATGCGCAACTATTCCGGCATCATCAATGAGGTGCGGCGGCAGTTCGAACTGGTGATACCGGAGTCGTTCCACAAGGTGCGCCGCCAGCCCGACGGGGACGATTTCGACCTGGACGCGTCAATAGAGGCGATGATTGAGCGCCGCTCCGGGATAACGCCCTCTGAAAAGGTGTATTGGTTCCGCAACAAGCAGCAGCGGGACGTGGCTGTGGTGTTCCTGCTGGACATGAGCGCGTCCACCGCGGAGGCGATAGACGAGGGCCGCAGCAGCACCGGAGAGCAGGACGCCCCGGACGATCCGGTGGAATACATGATGTGGCTCCGCTCCCGCCGGGAGGGGCTGGTCCGCCGTCATTACAAGCGCATCATTGACCTGGAGAAAGAGGGCGTGGCCCTGCTTCTACAGGCGCTGGAGTCCATAGGCGATATCTACGGCATCTACGGCTTCTCCGGCTACGGCCGGGAGAACGTGGAGTTCTACGTAATCAAGGACGTGGACGAGCACCTTACCGACGCGGTGAAGCGGCGCATTGACAAAATCAGCCCGCTGCACGCCACCCGCATGGGCCCGGCGATACGGCACGCCACTACCAAGCTAGCGCGCCAGGAAGCGAAGACCAAGCTGCTGTTCCTGATAAGCGACGGCAGGCCCCAGGACCGGGGTTATAGCCGTGAGGGAGTGGAGAAGGAGTACGCCGTCCACGACACCCACATGGCGCTGGTGGAAGCGAAACGCAGCGGGATCACGCCTTTCTGCCTAACGGTGGACAAGTCAGGGCACGACTACCTTAAGGCGATGTGCGGCGACATGAGCTACGAGGTGCTGGCGGACATCTGGACCTTACCCCAACGCCTGCCCATGTTGTACAAGCAGCTCACGGTCTAGCCGCTTAACCTGGGCGACTGCAGGTGCGCGCCGCGGTGGACTGCGCCCCCTACAAACCGCGCCCGCGAACCAGCTCTCCCCAGGGGCTTGGTCCGGTGGCTTAGCCGAAGCTTTGAACGCTAGTTTGACCTCTACTCCCGCAACGCACTGTACCTAAATCCGTGGGAGGGATTTGCCTTTCTGCGACACCTGCCGGAAGCGGAGGCCCAAGGGCTGGCGCCGCCACCAAACGTAGGCCGGTTCGTTGACGACAAACGGTTTATTGCAGCTATGGGCTCCGCGCTGGATGAGCTGGCCCAGGTGGAGAGCCTGGTGGTGGTGGGCCGGGGAGCTGATATGCTGCTGAAGGACTGGTCCAACGCGCTGCACGTGGGGCTTTCCGTCGCCTTCGGCACCCGGGTGCTGCGAAACATGCGCAATCACCAGACGAGCGCCACCGACGCAGCCAAGTTCACGCGGGAAACGGACGAAGCCCGGCGGCGCTACTATCGGAAGTTCTTCCACGCGGACCCCGACGACCCTACACTGTTCGACCTCTCGCTGGACACAGACACGCCGTCGGCGGACCAGGCGGTGGAGCTAATTGTCTCGCGGGCTTCCGTCCTGGGCAACTGGCATCAGAACTAAGCCAGTCTAAAGCTCGTTGAGGAGCCGGCGCATCTCCACCAGGACCGTGGTGGCGGAGCGGTACTTTACCACGGCGCGCCGGGGAGGCAGCCGCAGGGCCACGTTCTTGACCTTCCCATCCGTGCTGATGGACGCGAAGACCGTGCCCACGGCCTTCCCTTCCTCCTCAGAGGGTCCGGCCACGCCGGTGATGCCTATGCCCACGTCCGCGCCGAAGCGCTGGCGTACCGCATCGGCCATGGCTTCCGCCGTCTCCTGGCTGATGACGCCGTACCGCTCGATTATTGCCGCGGGCACCCCGTTGGCGATCTTGGCCTCGTTGGAGAAGGAGACCACCCCGCCTACGAAGTATTTAGAGCTGTCAGGAACGTCCGTGATGTTGCTGGCCAGCAGCCCGCCGGTGCAAGATTCCATGGTGGCCAAAGTCATACCCTTCGCCTTCAAGGCTTCCCCGGCGGCCTCCTCTGGCGTGTCGTCGTCAAAGCCCCACACGTAGGGACCCATGATCTCCAGCAGACCCTCCTCCACGGGACGGATCATGGCCCACGCTTCGGCGTCCGAGGCGGCGCGGGCAATGATTCTGAGGTGAATGCCGTCCTGCTTGGCGTAGATGCCCAGGTATGGGTTCTCCACGTCTGTGTACTGGGAGACCTTTTCCGCTATGGCCGCCTCCGCCAGGTCCGTGGTCTTGATGTTGCGGCTGATGATGACCTGGTCCTTAGAGCGTCCTTTAAGCCTGGGTTCCACCAGAGTGGTCCACATGTTTTTCATCTCGCCGGGGGGACCCGGCATTGCGATGATGATCTTGCCGTCTCTTTCCACCCACCAACCGGGGGCGGTGCCTTGGTCGTTGGGTATGGTGGTGGCGGATGGTATCAGCGTGGCCTGCTTAATGTTGCGAGGCGGCATTTCGACGCCGCGATAATCAAACCAGCGTTTCAGCTCTTCCAGCAGCCTGGGTTCCACCGTCATCTCCTCGCCGAGAGCGGCGGCGATGGCCTCCCGCGTTAGGTCGTCCTGGGTGGGTCCCAAGCCACCGGTGGTGAAGATGACGTCCGAGCGATCCAGGCCCCGCCGGATAGCATTGGCCAAATCTTCCAGGCTGTCTCCCTCCTGGGACATGTGCCGCATGGTAATGCCCAGGGCCGGCGCCTGGGAGGCGATATAGCCGGAATTGGTGTCGGTTATCTCCCCCATCAGGAGCTCAGTGCCCACGGAGAAAATCTCGCCATTCACTATGGATGACCTCACGCTGGATTTGCGCCAGTATAGGTAACGCCCATTGCGAATTCAACGAAGGACCTGGAGCGGGAGCCTACGTGGGTCAAAGTGGAAAAAGCGGCTGATACGGACATACCGGGGGAAATAACGCCGGGGCGCGTTCCGGGGACTGGCTGTTAGCCGGTCTCGGTATCGTCCGTCTGGTAGGGCGGCTCGGCTAGCAGCCCCATGATCACGTCTATCCACTCCTTGGTTACTATATAGAGGGGCTGAGTGTTGGCCACTTTTACGTAATAGCCTTCACCGGTGGGGGTATCGTCGCCCACCTCCACATCAATCCGGGCCCCGCTCTTGAGGGTTAGGTAGATGTGCCGCCGCGGCGCCTCCAATCCATAAGTAGCCAGGTCCAAAGCCTCTTCGTCTTCCGACAGGTCGCGGATTACGGATGGACCACCCACCAGGATGGGGATGCCTCCCCATTTCTGAATATTCACGGGGGCGTTCTCCCCACTCTCTTCCTCAATGAACCATTCCCTATTACCGTCCGGGGTACTCACCGCTACGAAGACGATGCTCTGCTGTTCCTGGCTCAGCTCAATCTCCACCAGGTCGCCCGAATCGATGCGGTATAGCCGGGCCTTGCGCTCCGGCCCATCGTCTGAGCTATCGCGCAGCACCTGGGTCACCGCCACCAGCCCGCCGATAATCACGAGCACGAGGATGAGGACGATAGTGAGTCTTACGTTCATTTCCGGTTGATGCCCTTACCGCTGTCTCCACCAGACGAAGACGCCGCCCACAGCCAGGAGGGCGGGCAGCATGAACCAACTGGTGTAGCGAATTACATCGAACTCGTTGGGGGTCGCGAGTAGCTCCCGCCGCGAAACCAGCTTGGGCCGAATGTTTATCAGGGTCACGTCCCCGGCCAGGTCATTCACGGCGTTCAGGAACAGGTCTCCGTTGCTGGCGCTGGTAAAGTGCTGGCTGGAGGCGAAGTCCGAGTCGCCGATAACCACCAGGACGGGGAGACCGGCGGCCTGCGGGTCCTCCGGTATCTCCCTCCCTATGGGGGCCAGACCCTGGACCCTCGCTCCGTTGAAGAAGGGCCCTCGAATGTCAATCTCATCATCAGGTTCGCTTCTGAGCGGATCGTCCACCAGCCAACTATTGGTCGAAGTGAGTGCCAGTGGTGAGGGTAAGACCTGGGGAATCTGCTGCCCGTTTATCTCCACTGTGGGAATATCCTCAATGGCGCTGACGGCAGCGAGTCCCGGGAAAAAGGTGCGTCCCAGCCCGCGGGAGAGGTCAATGTTGGGGTTGTGATTGGTGATGAAGGGCGTTCTTTTGTCCGGACGCAGGTAGTCCTCTTGCTCAACTATGGTCCCGCGGCCCAGCTCCAGACCCCAGCTATTCAGATATTCTCTAAAGCTGTCCGGGGTCTCCGGGTCCACTAAAATTAGCAGCCTGCCCCCTTGTCCCATGTAGTCCTGCAGCCGTTCGGCCTCATCCGGCAGGAGGTCCTTCGTGGGTCCCGCTATCACAATGACGGTCGGAGAGACCTCATTTTCAGCCCTCTCGTCAACCTCTTCTCCGGTGGCTTTCGGCACCAGCGTCTGCGTCTGGAGGTCCAGGGTGTCAATAACGTAGTTCTCCCCAATCAGCGCGGCCGCCGCGGTGGCGTAGCCCTCGGGCAGCTCCGGGGAGGTCAGGTTTCTTTCGCCGTGGCCCACCAGGAAGTAAACGCTCTTCACCTCCGCGCCGGTAACCGCCAGCAACGGGGTGACGAAGTCCTGCTCCATGAAGCGGTTGGCCTGGTATTCCAATGTCCCCACCTGGTCAACGGGACTTCCCACCGCGCCTAGGACAACCTCAAATATGCCCGTGTCCTCGGCTATGAACGCCACCTGTCCATAGGCGTTGATGTTGTACTGCCGCGCCGTGGTGGGCTCCGCCTGGGGGTCCACCATTTCGTATGAAAACTGGTCTGACCTGACCTCGAACTCGTGGAGCATGTTGTCAACGATATCCCTCGGCCCGTCTTGCTCTTCGGCGTCACGGTCAAAGAAAGCTATGGCTTTCACCGGTTGGTCCAACTCTTTCAGCACGTCGTTGGTGCGCGGCGCCAGACTGAACTGCTTGGTGCTGGTGACGTCCATTCGCGTCGGATTTTCGAACAAGACGAAATTAAGGACCGCCACAATGGCCACGAAGACGGCGGACATCAGCAGGGTGTTGGCGCTGTAGCGCCCGCGCCGGCCTCCCACGGTTTCCGCCACCGAGTGCCGGGCAGTGACCAGCGCCAGCCCCAGGAGGACAACGCCCAGGCCCAATACGGCGTACCCGAACACCTTGATCTCTGTGACGAGGCCCAGGAGGATCAGCCCAATTACTAAAGCCAGCGCGCCCAGGAGTCCGAAGGTTGAGCTGAGACCGCCCAACCCGCTTTGGATGCCCCGAACGCTGTCGATCATGGTGCCGGAAAGCTCCTGCTCTTCGCCAGAAGGTTCCCTGGGTTCCTGCTCGGGAGGTGTGCTCATCGCCACCGCCGCGTTTCCAACGAGCGAACGGATAAGAAAAGGAAGACTGCTATGACGCTGAGGTAGTAGACGATGTTGCTGGTGTCTATAACGCCGCGAACGAAATCGTCAAAGTGGGTGGTGATGCCAATCTGGGCAACGATGGTGCCGCCTACTCCGCTGACCTGATCAGCGCCCAGCTCCAGGAAGGTGAGCAGCACCAGCATGCCTAGCGAGGTCACCGCCGCTATTATCTGGTTGCTGGTCAGCGACGAGGTCAGGATCCCTATGGAGATGCCGGCCGCGCCGTAGAGAATGATGCCCAGGTAGCCGCTCATCAGGGGTCCCCAGTCCGGGTCACCCCGCCAGGCCAGCATCAACACGTACCAGATCGTCAGTGCCAGAGCCGTAATGAAGAAGGTGAAGCTGGCAAGGAACTTGCCCAGTACCACTTCCCAGTCACGTATAGGTGACGTCAGCAGCAGCTCTATAGTGCCCATCTTCTGCTCTTCCGCCAGCAGCCGCATGGTTAGCACCGGCGCCAGCCAGGGTAGGATGAAGATGGAAATCTGGTTCAGCGTGTCCCTGAGGCTGGCCTCCGGAAAGTCGCCTCCGCTGAAGGTGGAGTCCACGCTCTGCACAAAGAAGTAGCCGGTTAGCGCCACAAAAATCAGGGCGACCACGTATGCCACCGGACTGGTGAAGTAGGTCCTTATCTCTTTCCAGGCGATGGCCCAGGTATTTCTCATAAGTTTAGCTCGGGGTGGCGGGTGAGGCGGGTGGCCGGAGCCCAGCTAGGTCCCTTGCGACGGTGGTGCTTGGCGGTCCGGGGGTATTTATCCAGGGGATCTCGGCCTCGCGTTACAAGCAGTGGGATAGCGGCGTCGGCGCCCTAGGGTAAGGTTACAGGTAAAGCTGCTTGGCCTGGTGCTCCTCATCATCCGGTGTCTACTTCTTCCGTTGTTGTCAGCTTGAGGAAGATCTCCTCCAGACTCATGCTGACAAGCTGCAGATTGAGGAGAGACCAGCCGTTGTTGATGATGGCCCGGGACACGGTGGGCCTCAGGTCCAGGCCTCGCTTGGCCTGTATCTTATATATGATTTGGTCTCCGTCCTGGGTTGAGGGCTCCACCAAGATAACGCCCCTTATCTTTTCCAAGGTCTGTATCACCTCTGCCTGGGGGCCCTGAATCTCCACCTCCAGCCGGTCTACTCCTTGGAGACGTTCGCCCAGCTCCTTGGGGGTGTCCTCGGCCACGATCTGTCCCTCGTGGATAATGAGGACCCTATCGCAGAGCATGCTAACCTCGGGCAGGATGTGGGTGCTCAGTATCACTGTATGGCTACCGGCCAGGTCCTTAATGAGCTGCCTGGTCTCCACCACCTGGATTGGGTCAATGCCAATGGTCGGCTCGTCCATAACCAGGACGTCGGGATCGTGCATCACCGCCTGGGCGATGCCCACGCGCTGCCGGAACCCTTTGGACAGCTTGCCTATGTGGGAATTCCGATAGTCTCCCAGCCGGCATACGTCAATGACGTAGCTTATACGGGACTTGATGTCCTTCGGGTTCATCCTCCGGATGGTGCCCATAAAGCGGAGGTAGTCCTGCACGGTCATGTCCGTGTACAGGGGAACGGTTTCCGGGAGGTATCCAATGTGCGCCCGGGCTTCCAGTGACTTGTCCACCATGTCGTAACCGGCAACCAGGGCGGTGCCGGAACTGGGAGGAATAAAGCCGGTGATGATGCGCATGGTGGTGGTCTTCCCGGCGCCATTGGGTCCCAGGAACCCCACGATCTCGCCCTTTTGCACCTGGAAGTTGACGTCTTCAATGGCCAGGAAATTGCCGTAGAACTTGGTCAGGTTCCTGGCCTCTACCATGGTGGCCATTAGGCGCCTCCCATTGCGCCACCACGGTGGCGCAGGTCATGAAACCTGCCGAAATCCTTGGCGTCAAGCAAGGAGACGAAGGTACCTATCCGTACCACCGGTCCCGGAGTTCTGAAGCCGATTATTGCCGAATTTGGCGGGGTGATGCCCATAAGGAACCCATACTTTCGCTGTTGTGCTAGCCAGGTACAGATGATATTCTATGGTGCCTCGTTTTGCCAATACGGATTCCGTACCAGCATTCCTCATATTTTAGCTAAGGCGGCCAAATTTGCACCTTTTGATTGACGGGTACGGCGGCGAAAATGAAACGCTGGCCGACCCAGAATTCCTGAGACGCTTCCTGGATAGCTACCCGTCCAGTATTGGCATGAACAAGATCTCTGACCCTTCCGTCATGTACTACGAAGCGCCCCGCCCGGAGGATTCCGGGGTGTCAGGGTTCGTGATAATAGCCGAAAGCCACATCAGCGTGCATACGTTTCCCCAGCGCAGCTACATCAACATTGACATCTTCTCTTGCAAATCGTTCGATTCCCAGCGCGCCCTGGAAGACGTGAAGTCGCACTTCCGGCTGCACCGGGTGAAAAGCTGGGTGGTGGAGCGCGGCCTGGAGAATTACGATCCACAGTTGGCTATGCCTGGTCTGGCGGCAGCCCGGTTCTCCGGGGTAGGGGACGGCTGAGGCGCTCAGGTGTCCAAGGCCGGGGATATCCCCTGGGTCCCAAGTAACTTCCTAGCCCTGCCTGACGAGAAAAGCGCCTGGGACCGCTCTCAGGTTGTGTTGATTCCAGTGCCCTACGATAGCACCACGTCCTATCGCACCGGCGCCCGCGAAGGGCCGTCGGCCATCATCAGGGCGGCCTACAACCTGGAAGACTACGACCATGAGCTGGACTTCGACGTATCAGATGTAGGCATCCACACCACCGCGGCCCTGGAGCCGCACATGGAGGGACCCAAGGCCATGGTGGAACGGGTCAAGGAGGCGGTCAGGGAGAAAGCGGGCCGGGACAAGATTGTTGGCCTACTGGGAGGAGAGCACACCATAACCTCCGGCGCCGTGATGGCCATGGCCCAGCGGCACCCTGACCTTTCGGTACTATACCTGGACGCTCACGGAGACATGCGAGACCAGTACATGGACACGCGGTGGGGTCATGCCACCGTGGCGCGGCGGTTGGTGGAGATTTGTCCCGTCGTGCAGGTAGGTGTTCGCAGCATCAGCCAGGAAGAGAAAGCCTGCATGCCCTTCCAGGGGCTCACCACCTTCTTCTGGCGGGAAGGCGAAACCGAGATGCCGCCGGAGAACCAGGTACTGGACGCTCTGACCGGAAACGTCTACGTTAGCATAGACTTGGATGTGTTGGACCCATCCATAATGTCGGCGGTGGGCACCCCGGAACCCGGAGGAATGCGCTGGTGGCAGATTGTACGGCTGCTGGAAACGGTAGCCCGGCAGCGGCGCATTGTGGGGTTTGACGTGACGGAGCTTAGCCCCCGGGAGGGGCCGGACGCCTGCGCCTACTTGGCGGCCAAGCTGGTGTACAAGCTAGCCGCCTTCTCGACGCTGTACCATAGAGAAAGCCCGCACCACCTCGCAAGGAAATCCACCGGCGGTTAGCCAACATGGGCGCGACTATTAAGCTGGGCAAGATCTTTGGCATCCCGCTGGGGATAAGCTACTCCTGGTTCCTAGTTCTGGGATTGGTCACGTACGTTCTGGGACACCAGTTTGGGGAGAGCAATCCCGGCTGGTCGCCGGCGGAGCAATGGACTCTGGCCGGCATCACAAGCATCCTTTTCTTCGTGTCCGTCCTGGTGCATGAGCTGTCCCACAGTATCCTGGCGGTTAGACAGGGGATTCCGGTGAAGGGGATAGCGCTGTTTATCTTCGGAGGGGTCTCCCAGATTGCGCGAGAGGCGGACAAACCCAGCCTGGAGTTCTATATCGCAGCGGTGGGACCCTTGTCCAGCCTGGTCTTGGGCGCCCTGTTCCTAGGGGCCCACTATGCGGTGCACGACGTAAGCGACCATCTGGCGGCCATGGCCGGAACGCTCGCCTTGATTAACTTTTTGCTGGGAATCTTCAACATGCTGCCAGGATTTCCGCTGGACGGCGGCCGAGTCCTCCGGTCCGCCGTGTGGGCCGCAACGGGAAGCTACTGGAAGGCGACGAACGTAGCCACCCGCGGCGGTCAGCTGATAGCTATGTTGATGGTGGGCGGCGGCCTCGTAACGGTCTTTCGCAGCGAACCGCAGGGTATCTGGGTTGCCGCCGTTGGCTGGTTCCTGTTCATGACTGCCAGCGCCAGCCGTCGGCAGTTTCAGATTCGGGAACAGCTTAAGGGTTACAGGGTCGGGGACCTGATGACTGGAGGGTTTCCTACGGTTCCCTCCGGCACCACCATAGATGCCCTGGTATCCGAGCATGGGGTCCCCAGCAGGAATGGGTTCCTGGCGGTAACAGACCAGGACCGCTGCCTGGGACTGCTTTCATTGAAGGGCGTCACCCGAGTGGGCCGGTCACGATGGCACGGCACCACGGTGGATTCCGCCATGCGGCCCGTGGAGAGGTTCCCGTCCGTATCGCCAAGCGCCGAGGCGTCCCAAGCGCTGGAACGAATGGAAGAAAGCGGGGCCAGCCTGGCCCTGGTGCTGGAAGAGGGGAGGCTGTTAGGGTTCTTCCGGGCCGAAAATGCCTTGCGAACGGTACGTCAGCTAACCCGCCGCCGCCTGGGCTCGCAGTCATCCCAGGCGTAGTGGCAAAGGACGGCGGCGAGCTCCCAGGGGCCGGTGCGGCCCCTCGTGCTAAAATAGCCCTCCCGCCGCTAGAAGAAGAGGCCGTATGACTCCCCCAGACCAGATTGTGTACATGGACTACGCAGGCACCAGCCCCCTGGACCCCAGGGTGCTGGCTGCCATGGAACCCTTTATGACCCGGGCCTTCGGGAACCCGTCCAGCATTCACAGCGTGGGGCAGGAAGCCAAGCGAGCGTTGGATGCCTCGCGGGAGTCCATAGCGCGAGTGCTGGGTTGCCGCACCAGCGAGCTGGTTTTCACCAGCGGCGGTACGGAGTCCGACAACGCCGCCATTACCGGCGTGGCCCAGGCGCTGCGGGATACCGGGAACCACATCATTACCACCGCAATTGAGCACCACGCGGTCCTGCACACCTGCCAGCAGCTGGAGCAGCAGGGATACCAGGTCACTTATCTGCCGGTGGACCGGTACGGTCGAATAGAAGCTGGACAGGTTTCCGAAGCGATGACGGATAACACAATCCTGGTCTCGGTGATGCTCGCCAACAACGAAATCGGCACGGTGGAGCCCGTGGCAGAGCTCTCGGCCGCGGTCAAGCAGAGAGCCCGGGAGTTGGAGCGCACGGTGGTTATTCACACGGACGCCGTGCAAGGCCCCGGACTGCTGGACATTAACGTTCATAGGCTGGGTATTGACCTGATGAGCCTATCAGCGCACAAGTTCCACGGCCCCAAGGGAGTGGGACTGCTGTACGTCCGAAGGGGCGCCGCCTGGCTGCCGCAGCAGCTTGGCGGCGGGCAGGAGCGGGAGCGGCGCGCCGGCACGGAAAACGTGGCCGGGATTGTAGGCATGGCCAGGGCGCTGGAGCTGGCCGATGTGGAGCGGGAGGAGACCGTCGTACGCCAGTGCGCCCGGCTTCGGGACCGGCTGATTGAAGGTATCCAGCAAGGGATTCCCGGCGCTCACCTGAACGGGCACCCCACTGAGCGCCTGGCCAACAACGTGAACATTTCGTTTGAGCAGGTGGAGGGTGAACCGGTCCTGCTGGGTCTGGACATGGCGGGGATATGCGCCTCCAGCGGCAGCGCCTGCTCCTCAGGCTCGTTGGAACCGTCTCACGTCCTGCTGGCGCTGGGGCAAGACGAGGAGTTGGTGCGGGGAAGCTTGCGCCTGACTTTAGGCAAAGAGAACACCGATGAAGAGGTTGATTATGTGCTGGAAACCGTTGGAAGGTTGGTAAAGCAGCTTCGAGAGATGCCATCCTTTAGCATTGCCGGAGCGTAGTAAGATGATTGAGATGAAAGATAGTCTGCTCAAAAGCGGGCGCCTAAAGGCGCCGCTCTTTCTGTTGGTGATAGCGGTCATCGCGCTGGTGGCAGCGTCGGCGTGCGGCGGTTCTCCGGCCTTCGGCCGGACCTACCAGGGCCAGATAATCGAGGTGACCCTTATAGAGATGTTCAACGTACCTGAATTGTTCACCTTGGACGGCGAAGAGCGGAACGAGATTGTAACCCCGTCTCAGGATGGTAACGAGCTGCTGGCGCTACGTCTGCGCGTAAACAACCACGCCGCCACCCAGCTCCTCATGGATGTGGCCGCCGAACCCCCGGAACTGCGTTCAGAGGATGATTCACGGTACACTCCCATTGGCCTCTTATCCTCTATGAACGAGACGGTGGGAGTCGACCTCAACGGAGACGGTGATACCACAGACTTTCAGGTCACTGCGGCTTTCTACGAGGCAGTCTACAAGGCCGACCTTAACGGCGATGGTGATACTGATGACGCTATCACCTCCCCCACCGACGAGTCCGCGGACGTGGACCTCAACGGCGATGGTGATACCACCGCCACAGCAGTCCCAGTAGCCTTTTACGAAGCGGTCTACGCCACTGATATTAATCGTGACGGGGACATGGACGACGCCATCGCCGCTACTTTAGACGAGACAGTTTCCGCAGACCTCAACGGCGACGGAGATAGCACCGATTCGGGAGTCACGGTGGCGTTCTACGAGGCGGTCTACGGCGTCGACCTCAACGAGGACGGTGACGCTGTCGATGCCATCACTTCTGCCATCGACGAGCCCAACGACGTCGACCTGAACGGTGACGGCGATAACGCCGATACGGGGTTGAGGGTCGCTTTCTACGAGGCGGTCTATGGTACCGACCTCAACGGCGATGGTGACACCACTGACTCCATAATCTCTCCGGAAATCCCCTTCTACTTCGACCGGGCCGACCAAGTGGTCCACATACCAATAATCCGCGGTGAGTACGAACTCGACCGTAATTTCGGCGTCGAAGGGTGGCTGGTATTCGATGTGCCAAAGGGCACCAGCAGCAACCTCCGGTCGTTCCGGTGGGGGGCCGGCGGCGATGTGATCTTCATAGACATTTAGTTCCCAACCGCCACGCTCCGCAATGCCGTCGCGGCGGCGTTTGTCAGTCACTGGCCCCGGCTTTTCACCAGCGGCGCCCGTGGGTGAATTGCGCCTCCGCTGTGTGCCTGATACCATGACCCGCGACTGTTGACACCATAAATGCAATTAATTCACAAAATAGGAGGAATCTAAATGGCAGCGGAGGTAGGACAGCCCGCCCCCAACTTTACCGCCTACGACACCGGCCTCAAGGCGGTGGAGCTCAGCGAGTTCCGGGGTAAGAATGTAGTGTTGGCCTTTTTCCCGGGGGCCTTTACCGGCGTATGCACCCAGGAGATGTGCAACTTCAGGGACAGAAGCGATAAGTTCAACCAGCTAAACGCCCAGGTCATCGGCATTAGCGTGGACCCGCCCTTCTCCCAGAAGGCGTGGTCTGACCAGAACGGACTCAACTTTCCCCTGGTGAGCGACTTCAGCCGGCAAGTGGTGGAGGCGTACGGTGTCGCGCTGCCGAACTTTGCGGGAATGGGCGGCTACGTAGCCTCCCAGCGCGCGGTATTTATTGTGGACAAGGAAGGGACCGTCCGCTACAAGTGGGTGGGCTCCAGTCCCGCGGTGGAGCCGGACTATGACGAGGTGCAGCGGGAGCTGGGCAAGCTGAACTAGCTGTACTATAGCACGAAGATTGCGAGGCCAGGCGGGATACCCGCCTGGCCTTAATCTTTTTCAGACCGTCCTACCCAAAATAACGCCAACCTTGCCAGTACTCCCATCACACCGGAGGGTGCAGGGAACCCAGGTTCCCTGCCGGGAGTCTGGGGGTGTCCCTCAGGAATATTCTTTTAAACCATTCGGGGCGGGTGGGTGGGTACCACCGGCCTCTGATTTTAAGCCCTTTGTGGTGCTCATACCCATCGCCAACGGAAATACAGCGTGCTAATTACGATCAGGAGGCCGCCGGAAGCCTGGGTTCCTGGAGCTCACGCCGATATAATTGGGCCCATGCCTGGCTTAAGAATTGTCCGGCGGGCCCTCGGCGCCCCGGCGCGAGGGGTGCAGCCCAGGATCTGGAGAAGACTGTTCCACGTCATGGCCGGCAGCGCCATGCCGGTGTTGGGCGTATTCGTCTCCACCGAGGTGATGGTGGGCCTGCTCTCAGTGCTTTCCGGGCTGGCCATTCTGGTGGAAACGGCGCGTTTGACTTATCCCCCGCTTAACCGGAGGTTGGTTCCGCTATTCAGGCCGTTGTTGAAGCCGGACGAGGACGAGAAGGTGACCGCGGCCACGTACATGACCATAGCGGCGTTGGGCTGCTTCCTTTTCTTTGATAAAGGGACCGCGGTGGCCGCGCTGCTCTTCCTTTCCGTGGGTGACCCGGTGGCGGCCTTGACTGGAAGCAGAGCAAAAGGGTTCCGGCTGGCGGGCAAGTCGCCCTGGGGTAGCGCCGGGTTTTTCAGCGTGGCCGCGTGCCTTTCGCTGGTGTTATGGGGCAGCGGCGTGACGTCACCGCTGTGGGCGTTGATAGCCGGCGGGGCGGTGGCGGCGTTGGTGGAGCTAAGCCCCTTGCCCTTGGACGACAACTTTACAGTGCCACTAGTGAGCGGCGGCGCCATAGCGCTGATGACGCTTTAGGCGGCGCTGCCGTCGAACTCTTCAACCCGGGCGCGGTCCCGCTGGAAGGAGAGATACGCCTCTTTGGACATGGAGGGCTTGTAAGCGTCCAGCAACTGTCCGGCGCCGGCGGCGCCTTCGGCCAGCAGGTCAATGACGACCATAGCCATGATCTTGGCTGGGGCCAGCACCGCCTGGTCATAGTTCTCAATGATGTAGTTCTTGCTATGCCCGGCCCCAACGGCGCCGCTGGTATACGGGTGGCAGGCCGGCATAATGTTGCTCAAGTCTCCCATGTCCGTTGAGCCGCCGCGATTTCGGTTGGGCTGCATCTGAATGACCTTGTCTTGCCCCAGCACGGTGGCGGCGTTGTTCTTGAACAAGCCTTGCAGATTTTCGTTGTTGATTACGGGCAGATAGCCCGGAATGTTGGTGATTTTTACTCCGGCGCCCACCGCCATGGCGCCGGCTTTGAAGCAGCGGTCCACCTTCTCGCTGTTCTTAACCACCGCCTCCGGGGTGGCGGACCGGACCCGCCACTCCAGCCGTACGTCCGAGGGTACGGCGCTGACGGACTCACCGCCCCGGTTGACTATCCCGTGGATCCTAACGGTCTCCCATTCAGGGAAGACCTCACGGTTGGAGTTTATGGCCATCAGCGACCAGGCGGCGGCGTTCAGGGCGTTAATGCCCAGGTGGGGTGACCCTCCAGCGTGGGCGCCTTTCCCCATGAACTCAACGAACTTGACCACATGGCTGTTGCTGGTGCCACCCACGGCGAACGAACCCTTTCCCATGTCGCTCGCGGTATGGCACATGATTGCCATGTCCACATCGTCAAACTCGCCCAACCGTATCAGCTCCTGCTTGCCGCTGAGGAACTCTATGCGCTTTTCGTCCCGAAGCGCCATTCGCCGCTCCACCTGGACGAACTCCTCCGCGGGGACCGCGAACGGAACGATGGCCCCAGAAAGGTGTGACAGGACGCCACTATCTTGTAGACCGGTAATGGCGCCCAGCATCATCCCAATCTGACAGTGGTGGCCGCAGGCGTGGGCCGCGCCGCTGTTGGGGTCCGCGGTTGGATGATCTGGCACTAGGAGGGAATCCAGCTCGCCAATGATGGAGACGGTGGGACCGGGGCCCGCGGCGCCGGAGATTTTTCCCTTGACGCCAGTGAGCGCCAGCCCCTCGCGGAAGGGAATTCCCATTCGTTTGAACTGCTCGCCCACCAGCTTGGAGGTCTTAGTCTCGTGAAATCCGGTCTCCGGGTTCTGAAGAATAGTCTTGGCCAGACCTATCAAATCGTCCGCATGAAGGTCAATTACCTGGCAAGCCTTCTGTTTTAGCTCTTCTTTGGTTGGCATATAAGATCAATCTATCCTTCAGGGTTGTACAGCTCTTCTTTAGCCAGGCCCCGCATAACCTTGAGATACTGGTCCCTGGTCATGAAGTTCCGGTCCTGGGCCAGGACCTGGCCGCCGGCGGCCGCGCCATCAGCCAGCAGGTCAATAACGGTGTTGGCCAACGCTTTGGCAGCAGTGACCACCGCCAGTTCATAGTCCTGGACCACGTAATCGTCGCCGTGGCCAACGCCTGTTGCTCCTCCCACGTAGGGATGGATGACGGGCATGATCTGGCTCACATCTCCCATATCCGTGGACCCGGTGCTGTGACGCCGGTATCCAATCCCTTGCTCTCCCACCAGGCTCACCGCGTTGCCCTTGAACATATCCATCATCATGTTGTCCTGCTGGAGGGGCATGTAACCGGGTATGGTGGTGATGTTCACCTGCGCCCCCACGGCCATGGCGCCTGCCCTCAGCGCCCGGTCCACCTTACGATTCGCTTCCAGGACCGCATCCACGGTGGCCCCGCGCACGAAGGTCTCCATCCGAACGTCGGCTGGCACGGCGCTGACCGCCTCACCACCTTTGGTGATGATTGGGTGGATGCGAATGGTGTCTTCGTCGCGGAAGGTCTCCCGGTTGGCGTGGATGGCCAGCAAGGCCAGCGACGCCGCGTTCAGCGCGTTCACGCCCAGGTGCGGAGTGGCGCCAGCGTGGGCGCCTTTGCCGATAAACTGGATCCGCTTGGCCACCGTGCCGTTGTTGGTGTTACTGATGCACAGCTTCCCCTCGTTGGAGTTACTGGTGGTATGGCACATCAGCGCCATGTCCACGTCGTCGAACTCGCCCAGGCGGATGAATTCCGGCTTCCCGCCCAGAAACTCCAGCTTTCCAGCGCGCCGGAGGTCGTCTCGATATTCGATCTCAATATATTCTTCCGCCGGCACGGCGAAGAGTGCCACCTTGCCGCTAAGGTTGGGCAGCACATCCGGGTCCATCAGGCCAAAGGCGGCGCCCAACATCATACCGATCTGGCAGTGGTGACCGCAGGCGTGGGCGGCAGCGGTCCCGGTGTCGGCGTGGGGGTGCCCCGTGACGATGAGGGAGTCCAACTCCCCAATGACGCCCACGGTGGGGCCGTCTGACCCGCCCTTCAACTCTCCTTTTAGACCGGTGATGGCAATGCCGCCGCGGTGTTGAATCCCCGCTTCGGAGAAGACCTGTCCCACTAATTTCGCCGTCTTCTGCTCCCGGAATCCGGGCTCAGGGTTCTCAAGAATCGTCTTGGCCACCCTGATAATATCCTCTGCCCTACGGTCAATGGCGGCGTTTACTTTCTGCTTTAACTCTTCCTTAGATACCACGTTAGACCTCCTGGATTGCTGGCGCTGATTGTAGCAAAGGGACGAAGGCAATGGTACACGCACCCCGGCTACAGCTATGTATAATCACCAACATGAAGGTGGTGATTGCGCCCCAGGCTTTCAAGGGAGCACTCTCCGGGGCCAAGGCGGCCCAGGCCATTGAGGAGGGGGTCCGCCTGGTGCTTCCGCAGGCGCAAACGGTCCTGATGCCCGTGGCCGACGGAGGCGACGGTACCCTGGAAGCCCTGGTAGAGAATACCCAGGGCCGGATATTCAGCACCCGGGTTACCGGCCCACTGATGGAGCGGGTAAACGCGCGCTGGGGAGTGATGGGGGGCGGCCAGACCGCGGTGATAGAGATGGCCCAAGCCTCCGGGCTGGCCTTAGTGCCGCCCGAAAGGCGAGACCCCAGGCGCACTACCACGCTGGGCACCGGCCAGCTAATAAAGGAAGCACTGGCCCAGGGATATCGCCACATCATCGTTGGGATGGGAGGCAGCGCTACCAACGACGGCGGCGCCGGTATGGCCAGGGCATTGGGCGTCAGATTCCTGGACAGCGATGGCAAGGAGCTAAACGAGGGCGGGGCAGACCTACCCCGGCTGGCCTCCTTAGACCTGTCCGGGCTTCATCCGGCGCTGAAGGAGACGGAGGTTATCGCCGCCTCAGACGTTACCAATCCCCTGTGCGGCCCGCACGGCGCTTCCGCGGTTTACGGCCCGCAGAAGGGCGCCTCACAATCCGTGGTCAGGGAACTGGATTCGGCGCTGTTCCATTACGCCCAGGTGATTAAACAGGCTATTGGGATTGACGTTGCCGATAGGCCGGGGGCGGGCGCGGCCGGGGGGCTGGGCGCGGGACTGATGGCCTTCGCCAACGGACGGGTACAAAGCGGCATAGACATCGTCTGTGACGTGCTGTCCATGGACAAGCACCTGGAGGGGGCAAGCCTGGTGATAACCGGCGAAGGCAGATTGGACCGGTCCACCGTCTACAACAAAGCTCCCATCGGCGTCGCCCACCGCGCCAAGGCCCTTGGCATAAAGGTGCTGGTGCTGGCGGGAGGTTTGGGTCCAGGCTACGAAGAAGTATACGACCACGGAATAGACGCGGTAGCCTGCATCTCGGATCGCGCCATGCCCATACGGGAGAGCATTCGGCGCACCTACCCTCTACTGGTGGGCGCCACGGCTCGGGCCATGCGGATGCTGGTGCTGGACCTGGAACGATAAGACCCCGGGCCCTTACGCCTCCGAAGAATCGCCGGCTGCGGCGGCAATAGGCGCGATTTCCTGCCGCTGTCCGGCGGTGGAATCAGCGTCCTTGCCCTTTAGAAGAGAGACAAGCATGACCGCCACCTGCAACCCACCGGCCACCAAAAAGATGTTTCGCAGGCCCAGGGTGAAAGCGTGAGTCACGCCCGCCTGGGTCCCTTCGCGCACCGCCTCCAGGCTGGGCTCAAATCCCATTGAGGCCATGGTGCCCACCACCACCGTGGTGGCTATGGCGATGCCCGTTGTGGTGGCAGTGTTGCGCATCAGGTTAACGAAGGCCGACGCTATTCCGTACTTAGAGACCGGAACCGCACCAAGAATCGAGCTGTGGTTTGTGGCATGGAACATTCCCATCCCGGCGCCGTGCAGTATCAGGCCCGGAATGATTAGACCCAGGCCGGAGTCCTCAGTTACCCGTGACACGAGGAACAGCCCGGCAGCCGATAGCAAGGCCCCGCCTATATTGAAAGGCTTCCAGCCAACCCTATCTGAAAGCCGTCCGGAAATAGGCGCCACTGTGAGCATGAAAATCGCCGCAGACATCAGAACTAGTCCGGTCCGGGCCGGCGAGTATCCCAGCACGTTCTGAAGATAAAATGGCATCAGGAAGCTCACGGCGGCGGAGCCCACGAAGGCGGTGAAGCTGGCCATGACGCCGAAGGAGAAGGTGCGGCGGCGAAACAGGCCCAGGTCCAGCATGGGGAAGGAATAAACGGCCTCACGCCAGAGGAACAGTCCAAGGAGCGTCGCCGCTGCCACCAGCGCCACCAGGATCACCGGGGAGCCCCATCCCACCCGGTGGGCGTTTGTCATCGCCACCAGGAAAATGAGCAGGGCCCCGGCGGAGAGCGCCGCGCCCAGCCAGTCGAAGGCGCCGCTACGTGCCTCGTCACGGTCTTGGGAAAGCTGGCGGGAATCCAGAATGACTATAGCGGCGACGGTGGCCCCCAGAACCAGGGGCAGACTCAGGAAGAAAATAGACCTCCAGCCCAGGGCCTCTACCAGCATTCCTCCAAAGGCCGGGCCGAATATCATTCCGCTGCCGACGAAGGACATGTGCGCCCCAATGGCCTTGCCTCGCTCAGAGGCCGGGAACACGGAGTTAAAGATGGCCATTCCGTTGGCCATGATCATGGCGGCGCCTATAGCGGAAGATATCCTGAACACTACCAACAGCCACAGGCTTGGGGCGGACCCCGCCAACGCGGCCCCCGCGCCAAAGATCAAAAGCCCGGCAATGTAGATTTCCTTCCGCCCAAACATGTCCGCCAGGCGTCCCGCGGACAGCAGGAAGGCGCTGATGGCCAAGGCGTAGCCCAATGACACCCACTGTACCGTGGGAAGGTCAGTGTTGAAGTGGCCGGCTATTGTGGGTAGGGCAATGTTGATGCCGCCAGCGTCCACCACCGCTATGAACGTGCCCAGGCCCACGGTGGTGAAGACCATCCACTTGTAGTTGGCGCTCTGTCTTATGGACAATATGGGATTCTTTCGGCTATTGGTGCCCGTTAGATGAGCACAATACTGTCGCGCTATTTTAAGCCTACAAGTTGCCGGGTCAAGCGCAGCCCTCGGGAGCCCATGCTCCGATGACTGGGTTGATAGCGTTCCAGGCACCAGCTACGTAGAATGTGCCCACCCGTCTCTTTACTGCTTGGCGGGTTGGATGACCGGGCAACACAATCCAGGGAGCGCAAACGATGCAGGAAGCCTCAAGCGGCGTACAGCTACGATACTACGGACACTGCGCCTTCCAGTGGACGACGGTCCAGGGTGTCCGCGTACTGGTGGACCCGTACCGCAATCGGGAGGACCGCCGGTGGTTCGTCAAAGAGTTCCCCCTGATGGAGAGCGACCTGGTGTTAATCACCCACGCCCACTTTGATCATGACGCCTTCCACAGAGTTACGGGTGAGCCCAGCATCTTGAGAGGGGGCGGGAGCTTCCAGCGGGGCGACGTTTCTCTGCACGGGGTGACGGACCTGCACGCCCCGCTGCCCAGTGGTAAGCCCTTACGCAATACCATCTTCCTGGTTTCCGCCGGCGGGATTAGGTTCTGCCACCTGGGCGACAACAGAGCCGACCTTCCCGAAGACGTGCGGCAGGCCATCGGCAAGGTTGACGTGCTAATGGCGCCGGTGGACGATTCGCGACACCTGCTTTCCTTCGACGAGGTGGACGAGCTGGTAGGGCTGCTGGAGCCGCGGGTGGTGGTGCCCACCCACTACTACATCCCCGGCATCACCACTGAGGAGTCCACCCTCCTGCCGCCGGAGGAATGGCTGCGGCGCCAGAGTGCAATGCGGGTCTTGCAATCGGAAACGGTGTCTTTCTCGCCGCGGATGCTGCCACCTCGCCGGGAGGTCTGGGTGATGCGCGCCTCGGTCTCAGACCGGCCTGGGGATTAAAAGCGGCGTGAGCCGGTGAAAGGTCCTCCCTACCCTATTTGAGAACCGTCACCGGTAGGACGGGCCTGGCGTGACTGACGCGCGGGTTGCTATGGAAAAGTGAGGTTCAGGTTTTTCAAGATGTCCGTGAGGCTGGTTCGGACAAACACGGCGGCCTCGGCGGCCTGGATCTCGGTATCGTTAACTACGGCAAAAAAGGTGATGGTGCGACCGAGGTACGAGGCGCTGGGGGGTCCGAGGATAAGGTTAGCGTAGCGCCCATCGGTCGCCTGTATGGTGGGGGTCTGATAGGCGCCGATTCGGGCGAATATAGGCGTCCCGGCTTGGACCGGTTGCCCCGCTATTGTAACGCTCCCCCTGTAGATGTTGGGGAACGGCGGGAAGGCCGTTGGGTCTGACGCCGCTATTCGAGTCGGGGTGGGAGTAATGGTGGGTGTGGAGGGTGGCGTGGGCGTGGGTGTGGGGGTGGGCGTAGCGGTAGCTGTGGGCGTGGGAGTGGGCGGTCCCGGGGGAGTTAGGGTAGCGGTTGGTGGGGGCTTAGAAGTCGGCGTGGCGGTAGGCAACGCGGTTGCGGTGGGCACCGGAGGCGTGGTAGCCGTAGCAGTAGAGGTGGGCGCGGGTGGTGTAGTGGGGGTAGGCGTGGCTGTCGCTGTCGGCGCCGTGGTTTGCGTGGGTTGGGAGGTTAATGTCTGCCCCGGCGCCGGAGTGTCCGTGGCTCCCTCACCGGCACAGCCAGCCAATAACCCAACAAAGACCAGACCTACCAGGAGAGCCGCTATCTTCGCTCTCATATTTGCTCCCATCCAAGAGTTGCCAATCGCCCTTCCCCCAATGGCAAACGTTGAGTGAAATAGTCCCGAGATTCAGGGGTCGCGGCAAACTGAGTATACTATATGTTGTAACCAGTTTTCCAGGTAGTCTACATATAGGAATACTATACATAAAGTTGAAAACACCACCACCCGGATTGTCAAGGCAAACCAGGGGTGAAATTCGGCGGTTCAAGGCGTGCTTGAAAACTAGTTCTTTATGAGCATGCCTGGCTGGCATCTACGGCAATAGCTGGTGATTCGCTGGTTGGCGTTCACCTGGCTGATGACCTTGCCGCACCTGGGGCAGGGCTGGCCACCTTTGTTGTGCACCTTCAAGAAGTCTCTGACCTTTATGTGGATGGCGTCTCCCATGCGCTCCTTGAGAACGTCAACGGCTTCCGTGACCACTTTTCTGGACTCTTCGAATATTCGGCCAAGCTCCTCCGGCGACAGGGCCCGCTTTCTCTTGAAGGGGTAGACGCAAGAGGCGAAAAGTATCTCGTCCGCGTAGGCGTTCCCGATACCTGAAAGCACCCGGCCCCTGGTAAGAATGCCCTTGATCTCGCCGTAGAAGGGCCTAAGCCGCTCCTGAAATTCCTCGAAAGTCCCCGGGCTCAGAACGTCTGGGCCCTGTCCTTCCAACCTTTCTACTTCAGCCAAATGCTCATCGTCGCCGTAATAGGCCATGCCCATCTGCCGGTCGTCCAGGTAACGCAGCTCTTTTCCGTTTGAGAGGGAAAGGACAAAGCAGGTGCGTTTGTACCGCCGCTCTTTTGGAGCGCAGTACTGGAGCGCTCCGGTGAGCATGGGATTTATAGCCAACTTCTGCTCCCCGGAAAGCTGGAGGAATAGGAACTTCCCATAGCGCTGGAGCCCTTGGATGGTGCGGCCGGGTACGTCTGACTGGAAGTCTCCGGTGAGGGACCTGAGTACGGTGGGCTTCAGCACCTCAACCCCGCTGATCTGGAGCCCGGCGATGTTCCGGTTGAGGAACTCCTTGATCACTTCCAGGTCCGGCGCCTCAGGCATCTCACCCCTTCGCTTCCGCCGCGTCTGAGGATGGTCCTCGCCAGCCTCCGGGCCGCCAATCCGGGGCATCCAGGGGGACCCTCAGCCAAGATACCACTTGTGTAAGCGCCTTATACGCCTCCAGGCGTGCTTCATCCGTGCCGGCGGCTTCGGCCTTTTCAATCATCTCCGCCATCTGGTAGACCACCCTGGGACCCATCTCCAGCAACCCTTCGCTGCCGGACGCGGCAAACTTGGTGAGTATGTACCGCACCAGCGAGCCCACCGGGACGTTCATGCTGTGGCTCATGCGGTCCAAAGTGGGCATCGGGTCCACAGGGGCATACTGTGCCACCTGCTGCTTGAAGTTTGCGTCCTTGTCGTCTTCCGGCCAGGGACCATGATAGGGGTCCAGCGAAATGGTTCGCGGTTCCGATGTCATTTCAGCGCCTCGAGTTGAACTTTGCGGACCAGCGGAATTAGCTAACCGGAAAACGTTTCAATGGTGGCCCGGTAGGAGTTGAGGACGCCGCCGGTGGCGAAGGGCGCCACCACGGGTAGCTTGATGCCCAGGGCGCGGCGCTTCTCAATTTCCGCGCGGCAGTACTCAGGGCTGCCGAAGACCGCCAGCAGCTCCTGCATCCGGTCGGTTACGGCGGCCGCCGCCTTGTCCCGGTCGCCCTCCTTGAGGTAGCTTCCGATGGCCTGGGCCTCGTCTCGAAAGCCAGTCTGGGCGAAGAAGTTGAGGTAGTATTCCATAGTGCAGTACCGGAGTATCTGACGCCTCAGCGGGGCCCGGACAGATTCCACGTCCCCGGTGGAGGCCACTCGCACGTAACAGGCAACGTCAATGTCTTCCACCTTACGCCCGGCCCGGATAGCCCCCGCCTCCAGGTGCTCCATCGCCTTGTTCAGATACGAGGGTACGGCCCAATTTAGGAGCACGCCATCAGCAATTTCTCCGGCCAATTCGATCATCTTGGGACCCAACGCAGCGATGTAGATGGGCACGGAAAACTCCGAAGAGTACCCTAGAGTGCCCCTGGGAAGATCAAATACGCGGCCCTTGTGCGCCACGCGCTCTCCCTTCAACAGCCCACGAACTATGGCCACCGTCTCCCGGAGGTTGGCAAGTGGACGCCGGAAGGGGATGCCGTGAACACCCTCCACGGAGCCTCGGTGACCCACACCCAGTCCCAAGATAAACCGGTGGTCAGAAATCATGTCCAGGCCCGCCGCGGTCATGGCCGTTAGGGTTGGAGTGCGATAGAAGACCGGCAGGATGCCGGTGCCCAGGCGCACCCGGGCGGTGTTGGTGGCGAAGGCGGTGATCTGCGTTATGGCGTCTTGGCCCATCCCCTCCGGGACCCAGACAGTCTCGTAGCCACGCTGCTCCGCCAGTTTGGCCAGAGAGATCGAATCGCTGGTGGAGAGTTGGGGGATTGGGTCCAGGCGTACTGCTAACCGTGCCATCACTACCTTCCACGTGCCGCCGATTCCCGGGGCTACCGTCATACGCTACCTGATAGGATAATTGGTGACAAGGGGCTCCCTGCCGGAAGGGCAGATAGCGCAGGTACGCACCCTTCTGGGAACAACGGTCATCCAAACGGGAGAACGCGGGATAGATAACAGGCCGTCTGTTTGACGGCACGAATTTACCGTAGCGGTGTGAAGTGCATTTAACGATAAGCAGCGACGCGCTGGTGGAGGTGCAGCGGCGCGGTGGCGCCGTGGCCATAGACTTGATCCCGCCGCTGGGTTGAGGGGGTCAGGCTCAGGTGTCGGTCGACACCTACCTGAAGAACAAGCGCACCTCGGAATACCAGAAAGTGAACCAGGAGGGTGTCCAGTTCCTGCTGGCGCCCGTTTTGGTACGCAACGTCAAACAGATGCACCTGGGGCTGCGAAAATTCCTGTTTTGGCGTTCGCTTTTTGTTCAACTGGAGCCCATAGACGACCACATTCACAGTCCCAGTTGAGACCATTAGGTCTTCCCGCCGTGGGCGGGGACTGGAAGATGCGACGGCTGTTTCCGAGCGTCCAGAGAGGCCAATGGGACCGGGTCGCGGCTAAAACGGTGGATTGTGGTTGGAGCGCATCTGGGTAACAACCAGCCTGTAGCTGCCGGTTGTATCCGGAGTGGTCCGGCTGACCCTGATGAAGTATGTGCCGAACCCTGGGGTGGTCCATGATTTGGGGATTTAGGAAGCGGGCCAGCGGGACGGCCACTTCGCTCTTGGGACTAGGTGGTACCGTGCTGTTCCAGCCAGTTCAAAATCGCTTGGGTTGTTTCTTCCGGCTTTTCTTGCTGGATCCAATGACCGCAATCTAGACTGACCACTTCCACATTGGGCACGAAATCTGCTAGTTTTTCAGACTTCGCGACCGCATCCCGGTCGCCATAGATCATGAGTGTGGGCTGTTGGATGATTGGGTTCGCGTCCGCCAATAAGCGCCAGTTTCGGTCAACATTTCTGTACCAATTGATACTGCCCGTGAACCCTGTTGATTCGAAGGCGGAGACGAAAACGGCCAGTTCGTTGTCGCTCATGAGGGGCTCACCGAGTGGCGTTTCCGCCGTGGCGAGATTGATCATCGCCATACCTGGCGCCGGCTCTGCGAGGGGTTCGTTCTTCCGGTACATGTTGCGAAGGAACTGGAACGTGTTTTCATTGAGTACGGCGTCTGCGACGCCTGGGTGTCGGTTGAAGTGGACAAAGTAGAAGTCTTCGCCCAGCATGGCTTCCAGCATCTCGACCCAGGGTTTTTCTCCGCGCTCTTGGTAAGGCAGGCTCAGATTTATCACTCTATTTACACGGTTTGGATGCAGTAAGGCCAGCCCCCAAACGACCATTGCACCCCAATCATGACCGACGAAGGTTGCATCTTCGTATTCGTAGTGATCGAGAAGTGCGATGAGATCGCCCGACAAGTGTTCGATGTCATATTCTGTTACTTCGGTCGGTCGGGATGAGTTGCCATAACCCCGCTGGTTTGGGACGATGACGTGGTAGCCGGCTGCGGCAAGAGCGGGCACCTGATGGCGCCAAGAAAAGGCATGCTCTGGCCAGCCGTGACAGAGCACAATAGGGTTTCCTGCGTTTTCTTGGCCGGCTTCAAAGACTTCGAGTTCCACACCGTTGACTGGAATAAGAGTGGGCTCGGGAAAATCGGTTGGATTGTACATTGAGGCTCCTCTGTTCCCAGTATACCTTGCTACCCCCACCTCGGTCGGTACTGTAGCGCTTCCGCCAGGTGCCCTATCCCCACCTCCTCGGACCCCGGACAGGTCCGATATCGTCCGCGAAAGCTTGAGCAACCGGTGAAAAGGCCCGGGCGCTCAGGTCGCGCTGCTTCATGGCGGTTTGGAGCAACCCCTGGGCGCCCTCGTCCACCCGGCAGTGGTCGCGCACCTCGGCGGGGCATATTTCGGAGTTGGCTAGTTGGGGCTGTGAGGATGCTTCAGCCCTTGGACAAAGAAGGCTCCCATGCCAAATCCTTGAGCGTCACCGAGTGGAGCTGCTCTTTACCCAGCCGCTCGCTTGCGTCCAGAATTTCAATGCCGACGATGTGTCCTTGGCTATCAAGGTCAACGGTGACACCTTCCTCTATGTCCATTCCTCGGACGGGCTTGGCCCCTGTCAACTGGATGTAGAGGGCATCCACCTGACCGTCATAGGTGAGGTCCATAGTGTCTCCTTATGGGGCATCCAATGGAGTGATTGTTATTATTACATACCCTTGGTTCTCTTCTACGTACGTCACCCTTATCGTTCGTCCTGAGATTGCCTTAGTAGCATTTATACGGCCCTTGACGGAGGGTTCTCTCGTGTCTGCCTCAGCGAGCACTTCGGCCACTTGTTGGGACGATATCTCGTAGAGACTCATCCTTCGCCTTGCGTGACGGCTATAGGTAAAAGTCACCTCCCCCTACTCCCCCCACCTCGGCCGGTACTGTAGCGCTTCCGCCAGGTGCCCTATCCCCACCTCCTCGGACCCCGACAGGTCCGCTATCGTCCGCGAAAGCTTCAGCACCCGGTGAAAGGCCCGGGCGCTCAGGTCCAGTTGCTTCATGGCGGTTTGGAGCAACCCCTGGGCGCCCTCGTCCACCCGGCAGTGGTCCCACACCTCCGCGGGGCCCATTTCGGAGTTGGCCAGTTGGGGCTGTGAGGATGCTTCAGCCCTTGGATAAGGAAGGCTCCCACGCCAAATCCTTGAGCGTCACCGAGTGAAGCTGCTCTTTACCCAGCCGCTCGCTTGCGTCCAGAATTTCAATGCCGACGATGTGTCCCTGAGCATCTAGCAACGCCGTGACACCTTCCTCAATATCCATTGAGTCCGCGGCAGCGACATGTCTCAGCTCTATGAGCAGGGCGTCCACTTCCTTGTCGTAGGTAATCAACATAGCTACCTCCTACCAGGGCCTCTTTCTCGGCGTAATGGTCACTATCAGTATATGGTCTTCATGCTCCATGTAGGTCACCCTTAGAAATCCGTCTTCAACTTCCTTTATCGCATTGAGCCTGCCTTTTACCGTCGGCAAGAGGCGGTCAGGCGTTGCCAGGGTTGCCAGCACCTCTTCATGGCGGATACCCCAATATCGCGTGGCACGGCGGGCATGCCGGGAGAATACTATCGGCTTCACCTCCCCCTACTCCCCCCACCTCGGCCGGTACTGCAACGCCTCCGCCAGGTGCCCTATCCCCACCTCCTCGGACCCCGACAGGTCCGCTATCGTCCGCGAAAGCTTCAGCACCCGGTGAAAGGCCCGGGCGCTCAGGTCCAGTTGCTTCATGGCGGTTTGCAGCAACCCCTGGGCTCCCTCGTCCACCCGGCAGTGGTCCCACACCTCCGCGGGGCCCATTTCGGCGTTGGCCAGTTGGGGCATCCCCCGGAACCGCTGCCGCTGAACTTCCCTGGCCTCCTCCACCCGCTGCCGGACCGAGGCGGAGCTTTCCCCGGCATCGGTGTCCATCAGCTTCTCATACTCCACCCGCGGCACCTCAACGAACATGTCTATCCGGTCCATCAGCGGGCCGCTGATACGGCGCTGGTATCGGGAGACCTGGGCCGCGGAGCAGCCGCACGCCTTCTTCGGGTCGCCGTAGAAACCACAGGGGCAAGGGTTCATAGCGGCCACCAGCATGAAGTTGCATGGAAAGGTAGCGTTCCACTGGGCACGGCTGATGGTCACTACATGGTCTTCCAACGGTTGGCGGAGCGCTTCAAGAGAGATGTGGGTGAACTCCGGAAGCTCATCCAGGAAGAGAACGCCCCGGTGGGACAGGGTGATCTCGCCGGCCCGGGGTGTCCGGCCGCCACCCACCAGCCCAACATGGGAGGTGGTGTAGTGGGGGCTGCGAAAAGGCCGCTCCCTGGCCAGGGGCTGGTCCGGGGGCAGGAGGCCACTGATACTGTAGATCTTGGTAACCTCCAGAGCCTCTTCGGACTCCATGGCAGGGAGGATGGAGGGAAGGGTGCGGGCCAGCAGGGTCTTGCCACTACCAGGGGGCCCGATCATCACCAGGTTGTGTCCACCCGCCGCCGCCACCTCCAGGGCGCGTTTAGCGTGCTCCTGGCCCTTGACGTGTAACAGGTCGGGGCCGATCTTGGCGGCGTCGTTCTTCGGGCGGGGTAAGGCGTCAGCCGAACCGGGCTGGATTTGGGTCACACCCCGTAGGTGCGCTACAAGGGATTCCAGAGATTCCACCGGGAAAACGGTGGTCCCGTTCACCAGCGCTCCCTCCGCGCCATCCGCGGCGGGGATGAAAACGTGGAAGAAGCCCGCGTCCCGGGCCAGTGCCACCATTGGCAGTATCCCCCGAGTGTGGCGGACCCCACCGTCCAGGGACAGCTCTCCCAGGTATAGGTGCGAGTCCTCTTCGGGAGGCACCTGGCCCGATGCCTTCAGTATGCCGACGGCGATGGGGAGGTCGTAAGCGGGGCCCTCCTTGCGCAGGTCCGCCGGGGCCAGGTTTACGGTGATGCGGCGGACAGGGAACTCGCAACCGGAGTTACGAATGGCGGCGCGGACCCGCTCCCGGGCCTCCTGCACCGCGGTGTCCGGCAGGCCGACGATGTTGAAGGCGGGAAGGCCCGGGGAGATGTCAACTTCCACCTCCACCACGGCGCCGTCCAGCCCTACGATGGCGCAAGTTCTAACCTTGGTGAGCAATGTTCGGCCCCCTCAGTGCCCATACGGTTATACACCGCTGGATGTGGAGGGGCAACACCGAGCAGGCGATGAGCCTGACGCAGGGTGGGAAACGGTTCCGACCGCTATGGGGAGTCCGCTACAAATCGAAGTCCAGCTTGGCGGACAGCGGAAACGCGTGCGCCCCGGCAAAGCGGGGCGCACGTTACGATGGTCTGAAAAAAGTAGGGTTAGTCGGCGGCCACTGGCGCCCCCACCCCGGTGCGGCGGTCTACGTGGGTCTGGCCACCCTTAATGACAATCTTTATCCGCTCCCGCTGCCGCAGCACCTTGATGTCGTTCAACGGGTTGCCGTCGACCACTACCAGGTCGGCCAGCTTGCCCTTCTCCACGGTGCCTATCTCTTTCTCCATGCCCAGGCATTCAGCGGCCCAGCCGGTGGCTGCCTGAATGGCCTGCATAGTGGACATGCCCGCCTCCACCATGCACTGGAGCTCCTGCGCGTTGTCGCCGTGGACGTAGCCGCCGGCATCGGTGCCCGCCACTACCTTGATCCCCGCGGCCAGCGTCTTTTCCACGCTGGCCGCCAGGTGGGGCCACAGCGCGGCTGCCCGGGGCTTGATGTGGGGCGTGGGGGTGGTGCTGTGGTAAACGTAAACGGTGAAGGTGGGGACGAAGAAGACGTTGTTAGCATTCATCATGCTCATGTATTCCGGGTCCTCGTCCAGGTAGGCGCCGTGCTCGATGGTGTCGGCGCCGGCCTCCAGGGCAACCCGCAGGCCAGGACCGCCGACCGCGTGGCACATGGCCTTGCGTCCCAGCAGATGCGCCTCGTCCACCAGCGCCTTGGCCTCTTCCAGGGTGTATTCCCGGTCGAAGGGTCCATGGCCCGGGCGAGAGCTAGCGCCGCCGGTGGTGGCGAACTTGATAACGTCAGCGCCACGGCGGGCCATCTCCCGTACCTTGGTTCGGATGGCCACCTCGCCATCGGCCACGCCCACGCCCAGGTTGGGGTTAATGGAGGGCGGCTTGCAGTGTCCGGAGGGGGAAACCACGTCGGCTAGCCCGCCGGTGGGGGTGATGATGCTGACACTGACCACCAGCCGCGGGCCGGGGGTGAGGCCGGAGTCGACTGCCTGCTTGAAGCCCACGTCCAGCCCGCCGCCGTCTCTAACGGCGGTGTATCCAATGTCCAGAGTATCCTTCAGGTTCTTGGCGGTGCGCAGGGTCCGCACGCTGAAGGGGGCGTCCAGCTCCCACCGCTCCACCAGGTTGTAGCCGGTGCCCAGTTGACCTTCGTCCAGCGGGCCCAGCTTGCCGGCGGAAGCCAGATGGTCATGGCAATCGATCAGGCCCGGGAGGAGCGTCATCCCGGAAATATCAACTACTTCGGTGTTGGCGGGATAGGAGACGGCCGCCGCGGGTCCCACGTCCACGATTCGGTCTCCGTCGATCAACACGGCGGCGTTATCCACCGAAGGCTTGCCCGTCCCGTCAATTAGAGTCGCGCCTGTTAGCACTTTCATAGGTCACCTACCTGGGGATTAATATGGGGAAATTAGCTTATAGGTCTCGTAGTGTCAAGAACGCGCCGAAGCCGTCCGGCCACCCTGTTGTCGCCCTTGCGGCGCCCCTGGCCGCCTCGCATAGACTTCTCTCCGCCTGTCGAGGGGGAGGGTCAGGGAGAGGGTGCTTCGACTATGTCTCTGGGCGGGTCAGTCCCGCTCCAGGAATTCCCGCACCCGGTCCATGGCGGGCTCCCTGTCATAAAGCTCGCAGAGAATGGCGGCGTTGCGAACGAAGTCAGCCTGGAAGAAGCGCTCATACAGCACCTGCCGGTTGCCAAAGGCGCTGCAAGCGGCGTCCCAGGCCAGGCGAAAGAGGCGTACCCTCTCCTCCGCGGACGCCGCATCGGTCTCCAGGTAGCGCCGGATCTCCGGTGCCAGGGGGCCTTGCATATCCGCCTCGGTGGGGAGGGCCATCAGGCTGCTGGAGCCCAGCAGGTGAAGGATCTCCGCCATGCGGGGATACATGCGTATGAACAGGTTCTGGGCCACCCGCAGGGGGAAGGGCGCCGGCGACATTACCCCCCACTGGTCCAACCCGGCGTCGGCTTCGGCGGCCCGGAGACACGCCTTGGTAACCTCCAGGTTCTCAATCACCTCCGCCAGCATCTGCTGCACGTGGGGAAGCGTTCCCGAGCCCTGGGTCTCCGCCATCATGCTGGCTAGGCCCAGCATGAACTCGCACTTGGCCACGTTTTTCGTCACCACCTGATGGCCGGTGTGGAGGTGCCGGTTGGTGGCTATCTGCAGATTGTTGGCCAGCTCCACGTCACCCAGCAGGAACACCCGCTCCCAGGGCACCAGGACGTGGTCGAATATCACCACCGCGTCCATCTCTTCGAACCGGGACCCCAGGGGATGGTCGAAGTGGGAGCGGCCCTGGTCAAAGCTCTCCCGGCAAAGGAACTTCAGGCCGGATGTCTCGCAAGGGATGGAGAAGGCGAACACGGTCCGGTCCGGTGCGCCGCCGGGCAGCGAGTGGGAGCGGGTGGGGTAGACCGCGATCTCGTCCGCCAGGGGACCCAGAGTGGCCAGCACCCGGGCGCCGTTGACCACGATGCCGTCGTCCCGCTCCTTCACCACGGATAAGGCGATGTCGGTGCGGTCCTCCAGGGGGGTTGCGCCGGGGGCGCGAGAGCGTTGCAGGTTCAACAGGGTGTGCGTCAGCACCAGGTCCTCTTCCCGGATGCGCTCATAGTAGCGGTGGATGTTGTCGCCGAACTCGGGACGGTTCCGGGCAAAGTAGTCGCGGGCGGCGGCCATGGCCATAAAGCTGACATTCATGAAATCCGGGGTCCGGCCCATCATGCCGCAGGTGTAGCGGGCCCAGTGGGACATCATGCGGCGCCGCCGCTCCAGGTCTCCCACCGTGGCGGGCGTGATGAAGGATGTGCCCACCCTATCCCCGGTGGTAGGTGAAACGTAGGTCATCTCCTCCCGCAACGCCGGGTCGTGCTGCAGGTCATACAGGGCGGCCAAGGTGTTGACGCCGTTGCGGAAAGCGGGGTGGGTGGTGACGTCCTTGACCCGCTCACCATATATGTACACCTCAACGGCGCGGTCCTTCAGACCAGCCATGTATTCCTCACCGGTTCGGGCGGGCATCAGGAGAACCTCCTTAACACTTAGAGTCCCGGTGCGGGGAAGCGAAGCCCAAACGAGATGACACGGAGAAATTCAGCCGGATAGCCCGGCCTGGGGACATGGCGGCAGCGAAGCTAAGGACGCAAGAGCTCCGTGAAACGGCTAAAATCGTCGAATTGCTCCAGCTTGCTGACGGCTTCCACAACCCGCCGGGCGCCGTCTACGCCCAGGGCCGGCTCCGCCATATCGTTGAACTTGGCCACCTCATCGTCCCAGGTGAGGAACCGCTCCGGCTCACCGGTCGCCAGGGGCACGTCCCGGCTCAGCGTTCGACCGTCTTTGGTGGTGATGTCCACCCGGGCGCCGAATCGCTCCAGGGAAGGGTCCGGGTGGGAAGTGGTGGCATCCATCAGCGCCTTCACCCTGGGGTCCCGGAGCTTTTCGTAGCTGCGCCAGGTGTAACCTTGGTCCACGGCGGTGGCCGCCACGGCAAAGTAGGCGCTGAACTGTCCCTCCACCACGTTGGTGGGGCTGCGCTTCATCTCCGCCGGCTCGCCCACCACCTGGTGGCCCAACGGGGAGAAGTAGACCTCCATGGCCGCTATGTCTTCGGCGGTCAGCCGGTTCTCCCTGGTCAACTCAGCCACGGCGTCAATGGGTCCATGGTTGTACCGGCAGCAGGGGTACGGCTTGATCCCGGTTTCCATCACCTCGTAACGGGACCCCAGCCCATCAATTTTAGACGTGTCCCAACCGTCCGCGGAATAGCTGAACACGTAGCCGTAACGTCCTTCCAACGGCTGCGACGCCCCCTGGAAGCCATGGCGGGCCAGGGTCAGGGCGTAGACGGCGTTGTGGGCGGCCAGACCAACGTGCAGCCGCTTGTTCCAGCCGCCAAACTCCAGGAACTGCTGCGACCCGGCGGCCTGGCTCCCGTTGAGGCCCACGGCGTTTAGCGTTTGATCCCTGTCGAGGCCCATCAGCCGGGCGCCCCCCATGGTGGCGCCAAATATGCCGGTGGTGGCGCTGGCGTGGAATCCCCGCTTGTGCGCCCCTTCCCCAATGGCGCGGTTGATCTTTATAGCCACGTCGTAGGCGGCAGTGAGGACGTCCCGGCCGCCGCCATCGTGCTGCTCCGCCAGGGCCATCAGGGTGGCGAATACCGGCGCACCCGGGTGGAGGATGGCGTCCCGGTGGGTATCGTCGAAGTCCAGGCTGTGGGCGTACGTCCCGTTTAGCAGGGCGGCGAAGTGGGCGGGCGCCCTGCCGCTTTCAGCCACCACGGTGCAGGGACCCGGCTGGCCGGCGGCCAGCTCCATCACGCCTATGGAGATAGACTCGCTGGACTCCGCCAAGAGCCGTCCACCGAAGGCCACCGCCAGAAAGTCCAGGAAGAGCTGTTTGGTCCGGTCCAGCACCCTGGGAGGCAGCGCCTCATAGCTGAGGCCCAGGGAGTAGTCCACCAACCGTTCAATTATTCCATTCGATTCAGGGGCCAATTATCACCTCGATGCAGCGTCCCAGGCAGCGATTCGTCGCGCGGCGAGGGGCTAAAGAGCGGGCCTCCGCTCATACCATTTGGCGCGCTGCTCGTAGGCGTAGGCGGCGCGCAACACCGTAGGCTCATCAAACGGCCGGCCGGTTATCTGGAGTCCCAGCGGAAGCCCCGTGGAGTGGAAGCCGCAAGGCACGGAGATGGCGGGCATTCCGGTGATATTGAACGGCCCCATGAAGTTAGGCCATTCCAGAAAGCTGAAGATGTCAAACCCTTGGGTCTTGGGCGCCGGGCCGCCCACCGTGGGCATCGCCACCAGATCGACCTGCCGCAGGAGATCGGCGAATTCCCGCTTTACGCGGCTGCGGACCCGGTGCGCCTGGATAACGTCGTTGCCGGACATAAGGCCACCTAGGGTGAACCAGTAGTGGAGCGGCTGCCCATAGTTGTCAAGCTGGGACTTAAGATTTCGGCTGTGGTAGGCGTAGGCCTCGGAGATCATGATCACCACGTCGGCGATGCCGGCGTACTCCATGCAAGGCGCCTCCACCTCCCGCACCGTAGCCCCCAGATCCTCCAGCTCGGAGAGGGCTTGCTTGACCGCGGCCACAACCTCCGGGTCCACCCCCGCGGCGGTGTCAAAGCAGTAGTGCGCCGGCACTCCGATAGTCAGTCCCTTAACGTCCTCCCGGAGGGCCGCAGAATAGTCCGGCACCGGCGCGCGGCTGCTGGTAGGATCGTTGGGGTCGTGGCCGGCAATGGCCTGAAGCATGTAGGCGGTGTCCTCCACGGTACGGGTCAAGGGGCCGCAGTGGTCCAGGGACCAGCTCAGCGGGAGAACGCCGAACCGGCTGGACCGGCCGTAGGTAGGCTTCAGGCCCACGGTGCCGCACACCGAGGCGGGCCAGCGGATGGAGCCGCCGGTATCTGAGCCCAGCGATCCCATGCAAAGCCCCGCCGCCACCGCGGCGCCGGAACCGCTGCTGGAGCCTCCCGAGACGCATTCCAGGTCCCAGGGGTTTACTGCCTGGTCAAAGAGGCTGGTCTCCGGCCCTCCCAGCGCGAACTCGTACATGGCCACCTTACCCAGCAGCACAGACCCGGCCTCCCGCAGCCGGGCTATGACCGTGGCGTCCCGCGAGGGCACACGGTTCTCCAGCACCTTGGACTGACCGGAGGTGCGGACGCCGGCGGTGTCGTACAGGTCCTTATGCGCCAGGGGGATGCCGTGCAGCGGCCCGCGATACCGGCCCTGGAGGATTTCTCCCTCCGCCGTGCGGGCCTCGGCCAGCGCGGAGTCGGCCAGGAGGGTCACGTATGAATGGACCCGCGAGTCCACCTGCTGAATGCGCTCCAGGAACGCGCGGGTCAACTCCACCGGAGAGAGCTCCAGGCCGCGCAGAAGCTCGCCGGCCTGTCGGATTGTAAGGAAGCACAGGTCCGAAGATGTCTGCGTCATTAGTCCGCCCCCCAGTCCGGCGAGAAGTCTCCCGCCACCTCGTGGTCGTCCACATCCACCTCATGCAGCGTTTTCAGTGCAGGCTTCAGGTTCTCGTAGATGGTCTTTAGCCTGGCCCGCTCAACCGGCGGCAGGTTGACCCCGGTGCGGGCCAGAAGCAAGTCAAATTCCTGGTCTGAAATGGATGCCATAGCCGTCTCCTCGGTCTATATACTGGCAGGGCCAGTATATTGCCGCGACAATTCGTGGGCAAGATCGAGGCGAGAGGAAGGGGCGGGCATGGCCTGGTTGGCTAGTTCGGCCCGGTTTCATATAATTCGGCGAACCTCTGGTTGATATAAGGACAGGCGCTTGATAACTGTTTCAGCCATCCACATCGCCCCGGTGAAGTCGCTGGGTCTTCTACACCCCAACACGGTACGCGTTGGCAGTGAGGGAATCGTGGAGGACCGCCGCTTCTACTTAATAGACGCCGCCGAAAGGCTGGTGACGCAGCGGGAGGTGTTTTCGCTGGTGCAGGTGAAAGCGGAGTACGCGGTGGAACCAGAGCGCCTGAGCCTGCGGTTCCCTGACGGATCTGAAGTCTCGGACGCCGTCAACCTGGGAGAGAAGGTATCTACGGTGTTTTGGGGGCGCACGGTGACTGGACAGGTGGTGACAGGCCCCTTCAACCAGGCCCTCTCAAACTTCGGCGGCGGCGGCCTGCGTCTGGTGCGTTCCGATGCCCCGGGGCAATGCCAGGACGAATACCCCATCTCCATCATGTCTGAGGCGTCTGTTCAGAAGCTGGCGGAGCAGCCCGGCGCACAATGTCCCGCGGACAGCCGCCGGTTCCGTCCCACCTTTCTCCTGTCCGGCGGCTCGGCCCACCAGGAAGACGAATGGTTAGGGTCCTCGGTGCAGATTGGTGAGGAGCTGCGGCTGCGGGTGGTTGCCCGAGACCCCCGTTGCGCCATCACCACCCACGACCCGAACACCGGCTCGCCGGACATGGACACCCTGCGGCTCATACTGGCCTACCGCCCGGCGGATCGGGCCTACTTTGGCATGTACGGCCTGGTGGAGCGCCCCGGCGCCGTGTCCCTTGGCGCGGCGGTGCGGCAGCTCGAGTAGCTCGGACCGGCCACGGTGTTAAACCCGGCCGAATCCGGTAGCTAACGCCCGACCTGCGCTTAAGCGCAGGTCACGGCAACGGTCCTTTCCCCAATTGAGTGGTAGCCACTCAACCCCTGTTTCCAAAGCTTCCCCAGACCTCCTGCTAGTCCGTTCTTGTTTGGGTCAATGCATCCCACCTAACGTAACGTATATAACCTACAGAAGATACTTCTATAACCGAAAACATCTATGGAAGTTCGATGAACTTACGAGAATTGTAGGTTATGTGCCTCAATGGTACGTTGGCATCAGGTTAAAAAAATAACCCGGTTATCGAAGGGGTTTCAGCGATTTCCGCATCCTGAGCGAAGCTGGGACCCTGGAGAAACTTTTTGAAAGCGGGTGATTGGTCGCCATGTCAGTAATAAGTGGAATAAAGCGGGCTCCAATGTGGCTGACGGTCATAATGACCATCCTGGCCGCCGCGGGCATCGCTGCCGGCATGGCCATCACCGGTGACAATCCTTCCAAGGTCCTGGAGCCGGTCACCGTGGAAGGAGGCGACGTCACCCGCGCCGTGGATCTGGATATAGACCTGAACGGCGATGGCGACGCCACCGATGAAGCCGTTCCGGTGGCCTTCTACGAAGCGGCCTACAGCGTGGACTTGAACGCCGACGGTGACGAAAGCGACGCCATCACGGATGCCATTGACGAAACCGTTTCCGTGGACCTTACCGGCGACGGCGATACCACCGACACTTCAGTGACGGTGGGCTTTTATGAAGCCTTCTACAGCGCGGACTTGAACGCCGACGGCGACGAGACAGGCGTAATAACCGACGCTATAGACGAGACCGTCTCCGTGGACCTTACCGGCGACGGCGACACTACGGATACCAGCGTCACCGTGGCCTTCTACGAGGCAGCATACGCATTTGACATTAACAACGACGGTGACTCGACGGATGAGATCGCCGCCGCCCTTGGCTCTGAGGCGCTGTCCGTCGACCTCACCGGCAACGGCGATACCACCGAAGCTGCCGTTACCGTCGCCTTCTACGAGGTCGCCTACGGCTTTGATATCAACAACGACGGCGACTCCACCGATGAGATCGCCGCCGCCCTGGGCCCCGAGGCCCTCTCCGTGGACCTTAACGGAGACGGCGATACCACCGACTCCGCCGTCACCGTAGCCTTCTATGAGGCGCTCTACAGCGCGGACTTCAACCGCGACGGCGACGAGACGGACGCCCATACCACCGCCATCGACGAGGCCACCGCCATTGACCTGGACGGCGACGCCGCAACTACCTCCGCCTCCGTGGCCCTGGGCTTCTACGAGGCCTTCTACTCCGCTGACTTCAACCGCGACGGCGACGAGACGGACGCCCATACCACCGCTATCGACGAGGCCACCGCCATTGACGAGGCCACCGCCATTGACCTGGACGGCGACGCCGCAACTACCTCCGCCTCCGTGGCTCTGGGCTTCTACGAGGCCTTCTACTCCGCGGACCTCAACCGCGACGGCGACGAGACGGACGCCCATACCACCGCCATCGACGAGGCCACCGCCATTGACCTGGACGGCGACGCCGCAACCACCTCCGCCTCGGTCCCCCTCGGCTTCTATGAGGCCTTCTACTCCCAGGACTTCAACCGCGACGGCGATACCACCGATACTCACCTCACCGCCATCGACGAGGCCACTGCCATTGACCTCAACGGCGACGGCGCAACCACCTCCGCCTCTGTCGCCTTGGGCTTCCACGAAGCCTTCTACGGCGCGGACCTGAGCTCACCCGCCGATGGGGACCAGACAGACGTAATCAACTCAGTCCTGGATGAGAATGATACGGGAGTGGACCTTAACGGCGATGGTGACGCGACGGACGCAGCCGTTTCGCCGGCCTTCTACGAAGTCAAGTACGACTTCGACATCAACAACGACGGCGACAAGACCGACGAGATCGCCACCGCCCTGGGCCCCGAGGCCCTCTCCGTGGACCTAAACGGCGATGGCGATACCACCGACTCAGCCGTCACCGTGGCCTTCTACGAGGCGCGCTACAGCGCGGACCTCAACCGTGACGCCGACACCACAGACGGCCACGCCACCGCCATCGACGAGGCCACCGCCGTTGACCTGGACGGCGACGGCGCCACCACCTCCGCCTCCGTGGCCCTGGGCTTCCATGAGGCCTTCTACTCCACGGACTTCAACCGCGACGGCGACGAGACCGACACGCATACCACCGCCATCGACGAGTCCTCCGCCATCGACATCGACGGCGACGCCGCCACCACCTCCGCGTCCGTATCCCTGGGCTTCTACGAGGCCTTCTACGCCACGGACCTCAACCGCGACGGCGACACGGCAGACACTATCACCGCGGTAATTGACGAGACCGTGGACCCGGACCTCAACGGTGACGGTGACACAACGGACACCGCCGTAGCCGTGGCCTTCTACGAGGCGGCATACGCTACGGACCTGAACCGGGACGGCGACACCACCGATGCCATCACCGCCGCCATAGATGAGACGGTGGACCCGGACCTGAACGGCGACGGCGATACCACGGACCTCGCCGTAACCGTGGCCTTCTACGAGGCCTTCTACGGTGGGGACCTGAACCAGGACGGCGATTCCGGGGATGCCATCACGGTTCCGACGGACGAGATGATCGCCATACTGCTGGTGCCCAACGGGTTGTTCGTCATCTACAACGACAACACTTCGTTCGTGGCCCAGGCAGTGGTCCAGGTGGGAGACACCTACATGATCCGGCCGTTCTTGAAGAACCATTCCAGCGTGGACCAGGACATGATGCTGCTGGCGGAGACTCCCCCTGGGTTCCGGGTGGACGTGGTTGAAGTGAGCGACAGGGCGGACGTAACCGCAGTGTCGGGCCGGGGCACGGAGAAGGTCTGGGCTATCACGGTGGACGACGCGGCGGCGGGTGAGAACTTTGACCTGGAGATAACCATCGAGGTGCTGCCGCAGGTGGTGCCTGGCTGGTACGAGCTCCGCTTCACCACCGAAGCGTTCGCCACCACCACCAACTTCGACTAGGCTAACGGGCTAACGGAGCCGTGGGGGCAGTGCCTCCACGGCTCTCAACACGCCAGTCTCTACCTTCCTCGGCAGCGGGGGTATGGGGTATAATTCGCCCAGCACCTGGAACGAAATGGAGCAACCCCTTTGCGCGTACTATTCACTGAAGACGTCATAAATGTGGCCAACGCCGGCGAGGTGAAGGAGGTGGCGGACGGTTTCGCCCGGAACTACCTCCTTCCAAAACAGCTGGCGACAATCGCCTCCCCTGAGCAGTTGAAGCGCGTCGCCCGGATCACGCGTGAAGGCGAAGACCGCCGTATCAAGGAGATGGGCGATTGGCAGGCGCTGGCCAACCTGCTGGACGGGACCACGCTACAGATGACCGGCAAGGTGGGTCCCACGGGGCAGTTCTATGGCGCCATATCCGTGACCGGCATCATCCAGGAACTGGCCTCCGCCACCGGGCATGAGGTCGAGCGCCGAATGGTGGAACTGAGCGAACCCATTCGGAAGCCGGGCGAGTACCCCATCAACCTCCGGCTACACCAGAACGTGGCCGCGTCTATTACCGTGCTGGCCCTGGGTGAGGGCCAGACCCCGGAGATGCTGGCCGCGCTGGCCGAAGTAGACGAAGACGCGGTTGAGGCCTCCTCCAAACCTGTAGACCAACCTGCCCCGGAGCCCGAATCGGATTCCTCTGACGAAGAAGACCTAGAAGAGGAATAGCCGGGGGCAAGGGCTGCCCTTCTCGGCGTCTTCTCCTGCCAGCCCGTGTGCACGGTGAGGTGCCCCCGGCCCGTGGCCGGTAACCCACATTCGCATCAGTAGGTGCCTGAGTAAGGTGTATCAAGAGCGTCTGCAACCCCATGACGTGGAAGCCGAGGAAGCGGTCATTGGCTCCCTCCTGATTGATGGCGAGTCCCTTCTGAAGGTAACCCCTGTTCTGAAGCCCGGGGACTTCTACCGGGAGCGAAACGCTTTCTGCTACGCAGCGTGCCTCGCCCTCTTTGAACGGCGGGAGGGAATCAACCAGGTCACCGTGATGAGTGAGCTGAACCTGCAGGACCGGCTGGAGCCGGTGGGGGGCGCTGCCTACCTCAGCCATCTAGTATCCATAGTCCCTACGTCACTGCATATTGAGCACTACGCCCGAATAGTTGCCCGGTGCGCCACCATGCGCAGGCTGATTTCGGCCGCATCTGAAATCGCGGCGCTGGGGTACGACGGCACATCCGACGAAGAGGGCTCCTTATCTCAAGCTGAAAACATCCTCTTCCGGGTGCGTACCGGCAAGGCCTCTGGTGAGTTCGTGCCGCTGCGGGACGTGTTGGACCAGTACCTGGAAGATAGCGCGGCGATCCACGAACCCTCGGGCGCCGTAAACGCGCCCGTCATGACGGGCTTCGATACCCTGGATAACCTGCTGGGCGGATTGCAGACCTCAGACCTGGTGATCCTGGCGGCCAGGCCCAGCGTGGGCAAGAGCACGCTGGCCGTAAACGTCGCGCTGAACGCTGCCCGAGTCGGCGCGACCATCGGCATATTTAGCCTGGAGATGAGCCGGGAGCAGTTGGCATTGCGGATCCTGGCCGGGGAGTGCGGGGTTGATACCCACCGTCTGCGGCTGCGGCTGCTCACGGATTCCGAGGAGCAACGGATTATAGACGCCGTGGGCGCCCTCTCTGACTTGTCTATCTACCTGGATGACACGCCTCTCCAGGGAATGATGGAGCTGCGGAGCAAGGCCCGCCGCCTTCACATGGAGCACCATACGGACCTGCTGGTAGTGGACTATATGCAGCTAATTGAGGGCGATAGCCGGACCTCCAACCGGGTGCAGGAGATGAGCGAGATCTCCCGGTCCCTCAAGGGGATCGCTCGGGACCTGAACGTGCCGGTGCTGGCGGTGTCCCAGCTCAGCCGCGCCGTGGAGATGCGCCCCTCCCACCGCCCGCAGCTCTCGGACCTGCGAGACAGCGGCAGCATAGAGCAGGACGCCGACGTGGTCATGTTCATCTACCGGGAGGACCTCTACACCACCGAGGAGGAGTGGCTACATCAGTTCCCAGATGGACGGCCCTACCCCCGTAACATCGCCGAGATCTCGGTGGCAAAGCACCGGCATGGGCCCACCGGCACCATAAAGCTGCTGTTTCGAGATCAACTATCCAGATTTGAGCCGGTCCCGCTGGACCGGGAATACGCCCGGCAATGAGCCCGGCCACGCTGCCACGGGACACCACCTTCACTCCGGTGCCGGACCCACTTTTGGGTCCCATCCTTTCGTCACTGGACGACCTGGCTGAGCTGAAGTGCATCCTCCGTGGCCTCTGGCACATCCACCGGATGAAAGGCCCGTTGCGATACGTCACCGCGGAGACTCTGGCGGCAGACCCGGTGCTAAACGGAGCTCTGGATGCCGATGCCGTGCGGAGGATGATGACACAGGCAACGGGCAGGGGCCTATTCGCCAGGGGAATGGTCGCGGGAAACGGCACAAGGACCGAGGCCTTTGTACTCAACACGGAGGCGGACCGCCGCGCACTGGCCAGGGCCATGGCGGCCCAGGCGCCCATCGCCGGTCCCGAACCAGACCTGGATGACCATACCGGGGAACAAGCGCAGCGGCCCAATATATACAGCCTGTATGAAAGCAACATCGGGATGATCACTCCCCTCATAGCGGAGGAGCTGAAGGACGCGGAACAGCAGTACCCACGGGAATGGATTGAGGAAGCTCTGGCCATTGCCGTGAAGAGCAATCGAAGAAGCTGGCGATACGTGGCGGCCATACTAAGTAGATGGTCGTCCGAAGGTAAGGATGATGGAAAGCCTGGGCGACATACTAAAGCGGCTGACCCCGACCGATACCTACAGGAGTACGTCCGAAGGCGCGGCAAGCTACCGGGGGCCTGAACCAGTCGAGGTAGCCTGCTCCATCTGCGGCGACCTGGGTTGGGTCAGCCGCCGGGTACCCCTGGGCCATCCCGAATTTGGCGAGGTGTTCCCTTGCCGATGCCGTGGTGGCCAGACGGACCACCGGCGGCAGGCGTTGCTGGAACGCTACAGCGGGCTGCCCGAAGAGATGCTGCGTCAGATGACCTTCGGTTCCTTCAACCCGTCGGGGAACGGCGTCACGGCGGCGCAGCAGGACAACCTCCGAACGGCTCTCACCGCCGCCTCCGCCTTCGCCGCCGCGCCGGAGGGCTGGCTGCTATTGAGCGGAGACAACGGCTGCGGCAAGACGCACCTGGCCGTGGCCATCGCCGGGGAGCGAATCGAGCAGGGCGCAACGGTCTTCTTCGCAATAGTGCCGGACCTCCTGGACCACCTCAGGGCCACTTTTAGCCCCAACAGTCCTGTGGAGTACGACCAGCTATTCGAGCAGGTACGGTCCGTGCCGCTGCTGATCCTGGACGATCTGGGCGCCGAGAGCAGCACGCCCTGGGCCCAGGAGAAGCTGTACCAGATCATGGTACACCGGCACAACAACCGGCTCCCCACGGTGATCACCACCAACTATCTCATGGGGCAGATAGAAGAGGTCCAGCCCAGGCTGGCATCTCGTCTAAAAGACATAACACTGGTCAACTGGATGCCCATGGCGGCGCCGGACTACCGGGACTCGGGCATCCGCCCCTCGGAGCCGCCGCGCTACGGCGGGTGACCAGATGGACTGCGTCTTCTGCCAAATAGTGTCCGGTACTTCCCCGGCCACCGTGCATTTCCAGGACGATGAGATAATCGTCATCTCCAACAAGCTGCAATGGGTGCCCATAATGCTGATCGGCATGCCCAAGAAGCACCTGACCCAACAGCAGCTTTGGCAGGACGGGGGGGTGGGCCTTATAGGCAAGGCGCTGGTGGACCTGGGAGACCAGTATTCCCCGGGAGGGTACCGTCTGATTTCCAATTTCGGCCGTGACGCCATGCAGAGCCAGCAGCACGGTCACGTCCACCTGCTGGGCGGTACCTCTCTGGGTCCCTACGCCTGAGGAGCGGCCACCTGCCAGTAGCGCCGGCCCTCCATTCTGACGATCTTTCCGAAGTGGGTCCCCGTGGCGAAGTGTCCCGCCGCCATTAGTATCCCCTCCCGCTCAACCCGCTCCACCAACGCTTCGCGGCTCCTACCAGCCTCTTCGGAGTCAATGTCTGCTCTGGACCCCCACTGAGGCTCCATCACTTGCACCAGCGACTGGATCACGTCTCCTACCACCATCCCCTTTTCACCTTGGGACTGGATGTAGATGGTCATGTGACCGGGCGTAGCCACGGTGCTGATTTCCGGGGTGACTGCGTGCTCGGCGCCCACCAGGTCCATCACTCCCAGCTCCTGCAAGGGCAGCACGCTGCGGCCGGTGGAAGGGAGGTCCGCCACCCGCTCCGGGGCGGTAAAGTGGTCCCAGTCCTCCCGAGGCACCAGGTAGCGGGCCTTGGGGAAGGTCGCCTTCCCGTCCGTCACGGTCCAGCCGACGTGGTCCCCGTGAAGATGGGTATGGACCACAAAGTCCACGTCCTCCGGTGAGAGACCCTCCTGCCGCATGACGTTTACCAGGTCGCCGCGGCGGTTGCCCCGCTCAGGATGCGGCCCGGGCCCCATCCCAGTGTCCACCAGGACCAACTTCCCCTGGGAGCGGATGGCGAAGCAGCCGTAATAGAGCTGAAGCTGGCCCTCCTCTGTGAGCACCTTTGAACGGTACGGTTCCCAGGCGGCCACGGGCACCGAGGGGAAGAAATCGTCCACGGCGTAGGGCGGGGGAATCATATCCAACAGAGACCAGACCTGGCAGTTGCCAATCCATACCGATTCTGCCATTAAAGCCCTCCTAGAACTCGACCAGGGAAAGGATGTCGTAGCCCTCCAGCTTGCTGCGGCCGTTAAGCTCCGTCAGGTCTATCACCAGGGCCAATCCGTCCACAACGCCCCCGGACTGCTCCACCAGGCGGCACGCCGCCGCCATGGTGCCGCCGGTGGCCAGCAGGTCGTCCACAATCACCACGCGGTGTCCCACCACTACCCCGTCCCGGTGCACCTCCACCGTATCGGACCCGTACTCCAGCGCGTATGACACGGAATTAGTCTCAAAGGGAAGCTTGCCCTTCTTTCGCACCGGGACCAGCGGTTTGGCCAGCCGGTAAGCCAGGGCGGCGCCAAACAGGAATCCTCTGGCCTCTATCGCCACCACCGTGTCAACATTCCTGCCACCGAAGTAGTCCGCGAACCGGTCAATGACGTAGGCGAAGGCCTCCGGGGCCTGGAGTAGCGGCGTGATGTCCTTGAACAGAATGCCGGGCTTGGGAAAGTCCGGAATATCTCTGATATAGCGGGTTAGGTCCATAGTTACCTCCGACGACACATTATAGCCAAAATAGCCGGACCTGCCTGCCCAACCCAATCGTCCCCTCCCATCTCTCTGCGTCCAAGCCCTGCTGCCCCCAACCCCACCCTGCCGTCACCCCGGCGCCAGCGACAGCGTCACATTGATTTGGGTTAGTCCGGCCCATACAATACGCCAGTTGACGCCATGAACACCGAAGTGCTTTACGAATCGCAAGACGGCGGCGTGGTCCTTATCACCCTGAACCGTCCCGAGGCGCTGAACGCCATCAACCGGCCGCTAAAGCAAGGGCTTGTGGAGGCGCTGGAGCGATTCGACTCGGACTCCGATGCCCATGTGGCCGTAATTACCGGCGCCGGAAGGGCCTTCTGCGCCGGCCGGGACCTAAAGGAGCGCGCAGAGGATAACGCCGCCGGGATTCGGGCCAGCGCCTCTGACAGCCTGCTGCCGGACAGCCCCTATATGTTCAGGCAGCCGGCGAAACCGCTGATAGCGGCGATAAACGGCTACGCTCTGGCGGGTGGCTGGCTCATAGCGCAGATGTGTGACCTGCGCCTGGCCTCGGAAGAGGCACGGCTGGGCATTACCGAGGCACATGTGGGGCTGCTGCCCCCCTTCGCGTCGGTGCTGCCCAAGTTGATACCGTTGGCCGCGGCGCTGGAACTGGTATTCACGGCGGAGCCGATTACCGCCCAGCGCGCCCTGGAGATTGGCTTCCTCAACCGGGTAGTGCCGGGGGATGGGCTGATGCCTGCGGCGCTGGCCATGGCACGGCGGGTCGCCGCCAACGCCCCGCTTTCGCTGCGCTATTTCAAGAAGATGGCCTACGCGGGTCTGGACCTGCCCCAGACGGAACTGGCCCAACTGGTGAACGGCCTATACGACGAGTTGCTACAGACCGAGGACTCGAAGGAGGGGCCACGGGCCTTCGCCGAGAAACGCAAGCCCCGGTGGAAGGGTAGATAGCCACCAGAACGGGCAATCCCGCCCGGAAGAAAGGAGCCCCTTAAGTGGAACGGATTGCGATAATGGGCGGCGGCGCCGTGGGTTGCTACCTCTCCGCCTTCATGACTCGGGAAGGGGAGGACGTCACCCTCATTGACGTTTGGCCAGAGAACGTGGAGGCCATCAAGCGGGACGGGGTGAAGGTGACCGGGAGCCAGGGGCCGTTTACCTCTCCCGTAAAGGCGCTGCACCTGCACGAGATGCAGGCGGTGGACGAGCCCTTCGACATTGTATTCATCGCCATGAAGTCCTATGACACCCGCTGGGCGTCCATCTTTATGGAGGCTTACCTCAAGGAGGACGGCTTCGCGGTCTCCTCCCAAAACAGCATCAACGACCCTGTCTTGGCGGAGGTCTTTGGTCAACAGCGAGCCGTGGGCTGCATCATGTCCACCATTGAAGTGGCGCTGTGGGAGCCAGGCCACGTTACCCGCGGAGGCCAGCCGGGCCGCGACCGGGGTTACGATGTCTTTCGCGTAGGCGAGCACGTCGGCCCAGTTACCCCTAGAGTCGAACGGATCGTGGAGCTCGTGAGCAGCATAGACGGAGCCCGGAGCACCACCAACCTTTGGGGGGAGCGCTGGGCCAAGCTGGCCAGCAACTGCATGGGTAACCCGGCGGGGGCTATGTCCGGCCTGGGCTCTCACGGAATGGCCGATTCATCAGAGGCGCGGCTGCTGAAAATGAACATCGCCGCGGAGGTGGTCCGGGTGGGCACGGCGCTGAACTACCACATAGAATCGGTCTCCGGGGTGGAGGCCTCCACCTGGCTGGACCTGAGCCGGGGAGATGTTTTTGAGGAGTTGGACAGCCGGCTGCGCGGCAAGGGGCGGATGGACTGGCACTCTTCCATGTCCCAAGACGTCATCAAGGGACGCCGCTCAGAGATAGACTTTCTGAACGGCCTGGTCTCCAATAGTGGGCGTGATGCCGGGGTGCCCACGCCGGTGAACGACGCCACCGTGGCCATAATGCGGGAGATAGACGGCCGGCGTGCAGCCCCTGACCCCTCTCATATGTCCACGGTTCTGGACCAGGCGAAGGTCCAACGCTAGACGAGGTCCCAGCCGGAGCGGGTGTCTTTCCAAGGGTGTGGCAGAAATCGTCATTCGGCCGCTATAAATCGTAGCATTGGCTGTTGACACCCTGATTCTATGTAGTGATACGTAGAAATGCGGCGGAAATTAGTCACAATAATACGAGCTTCGCCGTAGGCTGGGTGGTATACTTCCTAGGTACCCCGAATTAAGGGCCTAGGCCCTTCTTTAACCCCAAAATCGATCAGAATAGAGGACCTGAATTCATGGCTACCGACACCCACGCCAGCTATACCGCCAAAGACATTGTCGTCCTGGAAGGACTGGAGGCGGTACGGCGTCGTCCCGGCATGTACATAGGCAGCACCGACCAACGGGGCCTGCACCACCTGATATACGAAGTTGTGGACAACGCGGTTGACGAGGCCATGGCAGGCTACTGTACCGAGGTGTACGTAGAGATCCGGGAAGACGGGTCAGTGATGGTATCGGACGATGGCCGTGGCATCCCGGTGGACATGCACCCGACTACGGGCAAGTCGGCGCTGGAGACGGTGATGACCACGCTGCACGCCGGCGGGAAATTCGGCGGCGGCGCGTACAAGGTCTCGGGCGGGCTGCACGGGGTGGGGGCCTCGGTGGTGAACGCCCTGTCATCCTTCCTGAGAGTGGAGGTGCGCCGGAGCGGCTACACCTACCGGCAGGACTACTCCAAGGGCATACCTACCTCCACTCTCACCAAAAGCAAAGGCATGAACGGTGGAGGCACCACCATAACCTTCGCCCCGGACCCGGAGACCTTCCCAGAGATCCAATACGATTTCAGCATGCTGATAGAGCACTTCAAGCAGGTCGCGTACCTCAACCGCGGCCTGCGCATAAAATTCATCAGTCACCTCCACTCGGAGCAGCGGGCAGGCGACGTTGAGCGGACCTACTATTTCGAGGGCGGTATTAGCGACTTCGTTAAGAACCTGAACCGGGACCACAAAACGGCGCAGGCGGAGCCGTTCTACTTCCAGCGCACCGTGGACGACACCATTGTGGAGACGGCGCTCCAGTACAACGACACTTTCCACGAGGCGGTTTTCTCCTTCGCCAACTGCATCAGCACGGAGGAGGGTGGCACGCATCTGACCGGCTTCCGCACCGCGCTGACCCGGGCCATTAACGACTACGGCCGTAAGCAGAAGCTGCTGAAGGACGATCAGGCCAACCTCTCCGGAGAGGACGTGCGGGAGGGGCTCACGGCGGTGGTTAGCGTGAAGCTGACGGACCCGCAGTTTGAGGGCCAGACGAAGACGAAGCTGGGCAACGCCGAGGTGAAGAGCATTGTGGAGTCCGCGGTGGCGGAGGCGCTTTCTCAGTACCTGGAGGAGCACCCCAACGAGGGGCGCCGAATTCTTGACAAGTGCAACACGGCGCAGAGGGCCCGGGAGGCGGCTCGTAAAGCCCGAGAGCTGGTGCAGCGGAAGAACGCGCTGGACGGCAGCTCCCTACCCGGGAAGCTGGCCGACTGCTCCGAACGCAACCCCGAGCTGTCTGAACTGTTCATTGTGGAGGGCGAGTCCGCCGGCGGCTCCGCCAAGATGGGCCGGGACCGCCGCTTCCAGGCCATCCTCCCGCTCAAGGGAAAGATCATTAACGTTGAGAAGGCGCCGAAGGACAAGGTGATTGCCCACGAGGAAATCCGCTCTTTAATCGCCGCGCTGGGCGCCAACGAGGGCGACGAGTTCGAGCCCGAGAAGCTTCGCTACCACAAGATAATTATCATGACTGACGCAGACGTGGACGGCTCCCACATCCGGACTCTGCTGCTGACCTTCTTCTTCCGCGGCATGCTGGACCTTATCAAGGGCGGGTACCTGTACATTGCCCAGCCCCCTCTTTACAGGATTCAGGTTGGGAAATCAGTGGACTATGCCTATACAGAGGAGCAGAAAGACCTCCTGTTGGGGCAGCTAAACGGCAAGCGCACTCCCCAGATCCAGCGGTACAAGGGGTTGGGCGAGATGAACCCGGACCAGCTTTGGGAGACCACGATGGACCCTGACGCCCGCAACATGCTAAAGGTTGCTATAGAAGAGGGAATGGGCTATGCCGACGCCGAAAAGGTGTTCTCTGAGCTGATGGGTGAGGAAGTAGCCCCTCGTAAGAAGTTCATCCAGACCTACGCCCGTTCGGTGGCGGAGCTGGACGTTTAGCCGGGGGGCCGGCCTTTACCATGACGGGTCAAACCACGCCAGCTTCCACCCCCGGCGCCACCCTCTTCCCAGGGTTCGCTGACCTGTATGGCATGGCTGCTGCCGAGGTGGAGGGGCTCAGCGACGCCCAGCTAGACTGGTCCTCGGACCGGTGGGAGTGGTCCAGGTGGAGCATCCGCCGGCAGGTGAGCCACATTCCATCCTTCATCTCCGGCTGGTTGCTGAATCGCTGGGGCGCTAAGCTGTTTCCCCAGGGGACGGGCTCCCTTGGCGAAATGGGCCGGTTCGTCCAAGCAACGGAGGGTTCGTGGCTTGACGAGGGTGAATATCCTGACATGCCCTCTCTCCTAAAGAAGCTGCAAGATGGGCTGGACCTGATTCACCACATCCTATCGCGAGAGACGGCGGAATCCCTGCAAGCCCAGGAGGAGCCGCGTCCGGACACGCCGCCACACTGGAGTCAGTTCATCAAGGTGCATCCCACCGGGGTACGGTGGCACCCCACCGAGCCGAACTTCACTTACATAACGCTGGAGGCTACCTTCCGACACCTCTACTACGAGGCGCTGACCCATCTGTACAACATCCAGCGGTTAAAGCGGGCCCAGGGGTTGAGCGGTAAGGTCGAGATTCCGGCCGAAGGCTACTGGGCGCTACCGGACTGGGACCGCAGCGAACCCTAACCACCCGCGTCCACTTACCCCGCCGGTTGATGCCCCCTAGCGGTCCTTGAACGTGAAACTGAATGAGTACTGCTTCAGTTGTAGGTTCGGCACTGCCTGCGCCGCCTGCAGCACCTTGGAGTGAAAGTCAGACGCCACCAGGATCCCACTTACGGGCTTCTTGTCCTCCGAGTGCACCGACGCCATATACGCCAGGGTCTGAGTAACACTACTCGGGTCCGCGGTCCCGGTTTTCAATTCTATAACCACCCTTTTCCCGCCGCGTTCCGCTGCTGTGATGTCTATTCGCCCCGCCTCCACTTTTCTCTCCTGACCGCCGTCTATGATTTTCAGCCCGGGTTCTAGCTGTTCAATGTTCCGCCGGATGGCTTTTTGCATGTCCCGCTCTAGCTCGAATCTAAGTTCTTCAGCTTCCTCAGTTCCCTCAGCTCCCTCAATATCGGCTGCGCCCGTTCCCGCGTAACCCTTGAAGTACGGGTTTATCGAGTTGTTTGTCAGGTTAAATACCGATCCAAACCTTTCGAGGTCGTCGATATTTCCTTCCTTGATATCCCCTGACCATCTGTTGCTAAAGCGGCGCTCTTCGTCCAAGTACCAATCGTGGTCGGGCGACTCCAGCCTCGTCACACCCTGCTCTTTCATCAGGTCCAACAACGCTTCAACGCTGGTCCCTTTAAGCTGGTTCGTTTCTCCCCTCAATATCTTCCGATTTTTCAATTCCTCTGCGGAAAACCCTTGAAGAAATTCACGCACGTTCTTTGTTGTCATTCGGCGGATGTCCTCACTTTTTCTGTTTCGCAACTACTCGGCACTTTCCTCTAAAGACAGGACTGTTCTCCCTTCACCTGCTCCACCTATCGGCGCAACAGGACCCTCAGTTCCCCGTAGCGCGGTCCCCTTCCACCACCGCCACCCTGCCATCCGCCGACGCCTCCAATACCGACGCGAACCGGTAGCCCCTACGCCGCACCTCGTCGCTGCCGCCCTGGCGCCGGTCCAACAACGCCAGCACCACCGCCACGGTACAGCCCGCCGCCTCCGCGGCATCTATAGCGCTGAACAGCGAACCGCCGGTGGTGCAGACGTCATCGACTATCGCTACCCTGCTGCCTGTCACCAGCGGCCCCTCGATAGCCTGCCGGGTGCCGTGTCCCTTGGTCTCTTTACGCACAATAAACGCGTGGATGGGCATTCCCTCCAGGTGGCTGGTCAACGCCACCGCTGCCACGATAGGATCGGCGCCCAGGGTGGGGCCTCCAATGGCGTCGACGTTGGTGCCCCGAAGCAACTCCAAGAAGGCCACTCCCGCCAGACTGGCGCCCTCCGGGTCCAGCGTGAGCCGCCTGCCATCGAAGTAGTAGCCGCTCTTAGCACCTGAGGAGAGCGTGAAGTCTCCGTAAGTGAGGGCGCCTCGTTCTTGGGCCAGGGCCAGAAGGCGCCGCGCCGCTGTCTCCAGCCTACCCGGCATCTTTATACAATCCGTGCTCCGCGATGTATCGGGCCACCTGCTCGCAAACCAGGTAACGGGTGGAGCGCCCCTGGGCGAAGCGATGGCGTAGATCGGTGGCGCTAATCCCTATGTGTATGCCGTCCAGTGTCACCACCCGCTCCGCCGCGCCCCGGCGCAATTCGTCCAACAGTGTAGGGTCCACGGAACTCATTTCGGGACGGGTAACCACGGCCAACACAGCCAGCTGAAGGATCCGCTCCGGGTCCTTCCACCGATGGAACTCTTTCAGCGAGTCGACCCCGAGTATGAAAAAGAAGCGGGCATCTTCACCGTAGTCCGCCTCCATCTCTACTAGAGTGTCCACGGTATAACACGGTCCCTCCCTCTCAACATCTGCAGATGAGATACGGAAGAACGGGTTAGACATAATGGCCAGCCTCACCATGTTCAGCCGGTGGTGCGCCGGACTGACAGGCTCTCCAGCCTTCATCCAGGGTTCCCCCGCGGGCACGAACACAACTTCCTCTAGCTCCAGCCTCTCCCTGGCCTCCTCTGCGACTATCAGGTGAGCGGCATGGATAGGATCAAACGTGCCGCCCAGTATGCCAATATTCACGTTACTCCCACTCCATCTCAACCTTGCCGAACCGCACAATGTCTCCCCGCTTGATGCCGGACTTCACCAGGGCCCGGTCCACGCCCATTTTCTCCAACTCCTTCCAAACCTGGAGACGGACGCGAGGGTCCCTCATGTTCACCATAGCTACGATTCGCTCCGCCCGAGGTGCCGTAACCTCGTATACATCCCCGTCTTTGATCACTTCAGGCTTCCCGTTACGTCGCCCCGCTCGAAATTCGGTGAGATCTCTATTTGGGACTGCATCTTGTTCCCGCGGCATATCAGCCAGCATTCCCAGCGTCTTCTGTATTAACGGCTCCAGGCCTTTACGAGTCACCGCGGAGACTTTGAATACCTCAACCCCCAATTCTACCAATTTCCCGGCCAGCCGCGCCACCCCTTCCTGCGCCTCCATCACGTCCATCTTGTTGATTATCAGTATCTGCGGTTTAGCCCCCAACTCAGGGCTGAAGCTTCTAACCTCATGGTTAACCGTCTCAATCCTATCTAACACATCGTCGCTAATCCCATCCACCAAGTGCCACAAAATTCGCGTTCGTTCCGCGTGTCTCAGAAAGTCCAGTCCCAGTCCCCCTCCCATGTGCGCGCCCTCAATCAATCCAGGGACCTCAATCAGCAGGAAATCCCGGTGATTCCGTTCCACCATCCCCAGCACGGGTTCAAGAGTCGTAAAGGGATAATCCGCTATTTTCGGCTTTGCTGAAGAGCACGCGGCTACCAGGGTAGACTTCCCAGCGTTAGGCATCCCGACTATCCCCACATCGGCCAAAAGCTTCAGTTCAACTCTAAGCTTGAGTTCCTCCCCTCGCTCCCCCGACTCTCCCAGTAATGGCGTCTGATTAGTAGACGTCGCGAACCGGGAATTCCCTCGTCCACCCATCCCACCTTTACTTACCAGCACCGGCTGCTCGTCAAGAATGTCCGCTACGTCATCCCTACCATTTTCTGCAACCAGACGGACCACGGTCCCCAACGGTACAGCTATTCTTACGTCACTCCCTCGGCCGCCCTGTTTGTTGTTACCTCCGCCGTGCCGGCCATGGCCTGCCCGGAACTCGACTTGATACCTCAAATGAAGCAACGTGTTAAGAGAGGCATCGCCTACTATAAATACGTTGCCTCCATTCCCTCCATTCCCTCCATCTGGACCCCCTCGCGGCACAAACTTCTCTCGGCGAAAGCTTATGCAACCATTGCCACCACGTCCTGACGTTGTAATTATATCTACTAGATCTATCAATATAGGTTATCTAATAACAATGGTAATACTAAGATAGTTGAGAGCTAGCTTTGAACTGTTATGGGCAGGCGTCAATCAGGTTGATAGGTGTGGTAATTCTAACATGGTCTGGGTGGGGGGATTGTGGGAGTTACGTTCAGGATACCGGAGCAGGCGAGACTGGGCGTGGATAAGCGATACTGATTGAACTGATAGCGCACAATGGGGTTCCGGCTTTCAACAAGGGTTCAACAAAGACCTGACCGTTTGTGAACGTGGGGAGATAGAAGCGGGCTTCCGGGTTTAGGCCGAGGGCGCTTTGAGAAGGTGCATGGTAACCTGGCTCATTTTATAGCGGAGCTCTGCCCTGGTGTCCAGGCCTGAGGCCATCCTCTTGATGCCATAGATGACGGTGGAGTGGTTCTTCCCCCCCAGCATCCGGGCAACCTGGGTGATGGAGAGGTTGGCATGTAGGCGCAGTGCATACATAGCGGCCTGCCGGGCGGTGGAGACCGCGCCTTTGCGGCTGCTGCCTGCCAGCGCTTCCGTGGAGACGCCAAATACATTCGCCACCGCGGTCAGCACATCGGCGGGACGGACAGCTGGCAAGGCGCCGGAGTCTTGGTGCTGAAGCGCCTCACGGGTGGTGGGAAGGTCTACCGATGTGCCGGCGCTCTGGGCCGCGGCCACCGCCCGGTTGAGCGCGCCCTCCAGGTTTCTAACGTTATCGCGCACCTTTCCCGCGATGTACGTGGCTGCATCGTCTTCTATAGCGATGCCAATCTCCTTGGCGCGCCGCTGTATGATGGAGACCCTGGTCTCGGTCTGAGGTGGGAGGATATTCGCGATCAGGCCCCAGCCGAAGCGGGACCGCAGGCGCTCCGCCAGCGCCGGGATGTTCTGCGGCGGCTGGTCTGAAGCTAGGATCACCTGCCGGTTGCTGTCATGCAGGTCGTTGAAGGTGTGAAAGAAGCCCTCTTGCGTCTGCTCCTTGCCCGCAAGGAACTGCACGTCGTCCATAAGGAGGACGTCAACGCTGCGGTACTTGGCGCGAAACTCCTCGGTGGTTTTTCGCTTGATTGAGGATATGAAATCGTTGGTGAACCGCTCCGACGTTACGTACAGGCAGTTGATCATTTGAGCGGTGCAGTGGCGGGCGATGGCGTGAAGCAGATGGGTTTTCCCCAGGCCGACCCCGGAGTGGATGAATAGAGGGTTGTACATACTTCCGGGCGCCTGGGCCACGCCCCAAGCTGCGTTGTACGGCAGCTTGTTGGAAGGGCCGACGATGAACGACTCAAAGCTGTAGCGCTGGTTGGGGGCCCATTGGGGTGGAGCGTGTGGTGGTGCGGCACTTCCCTGCAGCAGCGCAGTGGGGGCGGAGTCAGCGGGTATGGTTGTGAACTTGACTGCCAAGGTTTGCTTGGAAACGGAGCATACCGTGCGTTGGATCAACGGAAAAATGCGTTTCTCCAGCCACTCCGCCGTGAAGGAGTTGGGAACCCCCACCAGCAAGGTGGTGCCGTCCAGCTCCAGGCCCTTAGTATTTTTCAGCCAGGTCTCGTAGGTTGAACGGGGAAGTTGGACTTGGAGGTCCCCCAACGCCGCTTCCCAGGTCTCTATAGCAGGGCTGTTTTGCATTCCCACATTTCCCACAGATTTAGGTACTAAATAACATAAAATGTCGAGTGAATAACCAGACAATCACCATTAGGCGGAAAGTAACAGGGAAATCATCACATTTCAAGGGGCAAAGAAGGAATTTGCTAGGGAATTTCCAAATTACTACGTATAGATTTGATGTTCTGAAATGAAATGCGCTGATTACTCTAGCACAGGTGTTATATTTCTACGAAATACGTTACGTGCCAGCTATGGGTAGGTATGCTATCTGTTCGTCTCCAGCTATATGCCGTTGCGGCATCGGCACACCCCCTAGGAGAGCCGGTTGCGGGTGGCGTTATCAGCCATCTCCTGGCTAGTCGGGATTACGTTTTCTATAATGGGGTAGCTATGCGGGCTGTCTTCATGGGAACACCGGACTTCGCTATTCCCGTACTAAAGTCGCTACAGGGGGTTACTCAAGAGGTGGTAGGCGTCTATACCGCGCCAGACCGCCCCAGAGGCCGAAACCGGCACGTGGCCGTCCCTCCCGTAAAAGAGTATGCCATGGGGCAAGGGCTTACGGTGGTCCAACCGTCCACCTTGCGAAGGGAGGCGGCGGTGGAGGAATTCCGCAGATTGGCGCCAGACTTGGTGGTGGTGGCTGCTTACGGGCGGATCATTCCGCCGGATATGCTAGAGGTACCCCTTCACGGCTTCATCAATATCCACCCGTCCCTGTTGCCGAAATACCGCGGCGCCTCGCCGGTGATCACTGCGCTTCTAGACGGCGTAACAGAGACCGGCGTTACGTTGATTCGGTTGGGTGAGGGGCTAGACGACGGCCCCATCCTGGCCCAGAGGACCGCGCTTGTGCGGCCGCAGGAGACTTGCGGCGAGCTAACGCTTCGCCTGTTCGAGCTGGGGGCCCAGTTGCTGACGGAGACCATTCCCCTGTGGACAGGAGGCCGCTTGAAGGCGGTCCCCCAGGACGAGGCGGCGGCGACGCTTACGCGAAAGATCGCCAAAGAAGACGGTGAGGCCAGGTGGGACCTGTCCGCGCGGGTTCTGGAGCGGCAGGCGAGGGCCTATGCGCCATGGCCCGGTCTCTACTCCCGCTGGAATGGCCGGGTCGTGAAGCTGTTGGAAGTGGAGGCGGTGGACATGCCACCGCAGGGGGCGCCGGGCACGGTGATATCCCTGAACGACCGGCAACTAAGGCTGGCAGTGGCAACGGGAGATGGCGTCCTGGCGGTCCACACACTGCAAGCCGAAGGGCGAATAGCTATGTCCGCTGAAGATTTCCTGCGCGGGCAGGACTCTTTGCTAGGCGCGGTGCTGCCGAGCTAGAGGCGGGGGAGGGCTGCAAGGGGCCAGGCTACCCCTCCTCGGGGCTCTCCCCTTGCTGGGCGCCTTCACCAATGGGCGCTTCGCCCTCTGCCATGGGCACAACATCTTCAACCCTGACGACCTCAATGCGGGCTACCATGGTCTCAGGTTCCACCGAAACGCTAACGTTCGGTGGGATTGTAAGGCTGCTCACCCTGATAACGTCATCAACCGCCGCGAGGACCGAGAGGTCCGCCTGGATCTCCGAGGGCATATCCATCGGAAGGGCTCGCACATCCAACGAAAAAAGGATCTGCACTACACTGCCATTGGCGGCCCGCGCTCCTGGCGATGCACCAACGGTCACAATGGGAATAGAGGCGGACATCTCCTCGGATAGCTCCACGTGAAGAAAGTCTACGTGGATCATGTCCCCCCGGCTCGGGTCAAATTGTATCTCTCGGACGAAGGCGAGCTGCTGCGTGTCCTGACCGGCAACCGTCACGTTGACTGGAGCGTTCATTCCCACCTGGGTCAATACTTTAAGGAGGGTCTTACTCTCGCACTGGAGGGGTTGAGGATCAATGTTCCTGCCGTATAGATGAACGGGGACGATTCCGGCCCGGCGTAGCTTGCGGACCTTCTTTCCCAGGACTGTCCTGGGCTCCAGGGTCAGGGTTACGGTATCAGCCATTTTTCGCCCCGTTTGCTAAATTTGCCGGGATTAATAGTACCACCGGTGCTCGGGAAATGGGAACAGGTACCGGGCCGCCGCCGCAATAGTTAATTTTTTGGATAGACAATATGAGAGTGCGCTGCTATAATTGTGCCCAATATTAGGCTGAGGGTCCGGTAATGAGAATCCCAATGAAAGTTGATTACGGGGTACGGGCCCTGGTGGAATTGGCGCAGCACGGAAACTCCTCGCCCATGCAGGCGGCGGCCATAGCCGGTAGTCAAGGGATCCCGGAGGCCTACCTGGACCAGGTGCTGACGACCCTCAACAAAGCGGGAATAACCAGCAGCCGCCGGGGCCCTCAAGGGGGGCATTCCCTGGCCATGGAAGCTAGTTCCATCAAGCTGGGATGGGTCATGAACGTGCTGGAAGGCAAGACCCCGTTGCTGGACTGCCTGGTGGAGCCGGATGGCTGCAGCCTCTCAGAGACGTGCGCCCAGCGGGAAGTTTGGGCGTCCTTTGAAGATGCGGTCCAGGAGATCCTGAGCGACACCTCAATTGAGGATATGGCCCAGCGGCAAAGGCTGTTGGTGGAGACCAAGCCCAGCTCCTGATACAATTCCCTGGTGCGTTGACATATCGATCCTCACTCCAATCCGGGCTGTATCGGCCTCGGAGTGAGGCCGTTTTTCGTTAAGCATTCAAGACTCTAGGAGGAATCGAGATGACACAGGTAAAAGCGCTAACGCCACAGCAGGTTAAGCGCTATAGCAGACATATAATAATGAACCAGGTGGGCAGCAGAGGTCAGCGCAAACTGATGGACGCCAAGGTCCTGATAGTAGGCGCCGGAGGCCTGGGGTCGCCGTCGGCGCTGTACCTGGCCCTGGCCGGGGTGGGCACCATAGGCATCGTTGACTTCGATGTGGTGGACATATCCAACCTGCAGCGGCAAGTGTTGCACCAGACGGCAGATGTGGGGCGCCGAAAGGTTGTCTCCGCCAAAGAGACCATCAACGCGTACAATCCGGACGTCAACGTGGTGCTGCACGAGGTGTGGCTCACTTCAGAGAACGCCATGGACATTATCCCGCAGTATGACCTGGTCATTAACGGCGCGGATAACTTCCCGTCCCGGTATCTGGTCAACGATGCTTGTTACCTTTCCGGGAAGCCCCTGGTGGATGGCAGCATTCTGCTCTTTGACGGCCAGGCTACGGTGTTTGTGCCTGGACAGGGGTGCTACAGGTGCCTCTTCCCCAGCCCACCCCCTCCCGGCATGGTGCCCAACTGCGTGGAGGCCGGCGTTCTGGGGGCCTTGACCGGTCTGGTGGGGAGCATCCAGGCCACTGAGGCACTGAAGCTGCTTCTGGGCATCGGAACCTCCCTTACCTCCAGGCTGTTGCTGATTGACGCCCTGTCTATGGACTTCCGTGAGGTCAAGATGAAGCGCAACCCTGAATGCCCGCTGTGTGGAGACAATCCCACAGTGCACGAGCTGATTGATTACGAGGTGTTCTGCGGAGTAGGCGCGCCCGAAGGCCAACCGGTGGGTTAGAAGAAGGAGGTTGGCCGGAGAATGGTTGTGCGGTCCCTATTAGATCTGATTGGAAACACCCCCCTTGTGGAGCTGAAAAACATGTCTCCCAAGGCCAGCGTCCGCATCTTTGCCAAGCTGGAAGGCCAGAATCCAACGGGGAGCCTGAAAGACCGCATCGCCAAGAACATGGTTGAGAAGGCGGAGCGGGAAGGCAAGCTGGGGCCGGACGTCACAATCCTGGAGCCCACCAGCGGCAACACCGGAATTTCGCTGGCCTTCGTGGCGGGGATGAAGGGGTACAAGGTCAAGGTGGTAATGCCGGACAACGTGAGCCCGGAACGCACCCAGCTTTTGGAGGCCTATGGGGCGGAGGTGGTCTATTCGGAAGGGCGAAACGGCACCAACGGCTCCATCCTGGTGGCCCAGGAGATGATGGAGCGGAGCAGCAACGGCAACTATTTCATGCCGTACCAATACGGTAACGACGCTAATCCCGGGGCCCACTACGAGACCACGGGGGCGGAGATAATCCGGGACCTGCCCCAGGTGGACGTCTTCGTGGCGGGACTGGGCACCGGTGGCACGCTCATGGGTGTGGGGCGCCGGCTAAAGGAGCACCGCAGCGATATTAAGATAGTAGCGGTGGCGCCGGAGCCTGATGATGCCATTCAAGGACTCCGGAGCCTTGAAGAGGGATTTATCCCTCCAATCCTGGACCTCTCTCTGCTGGACTCTCGCATCATGGCCAAGAGCTCTGACGCCTTCCGCGGTACCCGGGAGCTGCTGAGGCAGGAGGGCATATTCGCTGGGGTATCGTCGGGCTCCGTCATATGGGGCGCCATGAAAACCGCGGAGAAAATGGATGAGGGCAACGTGGTGTGCTTCCTGGCGGATGGCGGGTGGAAATACCTGTCCACGGGGCTGTGGACCAAGGACCCAGAGGAGATGGAAAGGGAGTCCCGGGGCAAGATATGGTGGTAAAGACTCGAGTTGCCTTGGCTATGCCCGGATGCTATACTGACTAGGTTAACCCTTCCTCGGAGTTTCTTGAAAGCGGGCCACAAACCCGCTTTCTTAATTAGATGGCAGTCGGGGACAGGTGAGTGGTTTTGAAGAGCGATTTTTTCATTGCTTTGACACAGTTGGCGGCGGAGAGGCACCTGCCCAAGGAGGAGGTGCTTAAGGCCATTGAGGCGGCGTTGGTATCTGCCTTTCGCAAGGACCACTGGGGCGAAGGGGTCAACGTCTCCGTCAAGCTGAACCCGAACACCGGCGAGATCACTGCTAGCGCCCTCAAAACCGTTGTGGAACAGGTTGAGGACGAGAAACAGGAGATCAACCTCAAAAACGCCCAGCGCATCAGTAAGACTGCGGCGATTGGTGACGTCCTGGAGATGGAGTCTGTCACCCACGAGGCCAGCCGGATTGCCGCCCAGACCGCCAAGCAGGTGGTGGTGCAGCGGCTCCGCGAAGCGGAGCGGGAACTGGTCTATGATGAGTTCGCCAAGCGGCTGGATGACATCATCTCTGGCACCACAGGCCAGGCCGAGCCGGGCAGAGGCATCACTCTGGAGTTGGACCGGGCAGAGGCGCTTCTAACGCCGGAAGAGCAGGTCCCTACGGAGCGGTACCTCCGGGGTCAGCGGCTCAAGGTGTACGTGCTAGAGGTAAACCGCAGCCCCAAAGGGCCGGAGATCATAGTTTCCCGCAGCCACAAGAATCTGCTCAAGCGGCTGTTTGAGCTGGAAGTTCCGGAGGTCTACAACGGAATTGTAGAGATCCGCTCCATAGCCAGAGAGGCCGGCTCCCGCAGCAAGGTGGCGGTGTTGGCAAAGCAGGAGGGTGTGGACCCCGTTGGTTCCTGCATAGGTATGCGGGGCAACAGGATCCAGAACATAGTCAACGAGCTCCAGGGAGAAAAGATAGACGTGGTGCGGTGGGACCGTGACCTGAAGCGGTATATCGCCAACGCGTTGAGCCCGGCCGAGGTGGTCCACGTTGAGGCCAATGAGAAGGAGAATTCCGCAGTGGTGGTGGTGCCGGAGCGGCAGCTTTCCCTGGCCATTGGTAAGGAAGGTCAGAACGCCCGGCTGGCGGCCAAGCTCACCGGCTGGCACCTGGATATCAAAAGCATGGCTGAATGGGAGGCCATCAGGTCCCAGATAAAGATAGAGCCTGAAATAGATGGTCTATCTGAGGAATTGGAAGAGACGCCGGTAGCCGCGGTAGAGCCGGAGTTGGATGTTGTGACCGAGGCCCCGTTGGGAGAGGTAACCGTGGAGCTGGAAGCGGCGGAGGCCGTTGAAGTTAACGGCACCGCTGCAGGAACGGATGGAGTGGCCGCGCCAGTCTTGGAGGAGGCGCTGTCAGACCTAATTTCTCAAGAGAAAACAGAAGAACAAGAAGCAGTTGACGTAGAGGCTCCCGCGCTCAGCCTGGAGGAGGGCTTCGCGGCCCTTTCATTTGATCAATCCGCGGAGTTGGAGGAGGATGAGGATGAGGCGGACGAGGGCGAGGTTGTGGATCAGCCGCTAGAGGTGCTGAACCTCACCCCAGACGCCGGAAAGATCCGGTTTGCTGAAGATATTCTTGAAGAGTTCCGCGGCCCTGGGCGAGGTAGAGGAGGCGGAAAGAAGTCGGGCGGGAACCGTGGAAATCGGAGCGCTAAAGCCCGCAGAAGGTAGCGGACACGCCATAACAGGCCGGGCAACCCATGAAAGGGAAAAGGATAGCCATTCGGAGTTGCTTGGTATGCGGCACTAAGGCTCCCCAACGGGAGTTGACGCGGCTGGTCCGGACCCCCCAGGGGTCAGTTGAAGTGGATGCTGAAGGTAAATCCCAGGGCAGAGGGGCCTATATATGTACGAACCTGTCTTGCTGGGAGACGGCGCTGGCTAGAGAGCAGTTGGACCGGGCGCTCCGGCTGCCCATATCACAAGAGACCAAGAAGCGGCTCAGATCACAGTACGCCCGCAGCAGTGTGAGGCCGTAGGAAGCGAGGTCCCATGACAACAAATAGAGGCAGGACCGCAGAGATAGAGCGACAGGGCGCCGGTCAGGCGCCCCGAAAAGATGCGGTTAGCAAGACCGCAACCAAGGAGGTGGTCCTCCCGGCAACCCTGTCGGTGAAGCAGTTGGCCGACTCCATGCGGGTGGACTCCATTGAAGTAATCAAGCAGCTCATGCGCAACGGCATAATGGCCGCCATCAACCAGGTCATTGATTATGATCTGGCGGCGTTGGTAACCCCGGCATTCGGCTTCAAGGCCAAGAAAGAAGAGAAGACAAAAAGCGTACTGGCCAGCGCCCTCCAAGAGATGGAGAAGCCAGACGAATCAAAGCTGAAAACTCGTGACCCCGTGGTGACTATCCTGGGCCATGTGGACCATGGCAAAACCACGCTGCTTGACACTATCCGCAACAGCCGGGTCACGCAGGGAGAAGTCGGCGGGATAACGCAGCACATTGGCGCCTACCAGGTGAAATACGGGGATAATAAGATCACCTTCCTGGACACCCCGGGCCACGAGGCGTTTACTGCCATACGTGCCCGTGGCGCCAGCGTAACGGACATGGCCGTGCTGGTTGTGGCGGCGAATGACGGCGTGATGCCGCAGACGGTTGAAGCCATAAACCACGCGAAAGCCGCCAATCTGCCGATTCTTGTCGCCATCAACAAGATGGATATGCCGGATGCCGAGCCTGACAACGTGAAACGGCAGCTAACAGAACACAACCTGCTGGTAGAGGAGTGGGGTGGCGACGTAATCGCGGTGCCTATTTCCGCCAAGAACAACACGGGCATAGAGGATCTGCTGGAAAACATCCAAGTGGTGGCTGAAGTTGGCGAGCTGAAGGCTGATTTTGATCGGCCGGGCCGCGGTACTGTCATCGAGGTCCAGTTAGACCGGAGCAAGGGGCCCTTGGCCACAGTCCTGGTGCAGAATGGCGTGGTCAGGGTAGGGGACAGCGTGGTGGCCGGCGGAACCTGGGGCCGGGTGAGGGCCCTGGTTAATGACTTGGGCGAGAGAATAAAAGAAGCCGGCCCTTCCGTGCCGGTGGAAGTCCTGGGCTTCAGTGAGCTGCCTCAAGCCGGCGACGCGTTCTACGTCGTGGCTGATGACCGCACCGCCCGAGCTGTGGTGGAGGAGAATGTGGAGAGGCGGCAGGAGGAACAGACCCTCTCCCGCGCCATGACTTTGGAAGACGTCATGACCCGCATTAACAAAGGAGAGGTGAAGGAGCTCAATCTGATCCTCAAAGCGGACGCCCAGGGGAGTGTTGAGGCGGTCAGGGGCTCCCTGGAAAGGCTGGACAGCCCCAGCGCCAGGGTAAATATACTCCACGCGGGTAGCGGTGCCGTAAATGAAAGCGATATTCTTCTGGCCGGCGCGTCGAACGCCATAATCTTCGCGTTTAGCGTGGGGGTGGAGCCCAGCGCTGATCTTGCAGCGGGCCGTGGCGGGGTGCAGATCCGGTCCTACAACATAATCTATAAGCTTATTGAAGACGTGGAGGCCGCACTGAAGGGTATCCTGGCGCCGGTGCATCGCGAAGTTGTGATCGGCAAGGCCGAGATTCGGGAGGTATTCGGGGCCAAGCGCGGTACCAAGGTGGCGGGCGCTCTGGTTACTGAAGGTCGGTTCGCCCGGGAAGGCTCAATCCGCGTTTTGAGAAAAGGCGATGTGGTGCACACTGGCACCATTGGCAGCCTGCGGCGCTTCAAGGATGACGTGAACGAGGTCACTTCCGGCCTGGAGTGCGGCATCGTCATTTCCGGATTCGAAACCTTCGAGGTAGGCGATTTGTTGGAGGCCTTCCGCCGCGAACGCACCTAGAGGACCTGCCGTCCCGTTCGACCCGTCCGTTCCTTGATCTTCGCGCCAGAGGGGACCGTGTCCAATGAATAGGCGTACGCTACGCGTTAGTGAGCTTTTGCGCCAGGAGATTAGCCTGGTGTTGCAGCGTCAGATACGAGACCCCCGGCTGCGCTCTCTGATCAGCGTTACCAAGGTTGAGACCTCCCCGGATCTTCGGGAGGCCAAAGTCTTTGTTAGCGTTATGGGCGAACCCTCCAAGAAGGAAGCGGCGCTGCAAGGCCTCACCTCTGCCACCGGCTACTTGAAGCGTGCCATAGGGGATGCGCTGCCGTTAAGGCACGTTCCCAGGCTGACCTTTGCACTGGATGATTCGCTGGAGAAGGGAGAAGAGGTGTTCCGGGTGATGAACCAACTGGCGGAGCAGCAGCCCTCTCCCGCGCAGGGAGACGATGGGGTTCAACCTGGGGGTGCGGATGAATAGTGCGGGCCCAACGGTTAACGGCTTCCTGGTGTTGAGCAAGCCCAAGGGCATGACGTCAATGGATGTGGTGCGCGTGGTAAAGCGGCTCACCGGAATTCGAAAGCGGGTGGGCCATGGCGGCACCTTGGACCCATTGGCGGAGGGCGTCCTTCCTATATGCTTCGGCCAGGCAACGCGGCTGATGGAGCATCTGATAAACCAGACCAAAGAGTACTCCATGACGGTCCGCTTGGGCGTGGAGACCGATACGTACGATGCGGAGGGCGCCGTGGTGGAGGAGCGCGACGCCTCCGGCATCACCCGGGAGGATGTGGAGGCCGCGCTCCGGCCGTTCCAAGGTGTCTTCCAGCAGAAGCCGCCCATGCACAGCGCCCTCAAGAAGGATGGCCACCGCCTGTATGAGCTGGCCCGAAAAGGCGTCGAGTTGGATCTGGAGCCCAGGGAGGTGCAGGTCTACAGCCTGAGCTTGGAGAGCTTTGAGGACTGTTTGGTGACCATTCGCGTTGAATGCGGAAGAGGAATGTACATGAGGTCGCTAGCCCATGATCTGGGACACCAGTTGGGTTGCGGCGCGCATGCAGCCAGCCTTGTCCGTGAAAAGGCGGGGACCTTTCGCCTGGAGGACGCCTTAACGGTGGAGCAGTTCACCAAAGCGGCGGAAGCCGGCCGGTGGAGAGAGCTGATCAGGCCGATAGATGCTCCGGTGCTGCATATGAAGAGCGTGCTGGTGTCCGAGGCCGCGGAGAGGCACCTTCGAAACGGACAGCCGGTGTCCCTGGGGCACCAGGGGCTGTACGCCGGACATCTGGAGAGCTACCGCGCCTATGCCGGCGACGGCCGGTTCCTGGGCGTGGTCCGGTTCGACCGGCCCCAGAATCGCTGGGAGCCGTTCAAGCTGTTTCGGTCTGACGAGCCGTCCCCCTTCGCGCCGGAACACGGACGCGTCTAGACCACCGCCGCAATTCGCCTGATTTCGCCGGCCAAGTTAGTCCAGCTCCGCCTTGACATAACGCTTGGGTTCATATATTGATTATGAGGGGAGTCAGCAGGACGGAGGAGGGTAGGACTTATGGAGGCATATTGTTTCAAATGCCGGGCCAAGCGGGAGATTAACAACGCCCAACAAACCACACTGAAGAACGGGAGGCCGGCCACCAGGGGCACCTGTCCCGTATGCGGCACAACCGTTTTCCGCATAGGCCGGGTCTAGGGGTGGGGATGCTATCTTCTAGATACGGAGTAAGAGTAGCCCAGCTTTTCTAGCAGTCTTTCCGGATTAGTTACCAACAAGGCGTGGGTCTGTTCATCGTTGAGACCCGCGCCTTTTGCTATCTTCAGATTCAGGTCTGCCCGGAGCAGGTCTTCCGGCCTGTGTGTGTCCGAGTCCAACACCATCTTGGCCTGTTGACCAAGGGCGGTGCGGGCCACATGCCCGTTGGTCAGGCTGTGTCCCCGCCGGGCGGTAATCTCCACAAAGATCTCCTTCTGTTGGGCCAAGAGCGCCTCCTCCTCTGTGAGAAGCCCGGGGTGGGCCAGCAGGTCCACCGAGTCAGAGCTGACGGCGGCCAGGTTGGTGCCCGGCTCCACCGGCTCGACTATGGTTTCTCCGTGGACGTTCACCAGCCGGGCGCCCAGAGCCTTGGCCTCCCGCGCCACCAGGTCAATATCATCCTTTGGAACGTGAGTGATCTCCACGCCTGGGATGGCAAGGATGTCCCACCGCTCCGTGGCCGCCTTGGTGTCCTTCACCAGCGTCTTGACCACGTATTCCAGGTTGCCGTAACCAACGTGGTCCGTGATGGCGATGACCTTGTAACCCTGGACGTGGGCACGGCGCACCAACTCAATGGGGGAGAGGACGCCGTCGCTGAGAAAGGTGTGGGTATGAAAATCGTACATGGGATGGCACCTCCGCCGCTTTGGAGGATAGCACCGCCGCTGCCCGTTATCAACGAAGCTAAAGGAGCTGGCAGGTCTCGTTGAAAGGGGACTAACGGCGGGACTACAATAAGGGCCCGCGACAACCGGGGGCCGTTAGCTCAGTCTGGTCAGAGCACCGGACTTTTAATCCGGGTGTCCAGGGTTCGAATCCCTGACGGCCCACCAGACTTGACGGTAGACAGAACCGGGGCGTGTAGGGCGACTTCCTCGGCGTCCATTCCCCCTATCGGAGAATCCTGTGGCATGGGGATGGTATAGCGCACCAAGGCGTTTCCGGGCTGCACCACGATCTCCTTCACGAAGCTCTCGATGAAGGCCCTACGCTCCGTCAACTCACTCTTGTTGAGGAACACGCTCATGTCCTGGGCGTAGGCCGCGATGGTCTCCACGTCGTCCAGGACCTCCCGCCGCTGGGACAGCATCGCCCTGGCCTCGGCCGCAGACGCCTCAAGCTTCTCCTGCCGCTCCCTGTGGTCCCGGATGCGGGGTTTGAAGTCGTCGATGTTCAGGTCGGTGGTCTCCGCCAGGTCGTAGAGCCGTTCCAGCCTGCGCTTCACGTCTACAAGCTCCGACTCGACGGTCTCCAGCCGCTGGCGCTGCTCGTGGGCGATGCCGTCCATCTCCTCGTCCACCAGCTTCACCAGGTCGCGGATGTTGGACTCGGTGAGCACGTTCTCCCGGATCTTCCCCACCACCATTTCCTCGAAGCGGCGTGCGTTGAGCCTGGGAGTCTCGCAGGCGTCCTTGCCGCGCTTCATGATCGACTGGCAGACGTAGTAGGCGAACCGGCCGCTCTTGGCGTCCTGGCCGCTGAGCGCCCGGTTGCACGCCCTGCACCTGACCAGGCCACTGAGCAGGTAGGAACTCCCGACCCGGCGGGGATGAGTCCTCCTGGGAGCGCGGGAGCGCAGCTTCCGGTTCACCCGCTTGAACTGGGCCTTGGAGACGATGGCGGGGAAGGCCTTCTCCACCCGCACCGGCTCGGCCTTGTCCTTGGAATCAGTGCCCCAGACCAAGGTTCCCGTGTAGACAGGATTCCTGAGGATGATGTGGACGCCGTTCTTGGACCAGAGCCTGCCGGTGGGGTTGGCGATGCCCTCGTCGTTGAGGGTGCGGGTGATGTTCAGGATTCCCCTGCCCGACTCGGCCATGCCAAAGATGCGTTGCACTACCGGAGCTGTGGCGGGATCGGGTTCGAGGGTGGGCCGCTTCTTGGCCCCGTCCTGCACCATGAGCTTGCGGTAGCCGTAGGGCACCCGGCTGGCCACCCAGAATCCGCGAGAAGCGGCCTCTCGCATTCCCCGGACGACCTCCTGCGCAAGATTCTCCGAGTAGAACTCGTCCACCGACTCGATGATGGCCTCCATGAGCTTGCCGGTGGGGGAGTCGTCGGCGTGCTCGGTGATGGAGACCACCCTCACGCCCTTGCGCCGGAGCAGGGCCTTGAAGGCGACGGCGTGCTCCCGCTTCCTGGTAAACCTTGAGAACTTCCAAACGAGAATCTCCTTGAAGGGAGCCTCCGGCTTGGCGGCCTCATCCAGCATCCTTCGGAACTGGGGCCGGTCGGCGGTGCGTCCGCTCTCGGCCTCGTCCACGTATTCACGGGCGACCAGGTAGCCGTTCCTCTCGGCATAGTCCCTGAGCGCTCGTAGCTGGGCCGCCACCGACAGGTCCACGTCCTGGCGGTCGCTGGAGACCCTGGCGTAGAGGGCCACCGGTATCAGATCAAGTAGGTCATTCATCAGCCTCTCCTCCTTCTGTTCGGGCATGTCCCGTCTGTCTAGTTTGCAGTCTTTCGAGTCGTTCTCGCCTGCGCCACTCCCTCTCCTCCATGTAGAGGCGGACCGCCTCCCGGAGCAGCTCGCTCACGGTGCGGTCCTCCTCCTTGACCACCTGCCGCAGATTTTGGGCCATCTCCGGTGGCAGGGAGAAGGTGATGGTGTCGGTGTTTCTCGACTTTGGGGGCATGGTTTCTCTTTTCGTCTGCCGGTATAGTACGCTGTCTTACTATATACCACCGGCCAACCGATCTTCAACCGACACAGGGAGGAGCCGCCGCCGGGATCTGCGGGTTCCGGGTGCTGCAACAATTGTCTCGTTTCGGCCTGTTGGGGGCAGACACGGTAGGTGCACAGAATGCCCTTTTGCCCCCTATAGGAAACCCTGGGAACGGGTCTGGGGCGGTGGTGGAACATGCTTCCGACGCCCCAGAGCACTGGTCCGTCGAGGCCCTGGCCGTGGTGATTGTAGCTGAGAGGCGAAGGGAATGCGAGGTGTGCGGGACCTCCCCTGACGTGTCAATTCTGCAACAATTGGAACATGTGAGGGCGTAAGGGGCCTGAAGGGTAGGGAACTCCTCCAAAATGGTCCCAGCAGCCATGCTGGGACAGCCCCTACAGGAAGTGGTCGGAACGGCGGAGTTGTACTTATGCAACTGGGTACAACGACTTCAACTGGATGCGGCCAGTCAGGTTCAGTCCCTCTGACGACGATGCAGACGGAGACTCTCGCCACGAATACCCCAGGACACCGCACTCAACAAGGGTCTCGACATTGGAGGTGATGATGGGCGGCCCATCCAGTCTGTCAGCGGCGCCCAGAAAGGCGTCCTCGTTGCCGGGTGTCTCGAAGACGAAGAGCACCCGGGGCAGGAGTCCGCCGTGGTCCCGCTCCGCCCAGCCACTCTGAAAGTACCGGCGGTAGGACTCCAGGCGGTCAAGGATGCGCTTGGGTGTGGTGGCTCGACGCTCGAACTCCAGCAGGTAGGGACGCCACCGGCCCCGGTACTCCAAGGTAAAGGAGGCGTCAGGGAGTATCACGTAGGTGGTCCAGTCGTAGCGGTAGCCGATGCTGGAGCGGGAGGTGGGTAGCAGGTCGAACAGGTCGTAGTGCTGGGAGCGGGCGACCTCGGCTGACAGGGCGACGGCAAAGCCAGTGACGCCCGCGTGGTGCCGCTGCTGAGAGGCGAGGGCACGCAGGGCGGTCCCTGCGTAAACCTCGGGGTTCGAGTACGCGGGTTCGGCGCTCCACCGGTCGAGGGTGAGCCCGACAGCGGCGCGGTCTCTGCGGGCCAGGTACGTCAATCCACCGTCTGTGAGCACGTGGAGGGGGCCGTCCGCTCGCACCAGACTGTGCTGGCCCAGGGAGCGGAGAACCTGGTTCACCCGGCGCAGGGTGACGCCGCCCATCAGTCCCGCCAGCTGCTCACGGGTGCACAGGGGCCAGGCCGCCAGCAGGTCGAGGGCGTCCTTCTCGGCGCGGGTCAGCTGCACAGGGAGGGTTGATGTGAGTTGCTGGGTAGGCTCCGGCATGGAGGCCTGCACGCCGGAGGAGTACAGGGCGGTGGGATTCAGCTTCGGGCTTTTGCCCAGGAAGGAGTGGGACGAGTCCAGCAGTCGCTCCGCCAAGGCCAGGATACCCGCCAGGGATGCGTCGGCAGCGATGCGCACGGGCTCGCCCAGGCCGCTCCCGCACTGCTGCCAGACGACTCCCGTGTGGTCTCCGGCTAGAAGCTCCCCTTCCGTCACCACGAAGGTCCTGAGGTGCTCCGACGGGTCGCCCAGGGAACGGATGGCCCTGCGGGTGGCCTGGTCTGCGTGGGTCAGCACGAGGGTGACGAAGGGACGGTCGCTGCTGTCCATCCGCTCAATGCTCCTGAGGCGGTAGCGAAGTCTGGAGGTGGGAAACGCCGGCCCTTGGCGAATGAGACCGATGGAGCGGCCCCCGGGCAGGATGAGCAGCATGTCGTAGGGACCTCGGCGGTAGTGGTCCACACGCACGGGATCGTTGTGCGGGTCGGCGTCAGCGACCATGGCGGCGACGCGGTAGAGCACGGCGATGGCGTCCAGCCGCTCGGCCAGAAGCCGGAACCACTGTTTCGACACCGGGTAGGCCCGCAGCATATGCGCCCGGCCCTTGGTGGCTACTCCCCCGGCGATGACGCCCTGCTCCGTTGGGAAGTACCGGCGCTTCGGGCGAGCACCCAAGATGCTCAGATGGTGCGGCACGGAGCTCACAAGGCTGCGTTTGGCGAGCTTCTCAAGCCGCTCTCGCAGGGTGGAGGCCGGAACGCGCCCAAAACGGGACAGTTCGTCCACGGTGGCCAAGGGCGCTGCGCACAGCAACAGGAGGGCCTCTTCAAGACTCTCGCGCAGAGGACGCAGAGCGGGGTCCGGCCGCAGGCCCATCAGATCGATGAGCAGCTGTTGCCCGGCTCTTTCAATCGCTCGGACGTTCCCGCCGACAGAGTTCAGGACGGCGGACGGCACGGCTTGCCCCATGTGGCCCCGTTCGAGGAAGCGCCAGAGGGTGTGGCGGGACACGCCGAGGTCCTCGGCTGTCTTCCTCCGTCCATGCCGCCACACGTAGGCGCGCACGTAGTCCTGGATCGCCCTCATGAGGTCCGGTCCGGCCTGTGTCGTGGCGTTCGATGCTCGCCTTCGTGGCTTCGTGACTATCAATCGACTGCTCCCGTTCGCAATGGGCCAATATCTCATTGTGAACGGGAAAATCGGCTTATGTAATGCCTTGCAAGCCCTTGTGCTGGACGCGATTTTGTGGTAGCGGCGGAGGGTGGTAGGGCTAGAGTAGCTGCAGGCTTGGTGCGGGAGCGAGGCAAGTCCCTCAAACGATTGGTGCGGAAGGCCTGTAGACGATTCGGACTCGGGTGCGGGCTTGCCTCATAGGACGCCTTATCTACGGCATGAAGTAAGTTGAACATAGTGGGTAGCCGCGAGGATGTTCCAGCGCTAGCTAGGAAGTGAGGCAAGTGGGACAAGGACGCGGAACTGCGGCGAACGAAGCCGACGGACGGCTCAACCTGCGGGATGAGACCCGGCGGGTTGCTGTTGTCCTCCCGACTTCTATTCCCCTGCCGGGGCGGCCGCGGCAGCTCCAACGTACGTAGCGGCGAAGACCATTTCAGAGAGCCACCGGCGGAACGATTCATTGTCGCTGAACTGCTTGAATAGCTCGGTGTGGTCTGCCAGGAGCTCGGTCATGGCGCGTTCCAGGGCCTTGTCGTGCTCGATTCGCGCGTTCTGTTGGTCGGAGTTTGCCATGGCGTTCTGGTACGCCCTGTCACCGGCAACCTTCGCGGGCAGCTCTTCGGCAATCACCTTCTCGATCTTGTCCGCGTCCTTCCACTCGATGTTGCCGAATCGGTCGTTGAAGTCTTTGATGATATTGGATAGCCGTTCCAACTCCGGCTCGGCCTTTTGCCCTCCGCCACTGGTGGATACCGGTTCGATCTCGGTGTCCTCGTCGGGAAGCTGGATGTCCCGCACCGCCTGCTTCTCCACCCGGTAGCTGTCCATGTCGATGGTATCGAGAATCCCCTTCGACAAATCGTCCTCGATGGGCGCAGGCAGCTTTGGAACGAGGAAAGTCAAGAAGATGGAAAGCTTTTCCCACTCGGCGTTGGTGTAGGGAAGTATCGAGGCCAGGAAGCCATAGGTGCGAAGGAACCCCTTCGCCGTGCCTTTGAAGTCCACCTGCCCATCCTCGTCAAGCTGTTCCCGGTAGACGGCAACGCAGGAGTCGAGGATCGGGTCGAGCTGGTCACGGTCCGTGCCGGAGAGATAGAGCTCCACCAACTGGTCGATCTGGGCTTGCTCATACACCTGATAGCCGTCGAGCGTTGCCTTGAGGTCGTGCAGCTTGTCGGGATCGGTCTCGTCGGCAAGGACCGTAGTGCGGTAGTAGTCGGCGAAGGAGTACTGGATAGTGTCCACGTCATTGGCAAAGTCGAGCACAAATGCATCATGCTTCTGGGGGTGTGCCCGGTTAAGACGCGAGAGTGTCTGCACCGCCTTGACGCCGGACAGCATCTTGTCCACGTACATGGTGTGGAGCAGAGGCTCGTCGTAGCCGGTCTGAAACTTGTCAGCGCAAACCAGGAAACGGTACGGATCCTTCTGAATCTCGTCGGCGATGAGGTTCGAGGAGAAACCGTTCAGGGAAGCCTCTGTTACCTTCGTCCCTGCGTATTCGTGCTCACCGGAAAAGGCGACGATCGCCTGGTATGGACTCTTGCGCTCTGCCAAGTAGTCTTGGATAGCGTGGTAGTAGCGGATGGCGCGCTCGATACTGGCTGTCACCACCATGGCCCTGGCCTGCCCGCCGACCTTCTGAAGGCCGATGACCTGCTCGTGGAAGTGGTCCACCATGATCTCCGCCTTGAGGCGGATGGCATGATCGTTGTTCTCAACATAGCGCCTCAGCTTCTTCGCCGCACGCTTCGTATCGAACTCCGGGTCCGCCTCCACCTTCTTGACCAGCCGGTAGTAGCTTTCCACCGGTGTGTAGTGCTTCAGCACGTCTACTATGAACCCTTCCTCGGTTGCCTGCTTCATGGTGTAGGAGTGGTACGGGACGTGCCTGACCTTGTCTCCCTCCGGGATAGGCCGGCCGAAGATCTCCAGCGTCCGATTCTTTGGCGTGGCCGTGAATGCGAAGTAGCTGGCGTTGGGCAGCATCTTCTTGCTCTCAATGATTTTGTTGATCTTGTCCTCGGTGGTCTCCTCTTCCTCTTCTGCGCCGGCCTGTCCCAGGGCCATGGACACCGAGGCCGAGGTGCGGCCTCCCTGGCTGGAGTGGGCCTCGTCGATGATGATTCCGAAGCTACGATTACGGTGTTCGTCCCCAATGGCGTCCAGAATGAAGGGAAACTTCTGTACGGTAGTAATGACAACCTTCTTCCCATCCTGAAGGAAGGTGCGCAGGTCCTTGGAGCTCTGGGCATGGCCCACCACGGAGCCCACCTGGGCAAACTGCCGAATAGTGTCCTTGATCTGCCTATCTAGAATCCTCCGGTCCGTGACTACTATGATCGAATCGAAGAGGGCCTTGCCGCTAACCTCGAACCCAATTAGCTGGTGGGCAAGCCAGGCGATGGAGTTGGACTTGCCGCTTCCGGGTGAGTGTTGGATCAGATACCGCTTGCCAACACCGTCTGTAGCCACATCCGTTAGGAGCTGCCGCACCACTTCCAACTGGTGGTAGCGTGGCCAAATTTGCACCCGCTTCTTACGCCCGGCCTTGTCATCCTTGGTTTCGACAACTTGGGCGTAGTTCTCAATGATGTCGGTGAGGCCTTCCCGGGTGAGGACCTGCTTCCACAGGTAATCGGTCTTGATTCCGTTGGGATTGGGAGGATTGCCCGCGCCGTCGTTCCACCCCTTGTTGAAAGGCAGGAACCAGGAGCTCTTCCCCTGTAGGTGAGTACAGAACTGCACCTCGTGATCGTCGACGGCAAAGTGGACAAGGCAGCGCCCCAGATCGAAGAGCTTTTCGCGAGGGTTGCGGTCTTCCTTGTACTGCTTGGCGGCGTCCGCTACTGTCTGCTTGGTCAGACTGTTCTTCAGCTCGAAGGTGGCTACGGGCAGCCCGTTGATGAAGAGGCACAGGTCCAGGGCAAGCTGGGTGTTGTCCTGGCTGTAGTGGAGCTGCCTCGTCACGCTGAATCGGTTCTGCCCGTACTGGACCCCGGCCTTCTCGTTCCCCGGCGACGGTGTGCCGTACATGAGGTCAATCTGATGCGGACCGTGCTTGACGCCCTTGCGTAGCACGTCAATGGTCCCTCGCTTTGCGACCTCCCCTTGCAGCCGGGCCAAGAACTTGCGCCGCGTTGGGCTATCCTGGCCCAGGTCCAGCGACTCGGCTGCAACCGGCTGGGTCGCCTCCAGGAAAGAGGAAAGCTGAAAGAGGTCGACGCAGTACTCTCGATCGTAGTCGCTGTGGTCTCCGCCGATCCAGCCTACGCCGTAATTGGCCGGACGTTCTGCCACAGCGCCTCCCTGGGCAGGCTCACACGCATGGCCGGCCATGGCGATACAGATGAGCCGCTCAAGTCCCTTCTCAGTGGTGTCTGTGGTCACGCTACCCCTCTTCCATCTCTAGGATCGGGACTTCTCTCAGTTCACCGGGGTGTATTTCGTCAAGGACAGTGCGAATCTCTTTTATACGTGGCTGGACATAGGGCCATGCCGTGGACAGCAGGACGACAATCGCCAGTCGCTTATCTATGAGGTTCAGTTGGTATCGCATATTTTGGTCAGTGGTGATGAGGACTTCGTATCCCTCCTGCTCGGCCTCCTCGATTAGGTCCCCATTACCGAGTCCTGACCATCCTCGCTCCGCTGCCGTATCCACTGAGTGTCCGTGCAGATGTTCTCGAAGCGGCCGAGGCGTTCCCTGGTCCAATAGAATCTTCACGGTTCTGCGGAAACCTTGACGGATTTCGCCGCGTATTCGAGAACGGCTCTGACCTTCCATTCCTCCACACCCTCGAACCAATCGAGAAACTGTTCTATCGTGGCGCCGCTCTCAAGGTTCTCGAAAAGAGCGGATACCGGCACTCTGGTGCCGGTGAACACCCAGGCCCCACTCAGCCTGCCGGGCACGCTCTCGACTGCCGGGCACTTTCCCCAGTCCGTCATACGGTCACCTCGCTTTCCATTGCCAACTCTTCTGCCCATTCGTCGGGGTCGTGCAGGTCTTCGGCCACACTGTCTGCTAATGGTCCGCCCTCGTCCATAGGCTCTTCATCGTCGGCTTCGTCGGGCAGCTGGGCAGCCGCCACCCGCACGTCCAGCTTGCCGGTTACCACGTCGGCGATGAGCTTGGTGCGGTATTCCTGAACTAGCTGAATCTGGCGGCGGGCGCGGGCGGTGGCGGCTTCGACGTCGGTAGTGGCCTTGTCGAGGTATTCCGCGATGGCGGATTGTTCGGCAACGGGCGGCAGTGCCAGGCGCATGTATTTGAGTTGAGAGCTGTAGATATGCATTATGGTTATCCCACGCCCCATGCACGATTTTTGATACGCGCTCTGGACGCAATCGGTCGCATAGCCCGTGAAGCGTGAGTTCACCTCGATTCCTGGACGGAACAGAATCACGTCACCACCACAGTAGGCTTTTGCATCAAGGAGGTTGACTGCCGACTTACCAATTTCATCAATGGTCTCACCAGATCCGGCAAAGAGGATGTCACCGTACTGTATAGGCGTGTAGTTTGAAGACCGTTCTAGGCTAATGTAGGAACGGCTGCGCTCTATGTGATACTTGTGGTGCATGTAGATGTCGCCATATCGAATGCACGGGAGCCCTACATCCACTTCGTCTTCTTTTGTGCCTCCGCCACCCTTAGAGAACTTGCCTATTCGACCCAGTTGCACCACCTCCCAATGCTCCGGCACCTCGCCGAGCCACTCGACGCCGGAGGGCTTGAGGCGGACGTTGGGGTCGAGGCCGCGGGTGACGGCTTGGTTGATGACGGCCTGCTTCTCCTCATCTAGCAACGCGATTAGCTTTTGCTTGGCGCTGACGTACCGCCGGATGCGCCGGTCCACGTAGTGCAGGTAGCGGACGATGGCTGCCTGTTCGGGGAGGGGTGGGAGGGGCATCGGAAACGCACCAAGCATCGAGCGGCTAATTCGATCCCTAGTACTGCCTCTGACAAGTGATCCTACCCAATCAAGATATTGACGCGATGACATGCAATGCACGACAAACTGTGCGTTGACATCATCACGTGGTTTCAGAATACAGACGTCAACAGATGTAATCATCCGTTTGCCAAGGAGCGGTGCCAAGCACGCCCTCGCAACAGGTTCTCCTAAGCGACAGACGAGTACATCGCCTGGTTGGAATTCAGTACATGCGAACTCCTTATAGGTTTCTTCACTAATGTACCGAAACCCCTTTTCTCGATACTCGCCAATTCCAATGTTGCCTGTCTGAATTAGTCGGATACCTTCCGAAGTTATATAGGGACTCTCAATCCAGTCTCCATCTACGAAAGACTTATGATCTGAACGTGCCAAATTCTTGATCTTCTTCACCTCCCAATGCTCCGGCACGTCGCCGAGCCACTCAACGCCGGAGGGCTTGTACGCGGGGTAGCGGTGGAGGGTAGGGGGTGCTGGATGACTTGCTTTAATCAACTTGTGGATAATGCCCTTCGCACTTGCCGAAGAAACCGTTTGACATCGAGAAAATAATTGGGGTAGGCGCGCTTAAGCGAATCTAGCGATTCAACCGATACAAGGACTGTGTCTCCGGCAGCAACTTCCCCCTCTGCGTGCATATAGGCCTCTGATGCCCTATGAAAGTCACTCCGTCCAAAGCGACGTACTCCTATCTTCCCGTTTACCCGGTCAAGTTGTAGCAGAAAGTAGTGGACATTCTTGAGTTTGGATTCATCAGATAGCACTCGCGTAGCTGTCGTATAGGCATTAAGGCGGTTTATTACATCCAACTTTTCGGCATAGTGCCGTAGTTCATCTAACAACTCGCCGTGATGTTCTGGGGTATTTGGCACGATAGGTCTATTTTCCCGATGGGCAAATACGGAACTCATTAAGGCAAAGAATCTCAACCAGTCTTTATTACCCCGGCTTGATTTCAGTTCCTGCTCGGTAAACGTCCCAACAGTTTCAACTGCCGTTGCCCAGAAATGTTGAAGGTTGGAACGGATTTGCATCTCTATATTCAGGCCATTATAGGTATCTTTTTTGTCACTAAAGTAGCCGTATATTAGATGATGTCCTCGGTACCCGGACTTCTTTGGGGTGTTCACATAATCATCCGTTCTAAGCAATCGATGTTTGATCCTGCTGTTTTGATACGCATCAATTAACCTATCTGCGTGTTTAACGGAGCGAACCACCGCTCGGCACCCACCTAGGTCCTGCATCTTGGAGAGGTTCAACCAGCCGAATCGTCGGAGCTTGGATTCGATAGATGACCGGCGCTTGATGCGTTGTGCAACCATGCTCTGCGAGTCAATCTGCTTTGACTTCTCGCGTAGATTTATCTGCATGGTATTCAGGGGAAAAGCATGAGAAGAACGCCAATTGTTTACAATTGTCAACATCTCTTCGACGGATAGATAAGAACACGCGTTGCCATCAACTAGAGCTTGACCCGCGGCGTTTATTTCCTCTCTAGAATATAGAGGACTAATCCATTCCATAGTAATTCACAAACTTACCTTTGTCGGTTAAGGCTCATGACTGGAACGATAACTCGACCTAACGGCGTTAGATGATCTCTGCCAACAGCCCTTCCGTATCCCGCTCCAGTGCCAGGATATCAGCCCGTATCTCCTCCAGGGGGCGCAATCGCTGGGGCTTGTAGAAGTGTCGGGTGAAGCTGATTTCGTAGCCAACTTTCACGCTGTCCGGTACGTACCAGGCATCTGGTGCGTAGGGCAGCACCTCGCGGCGGATGAAAGCCTCGATGCCGCCTTCGTGGAGAAGCGGCACCTGCTCTGTGTCGCGCAGGTCGGGATCCGGCTCGTACTCCACGACGGTGCTCTGACCGTCCACGGCAACTTCGATAGGTCCGCGGATTGGGTCCGGTTTCACCGCGCCCGGCTTTTGGGTCTTCTTGATGACGGGCGCGGCGGCCTCTTCTCGGGATGCCAACGCCATCTGCAACAGGTTCTTCCGCTTGGCCGTCAACTTGACGCCTTGCGCGGAGGAATCCGCGCCAACGGCTTCCATGAATCGGTTGAAGTCGGGGTGAGGTCCAGCGCCCAGCACTGTCGCCACCCGATCAACGACGCTGGCGAGCGGCTCTTCCTTCGCGTCACGGCAGGCGGCCCGGAACCGGGTGCGTTGTTCGGGCGATAGATCGACGGTGAGCCGCAACGGGCGCTCTACGGTGACCTTCCAGTAGCCGAAAGCCTCGTTGGGGAATATCTTGGACTGCTCCGTCTCCTCGAAGGCCAGGAAGGCGTCGCAGATGCGCTGGATGTCGTCGTCGGACAGCTCGCAGTTCTTGCTACCCAGGTTCTTGCGCAGAGGGCGGAACCACTGGGTGGCGTCGATAAGCTGCACCTTGCCTCGGCGATGCTCCGGCTTGCGGTTGCTGAGCACCCAGATGTACGTGGCAATGCCGGTGTTGTAGAACATGTTGAGCGGGAGGGCGACGATAGCCTCCAGCCAGTCGTTCTCGATGATCCAACGGCGGATGTTGCTCTCGCCCTGCCCGGCGTCGCCGGTGAAGAGGGAGCTGCCGTTGTGGACCTCGGCGATGCGGCTACCCATGGCGGTGCCACTCTTCATCTTGCTAAGCATGTTGGCCAGGAACATCATCTGGCCGTCGCTGGAGCGGGTGATGAGGGAGTAGTCCGCGTCGCCGCCGTGCTCCACGACGAAGCGCGGGTCCGTAATATCGGACTTGCCGCCCATGCGTTCGAGGTCGCTCTTCCAGCTCTTGCCGTAAGGCGGATTGGAGAGCATGAAGTCGAACTCACGGGCCGGGAAGGCGTCGGCGGAGAGCGTGGAGCCGTATTGCATGTTGTCTGCCTCTCCGCCTTCTCCCTTCAGGATGAGGTCGGCCATGCTGATGGCGTAGGTCTCAGGATTCACCTCCTGGCCGTACAGATGAACTGACGCCTCCTAGCCTTGTTCCCTGGCCAGCTGCGTAAGCGTCTCTTCCGCTACCGTCAGCATCCCGCCTGTGCCGCACGCGCCGTCATAGACCAGGTAGGTGCCGGACCTGACATCTTCGGCAACCGGCAGGAAGATGAGCCGTGCCATGAGTTGCACCACGTCCCTTGGGGTAAAGTGCTCCCCGGCTTCCTCGTTGTTCTCCTCGTTGAAGCGCCGGATGAGCTCTTCGAAGACCGTACCCATGCCGTGGTTGTCTAGGCCGTCTAGACGCACGGAGTCGTCTCCGTTCAGGATGGGCTTGGGGCTGAGGTTGATCGAGCTGTCCAGGAACTTCTCCAGCAGGAAGCCGAGCACGTCCGCATCCACCAGCGTGGGAATCTGATTGCGGAACTTGAACTTCTCCAGGACCTCTTCGACGTTGGGAGAGAACCCGTCGAGGTATGCCTCGAAGTCTGCTCGCAACTGCTGTTGCCGCCCACGTGAAGCAAGGTCGCGGAGCCGGAAGGGCGAGGTGTTGTAGAAGGCTTCCCCGGACGACTGGCGCAGTGCCCGGTCCTGGTTCGTTATGCCGGCGGCGTCCAACTGGGCCTTCATGCGAAGAACCGCGTCCTTGGTCGGTTCCAGAACTGCGTCGAGGCGGCGGATGACCGTCATGGGCAGGATGACGTCGCGGTACTTGCCCCGGACGTAGACGTCCCGCAGCACATCGTCCGCGATGCCCCAGATGAAGCTGCTGATGTTCAGGTTGCTCATTGGTTCGCCATGCTCCTGTAGGCTGCCTTGACCATCTGGTCAAGGGCAACGGCGGCTTCCTCGTTGAGGCGGGGGTCGGAGTGGAGACAGGACGAGATCACCGCGAGGGGCTCCGGCTCATTCTTGGCGGCGGCGCTCCTGACGAATCGGTCTACGTCCAGTCCCGACCACGCCGCCAAGGCTGCGAGACCGTTCACGTCAGGGTGTTTGCCTTGTGACATACGGCTCAAAGTGGAGGCGCTGATGCCGCACTCCTCCGCCACTTGCTTCCAAGTGCAATGGCGGGCCTGCCTCTGTGCGTCCAGAGCGGCGAAGAAGCCGTCGCCGTCGAACCTCGCTGTCTTGGCCATTAGCCGCTCCTTCGTGGTTCACATCCGAGATGGTCATCACCGACAGTGGAATGAATCGCCTATTCGATTATCGCAATTGTATGATACGATTGCAATAGCCGCCAGGGACTGAGGAGGTCCGACCCTCGACAGTTCCGTCGTGAAGAAGGGAAGGAGGCGTGAAAGGCAGTAGAGCTATTACGGTCGTGCGGCGTTGAATCTCAGCCTTCTAACCTGCCACGTAGGTAACCAAGCGGTTAGGGTGGGTTAACAGCACAAGCCGCATCTCAAAGATGGTACTGCCTGCCGTCAAGTTAGTCACACTGCCATTGTCGTGTAACCTAACTTCAGCACACCCGGCGCGACAAGTTCGCACCTGCAACTCCACAGCAGAGATGCGTTTTCCACCACGAAAGGGGGCGTCATGACTGAAGAACAACCATCAGCCGTCGTAGCAGATAGTAAATGGGCTGCCACCCTAATTAAGGAGAGCATAGAGACCAACCCCCAAGTCACCGATCAAGCCTCTGTTGTCATGGAAGAACTCTTGAGAGGAAGGCTACTCGAACGCGAGCTAACCCCAACAGGCCTAAAGGAAGTTGCCCAGCAGCTAATTGAAGCCATGGTGCCAGCAACAGCCGACCCAAAGGAGAATCATGAGAATTAAGTCCATAGAGTTGGCGTGGTTTCGTGGATCTGCCACTCCAGTTGCGCTTGAGCCAAACGGCAAGTCCATGGTTGTCTATGGAGAAAATGGATCAGGTAAGTCGTCCTTTGTCGATGCGGTCGAGTACGTTGTCAACCATAAAGGCATAGAGCATCTCAAGAATGAATACAGTGGCTCCCACCTAGTCAATGCAATTCCCAACACTCACAAATCCGAATCTGATAAAACCACGTTGAAGTTCCAGTTCGGGGACGGTTCACAACTCAATGTGGAATTCAGCCCTAGTGGGTCATCGAAGATTTCAGGGGCAGAACACATAGGCATGCCTAATTGGCAATATAGACATACGATCCTCAGGCAGGACGAAGTCTCGCGATTCATTCACGACAGAAAAGGCGACAAATATTCCGCACTATTGCCGTTGTTGGGATTAACTGAGATGGAGTTCGCTGCAGAGAATCTCCGCAAGCTAACACGATCCGTGGAGAATGAGTCCCACATTGTAGAAAACAAAACCCAACTCAAGCAAATGGAGCAACGGCAGATTGCTACGTTCGGAAGCCTGGCGATTGAGGACATGCTCCAAACCGTTGACATTCTCCATCGGGAGTACTGCGGCAGCGACCCGACGGCAGGTGATCCGATATCACGCTGCGATGAATTGAATACAACAATTAACAGTCGCATACAAGCGTACACAGCTACTGACCATTTACAGTTCCTCCTTAGGAAAGTAGCTGAGATAACAATTGAGGACCATGTAATGGCCGTTCGTGCCTCCGGTGTGCAACTTGCCTCGTCTATGGATTCTCTCATTCGAGAAAAGCTGGCGGTCTTGAAGTCCGCCGATGATTTCGTGACGCGCCTGACAGAGACAGAAACCGTGGAATGCCCAGCATGCGGTCAGAGTATTGCGGTCGACGCATTCCGCCAACACATTGCCGAGGAAAGCGACCGACTCCGAGACATTAACGACACTTTCACCACTTATAGGGCAACCATTGGCACCGTCTGTGACACCTTGACTCAGCTCAAGTCAACCTTAGAAGCACCACCGTTGCAGACTTGGCGAAACGAAAACACGGATCGAGACACTTTAAAGGGCTTCACCGACTTGGAAGCGATGGACATCAATTCGCTGAGACAGTCCTGTACCGATGACGACCTAAAGGCTATCGAAGGCACGATTTCACCTATTGTTGGTGCCGCCCACCTCGCATCACGAGACTCACCGCCAGATATCCAGAAACTTACAGTGGACCTAGCGAAGGCGGAAGTCGCTCTTTGCGTCCTAGAAACTGGCAGCGTTAAAAGAGATGTTGCCGCCGCGGAAGTTCTCTTGGAGTGGATAACCATATTAGAGCAACGAGTACGTCTCTCAATTCGACTAAAGGCTGAGAGAATCATTAGCGGCATTTCTCATGATGTAGAATCCATGTGGGAGACCTTGCACCCTAGCAAAGCGATTGACAATGTGCGCCTCTCAATGCCGACAGGATCTGACAAAGCAATCGACGTAGTACTCACGTTTCATGGACTAGACCAAGAATCCCCCCGCCTCACCCTCTCAGAGGGTTTCAGAAACAGTCTTGGCCTCTGCATTTTCTTGGCAATGGCAATGCAAGTCTCCGATACAGAACGACCCTTGTTCTTGGATGATGTGGTGGTGAGCCTTGACCGTACTCATCGTGGGATGATTCTTGAGCTTCTTGAGGAAAGGTTCAGTGACAGGCAGGTCATCATCCTTACACATGACAGGGAGTGGTATACGGAACTGCGGCATCAGCTTGAACAAAATAGCAAATGGCTCTTCAGGACGCTGCTGCCTTACGAGACGCCGGAAACTGGCATTCGATGGTCTCACAAAACCACGACGTTTAGTGACGCTAGGGCCCTGCTCAAGGGGCGCCCTGACGCAGCTGCAAACGACGCTCGGAGGATCATGGACGTAGAGCTTCCCATGATTGCCGAACATCTGCAGATCCGTCTGCCGTACCTTCGCTCCGACAAGAACGACACGCGAATGGCACATGAGTTTTTGAGTCGTTTGGCGGCAGACGGCAAGCGGAGGTTCCAGAAGAAGTCCGCTGGTGGCTACGTTGAGAACACTGATGCGCTTGACGCCCTTGTCAAAGCGGACAATCTACTAAAGACTTGGGGGAATCGTGCATCACACTCCTTCGACGTTGCTCAATCCGAAGCATCCAAACTAATTGACGCATGTGAGAGTGCACTCGGAGTTTTCTGGTGCGACTCGTGTGACCCGCCCTGTAATGTCTGGAGACTTGAAGACCAAAACTCAGAGAGATTGCAATGCCGATGCGGCGCAGTACGTTGGAAGTACGGAAACGTATAGGAATACTCTGGCCCTGCTACTATGGTGAAAGGATCCCATCGCCGCCATTGCGCCCGTCGCCCGAAACCCTAATTCTCGCCCGCGGTGGTGACCTCGGAGTCCACCAGTCTTGCCAAAGCATTTAAGGAGAACGAATCGTTTTGCCCTACCTGACGTTGCCTTGGATTGACTTGTACTAAGAGGACACCGGAGGACCTGGGACCCCAGTATCCTTCGTTCACGCGCTGACGGGAACATGCGAGTTATGGGTAAACCGGTTACCCGCCTTCACGTCCGCCGGCTATCTCTGCATCACCTATAACCGGCGCGAATGGGGCCGTTCCAAGACCCCCGCCCCTCCCGACACCGCGCTTGCTGGCTGACGCGGTGAGGTCCGCCTGGCGCAGCGCCCGGTCCTGGTTAGTTATGCCTGCGTCGTCCAACTGGGCCTTCATGCGGAGAACCGCGTCCTTGGTCGGTTCGAAAACTGCGTCGAGGCGGCGAATGACCGTGATGGGCAAGATGACGTCGCGGTACTTGCCCCGAACGTAGACATCGCGCAGAACGTCGTCCGCGATGCCCCATATAAAGCTGCTGATGTTCAGGGCGCTCATTGGTTTGCCATACTCCGATAGGCTGCCTCGACCATCTGGTCAAGGGCAACGGCGGCTTCCTCGTTCAGGCGGGGGTCGGAGTGGAGACAGGACGAGATGACCGCGAGGGGCTCCGGCTCATCCTTTGCGGCGGCGCTCCTGACGAATCGGTCTACGTCCAGTCCCGACCACGCCGCCAAGGCTGCGAGACCGTTCACGTCAGGGTGTTTGCCTTGTGACATACGGCTCAAAGTGGAGGCGCTGATGCCGCACTCCTCCGCCACTTGCTTCCAGGTGCAATGGCGGGCCTGTCTCTCTGCGTCCAGAGCGGCGAAGAAGGCGCCGCCGTCGAACCTCGCTGTCTTGGCCATTAGCCGCTCCTTCGTGGTTCACAGTCCCATCCAAAGCTCAAAGATGGTTCTGCCTACCGTCAACTTAGGCCCACCAAACTGGACAAAATCAAGAACTTTCAGCTTGAGCTTAAGGCTGGCGGTGTAGATGCCAGGCCGTCCGTTGCGTCGCAGTCGTGTTTTAAACTCCTTCACCAAAGTGTAAAAGGCGGAGCTAAAGTGGACCACCTGGACGGATTGACCGCCTGACATTGTGGCGGTTGAAAAATGTACCGTCCTCTGCCATCCATAGGTTCGAAGTCGTGCTTATGGGTGGTGGGATGGATGTACCAGGTGGACGTGTATCTACGGATCCGACGGGCGGTGATGGTGGATGGGATGAGCATCCGGGAGGTCTCCCGGGTGTTCGGGTTGCACCGGGACACGGTGCGCAAGATTCTGGCCTACTCAGCGCCGCCGGGCTACCGGCGACAGACTCCGCCCCGGCGTCCTAAGCTGGAGCCCTTCACCGCCGTCATCGACCAAATCCTGGTAGACGACCTCAAGCGTCCCAGGAAGCAGCGCCACACAGCCCAGCGGATCTTCCAGCGGCTCAGGGACGAGCATGGGTTCGGCGGCCAGTACACCATAGTCAAGGACTACGTAAGGGAGCACCGCCGCCGGTCGCAGGAGATGTTCGTCCCTCTGTCTCATCCGCCGGGCCACGCCCAGTGCGACTTTGGCGAGGCCCTGGTGATCATTGGCGGGGTGGAACAGAAAGCCCACTGCTTCGTCCTGGACCTGCCCCATAGCGACGGATGCTTCGTCAAGGCTTACCCGGCCGAGACCACCGAGGCCTTCCTGGACGGCCATGTCTCGGCCTTCGCATTCCTGGGCGGAGTGCCGCAGAGCATCCTGTACGACAACACCAAGCTGGCGGTGGCCAGGATACTGGGGGATGGACGCCGTAAACGCACCCGGGCCTTCACGGAACTCCAGTCCCACTACCTGTTCTCGGACCGGTTCGGCCGTCCCGGCAAGGGCAACGACAAGGGGAAGGTCGAGGGGATGGTCGGCTATATGCGGCGCAACTTCCTGGTGCCGGTCCCGTCCTTCGAGAGCTTTGAGGCGCTGAACGCCCACCTGGAGCGTCGCTGCCTGGCGCGAATGGATGCCAGGTTGAGGGGCCACTCAGAGAGCATAGGCCAGCGGATGGAACGGGACCTGGAGGCCCTGCTGCCTCTGCCGGCGGTGGCCTACGACGCCTGCGAGAAGCAGGCAGGCCGGGTGAGTTCGCTGTCGCTGGTGAGGTACAGGACCAACGATTACTCGGCCCCGGTGGCCTACGGGCACCGGGACGTTCTGGTAAAAGGCTACGTGGACCGGGTGGTCATCAGTTGCGGGTCCGAGGTCATCGCCCGCCATCACCGCTCCTACCAGCGGGATGATTTTGTGTTCGACCCCGTCCACTACCTGCCCCTGCTGGAGCAGAAGACGGCGGCCCTGGACCAGGCCGCTCCCCTGCAGGGATGGGACCTTCCCGAGGAGTTTGCCACGCTGCGCCGGTTGCTGGAGTCCCGCATGGGACGAAGGGGCAAGCGGGAGTTCGTCCAGGTACTGCGGCTATTCGAGCATTTTTCGCCTGGGGAGGTCCACGCCGCGGTTCGGGATGCCATCCGGTTGGGGGCTTTGAGCTTCGACGCGGTGAAGCATCTGGTGCTCTGCCGGCTGGAGGGCCGGCCGCCCCGCCTCGACCTGGAACTCTATCCCTACTTGCCCCAGGTGCGGGTCAGTATCACTTCCGCCGGGGAGTACATGACATTGCTGTCGGGGAGGGCGGCATGAACAGCCGGTCCACGCTGCTGCTGGAACACCATCTGAAGGAACTGAAGCTGCCCAGCTTCTTCCGGGAATACGGGAAGATGGCGGCCCAGTGCGCCGCCGAGGGAGTGGACCACCCGGGGTACCTGCTCAGGCTCGCCGAACTGGAACTCATCGACCGCCACCAGCGCATGGTGGAGCGGCGGATCCGGTCCGCCCGCTTCCCTGCCGTCAAGACCTTCGACACCTTCGACTTTACGGCCATCCCGTCGGTGAACAAGGCGCTGGTGATGGAGTTGGCCCGCTGCGAATACGTCCAAAACCGGGAGAACGTCATCGCCGTCGGCAACAGCGGCACCGGCAAGACCCACGTGGCCCTGGGACTGGGCCTGGCCGCCTGCCAGAAAGGGATGTCCGTGGGCTTCACCACCGCCGCCGCCCTGGTCCACGAGTTGATGGAGGCCCGGGATGAAAGACGTCTGCTCAGCCTCCAGAGACAACTTTCCCGCCTCAGCCTGCTGATCATCGACGAACTGGGCTTCGTGCCCCTGTCACCCACCGGGGCGGAACTGCTCTTCGAGGTCTTCAGCCAGCGCTACGAGCGGGGCTCAATCCTGGTGACCACCAACCTTCCCTTCGACGAGTGGACCGAGGTCTTCGGGTCGGAGAGGCTCACCGGGGCCCTGCTGGACCGCCTCACCCACCACGTCCACATCCTGGAGATGAACGGCGAGAGCTACCGGCTCAAGCGTAGCAGAGAGGGAGTTGCCTCCCAAACTCAAGACAAGCCTCACGAAGAATAGGTAGCATCAAGACCTTCCTGCCTGTCCTCTGCTGACCCACCCGTAAGCAGGCCATTTCCCTCAACAAGTGGTGCGGACATTTATGCTGGCCAGTTAGCTCGGACTTTTTCGCTGAACATGAACACACCAGGTGGTACAGCTTTACTCCGCCCCAGTGGCCCAACATGCCTCCGCCATTGACACCAAAGCCTTTGCCGTGCCCAATTCCGTCGATTTAGGCGGCGCGACATGCAAAGAGGGTTGAGCAAGATTTGCAGGAAGCACTTTGCTTCCCAAAGGATTTCAAACGCGATAGCATAAGTCGATGCAAAGCGTTGATGGGTGCCTAGTCTACTCCGCGACGGATCTCGTGGGGTACCTCGAATGCGAGCATTTGGCAAGCCTTGAGCGGGCGGCCTCAACGGGCCACATCCAAAGGCCCGCGCGCGCCGATCCGGTGCTGGACCGAATCGCACAGCGCGGCCGGCAGCATGAGGCGCTCTTCCTCGACTCGCTACGGGCCGAAGGCGTCGCGGTTGTGGAGGTCGCCTCAGACCAAGCGTTGCTCCTAGGCCAGCCCATAGCCCAAGGACGGGACGCCACCATCGCGGCTATGCGTGAAGGTGCCAGCGCCATCTACCAGGCGGTCCTCTTCGACGGCCGTCGCCTGGGCTACGCCGACTTCCTCCGTCGCGTCGAGACGCCCAGCGCCCTTGGTCCGTGGAGCTACGAGGTCTGGGACACCAAGCTCGCCCGGCACGCCAAGGCGTCGGCTGTGCTGCAGCTTTGCATGTATTCGGACATGCTGAGTGCACTCCAGGACCGCCCGCCTGTGGAGATGCACCTCGCGCTCGGCGGGGTGCAGGGTGAGCGGGTCTCCTTCCGCGTTGCCGACTATGCGGCCTACTACCGCCTCGTGGCCCGCGAATTCGAGGCGATGCTAGGCCGGGGCGCGGCCTTCCCGCCGGCGACGACGCCGGAGCCCGTAGAGCACTGCGATGTGTGCCGATGGAACTTGGAGTGCCGGGCCCAGTGGCGCGCGCAGGACGACCTCTCCCTCGTCGCGGGCTTGTCGTCGCGTCAGCGACGCGCGTTGCACAGCATAGACATGACGACGCGCACGGGGCTCGCCGAGCCCGCAGAGCCACTGCCCCAACGACTGGACGGCATTGGTCGAGACGCGTTGCAGAGGATTCATGCCCAAGCCAGCATTCAGGTGAGGGGTGAACAGGCCGGAGAGGTTATCTCGGAGCGAGTCGCACCCCTTCGCGACCGCGAGGGGAACCTCGTTCCGAACCAGGGGTTGCTGATGCTTCCGAAACCCTCGCCAGGTGACCTGTTCTTCGACATGGAGGGTGACCCGTTCTTCAGCTCGGACGAAGTCGACGGCATCGAGTACCTGTTCGGCGTCATCGAACCTGACCGCGAGAGCGCATCAGGCGAGCCTGCGTTCCACAGGTTCTGGTCCATCGAGGACGGTACCGTTACGAACACAGGGGAAAAGCGGGCTTTCGAAGAGTTCATGGACCTTGTCGTAGATAGACTGGCAGTGGACCCCAATCTCCACATTTACCACTTCGCGCCGTACGAACCCACCGCCCTAAAGCGCCTAGCCGGCCGGTACGGCACTCGCGAAGAGGAGATGGACCGCCTCCTTAGGGGAGGGGTCTTCGTGGACCTTTACCGCGCCATACGCCAGGGCATTCGAGCTTCGGTCGAGAGCTACTCGATCAAGCGGCTCGAACCGCTCTACGGCTTCGTCCGGGAGGTCGACCTGCGAGACGCGGGAACCAGCATTGTCGAGTTCGAAACGTGGCTTGAGCTTGGGCAGGGAGAAGAGCGGGAGGAGTTGCTGACCCGCATCGAGGAATACAACCGGGATGATTGCCTCTCCACCATGCACCTCCGGATCTGGCTGGAAGAGCAGCGGGCCAAGTTGGAGCACGAACTTGGCGGTGGCCTCCCCCGGCCCTCAGTTCCTGAGCCGGAAGAGACGGAGGACAGCGAGTCCCAGAAGGCGGTGAACGAACTGGTCGACTCCCTGACCTCCGGCTTGCCCGAGAGAATCGAGCAAATGGGAGATATCGAGCGGGGACAATGGCTGCTGGCGCAACTCCTTAACTGGCACCGACGAGAGGCGAAGTCCGTCTGGTGGCGCTACTTCTACCTCATCAATGAACTCACGGACGAGGATCGACTTGATGAGCCGGACGCGCTAGCCATGCTGACGTTTGACTCCTCGTGGCCGGGCCCGGCGCCGCGCGCCCGCTCAACCATCTACCGGTTCCGATTCCCGCCGCAGGAGCACTCCATCAAGCTCGACAGCAGTCCCCACGACCCGGAGACGGGGAAATCCGTCGGGACGGTCGTGCTCCTCGATGATGAAAACGGAGTGATCGACATCAGGTGCGGCAACACCCGGCCCGCTCCTGCGCCGAAGTCTCTCATCCCACTCGACCTCGTACGACCCAGCCCAAAGCCAGAGAGCCTGCAACGCCTTGCACATTGGGTACTCGAGAACGGCATCGACGGCCCTGGAGAGTTCCGGGCTACCCGCGACCTGCTGACGCGACGCTATCCACAATTCGGTGGAGCATCAGGACAGCCGCTCCTGCTCAAATTGGAGGGAGTTGAAGAAGCGGCGCACCGGCTCCTTTCATCAATTGACCAGAGCTATCTCGCCATCCAGGGACCGCCGGGCTCGGGGAAAAGCACAGTGGGTGCGGAGATGATCGTCGATCTAGCAGAGGAGGGACGGAGCATCGGCGTTACGGCCAACAGCCACAAGGTTATTGGGGAGCTGTTGGCAAAAGTTGCGCAAGCAGCGAAGGAACGGGGCGTCAGGGTAAGAATAGGTCAGCGATCAAATGATGAGCCCACCTTCACTGATGCCGCTCACATGAAGGACAACGACGTTGCCCGGGACTCACTGGCGGAAGGCGCTGTCGACGTGCTTGGAGGAACGACCTGGCTCTGGTCCCGGGAGGACATGATAGGGAGCGTCGACGTCCTGTTCATTGACGAAGCCGGGCAGATGTCATTCGCGGACGCTGTTGCGGCGTCGCTGTGCACCAGAAATCTGGTGCTGATCGGCGATCCGCAGCAGCTGGACCAGCCTCTTCAGGGTACCCATCCCCCTGGCGCCGAGCGCTCTGTGTTGGCGCATGTCATTAGCGGCGAGCGGGTGATGCCGGATCAATTCGGCCTCTTTCTCGACGGCAGCTGGAGGCTTCACCCGGACATCAGTTTCTACACGTCGGAGGTCTTCTACGAAGGGCGCCTTCATTCGCACCCCGGACGGGAGTCGCTCTACCTCCTCGGCGTGCCGCCTCTGTCCGGAACGGGTATCAGATTTCTCCCGGTGCCCCACAGCGGCCAAACGAGCGAATCGCCTGAGGAGGCCAGCGAAGTGGCCCAGTTGGTCAGAGGCCTGCTGAGTTCGGATCCCACTTACACGGACGCAGAAGGCATTACCCATCTATTGGAGGAGGGGGATGTGCTGCTCATTACGCCCTACAACGCCCAGGTAAGGGCCCTCGGCGAGGCGCTCCCCGGATTTCGAATCGGAACCGTCGATAAGTTCCAGGGGCAGGAGGCACCCATATCAATCTACTCGATGGCGACCAGCTCCCCGGAGGAGGCGCCACGTGGGATGGAGTTCCTGTACAGCTTGAACCGCCTGAACGTCGCCACTAGCAGGGCGCAATGCGTCGCGCTGGTCGTAGCTAGTCCGACGCTACTCCGAGTGCGTTGCCGCACCCCGCGCCAGATGCGCCTTGCGAACGCTCTGGCATGGCTCATGGAGATGGCCGCCAATCCGGCATAAATCAGAGTTCATATGACAACTTCAGCTACAAGTGGTGGCCGACCAATTGGGTGTTGCGCAGAACAGAGCCCCTGCCGCCAGCACCGCTCGCCTATATGCCATGTGGGTGCCGTGTATCCCTTGCTGGTCGTTCGATGTGCGGGATGCTCGGCACGGTCCGAACCCACACTGTCGATTCGACTCTGTTGAGTTACAAGGGGAATTTCCTTGCGGTCGCCAATCAAGAAGCACGGACGGAGTGCTCGGCAACCACCATATCGCCGGAAGACCAGAAGCTCCTCTGGAGAACGCTGTACCAAAACGATGCCTTCACCCTCAGCGATAACTCTGAATTCGCGGAGCGCAGCCCGTGGATCTTCGGGGTGCTGTGGGGCGTCCTGATGGTGCCGGGGATGGTGGGAAGCGGGATCATAGGAAGCCGGGCTGGCAGGAGGATCGCGCCAGGGGGTGCCGCTCGCAGCGCTGGCATTCGGGTGTTCCTCTACTGGCTCGCGGTGGTTGTAGCGATATTCCTCATTCCGGCGGCAGCGGGAATGTGGAATGCCGAAAACGGGGACAATATACCGGGCGTCGTCCTGGGCATAGTGTCCCTGGGATACATCCTGTTCGGCATCATGCACCGCCCCGTGTTGGCGGTGGTAGGCGTAGGATTCGCAGCGGCGTTCTACATCCCCAACTACCTCATGGACAGCGACGAGGTTATGTTGGTGTCGGCGGGATTGATGCTGGTCGTGGTGGCCCTGGGTGCGTGGTGGATACGTAAGAGCGAGATCCATTGACCGACGAACCCATCGTCTTCAACGAGACCATCCACCAGTCCACCCGGCTGCGAATAATGACTATGCTGGTCTCCCAGCCCGAAGGGGACCGGCTCGCCTACGGCTTCATTCAGCAGACGCTCGGCTTGACCGGCGGCAACCTGACGACCCATCTGCGCAAGCTCGAAGACGCCGATTATCTGGTCACCACCAAGGAGTTCCTGGACTCAAAGCCGCGCACATGGGTAGAGGCGACACCGACAGGACGTCGCGCGTTCGCAGAGTATCTCTCCAACCTCGAGAGAGCGCTGAGCTGGCAGCCGAAACGTAGTGTCAACAAGGAATCGCTACCCTTGGAGTATGTCAATGTCGAAGACCCGGGGATCGCCCACGCTGGCGGTTGAAGTCCGCGGCCTCCGCAAGTCTTATGGTAAGACAGAGGCGGTGCGGGGCGTAGACCTGCACGTATCGAAGGGGGAAGTGTTCGCGTTGCTCGGTCCCAACGGCGCTGGAAAGACGACGATCGTAGAGATATTGGAGGGACATCGAGACCGGACCGCCGGCGAGGTGTCGGTCCTAGGCTACGACCCTGGGCGAGGCGAACGCGCGCTCAAGCAGCGTATCGGCATCGTACTGCAGACGACGGGCGTGGAGCCGTACCTGTCCGTTGAGGAGACGATCGACCTCTTCCGCGGCTACTTCCCTCACCCGCTGCCCCTCGATGAAATCCTGGACGCAGTCGGACTGGGCGAGCAGCACCGTGCCCGCGTGAAACGTCTGTCCGGAGGCCAGCAGAGGCGGCTGGACGTTGCCATCGGCCTGGCGGGAAACCCTGAGCTGCTGTTCTTGGACGAGCCAACATCGGGGTTCGACCCTTCAGCGCGCCGCGGCGCATGGGAGATGGTCCGGAATCTCAAGTCGCTTGGCAAGACGGTGGTGCTCACCACCCATTATATGGAGGAGGCGGAGGCCCTGGCCGACCGCGTCGCGATCATCGTCGAGGGGAACATCGTCGCCGAGGGAGCCGTGGGCGAGCTGTTGTACAAGGATAGGTCTACCACTATCCGGTTTCGCGTGCAGCCCGGCACGACCCGCCCGCCCGAAGACCTGGCCGCCGCACCCATCGGCGACGACGGCCGGTACGCCATCACGACGGATGGGCCGACCGATAGCCTGCACCGCCTCACGGGCTGGGCTGTGGAACAGGGGATCGAACTTGAGGAACTGTCGGTCACACGCCTGTCACTAGAGGACCTGTTCATCGAGCTCGTCGACTCTCCCGAGCAGGACAGGACGGAAGCATGAATGCCTTCGCGCTCGCTCTGAGGCAAGTCCGCTACGAGAATACCGCCTTTTGGCGCAACCCCCGCCGCGGCGTTTTTCACCATCGTGTTTCCATTGATGTTCCTGGTGATCTTCAATCTGGTGTTCGGCGACGTGGGGACCGACGAGCAGGGCGAGCCGGTGAATACTGCAAACTTCTTCGTGCCGGGGATCGTTGTCTTCGCGGTGGTGGGCGCCTGCTACACCAACGTTGCCATGGGCATCTGCTTCTCCAGGGACGGGGGCTTGCTCAAGCGGGTCCGGGGCACGCCGTTGCCCGGTTGGTCATACCTGTTCGGACGGATAGCCCACTCCGT